>CAVZQS010000013.1:0-289506 GCA_963777425.1 uncultured Alphaproteobacteria bacterium | reverse complement strand
TTCGCGACTTTGTGGCCTTCAAATATTCGGTCGCGCGCTGCTCGAAGAAGTTAGCGCGCGACCAGTTCTCGGCGTCGATCACACGGTCGTAGATCGATTACTGCTCCTTCTTGAACAAATCCTGGAAGATGAGCTGGCCCCAAGTGCGGCCGCGTGCGTGCACCAGCGCGCCACCCTCGTTGAGCTTTCCCAGCTTGACGGGTGCGAACCCGAGTTGTTTGGCCAAGGCCGCCACGGGAGCGATCGCGTCCTCGTCGTCGCTCGACAGAAAGACGACCCGGTGGCCGCCCTCGACGATCGGATCGGCAGCCAGGGTGGCCGCAACCAGGTGATTGAAACCTTTCACGAGCTTGGCGCCGGTGAACGCCTTCGCGACGAAGGCGGAGGACGGGAGACCGTCCAGCTCTTCAGGGAACTGGAAACGCGTTCGTCGCGTCGATGACCGTCTTGCCTTTCCAGCTCGGCAGGGCCTTCGCAACCTCGCGATGCTCCCCGAACGGGACCGCCAAGATGATTGTGTCGGCCTCGAGTGCATCCCGCAGCGACTTGGCGACGACCGTGGGTCCAATCGCCCGAGCCTGCGGCGCCAACGCCTCGGGCGGCCGGCGGCTCGCGACGGTCACGTCGATGTTTTTACGGGCGAAGGCGTGGGCGAGAGCCTGGCCTATCTTACCGAATCCTACAATTGCATAGCTCATAATACTTCTCCGATCCGTGTTGATATTGATTCCCCGGCCTTCAACGGCGCTGGGTTATCCGCTGTGGCGACCTTTGCGTAGACGTCCTGCCGTGAACCACTGGACATGCTGGTTCCCGCCGATCAGCCGCCTCCCGCGATCCGGCGCGATTTCAGATGGCCGAGAAGCCGCCGTCGACAGACAACTCCACCCCATTCACGAAGCTCGAATCGTCTGAAGCAAGAAACAGCGCGACCGCCGCAATTTCCTCAGGACGACCCATCTTTCCCCGCGGGATCAGGGATTCGAACATCTGCTTCGCCTCCTCGGTGAGAACCTGGTCCTGCATCGGTGTGGCGATCGGCCCCGGGTGCAGCACGTTCACCCGGATATTCCTGCCCTTCAGTTCGTTGAGCCAACCGCGTGCGAATGCGTGCAACGTCGCCTTGCTCGCCGCATACACGCTGTAACCAGGAAAACCTTTGATCGAAGCAACTGACCCGGTCATGAAGATCGATCCGCCATCGTTGAACAGCGGCAACGCCTTCTGAACCGTAAACAGCGTGCCGCGCGCATTCAGGTCGAAGGCCGCATCGAAGTGCTGCTCGGTAATCTCGCCCAGTGGGACGGCTTCGCCCATGCCGGCGCTCGCGTACAGGACGTCGATCTTGCCCTTTTCCCGCTTGACCGTATCGAACAGGCGGTCGAGGTCGTCGAGATTGGCCGCGTCGCCGCGCACGCCGGTCACGTTCCGGCCAATCAGCTTGACGGCCTCGTCGAGCGCCTCCTGCCTCCGGCCCGTGATGAAAACATAGGCGCCTTCTTCAACGAACCGCTTGGCGCTCGCCAGCGCCATGCCGCTCGATCCACCCGTGATGACTGCAACCTTACCCTCAAGCTTTCCCATGACTTCTCCTTTCAGTCGTCTTTGGTCGTTCAGCGTCTGCCTCCGAGAACCTCGAAATGGGTCCGCCGGCGTCAGGCGTTGAGTGCGGAAGCGCGCACATCGGTGGTGCGAAATCGATCCGGCTGGACGACTGACGCCAGCCGCGACGATCGGTGTCCGCCGTTCGGAATTGGGCCGCGCTCGTCGACATAGGCTATGATGACCGCCCGTACTGCTGTTCGATGTGTTAGATACGGGCTTTGGAAGGCGCACCGCGCGGTGCGGGATTGCACCATGATCGACTGGGATGACGTTCGCTACTTTCTTGCCGTCGCGCGCGGAGGCTCAGTGCGGGCTGCCGCCGAGCGCCTCGGGGTGAATCACTCGACCGTGCTGCGACGCATCGCCCAGCTCGAGGAACGCCTCGGGGCGCAGATGTTCGAAAAGCTGCCTTCGGGCTACCGCCTGACGGCTGCGGGCGAGGAGGTCCTCGAGCTCGCGAACCAGATGGAAGCGTCGTCGCACCAGCTGGAGACGCGCGTCTTCGGGCGCGACCAGAGCGTGCGCGGGCTTCTGCGGGTGACGCTGGCACCGCCCCTCGCGACACACCTGCTCATGCCGGACTTCGCCGATTTCGCGCGTCTGCATCCGGACATCGAGATGGAAATCTTGTCGTCCGGCGAGCTGGCAAATCTGACCAACCGAGAGGCCGACGTGGCGATCCGCGTCGTCTACGACCGCAAAACCCTGCCGCTCAATCTTCACGGCCTGAAGGGACCGGAGCTGTTCGGCGGCGTCTACATGTCCCGCGATCGACTAGCCGCATGGCGTGCGGGCGCGCCTGATCCCATCCGGTGGATCGTCATAAGCATTCATGGAATTCCGGATTGGGCCAGCGAGGGTGAGGTTCGCACCACGGGGGTTCCGTTCAGGACCACGGACGCCGAGGCGCAGATCGTTGCTGTACGGCAAGGGCTCGGGATCACGACACTGCCGTGCTTCGTCGGAGATGCCGACCCCCTACTGGTGAGGGTGCCGGGCACCGACCTGCACATGTACGGAACGCTCTGGCTTCTCACACAGGGGGAGACACGCAAGACGAAGCGCGTGCGGCTCTTCACGGAGTTCGTATCCCGCAGGCTCGCCGCGTACGCTCCGCTTCTCGCGGGGCTGTCCATATCGCGCGACTGATGCCGCTCAGCGCATAGGACCACGCAGCATGTGATCCGCCAGGCTGTAGCAGTGGCTCGCCTGATAGGCGTTCCGGCCCCGGTTCATGTGCGTCAGATTGAACGCCCGGATGGCCCGCAACGCACGGGGCGCCGCGAGGAATTTGCCGATCGAGGAGCAGCCGCGGACCTTGATGCCGAATATGTCCTCGCCGCGGGGGAAGAAATAGCCGACGTCTTCCGGCGTCACGACACAGCGCTCAAGGAACGCTTCGTCCACCCGGCCCTGATCGAGTGAGTGGTCGGTGGTGAAATCGGAAAGGTGCACCAGGAATAGCGCGCGGATGCCCCCGTCGTCAGCATAGAGCGAGAGGAGCTCCATCCAGCTCGCATTGACGCGAACGAGCGCCTTGCCCGGAGTCGACGGCAGACAGGAAACCGACCAGTAATGCCGCTCGGTTCGGCGCGGGATCGGTATGCAGTCGCGGCCGTAGCGCCCGAGAATCTCCAGGACCTCTTGCGCCTGCGGTCGGGTTAGCAGCTTCTCAAATCGTGCAACGTATCTGAGACGCAGTTCCAGGGACTCCGAGCGCTCGTCGGCGTCGCGCAGGATCGTCTTGCCGTGCATCCAATCGCGCTGCTGCTGGAGATCCAGGAAATCGGCGCAGACCGGTGGTGTTTGGGGGGTAAGTCGCGCTCACTACTCATCCGCTTGTGTTTCGCACGCTGCGCCATTTGGTGGCATACGGCAGAACGAACATATACAGCCCGCTGAACAGGAGCAGGAACAGCGGCGGCAGTGGCGAATAAACGACCCAGGCGGGAGGTTCTCCCATCCCCATCGCAACGAAGTTGGCAATGACAGTCGCCGTAAAGGCGATCGAAAGCCAGCGGTGGATCTGTCGTATCCATTTGTTCCAGTTCAATGATACCTCCTTTTGAAAATGAGCCGGGCCGTCGCGACGGCCTTCACTCCGTCCGCTCCAAGACTTTTTCCAGATTTGCGAAGAACTCCTTCCACCCGCTCTTTGCGCCTCCATAGGCCTGCCTCTGATCCTGCCGGAAGCCCGACTGCTCCATGCGCAGGTGAGTGCCCGTGCTTGTTGGGGTCAGCGTAAAGGTCACCACACTCCTCAGATTGTAAGCGGCATCCTCGTGCTCGAAATTCCAGGTGTAGGACAGCGTCTTGTTCGGATCGATAGTGAGGACCTCGCAGTCCAGCACGCCGCCCCAGTCTCCGCGAAGATTGAAGCGGTGGCCCTCGACTGGCTTGAAGTCGTTTTTCATCAGCCACTCTTCGATCAGGTGTGGTTGCGTGAGCGCGCGCCAGAGCTTTTCCGGCGGATAAGGGATATCCCGCTCGACAATGACGGAGAGCGTTTCGGTTTCGTTCATTGATCCATCCTTTTGAGCAGATCTTCGAGGTGGTCAAACCGGGTCTCCCAATACCCGCCCATCTGTCTTGTCCAGTCGATCAGCGGTGCCAACGCGCCAAGCTGCGCTCTATAATGGGTCTGACGACCTTCGTGACGGTCGTTTACCAGCCCGGCCTGCTTCAGAACGCCGAGATGCTTTGAGACAGCCGGCTGCGAGACTCCGGCGTGAGCCGTCAGCGCCCCCACCGTCTGCTCTCCTTCGCGGCACAGCCGTTCGAAGAGAGCCCGCCGGGTCGGATCGGAGAGCGTTCTGAAAAGCATGTCGTGGGCATCCGGCATATTAACATATAACCCGTTGGCTATTGATCTGACGTATAACCGACGGGATATATGTTAGTCAAGCAGGTGCAGTGGTGCCATTAAATTAGTGTTGACTAATGAATTAGTGTTCGCTAATGTTTATCACATGATCGAAGCCACCACTATCACCGCTGTCATGCGCGCCCTTGCCGATCCCACCCGGCGGGCTGTGTTCGAACGGGTAGCCAGCTCTGACGAGATCACCGTGGTTGAGCTGACCCGGGGCAGCGGCGTCACCCAGGGCGCTATTTCCCAGCACCTCAAATCACTGAAGCAGGCTGGCCTGGTCGCCGAACGGCCAGATGGACGGAAAGTCTATTATCGCGCCGAGCCTGAAGGGCTCGAGCCGCTTTTTGACTGGATGAACCACTATGGCGTCTTCTGGCGCGAGCGGTTCTCCAATCTGCGCACCCTCTTGAAGGAGATCGATCCATGAACAACGCCGCACTGAAGACCGACACGCACGACATTGTCGTCGATGAAATCTTCCCGCATGCGCCGGAGACGATCTGGAAAACGCTGACGAGTGGCGAACTGATGGCACGCTGGATTATGGAGCCAACAGGGTTTGAGCCGGTCGAGGGCAATCGCTTTACGTTTCAGACGACTGCGGCAGGCGCATGGGACGGGGTCATTCATTGCCAGGTCCTGGAGTTGATCCCGAACGAGCGCTTCGTTTATGCCTGGAAAGGCGGGCACGAGAGCAATGTCGGTTACGGTTCTAAGCTCGACACCGTGGTCACCTTCATCCTATCCAGGGTTGAAAATGGCACGCGCGTTCGCCTCGTCCATTCCGGCTTCGTGCTGCCTAAGAACGATATTGCCTTCAGGAACATGAGCGATGGCTGGAAGAAGGTTGTCCGCAACCTCGACGCGATCGCTGCGGAACAGGACTCGTCGAAGAAGCATTGAGCTAGATGCGACGATCTTTCGGGGGAATGGTACAACGCGAAGGAGAAGAGCAATGACGAAGCACATGACCGGCACCCGTGAAGAGTGGCTTGCTGCCCGGCTCGAGCTGCTCAAGCAAGAGAAAGAGTTGACGCGGCGCAGCGATGCGGTGGCACGACAACGTCAGGAGCTGCCATGGGTCCGCATCGACAAGGATTACCGCTTCGAGACAGACGCAGGAAGCGCCTCGCTTAAAGACCTCTTCGGAGGCCGCTCGCAGCTCCTCGTCTACCACTTCATGTTCGGCCCTGACTACAAGGCGGGGTGTCCGTCCTGCTCGGCCATCGCCGATGGGTTCAACGGCATTGTCGTCCACCTTCAGAACCACGACGTCGCCTTCACGGCAGTGTCGCGTGCGCCGCTGGTCAAAGCTGCAGGCCTACAAGCAGCGATTGGGCTGGACGTTTCCCTGGGCTTCCTCGTTCGGCGATGACTTCAATTACGACTTCAGTACCTCGTTCACCGAGAGGCAACAGCGCGAGGGCATCGAATACAACTACGTGCGGGAACCGAAACCGGAAGCCGCGTCCGGGGGCGAGACGCCACCTTCGCGGCCATGTCCGGAACCGATCCGGACACGTATGCGCGCGAGAGGCCGGGCATAAGCGCCTTCGCGCTCGAAGACGGCGCCGTCTATCACACCTATTCCGCCTATTCACGCGGCGTGGACGGCATCTGGGCCATGTACCAGTGGCTCGACCGGGCACCCAAGGGACGCAATGAGCATGGTGTCTGGTGGCGCCGCAACGACGAGTACAACAAAGACTGAGCTGCACCATTCTTTGCTAAACGAAACGATCTTGGATTTCGGCGGGTAATCGCCCGCCGCCCGTGGATAGTCATGACCCAAGAAGGGCTAGTACAGGAGAAACAGCATGAGCAAGGCTTTTACCGGCGGGTGCGCCTGCGGCGCGATCCATTATGAAGTCTCTGCCGAACAGGTGGTCATGAACGACTGCCAGTGCCGCGATTGTCAGCGCCGCAGCGGCACCGGACACGGTTCCTACCTGACCTTCGTGGATGCAGATGTGAACCTTGAGGGCGACGCGAACCATTGGGACGTCGCCGGCGAGAGCGGCAACATGAAATCGCACGGCTTCTGTCCCACCTGCGGATCACCCGTCTACCTGACGTTCGCCGGCATGCCGAACCTTTTCACTGTCCACGCTGCAAGCCTAGACGATCCCGGCCTGTATCAGCCGCAAATGGTGACATACCGTATACGCGGTTACACCTGGGATCATACCGATCCGGCCCTGCCGCATTTTGACAAGATGCCGACGTAAGACTGCGCGCGCCGGCGTCACGCCATGACCTTGGGCAAGGCGGACGCCAGCGTGTCCACAGCAAGGCGGACTCTCAGCGGCAAGTGCGGCGTCTGCAACCACAGCGCATAATTGTCGAAGACATATGCCGGCTGGTCCGGAAGGAGCGGCGCGAGAGCGCCCGCTTCAACACGCTCGCGAATGAGCCAGGACGGAAGCCAGGCGAGCCCCATGCCGGCGGTCGCCGCGTCGGCGATGGCGTCGAGATCGTCGAGCCGCAAGCGGTTTGGGGGCGTGACCTCCGCCAGAGGCTGGCCATCTCGCGGAAACAGCCAGGGGTGGACCCAGCCCGGACGGCTGTAGATGATGGCGTTATGGCTGCCGAGATCCTCTAACTGCTGAGGGTGGCCGTACCTATCGAGATAGGACGGCGACGCGCACACGAGCATGCGATGACGTGCGATGCGGCGTGCAATCACCCCGGCCATGTCCTCGAGAGCGCCGGTCCGGATGGCGAGGTCATAACTGCCCTCAGCAAGATCGGCGATGCGGTCGCCGAAAAACAGGTCAAGTTCGAGGGCGGGATATTTCTGCGCAAGCTCAAGCAGGATAGGGGCGACGCAGCGCCGACCGAGAAGTGCGGGCATGGTCACCCGCAGGCGTCCGCGCGGTTCTGACAGTTGATCCGCCGCAAGGTCGTCCGCAGCCTGCGCTTCGGCAAGCACAATGCGGCAACGCTCATAATAGGCGCGCCCGAAATCCGTCAGGCTCTGGTGGCGCGTCGTCCGGTTGAGGAGGCGCACGCCCAGACGCTCCTCGAGAAAACGCACATGCTTGCCGACCATTGGTCCGGACAGGTCGAGTGCCGTCGCGGCCGCCGCAAAAGAGCCGAGATCGACGGCCCTGACGTAGACGGCCATGCTTGTGAGGCGATCCATATTCGAAACTCCTGGTTTCTATTGTTCTGCCCAAAGCGATATTTATCCAAGGTTTGCCCGCTGTCATAGCTTATTCCGTTCAAATATTTTGGAGTTGTAGCCAAATGGCGCGTATTATTCGCTTTCATGAACATGGTGGTCCCGAGGTTTTGCGTATCGAGGACATGGAGGTTGCGGGTCCCGGTCGGGGCGAGGTTCAGATCGACGTCAGGGCATTGGGCCTGAACCGCGCGGAAGCCCTGATCCGTGCGGGCTCTTATATTGAGACGCCGCCCTTGCCATCGGGACTTGGCCTTGAGGCAGCAGGTATTGTCGCGGCGGTCGGCGAAGGCGTCCAGGGTTTCGAGCCGGGCGATGCCGTCAGTGTCGTTCCGCCGCTGTCGATGGTGCGCTGGCCCGCCTATGGCGACGTTGCCACCTTTCCGGCGGAACTTGTCGTGAAGCACCCGCCGTCGCTCAGCTGGGAGACCGCGGCGGCCGTCTGGATGCAATATGTCACCGCCTATGGTGCGCTGATCGATATCGCCAAGCTCCGCAAGGAGGACTTTGTCGTCATTACCGCCGCATCCAGCAGTGTCGGACTTGCCGCGATCCAGATTGCCACCATGGTTGGTGCTACCCCGGTCGCGGTCACGCGGACGTCCGCCAAGAAGCAGGCATTGCGTGCGTTCGGCGCCGCTCATGTCATCGCGTCAGCGGAGGAAGATCTGGAAGCGCGGCTGAAGGACATCGCGGGTTCGGGCGGCGTTCGCGTCGTGTTCGATGCGGTTGGCGGCCCGGCGTTCGAGCCGTTGACTGCCGCGATGTCGCGCGGTGGCATCCTCATCGAATATGGCGGGTTGAGCCCGGAGGCGACACCTTTTCCGCTATTCAGCGTTCTGAGCAAGCACCTGACGCTGCGCGGCTACCTTATTCATGAGATTGTCAGCGATCCGGCACGCCTGGAGGCCGCGAAGGCGTTCATTCTGGGTGGGCTGAAATCGGGTTCGCTTAAGCCAGTGATTGCAAGGACCTTTCCGTTCGACCAGATCGTCGAGGCGCACCGCTATCTGGAGTCCAACGAACAATTCGGCAAGATTGTCGTGACGATCTAAGACAATTAAGTGCGCGCGATCATGCCGCGAACAAATTCTGCGACATGAAGTCTACGAAAACCCTGAGCTTCGGCGAGAGATAGCGGCTTGACGGCCATAGCATCCGGAATGTGCCCTCGTGCTCGGTGTGATCGCCGAGCACTTTCACAAGTGTGCCCTCCACGAGTTGTCGGCGGATGGCAAAGTCCGGCAGGCAGGTGATACCGAGCCCTTGCTCGGCCATGTAGATCAGCGGCTCGATCGTGTTCGCCACGGCTGTCGTCGGCAGATCGATCTCCTTGCGCCCGCCACGAAGCGGCCATCGCTCGAGCTTGCCACTGGTCGCATAGCGGTGGTGCAGGCAGGCGTGGGATTTGAGATCATCGGGCTTCTGCGGAATACCCTTCTGCGCAAAATAATCCGGCGAGCCGACGAGAATGAGCCGGAACGTACCCAACACCCGGGTCATCAGCCGCGAATTGCTTACCTCGCCAGCCCGTACGACGCCATCGAGGCCTTCATCGATCACATCGACGAGCCGGTCCGTGAAATCAAGGTCGAGCTCGATCTCGGGATAGGCTCGCATGAAGGCGCTCAGCGTCGGCATCATCAGCATGCCGGCGAGCGGCATGCTGATGCGTAGCTTGCCGCGTGGCACGTCTCTGGTCTGTGCGAGTTCCAGTTCTGCCGCCTCTATCTCGCAGAAGATGCGCCTGCAGCGCTCAAGGAAGAGTGAACCCTCCGGTGTCAGCGTGATCGTGCGCGTCGAGCGATGGAAGAGGCGAACAGCGAGCCGCTCCTCCAGCCGTGCGACAGCCTTGCCGATTGCTGAGGATGAAACGCCGAGCTGCTGTCCTGCCACCGTGAAGCTGCGGACTTCCGCAGCCTGAACAAAGGCGTTGAGTGCGCCGAGACTGTCCATGTTTCACCCTTTCATTGCGGAGATTTATGTCCATTGTCATCGGAATTATAGCCTATTTTTCTGAACAGAAAATCCCGTCATAACGGGAAGGAAACAACAGCCATAGCAAGGACCTTCGAGCATGCCCCAATCCTCGCAACCAGCATTTACGCGCACGCCGCAGCCGACAGTCTTCATTATCAACGTAATCCATCCCTTTCCGGGCAAGCAGGAAGAAGCGTTTCGTCTGATTTCAGGACGTCGTCCACTATGTGGCGGAGCGCAAGAAGGGATTTCTTTGGAGCAACCTTGCCAAGAGCACGGACGGAAAAACAGTGGTGAACATCGAAGCCATCTCGGGGGAAGGCGATGTCGGTGAGTTTTTCTCAGATCCTGTTTTTCTTGAGAAATTCCGTAAGCTCGACGACGTCTCCACGAGTGAGTTTCACACTTACAGGGTTGACGATCTGGTGCTGCCGAAGCGTGTCGCAGCCGAGCTGACAGCTCTTGCCGGAACGGCTTCGAAATGAATGCGACAGGCACAGCGCCGGTCGCGGCGTCGATTTCCCTCTCTCAAGAAAACGCCGCAGGCAATCGACCGCTGGCTGCGTGAACTGGTGCTCATCAGCACCGCACTCTTCGCCCTTGCTTCGCTGGCGCTCGGTCTGTGGGGCATGTTTCCGGCGGCTGCTATGGGGCAGTCGGCGCCTGGGGCATGGCTTATGGAGGCGCCGCGAACTCTGTTCCAGACCGCTTCCGCCAAAACCATTGGCGAAGCGGCCGATGTCGCGCAATCGATGATCGTCACGGTCTGGAACATCGCGATTGCAGGCGGCGGGCTCGCCGGGGGTGTCCTCCTCGATACGCTTGGGGTCGGCTCCTTCCCGTGGACCCTCGTCGCCCTGCTCATCCCGACGCTGCTCGTCGCGTGGCTGGCGAAAAGTCACGGCTTTCCGCAGATAGCAGGCTGATTTCCCATCAATGCGGTTCTCTTTGGCGCGCCATTTGCATGAAAACTTAACATTTGCACCTGATCGGGCCAGTATGTCGGTATGGGTTGAAGGCCGAACATTCCAGACGACGGCGAGGACAGCCCGGGAGGAGTATCTCGTGAGTGAAGATCATGTTTACAAGAAGATCGAACTCGTTGGCAGCTCAACCGATTCGGTTGATTTAGCGATCAAGAACGCCATCACGCGTGCATCGCAAAGCGTGAGACAGCTCGACTGGTTTGAAGTGGACCAGATCAGAGGTCACATCATGGATGGCAAGGTGGCCAGCTTCCAGGTCGTCCTTAAAGCCGGTTTCCGGCTGGACTAGAGAGGGCCGGAACAGGAGGGCTTCTGCGTCTCCTGCTAGTGCACCCCCAGAAACTGCTTCAATTCCGGTGTCTTCGGATCGGCGAAGACCTCCTCCGGCTGGCCGATCTCGTGCACCCGGCCCTGATGCATGAACACCACGCGGCTGCACACGTCGCGGGCGAATCGCATTTCGTGCGTGACCATCAGCAGCGTCATGCCCTCCGCCGCGAGTTCCCGCACGACAGCCAGAACCTCAGCCGACGAGTTCCGGGTCGAGCGCCGAGGTGATCTCGTCGCAAAGCAGCGCGATCGGCTGCATCGCCAGCGCCCGTGCGATAGCCACGCGCTGCTGCTGGCCGCCGGACAGTTCGTCCGGAAAGGCATCGAACTTGTGGCCAAGGCCGACGCGCTCGAGCATCTTGCGGGCCATGGCCTCGGCTTCGGTCTTGGGTGTCTTCTTGACCACCATCTGCGACAGCATCACATTGCCGCCGGCCGTCAGATGCGGAAACAGATTGAACTGCTGGAAGATCATGCCGACCTTCAACCGCAACGCCTTGAGATGGAGCTCATCCGGCAGCAGTTGAGCACCGGCAACGGAGATCGATCCGTCGTCGATCAGTCTCAAGTCCGTTGATGCAGCGCAGCAGTGTCGACTTGCCGGAACCGCTCTTGCCGATGATGGCGATCACCTCGCCCGGATCGACGTCGATGTTGATGCCCTTCAGAACCTCGTTGGCCCCGAAGCTCTTGCGGACTTCAGTGATTTCGATGAGCGACATTGAGCTTCCTTTCCAGTATCTGGCTGCTCTTGGACAGCGGCCAGCACAGCGTAAAATAGATGAGCGCGACGAGCCCATAGACGGTGAACGGCTGGAAAGTCGCATTGGTCACGACGGTTCCGGCCTTGGAGAGCTCGACGAAACCGATGATCGAGGTGAGGGCCGTGCCCTTGACGACCTGCACCGAGAAGCCGACGGTCGGCGGTATCGCAATCTTCAGCGCCTGCGGCAGGATCACGTAGCGCATCTGCTGCACATAGCCCATGCCGAGGCTTGACGATGCCTCCCACTGGCCCTTGGCGATCGCTTCGACGCAGCCGCGCCAGATCTCCGTCAGGAATGCGGCGGACCAGAGGATCAGCGCAACGCCCGCAGCCAGCCAGGCGGGGACGTCGATGCCGAAAAGGCCGAGGCCGAAGAAGGCCAGGAACAGCTGCATCAGCAGCGGCGTGCCCTGGAACAGCTCGACATAATATTTGGCAAAGAGCCTCAGCGCGCGCCGGCGTCCGATGCGCATGAACAGCAGGAGCGTTCCGGCCAGAGCCGCCCCCGACGAAGGATACCAGCGACAGAGCGACCGTCCAGCGCGCCGCCAGCAGGAGGTTGCGCACGATGTCCCAGAGTGAAAATTCGATCATCGGCGCGCTCCTCCGCGGGAAAATGAACGAACCGGCCGCGATGAGCACCTGCCGCAGCAGGATCGCCAGCACCAGGTAGATTGCCGTCGAGACGAAATAGGCTTCGAAGGCCCTGAAGGTGCGGGACTGGATGAAATTGGCGGCAAATGTCAGGTCTTCAGCAGCAATCTGCGAAACGACCGACGAACCCAGCATGACGATGATCACCTGAGAGCAGAGCGCCGGCCAGATCCGCTGCAGCGACGGGACAAGGACGACGTGACGGAAGGTCTCGAACGGTGTCATGGCAAGGCTGGCCCCGGCCTCGAACTGGCCGCGGGGCGTTGCCTGGATACCCGCCCGGATGATCTCGCAGCTATAGGCCCCGAGATTGACGATCATTGCGAGATTGGCGGCCTGTAAGTTCGCTCATCTGCAGGCCGAGCGACGGCAGGCCGAAGAAGATGAAGAACAGCTGGATCAGGAACGGCGTGTTGCGGATCAGTTCGACATAGGCAGTCGACCGGCGGGCGCAACCAGCGCGGTCCGAGGCTTCGAACCCAGGCGCAGGCGATACCGAGTGCTATACCGGCTACCGCGCCGACTGCGATCAGCTGGATGGTAACGAGAATGCCTTTCAGCAGCACGGGCCAGTACTGGGCCAGCCAGGCGATAATCGAACATGTACGTCAAGTGGAACCCCCGTCCGCTCGAGAGCGATGGGCGCCCCGTGTCGAGGGCGCCGAGCGATGGTCGTTTAAGGTCAGGATCCTAGAGATCGGCCGGAATGCCGGCACCCAGCCATTTCTGCGCAATACTGTCCAGTGAACCATCGGATCTTGGCGGATGCGATGACGGTCGTTGACCTTTTCGAGCAGCGCCGGCTCATTCTTGTTGAGGCCGATGATAGCAGGGAGAATTCTTGATCAGGAACTTCAGCTCCGGGCGCTTGGGCGGGTTCTTGGCAAGGATGGCCGCTGCAACCACATTGCCAGTCGCCACGACTTCGACCTGGCCGGAGAGGAAGGCGGAAATCGTACCATTATTGTCTTCATAGCGCTTGATGACCGTGTCGCCTGTGGCGATCTTGGTCAGTTCGAGATCCTCGATGGCGCCGCGAGTGACGCCGACCGTCTTGCCGGAGAGATCTTCGGCTTTCGATACGGCGATATACTCTGGCGCAAAGACGCCGTTGAAAAACGGCGCATAGGGAGTTGAAAAATCGATGACCGCTTCGCGTTCTGCGTTCTTGCCAAGACTGGAAATCACCAGATCGACCTTGTTGGTCTGCAGGTAGGGAATGCGGTTGGCGCTCGTTACCGGCACCAGTTCGGTCTTCACGCCGAGTTTCCCGGCGATCAGATTGGCCATGTCGATGTCATAGCCCATGGGCGCCATGTCGGTGCCAACACTGCCGAAGGGCGGGAAATCCTGCGGCACTGCCACACGCAGCGTACCGCGTGCCGTGATATCGGCGAGCGCGTCGGCATGCGCGGCCTTGGGCGCCAGCAGGGGCGTCATCATCATGACCGCGGCACCGAGGGTGAGGAGAAATTGTCTGCGCTTCATCTGCATGTTTCCTGTTCTGGCTTGTTCTCAGGATTTGTTGAAGCAAGTCCCATGCCAAACATCCGGAACATTTGCATGCGCGCGAACAGATCAATGAAACTGCCGGTTGCAGCTAGTAGGTGCACCTCGCCGCGGCAGGCGAGATGCTGGTTTCGTCGGCAGTCCTGAGTGATTGCCTAAGACTTGAGCAGTCTATGGTCATATCGTCTTGACGTAGGCCACCATCTGGTCGAACACTGTGCCCCAGCCGTCGAAGAAGCCCATCTCCTCATGCTGCTTCTGCGTTGCCTCGTCGCGGTGCATAGCCATCGCGGTGTATTTCGTGCCATTTCCATGGGCTTCCAGCGTGATGATCGCCGTGAGAAAGGGCTTTTCCGCAGGGCGGTATCCGGGTAAGAGAGCATCAGTCCACACCAGCCGCTCATTCGGAACGATCTCCAGATAGCAGAAGTGGTTGATCGCCTTTTCGCCGTCTGGCCCGTTCATGACCGTCCGAAAAATGCCGCCGGGCCGCAAGTCGATCTCGCAGTCGGAGATGTACCAGGGGTTCGGAGTGAACCATTTGGCAACATGCTTGGGCGTCGTCCAGGCCTTCCACACCAGTTCGCGCGGCACGTCGACAACGCGTTCGAGCACGAGGTCGAGCTTGGGATTGGGTACAATAGATTGCGTCATGCGTTTTTCTCCTTGAGTTCAATGAGATAATCGCCGAGTTGATCGAGGCGGCGCTCCCAAAGCGTGCGCTGTGTCGCCAGCCAGTTCTCCGCGAGTTGCAAGGGTTCGAGGACGAGCGAATAGGTCCTGACGCGCCCGGTCTTCTTTGAATGCACAAGCCCACTCCCTTCGAGAACCTTGAGGTGCTCGACGAAGGAGGGCAGGGCCATGTCGAACGGCTCTGCAAGCTCGCTCACCGATGCCGGGCTGCGGGTCAGGCGCTCCAGCACATGACGGCGCGTGGGGTCGGACAGCGCGCGGAAAATGCCGTCGATGGGTGGCAGGCTCGGCGCCGTATTGAGAGCGGGTCCCATGTGAATTGCTCCTTCTCATACATTCGCAATAATACTTAGGATAAAACCTAAGTATTTGCAACCACGATCCCACAGGCAAGCCCAATCGATCACTCCAAATTACCAAACGATCAAATTTATTGGCTTGTCACTGCGCCGGGCGGCGATAATGTCCGCCGCATGAATCCTCCCAGTTCCAATCCTGTCCGGTTCGCGCTTGGCGGTCTTGTGGCAATGGCCATCGGCATGGGTATCGGCCGGTTCATTTTCACGCCGATCCTGCCCGGCATGATGACAGAACTTGGCCTGACGCCCGGCGATGCGGGCATCATCGCCTCGGCCAATTATGTCGGCTACCTTCTCGGGGCGATCATCGCGGGCTTCGGCTGGGCATCGGGGATCGAGCGCCCGCTGGTATACCTGTCGATTGCCGCAAGCGCTGCGCTGTGCTTTGCCATGAGCGTCAGCGATGGCGTTGCAGTGTTTTCGATCGTGCGGTTTTTCGCCGGTGTAGCCAGTGCCTTCATGCTGGTCTTCACCGCAACGATCGTCTTCAGTCACCTTGCGCTCGCCAATCGCCAGGATTTGCAGGCCGTTCACTTTGGCGGCGTCGGCACCGGCATAGCGCTTTCCTCCCTGCTGGTCGCATTCAGTTCCGCCAGCGGCTATGGCTGGCGGGAAAACTGGATAGCGCGCGGCCATCCTGTCGGCCCTCGGGCTTCTCGCCGTTCTGACGCTGATCAGACAGGGACCGGTGCGCAGCGGTGTGGCGGCAACGGAACCGCCCGTCGCCTGGACGTCGCCGTTTATCAAGATCAATATCGCCTATGGCATATTCGGCTTCGGCTACATCATTACGGCAACCTTCATTATCGCGATTGTGCGCTCCAGCCATGGCGGGGCAGGGATGGAAGCGCTGGTCTGGCTGCTCACGGGTGCTTGCGGGGCCATCTCCGTTTGGCTGTGGACGCCGCTCCTGCGCAAGGTCGGCCCGTTCATTGCGCTGGCGCTCGGCTGCGCGGTGCAGGCCATTGGCGTTGCTGCCAGCGTTGTCCTCCCATCGCCCGTTGGTCCCTTGCTTGGCGGCGTGCTTCTCGGACTGACGTTCATCGTCATCACGGCGTTCGGCTTCCAGGCAGGACGTGTGCTCCTGCCGCACTCGCCGCGCCGGGTCATGGCGGTGATGACTGCGGCATTCGGCATCGGCCAGATCATCGGTCCGCTGATTGCGGGTTACCTCGCCAATATCACCGGCGACTTCACCTTCGCCACGCTCGCAGCAGCGGCAAGCCTTGTCGTGGCAGCATTCTTCGCTTTTTCGGCTGGCCGTCAGCAGGGGTGAGGATTGCTCTCGAGTAGCATGCTGCTCGTGCGTGGTTCGAACCACACAACTGCCGTTGTCAGCCTGATGTCAAAGATTACAGCAATTTAATTGCCGCTGTTCACTCTTTGCCCAAATCGTGCTGTTAAGTGCAACTCAGAGCAACTCTGAATTGCGACTTTTCACCCCGAGGGATCTACCACCGTGTTTATTTCATTCTTTCCCAAGCCAAAGCTCTTCTTCATTTCTGCAGTGCTCTGGTCATTGGCGGCCGTGCTGTTCTGGTTCTTTGCCGGGCGTGATTTTGGCGCTTATCTTGGCATGCCGCCTGCGGCGCCGGACGTCCCGCCTGTCGTGGGTATTGCGATTTTCGCGACCAAGCCATTCATCTGGTTCTACATTTATTACACGATCTGTGTAGCAATCTTTTACGCGTTCTGGTCGTGGTTTTCTCCCCACCCTTGGCAAACATGGTCCATTCTCGGTTCAGCGCTGATCCTGTTCATCATCTACTTTCAGGTCCAGGTCGACGTCGCGATCAACAATTGGTACGGCCCATTCTGGGATATGGTGCAAGGCGCAATGGCGAAAACGGCGCCGATCACCATTGATCAATATTATACCGGCTTTGCCACCTTTGCCGGCCTTGCCTTTGTCGGGGTCTTCGTCAGCGTCCTGACGGCGTTCTTTGTCAGCCACTACATCTTCCGCTGGCGCATCGCCATGAACGGTTACTACATGGATCATTGGAGCAAGCTGCGTCACATCGAGGGTGCCTCACAGCGCGTTCAGGAAGATACGATGCGCTTCTCCACGATCATGGAAGGATTGGGCACCAATTTCGTGCAATCGATCATGACTCTGATCGCGTTCCTTCCAGTGCTTTTGCACCTGTCCGCCAACATCACGGAACTGCCGTTCTTCGGGCACGTCCCGAACGCTCTCGTTGTGGCGGCCATCTTCTGGTCGATCCTCGGCACGATCACAATTGCTGTCGCGGGCATGAAACTTCCCGGCCTGCAATTCCGCAACCAGCGCGTTGAGGCCGCCTATCGCAAGGAGCTCGTCTATGGCGAGGATCATGATGACCGCGCGCAACCGGTGACAGTGCGCGAGCTCTTTGACAATGTCCGCCGGAACTATTTCCGGATGTACTTCCACTATGTCTATTTCAATGTGGTTCGCTACATGTACGGCCAGGCGAACGGTATTTTCTCGTTCCTGATCATGGGGCCCTCCATCGTGGCAGGGAAGATCACACTTGGCCTCATGAACCAGGTAGCCTTTGCGTTTTCGCAGGTGACGTCCTCGTTCCAATACCTTGTGACGTCATGGTCGACGATCGTCGAACTGCTTTCCGTCTACAAGCGTCTGCGGGCGTTCGAATCTGTCATCTATGATGAGCCGTTGCCCGAGATTGACGAGCGTTATCTCAAGACACAGTCCGAGGACGCTTGATATTTCAAACCCTGCGAGCGGCGGTCACATCCCGCCGCTCGTCTTCATACTCATAATTTCCCAGCATCAGACGAGCTTTGGAGGTGCACAATGTTGATGCGCCAAAGGTAGCTGTGGGGAAGATAATGATTCACGCCACCAGGCAGGAGTTTTCAGCGCTTCTTCCTCGCCGCAGCCGCATTTTTCACGTGGTTGGATGGTCGCGGGCGTTGATAGAGGCCCGGCAGCTTGCCCGCAGAGTAAGCTTGCACACCGAGCCCCGTCGAACCCAAGATCCGACAATGCACTGTCGTCCTGCGGACAATTTGAGTCAAATCACAACAAAACTCGTAACGCCACAATATCGGAGAAAGGCTCGGCGGAGCTGGTGAATGTGGTCTGGGTCTGGACGCCGAGCCTATGCCGTTAGCGGGCACATTCGAAATATCTAGTTATTTCCGATATTTAACAATAAGTCGTGGTTTCGATAATAGGAGTGATGACCAAAGGATTTGGAGTGATGACCAAAGGCCCGACCGCTAATCGGGGTAGCGGTCGGGTGCACTGACCTGGATGGGGACTTGGGGAAGGGGTCAGCCATCAAAGGCTGCTCCTGCATGGTTAAAAAATGATTAAGCGTCCCAAGCGAAGCGCCGGGCTTCCAAAGAGACTTGGCCCGCGGACCAAGTCTCTTGAAGCATCTCCGTACCTACTCGCCTAAGTAATCACGGTGAGACTTCAACTGATGACGGATATCGCTTGTGGAAAACGCCATCAATCACGTTCACGTTACTTAGAATAGAAGATTGTGCAATGCACAATCTTCCCCAGTCTGTCTGTCGACGATCAAGCGTAACCCAAAGGCCACAGCAAGGATCATCTGCTAACAAAGTCGGTGGCGGCGATGAAAGGGCGCTGGTGCCCCAATTTGTGAAGTGAACGGAAGCTGGACAAGTCTTTGTTGAAATATCTGCTCTTGCCGCGAAGCGGGCAATCTTGTGAAAGTGCAGAATGTCCAATGGAAGTCATTGCTATGAGGTAGATAATGCGCCAGTTGACCCCCCAGGCGAATTTTCACATCCCGCCGCTTGTTGCCGGCAGCCTCAGATCGGCGCCCGCAACTGGCGTCACGGCACCTGTTTCCTTTAGATATTCACCGTAGGTCGTGCAGCGCACGTCCGGCTTCGTGCAGACTTCGGTGGTAAAGCGCTCGAGCGCCCGCCAGTAGGCGTCGCCATTCATCAAGGTAAAGTGCAGGCCGATCTGGAACGGTATGCGCTGACCCTCATATTGCCGCTCGAAAGCGCCCTTGAACGCAGCATAGGCACGGTTCTCGAACTCTCCCTGATGATCGGTGCGCTCAAAGCCGCCGGAGTGGCGAACGAAGAGATTATAATCCATGGCGATAACGGGCCGGTTCTGCGGACCTTCACTAATGGTCGGCAGCCCGAACTGATAAAGTCCGTTTGCCCGGATGGGCAGCGCCGGGCCTTTCGAAACGCCGCTTCCGTCAAAGACGTAGCCCTTGTTCTTCAAAGCTGCCAATAGGGCAGGGTTCTCTGAAAGGTAGGGCGCGCGGAACCCGCGTATTTCTGTCGTGACGAAGGCTTTCCAGCCCTCTGGCTCCGGATCTCTGCCATATTTGCTCCAGGCCTCGCTCAGCACTTGGCTGTAGGTGGTTAGCTCGCGCTCCCAGTCGGCTTTCGACCAGGTCTTGCCGTCAAAATGGCCGCAGGCGTGGCTGGCAATCTCGTTTCCTTCATTGCGGGCACGCCAGATATTGTCCAGACGCTTTGCAATATCCTCTTTGGAGGTGGCAAAACCGATATTCGAGCGGCCGGGCGCTTCGCCCGGTGCCTGATAGGATTTGCGGTCGTCCCGGTTGATCAGGAACACGCAGGACAAAAAATAGGTGAACCTGGCGTTGGAGCGCTGGGCGAGCGCCCTGCTGCGGTCCCAAAGCGCATTGCTGCCGGAATTATCGAACGAGATCAGCACATACTGCGGCTTGGCGCCGATCGTGCCGCGCAGCTCTAACCCGCTATTCGCAAATGCGGGCGCAAATTGCGACAAGGCGAGGGCTGCTGCGAGAATTGGGCAAATCGAACGCATGATTATTGAGCCGCGGTCTGGGAAGGGAAGCGGAGTCGCTACAGGTGAATTGTGGCGATCATCGGACGCGGCGATCCACCGCAAGCCTAGAGCAAGTTTTGTCTATTCAGAGTCGTTCTGCCGGAGTGAATTTGGATTCAAGGTCGAGGGGTTAGGCGAGACCGATGTGTGTGCATGGGACGAAGCCGAAGCCCGAAGGATTTGAGGCAAATTCAGCCGGCCCTTCGGGTTTCCGGCTGGCGGGCAACCACTTTGTCAGGCGGCTTCGTCCGATGGGTAAACATCGGCCTCGCCACCTTCCGCGTGGATTGTCTCGCCATCCGAGAAACAGAACTGGCTCTAAATAGACAAAACTTGCTCTAGTACCTTCTAACATCTGTCGCATGGGTCTATGTTCGCGCCAGCATTGAGGAGGGCGATCATGCTGATAATGATTCTTGGGATCATCGTATTTCTTGGAATTCACTCGGTTCGCATTGTCGCCCCGGAATGGCGTCTCGCCAAGATGGAGCAATGGGGCGAGAACACGTGGAAAGGCCTCTACTCGGTCATCTCGCTCGTCGGATTCGTGCTGCTAGTGTGGGGCTATGGCATGGCCCGGCCGGATGCACCCATCCTTTATGAACCACCGGCATGGATGAAACACATCGCCGAATTATTGATGCTGTTCGCCTTTATTTTCCTCGGCGCTTACATCGCCCGGCCCGGTAGAATGAAACCGGCGCTGAAGCATCCGATGCTCATCGCCATCAAGACCTGGGCACTGGCGCATCTCCTAGCCAATGGCGACCTTGCCTCGCTGATCCTTTTTCTCTCGTTTCTGGCCTGGGCTGTCGCCGATCGCATCGCCATCAAGCGGCAGGAGCGGGCGGGCCTTGCGGCTCCCTATATCGTAGCGGGACCAGCCTCCAACGATATCATCGCGATCGTCATCGGCGTCGTGCTTTACGGGCTCTTCGTGTGGAAATTGCACGAGCTTTTGATTGGCGTACCGCCGATGTAGAGCAATTGCAGGAAAAGAGCGGACTTAGGCAGAAAAAACGATCAGATTGGCTCTAAAGCGTTGAAGACAATTGGAAATCTTCAACGCCTCTATCGATCTGCAGAGTTTCCCCTTTCGCCCGGTTATTCGACCAGTTCAATTTCACTTAAACGCCATTCCTTGGTGAAGAATGGCTCAAGCGGGCTGTAGAGGCGCAACAGCGTGAACCAGCCCTTTGTGGGGTCGGTCTGGATCCAGTTGCCGCGCTTCACGCCGTCGGGCTGGGTCGGGCCGAAGTAGATGGTCGTCGAGCCGTCGGATGCGGCCTCGGCTGCCGGCGACGGAAAGCTCTGGCTGCCGGCGCGCGGATAGCGTTGTGGCGTATCGAGCATCGAGCGGGTCATGTTGTCATAGAGCGTGAACGACCAGAAGTTTTCTTCGGGAATGCCCTTCGGCAGTGTCACCTTGTACGTCTTCGCGCCGTCAAAGTAGTTCTTGTCGGCATCCATCATGGCAAACAGATACTGCGACCCGATACCGGTCAGGCGCATGGCCATGCCGGGCGTTATGCCGGTGATGCCATAGAAGAAGTTGGTCCGCGCATCCATGGTCCGGTAGCCGGTGGGTGGATATGGCTTGACACCCTCGGGCGTTATTTCAGGGATCGGCGTCTCGAATTCGTATCCGGTCTGGAACAGGTAGTTGAACCACGACGAGTTGGGATAGTAGTACCAGCTCGGATCGCGCGGGGACATGAACAGGCTGCGCGAGGTTGCGTTCGCCAGTTCCAGCGCCTCGGTCATGATCTTTTTCATGCGTGCGTCGGGTGCAAACGGTTTGCCCTTGACGATGCCGATCGCCGCGATCGGGCCCATCAGTTCCGGGTCGAGCGAGGTGGCCGGTTCGTTCTGCACAACCTCGTTGAGCATCTCGTAGAAGCTCCAGTCGTTGGGCGGAAGGGTATTCATCACCTTGCCGCTTCCATCGTGAAACACGGTCGGCGGAGGAGGAGTGATCTTGCCGAGCTTGGTCTTGCCGGCCAGGAAGTCGGCGACGGGAGTGCCGACACCGCCGACTTCGTAAGGATAGACCTTGGTGAATTTCTTGATCCCTTCGACCACCGGCTTGGGATCGCTATGATTTTCCAGGAACGATCGGCCGAACCACACGATGGAATTGGTGCGGGCGCGCGCGACGAAGAACCCGCCTTGCGGCAGCGGTCCGGTGTAGTCCGGCCCCACGATCAGATATTTGCCGCCCTCGCCGCGGTCGGGTCCAGGCCCGCCGAGGTCGATCACCCAGCGGAACCAGGCGTCCTGCACGGCGCCAAGAAACTTGGGCGGAGTCTCCAGCACCACAGGTCCCTTGCTGAGATCGAGGTACCCATCACGTAGATCGTATCGGCATTCGCGGTCAGGAACAGCGACTTGGCATCCATCAACTGTTCGAAAACAATGACCTCATTATCCTTGACGCCAACGCTTTGCAGGCCCTTGCGGAAGCCCTGAATGCTGACGCCACGCAAGTTGTCCATGAACGCACGGTAGGCGTAGGTGAAGTCGAGGTTGTCGTAGAGTTTCTCGGCGGTCGCCTTGCTCGGCACGCCGTCCTTGAAGTCGAGCGTACCAAGACGCGTATCGACCTTGTCGGGGGTGACAAGTGATGGCGGGATGTCGGCCCCAGATTGCGCGAACGCCACATTTCCGCTGTTGAGATTTGCTGCGGCAATCAGGATTGCCAGCAATGAGAGCTTGCTTCGGGTTGATGTCATGATTGTTCCCCCTGTTGGCGATAGAGCGCCACATGCCCATTCAGATCGTTGTTCAACCCTCTCACGGAAAGAAGTGCGTAACTGTAACATCGGAGGCCAACAGATTGATGACATAGGTCAAACGAAGAGCCGATAGCTCGAATACCGCACTGGCACGTGAGCGCCGGGAGCAAAGAAAATCGCGTCAGATGACCGCCGTAGTAGACTTTACAAACAGCATCAAACGGCAAATTTTCACTTTGCTCTTACATCCGCACAGTTTTCCGACTAAAAGCGCGTGAACTCTTTGCGCGGGCGGCTCCAGCTGCGCCGCGTTTTATCACTTGATCTGATGGCGCAAGGCCATCCACGAGGCACTATGACTGACGACGGCTTTTTCCGTGAGGTAAATGAGGAACTGCGTTCCGACAAGGTGAAGGCGATCTGGACCCGCTATGGCTCGCTGCTCATTGGGGCTGTGATTGCCATTGTTGTCGGCACCGGCGTTTTTGCCTTCTATGAATATTGGACGGAAAAACAAGCTTCGCAGTCAGGCGACCAGTTTCTTGCAGCCCTCAATCTTGTTCGCGACGGCAAGAACGACGAGGCGCTGAAAACGCTTGAACAGCTGGAAAAGGATGGCTACGGCGCTTATCCTGTGCTGGCGCGCATGCGTGCTGCCGGCGTCATCGCGCAGAAGGGCGATTTGGCCGGTGCCGTCGCTGCCTTCGACAAGGTTTCCGCCGATACCTCGATTCCGCAGGCCATTCGTGATCTCGCCAAGCTTCGCGCTGCATTCATCCTGGTCGATACCGGCTCCTACGATGATGTGGCGAGCCGTGTCGAAGCACTGTCGTCCGACAGCAATCCGATGCGCCATTCCGCCCGCGAGGCGCTTGGCCTTGCTGCCTGGAAGGCCGGTCGCGGTGCGGATGCATTGAAGCTTTTCCAGCAGATCTCCGATGACCAGACCGCCCCAGCCAATGTCCGCCAGTTCGCCGACACGATGCTCGACATGCTGAAGAGCACCGGCGCAGCGCCCGCTGCTGCTGCCGGTTGAAGGATATTGACCCGATGAGCTTTACCCTTGCGATTGTCGGCCGTCCGAATGTCGGAAAGTCCACGCTGTTCAACCGGCTTGTCGGCCGCAAGATCGCGCTTGTGGACGACCTGCCGGGCGTCACCCGCGATCGCCGCGTCCATGCCGCCAAGCTGTACGACCTGAAATTCGAAGTCATCGACACTGCCGGTCTCGAAGAGGTCGATAGCGCTTCGCTCGAAGGGCGCATGCGCGCCCAGACGGAAGCGGCGATCGGTGAAGCCGATCTCATCCTCTTCCTCGTCGATGCCAAGGCAGGCGTCACCCCGACCGACGTCACCTTTGCTGATCTTGTCCGCCGTTCCGGCAAGCCGGTCATCCTTGTGGCCAACAAGGCCGAAGCGCGCGGCGCCGAATCCGGCATGTACGATTCCTATGCGCTCGGTCTTGGCGAACCTTGTCCGATCTCGGCCGAACACGGTCAGGGCTTTCCGGATCTGCGCGACGCAATCGTCGATGCGATGGGCGAGGAACGTGTCTTCCCCGACGAGTACGTAAAGCCCAGCGCAGATGACGCCGTCACTGTGACCATCCCGGCCACCCCCCGCTCCATGGACGACCTGATCGGCGATGATATCGACGATCCGGATGCCGAGGATGTTCCCGCCTACGATTCCTCCAAGCCATTGCGCATCGCCATTGTCGGCCGCCCGAATGCCGGCAAATCGACGCTGGTCAATACGATGGTGGGCGAAGAACGCCTGCTGACCGGTCCCGAAGCCGGCATCACCCGCGATTCCATCTCCGTCGACTGGGAATGGAACGGGCGCAAGATCAAGCTGTTCGACACGGCCGGTCTTCGCCGCAAATCCCGCGTGCAGGGCAAGTTGGAAAAGCTGTCCGTCGGCGATGCGCTCCGCGCCATCCGCTTTGCCGAAGTCGTCATCATTGTGCTTGACGCGACGATCCCGTTCGAGAAGCAGGATCTGCAGATCGCCGATCTGATTATCCGCGAAGGCCGCGCACCGATCATCGCCTTCAACAAGTGGGATCTGGTCGAAAACCGCCAGATGGTACTGGCCGACCTGCGCGAAAAAACCGAGCGGCTCCTGCCGCAGATCCGGGGCATCCGGGCCGTGCCGATTTCCGGCGAGCGCAACCAGGGCATCGACAAGCTGATGGCCGCCGTTGCCACGACTGACGAGGTCTGGAATCGCCGCATCTCCACTGGCCGCCTCAACCGCTGGATGGAAAGCGTGATCACCCACCATCCGCCGCCCGCCGTTGCCGGGCGCCGCCTCAAGATCAAATACATCACACAGGTCAAGACGCGCCCGCCGGGCTTCGTCATCTCCTGCTCACGTCCGGAAGCGTTTCCGACATCCTATGTGCGCTACCTGTCCAACGGTTTGCGCGAGACGTTTGAAATGCCGGGCGTGCCCATCCGCGTTGTACTGCGCACCTCGGACAACCCCTTCGCCGGCAGGGCCAAGAAGAAACGTTAATCAAATTTCGACCGACTTCGTTAACTCTCCATCAAGGTTAATGCTTCATTTTTACGACCAGAATTGTTCGGTTGTGAGTGGGGTATCGGCGTGCGTTTCTCTGAGTTTTTGCGGGCATCGACTTCGCGGATGAAGAACCGGACAAATCGGAAACACTTGGGTCCGCTTATCATCGGCGCGGCGATCTTCCTGCTTTCACCGACAATGACCGCCTACCAGGACATGGCGAGCCTCTTGTCCGGTTCCGAATCCGGACAGGGGCGCTGGACTTCCTATCTGGAAAAGTCACCCGCGGGCTCGATCCAGAAGGCCAATATGTCTTTTGTCGATGAAACGGCGATCACCTCCAGCGTACCCGCCAGCGGCGTTGATGCGCCCGGCATTGGCCGTATCGCGATCAATGGCTCACAGAAGTCACCCGATGCAACACCCGATGAAGACCGTATCAACCGTGCTGAAAAGCAGGGCCGTATCGTCTCTGTCAGCAAGAAGGCGCCGCCCAAGGCATTCAGTGCCGGCTCGATCCTGCAGCGTTCGAGCATGCTGATCCGCCCCAGCCACGGCGTCGAAGTCGAGATGGCCTTTGCCAAGCCGAAGATCGCAGGCAAGGAAATCCAGATCGCGCTGGCCTTCCACAAGCGGGCTCCGGAGAAGACAGCCGACGATGTTGAGCCAATGCTGGCCGGCCTGGTCAACAACGATCAACCGGACGTCCTTGCACTTGGCTATGCGCCAGCGGCGCCGGACTATTCCAAGACATCGCCATTCGATTCAATTCTGACCGAACCCAAAGAGTCAGGCCGGTTCATCCCGCAACTCGGTAAGGGCGATCACAATTGGCTGGCAACCCCATTGCCGCCAGTCGTTTTCACCAAGGAAGAACAGAAATGCCTGGCGACAGGCATTTATTTTGAGGCGAGAAGTGAAAGCGTCAAGGGACAGGCCGCCGTTGCCCAGGTCATTCTCAATCGCGTGCGCAACCCCGCCTATCCGAAGACCATCTGCAAGGTTGTCTATCAGAACAATGACTGGATCAACCGCTGCCAGTTCTCGTTTGCCTGCGAGGGCCGCAAGCTCAACGTCACCGAGCCAAGGCAATGGAAAGTGGCGCAGGAGATCGCGCTTGCCGTCACCTCAGGTCGCATTTTCCTGCCCGAAATCGGTTCGGCCACGCACTATCACGCGGTCTATGTAAGAGCCAACTGGGCGCGTACAATGAAACGCATCGACAAGATCGGCCAGCACATCTTCTACCGCACCTATGGCGGCGGCTGGATCTGACCATAGGCAACTTGGAAACCGATGGAAAGCTGCTATATTGTTCCTGGAGTGGGGAACGAGCTTTCGCCCGTCCCTCGTTCCTCATAAATGGAATTGGACCCGGATAGACATTGACCAGCCCGTCCGGGTCCTTTTCATTATGAGGGTGACGCTAAACGGAAACTTCCGCATAGTTCACCTCCAAGGTTGAGGGCAGGGCCTTTGCCCAAAGGTCGGGGAAGCCAATCGTCCCCGACGCACCGGCTGGCTCGGTGCTTTCTGCTTGCCCTCAAACCACGATCAGATCATTTATTGTTTGGTTTGAAGAACCCCGCAAGAAACGCTGGGTTGTGTCAGGTCATTCGATCAGGTGGCATCGAGTGATTGGTCGCGCCGGCGGCGCGATACGTTCATCTCCGTACGCTCCCGTGCCATGTTGCTGACCGCCGCACGCAATGCCGGATGCCGTGCCATGAACATATTGAAGTCCCGGCGTTCAAGCAGGAGGAATTCACAGAAATCGACGGCGACAACATCGGCTGTTCGGCGTCCGCCGCTGAGCAGTGCCATCTCGCCGAAAAATGCGCCGGCTTCCAGGCGAACGTTCTCCTCTTCTAGCAGAACCTCCACGGCACCGGAAGAAATGAAATACATTCCGTCCCCACGATCACCCGCTCTGACAACACGTTCGCCTGGCGACGCCGATTTTGGCCTGAACAGCAAAAGCAGTTCCTCCTGCGAGTCTTCGCTAACCTGCGCAAACATCGGAAACGTCTCGATCAACTGCTGCATTTCAAGTTGGTGCTGGCGGTTTCTTTCCTCGTTTCGGGTCTGGATGATTGCCAGTTCGCGGGAGAGTTTGTCATGGTTTCGCTTGCCGTATTTCTTGGAGAGCGATGGCCAGGTCGAACGGATGCTTCTTTGCAGGCCTTCGCCCGCCAGCAATACCAGCGGGTTCAAGGTGATCGACAGGATTGCCCCGGCCAGGATGAGGTCTTGCCCTTCACGCGGCAGCAGGCCGAGGGAAACGCCGAGACCGGCCAGTATGAAGGAAAACTCGCCGATCTGGGCGAGACCGGCCGCGATAGAGAGACCCATTCCAATGGGATATCGCAGCAGAACGACGATGCAGAAGGCAATCACCGATCTTGCAACAATGATGAGTGCGAGCACAGCGATCACCGCAACGGGATCGCGGACGAGAATGGAAGGGTCGAACAGCATTCCAACGGAAACGAAGAATAAGACCGAGAAAGCGTTCTGCAGCGGCAGCGAGTCCGCCGCGGCCCGGTGGCTGAGATGCGATTCACTCATGACCACGCCGGCGAAGAACGCGCCAAGCGCAAACGACACTCCGAAGATCTCGGCTGATCCAAAGGCAATGCCAAGTGCAATCGCGAGAACCGACAGCGTGAACAATTCGCGTGAGCCTGTGCGCGCAACCAGGGTGAGCACCCACGGCACCACTTTTGGCCCAATGAATATTGCCATGCCCGCGAATGCTCCAACCTTGAGCAGCGTCATGGCCAGCGTCAAAGCGATGGCTATGCCCTCCGCATCTGCGTCCGGTCCGGAAGTCGCTTGCGCATGGCCGCCGAGAAGTCCGGCGAGTGGGGGAAGCAGCACGAGCGCGAGCACCATCGCGAGGTCTTCAACGATCAGCCAGCCGATGGCCACGCGGCCATTGGCTGAGTCCACCATGTTCTGTTCTTCCAGCGCCTTGAGAAGAACCACGGTGCTGGCAACCGAAAGGCTGAGTCCGAAGACCAACCCGGCGCCGAGACCCCATCCCAACCAGAAGGCAAGACCGATACCGATCAAGGTTGCAAAAAAGATCCGCCCGAGCGCACCGGGCACGGCAACTCCACGGACAGCCAGAAGATCCGATGTCGAAAAATGTAAGCCGACACCAAACATCAGAAGGATCACGCCCATCTCGGCAAGCTGGGAGGCGAGCTCACCGTCAGCCACGAAGCCAGGTGTATAGGAGCCGATCATGATGCCTGCAACGAGATATCCGACGAGCGGAGGCAAGCGTAGACGATCCGCGAGATAGCCCAATACCGCTGCGAACACGAAGCCAAGGGCAACGGTTGCGATTAATCCAACTTCCTGATGCACGGACGTCCTTCGATTGTTATTGTTCGCGAGGAGCAGGTTGTCATTGAATATTTGGAACTGCTCATCAAGCTTCTTGTATCAATATCTTTTGCCCACTGTCATCGCTGTTCGAAATTCGTCGTCATTGTCGATGTAGACGGACTCGGGACCGGCGCCGACAGCATCGAAGAACCGGCTGACAAAGCATCGGAACGCAGCGCAAAGCGCTATGTCACAAATTTGTTGGTCGGTGAAGCCAACTGATCGCAGCCGGTCGATGTCACCCTGTTCAACCTGGGATGCATCCTTGGCGATTTTCTCCGCATAAGCCAGCATCTCGACATCTTTTTCCGGTAATCCCGCAGTCCGGAAATCGCGTTGCACGGCCAACACGGCATCCTTTGATCCAAGATCACCAATAAGCTGCTTGCCATAGACATAGGAACAATACGTAGACGGTATATGTTTTGCGGCAATAAGCGTGATCAGGCGCCACTCACGCACGCCAAGCGAGAATCCCGAGCGAAGCTTCTCGAAAAAATCCGTATAGATCGGCAGGAAATCGGGCCGTGCGGTAAAGGACCTTGCGGTTGCCATGACAAAGCCCAACTGCGATTTCTGAGCCTCGTATATATCGGCAACTCGGCCGGTTGCTTCGTCTTCCCCGATAGTTTGCAAGAACATCCGGCTCTCCCCATAAGCGCTTCCGGTTCAACCTAGCAGAATTCTGTGGGAACCGGGATTCGGAATGCGAAGTTTAATAGGCCTGAACCGGGAGCAACAAGCCGAAGGGTGGCGTCGAATATCGCGGATTCGGGGGCGATTCTTGCTCCGAGAGGTGAGACATAAAGTCATATTTGGCTAACATATTGAATTTCAGCGCGAAAATTACCTTTGAGAGTCTTGGTCCAGCGCCTTGACTAGCGCGGGGCGTAACAATATGTTGCGCGCGACTTCGAAGCGGGGGTGAAGCCCTGCATTCAGCGTGTAAAGGACATTGCCATGGCCACCGGGAAACGACCCGACAAGTCAGGTTCTGTCGATGGAACGCAGGGTGCCGGGAAGATGCCGACTTCGGATGAACTGGACAGCCGCCGCCGCTCTCTGGAAGCAAAGCTTGTTTCCAAAGGTGTGGGGCCAAAATCCAGTTCTGGTGACAAGGGGACGGAAACCGCCTCCGGTGTCGCGCAGGCCATGAAGCTGTCGAGCGAGTTCATCGCGGGCGTTCTGGCTGGTGCGGGGTTGGGCTGGTTAGCTGACCGATTTTTGGGTACTTCACCTTGGGGGCTGATCATTCTGCTCCTCCTTGGTTTTTGTGCTGGAACGCTGAATATCCTGCGCACTGCAGGGCATGTGGCGGAAAACCGTGGTTTGACATCTATCAAAGAGGTCGACCGCGACAAACCGGAATAAGTCTTGGCGGCAAATGCCCTCAAGAATGGTACGAGAGAGACGAGGTTAGAGTGTCCAACGATCCGATTCATCAGTTCCATATCAACAAGTGGGTTCCCATTGATGTGGGCGGAATTGATCTATCCTTCACCAATTCGTCGGCCTTCATGCTTGCCACGGTTGGCGTAGCATCGGCATTTCTCTATCTGACCTCGTCCAATCGCGGCCTGATCCCGACCCGTTTGCAGTCGGTTTCCGAGATGGCTTATGAATTCGTCGCCTCGACCTTGCGCGAATCGGCAGGCAGTGCCGGGATGAAGTTCTTCCCGTTTGTCTTCTCGCTGTTCATGTTCGTGCTTGTCGCCAACATGCTCGGCATGTTCCCATATTTCTTCACGGTCACCAGCCAGATCATCGTCACCTTCGCCCTTGCAATTCTCGTGATCGGCACGGTGTTGACCTACGGCTTTATGAAGCATGGTTTCAAGTTCCTCGGCGTCTTTGTGCCTTCGGGCGTTCCCGCGCCACTGCTTCTGCTCGTGGTGCCGATTGAAATCATCTCGTTCCTCTCCCGTCCAATCAGCCTTTCAGTTCGTCTTTTCGCCAACATGCTTGCTGGCCACATCACGCTGAAAGTCTTCGCAGGTTTCGTTGCTTCGCTGAGCGCCTTTGGTGCCATCGGTGTTGGTGGAGCGATCCTGCCGCTTGCCATGACGGTCGCTCTGACCGGTCTCGAATTCCTGGTGGCTTTCCTTCAGGCCTATGTCTTCACGGTGCTCACATGCATGTACCTGAATGATGCAGTCCATCCTGGCGGTCACTAAGAAAAACCTCACCGGCGGGTTTCCGCCAAACGCAAATCTATCAATGAGCATTCTATCCAAAGGAGTTTAATATGGATCCGGTAGCAGCAAAGTACATCGGTGCAGGTCTCGCCTGTTTTGGTATGGCCGGAACGGCCCTCGGCCTCGGCAATATTTTCGGCAGCTATCTCTCCGGTGCATTGCGCAACCCTTCAGCAGCTGATGGCCAGTTCGGCCGCCTGGTATTCGGCTTCGCCGTTACCGAAGCTTTGGGCATCTTCTCGCTGCTCATCGCTCTTCTGCTTCTCTTCGCTGTTTAATTCAAACAGTGACTGATGCTGGCTGCGCCTGCCGCGGCCAGCATATTGATTTGAGAACCATGCCAGAGACCGTTTGAGAATTCAGCCTGATGAGGCAGCTGGTGTGATTTTCGAGAACCGGAGCGCAATGGACTTTGAGGTCCAGAACACCGGAAGCGCAGAAAATCGCATCGGATGACCGTCAGGTGAATTGGCAAAGGTCTTCAAAAGGGGGCAATACATGTTTGTGTCACCGGCTCATGCCGCATCCACAACCGATACAATCGTCGCTCAGGGCGAAACCCATGGGGCTACCGAACCGGCAGCTCCCGGAACAACGCCTGACGCCCATGCCACTGAGACACACACCGAAACAGGTGTGGCTCATGAATCGGCTGTATTCCCGCCCTTCGACTCCACCCATTTTGCATCGCAGATCCTCTGGTTGGCTCTGACGTTTGCCGTCTTCTATCTGTTCCTGTCGCGTGTGATTCTGCCGCGTATCGGTGGCACCATCGAGACGCGCAGCAATCGCATCGCCGCCGACCTTGATCAGGCTGCCCGCATGAAGCAGGAGTCGGACGAAGCCCTTGCGGCCTACGATCAGGAACTCGCCGATGCCAAGAAAAAGGCAGGCAGCATTGCCCAGACCGCTGCGGACGAAGCCAAGGCCAAGGCCGACGCGGAACAGGCAAAGATCTCTGCCGAGCTCGAAAAGAAGCTGAGCGAGGCCGAGGCCAGCATTGCCGGTATCAAGGACAAGGCAATGAAGGAAGTCGGTACGATTGCCGAGGATACCGCTACCGAGATAGTTAAGAAGATCATTGGCGGCACCGTGGACAAGGCAAGCATTTCCGCCGCTGTCAAAGCCGTGCGGAGCTGAGGAGAACGACTATGGAACTAGACGCAACATTCTTCGCCCTGGTCGGTCTCGTCATCTTCCTCCTCCTGGTGGTCTTTCTCAAGGTTCCGGGCACCGTCGGCAAATCGCTTGACGCCCGTGCCGACCGCATTCGTGACGAGCTGGAAGAAGCCCGCCGCCTGCGTGAGGAAGCGCAATCCTTGCTTGCCGAATATCAGCGCAAGCGCAAGGAAGCCGAGAAAGAGGCAACCGAGATCGTTGCCATAGCGCAGCGTGAGGCTCACGGTCTGCTCGAGGAAGCCAGGAAGAAGACCGAGGAATATGTTGCCCGCCGCAACAAGCTCGCCGAGCAGAAAATCGCTCAGGCCGAGATTGAGGCAGTCAACGAGGTTCGTGCTTCGGCTGTCGATATTGCAATCGCTGCTGCCAGCCGTATCCTGGCTGAAAAGGTCGACACCAAGACATCGTCAGACCTGTTCAAGTCATCGCTGACGGAAGTGAAATCCCGCCTCAATTAAGAACGCGACATTTCATCTGAGCGAAGCCGCCGCAAGGCGGCTTTTTTGTTTTGGCTATCCCGCATCTGATAAGGATTCGGTATCGAAGCATCCGGGTCTCGTACGAAAACCGGAGATTTCGATACAAGAAAGTTCGAAATCGGGACAAGAATTTCAACTGCTGCGTTAAATTTGGTGGTGTTAGGTTGAGCTAACTCGTCTGACTAGATCTGGCGGTCCTTCAGCGGCGAAAAGCTGAAGCGGTGGAGGCCAACGACGGGCCCATGGGTTTCCATGGCGCTGCGATGAAACTCAGTGGCATAACCGGCATGGGATTCGAGGCCGTAAAGCGGATAATACCGGCCTGTCTGTGCCATCATCCTGTCGCGTGTCACCTTGGCAAGGATCGAGGCCGCGGCGATCGATACCGAGCGCTGGTCGCCCTTGATAAGGGCGGTAGCGGGGCAGGGAAGACCGGGGGCCACATCGCGTCCATCGATCAGCGCGTGACCCGGCAAGATGGCAAGGCCGCATACCGCGCGGCGCATGGCCTCAAGCGCAGCCCGTAGAATATCGCTTGCATCGATAGAGGGCGCAGAAATACTGGCAACGGTGCAGGCAAGTGCAGTATCTGTAATGATTTCAAAGAGTTCTTCGCGGCGCTGCGCCGTCAGGCGCTTTGAATCATCAAGACCTTCGGGGATTTTCTTCGGGTTCAGAATGACTGCGGCTGCAACGACCGGCCCTGCGAGCGGCCCGCGGCCGGCTTCATCGATGCCGACGACAAAGTCTAATCCGCTGCGCATAAGTTTCCGCTCGATGGCAAAATCAGGTTTGCCAGGTTCGAGAGGAAGAAGCAGAGAATCAGAACGCGATCGAGCCATGTTGCGACGAAACTCGCATTCGTTCTGATTCTCTGCAAGCCCTTGGGTGGCTGATGGGGTGGGCTACCCAAGGTCACGTCAGGCCGGATGGGGATTTGCCTGACGGAGCTTCGAAGCAATTCCAGCAAAAGTGGGAACCGGTTTTGCGTCCGGAATTGCGTAAAAACAAAGAGTTAGCTAAAACAACGACAATTGCTCACTCCCCGGGATGGCAGCAAACAGGTCCGTGCGCAGACGTCGCTTGGAAAGGTTCATGCCGAGGCGCTTGGCCGCTATCTCGAATCGCCGTCCGATCTGCCAGGCATAGGGGCCTTCGCCGCGCATGCGCTTTCCCCACTCGGCGTCATAGTCCTTGCCGTTTCGCATCGACCGTACCAGCGAAAGCACGTGCCGGTAACGATCGGGATAGTTGCGCAGCAGCCATTCCTTGAAGATCGGACTGACCTCCAGTGGCAGACGGAGCAACACATAACCGGCTTCGAGTGCGCCCATGGCGCGGGCGCTGTCGAGAACGCGTTCGATCTCGTGGTCGTTCAGTCCCGGAATGACCGGGGCAACCATGACGCCCACCGGTACGCCAGCATCGGCGAGGCTGCGCAGTGCCTGCAGGCGGCGGGTCGGCGTCGAGGCGCGTGGCTCCATCGTCCGCGCGAGCTTGCCATCAAGTGTCGTCACCGATAGCGCGACCTTGGCAAGACCCTTCTCGGCCATGCGTACCAGAATATCCTGATCACGCATCACCAATGCTGATTTGGTAACGATACCAACGGGATGGTTGTGCGCTTCCAGCACCTGAAGAATATCGCGCATGATACGCCACTTCTTCTCTATCGGCTGGTAGGGATCTGTATTGGTGCCGATTGCTATCGTCTTTGCCGTGTAGCCCGGCCTCGACAATTCCTTGTCCAGCATCTTTGCGGCGTCCGGCTTGGCGAAAAGCTTTGATTCGAAATCGAGCCCGGCTGAAAGGCCCATATAGCTGTGCGTCGGCCGCGCGAAACAATAGATGCAGCCATGTTCGCAGCCCCGGTAGGGATTGATGGAGCGGTCGAAGCTGATATCGGGAGAATCGTTACGCGTGATGATCGTACGGGGCTTCTCGACTTGAACTTCCGTCTTGAAAGGCGGCAGGTTTTCGATCGTCTCCCAGCCATCGTCATAAACATGACGGCTCTCGGCTTCGAAACGTCCGGACGGATTCATGCCGGCACCGCGCCCACGGCGGCGTTCACTGTCGATCCGCAGCCCGGCTTCCTCAATCAGCGCGTTGGCGTGTTGTGCGCGGCCTTGCCCGAAGGCTGCCTTGTCCGCGTGCACGACGATGTTCATTTGCATTCTCCTTGGGCTCCGGGAGCGAAGCGAGTCGCTCATGCAACATGAATACATTCCTATCAAAATATGAGAACAAAGCAAGAACAATATGCAGCTAAAGGAGTGATGGAAATTCGTTTAATAATACTATATTGGCTCCTGATGATTTCGGTCCTGATTGAAACCCAAAATTCTGATGAACTCCTGGCCAGAACGCTGAGCGGTCTGGTTGGCGGCGCTGTCGAAGGGCTGCTGAGCGATGTGATCATCATCGATCATGGCTCCACCGATCAGACGCACCGCGTGGCGGATCAGGCCGGTTGCATATTCCTGCAGGACCAGACCTTGATCGACGGGTTCAGGCGGGCACGCAGTGAATGGTTCCTGTTTCTTGAGCCCGGAGCGCGCTTGCTTGATGGCTGGATCGAACCTGTAGCGGTCCACATCGAGCGCATGCAGGGGCCTGCCTGTTTCACCCGCTCCCATACCCACCGGCGCCCGTTTCTCAGCCGGGTTTTCTCGCCCGGAAGTCCGCTGGCGGATGGGCTGCTGATCTCCAAGCGCCAATCCATGGCACTCTTCAATCCGGGAAAGAAGGCGGTTGATCTGGCGCGCGGTCTCGCCATGAAGCGGCTGAGAGCGGAAATCATTCCTGCGGCATCAAGGTGAGCGCGCAGAGACTGTCTGGAAAGTCGTGCGGCGAGGCATGTGGCGTGGTTTTCGAGAACCGGAGCGCAGCGTACATTAAAGTACGTGAGCACCGGAAGCGGCAGAAAATCAGGTCAGATGACCGCCGCAGTAGAGTTTCGAGGCAGCCTCTCAGCTCTTGCCGCTGCGCTTCAAATGCTCGTCCAGACGTGGCATGATCTCGACGAAATTGCAGGGCATGTGCCGGTAATCCAGCTGGTATTGCAGAATATTGTCCCAGGCATCCTTGCATGCACCGGGCGAGCCCGGAATCACGAACACGAAGGTCGCATTGACCACGCCGCCGGTCGCGCGGGACTGTATCGTCGAGGTGCCGATCTTGTCGTAGGAGATGCGGTGAAAGACTTCGGAAAAGCCGTCCATGCGCTTCTCAAAGATCGGCTCCAGCGCTTCCGGGGTGACATCACGCCCGGTAAAACCCGTGCCGCCCGTGGTGATGATCACATCGATTTGCGGGTCTTTCGACCATGAAAGCACGCGATCACGAATTTTGTCCTGGTCATCGGTGACTATGGCGCGCTCGGCCAGCGTATGGCCAGCGGCAAGGAGCCTCTCCGCCAATATGCTGCCGGATTTGTCGTCTTCGAGCGTGCGTGTATCGGAGACCGTCAGAACGGCAATCTTGATGGGCACAAACGGGCGTGTCTCATCGATGCGGGCCAAGATCAACTTCCTTTCGTAACGCTGTGGGTAGCGACAACAAACCAGTCCTTGTGTCTTTGGCGAAGGCTTGTCGCCGCAGCCTCGGCTTCGCCGTCGCCGTCATAGATGGCAAAACACGTGCCGCCAGAGCCGGACATGCGCACCAGCCGGGCATCGGTACTACGTAGTGCATCCATCGTTTCAGTAATTGCCGGTGTCAGGCTTGCTGTTGCGGCAAACAGATGATTGTCGGTTTTGGCCAGGTAGACACAGACATCGGCGACAGAGGACAGAGCCGGCAATGCGGGCAGGGGAGGATTGTCGCGTCTTCCCAGGGTCGCGAAGACCTGCGGCGTCGAGACGGACACGCCGTTATTGGCGAGCACAATCGGCAAATGCGGAAGACCCGCAACATGCTCGATATCCTCGCCGATGCCGCGCGCAATCAGGGACCTGCCTTGCAGGCACATCGGAACGTCTGCACCCAGCATCAAGCCGATCGCAGCGAGCTGTTCTGGTTCCGCTTCGATGCCCCAAAGCGCTGCCAGGGAGCGGACGGTGGCCGCGGCATCGCTCGACCCGCCGCCAATGCCCGAGGCAACCGGAAGATGCTTTTCAAGATGAATGGCGACGGGCGTGGCCTGTTCCGGAAAATGCTGGCGCAGGGCATCCCTCGCCCTGATCACGAGATTGTTCCCATCATCCGGCAGTTCGCGTCCGAATGGACCTGACATCTCAAAAGAATCGTCGTCGGCGTGCTTGACGTGCACCTTGTCGCCGAAAGCCGTAAAGATAACCAGACTGTCAAGGAGGTGATAGCCGTCGCTCCGACGCCCGGTAACATGCAGCGCCAGATTGATCTTTGCCGGGGCAGCCAGGCTGATCGTGCGTTCAGACGTATCGAGCATTGCGATCAGTCTTTGCGCACACGGTATTCGCCGGTCTCCGGATCCTGCACAAGTGTGCCCTGTGCGTGGTTCTGCACTTCTTTTTCCGCCTCGCGCACCCGCTGCGAAACCCGCTGTGCTTCTCTCTTGAAGGAACGGTAACCGTAATAGGCCGCGGCACCCACAAGAGCGAAAAAGATCAACTGTGCCATCGTCCTTATACCTCGATTGCCGATGCAATTGCTGGTGTCACCATAGCACGGACCGGGCCCTGTCTGTAGTCGATTTACAATCCGAACCGCGACCAAAGTGCGCGTTCCTCGGCAGCACCGATCAGCCCGTTGGCAAGACCCGAACCGAGCTGATCCATATGGACATCGACTGACGGGACCTTGCGTCCAAGCAGACCGCGCGGTGCCGAGATCAATCGTAGCTTGGTTTTCGGGCCATATTGCGACTGCAGATAGGAGCGCATGTCGCCAAGTCCATCGACGAGACCGAGCTCCAAACCTCTTGTGCCCGTCCAGAACAGCCCAGTGAAAAGATCGGGATTGTCACTGAGTTTTTCGCCGCGCCGCTCCTTGACCAGATTGATGAAGGTCTCGTGGATTTCGAGCTGCAGCGCCTTCAAATGTTCGATATCTTCCTTGTTCTCGGGCCGGAAAGGATCAAGGGTCGCCTTGTTCTTGCCTGCCGTGTGCACGCGCCGCTCGACACCGATTTTCTTGATGAGGTCGGTAAATCCGAAGCTCGCCGAGACGACACCAATGGAGCCAACGATGGAGGAGGGGTCTGCTATGATCTCATCGCCGGCGATCGCGATCATGTAGCCACCGGACGCTGCGACATCCTCGACGAACATATAGACTTTCTTGTTCTTTTCCTCGGCGAGATCGCGAATGCGCCGGAAGATCAACCGTGACTGTACCGGAGAGCCGCCGGGGGAATTGATGGAAATCGCTACGGCCGGCGCGTCCTTGTCAGCAAATGCCTTCTCCAGAACGGCAGCCGCCGAGCTGAGCGACAGGTTCTGCCGGAATGGGCCGCCGCCGGTCATGATAACGCCATGGAGGCGGACAACGGGTATTTCCTGATAGTCGGGACGCCAGCGGCGGGGTAGTAACTTCCTGATGAATCGGGCCAAGCGGGGTCTCCTGTAGAACTTTGCTGTTACGAGCATGTAAGCCGTGCGCGGGAATTCGCAATGGCTTCAATGGTCTAAAACAGCGATGCCAACCCATTGTTGATCGCATTTGCCCGTTCGGTGAAGCCATTTCCAGTCTCGTGATGCATCACGAGTGCCGGGTGCATAGACAAGCTGGCGCGGCTGCCCCTGCTACCCTTGATGACGATGCGGATGGCGGCGTCCTGTGGTCTGGGCTGCACCGGAACGATGACCAGGCCGCCGAACCGCCCCTGTAATGCTTGGAGAAGGTCGGCAATCGATGTTGGCCGCGCGATGATGCCGATCGCCCCGCCAGGTTTTACTATGGCTGCCGCTGTCCTGATCCACTGCTCCATCATGCCTTGCGTCATGACGTGCGCTTCCGCCTTGACTGGATCGGGCGTCGAACGGTCGGTCGGCGGGTTGAAGGGCGGATTCATGATTGCAAAATCGAAGCCGTTATCGTCGAGGCCTGCCGCAACCCGCGCCTTTCCAGTCAGGGTGACGTCCGCCTCAATCACCTCGGCACGGCCGGCAAATGCCGCGTTATCTGGAAGTGCCAGAGAGCGCCTGGCGAAGTCGGCCATGAAGTCCGAGCGCTCGATCAGGGATGCCCGTGCGTTGGGGCACCTGGAGAGGACTGCAAGGCCAGCGGCGCCGGCGCCAGCGCCGAGATCGGCCAGACGACCTTTGAATTCGTCGGGCACGACACTAGCGAGGATCATCGCATCGACGCCCGAGCGATGTCCTTTTGCTGCGGGCTGCAGCAGGTGAAATCGGCCGCGATGAAATGCATCAACCGTATACGGAGCGTCGTTCGCCAGCATCGCTCAGTCGCGGAGCTCCTGTTCGATCCCGGCATCCTTGAGGAGCTGCCGCACTTCCTTTTCCCGGCTCTCGTCGACCATGACGCGGCGGGCGAGAACGCCAAGCGACCCCTCGAGAATGCTCATGTTTGCATCCGCGACGAAATGCGCGATTCCCGCTTCCTTCAGCAAGGATTCCACAAATGAAATCAGGACAACATCGTTGGTGCGCATTATTTCAATCATGTCATTACCGTTGTGAATCCAAGGCGCTGCATAGACAGGGCCTTATCACGAATTTGTAACCCGTGCTATTTTTGCGCGCCAATTCGCCGCTTGCGGGTTAAAGCCTGTCAAAATAAGGTGTCGCCGCATCATGCCAGAACCGTAGGAGTTTCGTTTTGGGCGTCGTTGTCAGTCTTGACGATAAGAAAAGTAGCACCGGATCCGTTCAACCGCTGATCGATCTGACGAAAGCGGATATGGGCCGTGTCAACGAGCTCATCCTGTCGAAAGCCGGGTCTGATGTCGAGATGATCCCGGAAGTTGCCAACCATCTGATCTCGTCCGGCGGCAAACGCTTGCGTCCGATGATCACCCTCGCTGCGGCCCGCATGTTCGGTTACCAGGGCGATGGTCATGTCAAGCTCGCAACCAGCGTCGAGTTCATGCACACGGCAACGCTTTTGCATGACGACGTTGTCGATGAGAGTGACTTGCGCCGCGGCAAGAGCACGGCGCGGATGATCTGGGGCAACCAGGCCAGCGTTCTCGTTGGGGATTTCCTGCTTGGCCAGGCTTTCAAGATGATGGTTGACGTCGGTTCGCTCGAAGCCCTCGATGTGCTTGCGACCTCCGCTTCCGTGATTGCTGAAGGTGAGGTCATGCAGCTTGCAGCTGCAAAGAATCTCGAAACAACCGAAGACGAATATCTGGCCGTGATCAAGGCCAAGACCGCCGCGCTTTTTTCTGCCGCGGCTGAAGTCGGGCCAATTATCGCATCGGCGTCGCGGACAGACAGGCAGGCTCTGCGCTCCTACGGTCTCAATCTGGGGCTTGCCTTCCAGCTTGTCGATGACGCGCTTGACTATGGCGGCAACGCCAAAGACCTCGGCAAGAACACAGGTGACGATTTCCGCGAGGGCAAGATAACCCTTCCAGTCGTCCTGACCTATCGGCGCGGTACTTCGGAAGAGCGGCTTTTCTGGAGGGATGCACTGGAAAACGGTGCAAATGACGATAAGGGGCTGGAAAAAGCCAAAGGTTTGATGACGCGTTATGGCGCACTTGGTGATACAATACAGCGTGCGCGGCATTTTGGCGGGATCGCCAGGGATGCGTTGGCCCCGCTCGACCAGTCACCGCAGAAGGATGCACTTCTCGAAGTCATCGACTTCTGCATCAGCCGCGTCAATTGATGTACTCGGGCCCGGATTTGCCCGCGAGCCTGTGAGGCCGGTATCCGAATCTTTCGTTGGCCTTGAGGGATAACCGTAAAAAGGCCATGGTTTCCCTGAGATTCGGGCAATATTTTCAAATTGGGACAGTGAAGAGGGTTTTTGATATGCAGCGCAGTAAATTGCTTGGCTCCGTTATGGGCGCAACACTTGCTGCGTTTGTTATTGGCAGTCTTCCAGCATCCGCAGCAACGGGCAATCCGCCGACCCTGAATGCCGGCACTTTGTCTGGCGCCTTTTTGTCCGCTCGTACGGCGGAGCGTGGCAATGATTTTGCCAGCGCCATCGCCTTTTACCGGCAAGCACTTGCCTATGACCCGAAAAACACCGAGCTGCGGCAAAGCCTGCTGTTGGTCCTCCTGACAGACGGCCAGTTCAAGCAGGCACTACCGATCGCCGATGAACTGAAGGCTGTTCCGGAAATCGAACGGTTCTCGCGTCTGGCGCTTGGCATCGATGCCCTGAACAGAAAGCAGTATCAGAAAGTCAACACATTGATGATGCTGTCGCTCCAGTCAGATCTGGATCGCATGATCACGGGGTTAATCTCCGCCTGGGCCAAGGCTGGGGCTGGCAAGCCGAATGAAGCCCTGTCCATGATTGACAAGCTGCAGGGGCCCGAGGGCTTCAGCCTGTTCAAAACCTATAATTCCGCATTGATCGCGGATATGGCCGGACAGAAGGACAAGGCGGCGGCCTTCTACCAGAGTGCGCTGGACGACAAGGCCAATGTGGCCGCGGCTCCGGACACCTATGAACGCCTTGTCGAAGCCTATGCTTCTTTCAAGATGCGATCGGGTGACAGGGCGGGTGCCGAAGCCCTGGTCAAGGAAGCAACAGATGTGCTTTCTGGCCGCATGGTCCTTGTCGAGTTCGGCAAAGAACTGACTGATGCAAAGACCGTGAAGCCTTTGATACAAACGCCGCAACAGGGTGCTGCAGAGGTGCTCTATACGCTTGCCACTGCCATCAACCGCAATGGTGGCGAGGCTTTCTCGAAGCTCTATCTGCAGATGTCCCTGCCGTTGCGTCCCGATCATGATGCGACGCTCTATCAGCTCGGCGATATCAGTGCGAAACTGGATCAGCCAGAAAAGGCCATCGACTTCTTTGGCCGTATTTCCAATGGTTCTGCCTATCGCCGCGATGCCGAAATGCAGCTTGCAATCAATCTGGCGATCCTCAAGCGAAATGACGAGGCGATCCAGCATCTCAACGGCCTGCTTGCCAGCGACCCGGGGGATATGCGTACCTATCTGGCGATCGGTAGCATCTATTCGCAAGACAAGGACTACAGGAAGGCTGCGGACACGTACGACAAGGCTGTCGCAGCGCTGGAGGCGCCCACCCGCAACGACTGGACGATCTTTTATCAGCGCGGCATAGCCTATGAACGGCTGAAAGAATGGGACAAGGCCGAGCCGAATTTCCTCAAAGCGCTCGATCTCTATCCGAACCAGCCGCAGGTACTGAACTATCTCGGCTATTCCTGGATCGACATGAACATCAAGCTTGAGCAGGGCCTTGACCTGATCAAGAAGGCCGTCGAGGCCCGTCCGCAGGATGGTTATATCGTCGATTCTCTTGGCTGGGCCTATTACCGCCTCGGCCGCTACGACGACGCTGTTGCCCAGCTGGAGCAGGCCGTCAAGCTGCGCGCGGAAGATGCCACGATCAATGACCATCTGGGCGATGCCTATTGGCGCGCAGGGCGTAAGCTGGAGGCAACATTCCAGTGGGCGCATGCCCGCGACGCCAAACCTGAACCTGAAGAACTGGTCAAGATCGAGAACAAGCTGAAGAACGGCCTGTCTGACGAAAAGGATGCGGGTGTGGCCAAGAACGGCGTCGACGCGCCGAAGCCGCCCATCGAACCGGCACCCGCGCTGGCACCCGACAAGAAGGGCTGAGCGCTTGACCGCTTGACCGGCTTGAGTGCAGGTCTTAATGCATGGTCCCGAAAAGTTGCATGACTTTTCGGATAAGATCATGCATCGATTTAAGGACTTAAAATCAGTCATTATTGGCTGTTTTTTAAGCCTGCACTCCATTCCTTCTCGTCAAAAAAGGCCGTCCGGTGACTTCTCCCTTGCCTGATCACATGCAGCCGACCCGTTCGTTTCAGGGTCTCATTCTGACACTCCACAATTATTGGGCCGAGCAAGGCTGCGTGATCCTGCAGCCCTATGACATGGAAGTGGGCGCCGGTACGTTTCATCCAGCCACAACGCTGCGCTCGCTAGGTCCGAAGCCCTGGAAGGCAGCCTATGTACAGCCTTCGCGCCGTCCCAAGGATGGACGTTACGGCGAGAACCCGAACCGGTTGCAGCACTACTACCAGTACCAGGTGATCATGAAGCCTTCGCCGGCCAATTTGCAGGAACTCTACCTTGGTTCGCTGCGGGCGATTGGGCTCGATCCGCTTGTGCACGACATCCGATTTGTCGAGGACGATTGGGAGAGCCCGACGCTGGGCGCATGGGGCCTTGGCTGGGAATGCTGGTGCGATGGCATGGAAGTTTCACAATTTACCTATTTCCAGCAGGTCTGCGGCATTGAGTGTGCGCCGGTTTCCGGCGAGCTCACCTATGGTCTGGAACGCCTCGCCATGTACGTGCAAGGTGTCGACAATGTCTATGATCTCAATTTCAATGGGCTCGAAGGCGACGAGAAGGTCACCTATGGCGACGTCTTCCTGCAGGCCGAGCAGGAATATTCGCGGCACAATTTCGAACACGCCAACACCACCACTTTGCTGCGGCATTTCGAGGATGCGGAAGCCGAATGCGAGGCGCTGCTGAAGGCAGGTGCGCCTAAGGAGGGTGACAACAGTCCCATGCACAAGATGGTGCTCCCCGCCTATGATCAATGCATCAAGGCATCCCACGCCTTCAACCTGCTCGATGCGCGCGGCGTCATCTCGGTAACCGAGCGGCAAAGCTACATCCTGCGCGTTCGGAACCTCGCCCGGCAATGCGGCGAAGCCTTCCTTTTGACGGAAGCAGGTGGTGCCAACTTCAAAAGCGAGTCCGTATAATGCCTGATCTTCTGCTCGAACTCCGCTCGGAAGAAATTCCCGCACGCATGCAGCGCAAGGCAGCGGGCGATCTTAAGAAGCTCGTGACCGATGGACTGATCGAAGCCGGTTTGACCTATGAGGCAGCAGGTGACTACTGGACACCGCGCCGCCTAACACTGGACATTCGCGGCCTCAATGCCCGTTCCAAAGACGTACACGAGGACCGCAAGGGTCCGAGCGTGAACGCGCCCGAACAGGCCATAGCCGGGTTCCTGCGCTCCGCTGGCCTGTCGGATATTTCCGAAGCGCATATCCATACCGATCCGAAGAAGGGCGATTTCTATGTCGCCCATCTGACGAAACCCGGGCGTGCTGCCGAGGAAATCATTGCCGAGCTGCTGCCGAGGATCATTCGCGAATTTCCCTGGCCTAAATCCATGCGCTGGGGTGCTGCTTCTTCAAAGCCGGGCAGCCTGCGCTGGGTGCGTCCGCTGCAATCCATTCTCTGCACCTTCGGCCCCGAGACCGAAGAGCCGGTCATTGTCGATTTCGAAATCGATGGTTTGCGTGCAGGCAATGTCACCTATGGCCATCGCTTCTTGAGTGACAGCAAGCCGATCACGGTTCGACGCTTCGGCGACTATGTAGCAAAGCTCGAAAAGGCCAAGGTCGTGCTCGACGCGGATCGCCGCAAGGAGATGATCCTTTCCGATGCCCACAACATTGCTTTCGCATCCGGACTTGAACTGGTCGAGGACGAGGGGCTCCTCGAGGAGGTATCTGGCCTTGTCGAGTGGCCCGTGGTGCTGATGGGCGAGTTCGAGGAAGAATTCCTCGGCATCCCGCCGGAAGTCATCCGCCTGACCATCAAGACCAACCAGAAATGCTTCGTCACCCGCAAGCAGGGCGAGGCCGACCGGCTATCAAGCAAGTTCATTCTCGTCTCCAACATCGAAGCAACGGATAGCGGGCGCGAGATCGCCTATGGCAATGGCAAGGTCGTGCGCGCACGTCTTTCCGATGCGCTGTATTTCTGGAACACCGACCAGCACGATCTGCCAGACATGCACACGCTCGCCGCTGCCGCGATCAGGTTCGACCTCGATCTAAAGAAGCCGCTTGACCAGCGCATGGCGCGGCTCGATGCGCTGAACGTCACGTTCCATGCCAAGCTTGGCACGCAGGGCGAACGTGTCACCCGCATCCGGGCGCTCGCCCGCGACATCGCTCCGCTGGTCGGTGCCGATCCTGCGTTGGCGATGCGCGCCGCAGTTTTGGCAAAGGCAGACCTCACGACGGAAATCGTCGGTGAGTTTCCCGAGCTGCAGGGTGGCATGGGGCGCAAATACGCGTTGCTGCAGAACGAGCATCCCTCCGTCGCCGCCGCCATCGAAGAGCATTACAAGCCACAGGGCCCTGCTGATTTCGTACCAAGCGATCCGGTGTCAGTCACGGTCGCACTGGCCGACAAACTCGACACGCTTGTCGGCTTCTGGGCAATCGACGAAAAGCCGACCGGCTCGAAGGACCCGTTCGCTCTGCGGCGTGCAGCTCTCGGCGTTATTCGCCTGTTGCTTTCCAGCGATTGGAAATTCGAATTGCTGACTGTGTTCGAGGCAGCTTTTGCACAGTTGCGCGAAGACAGTATCGAACGCCGTGTTGAACAGTTCGAAGAGAAACAGGCAGCACAGCAGACAGGCGATGTGGATGGTGAGGAAGATGTCATCAATGCCATTTCGGGCTTTGAAAAGCGCGTGCGTGACCAGGTCTCAGCACGGGCCCGGCCGGTTCTCCTTGATCTTCTCGGCTTCTTCCACGAACGATTGAAGGTGCATCTGCGCGACCTCGGCGCACGTCATGATCTCATCGACGCCGTCCTTACCGAGGGCGCCGACAATCTTCTGTTGATCGCCCGCCGCGTCGAAGCGCTCGTAGTCTTCCTCAACACCGAAGATGGCAAGAACCTTCTCGCCGGCACCAAGCGTGCGGCGAATATCCTGAGCGCCGAGGAGAAGAAGGGGACGATCGTGACCGAGACTGTCGACCCGGCCCTGTTCAGCCTCGACGAGGAAAGACGCCTGCATGCCGCGGTGAATCAAGCTGAGAACCGGGCGGCGCAAGCGATTCAAAAAGAAGACTTTTCTGGCGCCATGATCGCACTTAGCGCTTTGCGTGAACCAGTTGATTCATTTTTTGAGGAAGTGCTGGTTAACGACGAGAATCCAGATATCCGCGCCAATCGTCTGGCGCTTCTTTCGCGTATCCGCACGGCAACGAATACCGTCGCGGATTTCTCAAAAATTGTTGGATAACAAATAGATAAGCGCGAAAGTTCGCGCCCGCTACATGCCGGCGCGAAGGGGGGTCTCGGTAACGTTGGTAATGGACTTCTCGGGCAAGGCTTCGCCTGCGGGAACGAGCGGCGCAGCATTCGCAGCAGCGATCATTGAGGGAGAACCCGCCGGGATCTCTTTGCCTTGCAGACGCGCCATGTACTGGCGTGAACGTTCGCGCCGCTCCGCATAGGCCTTGAGGCGGGCAGCTTCTTCGGCGCGCTTGGCCTGGCAAGGTGTGCAGATGGGGTTGCCGTTCGCGTCGAAGCTGTCATAGCCGACATAAGCGACGGAGTTCGGCTTGGCCGATGGCCCCATGATCGCGATCGAGTCGCCAGCATAGGCGGACACACTAAGCAGTGTCATGGCAGTTGCGGCAATGATCTGGCGGAGCATGGCAGTCCCCTGTTCGTTTCTTGAGCCACTCCTAGCAACGATTCATTGCCAACCCTTATTCGGGATCGTTTCAATTTTAATCATGACCTCATTCGGTGTGGTCATCAGCCGGTACTTGCAGCAGGTCATCGCCTTCGTGTAGGCAATGCCAACGATCGGAGATTTCCTTGGCCCGGATAATAGGCACAGATGAGCAGGCAATCCGAACGGCAGCCAGTGTGCTTGCCGAAGGGAAACTCGTCGCCATTCCAACGGAAACCGTCTACGGGCTCGCCGCTGATGCTACGAATGGCGACGCGGTTGCGGGTATTTTCGAGGCCAAGGGCAGGCCACATTTCAATCCCCTGATCTGCCACGTCTCCGATATTGCCATGGCAGAACGCTATGCGCTGATCGACCCGCTGTCGCGCCAATTGATGGACACGTTCTGGCCGGGACCTTTGACACTCGTGCTGCCCTTGCGGCCGGATACCGGCATTCATCCTCTGGTTGCGGCAGGGCTCGATACGATCGCCTTGCGCATGCCGCGCGGCGTTGCAGCCAAGATCATCGCTACCCTGGATCGCCCATTGGCCGCCCCCAGCGCCAACACATCCGGCAAGATCAGTGGAACGAACGCTTCTGCCGTCGAGGAGGATCTTGGCCAGAAGATCGCGCTGATCCTCGATGCCGGCCCGTCGGAGGTGGGGCTGGAGTCGACGATCGTCAAGGTTGACGGCGACACCGTTCAACTTCTCCGTCCAGGCGGACTTGCCGCGGAAGACGTCGAAGCCCTCATCGCGGGGCCGTTGATACGTATCGATCAGCGCTCTGCCATCGAAGCGCCCGGCATGATGGCCTCACATTACGCGCCGTCGGCAGGTGTACGGCTGAATGTGCATGAAGTGCGGGCAGGGGAGGCATTGCTCGCCTTCGGTCCGCTGCGCGTGAGCGGTGCCGGGGCCGCGGTCTCAAGCCTCAACCTCAGCGAGACCGGCAACCTGCGCGAAGCCGCTGCCAATCTCTTTGATTATATGAAACGCCTCGACGGCTCAGGCAGTGCCGTGATCGCCGTTGAACCCATTCCCTTCAACGGTCTTGGCGAGGCCATCAATGATCGTCTTGTCCGTGCGGCCGCACCGCGCGTACCGCCCATTGCCTTGGAACAGATAAAATGACCCTGACGCCTGATCTGATTGAACGTTTTGTTGCAATTGTTGGCGAGAAAAACGCGCTTCGCGATCCGCACGATATCGACCCCTATCTGGTAGAACCGCGGGAGAAATTCGGCGGCAGAACATCGCTAGTCCTGCGGCCCTCAGAGGTCGAGGAAGTCTCGGCGATCCTCAAGCTCGCCACGGAGACCGGGACGGCCATCATTCCTCAGGGTGGGAATACCGGCCTTGTCGGCGGCCAGATGCCCGATGATAGCAGCCAGCAGGTTATCCTGTCGCTGTCGCGGCTCAACCGGGTCCGTGCAATCGATCCGTCCGGCAACCTCGCCATTGTTGAAGCTGGCGTTGTCCTGAAGACGCTCCAGGAGGCAGCCGAGAATGCTGACCGATTATTTCCGCTGTCCCTCGGCTCGGAAGGTTCCTGCCAGATCGGCGGTAACCTTTCCTCGAATGCGGGCGGAACGGCGGTTCTTGCCTATGGCAATACGCGTGAACTCTGCCTTGGGGTCGAGGTCGTTCTGCCGACGGGCGAGATCCTCAACGACCTGCGCTACGTCAAGAAGGACAATACCGGCTACGACCTGAAGGACCTGTTTGTCGGGGCGGAGGGTACACTCGGTGTGATCACAGCCGCGGTCATGAAGCTGTTTCCCCTGCCGAAAGGTAAGGGCGTTGCCTATGCCGGTCTCGCCAGTCCGGAGGATGCGCTGAAGCTTTTCGGCGTCGCTCAAAGCCATGCCGGCCCTTCGCTCACCGGTTTCGAACTGATGCCGCGTATCGGCGTGGAATTCTCTGTGGCCCATACCGACGGTGTGCGCGACCCGCTGGAAGCGCCGCACAAGTGGTACGTGCTTATTGACATTTCCTCGTCGCGGTCTGCCGAAGATGCGCGTGAGACCATTGAGGCAATCCTTGTGGAGGCCTACGAAACCGGCCTCGTAGAGGATGCGGCGATTGCCGACAGCACTGCTCAAGAGAAGTCATTCTGGCACATGCGCGAGGCCATGTCCCATGCGCAACGGCCGGAAGGAGGATCGATCAAGCACGATATCTCCGTACCCGTTGCGAGAATTCCCGAGTTCATTGCCGAGGCCGACACAGCAGTACTTGAACTCATCCCCGGCGCGCGCATTGTTTCGTTCGGCCACATGGGCGACGGCAATCTGCACTACAATATTTCGCAACCTGTCGGCGCCGATAAGGAAGTGTTTCTAGCGCGCTGGGCCGAAGTCAACAAACGGGTCCATGATATTGTCCGCTCCTACAAGGGCTCGATCTCGGCGGAACATGGGATCGGTCAGTTGAAGCGCAAGGAACTCTCGGAAACCAAATCGCCTGTGGCGCTGGAGCTCATGCGCCGGATCAAGAAATCCTTCGATCCCGCCGGCATTATGAATCCTGGAAAAGTGCTCTAAAATTCTCAATCCTTTGTTCATTCCCCTTACCAAAACCTTGGTGCCGGTTGGGTTTCGATAACCATTCCATCTAATCACAAAGAGTTAACCCAGTTCGTTAAGCGGGATTGGGAAAGTTGGCGCTTATTGTTTCCCCATACGAGACCAGAAAATGGTCCGCTCTACAGGGAAATACAAAGAGAAGACCGGAAAACCGGCTCTCAGGATCGACAGAAGGCGTCACATGAAGAAAACCGGAGCCAAGCCGGTTTGGGCAGGACGGGAATTCCGGCTTGACCCATTCCATCTACCCCAGACGGTCACCTATGCCACGCGAGATGACCGTGGCGATATCATCTTCACGCTGCACGAACGAGGTGCGGTGGTGAAGCGTTTGCTGCCGGCAAGTCATCTGCCGGTATCGCTTGCCTTGCCTGCCTGCGCTTTCCTTGGCGTTACGGCGCGTGCGGCGGAAGATGACCTCGGCGATATCACGGTTACGCTCGAACTCATGCATACCGACCCGCATCTATCGGTGCCGCTACTGGTCGCCCACGACCTCAACGACATCGCCGCCGATTGGCGTGCCTGGTCAACACTGTTCAAACTGCCAATGATGCTGGTCGAAGAAGACGGTGTCGCACGGCAGCTTGAGCAAAGCATCGGCCCTGTTACGGTATCGGCCCCGAAGGAACGCCGTCAGGGTCGCGAACCGCGCCGCCGCCGTCCGCGCTTCCTGGCCCGCCGCAAGATGGGCGATCTTGGCCTGCGGCTGGTCATCGGCGGCGAGGAAATAATCGCGCAGGGTGCGAAGTAGAGGCCTCTTGTCTGTGCGTGGTTCGACAAGCTCACCATGAGGGATGTGGATTGGTTGCAGGGCTTTCGCGCAGCAGGAGGGAGGGGTCTTCTCGAACAATTTCAATTGCTTCAAGAAATATTCCCGCCAACTTATCCACGCCTCCGAAACCTGGGCTATCCTGATGTCGTCCTTCCCGTGGGAACTGCTTCCGGAGCCGTTCGAAGTGGGAGAAGGACCGGCGCCTCCGATGGCGGGTGACGTACCCGCTGTCCGGGGAAGTTCCGTCCAAGGGTTCCCCTGCCGGTACTACGACCGGCGCGTGCTGGACGAGCACTTCGAAAGGGGCCTGGGCAGCGAAGGTTTCCCGCAAGGGCAACCGGACCTGCCGAGGCCTCCCAAGCGGAACGGACGGGATGAAAAGTCGCCGGACGGGCGGTCTTCGGATCGCATTATTACTACCCCAAAGACGCGCTTCGACGACCGCCCGTCTTCCCAACCATTCAATGGCCAGACGCGACAAGCGGGCGTGGCATGGGGAAACCACACCCGGTTCTTTGACAGGCAAGCAGAACTAGAAGAGCGGTTTGACCACTGTCCACAGGCCGCCGAACACTAGCCCGAGGAAGATCAGCCAGCCGACGACAGTATTGGATTTGAACAACCGCAGGCATTCGGTCGGATTGTCGATGTCGAGCGTCATGATCTGGCGGTACATGTGCGCGCCCGCAGCCAGCAGTCCTGCAACAGCTGGCATCGGCACTTCGGCCACCGCAAATGCGCCGAGGAACAGGGCAAGTGCGCCGCCATAGAGAACCATCAGCGCTTCGCGCGTGCGGCTGCCGAACAGTCTGGCAGTCGAGTGCACGCCAACCAGCGCATCGTCCTCCTTGTCCTGATGCGCGTAGATGGTGTCATAGCCGATCACCCATAGGATCGATCCACGCGTAAAGCAGCACCGCCGGCAAAGCGAGCGAGCCGAAATGCGCCGACCAGCCAACCAGTGCGCCCCAGGAAAACGCCAGGCCCAAGACGAGTTGAGGCCAGTTGGTGATGCGCTTCATGAACGGATAGATGGCGACGATGACCAACGATGCGATGGCAAGGAGAATGGTGAAGAGATTGAACTGAACGACGACCGCCAGTCCGACCAGCGCTTGCAGGACCAGGAATAGCTTGGCCTGCTTGCGCGTCACCTGACCTGAGGGAAGCGGCCGCGAACGCGTGCGCGCCACTTGTGTGTCGATGTCTTCGTCGGCAAGATCATTATAGGTGCAACCCGCACCGCGCATGGCGATGGCGCCGATCAGGAATAGCACGAGGTGGTAAGGCGACGGCAGGACCGACCAGATCGGGTCACCGACTTTCGCACCTGCAGTTGCGGCAAGTGCCGTTGCCCACCAGCACGGCCACAGCAAGAGCCACCAGCCGATCGGCCGGTCCCAGCGTGCAAGTTGCGCGTAAGGCCAGAGCCAGTTCGGCAGGGTGCGGTAAACCCAATGTCCCGATGGCGCATCGAAAACACGGCCACGGGTTTCCGTTGACTGGATAATGTCTTTTTCTGTTGTCATGGTTTGACCTTGGCCAGCCGCCAACTTCCCAGTCAAGCACTATACGCCGTTTTTCAGGGCAAATTTGCGAATGTACGCTTGACCCTTGCGCCCCAAGGCCATACCGACACGGCAAATCTTCTAAATTGCGGAGCAAACTCGATGAATGTCTTGCTGATAGGTTCCGGTGGCCGTGAACACGCGCTGGCATGGAAAATCGCAGCTTCGCCGGTACTGACAAAGCTCTACTGCGCACCCGGAAACCCGGGGATTGCAGGCATCGCCGAATGCGTTGCGCTTGATCCGGCAAATCACCAAGAGATCATCGCGTTCTGCAAGGCGAAATCCATCGACTTTGTCGTCGTTGGCCCGGAAGCGCCGCTGGTCGCGGGAATTGCCGATGATTTGCGGAACGCTGGCATTTCGGTATTCGGACCATCCGGGGCTGCTGCCCGGCTGGAGGGCTCGAAGGGCTTCACCAAGGATCTTTGCGCTCGCTTCTATATTCCGACCGGAGCTTACCAGCGCTTCAACGATGCGGAAGCAGCGAAGGCCTATATAGCAGGAGCAGGGCGCGCCGATCGTCGTAAAGGCCGATGGGCTTGCAGCCGGCAAGGGCGTCGTCGTCGCGTTCGCGCTTCAGGAAGCACTCGATGCCGTCGACGCTTGCTTTGACGGGGCCTTCGGTGGTGCTGGAGCCGAGGTTGTCGTCGAAGAATACCTCGACGGCGAGGAGGCCAGTTTCTTCTGCCTGTGCGATGGCAAGACGGCCTTGCCATTCGGCACCGCCCAGGACCACAAACGCGTCGGCGACGGCGATACCGGTGCAAACACCGGTGGCATGGGCGCCTATTCTCCCGCGCCGGTGATGACCCAGGACATGGTCGACCGCACCATGCGCGAACTGATCGAGCCGACGATGCGCGGCATGGCGGAGATCGGCTCGCCCTTCAGCGGCGTGCTGTTTGCTGGCCTTATGATCACGAGCGACGGCCCGAAGCTCATCGAATACAACACACGCTTCGGCGATCCGGAAACACAGGTGCTAATGCTGCGACTGAAGGACGATCTCCTGCTACTGCTCAAGGCCGCTGCAGATGGTGTTCTGGACCAGATGTCGGTGCGGTGGAACGACGATCCCGCACTCACGGTAGTGATGGCAGCCAGAGGATATCCGGCATCGCCGGAAAAGGGCAGTGTGATCAGAGGTGTTGAGGCAGCCGCGAACAACGATGCGGTCGAGATATTCCACGCCGGAACAGCCGAGAAGAATGGCGAACTCGTTGCCAATGGCGGCCGGGTGCTGAACGTGACGGCGAGTGGCAGGACCGTCCAGGAAGCGCAGGACGCGGCCTATGCCGCCATCGCAAAGATTGATTGGCCCGAAGGTTTTTACCGGCATGATATTGGCTGGCGGGCGATCGCTCGTGAAAAAGGCGACGCCCTATAGAAATGGCGTCAGTGCCGGGTAGCGGATGTGATCGGCGGTCTCCAGTGAAAAGCCAGCTTTGTCCAGACATGCTGGCGAGATACCAAACGCCGGATGGCTGTTGATATGATCGATCTGCCGGGCAATGGATTTGCTCAGGGCGTCTGACAACGCGCCAACTGTCATTGCCCGGACCTGCAGTAGACCACTCTTAGGCTGCAGCAACACTGACGCCGTCAAAGTGGCGTCGACCGGCGATTTGCCTCCTGCGGACGCAATCAATATGTCCGCCGGCTTGGTGTCTGGCTTGGGAAGATCGTCTGGTGGTATGGCCTTGACGAGTTCGCCGAAGGGCCACGTTCTTTTTAATTCCGCTACCGTCATATCCGCTACATTCACGTCAATGTCGCGGTTGGTGCCGGGCGGGCGGTAAGGGCAGCGCTGCTTGTTGCAGTTGCTCTGCGACGTGAACTGCCAGAGCGCATAATCCCGCCAGTTGCCCTTGGGGAAATGCAGGGCGATGTCCGGTTCATAACGCGCATACCAAAGTGGCAGGCGCGAGAGAATTGGGAATTCCAGCCGATGATCGGCGATGTATTTTGCGGTGATGCCATTGGTGTAGAGCACCGGATACCGTCCTGCCCGGAACTTGACATGCTCGGCGAATATCTCCGCATCGCGGAGCGACATGAATTTTCCCGGGTCATTGTCTTCGATATCGATGGCAATCAATTCATCGGCGGTAGGCTCGGTATAGTCGATGAAGTGGTTGGCCTGCTCGATCGGATTGCCTGGCCGTGCAAGGTGGTAGGCGCCCCATTTCAGGCCGAGTGCTTTGGCAAGCGCCCGGCGCGTCTGGTAAAGTTCGCGGGAGACGGAATAGTTGCGCCAGATGCGTTTGCACAATTCCTGCTGCATCGCCTCCCGGATGCGTGTGCAATGATAGTTGGCGGGCATGCCATCGGAGCCCTTGTGGATAAAGGCGGCGACCCGCGAGTCTTTGACGATTTCGACGAGATTGAAGGAATTGTGCTCATAACCGTCGAGAACGATCGCACGTTCTTTGTTTGACCAGGGCGTCCGGAACTCCGACTCTGCATGCGACGAACCGCCAGAAAATAAGGCGGCAACAATCATAGCAAAAGCACGTAACCGGCTTGTCAAATGGGATGCCCCCTCAAACCTCGCCATCGGTCTCCAGACCCACTCTACTGGATGATGGTCGCTGCATCGCGGTTAATATACCGTTAGTCACCGATAAATGCGCTTGTTTTTGTGGCCAGGGAAATATCTTACGTTTACGTAAAAATACGCTTGCCTTGAAAGCCCTGTCGGTTGCAATGTGCGGCCCGCAACAAGCATCACTGCATGAGGAGACTGTGATCCATGTACCGCGCACCCGTCGAGGAAATCGCCCATACGTTGAAGAAAGTCGCCGGGCTGGACGATGCCATCGCGCAAGGCCGGCTTGGTGATTTGTCGGACGATCTTGTCGATGCCATCCTCGAAGAAGCCGGAAAATTTGCCTCGACCCGGGTCGCCCCGCTGCTCCAGATCGGCGACGAGCATGGCACGCCGCTGAAAGGTGCCGACGTCACGATGCCGCCCGGCTGGAAGGACGTCTATCAGGAATGGATTTCCGCTGGCTGGAATGCCTTGACCGGCAAGGAGGAATTCGGCGGGCAGGGTCTGCCGATGATGCTGGCGATCGCGACGTTCGAAATGTGGAACTCCGGTTCGATGGCCTTCGGCATTGGGCCGACGCTGACCCTCGGCGCCATCGAAGCGCTTGGAAGCCCATGCTACCGATGATTTGAAGCAGACCTATCTGGCAAAACTCGTTTCAGGCGAATGGATGGGTACGATGAACCTGACCGAGCCGCAGGCCGGTTCCGACGTCGGCGCCCTTCGGACGAGGGCGGAACGGGCCGAGGACGGCACATACCAAATCTTCGGCAGCAAGATTTTCATCACCTATGGCGAGCACGACCTGACCGAAAACATCATCCATCTGGTTCTGGCGCGGCTGCCTGACGCTCCGGCGGGCACCAAAGGCATCTCGCTGTTTCTGGTTCCGAAATTCCTTGTGAATGAAGATGGCTCACTTGGCGCCCGTAACGATGTTTTCTGCAGTGGCATCGAACACAAGATGGGCATCCACGGTTCTCCGACATGCACGATGATCTATGGCGACGGATTTGCCAAAGACCAGAAGCCTGGTGCCGTCGGTTGGCTTATCGGCGAGGAAAGCCGCGGTCTCGCCTGCATGTTCACGATGATGAATAATGCCCGCCTCGCTGTGGGTATCCAGGGCGTGGCCGTCGCCGAGGCCGCCTATCAGAAGGCGGTTGCCTATGCACAGGAACGCCGCCAGATGCGTGCGCCAGGCTGGTCCGGCGAGGGCATGAGCCCGATCATCGAGCACCCGGACGTGCAGCGTAATCTTTTGACGATGAAGGGGCTTACGGCCGCAGCACGCTCCATTGCCTATGCCTGCGCCCACGCGATCGACATGGCCAAAACCGGGACGGGCGACGATGCCCGGCATTGGGCAGACCGCGCCAATCTGCTGACACCGGTCGCCAAGGCGTTCTCAACGGATGTTGGTGTCGATGTGGCATCGATCGGCATCCAGGTCCATGGCGGCATGGGGTTCATCGAAGAGACGGGTGCGGCGCAATTCCTTCGCGACGCCCGCATCGCGCCTATCTACGAGGGGACCAACGGAATTCAGGCGATCGACCTGGTGCAACGCAAATTGGCGTTGGGCGGCGGGGAGCACATCAGAACCTATATCGCTGAGCTGCGCGCTGTCGCAGAAGTAGTAGCCGCATCGAATAATGCAGATTTCGGAGAGACCGGAAAACGTCTGCTGGCGGGTTTGGAGGATCTGGAAACGACGAGCCTTTGGCTGCAGCAGGTGCTGGCGAAGGGCGAGATCAGCACGGCATTTGCTGGAGCGACGCCCTATCTGCGGCTCTTCGCTCTTGCAGCTGGAGCGACTTACCTCGCAAAGGGCGCACTGGGCGGTGAGAATACGGGACGCACGGTGCTGGCACGTTTCTTTGCCGAAAACCTCCTGTCTGAAACCGGCATACTAAAGGACCGCGTCATTCATGGCGCGGCCAGTTTACTCGGCGCGCGTTCAGCCCTCGCCTCATAAGGAAAATCCATGTCAGATCATATTCAAATCGAGCGCCATGGCGCCGTTCAGATTATCCGCATGAACCGGCCGGACAAGAAGAACGCTCTTACCCGCGCAATGTATGCGACGATGACCAAGGCGATCGTTGAGGGCGATGCCGATGCCTCGATCCGGGCTCACGTGTTCTTTGGTGTGCCGGGAGCCTTTTCTTCCGGCAACGATTTGCAGGACTTTATGGCCTTTGCCACCACCGGCAATATGGGCAGCGAAGTCATTGATTTTCTGATTACGCTGGTTAATGCCAAAAAGCCGCTTCTGGCAGGCGTGGATGGCCTTGCGATCGGAGTTGGAACCACGATCCATTTCCACTGCGATCTGACGTTCGCTACGCCGCAATCATATTTCAAGACGCCCTTTGTCGATCTCGGACTGGTGCCAGAGGCGGGGTCCAGTTTGCTGGGTCCCGCTTTGATGGGCCATCAACGGGCTTTTGCTTTCCTTGCTATGGGCGAAGGCTTGCACGCGGTCGAAGCCAAAGAGGCGGGACTGGTCTACAGGCTGGTCGACACGGAAGAACTGGAAAGCACTGTCTTGAAAGTTGCAACGGAGATAGCAGCAAAGCCACCGGAAGCCATGCAGATCTCACGTGACCTGCTGCGCATGCCGCGGGAAGCCGCTGTCGAGCGGATCAAACTCGAGGCAAAGTATTTTGCCGAGCGCCTCCAATCGGAGGAGGCGCGTGGCGCGTTGATGGCTTTTCTCACACGTAAGAAGGGCTGATCGGTTCTAAGGATAGAGCCTGGTCTTGCCCCAGTCGCCTTCCAGCGTTTCACGGCTGAAGACCAAGCGGTCGTGCAAGCGGAATGGCCGGTCGTGCCAAAATTCGATCGACGTCGGACAAATCCGAAATCCCGACCAATAGTCGGGTCGCGGAATTTCGCCGATCGCGTAACGGGCGGTATACTCGGCCACGGCCTTTTCAAGCGCAAACCGGCTTTCAAGAGGACGAGATTGTTTTGATGCCCACGCGCCAATACGGCTTCCGCGCGGGCGCGTTGCATAGTAGGCATCGGCCTCTTCTTTGCTGACGATCTCGACGAGACCACGTATACGCACTTGACGGCGAAGAGATTTCCAGTGAAAGCACATCGCGGCTTTCATGGACCCCAAGATTTCCTGGCCCTTCTGGCTCTCGAAATTGGTAAAGAAAACAAAGCCTTGGCTGTCGAAACCCTTGAGGAGCACCATGCGGACATCTGGCAAGCCTTCGCTGTCCACTGTCGCCAGCGCAACAGCATTCGGGTCGTTGGGCTCTGTCTTCGCCGCTTCTGCCAGCCATTCGTCGAAGAGAGCGAACGGCTCGGATTTCTCTGTGAAGTCATCGGTTGTTAACTTCATTTAATCCATAGTCCCATAGTCATTTCGGATTGACCTTGTTAAAGAGAGATATGTGTTTGGCGTTTCTACGATCTGATAGCAAGAAATTCAGTGCAACAAAACAGCATTGGCGCGGGCCTGCCCGCGGCCTGGCCGTCGGTATTGCCCTGTGCTCGTTTTCCGGTTGCGCCATGAAGGACTTCGGCATCGAGAAAGCGGTTCCAGATCAAGCGACGGTAACCGGATCGGTTGCCCCGGCGCAGCCTGTCGACAGCAAGGGCTCGTCGGACCAAACGACGGTGCGCAACATTGTCTCGGCCCTCAATTTCACGCAATGGGGCAGTAAGCCGGTTCCGTGGTCCAATCCCGAAACCGGTAGTCAGGGAACTATAACGGCTATTGCCGAGAAGAAGGATGAAACCGGCCTTTGCCGGGAATTCCAGACTTCGCGCGAATCGTTTGATGGTGTCATGCTTTATAAGGGTGAAACCTGCATGCAGAATGGCGGGCAGTGGACATTGAAATCCTTCGCGCCGATGTAGTCGGTTGTAAATCTGATACCATTCTTACGCTTTTTTGCTTCAAATCTCTGGAATTTCTTCCTATTCATGAACATATAGCTGCGGAATCCCAAGGCATCTCGCTTTTGCGAGGAAAGGCAGACACATGCGCGATCCCTATAGCGTACTGGGCGTCGCCAAGACGGCGAAGCCTGAAGAAATAAAATCGGCGTTTCGCAAACTCGCCAAGAAATACCATCCTGACCAAAATCAGGATGACCCGAAGGCGCAGGCTAAATTTTCCGAAATCAACCAGGCTTACGAAATCATTGGCGACAAGGAACGTCGCGGTCAGTTTGATCGGGGCGAGATCGACGCCGAAGGCAAACAGCGGGTGCCGCATGGTTTTGAAGGTTTCTCTGGCGCAGGGGGCGGCGACCCTTTTGCCGGGTTCGGCGGTGGACGTCATCGAGCCGGCGGCTTTGAGTTTCGGAGTGGAACGGGTGGTAATGCCGGTTTCGGTGCTGAAGACATTTTGAGCAGCCTTTTTGGCGAAACGGCTGGCATGGGCGGCTTTAGCGGAGGTGCGCGGCGCGCAGGGCCGCGCAAAGGTGCTGATTTGCAGGCGACCATTGACATTTCGCTCGAACAGGCCGCGGGGGCCGAAAAGGTCGAGGCGGTGTTTCCCAACGGAAAGCGGCTGGCGATCAAGCTTCCGGCGCAGGTCGAAAATGGCCAGACGATTCGGCTGAAAGGACAGGGAGAAGCCATTCCTGGCGGCACCGCAGGTGACGCATTGGTCACAGTCCGGTTCAAACCGCACCCCAAATTTCGTGTCGAGGGAAGGGATCTCCACATCGATCTTCCTGTGCCGTTGCGTGATGCCGTGCTTGGATCGAGGCAGGAGGTCGAGACCTTGCATGGCCGCGTAGCTGTCAAAGTAGCGCCTTGGACCAGTTCCGATCGTGTTTTGCGGTTGAAAGGCAAGGGGTTGCCGAAGAAGCCCGACGGCCATGGCGACCTGTTCGCGCACGTTCGCATCATGTTGCCAGAAAATGGCGATCTTGCACTGGAAGCGTTCTTGCGCGACACCAGTCACTGAAAATCCAAAACGACATTGACAGTGTGCTTGAAGCCCGGCGCGGGCTGTGCGATACCGCACATCAATCACAAGTCTCATGAAGGGTTGGTATATGACCGCCAAAACTGGTTTGATGCAGGGTAAACGTGGCCTCATTATGGGTGTCGCCAATAATCGGTCGATCGCCTGGGGTATTGCCAAGGCCGCTCACGATGCCGGTGCCGAACTTGCATTCACCTATCAGGGCGATGCGTTGAAAAAGCGCGTCGAGCCGCTTGCTCAGGAACTCGGCGCTTTTCTGTGCGGCCATTGCGATGTTTCGGATGCATCAACCATCGATGCTTGCTTTGCGGCACTCGAAAAGGAATGGGGCAAACTCGATTTCGTCGTTCATGCCATCGGTTTCTCCGACAAGGATGAGCTAACCGGCCGCTACGTCGACACGTCGGAAGCCAATTTCACCAAGACGATGCTGATTTCAGTCTATTCGCTCACCGCTGTTGCCAAGCGCGCGGAAAAGCTGATGACGGATGGCGGTTCGATATTGACGCTTACATATTACGGCGCCGAGAAGGTGATGCCCAACTACAATGTCATGGGTGTTGCCAAGGCCGCGCTTGAGGCAAGCGTCAAATATCTCGCGGTTGATCTTGGCCCCGACAATATTCGCGTCAACGCAATCTCCGCCGGCCCGATCAAGACGCTTGCCGCCTCGGGTATCGGCGACTTCCGCTACATTCTCAAGTGGAACGAATACAACGCCCCATTGCGCCGTACCGTAACCATCGAAGAAGTCGGCGACGCCGGACTTTATTTCCTCTCAGACCTTTCTCGCTCTGTCACCGGCGAGATACATCATGCTGATAGTGGTTATCACGTCGTTGGCATGAAGGCCGTGGACGCTCCGGACATTTCAGTCGTCAAGGATTAAGCCGCAAGTGATTTCGCCTGAGACGTTGATCTACTTCTCGCGTCACGGCGAGACGGACTGGAACGCGACTGAACGAATCCAGGGGCAGGCGGAAGTCGATATCAATGCGCGAGGCCGGGCACAGGCCGATCGCAATGGCGATCTGATGAAATCATTGATCGGCGATGGCTCAGGCTTTGACTTCATAGCTAGCCCGATGCGGCGTACCCGTGAAACGATGGAGCGCATTAGGACCCGTATGGGCATTGATCCCAAGGCTTACCACACGGATCCGCGGTTGATGGAAGTCCATTTCGGCGACTGGCAGGGCTTCATGCTCGAGGATATCGCAGCCAAGACGCCCGAGCTGGTGGAGGCGAGGGCAAGAGACAAGTGGAATTTCGTACCGCCCGGTCACGCGGCCGAAAGCTATGCAATACTTGGTGTGCGGGTGGCGAGCTGGCTGTCGGAGGTCAAGGGTCCCACAGTCTGCGTCACGCATGGCGGTTGTTTGCGTACGATTTTCCAGCTCGTGAAAGGGATGAACGGACACGACGCAGCCAACCTTGCCATCACCCAGGATCACATTCTGCGATTAGAGTACGGCCAGCTTACCTGGTTATAGCGGATAATTCGCGCTGGCCGTTATTCCTGTGTCTCTTCGATGTCGGTAATGAAGCGTTCCTTGTTGACGACGTCGAACATCAAGGTAACCTTCATTCCTTCTTCGATAACACTCAAGTCAAATTCACCCGGCAGTTTGTAGACTTTGCCGTCATCGAGCGTGATCGTGGAATTATCCGCATCGATATTGGTGATTTTGCCTTGCGCATCGTCCGCAAGGGCACCGACCGGGAAAAGGGAAGCGACGAACATGAATGTTGCTACGATGAAGCGCATTTGATTTCCTCTTTATATCAAATCGATGTGCCGGTCCAGGCTGCAGTTAGAACGACCATTTGTGGCAAAACAATTGCTTTTTTTGTCAGGGATAAAGGAAATTCAGCGGCGGGTTTGACCACAAGAGTAAACGCTCATAAAACCCCCTGACAAAAGGTCGGGTACGCACATGTCGCATAATACGTTCGGTCATCTTTTTCGTGTCACCACCTGGGGCGAAAGCCATGGCATTGCGCTTGGATGCGTGGTGGATGGCTGTCCTCCTGGAATCTCGTTTACGGAAGCGGAAATTCAGGCCTACCTCGACAAACGCAAGCCGGGGCAGTCGAAGTATACGACGCAAAGGCGAGAGCCCGATCAGGTGCGTGTTCTCTCGGGCGTGATGCTGCAGGATGACGGTGTCACCATGATCTCGACTGGAACGCCGATCTCCATGATGATCGAGAATACCGACCAGCGGTCGAAGGATTATGGCGATATTGCCCGCCAGTATCGGCCGGGCCACGCCGATTATACCTACGATGTGAAATACGGCATTCGCGACCATCGCGGCGGCGGACGCTCGTCGGCACGCGAAACCGCTGCCCGTGTCGCGGCCGGTGCCATCGCGCGCAAGGTCGTACCCGGGCTTGTCGTTCGCGGCGCGCTGGTGGGCATGGGCATTCATTCGATTGATCGCGGCCGCTGGGATTGGGACGAGGTTAATAACAATCCGTTCTTCACTCCCGATGCCGGCTCGGTCGAAACGTTCGCCACCTATCTTGATGGCATCCGCAAGGCGGGCTCGTCTATAGGCGCCGTGATCGAAGTTGTCGCGGAGAATGTTCCGGCTGGCCTTGGGGCTCCGGTCTACGGCAAACTCGATCAGGATATTGCCAGCTACCTCATGTCGATCAACGCCGTGAAAGGCGTGGAGATTGGCGACGGATTCGATTCGGCCAAACTTACCGGTGAGGATAACGCCGACGAAATGCGCATGGGCAATGATGGCAAGCCGATTTTCCTGTCGAACCACGCTGGTGGTATACTGGGCGGTATTTCCAGCGGCGCGCCGGTGGTAGCCCGTTTTGCGGTCAAGCCGACCTCGTCCATATTGACGCCGCGCCGTAGCATCGATGCGGACGGCAACCAGGTGGATGTCATGACCAAGGGCAGGCATGATCCCTGCGTGGGTATTCGCGCCGTGCCGATCGGCGAGGCAATGGTGGCTTGCGCTATTGCTGATCATTATCTCAGACATCGCGGCCAGACGGGCCGCATCTAATAAAGGGGCACTTCCATGGCTTATAATCAGAAACGGGTCGTCGATGCCCTGCGTGCCTTCGAACGTGGCGAAATCGTTGTGGTCATGGATGACGACGGGCGCGAGAATGAAGGGGACCTGATCGTCGCCGCAGTTCATTGCACGCCGGAAAAGATGGCCTTCATCGTACGCCACACCTCCGGTATCGTGTGCACGCCAATGCCACGTGATCACGCACGTCGCCTTAACCTTGCGCCGATGGTTGCCGACAATGACGCGCCGCACTCAACGGCCTTCACCGTTACTGTCGATTACAAGCATGGCACGACAACCGGCATATCGGCCGACGACCGCACGTTGACGGTTCGCAATCTCGCCAATCCCAATGCAGGCGCATCGGATTTCGTACGGCCAGGACATATCTTCCCGCTCGTGGCACGCGAGGGCGGCGTATTGATGCGTTCGGGGCATACGGAGGCTGCAGTCGATCTTTGCAAGCTTGCCGGGCTTCCGCCGGTAGGCGTCATCTGCGAACTGGTCAATGATGACGGTTCGGTCATGCGCGGACCTCAAGTCGCGAGTTTCGCCGAAACGCATAAGTTGCAGCAGGTTACCGTTGCCGATCTGATCGCTTACCGTCAACGCAAGGAAACACTGATCGAGCGCATCGGCGAGTACGAGATTGATACCTGCGCCGGTAAGGCCAAGGCCATCACCTACGCGCTCCCTTGGGAGCCAATGCACCATATTGCCGTGGTTTATGGCGATATTCGCGATGGTGAAGATGTTCCGGTACGCCTGCAACGCGAGGATGTGCTGAGCGACGTATTTGGTGCCCGCAACACGCTCGATAGCATTATGAAACGCCTCGCCGAGGAAAAGCGCGGTGTGATTGTCTACTTGCGCGAAGGTTCGGTGGGCGTTGGCCGCGATGATGACCGTAACCGCACGAATTTGCAGGATCGCGAAGCCCATGCAGAAGCGCGGGTACGTGAGGAAGAGTGGCGGCAGATTGGCCTTGGTGCACAGATATTGAAGGATCTCGGCATCACCTCGATCAGGTTGTTGTCTTCGCGTGAACGGCACTATGTCGGCCTGGAAGGCTTCGGCATTCAGATTACGAAGACAGATATTATCTAGGCGATTCGCTTTGATTTTTGTTTGCCGTCGGCGTTGTCATTTTCCGTCTGTTTGAACTTGGAAATAGCAAGGATTGGTCGTAGCATTTGCTATAGTCTCGTTGGTTAAACTCATACCAGCGAGGAGACTGCCATGACCGCTCCCCACCCCTCCAAGACACATATCGGCAATCATGCACTGCATCCCGAGACGCTGATGCTCAATTACGGGTACGACCCGGAATTGTCTGAGGGAGCTGTCAAGCCGCCGGTTTTCCTGACCTCCACCTTTGTGTTCAAGTCGGCTGAAGAGGGGCGTGACTTCTTCGACTTCGTCTCCGGACGGCGCGAACCACCAGCTGGCACGGGGGCGGGACTGGTCTATTCGCGCTTCAATCACCCCAATAGCGAGATCGTCGAAGACCGCCTTGCCGTCTACGAACGGACTGAAAGCTGCGCGCTGTTTTCCTCCGGCATGTCGGCCATCGCCACAACCCTGCTCGCCTTCGTTCGCCCTGGGGATGCGATCCTGCATTCGCAACCTCTTTACGGCGGCACCGAAACCCTGCTTGCCCGGACATTCCTCAACATGGGCGTTGCTGCGGTTGGGTTTGCCGATGGTGTGAATGAGGATTCGGTGCGGGCAGCAGCTGAAGAGGCGATGCAAAAAGGGCGTGTCTCGGTGATTCTCGTCGAGACACCTGCCAATCCAACCAACAGCCTCGTCGATGTGGCCATGATCCGGCGCATTGCCGAGATGATCGGCGAGAAACAGGGACATCGTCCCGTGATTGCCTGTGACAACACATTGCTCGGCCCCGTTTTCCAGCGACCAATCGAACATGGCGCGGATATCTCGCTTTACTCGCTCACCAAATATGTGGGTGGCCATTCCGATCTGATCGCCGGTGCGGCGCTCGGGTCGAAAGCGGTCATGAAGCAGGTAAAGGCGTTACGCGGCGCGATCGGCACGCAGCTTGATCCGCATTCCTGCTGGATGCTCGGGCGTTCACTCGAAACGCTCGGCATTCGCATGGAGAAGGCCAACAACAATGCATTGCTGATTGCCAACTTCCTGCGCGAACATCCGAAATGCGAGAAAATTCATTACCTGCCGTATCACGATGCATCCTCGCCGCTTGGCCGCACCTTTGCAGCGCAGTGCACCGGGGCGGGTTCGACCTTCTCCTTTGACATTCAAGGCGGCCAGCCTGCGGCATTCAAGTTCCTGAATGCACTGCAGATCCTGAAACTGGCGGTCAGTCTTGGCGGTACGGAATTGCTTGCCAGCCATCCCGCAACGATGACTCACTCCGGTGTTCCGGTGGACGTTCGCCAACGCATCGGCGTGCTGGATTCTACCATTCGGCTGTCGATCGGCATCGAACATCCGGACGATCTCATCGCAGATCTGGCGCAGGCTCTGGCCGCCGCCTGAACACGGCTTGCTCTCGCGTTGAGAAACGCCTCTCACTTCGCGCTTGTATGATCGCGAGGCGATGGTGCAAGATTTGGGTATGACCTAATTGGTCATGCTGATGCCCTTTTGCCGTTGCAGAAAGTCCTCATGGTCACCCGTCTTTACACGCATCCGATCTATCTCGAGCACTTGACGCCGCTTGGTCATCCGGAGCGGCCGGACCGGCTGCGCGCGCTGGACAAGGTGCTGGAGGACAGTGCTTTCGATGCGCTGGATCGCGTTCAGTCGCCACTGGGTGACGAAGCCACCATACTTTATGCCCACCCGGAGTCGTTTCTCGACCGGGTGCGCAATACGATCCCGGAAGAGGGGCTGACCCGCGTCGATGCCGACACAACTGTAAGCCCGAAAAGCTGGGAAGCTGCCTTGACGGCGATCGGTGCAGCCAACGCCGCTGTCGATGATGTCTTCGAGGGCAGGGCGGATAATGTTTTCGTTGCTTCGCGTCCGCCGGGTCACCATGCCGAGCGCGACAAGGCCATGGGTTTTTGCCTGTTCAACAACGCTGCCATTGCAGCCCGTCATGCTCAAAGGGCCCATGGTGTGACGCGCGTCGTAATCGTCGACTGGGATGTGCATCACGGCAACGGCACTCAGGATATCTTCTGGGACGATCCGTCGGTGCTTTATTGCTCGACACACCAGATGCCGCTTTATCCTGGAACCGGGGCGAAGGATGAGACTGGCGCGGGAAATATCGTCAATGCCCCGCTCAGCCCCATGACGGGCAGTGACCATTTCCGCGAGGCTTTCAACACGCGCATTCTGCCTGCGATTGATGCTTTTCAGCCGGAACTGATCATCGTTTCCGCGGGGTTCGACGCACATCACCGCGACCCTCTGGCCGAAATCAATCTGTACGAGGATGATTTTGATTGGGCGACCGGCATGCTCATGGAAAGAGCTGGGAGCTTCGCATCAAACCGTCTTGTCAGCCTGCTGGAAGGCGGGTACGACCTCAAGGGGATGTCGCTCTCGGCGGGCGCCCATATCAGACGCATGATGGAAGGTTGAGCATGGCTGACGTACAAAACAATTCCGATATCGCCGCCATGAGCTTCGAACAGGCGCTCGACCAGCTGGAAAAGATCGTCGATGACCTGGAACGCGGTGACGTGCCCCTGGAACAATCGATCCGCATTTATGAACGCGGCGAGGCGCTGAAGAAGCATTGTGATACTTTGCTGCGCGCGGCCGAAGACAAGGTGGAAAAGATCCGCGTTGGCCGCAACGGCGAGCCTGTCGGTACCGAGCCGCTCGACCCGGAGTGACACCAAGCCACGCTGTTCAGACATGTCCCTAGCGTCTATGGTATAGCTCCGACAATCCGGAGCTGCGACCATGAGTTTTTTCCCTTGCCCAGACCCGAAACCGGGTGATTCAACAGCTGTCGATTCGATCGAGACGCTGATCATCCCGCGCACCAGCGACATTGGCGGACTTGAAGTGCGCCGTGCATTGCCGAGCGCCAAGCGCAGACTTGTTGGGCCCTTCATTTTCTTCGACCGCATGGGTCCGGCAATTCTTCGCCCGACGGACGCGCTGGACGTCCGCCCGCATCCGCATATCGGTCTTTCAACCGTAACCTATCTGTTCGACGGCAATATTCGTCACCGGGATAGCCTCGGGACCGAGATGGTCATCAGGCCCGGCGACGTCAATCTGATGACAGCGGGTCGAGGCATCGTCCACTCGGAGCGTTCACCGGAAGAACTGCGCACGGAGCCTCTGCCAATATCCGGGCTGCAGACATGGCTGGCACTGCCCGATCATCTGGAAGAAATTGATCCGGCTTTCGCCAATACTGGAGTAAGCGAACTGCCCATCTTGCATGAGAACGGTATGGAAGCCCGCGTCGTCATGGGGAATTTTCATGGCGCGAGTTCTGCAGTGAAGCAGCACGCGGAGACGCTCTATGTCGATATCCGGCTGAAGCCCGGAAGCCACATTCAGATACCCGCCAATGCGGCGGAGGAACGGGCCATCTACACGCTGGATGGATCGGTCACGATTGCTGGCGAAACTTTCCCGGCAGACCGTCTTTTGGCGTTCCGCACGGGAGACGAGATCGTGATCCACGCGCCGGAAGGGGCTCACTTCATGCTGTTCGGTGGAGCTGCTCTGCCATCGAAGCGCTATATCTGGTGGAATTTCGTCTCCTCGTCCAAGGAGCGGATCGAGCAGGCCAAGGAAGAGTGGCGTTCCGGACGATTTGATATCGTGCCCGGTGACGAGGAAGAATTCATACCCTTGCCCGAAAATTGACTTGAGAGCCGACGATTCTCTGCTTCTTGCTGGTTTGATGGTTTTCCTTTAGGGACGGCTGGCTAGAATTGAGCTTGGAACTGGAACCTGCACTTTGCCCAAGAATTTTGAGACACCGCTGCTTGATCGCGTCAAAGTCCCCGCGGATATGCGGCAGCTCCCAGAATCCGACTTACCGCAATTGGCACATGAACTGCGGACCGAGCTCGTTGATGCGGTATCGACTACCGGTGGGCATCTTGGAGCTGGTCTCGGTGTGGTCGAGCTGACGGTCGCATTGCATCACGTGTTCGACACGCCGCACGATCGCATCATCTGGGATGTTGGCCACCAGGCCTATCCGCACAAGATATTGACCGGGCGGCGCGACCGTATCCGCACCCTGCGACAGGAGGGTGGGCTTTCCGGTTTCACCAAGCGCAGCGAAAGCGAGTACGATCCCTTCGGTGCTGCACATTCTTCCACGTCGATTTCCGCCGGTCTTGGCATGGCCGTTGCCAGCGACCTTTCCGGTACCAAGCGCAATGTAATCTCAGTCATCGGCGATGGCGCAATGTCAGCCGGCATGGCCTATGAGGCGATGAACAATGCCGGAGCGCTCGATGCGCGCCTGATCGTCATTCTCAACGACAATGACATGTCGATTGCACCGCCGACCGGGGCGATGAGTGCCTATCTCGCGCGTCTTGTTTCCGGGCGTGCCTACCGTTCCTTCCGCGAGACCGCGAAGCAGCTTGCGAAAAAGCTGCCGAAGTTCCTGCAGGAGAAGGCACGGCTGTCAGAAGAATACGCCCGCGGTTTCTGGACTGGCGGCACCATGTTCGAGGAACTCGGCTTCTACTATGTCGGTCCCATCGACGGCCATAATCTCGATCACCTGTTGCCGGTATTGAAGAATGTCCGCGACACCATGGATGGGCCTGTACTGATCCATGTCGTCACGCAGAAGGGCAAGGGCTACGCGCCTGCCGAGGCAGCGGCCGACAAATACCACGGCGTCAACAAATTCGACGTGATCACGGGCGCGCAGGCCAAACCGCCGGCCAATGCTCCAAGTTACACCAAGGTCTTCGCGACGAGTCTGATCGAAGAGGCGCGTCATGACGACAGGATCGTGGCGGTTACCGCGGCGATGCCGGGTGGCACCGGGCTTGATCTGTTTGGCGAAGTGTTTCCTAACCGCACCTTTGACGTCGGCATTGCGGAACAGCATGCCGTGACATTTGCAGCCGGCCTCGCCAGCGAGGGCTTGAAGCCGTTCGCAGCGATCTATTCGACTTTCTTGCAGCGCGGCTACGATCAGGTGGTGCACGATGTGTCGTTGCAGAATCTTTCCGTGCGTTTTCCTATTGACCGCGCCGGGCTCGTCGGGGCCGACGGGGCGACCCATGCGGGGTCATTTGACACTGGTTTCCTTGCGGCATTGCCTGGCTTCGTTGTCATGGCCGCCGCGGATGAAGCCGAGCTGCGCCACATGGTACGAACGGCGGCCGAGTATGATGAGGGTCCGATCTCGTTCCGCTATCCTCGCGGTGACGGCGTCGGGGTCGATATGCCGGAACGTGGCCAAATCCTGCAGATCGGCAAGGGCAGGATTATACGGCAGGGTTCGAAGATCGCGCTCCTGTCATTCGGCACGCGCCTCCATGAATGCCTTGCGGCGGCCGAAGAACTCGACGCCGCGGGCCTTTCTACAACGGTTGCCGATGCACGGTTTGCCAAGCCATTGGATGAAGACCTCGTTCGCCGTCTTGCGCGCGAGCACGAAGTCCTGATCACGGTAGAGGAGGGAGCGATCGGCGGTTTCGCCTCGCATGTCCTGCATTTCCTCAGCCGGGATGGCCTCCTGGACAACGGCCTGCGCGTTCGCACGTTGACATTGCCTGACCTCTATCTCGATCACGCCAAGCCAGAGGCAATGTATGTCCGCTCGGGCCTCGACAGTGCCGGTATCGTGCGAGCCGTGTTTGGCGCACTTGGCCGCGAGCACATTGTCTCACCTGCTCGCGCGTAAGCGATTCGATGCGTCTCGATCAGCTTCTGGTTGATAAGGGGATATTCGCCAGTCGATCCCGGGCGCGAGACGCCATCGTGCGTGGTACTGTGCAAGTCGATGGTGTTGTCGTCACCAAGCCAGGCACGACGGTTGCCATAAACGCGGCAATAGAGGCCAATGATCCCGCCAGTAGCTATGTCTCGCGCGCAGCGTTGAAACTTGTTGCCGGCCTCGACCATTTTGCCATCGATGTGAAAGGGTGCACGGCCCTCGATATCGGCGCATCCACTGGCGGATTCACACAGGTTCTGCTGGAAAGAGGCGCACACCACGTCATTGCCGTCGACGTTGGCCATGGCCAGTTGCACGAGAGCTTGCGCGGCAATATGCGCGTCAGCAACATCGAGACCCTGAATGCGCGGGATCTGTTGCAGGATCACCTGGGCGGTAAATCCGTCGATCTCGTCGTCTCCGACGTCAGCTTCATTTCTCTCAAGCTTGCATTGCCGCCGGCACTTGATTTGGCGGAACCCGGGGCATGCTGTGTGCTGCTGGTCAAGCCGCAATTCGAGGCGGGCCGCGAAGCGATCGGTAAGGGTGGCATTTTGCGCGATCCCAAGGATGGCGAACGCGTTGCAAATGATCTAAGGAACTGGCTGGATGGATTGCCGGGCTGGACCGCTCTTGGGTTCTGCCCTTCGCCCATAGAAGGCGGCGATGGCAATCGCGAATTTCTTCTGGCCGGCCTGAAAGCGAAGCTTGAACAGCGAAGCTAAAAAAGTTTGAAACGAAAAGATTGATGAGCACGCGCGTAACGATTGAACGAATGGGCGCTGGAGGCGACGGCATTGCCTCCACTTCGGCGGGACATGCTTACGTGCCGTTCTCGTTGCCTGGCGAGGTCGCCAACGTTGCACTCGAACATGGTCGCGCGACCCTCATGGCACTGCTCGAGCCTTCGCCGGAACGCATTGCGCCGGCTTGCAGGCATTTCGAGGAGTGCGGTGGCTGCGCACTGCAACATTGGCAAGAAGACGCCTATCGGAACTGGAAGCGCTCGCTCGTTCAAGATGCCTTGGGGGGCAGGGGGCTCAAGTTCGCGCTCGATCCCCTTGTGCCGTGTGTGCCGCAGACGCGCCGGCGCGCCGTCTTTGCTGCGCGTACCAGCGATCACGGGGCGGTGCTTGGGTTCAACAGGCATTTGAGCCATGAACTCATCGATATTTCGGAATGTCCTATCACCGTCCCGGAGATCGTCTCCCGCCTCGATGATTTGCGCGATCTGGTCGCCGTAGTGGGCGGGGGCATGAAGCCGTTCAGATTGACTGTGACATCGACCGCCTCCGGCCTCGACATCATGGTGTCGGGATGCGCAGCGCCGGACGCCGCCAAGCGGCAAGCGCTTACGGTCCTTGTTCTCAAGAAGGACTTTGCGCGTCTGAGTTTTGAGGGTGAGATCATCGTCGAGCCAAGAAAACCGCTGGTTCACTTCGGCAAGGTACCGGTGTTTCTTCCCGCTGGCGGATTTCTTCAGGCGACCGCGGATGCGGAGCAAGCCATGTCTGCCCTGGTGACGGGACATCTGGCGAAAGCCAAGAAAACGCTCGATCTGTTCAGCGGCTCAGGCACATTCGCGTTGAGGATAGCAGAGAAATCTGCCGTTCATGCCGTCGAAGGCGACCAAGCTGCTATCGCTGCGCTCGATCGCAGCGTGCGCCACGTCCAGGGCCTGAAGCCTGTCACGGTCGAACGCCGCGATCTGTTCCGCCGACCGTTTCTTGCAAGGGAATTGGCACCATTTACCGGCTTGGTCTTCGACCCGCCGCGTGCAGGAGCGGAAGCACAGGCAATCGAAATAGCCAAATCATCGGTGCAGAAGGTTGTTGCGGTTTCCTGCAATCCGATCACGCTCGCCCGTGATTTGAGCATTCTGGTAAAAGGCGGATATAGGATCGATCGAGTCGTGCCGATCGACCAGTTCCTCTGGTCATCCCATGTCGAAGCGGTGGCCTTGCTCAACAAAAAGTAGCGGGGCAGGCGGTCAGACCGCCGTTCCGCCCACAGTCATTTGGTCCATGCGCAAATGCGGCTGGCCAACGCCAACCGGCACCCATTGACCGCCCTTGCCGCAATTGCCGATGCCGGTATCAAGCTGCAGGTCGTTGCCGATCATGGAAATGCGTTGCATCGCATCTGGCCCGTTTCCGATCAGCATCGCACCTTTGACCGGTGCACCCAGTTTGCCGTTCTCGATCATATAGGCTTCGGTGCAGCCGAAGACGAATTTGCCGGATGTGATATCCACCTGTCCGCCGCCGAAGGAAACGGCATAGATGCCCTTTTTGACTGAGGCGATGATTTCTTCCGGCGTCTTGTCGCCGCCAAGCATATAGGTGTTGGTCATGCGCGGCATTGGCGCATGTGCATAGGATTCGCGCCGGCCGTTTCCGGTCGGATCCATTCCCATCAGGCGGGCGTTCTGCCGGTCCTGCATGTACCCGACAAGAATACCGTCATCAATCAACACGGTCTTGTTTGTCGGCATGCCCTCGTCATCGACGGTGAGTGAACCACGTCGCTCGGTGATCGTGCCGTCATCGACCACGGTCACGCCCTTTCGAAGCGACTTTCTGTCCAAGCAATCCGGCAAAGGCGGACGTCTTCTTCCGGTTGAAATCGCCCTCGAGCCCATGTCCGACCGCTTCGTGCAGCATGACACCGGGCCAGCCGCTGGAGAGCACGATGTCGAATGTTCCAGCCGGCGCTGGAATCGCCTCCAGATTGACGAGAGCCTGGCGCAGCGCCTCGTCAGCAGCGTATTGCCATTTGTCCGTGGCAATGAACTCACCAAAGCCCTTCCGGCCGCCCGCACCATAGGTACCGCTCTCCTGCCGGTCGCCATCGCCCACAACGACCGAGACGTTAAGGCGAACCATCGGACGAACATCGCGAACGAAATGGCCGTCTGCGCGCAGGATCTCCACCTGCTGCCAGGATGCCGCAAGCGAAACGGAAACCTGTCTCACCTTCGGATCCTTGCCGCGCAGATATGCGTCAATCTCTTGCAGCAGCTTTACCTTCGCCTCGAATGTTGGCGAACCAAGCGGGTTCTCGTCACTGTAAAGGCTTCGATTCGTTCCGGGCGGTGCGGCCGTATATGTTCCGGCGTGACCGGTCCTGACCGCTGAAGCTGCATCGGAGGCACGCTTGAGCGCACCAACGGACAATTCACCAGCGTGGGCGTAGCCCACCGCTTCGCCTGCGACTGCCCGGAGGCCAAATCCCTGATCCTGATTGAATGAGCCGTTTTTCAAGCGGCCATTGTCAAACGCCAGCCCTTCCGATTCCCGGTACTCGATGAAGAGTTCGCCATCGTCGGCGCCATCAAGACTTTGCTTGACGGTGTCGAGGATTTTTTCGCGAGGGGCGTCAAAACTGTCGATCAGGCTTTTCATGGCAATCGGTCCGGTTCAATGTTCATGACCGGATGTAAGCCTTCGACGGGCTTACGACAACCGCAATCTCAGGGGAGGGCGTCGAAACCTTCGCCAAATCCGTTAAGTTCGACAGGAATGCCGATGCCTTCTTCCGGGGTCTGGAAGACGATGAAGGTCGCAGCCTTGCCTGTCTTGAAGGTCTGGACAAGTTGATCTTCGAGAATAACTTCCGCATAGCAGCCATCCTCGAAACAGCGAACGAAATAGGCGCGGCCGATATCCTTGCCATCAACATTCAGGCCGAGGCCGTTTGGCAGGAGCACTCCGAGCGGCGCGAGCACACGCAGGATTTTGGCTTTATTGTCGGCGGTCTTCAGGACGACCACCGACAGTCCCATTTCCGGCCGGTCCGCGGCGACCACGTTCTGGATCAGCGCGCATTGTTCTGATTTGGCCCCGGCAGGCGTGTCGCAAAGAATAGACCATGCACCATGAGTGGATTTGACCGTACCGCTTTGTTGAGCTGCCATTGATGTACCCGCAAGGGTGCCCATCGACAGGGTTAGCAGGCTGACAGCGATGCTACGTAGCGCGAAAGAGAACATGTAGGCTCCAAAACGAATCATCCAGACGTTAAACCTCCGCGCCGCAGATGAAAAGAATGCCGCTCACACACTCCCCAGCATACGGCGGCCCAGTGTCGTGTGGTGTAATGCAAAAATGGCCGGATTGTGAGCCACCCCACGCCTCATGCAGCAAAATCACCGCGAATGCGAAAAAACATGCGTCATTGTATATACCCATCGTTGAGCAGAGAGAAGCTGCGCGCAAAAATGCCGCATGAGATCACGTTCGCCTTCCTTGCGATGTAAGCTAATGTGTGGTTTGAACGCGGCATATACCCGGGCCATGTCTACGCCCGGCCTTAACGTATGGAATCAAGCTTCATTCGGGAGATTTCTAGGTGAAGAAGAATATTGTCACGCTGATGGGTGTCCTGAGTGGCCTGTTGAGTGCCGGAACAGCATATGCAGCGCAACCCGAACCATGGCAGATGACGTTTCAGCCAGCAGCCTCTGCCATCATGGAGCAGATCATCTGGTTTGAACGCTACACACTGTGGTTCATCATCCCGATTACGCTTTTCGTTATGGTCCTTCTGGCCTGGGTCATGATTCGCTATCGTGCCAGTGCCAATCCCGTACCATCCAAGACCAGCCACAACACGGCTGTGGAAATTGTCTGGACGGTTGGCCCGGTTGTCATTCTTCTCTTCCTCGCAATTCCCTCCTTCCAGTTGCTGACGGCTCAGTATTCGCCGGAAGAACCCAAGATGACCATCAAGGCCACCGGTTATCAGTGGTATTGGGGTTATGAATATCAGGTTGGCGATGCCCCGGTTTCATTCGATTCCGTGTTGCTGAAGGACGCCGACCGCGCTGCCTTGGGCAAAGAGGATCGCAAGGCTTTTCCGCGCCTGTTGGCTGTCGACAACGAAATGGTCGTGCCGGTAAACACCACGGTTCGCCTTCTGGTCACCGGAGCAGACGTCATTCATTCCTTCTCGATGCCGGCTTTCGGCGTGAAGATGGATGCCATCACCGGTCGCAGCAATGAAACGTGGTTCAAGGCCGACAAGGAAGGCATGTACTATGGTCAGTGCTCGCAGATCTGCGGCAAGGATCATGCCTACATGCCTATCGCGATCCATGTCGTCTCGCAGGAACAATACGACACGTGGTTTGCCGCCGCCGGGAAGGATCTCCCGGGTGCTTACAAGGCGCTGACCGCGAAAATCGACACAGACAAGAACGTAAACGTTGCCGGCAACTAAGCTGGCTTGCGTGAATATTTAGGAACGGGAGCACTTTGATGGCAGGTTCTGCAGCTCACGAAGCCCATGACGCTCATAAGCCGACAGGCTGGACGCGCTGGGTCAATTCGACCAACCACAAGGACATCGGTACGCTATATCTGATCTTCGCGATCGTTGCTGGCGTTATCGGTGGTTGCCTTTCGATCGCCATGCGCGCCGAGCTGCAACAGCCCGGTATTCAGATTTTCCATGGGCTGGCGTCCATGGTCTACGGTTTCGAAGGCGATGCCGCTGTTGATGCCGCCAAGCACATGTACAATGTTTTCTCGACGGCCCACGGCCTCATCATGATCTTCTTCATGGTCATGCCGGCGCTGATCGGCGGCTTCGCCAACTGGATGGTGCCGATCATGATCGGTGCGCCGGATATGGCTTTCCCGCGCATGAACAACATTTCGTTCTGGCTGCTTCCGCCGGCTCTGTTGTTGCTCGTTCTGTCCATGTTCGTACCTGGTCCTGCCGGCGGTTTTGGTACTGGTGGCGGCTGGACGATCTACCCGCCATTGGCAACGTCGGGCCAGCCTGGTCCGGCGATGGATTTCGCAATCCTGTCGCTGCACATTGCTGGTGCGTCGTCGATCCTTGGTGCTATCAACTTCATCACGACGATCTTCAACATGCGCGCTCCGGGCATGACGCTGCACAAGATGCCGCTGTTTGCCTGGTCGGTACTGATCACTGCATTCCTGCTACTGCTGGCCCTGCCCGTTCTGGCTGGCGGTATCACGATGCTTTTGACCGATCGTAACTTCGGCACGACATTCTTCGCCCCAGAGGGTGGTGGTGATCCGCTGCTGTTCCAGCATCTGTTCTGGTTCTTCGGTCATCCTGAAGTGTACATCATGATCCTGCCGGCCTTCGGCATCATCAGCCACATCGTCTCCACCTTCTCCAGAAAGCCGATTTTCGGCTACCTCGGAATGGCATACGCCATGGTCGCGATCGGCGTGGTCGGGTTCATCGTCTGGGCCCACCACATGTACACTGTTGGTCTGTCTCTCGACACACAGCGCTATTTTGTCTTCGCGACGATGGTCATTGCTGTTCCGACCGGCGTGAAGATCTTTTCGTGGATCGCCACCATGTGGGGCGGTTCGATTGAGTTCAAGCCGCCTATGGTCTGGGCGATCGGCTTCATCTTCCTGTTCACGGTAGGTGGTGTGACCGGCGTTCAGCTTGCCAATGCCGGTCTCGACCGCGCAATGCATGACACCTACTATGTTATCGCGCACTTCCATTACGTGCTGTCGCTTGGCGCCGTGTTTGGTATTTTCGCAGGCTGGTATTACTGGTTCCCGAAGATGACCGGCTACATGTACAATCACACGATTGCGCACACGCATTTCTGGGTCATGTTCGTCGGCGTCAATCTGGTGTTCTTCCCGCAGCACTTCCTTGGTCTTGCCGGCATGCCGCGCCGTTACATCGACTATCCGGATGCATTTGCAGGCTGGAACGAGGTATCGTCCATCGGTTCGTATATTTCCGGTGTTGCGGTCCTGATCTTCCTGTTCGGCGTATTTGAAGCATTCGCCAAGAAACGCGAAGCTGGTGCCAATCCCTGGGGTGCCGGTGCAACCACGCTGGAATGGCAGCTTTCATCGCCTCCGCCCTTCCATCAGTGGGAACAGCTCCCGCGCATCAAGTAAGCAGAACGATGTCCGGACCGTTGGAACCAGTGGCCCGGACGTCCTCCAAGACGAAGTTGCTACCTGACAACGACAAGAATGAACTGATGCCACTGATTGAGAAAAACGCGAGCCTGGATACGAGCATTGGCCTCTCCGAAGCCAACGCATCGGATTATATCGCGCTGCTCAAGCCTCGTGTGATGTCTCTCGTCGTGTTTACCGGATTTGTTGGTCTGATGGCAGCGCCGGGGCAAATCAATCCGGTTCTGGCGGCGATCGCCATTCTTTGTATTGCCGTTGGGGCAGGAGCGTCCGGCGCCCTCAACATGTGGTACGATGCCGATATAGATGCCATCATGAAGCGCACCGCCAAGCGGCCAATCCCAGCGGGGCGGATCTCTCGTGAAGAGGTCCTGACGTTCGGGCTCTTGCTTTCCGTCTTCTCGGTTGTGACGCTGGGTCTCTTCGTCAATCTGCTGTCGGCGTTTCTGCTGGCATTCACCATATTCTTCTATGCTGTCGTCTACACGATGTGGCTGAAGCGCTCGACGCCCCAGAACATTGTTATTGGCGGCGCGGCCGGTGCATTTCCGCCGATGATTGGATGGGTTGCCGTGACCAATTCGATCAGCATGGAGAGCATCGTTCTCTTCATGATCATCTTCCTGTGGACGCCGCCCCATTTCTGGGCCCTGTCGCTGTTCATGTCGGATGATTACGAAAAAGCCAAAATTCCGATGATGCCGAATGTCATGGGTGAAGCATCGACGAAGTTCCAGATTTTCCTTTATACGCTTCTCGTCGCTCCGGTGGCTGTTCTGCCGTGGATCATGGGCTTTGCCGGGCCGGTATACGGCGTGTTTTCAATCGCGATGGGCGCCGCCTTCCTTGGCTATGCCTGGTCCGTATGGCGTGCGCCCGTCGGCGACGCGATGATGCGACCGGCCAAAAAGATGTTCGCGTTCTCGATTTTCTATCTCTTCAGTCTCTATGCCGTTCTTCTCGGCGAAATTCTCGTGCGTAAGGCACTTTTGGTAGCAGGTGCTTGATATGAGCAATGATCGCGTGACACTTACGGACAAACAAAGAAGGGCGCAGCGAAGCCGTTCGATCGCGCTTGCGGTGGCCTTGGCCGCGTTTGTCATCATCGTATACGTCGGTACCTGGGCGAAGCTCGGGGCCAATATCCTCAGCCGGCCGATGTGATGGGTGCGGATACCGGGATGGAAGACAATAGCAATCATAGTACTCAGGTAGCTGCTCCACAAAGGCGCAAGGTTTCCGATCGCACGATCGCGATATCGTGCCTGGCATTCTTCTTCGGTATGGTTGGAATGGCGTTTGCTGCTGTTCCGCTTTACGCGATGTTCTGTCAGGTCACTGGCTACGGCGGCACAACCCAGCGTGTCGAGCAGATGTCGGATACGATTCTCGACAAGAAGATCATGGTCCGGTTCGATGCCAATACGTCCGGTGGCCTGCCTTGGCACTTTGAGCCCGTTCAGCGTAACGTGACGATGAATATCGGCGAGACCAAGCTGATCAAATATGAAGCCAAGAACATCACGGATAAGCCTACGGCCGGCCGTGCCTCGTTTAATGTGACGCCACAGGCTGCGGGCGCCTATTTCAATAAGGTCGAGTGCTTCTGCTTCACCGATACGGTTCTGAAGCCAGGCGAAGATCTCGAAATGCCAGTCGTATTCTTTGTCGATCCGGATATCGTCAATGCGCCCGAACTCAAAGGCGTCAACACTATCACCCTGTCTTACACATTCTTCCCAATTGCGATGCCAGCACCGGTGGCTGCCAATGCCGATGTAAAGAAGAACGCGTCAGGACAGCTTTGAACTTGCATTGGCTCGGCGCCAGTGTCTAACAGATGAACAGAATTTGCGGGGGTTAAAATGGCCGAAGCGCACCAGAAGAACCACGACTACCACATTATAGATCCCAGCCCATGGCCGTTTCTTGGCTCGGTTGGGGCGTTCGTTCTCGCCATCGGCGGCATAGCCTTCATGCGATACAACAGCGGCGGCGAGCTGGTGTTGTTCAATGCGAATCTGACTAGCCCGTGGATATTTGCGATTGGCTTGGTCATCATTCTCTACACCATGTACGGCTGGTGGTCAGACACGATCAAGGAAAGCAAGGAAGGCCATCACACACGGGTCGTCTCTCTGCACCTGCGCTACGGAATGATCATGTTCATTGCCTCTGAGGTGATGTTCTTCGTTGCCTGGTTCTGGGCATTCTTCGATGCAAGCCTTTTCCCCGGAGAAGTGCAGCAGGTCGCCCGGACCGCCTTTACTGGCGGCGTCTGGCCTCCGAAAGGCATCGAGGTTCTCGATCCTCTCCATCTTCCGCTTTACAACACGATCATCCTGTTGCTCTCGGGCACGACTGTGACCTGGGCACACCACGCCTTGATCCATAATGATCGCAAGGGTCTCATCACCGGCCTGACGCTGACTGTACTGCTGGGCTTGCTGTTCTCGTTCGTACAGGGATACGAGTACGTGCACGCGCCATTCGCGTTCAAGGATTCGATCTACGGTGCGACGTTCTTCATGGCTACGGGATTCCATGGCTTCCACGTTATCATCGGTACCATCTTCCTGGCGGTATGCCTGCTTCGTTCGCTGCGAGGCGATTTCACGCCGCAGAAGCATTTCGGCTTCGAAGCCGCCGCCTGGTATTGGCATTTCGTCGACGTGGTCTGGCTGTTCCTGTTTTTCTCGATCTACGTGTGGGCCGGTTGGGGCGCTCCAATCGCAGTCCATTGATCGGGACTGAATAAATTTGCCAGGGGGCGGTCATGGAAACATGGCCGCCCTCTTGCTTTGAGGACAATCCTGCGTATTCGATGGGTGATGCTCCAGCTGCCTGTGGTCATTTCCGTCACGCTAGCCCTAACGTCGCTTCTTGCGGCGCCGGCTCCTGTCGCGGAGAGGCGTGTCGATTTGGTACGGGTTCAGAAGTCTGAGCGCAGGATGCAACTTCTGTCAGGGGACACATTGGTCAAGGAATACAGGATTGCACTCGGTGCACGGCCCATTGGCCACAAGCGCTGGCAAGGGGATGAACGAACGCCGGAAGGTCGCTACGTTCTCGATTGGCGCAACCCCAACAGCATAGCTCATAAGTCGATCCACATTTCCTATCCAAACGATCAAGACAGCGCTGCGGCAAAATCCGTGGGTGTCCCGCCAGGCGGCGCGATCATGATTCACGGAGCTGCCAATGGCTACGGATGGTGGGGTTGGGTGCTTCAACTTATCGACTGGACAGACGGTTGCATTGCCGTCACTAATCACGAGATGGATGAAATCTGGACGCTCGTTCAGGATGGAACGCCGATCGAGATTAACCCTTGAGTGCATAGTCAATGAATGAAGACACAGCCCTATATCCCCCGGTGGACCCAATCACTGCGGGTGTGAAGGCACGATGCCCCCGTTGCGGGCAAGGCAAATTGTTTGACGGTTTCCTGAAGCCAGCCGAACGGTGTTCGAGCTGCGGGCTTGATTATTCCTTCATCGACACCGGTGAAGGTCCGGCTGTTCTGGTGATGCTTTTGATCGGCTTCATCGTTGTCGGTCTTGCACTCTGGATGGAGGTAACGCTCGATCCTCCATTGTGGCTGCATTTCATCCTGTGGATACCGCTAGCGTTGGTGCTTTGCCTGGCCGCGCTACGCTGGATGAAAGGTGTGCTGATCGCACTCCAGTACAAGCACAAGGCTTCCGAAGGACGGCTCGATCGACCAACTGCCCATGACTGATATTGCCACGCCAGCAAGGCGCCATCGATTTCCCTGGATAACTCTGATCATTGGCGCCATCGTCTTCGCCATTCTGATCGCACTCGGGACATGGCAGGTCGAACGCCTGTATTGGAAGGAAGGTCTTCTCGCCGAAATTGAAGATCGAACCCATGCAGCTCCCGCTTCGCTTGCCGATACGGAAAAAGTCTGGGCCGACCAGAAGGACGTCGATTACCGGACTGTGACGGCGACTGGCCGTCTGCTCAATGACAGGGAACGACACTATTTCGCGACCTTTGACGGCTACTCCGGCTTCTACGTCTATACGCCTTTGCTGCTCGACGATGGGCGCACGGTGTTCGTCAATAGAGGCTTCGTCCCCTATGACAAGAAGGACCCGGCCAAGCGTGCGGAAGGTCAGATCGAAGGACAGGTAACCATCAACGGGCTTGCCCGTAACCCGCTCAGTTCCAAACCATCGTCGATAGTACCAGACAATGATCTTGCGACGAACATCTACTACTGGAAAGACCTGGCTACGATGGCAGATCAGTCCGGCATTGAACCAGACAAGCTGGTGCCTTTCTTCATCGACGCCGACAAAGCCCCCAACCCCGGTGGACTTCCGATTGGGGGCGTGACGATCATCGATCTGCCGAACAGCCATCTTCAATATGCGGTCACATGGTATGGATTGGCTGCAACCTTGGTCGCAATTATGGGAGTGTGGCTCCGGCGGCGGTATAAATTCCCTAACCGGGGAGAACCGGAAGTCGGTGAATCCAAGTCTTCTGACTTGACTTCACGCTGATTGCCGCCCAATTCCAAGACACGTTCAATGCTTCTGCGAGATAGGACACGATGGCTGAAAAGAAACCACTGACAATCCGCTTGTGCGGACCGCGCGGATTCTGCGCCGGTGTGGATCGCGCCATCCAAATCGTCGTTCTGGCATTGAAGAAATATGGCGCGCCGGTCTATGTGCGTCATGAGATTGTGCACAATCGTTATGTGGTCGAGGGGCTGCAATCCCGTGGAGCGGTATTTGTCGAGGAATTGAACGAAATCCCGGCCGAGCACCGCAACCAGCCCGTCGTCTTCTCTGCCCATGGAGTACCGAAATCAGTCCCTGCCGATGCGGAGAACAAAAACCTGTTCTATCTCGATGCGACATGCCCGCTCGTATCCAAGGTGCACAAGCAGGCCATGCGTCATCAGCGGCTTGGGCGACACGTCATCCTCGTTGGTCACTCGGGCCATCCAGAAGTCATCGGTACCATGGGCCAACTGCCCGAAGGGGCGGTCACCCTTATTGAAACCATCGAGGACGCTGAAGCCTACACGCCGCAAGATCCAGACAATCTCGGCTTCGTAACGCAGACGACGCTTTCGGTGGATGACACAGCAGGGATCATTGCAACTTTGCAGCGCCGATTTCCTGCGCTTACGGCACCGGCCGCTGAATCCATTTGCTACGCAACCACGAACCGCCAGGATGCTGTGAAAGCTGCAGCGCCGGGTTGCGACCTGTTCCTTGTGGTCGGTGCTCCCAACTCCTCCAATTCCAAGCGACTGGTGGAGGTTGCCGAACGGTCCGGTGCAGCACAGTCGTTGCTGGTCCAACGCGCTTCGGACATCGACTGGACGTCGATTGGCGACATCAGAGTCGTTGGGCTGTCCGCAGGTGCTTCAGCTCCGGAGATTATTGTTGATGAAATCATCCAGTCCTTTTCGGAGCGCTATTCCGTGACCATCGACCTTGCCGAAACAACGATAGAGACTGAGAACTTCCACGTCATGCGCGATCTGCGCGATATGAAGCTGACGAGTGACGACATGGCCTTCGTCAACGGAAGCCATTAAACATGGCTGTCTATACGGACATCAATGAGATCGAGCTCGCTCATTTCCTCAAGGATTATGACATTGGAGAACTTCTGTCCTACAAGGGCATTGCCGAGGGCGTCGAGAACTCCAATTACCTGCTGCATACCAGCACCGGTTCGTTCATCCTGACACTTTATGAGAAGCGGGTGAACAGCAATGATTTGCCTTTCTTTCTGGGGCTTATGCGGCATCTGGCCGGAAAGGGGATAAGTTGTCCTCTGCCGGTAAACCAGAAATCCGGTTCGAGCATTGGCGAGCTGGCCGGACGTCCCGCCGCAATCGTCACGTTCCTCGAGGGCATGTGGATGCGCCGGCCGACGGTTCAGCATTGCTATGCCTTAGGTGAGGCGCTGGCGCGTATGCATGTTGCGGGGGAGGATTTCCCAATGCGCCGCCGGAACGCGCTGTCGGTCGACGGCTGGAGGCCGTTGTGGGAAAACTCCAAATCGGGTGCTGACCGTGTCGAGCCGGGGCTTTCGAAGGAAACCGAGGCCGATCTGGCGTTCTTCGAAGCCAACTGGCCGTCGCATCTGCCTCATGGTGTCATCCACGCCGATCTGTTTCCGGACAATGTCTTTTTCCTTGGAAGCAAGCTTTCGGGACTGATCGATTTCTATTTCGCTTGCACCGACCTGCTCGCCTATGACGTTGCCGTTTGCCTTAATGCATGGTGTTTTGAGAAGGATCATTCGTTCAACCTCACAAAAGGTACGGCCCTACTTCGCGGCTACAACGCAGTTCGGCCATTGTCTGTGGACGAGGCGGCAAGCTTGCCAATTCTAGCGCGGGGTTCCGCCTTGCGCTTCATGCTGACGAGGCTTTACGACTGGCTGAACACCCCGGAAGGCAGTCTCGTAGTGAAGAAGGACCCGATGGAATATGTCCGCCGGATGCGGTTTCACCGGCAAATCCAGTCGGTGGTAGAATATGGCTTCGCTCCGGAGGGGCTGAAGGCGTGAAGGAAATTCAGGCATTCACCGATGGCGCGTGCTCTGGCAATCCCGGACCTGGAGGCTGGGGCGCTGTCTTGCGCTGGAACGGCAATGAAAAAGAACTGTCCGGTGGAGAAGCGGATACGACCAACAATCGCATGGAGTTGATGGCAGCGATCTCGGCGCTGAATGCGCTCAAGGAGCCATGCCAGGTCGATCTCTATACGGATTCAGTCTACGTCCGGGATGGCATCTCTGGCTGGATCGAGGGCTGGAAGCGAAACGGCTGGAAGACCGCTGCCAAGAAGCCCGTAAAAAATGCTGAACTCTGGCAGGCTTTGGATGAAGCGCGCAAGCGCCACAAGGTTGCATGGCATTGGGTCAAGGGGCATGCAGGACATCCTGAAAATGAGCGCGCTGACGAACTGGCGAGAGCCGGAATGGCACCATTCAAGCGGAAGCCATAATCCCCAAGGCTGAGAAGGCCGGCATGCCGGCCTTCTGTTTCTTCGATGAATTCAGATCTGCTCAAGCATGGTAGCTGCGCTCGATGTTATTGCCTGGCCGGGTGTGGTTTCAATGTTGAGCTGTTTCACAACACCGTCCTCCACGAGCATCGAATATCGCTTGGATCGTACGCCCATGCTTACAGCGGCCAGATCAATGTCGAGGCCAATAGCCGTTGTGAACGTAGCGTTGCCATCCGAGAGATACGTAATTTTGCCCTCGCCATTGGTAGCCTTTGCCCAGGCACCCATCACATGTGGGTCATTGACTGCAACAACAACAATGGACTCAACACCCTTGGCGAGGATTGCGTCGCGGTTTTCGAGGTAACCGGGCAAGTGGTTCATACTGCATGTCGGGGTAAACGCACCTGGCACTGCAAAGAGCACAACTTTTTTGCCTTTGAACAATGTGTCGGACAGTACCTCGATGACACCTTCATCGGTTTTCGTCTTGAATACAGCGTCCGGCAAACGCTCGCCTACCTTAATTGTCATGAATGGCTCCTTGGGAATGAAGATTTGCAACTCAGCGCAGATAGGATGGGGGCGCCGAAAAGTCGAGTATTTTGACGGTTATTCGTGAACGTCAATCGTTCCGGATACGGCCCTATCACCTTGTACCAGTGTGTAGTGCAGCTGGACGGGCTTTTTATCCTTTCCTGCCACGACAGGTGCGGAGAACACGGCAGTGTTGGCTTCCCGGGTTTTCAGCTTGGACATACCGAACGTGACAGCTCCATCGCCCGCGACAAAAATGTCGGGTTCTGGATCCTTGTCAGGAACATTTACTGTAATCCTGACGCGATCATCCTTTCGCATCGCGGACGTTGCGCCAAATGTTTGAGAAGCCGCCTGCGGCAACTGCGAAAACGCATTCTCGATGATGGTTTTTGTCAATGGATCGGAAGCAGTTCCATGGATCGAGATATCGAATTGCGCTGTGACGGGGATACAGATCGTCTCGCAGATTCCGAGGAATGCATGACCTTTCACGTGCACCGGTTTGGCAGGATCGATGGGAGTGAATGTGACGGGCAGCGCAACCGGTTTCTTGTATCCGGCCCAATGTGTGCCGCCATCCTCGAAACGATGCGGGGTAGGAAACGAAATCGAATAGCTCTTGATGTTGCTGCTTTCCGCAAGATCCAGTTCCGGCGGGACACCCGCGTCGCCTGGTTCTTTCCAATACGTCTTCCAACCCGGATCGAGATTGATTTGGATTGCGCCACGGATTTCTGGCGTCGGCTGTGTGGGGGTGTCGATTATCAGTCGGACGCTGCCGCCAGGGGTTTTCGTCCAATCGGAACCGGCGGCAAACGCCGGATTGGCCAATACCAGCACGGCGATAAGAAGATAGAGTTTTGTTTTCATTTTTTGACCATTGCAGTCCTTTTGGACTCTATCAAGGATCGCTCTGATTCGGTTCATCATTTCTGTGTGACCAACAAAGTGATATCCGATTTTGCAGGCACTCTCCGGGCCTCGGTTACAATTCGTTACCTAAGGCCGTTGTCATTTGCAAAATCCTTGATACCTTTATTCTTATGGAGATTTTCAGAGACGCCAACAAAGAAACCGGTTTTCTGAATGGACAGTTCCTTCTCGCCATGCCGGGAATGGAAGACAGCCGATTTGCGCGTTCAGTCATCTATGTTTGTGCGCATTCAGAGAAGGGTGCGATGGGCCTCATCATCAACCGCGTCCAGGATATGGAGTTCGCGGATATTCTCGTTCAGCTCGGTGTCCTTGACGAACAACAGGCGATCATGATGCCCGAGACGACACGGGATTTTCTCGTTCGCAATGGCGGGCCCGTTGAAGTGCGCCGCGGCTTCGTTCTGCACTCCGATGACTATCTCACTGAATCGACGATGCCGGTAGCCGAGGAAATCTGCTTGACGGGTACAGTCGATATTTTGCGCGCCATTTCGGGTGGACGCGGCCCGCGCAAGGCACTGATGACACTTGGATATTCCGGCTGGGCCTCTGGCCAACTTGAGAACGAGATTGCCAACAACGGCTGGCTCACTTGCCAGGCACCGCATGAGATGCTGTTTGATACGGATATCGACAGCAAATACGATCGCATTCTCGCCTATATGGGCGTCGACCCGTCTCGGCTGGCAACCATTGCCGGCCACGCCTGATAATCCAACGATCCTACGAAGCTTTTGATTGTTGGAATTGTTCCCGCAGCAGCTTGGTTGCGACATCCAAAGTCAGCGGTGGGCTGAACATGAAGCTCTGTGCGTACTCGCAGCCCATCTGTCGCAGTTGCAGCGCATCGCTTTCATTCTCGATGCCTTCCGTGACAACCGAGAGGCCGAGATCATGTGCCATGCTGATCATGGAGCGAAGCAGCGTGACCTTCTGCGGCTGATCCGCCCTGAGGAATGATCGATCGATCTTGATCATGTCAAACGGGAAGGTCGTCAGATACGACAGCGACGAATAGCCCGTACCAAAATCATCCAGCGATACACCGACGCCCATCGCCTTGATGCTGGAAAGCACATAGGCGGAGCGCTCGGGGTTTTCCATCATCAACGATTCTGTCAATTCGAGCTTGAGGCTGGCTGGTTCGATCTGGGTTTGCAGAAGTACAGACCGGACATCGTCAATAAGGTCTTGGCGGATCAATTGGCTGCTGGAAATATTGACTGAGACGAAGAGTGGCGAAGCGCCAAGACTGCGCTGCCAGTTGACCAGGTCTTCCGCGGCCTTCTGCATGGCAAACAGACCAAGCTGGACGATGAGGCCAGAGCTTTCGGCAATCGGGATGAACTCTGACGGCGGAATTGAGCCGCGACGCGGATGATCCCAGCGCATCAGGGCCTCAAACCCGGCGATGGTATTGTCTTCAAGCCGAACGATCGGCTGGTAGGCAATATGGATCTCCCGTCTTTCCAGCGCACGGCGCAAATCGGATTCGAGTTGCAGCCTGTCGCTACCTACCGCGCGGAAGGCCGGGCGGAATGGCTCAATGCGATCGCCGCCAAACCGCTTGGCCTGGAACATGGCGAGCTCGGCATCCTTCATCAGGTCTTCCGGCGAAGCCGCACTACCACTCGTCCAAGTGATTAGGCCGAGTGAGGCGGTAAGAACGATTTCCCGCTTTGCGAAGGCAATAGGCGCCCGGATTGCCTGTTTGACAGCTTCGGCAAAGGCCGCGATTTTGGCGGGTTCACTTTCTGACACGAGGATCAGCCCGAACTGATCGGCGGCGAGCCGGCTGAGTGTGTCCTGTGGCCGCAACAGACGGTGCAGGCGACGCGAAATGGTCAGCAGGAATGTATCGCCAGCCGAGATGCCGAGACCGTCATTGACCTGCTTGAACCGGTCAATGTCGATGATGAATACGGTAGGACGAATTTTGCTTTCGGTCTGGGCCATCGTAATGACAGACCCCAGGCGGTCGAGGAAAAGCTCACGATTGGGCAGGCCGGTGAGGTTGTCGTGGACCGCGTCGTGCAGCAGGCGCTCCTCCGCTTTTTTCTGCTCGGTCACGTCAATGAGCGTCCCGACACAGCGGACGATTTCACCATCTGAACCAATGACAGGGCGGGCCTTCAAAGAATACCAGTAGTAGTGACCGTCATTTGCTCGCAGGCGAAATGTCTGAGAAATGCGGCCGCGCCGGTTTTCAAGAATGACATCCAGCGTCGTCCGGAACCGGTCGCGGTCGTCCGCGTGAAGCGTTGGGAGCCAGTTGCGTACAGCGCCGTGCAGGGAACTTGCCGATGCTCCCAGGAAGTTGGTAAGGTCCGGCGTCGTGACGACGCGATCCCGTGGCACGTCCCAATCCCAGACAATATCCCCGGATCCGATAATGGCGAGTGCTTGCCTCTCCACGTCGGAGAAAAGGCCCTGTTGCAACGCGCCACCCGAGAATGCGTGCTGCATAACAGTGAAGCCGATCAAGAGGATGATAAGAACAAGGCCGCCAGCCAGCGCAGGCTGAATGATATCGTTAGCGAGAATTCCGGAAACCGTCAGCCAGCTTCCCATCAGCCACACGAGCAACAAGATCCAGGTCGGAATAAGCATGATCGCCCGGTCGTAGCTGCGGAACGAGAAGAAGCCGATCAACACAGTGCCCGAAATGACCGTGAGGGCAAATGAGAAACGTGCGATGCCGGCAGCGATCGGCGGATCGAAGATGGCGACGCCCGAAACGACGCCGAGACCAAGTATCCAGGTCAGCGCACCATAACTGAAATTGTCGTGCCATCGGTTGAGATTGAGATAGGTGAAGAGGAAGATCACCAGCGTTGCGGCGAGTGCAACTTCAGTGCCCGCTCGCCACATTTGTTCATTGCCTGGCGTTATTTCTATCAGCTTGTTCCAGAAGCCGAAGTCCACGCAGATATAGGCAAGCACTGCCCAAGCCAGAGCTGCAGTCGCCGGAAAAAGCGATGTTCCCTTGACGACAAAAAGGATGGTCAGGAACAGGGCAAGCAACCCGGCAATACCGAGGAGGATACCGCGATAAAGCGTGTAGGAATTGACCGTGTCCTTGTAGGCGTTCGGTTCCCAGACGTAGACCTGCGGCAGGTTGGGCGAAGCGAGTTCGGCCACGAACGTAATGACTGATCCTGGATTGAGCGTGACCAGAAAGATATCCGCGTCTTCGCTAGCCTGGCGATCAAGGGCAAACCCTTCGCTGGGTGTGATGGCCACGATCCGGGTTGAGCCGAGGTCCGGCCAGATGAAACCCGAGCCGACGAGGCGGAAATGCGGGGCAACAATCAGGCGATCGATCTGTTCATCAGTGGGATTGGCGAGTGAGAAGGCCGCCCAGTCACCGGTAGAGCGTTTGTCGTTGGCCGGCACTTCGATACGCCTGACGATCCCATCGGTGCCTGGCGCCGTGGTAACCTGAAAGTTTTCGCCCTGGTTCCTGTAGACTTCAACGGCCTTGGACAGATCGAGCGCGGTACTCTCCTTGGTGATTTTGATTGTTTCGAAAGCGTTGGCGACCGGCACGGCAGACAACATCAAACAGACGAGGACAAAAATCCGCGATAGGCCTTTCAGCATATGTCCAGTCAATGATGCCACGCATGAAACCTTTATTTTAATTGGCGTCGGCCATCGTCTTCGATCAGAGAGAAGAGCAGATGATCTTGCCACATACCGTTTATCTTGAGGTAAGAACGTAGCAGTCCTTCCCTCTGAAATCCGGCTTTTTCGAGAAGGCGGATCGATCTTTCATTGCTTGGAATACAGGCCGCTTCCAACCGGTGCAACCGTACCTTGGTGAAAGCATAGGGTATAAGCAGGTCGAGCGCCTCATGCATATATCCCTGACCCGCAAAAGGCTCACCGATCCAGTAGCCGATCATTCCGTTCTGGCCGACACCCCGCCTGATATTTCCGAGCGTTATGCCGCCGAGGAGCCGTGAATCCGTATTGCGAAACAGAAAGAAGGGATGAGCAGTGCCCGCCGCGGCTTCTTCGTCGTAGTGCCGTACCCTGTGCCGGAATGCTCCCCGCTCCAGGTCATCGACCGCCCAAAGCGGTTCCCATGGCGCCAGGAACTCACGGCTCTGGGCACGAAGCGCTGCCCACGCCCGATAATCGGAAAGCTGCGGTGGACGCAGGTAGAGCCGCTCGCCCTGCAGGGGCGGCGAGGCGCTTCTCAGGAAGGGCAGGGCGATCATGGCGTTAGATTGCCGTCAGACCGCGATTTTTCGAGGACTGGACGTTGGAGCTGTCAATCCATGACGAACATCGGCAAATTTCATCAACGATCCGACCGGCCCTACAGCTGCAATGGTTGGTGTCGTGTCGAGGAAAAGCCGCCCGGCAAGATCGGTTAGACGCTCCGTCGTGATCTTCGACAGCCGGTCAACAAGTTCTTCCGTCGATACGGGATGCCCGTAGAGCAACATTTGGCGGGCAATCTGTCCCGCCCGGCTGGCTGCGCTTTCATGCGACATCAACAGGCTGGCGCGATATTGCGCGCGCGCACGGTTCAGCTCTTCCTGGCTGATGTTTTGAGCAGCTGCATGCAATTCGTTGATGATGACAGGAACCAGCTTCTTGAGATTGCTATGCCCGGTGGCGGCATGGATCCCAAAAACACCGGTATCGGAGAAACCCCAATGAAACGCATAGACCGAATAGCAAAGACCGCGCTTTTCCCGCACCTCTTGAAACAGCCGGGAAGACATACCGCCACCAAGGATCATGGCGAGCAATTGTGAAGCGTAGAAGTCACGCACATGGTAGGCGCGTCCTTCAAATCCGATGACGACCTGGGCATCCATCAATTCGCGCTGTTCGCGGAAATCACCACCGACATAATGCGATACATCCGGCTCGGGCGCAGTCGATTTTGAACGGAACGAACCCAGTCGCTTTTCGACCTCGCGCACGAACTCATCATGCTTCACGCCGCCAGCCGCTACCACGACCATGCGTTCGGCGCTGTATTGTTCATCCATATATCGGCGAAGGTCGCCCGATGAGAATGATTGGACGGTTTCAGGCGTTCCAAGTATGGTCCGGCCGATCGTCTGTTGTTGAAATGCAGCTTCGGTAAACCGGTCAAACACCACGTCATCGGGAGTATCGTGTGCTGCACCGATTTCCTGCATGACGACGTTTTTTTCGCGTTCGAGCTCTTCAGCATCGAACTTGGAGCCGGTCATGATATCGGCAAGAATATCGATCGCGAGCGGCATGTCATCGCGCAAGACGCGTGCAAAGTAAGATGTGGTCTCGACACTGGTGGCTGCGTTAATTTCACCACCGACATCTTCGATGTCAGCCGCGATTTTCCATGCGGAACGGTTTTCAGTTCCCTTGAATGCCATATGCTCGAGAAGATGGGCTATACCGTGCTGGTTACTCGCCTCGTTCCGTGACCCTGCCTTGACCCAGATGCCAAGGGCTACACTCTCCACATGCGGCATTGTCTCTGTCGCAATCGTCAGACCGTTGGAGAGGCGACTGATTTCAACGCCCATTCAATGCTCCTTACCTTGCCGCTCTTGAATGTCGGCTGACATACTCTTCCACATTTTTAAGGCCGTTGGGAAGTACCGTGTATTGTTCTTTTCGCTGCATGAGGTCGCCAAGCCAAAGCGGAAGGTCCGGATGGATATCACTCGCCTCCTGCACAGCATCGGGAAATTTAGCCGGATGCGCCGTCGCAAGCACGACGCTTGCGGTTTCGGAGGTCATCTTCTCCCGGGCTACCTTCAGGCCAATCGCTGAATGGGGATCTAACAAATATCCCGATTGCTCCAGGACATCCTTGATCGTATTGGCCGTTTCCGACTTGTTCGAGCGTCCGGCGTCGAATTCAGCGCGGATTTTTGCGAGAGAGGTATCCGAGATGGTAAAACTGCCGGATTGCTTCAGGCTATCCATAAGTCGGCGCACGGCTGCCGCGTCCCGTCCATGAGCTTCAAACAACAGCCGTTCGAAATTCGACGAGACCTGAATGTCCATTGAGGGTGAAGTCGTATGCAATACGCCGCGGGTCTCGTATTTCCCGGTTTCGATGGTGCGGGTCAGGATGTCGTTATCGTTGGTTGCGATGACCAGGCGATCAATAGGGAGGCCCATGCGCTTTGCAACATATCCTGCGAAAATGTCGCCAAAATTGCCCGTCGGCACTGTAAAGGAAACAGCGCGGTCCGGACTGCCGAGGGAAAGAGCCGCCGTGAAGTAGTAAACGATCTGCGGCATGATCCGCGCCCAGTTGATTGAATTTACTCCGGAAAGCGACAACGAATCACGGAAATTCAAATCGTTGAACATGCCTTTGACCAAGGACTGGCAATCGTCGAAATTGCCTTCTATGGCCAGCGCATGGACATTGGACGCAGCCGATGTCGTCATCTGCCGCTGTTGCACCGGTGAAACACGCTTGTGAGGGAAAAGGATGAAAATGTCGGTGCGGTCGCGGTTGGCGAATGCCTCGATGGCTGCGCCGCCGGTGTCGCCTGATGTGGCGCCAACAATCGTCGCGCGCTCGTTTCGTTGGGTCAGGATGTGATCCATCAAGCGTGCTAGTAGTTGCATCGCCACATCCTTGAACGCGAGCGTCGGGCCGTGGAAGAGTTCGAGAATGAATTCGTTGTGCCTTGTTTGGACAAGAGGACAAACGGCCTCATGGCGGAATGTACCGTAGGCTTCGTGGACCATACGTTCGAAATCGGCCTGATTGATGTCGCCAGCCACAAAGGGGGTCAGCACATGAATGGCTACTTCCGCGTAGCTTTTGCCACGCAACGCGCGAATATCTCCGGCGGAAAACTGTGGAAATTCTCTTGGAAGATACAAGCCGCCGTCTCGGGCAAGGCCAGCCAGAAGCGCATCGGAAAAGCCTAAAACAGGGGCTTCACCACGAGTGCTTAAATATTCCATATCAATCGCCCTTTTGTATCCTGCCTATCAGTGCAATCGCCGCCTTGCCAAAAAGCTGCAAGAGCCCCGTCGCAATATTTCCTTACCGTTGGTATAGATCACGCTCGTTCGTCAAGGTTCGTTCTTCGAGGAAAGTTCAATTCATGAAGTCAGAAACACAAAAATCTCTGCCCTTCTATCAACTTTGCGCCCCAATTTGTGCAATGGTCTTTGCTGTTGGACTTAGCGGGTGCTCCACTAGCGGTACAAAAACGGAAGATCCGAACAGTCCAAAAGCTCAAGCGACAGCAGAAGCACAGAAGCGTATCACAGAATCCGAATTGCGCGCTTTCTGCCCCACAGTCACAATCCGCGAAGGTACGGCGGTGCTGACGAACTACGGAAAATCCGCCGATAAGACGCCAGACAACCTGATCTATCAGGCCTCAATCGCCAACGAAACGCGGTCCTGCCAGCCGGGCGATACCACAATGACGATGAATGTTGCGATTGCTGGCAAGATTGTGCCCGGTGCCAAATTCTCCCCCGGAACGGTCACAGTGCCGATTCGCGTGGCTGTCGTTCAGGGAACGAATGTCCTCTACACAAAACTGCATAAGCAGGCAGTTTCGGCGACAGATGCCTCCGCTGCAACGCAGTTCGTTTTCAATGATCCGAATGTGACGTTCCCAAAGCCGGCATCGCAGAATATCCAGGTTTTCATCGGATTTGATGAAGGTCCGGAAAGCACTGGTACGAAGGCAAAACAGAAGACGCAATAGTGCACAAAGGCTGGCCTGAGCCAGCCTTCCCTTGAGCTTAAACCGCTTCAGACCAAACGGCCATGGCTTCCAGAACGGCCGGCAGGTCGCGGTGTCGGCTTATGACCGTTTCCGCACCCGCATCGGTCAGCTTGTCGGCATGGCCGGGATAGGTATGGGCGCCGCCGGTAAAGCCAACGACCCGCATGCCGGCGGTTCTTGCCGCGTGGACACCATGGCTCGAGTTCTTCGATCACGATGGCGCGTAACGGATCGACATTGAATTGTTTTGCCGCGAACAAAAACACGTTCGGATCCGGCTTCGGCTTCTGTGTACCGACCTCTCGCGCTGAGAAGATGTGCGGGACAAAGAGGTCATAAAGCGTGCTTTGCTCAAGCATCATCTTCAGTGACGAGCTGATCGAATTGGAGGCCACGCATTTTGGATACTTCAATGCCGCGATCACCTGTTCGGCACCCTCGATAACATTGAGTTCATTGCGCAGTTTATGATCCATCTGACGCGCCGATTCTTCGATCAGGGAAGCCGAAATAGGAATACCAGATTCCTTCTCAACCTGAAGGAGGATGTCGGTCCAGGTCAGGCCGGCAAAACGCTCTGCAATGGCCTCGGGCTCAATCGGGTAGCCGGATTGCGTCAACAGCTGTGATTCAACTTCGGCGGCCAGAATTTCTGAATCGACGAGCACGCCGTCGCAGTCGAAGATTATAAGCTGTGGTTCCATTTCATCTTACCTGTTCGTGAAAATCGCCGCATTCGCTGCAGCCAGGGGGCAATTAGGGGGATTACCGGCATCGACTACACGCTTATTACCGCCGCGTCAAAGAAAAGCAGGCTGCGAGCGATGATCGATTTAGGCCGCTCTTAACGCGATATTTACCCTGCGCGGTAACCATACCGATTAGTAAAGCGTCTCCAGTAATCGAGTATCACATGTCTGTTGTCCGTCTCGTGAATGAACTGCCTCAGGCAGCGCCGCAATCCTCCTGGCTTGACACTATTCTGAAAGGCGACTGCGTTGCCGCCCTCAATCGTCTACCCGATCATTCGATCGACATTATCTTCGCTGACCCTCCCTACAATCTTCAGCTCGATGGCGATTTACACCGCCCCGATCAATCGAAGGTCGACGCCGTCGATGATCATTGGGATCAGTTCGAAAGCTTCCAGGCCTATGACGCCTTTACGCGAGCCTGGCTTCTTGCCTGCCGTCGCGTTCTGAAGCCGAATGGTACGATCTGGGTCATCGGCTCCTACCACAATATCTTTCGTGTCGGTGCAACCATGCAGGATCTTGGATTCTGGATGCTCAATGACATCATCTGGCGCAAGAACAATCCAATGCCGAATTTTCGCGGGCGCCGTTTCCAGAACGCCCACGAAACGATGATATGGGCGTCGCGCGATCAAAAATCAAAGGGGTACACCTTCAACTACGAGGCAATGAAGGCCGCAAACGATGATCTGCAGATGCGGTCGGATTGGCTCTTTCCAATTTGCACCGGTGCGGAGCGTCTGAAAGATGAGAATGGCGACAAGATACACCCAACCCAAAAACCGGAAGCCTTGCTGGCCCGCATTCTCATGGCTTCGTCGAAACCAGGCGATGTCATTCTCGATCCCTTCTTCGGGTCGGGAACCACAGGTGCAGTTGCAAAGCGGCTTGGACGCCATTTCGTCGGCATCGAGCGGGAGCAGAAATATATCGATGCTGCGACGGCTCGCATCGCTTCAGTGGAGCCATTAGCCGGAGCTGAACTTACGGTCATGACCGGCAAGCGCGCGGAACCGCGTGTCGCCTTCGGCAGCATTATCGAATCCGGAATGTTGAAACCCGGTGCGATATTGAGCGATGCGCGTCGGCGTCATGCGGCAATCGTGCGGGCCGATGGGACAGTAACATCGGGCGGCGACGCCGGGTCCATCCACCGCATGGGTGCGAAAGTGCAAGGTCTGGATGCCTGCAATGGCTGGATGTTCTGGCACTTCGATGATGCCGGCGTTCTGAAGCCCATCGACGAACTGCGGAAACAAGTGCGCACCGGCATGGTTTCGGCTGGAGGCTAACAATCCGATCGGACGAGGACCTCCAGTGCCGTTCTGATCCCGAAACGCCCGGATGTGCTCCGGGCGTTTCGTCGTTGTGCGGCCGGGAATTAAACCTGAACGCCCAAATTGTTGAGATCCGCCTTGAGTGTTTCCGGATCAACGAATTGCACCGACTGCCAGCCCGCTGCCTTGGCGCCAGCGACGTTCTTTGCGCTGTCATCGATGAACAGCGTGGCCGAGGGCTCCAGATCAAACATTTCGACGTGGTGATCATAGATGGCCTTGTCCGGCTTGATCAGGCCGATATCGCCGGACACGGTAACACCGCGGCTTTCCGTGAGGAACGGAAAGCGCTTCCAGGCTTCGCGCAATGTGTCCGAAGCAAAATTGGTCAGCATTGTCACATCATGGCCAACGGCGATCAGCTTGCGCATGATCTCGACGCTGCCGTCGATCGAATGCGTGATCATCTGATGCCAGTTCTGCCGGAAGGCCCGAATATGATGCTCCCGGTCGGGGAAATCCGCGATCAGAAGCGCCTCGGCCTCAGGCCATTTGCGGCCGCGATCCTGTTCGATGTTCCAGGCACTGGTGCACACATTGTCGAGGAACCATTTGCGTTCCTCGACATCGGGAATAAGGCTGCGAAACGCTGCATCCGGGTCGTAATGAATAAGAACCTGACCGATGTCGAAAACGATATGCTTGACGGATGTCATTCCACTTTCCTTGTCTTGGCGAATGCATCGGGAATGGCTGCAGCAATGGCTTTTTTCATGACAGTGGGCAATGCCTCGTCCGCCAGCTTTTCCACCTTGACCCACCAACCATCCGAATTGGTTTGTTTGTGTACCCCATTCGCTGTGTAGATTTTGAGACGCAGTTCGAAATGAGTGAAAACATGCGCGATGCCGCCTGCCGGCGTCCAGTTCGCGGGGAATGGAGCGTCATCCACGTTCGTGCCTCCATCCACTCGTGCCGTCCACTGCGTCGTCGGCACCTCCGTCATGCCGCCGAGCAGGCCCTTTTCTGATCGACTACGCAGAAAGACTTCATTGTTATCTGAAAGAGCAACATAGGCCGCGCCTAGACGTACAGGCTTTTCTTTTTTCGAAGCCTTAACAGGAAACAGTTCCGGGTCAGTCGTCTGTAGCGCGGCACAATTGTCGTTGAGCGGACAGATGATACAGGCGGGACGTTTCGGCGTGCAGATTGTGGCCCCGAGATCCATCATTGCTTGCGCAAAATCGCCGGGCCGCTCGTTGGGTGTGAGCGTCTGCATTCTTGTCCGGATGGTAGGTTTGGCAAGGGGCAGGGGCGCCGTCATCACGTAAACCCGGGTGATCACACGTTCTACGTTGCCGTCGACCACAGCGCTCGGCAGATCAAACGCAATCGAAGCGATGGCTGCGGCAGTATAGTCACCAATGCCAGGCAAAGACTTCAAGCGCTCTGTATCGGCTGGAAAATGTCCGCCGAAATCGGCGCAAACAATGTCAGCGCACTTTTTCAGGTTTCGCGCGCGTGAGTAATAGCCAAGACCGGCCCAAGCGCGCAGGACATCGTCCTGACTGGCGGCAGCAAGAGCGGTTACCGTGGGCCATTTCTCGATGAATGTGCGAAAGTACGGTTTTACAGCCTCCACAGTCGTTTGTTGAAGCATGATCTCGGAGAGCCATATGCGATAAGGATCGGGGACCACGCCAGCAAGGCGGTCGCGCGGCGAAATGCGCCATGGTAGAATCCGATGATGAGAATCATACCAGCGAAGTAGTTTGACGGTTATCGGTTGCATCAATTCCAAACTGCGCTACAGGGATGTGAAGCGACTTGTTCGATAAAACGACTGCCCACGTGAAATTCAGAAATATTCGGAATCCTAGATGTTTCCAGACCAGTTGACCAAGGCGCTGATGCTCCCGACCCGGGGGCATTTTGTCGGAATCGATCGCAACAATCGCCTCTTCACATTTCTGTTTGCGCTGTTTCCGGGATTATTGGCAAGCGGAACTTCGGTGATGCTGGTATGTGCCTTTCTCTGGGCGCTGATTTCACTGGCGACAAAGCGCTTTGCATTCAAATTGACCAAGTCGGACAAGATTGTCGCTTGGTGTGTTACCCTTTATGTTCTGGTGACAATTTTCTCTGTCCTTGTTCATCCCAATGCAGGGGGACAATACATCCTCAAGATGATTCCCTTCCTGGCAATTTGGGCAGTCTTGCCGCGCCTTCGCGCGGGTCTTCCCGGCAGGTTAATACCCTTCCTGATCATTGGGGCCGGTATCGGCATGATCGGCTCCCTCATATTCAGCATCATTCAGATCGCATTCCTCTCGTCCCGGGCAGAAGGTGGAGCCGGTAATGCTGCCGTCTTTGGTTTGTTCACCGTGTTGTTCGGCAGTATCTCGCTGCTCAACGCGCACTCGGAGAGCAGAACCGAACGCGCACTCGCAATTGTCGGTTTCGCGTGCGGGATGGTATGCGCTTTCTTGTCTGGCACGCGGTCGGCCTGGATGGTCATGCCCGTCCAGTTCGCCATCCTTTACTGGTATTTGCGTGGTCAATCGCTGCCGACAATTACCAATGCGATGAAAGTGATTGGTACTGTCCTGATCGTTGGGGTCGTCGCAATAGGTGCGATGAAGGTAACCGAACGCTATCATGCTTTCGAAAGCGACATTGTCCAATTGAACAAACAGCCCGACAACATAAGCTCGTTGAAGGCACGGCTCCTCCTCTGGTCTGCGGCCAAACAGGCCTTTTTAGAATCTTCATTGATCGGCTACGGTCCGCAAAATCGGATGTCTATCGTCAATGAAACGTTGAACTTGCCGGCCGAAAAGCAAATGACGTTCACGCACGTGCATAACGGTTTCTTGAACGCCGCAGTGGACGGCGGAATTCTCGGCATCCTTGGCGTACTTGCTCTATTGGCGGCCCCCGTTATTGCCGCTCGCAGCAAGGAAGCAGGTCCCGGACGCGACCTGGCAACTGCCATCGCACTTTTGCTTGTCGCGGGCTATGTGATCACTGGGATGTTCGGGATCATGTTCGGCCATGATGCTACCGACGCTGTTTTCGTTTATCTGACGATCATGATCTGTTGGATTGACGGAACCTCAACGTATCTATCGGTACCGGAAGTGGCCCAGCACGCTCAGACTGATGCGATTGCCTTGAAAGCTTAAAAAGAGAACACTGCGGGCCGGACACTACAATCAGATGAGATCAGGTATTTTATGAAGGCCATCGTTACAGGAGCAGCAGGCTTCATTGGGTTTCACGTCGCGAGGAGGCTTGCTGACGAAAGCTTTGACGTTATCGCAATCGATAACCTCAACGATTACTATCCCGTAGCTTTAAAGGAAACTCGCCTCTCAGCGCTGGAGAGCCACGCCAATATCCGCTTTGTCCACGCCGATATCACCGACCCCAAAGCACTCGCTGCCGCCATTGGGGGGGATGCAGATGCCGACATCATCGTCCATCTCGCCGCGCAGGCAGGCGTGCGTTACTCGGTCGAGAACCCTGCAGCCTATGTAGATGCCAATATCCACGGTCAGGTGACGGTCTTCGAGCAGGCGCGCAAAATGCCGAAGCGTCCGCCTGTCGTGTACGCCAGCTCTTCGTCGGTCTACGGCGCCAATACGAAGGTGCCATTTTCGGAAAGCGATCCGGTCGATCATCCCGTTTCGGTATACGCTGCAACAAAGCGTTCGGCTGAGCTTCTCGCTCACTCCTATCGCCATGTTCATAATCTTGCGTCGACCGGCCTGCGCTTCTTTACAGTTTATGGCCCCTATGGCCGTCCGGATATGGCGCCTTGGCTTTTTACCGACGCCATCCTGAAGGGCGAGCCCATCAAGGTCTACAATCACGGACGGATGGAGCGAGACTTCACATTCATCGACGATATCGTCAACGGCGTGTTTGGTGCGGTAAACCGGATTCTGGCTGATCCGCAAGGTACGGCACCAGTCTACAATCTCGGAAACAACAAGCCTGTTGCCCTGATGCGTTTCATCGAGGTCATCGAAAAGGCCTGCGGCCGCGAAGCAATCAAACAACTGGCGCCAATGCCGCCCGCCGACGTCGAACGTACCTATGCAGACATTGATCTGGCATCCCGGGACCTTGGCTTCTCGCCGGCCACCTCACTCGAGGATGGGATACCTTTGTTCGTTGAATGGTTTCGCGGTTATAATGGCCGATGACATTCCCAGGACATGGTTTTCGCGATGAAGGATGACCGCAGCAAAAAGGGTTTTCGGCCGCTCGCGGACCCTGCGGCGGGTATTCTTGATCCTGTGCTGCGCAAACGTGCAGGGATCACCATAGAACTTGTTCAGGCCTGGGAAGAGGTGGTTGGACCAGTGCTGGGTGAGCAGTCACGCCCGCTCAAGCTCCTGTGGCCACGGCGGGCGCATGAGGACGACCCGTTTCAGCCAGCGACGCTGGTAATTGCCTGCCAGGGGTTCACGGCCATGCGCGTGCAACACGAAACCGGGGAAATCATCAGTCGCGTCAACGCATTCCTTGGATTCGCAGCGGTTGGGCGCGTCAAAATCGAGCAAAAGCCTGTGTCCCAACCCGCGGTAAAGCGCCGTTCGCTTCCACCGGTAGACGCGGCTACGGCTGACAAGATCAGCCGGTCGGTCGAACCGATCGAAGATGAAGGCCTGCGCGAAGCGCTCCAACGGCTCGGCCAGAGCATACATGCCGAAAAGATCAAACGCTGACTTGTATCTGTGAATTGTTGGCCCTCGGATCACGAAAAATTCAACGACAGAATGAGTGCTCTGCCTTAAAGAGACTGGCATGAGGCTTTAACGAGTTCACTCAAACCATAATCAACACCGGAGACAGGTGATCCTTATGACTGAATTGTTGACCCGCAGGAATATTCTGACACTTGCCGCCGTTTCGACGGCGGCTATCGCCATGGCTGCGGGCGATCAAGCCTGGTCGCAGGAAGCTGCGAAGCCGACAGCACCCCAACCGGCGGGTAAAGTCGATGAAGCAAAACTTATGGCCGCAGGCTCTCTGAAAGATATGGTCATGGGCAAGCCCGAAGCTCCCGTGACAATCGTCGAATATGCTTCGATGACCTGCCCGCATTGCGCGCATTTCTCAACAACGACGCTGCCGGCCATCAAAGAAAAGTACATCGATACGGGTAAGGCGAAATTGATCCTGCGCGAATTTCCGTTCGACCCGCGTGCCGCTGCGGCCTTCATGCTGGCGCGTTGCGCACCCGAGGAGCGTTATTATCCGATGGTAGACGTCCTGTTCAAACAGCAGGAACAGTGGGCTAGTGCAGCAAATGCCGAGGAACCATTGCTACAAATCTCCAAATTGGCAGGTTTTACACAGGAGTCCTTCAAGGCTTGCTTGACGAACCAAAAACTTCTGGATGATGTGAATGCAGTGCGTGAGCGCGGTGCCAGCGAATTCGGAGTGAACGCAACTCCGACATTCTTCATCAACGGCACCAAATACTCGGGAGCCTTATCGGTTGACGAAATGTCAGCAGTTATCGACGGTTTGCTCTAGTACCTGCCACTCAAATTTCGGCGGGCGCTTAGCTGCGTCCGCTCCCCGGTCTTTCGAAAATGCGGTGTTTGGCGAGAAGGGCATCTGATGCGCTTCACCAAGCTCCGCCTTCTCGGCTTCAAATCCTTCGTAGAACCCGCTGAATTCGTCATCGAAAACGGATTGACAGGCGTCGTTGGCCCTAACGGCTGCGGCAAGTCCAATCTTGTCGAGGCTTTGCGCTGGGTCATGGGTGAAAACTCCTACAAGAACATGCGCGCCTCGGGGATGGATGACGTCATCTTTTCTGGCTCTGGAACACGCCCGTCCCGCAACACGGCGGAAGTAACCCTATTTCTCGACAATCAGGACCGGAGTGCTCCTTCGGCCTTCAACAATGCGGACGAACTTCAAGTTTCGCGGCGGATCGAACGAGAAGCCGGATCAGTCTATCGCATCAACGGCAAGGATGCCCGAGCCAAGGATGTCCAACTGCTGTTTGCCGACCAGTCCACGGGAGCCCGCTCCCCTTCGATGGTTGGCCAGGGCCGCATCGGCGAGCTGATTCAGGCAAAGCCTCAGGCCCGCCGAGCGCTGTTGGAGGAAGCTGCGGGCATATCCGGCCTGCATACGCGCCGCCATGAAGCCGAATTGCGGCTACGCGCTGCCGAACAAAATCTTGAACGGCTTGAGGATGTCGTCGGCGAGCTTGAAACGCAGATTGAGAGCCTGAAGCGCCAATCGCGCCAGGCAAATCGCTTCAAGAGCCTTTCTGCCGATATCCGGCGATCAGAGGCAATATTGCTGCACTTGAAGTGGTCGGTTGCCAAGACGCAGGAGGGCGATGCAGAATCGGCGCTGTCGGTTGCGACCTCAGGCGTAGGTGATCAGGCCCAGCGACAAATGAATGCAGCCAAAGAGCAGGCGATTGGTGCGCACAAACTGCCTGATTTGCGTGAGGCTGAAGCCAAGGCAGCGGCCGTGCTGCAGCGGCTGACGATTGCCCGCTCGCAGCTGAAAGAAGAAGCTGAACGTATTCGGGTCCGTCAATCCGAACTTGAAAAGCGTCTTGTGCAGTTCACGTCCGACATTGCGCGCGAAGAACAGATGGTGCGCGATAATGCCGACGTGCTTGCTCGGCTCAATGCGGAGGAGCGGTCCCTCAACGAGGAGACCGCCAACGCGGGCGAACGTGAAATCGAGACCAGTGCCGAATTCGAACGCGCGGACGCCAAGCTGAAGGAAAGCGAAGCTGCGCTGACAAAGGTAACAGCCGAACGCGCAGAGGCATCAGCAGAGCGTGCACAAATTGAGCGGAATTTGCGCGAAAGCGCTGAACGGCGGGATCGGCTTGCCCGGCAGATCGGTGACATTGAGCGCGACCTTTCTGCTGTAACGGCCCAAATTGGTGCTTTGGCCGATCCCGTCGAGAAGCAGAGCCTCGTCGAAGCCGCAGAAGCCACGCTTGATGAAGCTGAAGAATCAGCCCTTGCAGCCGAGGCGGCTGTGGAGGCTGCTCGCCAACGCGAGACGGAGCTACGGCAACCGGTCCAGGATGCGCGCAGCAATCTGGGCCGCATCGAGACCGAAGCGCGTACGCTAGCCAAGATGATCAATGTTGGTGGCTCGGATCTGTTTCCAGCAGTCGTAGAAGCAGTCAAGGTCGATAAGGGCTTTGAAATTGCGCTTGGTGCTGCCTTGGGTGAAGATCTCGATGCGCCAATCGACCGAAGTGCTCCGGTATTCTGGGGTGATGCAGACGGTTCTGGAAGCGACCCGGCACTCCCTGCAAATATCAAATCGCTGGCAGAGGTAGTACGTGCACCGCGACAGCTGGCGCGCCGTCTCGCTCAAATCGGTCTGGTGGACGAGGCCGAGGGCGCACGCCTTCAATCGTCGTTGAAGCCGGGTCAGCGGCTGGTCAGTCGTAGCGGCGCGCTATGGCGCTGGGACGGGTATACGGCGAGTGCTGATGCCCCGACGCCGGCTGCCCAGCGTCTTGCTCAAAAGAACCGGTTGGCGGAGCTTGATCTTGAAGTGGTCGAAGCCACGAAACGTTTGCGCGAGGCCGAAGCCGGGATTGCTGCGGGTGAAATGGCGGTTCGCCAATGTGTGGAGACGGAACGCACCGCCCGCGATCACTGGCGCGGCATGCAGCGGGCAGTCAGTGATGCCCGCGAGGCATTGGCGGCCGCCGAGCGCGCAGCCGGTCAGTTGTCCAGCCGGCGCGCCGCTCTTGATGAGGGCAAGGCAAGGCTGGCTGAAACCCTTGAGGAAACACAGGAACAGTTCGTCGAAGCCGAAACCCGGCTATCGAGCGCTGTCGATCTGCAGGAACTCAACATTCGGCTCGCCAATCTGACGAGCGAGGTTGCGCAGGACCGCGCAACGCTGGCCGAGGCACGTGCAGTGCATGATGGCCTTCGCCGCGAAGCGGAAAGTCGAATACGCCGGCTGGAATCGATTGGTTCTGAGCGCAAGAGCTGGATCGACCGCGCTGACAATGCTGACCGGCAGATCAAGTCGCTTGCCGAACGGCGGCTGGAAGCTGAGCGCGAGGCAGAAAACCTCGCCGATGCGCCAGAAGAAATTGCCGAGCGCAACAGGATGCTGTTGTCGCAACTGTCCGAGGCAGAGGCGCTGCGCAAGGAAGCGGGCGACAAGCTTGCCGTTGCTGAAGCCAAACAGCAGGAGCTGGACCGCGCCGCCACAGACGCGATCCAGTCTCTTGCGACGGCGCGCGAGGGCAGGGCCCGCGCCGAGGAACGCCTGGCCGCGGCTCAGGAGCGGCGCAAGGATGCGGAAGTACGTATTGCCGAAGCGCTGAACTGCGCACCGCACGAAGCAATGAAACTGACCGGCCTTGGCCCGAACGACCCGCTGCCGGACGTCGATGCGATAGAGCGCAACCTCGAACGCCTCAAGATTGAGCGTGAGCGCCTTGGTGCCGTCAATCTGCGCGCCGAAGAGGAGCAGGAAGAGCTTTCTGGGCGGCTTGAGGCGATTGTCAGCGAGCGCGAGGACATTATCGAGGCGGTCAAGAAACTGCGCCAGGCAATTCAGAGCCTCAACCGCGAAGGCCGGGAGCGTCTGCTGGCAGCGTTCGAAGTGGTCAATGTGCAGTTTCAGCGCCTGTTCACGCACCTCTTCGGTGGTGGCACCGCCGAGCTGCAGCTGATCGAATTGGATGATCCTCTGGAAGCAGGTCTCGAAATTCTCGCCCGGCCACCGGGTAAGAAGCCGCAGACGATGACGCTTCTGTCTGGCGGCGAGCAGGCGCTGACGGCGATGGCATTGATCTTTGCGGTGTTCCTGACCAACCCTGCTCCGATCTGCGTGCTCGACGAAGTGGATGCGCCGCTTGATGACCACAATGTCGAGCGTTTCTGCAATCTGATGGACGAAATGGCCTCGTCCACCGACACGCGCTTTGTGGTTATCACTCACAATCCGATCACCATGGCTCGCATGAACCGGCTGTTCGGCGTGACCATGGCCGAGCAGGGTGTTAGCCAGTTGGTCTCCGTTGATCTGCAAACGGCTGAACAGCTCCGCGAGGCAAGCTAACCTGCCGAATGACAAAGGATTTCAAAGATTAACGCGGTTTTACCCTGCTAATCGATTTGAATGGTGCAATGCAGCATTTTTCGGTGGTGCTTGACCTGTCGATCGCGTAGACCTCTGTTATGCTCTGGCGGCATGGGAGGCTGCAATGGTGAAATGGGTCTATACATTCGGTGATGGAAAGGCGGAAGGTTCCGCGGGCGACCGCAACCTTTTGGGCGGAAAAGGCGCGAATCTTGCGGAAATGTGCGCGCTTGGGCTGCCGGTTCCGCCAGGTTTCACAATAAACACCGAGGTCTGCAGTTGGTTCTATGAAAATGCCCGCCAATATCCCGATTCCCTTGAAGCTGATGTCAAGGTTGCGCTGACCCATATCGCGAGCCTCACCGGCCGCACGTTTGGCGACAACAGTAAACCGCTCCTCGTTTCCGTGCGCTCGGGCTCGCGCGCTTCGATGCCCGGCATGATGGATACCGTCCTCAATCTCGGCCTCAACGACGAAACTGTCGAAGCCATCGCCCGCGAAACTGGCGATGAACGATTTGCCTATGACAGTTACCGCCGCTTCATTCAGATGTACTCCGACGTTGTGATGGGGCTGGATCATTCAGTCTTTGAGGAAATCCTCGAGGATACAAAGGCCAATCTCGGCTACGAGGTCGACACGTCGCTATCGGCTGCCGATTGGAAGGGGATCATTGCCCTCTATAAAGCAAAGGTCGAAGAAGAGCTGGAACAGCCTTTCCCGCAGGACCCGGAACAACAGCTGTGGGGAGCGATCGGAGCGGTTTTCTCAAGTTGGATGAATACCCGCGCCATCACCTATCGCCGCCTGCACAATATCCCGGAAAGTTGGGGAACAGCCGTCAGCGTTCAGGCCATGGTCTTCGGCAATATGGGCAACCGGTCTGCGACGGGAGTTGCTTTTACACGCAATCCCTCGACCGGCGAGAAGAAGCTCTACGGTGAATTTCTGGTCAACGCACAAGGCGAGGACGTCGTTGCGGGTATTCGCACGCCGCAAAATATCACGGAAGAAGCACGCATCGCAGCTGGATCAGACAAGCCATCGCTTGAAAAAGTCATGCCGACCGCGTTCGCCGAGTTCTGCGCCGTCTCGGAACGGCTGGAGAAACACTATACCGATATGCAGGACCTCGAGTTCACCATTGAAAATGGCAAACTCTGGATGTTGCAGACACGCTCTGGCAAGCGAACGGCGAAGGCCGCGTTGAAGATTGCGGTGGAAATGGCCGAGGAAGGGCTGATTTCCCGTGACGAAGCAGTGTTGCGTATCGACCCTGCTTCCCTTGATCAACTTCTCCACCCGACCATTGATCCCAACGCGAAACGCAATGTCATCGGTAGTGGTCTTCCGGCTTCGCCGGGAGCGGCGTCCGGTGAAATCGTTTTCTCATCGGAAGATGCCGAACAGCTCAAATCGGAAGGCCGCAAAGCCATTCTCGTGCGCATCGAGACGAGCCCGGAAGACATCCACGGCATGCATGCAGCCGAAGCGATCCTGACCACGCGCGGCGGCATGACCAGCCACGCCGCCGTGGTAGCTCGCGGGATGGGCAAGCCGTGCGTTTCGGGTGCTGGTTCCTTGCGCGTCGACTATCGTAATGAAACCCTGCTGGCCATGGGTGTCGTGTTGAAGAAGGGCGACATCGTTACCATCGATGGTGGCACTGGCCAGGTGCTCAAGGGCACTGTGCCGATGCTGCAGCCAGAGCTTTCCGGTGATTTCGGCAAGATCATGGAATGGGCTGACGTGGCGCGGCGCATGAGAGTCCGCGCCAATGCCGAGACTCCGGCCGATGCCCGCATGGCACGCTCGTTTGGAGCTGAAGGTATCGGCCTATGCCGCACCGAGCACATGTTCTTTGAAGGCGAACGCATTATCGCCATGCGCGAAATGATCCTCGCAGACAACGAGAAGGGACGCCGTGCGGCCCTCGACAAGCTGCTGCCGATGCAGCGCTCGGATTTTGTCGAACTCTTTGAAATCATGAATGGTCTGCCGGTCACAATTCGCCTGCTTGATCCGCCTTTGCATGAATTCCTGCCGAAGACGGAAGAGGAAATCGCCGAAGTAGCCGCCGCCATGAACGTCAATGTCGAGAAGTTGCGCGAGCGGACTGAGAGCTTGCACGAGTTCAATCCGATGCTTGGCCATCGCGGCTGCCGCCTTGCCATCTCCTACCCGGAAATTGCTGAAATGCAGGCGCGCGCAATTTTCGAAGCAGCCGTTCAGGCCGCCAAATCGACGGGCGCACCCATCGAACCGGAAATCATGGTGCCGCTCGTCGGGCTCCGTGCCGAACTGGATTTCGTGAAGGCGCGGATCGATGCGATCGCGGCCGACGTGATGAAGGAAGCGGATATGAAGATCAACTACCTTGTCGGTACGATGATCGAATTGCCGCGTGCTGCGGTCCGGGCACATTCCATCGCCGAAGTTGCCGAGTTTTTCTCCTTTGGTACCAACGACTTGACCCAAACCACCTTTGGCATCTCGCGAGATGATGCTTCTTCCTTCCTGATGACCTATCAGACGAAAGGCATCATCGAGCAGGATCCATTCGTGTCCATCGATGTTGATGGCGTAGGCGAATTGGTCCGGCTCGCTGCCGAGAAGGGGAGAGCGACAAGACCAAACATAAAGCTCGGCATATGCGGCGAACATGGAGGTGACCCGGCTTCTATTCATTTCTGCGAGGAAACCGGGCTCGATTATGTCTCCTGCTCGCCTTTCCGGGTACCGATTGCCCGTCTGGCGGCCGCTCAGGCATCTGCCAAATCAAAGTGAATCGATAAGCGATCCAGCCACAAATCCGCTTCTATCCGCGCCTACTCCGGCGATACTCTTCGCATGGATCGCATCGTGAATAAACTCTCTGCCGTTCTCGCAATTCCCTTCCTCGTTCTATCGCAAGCATTGCATCATCACACAACGACGTGCACTTCGTAGAACCCAAGCTTTTCATCACCAAAGGTGGCCATGCAACGCCGCAAGTCGCCTTGACGCTAGATGCCTGTTCCGGTCAGACAGATCAACGCATCCTCAACGCGTTGGTTGAAAACCATATCCCGGCGACAATTTTTGTTACCGGCCGATGGCTCAAGCACAATGCCCCTGCAGTAGCGATCATGAAAGCGCATCCAGACCTGTTTGAACTGGAAAATCACGGACTTAACCATATCCCGGCCATAGACAACCAACCCACGATGTTCGGCCTGAGGACGGCGGGATCTCTGCCTGCTATCCGCACGGAGATTGAAGGCGGCGCTAACGCGATGACCGCAGCAACACTGACGAAGCCGGTCTGGTATCGTGACGCAACGGCACGCTACAGCGACGATGCGATAACACTCGTCCATCAGATGGGGTATCGTGTGGCCGGCTATTCCCTGAACGCTGACATAGGGGCGTCACTGCTGGCAGGGCAGGTTGAGAAGCGCATCGCAGCCGCCAAGGATGGCGACGTGATCATCGCCCATATCAACCAGCCGTCGCGAGTAGCGGGAGAGGGAGTCGTCAAAGGCGTTCTGGCCCTGAAGCAACAAGGCTTCCGTTTTACACGCCTTGAGGACGTTCAGGAGAGCGAGCAGCCGCTGCCTCCGGGCGTTTAGCAGCTGGTCCCTGCGTTGGCGATATTTATACGACTATCGAAAAATCTAGACATTGGGATAATTGACAGCATTGGCACAGTCTGTGCACTTGCCGTTGCGCCGGATTGCCGCGCGATTACGGCTTGGGAGGGCTTAAAAACAGATCTGATATTGGCGCCATGTTTCATCGATTATTTGCGCAGCGTTGCTGTCGCACCATTCATTTCAATACGTCTAAAAACAGAGATTCAGTGCCGGAATCAGCGTGATTTAGCCTTGGCATCAAGCCGGCTATTCGTCAGTCCGTTCACCCAAAAACGGCCGATAACGGCTATTTGCAACATCCTGTTTTACGACGAACAAATTTTTGAGGAGGAGATTTTTTGAACAGGATACAACTCACGGTTTTGAGCTTGCTGCTATTGCCCGGCTTGGCAAATTGTAACAACGGCGGTTCTCATCCGGCACAGGATACATCCCGGAACGGCGGGACTTTTACGCCCGCAAAAGGCGAGCCGGGCGAGAAGGGCCCTTCCGGTGACAAGGGTCCTCCCGGCGATAAGGGCGGAACGGCGTTCGAGCCCGAAATTGGAAAAGTTCAACCGGTAAAGGATGGCACGATCACGAAGAGGCCGGGTGGTTTCGATGTGCAACTGCAAAAGGATGTGCTTGAGGTGCGCGCTGCGGCATCAAACGCGTTGCGTGTGCATTTTCTTCCCGAGGGAGAAGCGGCAGCGCCAACGCGGGTGATTGATCCCAATTTCAAAAGCGACGCGGTGCATGAACTTACGATCCACAGCAATGGCAAAGGCGCCGATCTGAAGACCGGACAATTTACCGGCACATGGGACCCCGCTGAGCGCGAGATCACCGTCAAGGATACAACGAATAAAGCCGTAATGTGGTTGCAAACCGATGAGCTTAGAAAGGGAAGCGTCGCAGTTGAACATGACTTCAACGATAGGCTTTACGGAATTGGCGGAAGCGGAAGGTCGGACCATTCGGGTGGCGTGCTTTGCAACTGGAAAGAAGAATTGAAGACCGGAGATCAGGGACATGCCGGTGCACCGCTCGTATGGAGCACGGCAGGCTATGGAGTGCTGGTCGATACGATGGGGTCACGGGACCGAAAGATCGAATTGAATCAGCCAAACCATATTGTCTTCAAGGATACTTCCAAAAAGGATGTGGACGCTTATCTGCTGGTTGGCCGCTCGGCGGAATTGTTCGGCGCTGTTGCAAAAATCAGCGGACGCACGCCGCTTTTTCCAAAATGGGCAATGGGTTTTACCAATAGTCAGTGGGGAGCAGACAATGGTTGGAGCGATAAAAGGAATGGTAACGGCGAACTGACAGGCATGACTGAAGCGAAATTTCGCGAGATCATTCAAAGATACCGCAAAAATAAAATTCCTATCGATGCCTTCACGTTTGACCTGGATTGGATGTTTTGGGGCGGGGCGAACGGCAATGGCGTGAAAATTCCGGGCGCTCAATTCACTTGGAACACCGAGCGATTTCCTGGCATGAAACCCGGCGCATCACAGCATCCCGATCAGAATATGCGGATGTTCGCCGAGCAACAGGGCATCAAGCTGACCGCCATCCTGAAGCCGCGCATGCCGGTCGAAAGCGAAGAAGGCCGCATGTTCACGCAAAAGCGTTACTGGATGCCGAACACGCCGGTAAACAAGGACTTTTTTACCGAAACAATGATGCGCCATGTGGATTTTTCCAGGCCTGCGGTTCGCACCTGGTATGCCGACCATGTCAAAAGTGCATTCGAGACCGGTATTCAAGGCTGGTGGAACGACGAAGCGGATTCGAGCGAAGCCACGGATAACGGCAATGAGTCCCAGGGTATCGATATGCAACGCGCGGTCTATGAGGGGCAGCGCGGCTATTCAAACCAGCGCGTCTGGTCGATCAATCGCAACTTCTATCTTGGCGCGCAACGCTACGCCTATGGCTTATGGTCCGGCGATATCGATAATGGCTTCGACAGCATGAAAATCCAGCGCCAACGTATGTTGAGCGCAATCAATGCCGGTGCCATGCAATGGACCATGGATTCCGGCGGCTTCAATAATCGCACGGTGAATGGCAGAAAGATCGGCACCCAGTATGAAGATTATGCCCGCTGGCTGCAGTTTGCCATCTTCACGCCCATCTTTCGGGTCCACGCCGAAAATGGCAACCAGCGTCAGCCTTGGTGGTACGTTCCGCCTGGCCAGACAACGGCTGAAGCTGCGATCGAAGCTATCCGGCTGCGCTATAAGTTCATTCCCTATATTTACAGTTATGAGCATCAGCGCAACAAGACCGGTGTTGGTATTGTCCGCCCGCTACTGTTCGATTGGCCAGAGGACCAGAATGTTCGCGACAATGTTGACAGCTGGTTGTTTGGTGACTGGCTGCTGACGTCTCCAGTCGTAGAGCAGGGCCAGCAAAACAAGGAAATATACCTTCCAGCCGGCAGTTGGACCGAATGGAATTCGGGACGATCACATCAAGGCGGCCAGAAGATCAATTTCAGTACGCAAAAATGGGAAAGCAATTTCCCGCTCTTTATCCGTCAGGGCGCTATTATCCGATGTTGAATGAAGACATACAGTATGTGGGGGAAAAGCCGCTGAAGGCGTTGGATGTAGAAGTGTTCCCGGATACGAAACGTACATCGTTCGAGTATTATGATGATGACGGAAAGACTTATGACTTCGAAAAGGATGTATATTTCCTGCAGACATTGTCTGTGCAAAGGGCAGATAAGACGGTGATATTCGAGACAGCTGCACCAGCAGGCAGTTTTAAACCGGAGCTCGAATATTATACTGTAAAAATTCATGGTCCCGTTGCTACAAATGTCGACATAAATCGCGTGAAGCTCAAACAGGTCGCAAACCTTGCCGCAATGACCGGTGAAGGCTGGTATTCGGGGGTAGATGCTGCCCGCGGCGATATACCGGTCACCTATATCCGGATAAAAGCCCAAACAAAGCAAAGCGTTACGCTTACTGCGCAATGACAACATCATAGAAAGGGCAGTTTCCTGCTGCCCTCTCTATACCTTAACTAACTGAAACTATTGAGCGCGAAGATTGTTTTTCGAAACGTAAGCCTCGGTATCAGCCAATGCCAATTCGAAGCGATTGAAAAGCTCGTTGAGCTCGTCCTCTGTGATGATCATTGGCGGACAGAACGCGATAGTGTCGCCAAGAGCTCGTAGTATGGCGCCATGTCCTTCCAGGAATTTCGCCAGATTTGAACCAACACCGTGCGCCGGATCGAAGGAGCGTTTCGTGGCCTTGTCAGCAACCAACTCCACCGCTCCAACAAGTCCGCAAGAACGAACTTCGCCCACGAGAGGATGATCTTTGATTTTGTTCAATCGAGCTTCGAAGTTCGGTGTCAGAGCCGCGAACATACTCGACAATATTGCGGCGCTGGTAAATCTCGATAGCCTTTATGCCAAGCGCACAACCTACCGGGTGACCGCCATAGGTGAAACCATGGCCGAACGTTCCAATCTGGGCGCTATGGTCGACATAGGCCTGATACAGATCTTCCGGCACCAGCACCGCGCCGAGAGGCGCGTAGGCCGCGGTCAACTGCTTGGCAACGGATATGGTTGTCGGTGTCATGCCAACGGTCTGACTGCCCCACCAGTTACCGGTGCGGCCAAAGCCGTTGATGACCTCGTCGGCGATGATGAGAATATCATGCTCGCGCAGGATGGGTTCGATGGCGGCGAAATAGCCTGAAGGCGGAACAATGACGCCGCCCGCTCCCATGACCGGCTCAGCGATAAAGGCAGCAATCGTCTCTGGTCCTTCGCGTTCGATCATATCTTTCAATGACTTGGCAAGTCGCGCCACAAATTCGGCCTCGCTTTCGCCCTCCTGACCGAAACGGTAAAAATGCGGGCAATCCGTGTGCAAGACGCCCTCGCACCGGCAGATCCCAGCCCTTGTGGTTGCCGGGCAGGCCGGTCAGCGACGCAGCCATGACCGTGACGCCGTGATAGGCCTTGATGCGGGAGATGATCTTTTTCTTTTTCGGCCGGCCCAGCACATTGTTGTAGTACCAGGCAAGCTTCACCTGCGTATCATTGGCCTCGGACCCGGACGAGGTATAGAACACTTTCGAAATCGGCACAGGGGCGATTTCCTTAAGCTTTTCAGCCAGTTCGGTCGCGGGTTCCATACCTTTGCCGCCAAACAGATGGTAATATGGCAAGGTGCGCATCTGCTCGTTGGCCGCCTCGATCATCTCCTCGTCGCCGAAGCCGAGACCTGCGCACCACAGGCCGGACATGCCTTCGATATACTCCTTGCCCTGCGTGTCGTAGAGATAGACGCCCTTGCCATGCCCCATCACCAGCGGCCCGGTTTCCGCGAGCTTGTGGAGGGGGGTATAGGGATGCAGTACCGCGTTGATATCGCGCTGCTGGACATTCGTAAGGGGGAGGCTATTCGCCATGGCATGACTCCGGCTTTAGAGGATGGGCAACCTTACCGGGACTTGGCAGCGAGCGCAAAGCCCGGCTGCGAGAAAACATGCCTCAACCAGACTAACCAAAATCTCAACTCCAGGTGCAGAATCTTGTACCGAATTCGCAGATTCTCGTGCGGGAATCGTCAAATCTTGTCCCATTCTTGCATGGAGTTGAACAAAACCTGCGTCGATACAGCGAGAACCCGTCTTACGGCCGCTGGCCTTTCATGACGGCGGCAAAGTCCTGGCCAAGTTTGCTGAGCAGCGTGTTCTCGCCTTGCTCCGAGGTCACCGTCAGGCTGGTCCCGTCATTGCCAAGCATGACGAACACCATTTGCTCCACTGCCCCATCGGACACCGAGATCGCCGCGATCCGCTGTTGGTCGCTATCCTCGGGAGCCCTGATATTGAAGATCAGCTCACCGCCGACGAGATCCGCCGCTTTGCGCAAGGCGCCTTCAAATCCATCGGCAACAATATCCTGCGCGCCAAGCGCGAGTTCGATTTCTACAACTTCAAGCGAAACCGCTTTGCCAGCGTCAGGCATCATATTCGGCCTCGTCATTCTTTTTGCGAAAAGCGGTTTGCGGTCCGCCCTCTGTTTCCTGCCCTTTGGGTTCACACCCAAATCACTACTGTAATGATGTCAGTACTGTGACACCCGATCCACTCATAAAGTGTAAACGGCTTAAATGCAGGTGGGGGTTCAACGCCACTGCGTCGCGCGTATTGTCATCCAAGGTTCATGCAATCCCGATATTGGGACTGCAGCTACGAATTTGCAGACAATGCGTTTGAATATTTCATTTAAATAAATTCAATAGTTTAATATTTTCCATGGACAGACGTGATTTCATCAAGATGCTGGGCATTGCCGGCACGAGTGCCACAGCCTATGCGGCCTGCTCGGCCTATATGCAGGAGGCATTGGCGTAATCGACGGTTATCGACGATCTTTTGAGCACAGCGGCCCATTGCAAACTCGGCTCGCTGAAAGACATCGATCATGTGATTTTCCTGATGAAGGAGAATCGTTCCTTCGATCATTATTTCGGGACATTGCGCGGGGTGCGCGGCTTCGGCGATCCGCGGCCTTTGCGGCTTCGCAATGGCAATCCGGTGTTCACCCAGCCCAATGGGAAAAATAAAGTCATCAAACCTTTCCAGATCCGCCGCGACAATGATTCAGCGGGCGATTATGCGTCCAACGATTTCAAATTGCCGCATGGTTATGATGATGGTCTTAGTGCGCTTGGCGGCGGCTGGAACGATAATTGGATGGCCGCCAAAAAAATACCACGACGATGGCGCATCTCGATGCGGCCAAGGATATTTCTTTTTATGCCAAGCTGGTTGAGGCCTTCACGATTTGCGATGGCTACCACTGCTCCGGTCACACGAGCACGAGCCCTAACCGCGGATATTTCTTTACCGGCACAGCAAAGGGGTACACTGCCAACAATTTCTTCAATGAAAATGCGACCCGGGCTGGATGGAAAACCTATGCGGAGCACCTGCAGGATTTGCAGGTCGATTGGAAGTTCTACCAGAACGGCCTTTATCCGCCCAGCAGCGACCCTACTCCCTTCGTTGGCGAGTTCGGCGGTAACCATATTTACAAATACAAGCAGTTCCAGGACAGGACCACCGATATTGGCAGGCGCTGCACAGATACACGCACGGTCCTGCGCACGGACCCGGACGTACCATCTCAATTCGAATTGGATGTGGCAGAGGGTAAGTTGCCAGCGGTTTCCTGGATTTCGGCGCCCGCGGCTTTTAGTGACCACCCGGATGGCATTTCGCCGCATTTCGGCGAATATTACACCAACGAGATATTGAAGGTGCTGGCTGCCCATCCGGACATGTGGCGCAAAACCGTCTTCATCCAAACTTATGACGAGAATGACGGGTTCTTCGATCATGTGCCGCCACCGTTGCCGCCGCTGCCGGCCCTTAAAGATGTCGGCAAGGTTTCGGCCGGCATTGTCATTCATCAGGCTGGCGATCCGAAGAGTGTCGATACGGAATGCGTGGTACTGCCAACCCTACAGCCTACAAAAACCATGGGCCTCGGCAATCGCGTGCCCTGTTTGATCATCTCCCCCTGGACGGTTGGCGGCAGGGTCTGCTCCGAGCTCTTCGACCAACACCTCTGCCCTGCGGTTTCTCGATGTCAGGCTGGCCGCCAAAGGCCTGCAGCCGGAGGGGACGATTTTCGAAAACATCTCCTCCTGGCGCCGGGCCATTTGCGGTGATCTCACCAGCGCTTTCGACTTCACCCGCATCCTCGACACTGCGGCAAAGGAGAGCAAGGGCAAGCTCGATGCGGCGGTGGCTGCAGCCAGGCCCATTCCACCTTATCTGACGAAGGTGGAACAGGACGACCTGAAGGCGAAACTCGTGCGTTACAGCCAGAAGAACCGGGACGCGGACATCGCCACCGATCTCGACAATGATACGCGGCGCAAACAGGAATGGTTGCAGGCGCAACTCTTGCCGCTCGGCTATGATTTCAACGTGTTTGCGACGGTCACCCTTGCTGCAGGCAAGCCCGACAAGCTGCAACTGACCTTCAGGAACAGGGGCAAGATCGGCGTTGCACTCAACGTGTATTCGTATCATGCGTATGACAAGGATCGCGGTGCCTGTTTCTATGCGCTGACCAAGGCTGCAAAGTGGATACACCGGTGGTGCTTTCCGATGACTACGATCTCGTCAAGCGCGGTGGCAAATATGAGTTCGCGGTACATGCGCCGAATGGCTTGCTGAGTGAGTTCACGGGGCGATACCACGCTGGCGGGTCAATTGCAGATTGCAGATATCGTCGATGTGCAATCGGTTGAGAACGCTGCGAAAGTCCGCTTCGACTTCGGCAAATGGCCAAGCGCGAATGGCGCTCTGACGATGGTCAACGCCTATACCGGCGAGAGCGTGACGGTGGCGGCCGGGACCGCGTCGATCAGCACTGCCACCAAGGATGGCTGGTACGATGTGGCCTTCGTCGATGCAATCAATACCAACATTTTCTGCGCCGCTATGCCGGGCATCTGGAAAACGGCAAGATCAGCAAGAGCGATCCGGCCATCGGTCTGGAATATGACAAGAAGCGGCGGGCTTACATCGCGGTGACGGCGTAAAGAAGCCCTGAACGATTTCAGACCGGGTGGTGCGTGGTTCGCCCTTCGACAAGCTCAGGATACTCACGGTGAAGGAGGTAGTTGTTCGCAGAGGGGGCAGTCCTGCAGCACGACGCGCCTCCAGTTCAATTGCTTGTCTCGCGATGAGTTTGCGGTTAGCTGTTGCATGAGTTACAGCAACGCCAGGATTCCATGCGACCGCATTTCAGACGCCGCCAATCGATCTCAGCCAAATGGTCGGTGCGTGTCGCCTTTCTCTCGGCGATCCTGTTCGTATTGTCTGCGCTCGGTCATCGCTTCGAGCGCATTGAGACGCCGGAGTTTCTCTGGCTGCTTGCCATTGTTGCCGGCCTCGCGCTGCTGGCACTGTTGCTCAGCCTCAAGGGTTTCACCAGCGTGTGGCGCCGGGGTGATCGCGGTTTTCCCAGCGCCTTCTGGGGTACTGTCATCGCGCTTGTCGTGCTGGCACCCTTTGTCACAACGCTTTATCAGACGCTCGCGCTGCCAACGATTTACGATGTCTCGACCGACTTGACCGATCCGCCGGAACTCTTTGCCGCTGCGGGCCAGCGAACGGACCAGATGAACCCGCTGGTCAATGACGAGGACAGCCGCGGTCTCCAGTCCAGCGCTTACCCGCAGGTGACTGGGCGCCGCTATGAAGGGTCACCTGACCGGATACTGACCGCGGTCAACACCGTCATTGCCAACAATGGATGGGCGATGGTGGAGCAAAAGGGCGAACCTGGCGAGGACGAGGAGATCCTGCTCGAAGTGGTGGCGCGGACCTGGCTGCTCGGCTTCACCAGCGACGTGGTCATACGCCTCGCCGATGAGGGTGAGACCACCTATGTCGATATGCGCTCGGTCTCCCGCTACGGCATCCATGACCTCGGCGATAACACCGACCGTATCACCGCCTTCATGGCTGCTCTCGATGCGGAAGTGCAGGGTGCTCAGCCGGAAGAGGAGACCACTCAGCCAGCCCAGTAAATCCCGTCAATCGCGGGGTTTCCCTCGGTGTGCACACGGCCGCGTTCCACAAGATCCTCGATATGGGCCAGGACTGACAGCGCTGCCGCGCCGTGCAAACGCGCATCGGTCTCGCGGTAGATCACCCTGACCATGGCGGGAATGGTCCGGTCTCCTGCCTTCACGCGCTCCAGAATGGCGCGCTCGCGCATCTTCCTGTGAGCCTTCAGGCCGCGCAGGAAGGTTTTCGGCTTGGTGACCGGCCCACCGTGACCGGGGAAATAAACGCGGTCATGCCGATGCAGCAGCCGGTCCAGCGATGCCATGTAGTCCGACATCGACCCATCGGGCGGCGCGACGATGGACGTTGCCCACGCCATGACATGATCTGCGGAAAACAGGATGTCCGTGCCTTCCAGCGCAAAAACAACATGGTTTGCAGTATGTCCCGGGGTGTGGATGGCGCGGAGGGCCCAGCCATCGCCCTCGATGAGGGCGTTGTCTGGCGCGGCGATATCCGGCACGAACTCCGTATCGCCGCTGGCATCGAGCAGGTTGACCTCGCCCGTGTGCAGTGCGCGGGCAGGGCGATGCGGACCTTCGGCAACAATAACCGCGCCGAGCTCATCTTTCATCGCCGTTGCGAGCGGCGAGTGGTCGCGATGCGTATGGCTGACAAAAATATGGCTGACCGGGCGCCCCGCAATCGCTTGGCGGAGAGCCGCACGATGCGCTTCGTCGATCGGACCTGGGTCGATCAGCGCCAGTGTGTCTTTTCCGACCAGGTAGGAATTGGTGCCGTGGAATGTGAAAGGGCTCGGATTATTGACCGTGATTCGTTTGACATTCGGCGCAATATCGACGGCTTCGCCATAATGTGGCGCAAAATGACTGTCGAAAACGAGGGACATCGATGGATACTACCTTTTGTGCGGCCTTCGACGTATTGCGGTGCGGCATAAACCCCAATATACCGTTTTCATATATGGCGAAAGCTGATCCGGAGGATAGATAAATGATCGTTGCTCAAACCCGTTCCCTTGCCGAAGAGTTCCAACCGGAAGGCCAGCTCGCCAAAGCCGTCTGGTATGTTTCGCTTGCACTCGTCGGTACCGCGCTGATGACCCTTGCAGCGAAGACAAAGGTCGACATGGTCTTTGTCAACGTGACAATGCAGACGTTTGCGGTGTTCGCGATATCGGCGGCTTATGGTTCGCGGCTTGCCGTTGCGACGATGGCGCTTTACCTGCTCGAGGGTGCGCTCGGCATGCCGGTCTTCACCGGAACGCCGGAAAAGGGCATTGGCCTTGCCTATATGGTCGGACCGACGGGCGGCTACCTTCTGTCCTATCTCGCTGCTGCCTGGATTGTCGGCCGTGCTTCCGACAAGGGTTTCGCCCGCAACCCGCTCGCACTGGGAGCAGCCATGTTTGCGGCTGAAGTCGTCATTCTCGGCATGGGCTTCCTGTGGATGGCGTACCTCTTCGGTGTCGAAAAGGCTTTTGCCTTTGGCGTCGGCCCGTTCATCGTTGCCGATCTGCTGAAGCTCGCTCTGGCAGCTGCCGTTGTTCCGGCGGTGGGGGTCATGTTCAAGCGGCGCTGATACCTGCCAAAGCGCCGGATTACCCCCGGCGCTTCATCTTTGTGAATTTGCTGTTTTAATTAATCTTTTTCATAGTTTATTGCTTAAATCGGTGCAGCATTGGATATTTCGACAACCGTTCATAATGAGCGGACGAAGCTGACGGCGACTTATTTGAATGGAGTTGCCATAGCTGTGATCGCGGTGGGTGGTTTAGCGCCTATATTTTCGGCTTTTTACAATGGTCAATCTGTGTCCATTTTGCTGCCAGTGGGCGCATCCATTTGCTTTGCCCTTTCCCTTGCACTACATTATTGGGCGAAGCGGGCGTTGAAAGGCATGAAATCATGACTATCGGACAATTTCTGACGTTCCTGATTTTTCCAACAGGTTGCCTGATCGTTGGATATATAGCGATGCGCTCCGCAGAACGCGAAGCGAAGCGATTTGACCAGTCGAGAAATAAACCAAAGCCGTCCCATTAAGAACGCTATTCTTGCCAGATTATCCCCGCAATCTCATCGGCTATGGCCGCAATGCGCCCGATCCTAAATGGCCGGGCGGGGCCAAGATAGCGGTGCAGTTCGTCGTCAATTACGAGGAGGGCGGCGAGAGCTCGATCCTCGACAATGATCCGGCATCCGAATGCCTGCTGTCGGAGATTGTCGGAGCGCAACCCTGGCCGGGCCAGCGCAATCTCAACATGGAATCGATCTACGAATATGGCTCGCGCGCCGGTTTCTGGCGGCTGTGGCGCATGTTCACCCGCCGCAATCTGCCAGTGACTGTATATGGCGTGACGCTGGCCATGGCGCGCAATCCGGAAGCAGTGGCGGCCATGAAGGAAGCCGATTGGGAAGTCGCCAGCCATGGCCTGCGCTGGTTGGAATACAAGGATTTTCCGGAAGAGCTCGAGCGCCAGCATATTCACGAGGCGGTGCGGCTGCATACGGAACTCACCGGATCGCGGCCGCTCGGCATCTATCAGGGCAAGCCCTCGGACAACACGCTGAAAATTGTCATGGAAGAGGGCGGCTTTGTGTATTCGGCCGACAGTTACGCCGATGAACTACCCTACTGGGTTGCGGGGCCGAAGGGGCCGCATCTGATCGTGCCCTATACACTCGATGCCAATGACATGCGCTTTGCGACGCCGCAGGGCTTCAATTCCGGCGATCAGTTCTTCACCTATCTGAAGGATACGTTCGACCTGCTTTACCGCGAGGGCAAGGAGGGCGCACCGAAGATGATGTCGATCGGCCTGCATTGCCGGCTGGTCGGACGTCCGGGGCGCGCAGCCGCGCTGGAGCGCTTTCTCGACTATGTCCAGCATCACGAAGAAGCCTGGATTACCCGCCGCATCGACATTGCCAACCATTGGCACGAACATCATAAGACCTTTGACAAATCCACCCGGATGGCCATCTGATACGATTTTCTCCGTTTCCGGTGCTCACGTACCTTTAAGTACGCTGCGCTCCGGTTCTCGAAAACCACACCAGCTGACTCATCCGGCTGAATTTTTCGAAAGTCTTCCATGGTGCAAATCACCGAACTCGCGGTTCAGCCGCTGACCCGGGCGGCATTCGCGCCGTTCGGCGATGTGATCGAGACAGATGGCGCGCAGATGCGCCTGATCAACAATGGCACGACCGAACGTTACCACGATCTCGCCAATGTGGACGTGACGGGTGAAGGCGCACGGGTGCTGGTGAATATCTTCCGGGGCCAGGCTTTCGCGCCGCCGATCGATATCGTGATGCTGGAGCGTCATCCGCTTGGCAGCCAGGTATTTATCCCGCTGCAGAACCGGCCATTTCTTGTTGTGGTGGCGGAGGATGCGGGCGATCAACCGGGGCTGCCGGTGGCATTTCTGTGCCAGGGAAATCAGGGCGTCAATTATGACCGCAATATCTGGCACCACCCGCTGATTTCGCTGGAAGAACGCTCGGATTTTCTCGTGGTCGACCGCGGCGGCGAGGGCAACAATCTCCAAGAGTTCTTCTTTCATGATGTGGTCTACAGGATTGAAAAGCTTGCCGTTTGAGTGAACCGGCAACGGCTGCCCCCTTGACGGGTGCGCCTAGCCGGTTGAAGCTGGCCACATGTCACAAACGATACGCTTCTTTCTCAACGGTCAGGCGCAGGACATTTCTGTACGGCCGGACATGACAGTGCTGGACTGGCTGCGCAACGCGCCGCGATTGACCGGTACAAAGGAAGGTTGCGCCGAGGGCGATTGCGGAGCGTGCTCGGTGCTGATCGGCGATGCCGCCGGTGAAGCGGTGCACTATCATGCCGCCAACAGCTGCATTCTTGCCATGGGTCAGATCGATGGCCGTGCGTTGGTAACGGTCGAGGGGCTGAAAGGCGAGCAATTGCACCCGGTACAGGAGGCGATGGCGGAAAACGGTTCGTCGCAATGTGGCTTCTGCACACCGGGCATCGTGATTTCTTTGGCAGGTCTTGCAGCGCAAAGAGGCGCTGCGGGAGCAGGTCTGGCCGCCGCCAATGGTGAAGCCAACGACGACGATATCCATGATGCGCTGGCCGGCAACCTTTGCCGCTGCACCGGCTACCGGCCGATCGTCGAAGCAGCGCGCAAGGTGATAGAAGCCGGTGGCGCGACCATTGCCGGCCCGCAGGTCTCAGCCTTTGAACGGATTGAACCACACGCGACGATTTCGGCCTCGGGCTCGACATTCCACCAGCCGGACCAGCTTGGGTTGCTTCTGCAACTGCGCAAGGAAAGGCCCGATGCGATCCTCCTCGGCGGCGGCACCGATCTGGGCGTGGCGCTGGCTGATTATCATTCCGACTGGGAAGAGGTGATTTCGCTGGCCCATGTCCGCGAATTGCGGGCGATCCGGGACACGGAAAATCATCTCAGTTTCGGTGCTGCGGCCACATGGGAAGAGGTGCTCGACCGGGTCGCCGGTCTCTACCCGTCGTTCGCCACGCTGATCCGCCGTTTCGGCTCCACGCAGATACGCTCCGTGGGCACGATCGGCGGCAATATCGGTACGGCAAGCCCGATCGGCGATGGCCCGCCAGCCTTGATTGCTCTCGGCGCCGAAGTGGAACTCGCGTCGCTGAGCGGTCATCGCTTTCTGCCGCTTGAAGATTTCTTCCTCGACTACCGCAAGACCGAGTTGCGCGCCGATGAGGTCATCGCGTCGGTTTCCATACCGAAGCCGAAGGAGGGGCAAGAATTCCGCGTCTACAAGATATCGAAACGCTATGACCAGGATATTTCGACGGTCTGCGCTGCGTTTTCGATCATCCGCGAGGAAGAGCAGGTGCGCAGTGCCCGCATCGCCTTTGGCGGCATGGCGGCAACGCCGCAGCGGGCCGGACAGGCCGAGCAGGCGCTCGTCGGCACCAGCTTTGACCGGAAAGCAGTCAAGGTTTGCTCTGCGGCGATCGCTGCACAATTCAAGCCGCTGACCGACTGGCGCGGCAGCGCTGACTACCGGCTGGAAGTTGCGGCCAACCTGGCCGAGCGCTTCTGGCGCGATGTTGCAGGTGAGGTCGTGGAGGTGATGGCGCTATGAACATTGACGCCAAAATCGTGCATCGCAGTATCGTCGGCAAGGGAATCGCCCATGACTCGGCCGCGCGCCATGTCTCCGGAGAGGCGAATTATATCGACGACATGCCGGAACTGCCGGGCACGCTGCATGCGGCCTTCGTGCTCTCGCCGGTCGCCCATGGCAAATTGAAAGGTTTCGATGCGTCCGATGCGCTGGCGATGGACGGTGTTGTCGGCATCTGGTCGGCGAAAGATGTCCCTGGCCACAATGAAGTCGGGCCGATACTCCACGGCGAAACTCTGTTCGCCGAAGACATCGTCGACCATGAGGGGCGGGTCATTGCTGTCGTTGCGGCGCTTGATTTCGAGACTGCCTATCGCGCCGCAAAACGGGTCAAACTTGATATCGAACCGCTTGAACCGGTGCTCGACATCGAAGAAGCGCACAGGCGCAAGAATTATGTGCTGCCGCCGCAACAAGTGATCGAAGGCGATGTCGACAAAGCTTTGGCCGGTGCACCGCATGTCATTTCCGGCAAGCTGCACATGGGCGGGCAGGATCACTTCTACCTGGAAACGCATATTGCCTATGCCGTCCCCGGAGAGAATGGCGAGATGCTTGTGCATTCATCGACGCAGCACCCGACGGAGGTGCAGCACCACGTGGCGGGCATTCTCGGCCTGCACGCCAATGCAGTCGAATGCCAGGTGCGCCGCATGGGCGGAGGCTTCGGTGGCAAGGAAAGCCAGCCGACGATCATCGCCGGTGCAGCGGCGCTCGTTGCAGCCAAGACCGGCAAGCCCTGCAAGATGCGGCTGAAGCGCCGTGACGACATGGCTGGTACCGGCAAGCGCCACGATTACGTGGCCAACTGGAAAGTCGGAGTGGACAATAGGGGCCGCATCCTTGGCCTCGATGTCGAATATCTGGCGCGTGCCGGTAATTTGCCGGACCTGACGGGACCGGTGATAACGCGGACGCTGACCCACACGGACAATTCCTATTTCATTCCGCATGCCCGTTTCATCGGCCATGCCTGCAAGACCAATACGGTTTCCAACACCGCGTTTCGCGGTTTTGGCGGGCCGCAAGGCATCCTGACTATAGAATGCGTCATCGATACCATCGCACGCAAACTGAAGCTCGATCCCGGCAATGTCCGCGCTGTCAACTATTATGGCGAGGATACCGGCGACATGACGCCCTATGGCCAGCAGGTCGAGGACAATCGTCTGGTCGAAGTGACAGAGGCGGTTATGGGTTCCGCTGACTGGCAAATGCGCCGCGCTGAAATCGACGCGTACAATGTGGAGAATCCGGTCATCCGGCGCGGGCTGGCGATGATGCCAGTGAAGTTCGGCATTTCCTTCAACCTGACCTCGCTCAACCAGGCCGGCGCCCTCGTTCATGTCTATCTGGACGGATCGATCTTCCTCAATCATGGCGGTACGGAGATGGGCCAGGGCCTCTTCGTCAAGGTTGCGCAAGTGGTTGCCGAGGTATTCCAGGTCGATCTGGACATGGTGCGCATCTCGTCGACCGCTACCGGCAAGGTGCCGAACACCAGCGCGACAGCTGCTTCCACGGGTTCCGATCTCAATGGCATGGCAGCTTTCAAGGCAGCCACGGCGATCAAGGCGCGCATGACGCGGGTGGCCGCCGAGCATTTCGACGTCGAGGAAGAGGTGATTGTCTATCGCGAAAGCCGGGTGCACGCGGGGAATGAATCGATTTCATTCGGCGAACTGGCAAAGATGGCCTGGGCCAAGCGTGTCCAACTTTCCGAGGCCGGGCATTACGCGACGCCGAAAATCCATTGGGACGGCAAGACGATGAAGGGCCGGCCATTCTTCTATTTCAGCTATGGCGCTGCCGTTGCGGAAGTTGCTGTCGATACACTGACGGGCGAGACGCGCTGCCTGCGCGCCGATATTCTGCAGGATGTGGGTTCGCCGCTAAACCCGGCCATCGATCTTGGCCAGATCGAAGGCGCATTCGTGCAAGGCATGGGCTGGGTGACCTGCGAGGAACTGTGGTGGGATGAGACGGGTCGTCTGCGCACCGTAGGGCCTTCCACGTACAAGATTCCGGGATCGCGCGACGTGCCGCCACAGTTCAACGTGCGGATTCTCGACAATATGCCAAACCGGGAGGAGACGGTTTTCCGCTCGAAGGCGATCGGCGAACCGCCGTTGATGCTCGGCATATCGGTCTGGCTTGCGATCCGTGATGCCATTGCTTCGATCCGGGGCGGCGTTCCACAACTGGACGCTCCGGCAACTCCGGAGAACGTACTGCGTTCGATACGGGCAGAGAGGTTGCGGAAATGACGTTTGAGCAACTGAACAATACTAGCGCCGCAGAATTTGTTGAAGCACTCGGCGGCATATTTGAGCATTCGCCCTGGGTACCTGAAGCCGTGGCCGGGATGCGACCGTTTGAAAGCGTAGAACGGTTGCATGAAGCCATGGTGGATGCCGTGCAGAAAGCAGGCCAAGTGGCACAACTCGGGCTTATCCGTGCTCACCCGGACCTGGCTGGCAAGGCGGCGCGGCAGGGCAGCCTGACTGCGGAATCCACCAGCGAACAGAAGGGCGCGGGGCTTGACCGGCTGACCGATAATGAATTCAAGGAGTTTCATCGGTTAAACAATGCCTATCAGAGCCGATTCGGCTTCCCGTTCATCCTTGCGGTGCGCGGGCATGACAAGCATTCGATCATGGCAGCGTTCCGGCAGCGTTTGGGTCATAATGCCGGGGAGGAAGTCACCGAGGCGCTGCGGCAGATAGCTCTGATCGCCCGGTTTCGATTGAATGATTTAATTGCTTGAGGGCGATTCGATGGGAAAGTTATCCACGCATGTGCTCGATACAACCACCGGAAGCCCGGCCGTTGGCATGGCGCTGACACTGCACCGGATCAATGAAGACGGTCGCGAATTGATCAAGACCGTCGTCACCAACGGGGACGGGCGCACCGACAAACCATTGTTGTCGCCGGACGAAATGAAGGTGGGCCGTTACGAATTGACCTTCTTCGTCGAGGAGTACTTCAAGCACAAGCTGGTTGCCGTGGACACACCAGCCTTCCTCGACGAGGTTCCGATCCGTTTTGCCATCTCCGATGCGGCGGCCAACTACCATGTGCCTTTGCTGGTGACGCCGTGGTCGTACTCGACGTACAGGGGGAGCTGATGGCGATGAACTCCCGCAAGGGGAGAGATAATCGGCATCGCCGCCTGCATTCACCCATAGATCCCAACCACGCTGAAGCTGCGTTGTTCATCTCCCTTGAAGTAGACAAGGTTGGAGGAAGAGACGGGTGAGGGATCCGGGCAAGCCACGCTCATATCAGCTGCGCCACTGGCAAGCAGCACGCCATGTTGCGCAAACACAGCACCCAGATGTTTTTGCATCATCGGCGAAATATCGATGGCGATGTTTTTCCTGACGGGATCGACAATCTGGATCGTATCGCCCGCGGACCACTGCTCGACGTGATCGGCATTCGAGACCTGCAGTCCATTTAGCGCCGTGTCCCACTTTGCCCAGGCCGCTTGTGCGGGAGATCTGGTGACATTCCACAGCCGGACCATGGCCAGCCCGCGCATGGCTGGACCGAAGAAAGACGCGGCCGCATTGGTGCTGAAGGTCAGGATATCCGAGGCAACCGACGAGAGCTTCGCGACTATGCCCTTGGTTCTATCCATTTGATAAACAAAGGTTTCTGTTTCCACCAAAGGCAGGAAAATCAGACTGGACAGCTTTTTGCCAGTGGCAGCATTGGCGATCCCGCTGGGAAAACGGGCAACGCCCGTCGCACTGTCGGCAACCATGGCGTCCTGCCATTGATTGCCGTCGGCGCTGGTCTTGATGCGAAAGTCGCGGCCCCACATCGTCCCCATTTCCGCCCGGCCCTGATAATTGGACTGAAACAGCAGGGATGCGGCCTTGCTGTCATCGGCCTTGTTGATTTTCAGCTGGTGGCCGCTGCCCTCGTGGTCGAACAGCGAGGCAGGACTTTTCAGCGACAGCCGGTTGGTTTCGTCCGCGATCATGTTGATGCCAACGCTGGCGACAGGGTTTGTGCCGGTTTTCAGTTCGCCCCAGCCCTCCCGGAATACAATAAGCTTATGTTCCTCAATGACCCATGCTTGCCAACCCACCTGTGGGACAAAAAAGGCCCAGCCCACATCCTGCCAGACTGCCAGCTGGTTGTCCTTGCCTGACCAGAGACCTGTTGCGGCGGTACCAACGATGTACCGGTCGCCCGCCTGCGGCTCGACAGGCGGCTCGGTAGCGCCCTGCCTGACCACCGAAAGCTGGACGAGGGCATCCAGGGCGCGAATGGCTTCATTATGGGTAACGTGTTTCTGGGCCTGCGAAGGCGCGATGTAGGGCAATTTTAGGTTTGGGGTCTGATCCATATGGCTGTCCTTTCAGCTTCTTGCCAAGGGAACAGACTCTTAAGGCCATTCAAGATCTGTTGGATAAACCGCCAGCCCGACCTGCGCGACAACCTGGAAGGCTGCACACCCAGGAGATCATGCAACCCTGCATTCGTTGTGGCCCGAAGAAAATCTCATCATGGTCTCGAGGTTTACAGCGGAAGCAGCGCATCGGCCGCCGGTGCATTCGGAGAGGATGGGCCACTTCGACCGAGGCGAGGGCCTCGCCGGTAAACCGGAGGTGATCAACTATGTGGCATCCGCCATTTAGCATCACCCTTACAATGAAAAAGACCCGGACAGGCTGGCAAGTCACGTTCCGGGTCTATTTCATAAGGTAAGGAAGGAGGGCGGCGCTAGCTCGCCCTCGCTTCGAACCTCAATATAGCGAGTTTCCTGTTGATTTCCAAGCACGCCCCGGTTGATCGCCGAACGAGCATTGCATTTATGGTGCCCTATGCTACTGATCGCCCGTTTTGTGTCCCCCACGCCGAGGATCAATGAAATTGGAAAACTTTCGGCAAAGCATCTCGATGATGCCGCGTCGTTACAAGCAGATGCTCCTCGTCTTTTTCGACGTGGTGACCCTGACATTCGCGGTCTGGCTCAGCTATGTGCTGAGGTTTGGTGCATTTTTCATTCCGAATAGCGAGCAAGCCCTGTTGATGGTTTCAGCGCCGCTGATCGGTCTGCCGGTGTTCGTTCGCTTTGGTCTATATCGCGCTGTCATCCGGTATCTGCCGGACCGGGCCATCTGGACCATGATCCAGGCTGTGACAATTTCGGTCGTTCTCTGGGTCTCGCTGGCGTTTCTCACGCTCATGACCGGCGCCGAAGGCGTGCCGCGCGCCATTCCCTTTCTCTACTGGGTGCTGAGCGTCGGATTGATCTGCGGCAGCCGGTTTGCTGCAAAATGGCTGCTGTGGAGCCCGATCCGGGAAAGAGTGTTGGGCAGGCAATGCCTTATTTATGGGGCAGGCGATGCCGGGCGGCAATTGGCGAACGCCCTGAGAGCCCAGAATGAAGTCTTCGTTGCCGGTTTTATCGACGATGACAAGGGCCTGCAAGGAATGGATATCCTCGGCATCCGCGTCTATCCAGAGGCGCAGATGGAGACGCTGATCGATAATTTCGGAATCAACGAGATCATCGTGACGACATCTGCCTTGAGCGGTATCCAGCGCCGCAAACTGATTGGCAGGCTGAAATCCCTTGAGGTCAAGGTTCGCATTCTTCCTTCGATTTCGGATTTGACCGCCGGCAAATACATCGTCAGCCAGCTGCGCGATATCGATATTGATGATCTGCTCGGCCGTTCGCCGGTTCCCGCAGACCCGATTCTGCTCGACAAAACGGTCGAAAACCGTGTCATCCTCGTTACCGGGGCCGGCGGGTCGATCGGTTCGGAGCTTTGCCGCACCATCGTCAAGCTCGCTCCCTCCAAGCTGGTCATCTTCGACGTCAACGAACACAGCATCTACCAGCTCCAGCGTGAACTCACGTCGATCAGCGATTGCCTGATTGTCCCCGTCCTTGGCTCAATCAGCGATGCGCCGTTGCTCAGAACGGTGCTTGCCGACCACAAGGTGGAGAACGTCTATCATTGCGCGGCCTACAAGCACGTTCCCCTGGTCGAGGAGAATGTGGTCGAGGGCGCGCGCAACAACGTGATCGGCACCGATGTGCTGGCTGGATTGTCACGCGAGGCAGGCGTGCGGAACTTCGTGCTGATCTCGTCCGACAAGGCTGTGCGTCCGTCGAATGTCATGGGCGCGACGAAGCGCTGGGCGGAACTCATCGTCCGCTACAACGGCAATGAAGCCGCCAAGAACGGTACTGGTCAGACCTTTGCTTCGGTTCGCTTCGGCAATGTGATCGGCTCCAGCGGTTCGGTCGTGCCGCTGTTTCGCGAACAGATTGCCAATGGCGGTCCGCTGACAGTCACCCATGACGAGATGACGCGCTACTTCATGTCCGTGCGCGAAGCGGCGGAACTGATCATTCAGGCAGGTGCACTCTCCGAAGGCGGCGACATTCTGCTGCTGGAAATGGGCGAAGCGGTACGCATCCGCGATCTAGCGGAGAACATGGTCCTGCTGGCGGGCCTCTCGGTCAAGGACAGCTCCAATCCCGAGGGTGATATTGAAATCATCACCGTTGGCATCCGCGACGGGGAAAAGCTGCACGAGGAACTCTTCTACGACCCGACAGGTGTTTCACCGACGAGCCATTCGAAGATTCTCCGTGCCAAACGCAGTATAAATTCCGTCGGCCATCTGCCGGACGCCGTCGCTGAATTGCGCCGGCTGATCGAAAAGCAGGACGCGGACGCGGTTCGCAAGCTGCTGTTCGATGGCGCGAGCGCGTAGCGGCTGGTATCCCGCACGATCTCATTGTTGGCCAGTTTGATGTGCAAGAGCGTTAGCAGTGAGTCAAAAGACAGGATTGAGCGCTGTTGAAACGCACACCATCATCCGGAAGGGTTGCCGTCCTGCTGGTGACCCGCAATGGCGCAGCGTTCCTGGACGATCACATCGCTTCGATCGCGGCGCAAACCTATCCCGACATTGATCTTTGGATATCCGATGATGGCTCGACTGACGCGACCGTCGCGATCATCAATGACTGGGCAATGCGCTGGAGCAAGGGGCGCGTGCGCATCCTCCAGGGGCGCCGCGAGGGCACGGCGGAAAACTTCCGCTCGCTCATCGTCAATCCAGACATTGAGGCCGACTATTTCGCCTTTGCCGACCAGCATGACCTCTGGGAACCTGAAAAGGTTGCCAATTCTGTTCGCTGGATCGAGCATCATGCCTTTGCGGTGCCGTCGGTGTTTTGCTCGCAAAGCCTCGCTATCCGGCAAGATGGGTTTGTGTCAGGGGCTTCGCGGCCGGTGGTGCGCGCCCCCGATTTTCGCAATGCGCTCGTGCAGGACATCGCGCCGGGCAACAGGTTGCTTTTCAACCGGATGGCGCGTGAACTTCTCGCCCAATCCTGCCGCAGGGCCGAGTTCTCCAGCCATGGCTGGTGGCTCTATCTGATCGTCTCCGGAGCCGGGGGCGTCGTGCACTGCGATCCGCAGATTCTCGCGCGCACACGGCAAGTGCCGGGAGGCAGCGGCTGGCACGTATGGCTTGCCCGGGCTCGGCCGTTGATCGCAGGCCAATTCGTCGAGCAGTCGGACCTCAATGTGCAAGGGCTGGTTCGCAACCGCGATCTGCTGACTGATCGGGCCCGCGCCACCTGCGATCTCTATTGGAAAGTCAGGTCCGACAATTTCATCAAGCGGATCTATTATCTGCACAAGTCCGGTGTTTACCGGCAGACAATGTGGGAACAGGCGGGGCTTTATGTTGCTGCGCTGCTGCGCAGGCTCTGAGCTCAGCGTTTGCTGCGGCGAAAGCGATAAAGGACAAGCCCGACCGCAAACAGGGCGACAAGGATGCCGATGATGCGCAGCCACCCGTGCTGGCTCGCTGCAAGGGCGCAGGCGCCGAGAATGAGGTTGAGCAGCCCGACACTCGAAACCACCTGCCAGACAGACCATCCTGACCGCTTCGCCACCTGATAGGCGTGTTTGGAATGAGCGGCGAGGATGTTTTCGCCGGCCGCAAGCCGCATCAGCAACGTCGATGTCGCATCGGCAATGAAGAACAGCGGCAGGATCAGACCCGCCCAGATCGACATGTCGCGCGCGACGAGGAAACAGGCAAGGCCACTCAGGAGGCCAATCGGCAGGCTGCCGGAATCGCCAAGGAAAACTCGTGCTTTCGGCCGGTTGAAAAGGGCGAAGCCAGCAAGGCCGCCTGCAATCGAAGCGGCGAAGTTGCCGGTGCCCATCGCGGCCAGACCAAACGCCGAAAATCCAGCCAGCAGCGCCAAGGGAACGCCGAGACCCGAAACGACCATCAGGTCGAGCCCATCCATGAAATTCGTCAGATTGATGAAATAGACGAGGGCGAGAACAAGGAGGCCGCGTTCCAACAGGAAGGGGAGGAGGTCCGGCAGAAGGCGGAAATCCGGGCCGAGCCCGTAGACGGCGACAGCGGAGGCGGCGAGCTGGGATAGCAGGCGAATGGATTCCGGCAGGTGATGGCGATCATCCAGAAAGCCAATGACCCACAAAAGCAGGGAAGCGATGGTTGCGCATGCAAGAAACGCCCGGTCAAGACCAGTGTCCGGCCCGAAGAGCCAGAGAGCGGCGATGACCGCCGGTACAATGGCGAGGCCGCCGAGCTGGCGTGCCGCCTGCGTGTGATTGGAGCGTTCGGTGACGGCAGCTCCGAGAAAATCGGCCGGCAGCACAATCATGATGATCGCCAGCAGCGCGGCGCTTGCAATGGCAGTGACAAGGAAGGGAATGGTGATCGCAGCCAAGCGTGGTTATCCTCATGCGGAATCGGGGCTCCTTCCCTTGTCATGAAAATAATGCCGAAACAATTGTGAAGAGCGACAAACTGGCGGTCATTGGTGATTGCGCAAGTGGGAGCCAGAGGTTATAAGGCCGCGCTATCACGCGGATTGAATCAAATCAGCGCTGATTTTTTGGGGCGTAGCCAAGTGGTAAGGCAGCGGTTTTTGGTACCGCCATTCGGAGGTTCGAACCCTCCCGCCCCAGCCATTGCCTTTTGCATTGTTGCTGCACCCATCAGGCATTCCACAATGATGTATCCCGTCAGGCATTTCTTTCCCGCAAATCATTGATATAGATCATCGCCGGAAGCTTAATGGAGGAAGACCAGCATGGCACATCGTATCGCCGTCGTCGGCAGCAACATGACCGATCTCGTCACATCGATCGTTCGTATGCCCGCACCAGGCGAAACATTGGAAGCGCCGTCATTTTTCATGGGATTTGGCGGCAAGGGCGCCAATCAGGCGGTGGCCGCTGCGCGCCTGGGCGCCGAAGTGATGATGGTCACCAAGGTTGGCGACGATGTCTTTGGTCAGAGCACGATCAACAATTTCAGGGAGAATGGCATCGACATCGCCCATATCGGGACCGTAGCCGGGAAATCGAGCGGCGTTGCGCCGATCTTCGTCGACGAGCACGGCGAAAATTCCATCCTGATCATCAAGGGTGCCAACGATGAACTGAAGCCCGCCGATATCGATGCAGCGGCGGAGGACCTGAAGCGCTGTGACCTCATCCTGATGCAGTTGGAGGTACCGCTGGAGACGGTCTACTACACAATCGCCTTCGCCGATCGCCATGGCATCGAGACGATCCTAAACCCCGCGCCCGCGGCACCTAATCTCGATGCCAAGCAGGTTACCAAGGCAACGTTCCTTGTTCCCAACGAAACGGAACTTGCGCTTTTGACGGGAATGCCCACGGGCACGGATAGCGAGATCGAGTCGGCAGCGCGGTCCCTGATCGACAAGGGCATCCGCACCGTCATCGTCACCATGGGATCGCGCGGCGCGCGCCTGGTCACGGCCACTTCATCGACGCTCATTGAACCGCTCAAGGTCAAGCCGAAAGACACCACCGGCGCCGGTGATGCGTTCATCGGCAGCTTCGCCCGCTACTACGTGGAGAGCGGCGAACTGGAGGCTTCGCTCAAAAAGGCGGCGCTCTATGCTGGCGATTCCATTACGCGCGAGGGGACGCAGAAGTCCTATGCGACAGCCGAGGAGTTTGAGTCATTTGTCAGGCGGCTTTACCAATAGAGCAGCGGAATGACTGCTCTTGATCGCATGGTGGGAAAAGCTGCCGGAGTTCTTGCCATCTTGTGCATCATCGGATTGGTCGCATTTCTGGCACTGCTTTTGTACCAGCCCGCCGGGGATCGCTCCGACCCTGACTACCACCGCTACGCGAAGGCACTCGAACGGGTAAGCGTACAGCTTAATCAAAACGCGACAGAGGATTTCATTGACCTGGCAGACCTCAACTACGGTGATTGGACAACTGCGTGTCTCTTTGGCGGATACACGAGCCCAGGAAAGGTGATAGCAAAATATGGCGCCAACATCAGTGAGTTCGACCAAACGCGCATGACAGAAGCGACTGGCCTTCGCATGTTTCCAGTTGAGGAATTCGAGGTAGTTATCGCCTACATAGACTCCCGCCAGAACGCACATTTTGTACATTTCGACACGGGCATTGGTCCTGAGGGGCAGGATCGCCAGAGCTGCATCTCAAAGCCACAGACTCGGCTCTTGCTTGTGCCGGGAGGTTGAATTCGTTGACAAGCCGGACGATCCTGCTAATCTCTACTAATTGAGTAGTGATAATGGCAGGATCGATTTTCCATGAATCGGCTTTTGTAAAATGCCGGCTCCCGGTTTTCGTCGATCCGCGGAATGGCGTTCTGATAATTTGTCTTTCGCGGCAATAAATTGGCGCGGAATTTGTGCATGCTGTGAATCCATCCTTTCCTTAATTCACACCCTTCCACTATGTTTGCGCCGAATATCGGCAATCTTTATGATGTCGACAAATTTGGAACGATATTTGTTGCCAGAGCGATGCTCGGCAGCAAGAGTGGATAGTGATTTCATGACCAAGAACCTGACGCATCTTCAGCGTCTAGAAGCCGAAGCAATCCATATTTTTCGTGAGGTCGCGGCGACGTTCTCCAACCCCGTGATGCTCTATTCGATCGGCAAGGATTCTTCCGTCATGCTGCATCTGGCGATGAAGGCCTTTTATCCGGCCAAGCCGCCATTTCCGTTCCTTCATGTCGACAGTACCTTTAAATTCAAGGAGATGATCACGTTTCGTGATTCAGAAGCTGAGCGGCTCGGCTTCGATCTTCTCGTCCATAGCAACCAAGAGGGCATCGAGCAGGGCATCAGTCCCTTCGTGCATGGTTCCAACACCCATACCCACGTCATGAAGACGGTTGCGCTCCGGCAAGCGCTCGACAAATACGGCTTTGACGCAGCCTTCGGTGGTGCGCGGCGCGATGAGGAGAAGTCTCGTGCCAAGGAGCGGATTTTCTCCTTCCGCAACGCCCAGCACTCCTGGGACCCGAAGAACCAGCGGCCGGAAATGTGGAAGATCTACAATACACGCGTCGCCAAGGGTGAATCGATCCGTGTGTTTCCGATCTCCAACTGGACCGAACTGGATGTCTGGCAATACATCATGCAGGAGGACATTCCGATCGTTCCCTTGTATTTTGCCGCGAAACGTCCTGTCGTCGAGCGCGACGGCATGCTGATCATGCGCGATGACGAGCGGATGACACTTCTGCCCGGCGAGGTGCTGCAGGACAGGATGGTGCGTTTCCGTACCCTCGGTTGCTATCCGCTGACGGGCGCCGTTGAATCCGATGCGGCCACATTGCCCGAGATCGTCAGCGAGATGCTGGTAGCCCGTACCTCCGAGCGGCAGGGCCGCATGATCGACAAGGACGAGGCAGGCTCGATGGAAAAGAAGAAGCGCGAGGGCTATTTCTGATGTCAAAATTAGCCCAGGCCGAGGTCACTCCCGCCGCTACAGCTGCAGAAGAAATCAGCGCCTATATGGCCGAGCAGGAAAAGAAGTCGCTGCTGCGGTTTCTGACCTGCGGTTCCGTCGATGACGGCAAGTCGACGCTGATCGGCCGTCTGCTCTATGACACCAAATTGATCTTCGAGGACCAGCTTGCCGCCCTCACCAATGATAGCCGCAAGCATGGCACCAATGGCGAAGATATCGATTTCGCGCTGCTCGTTGATGGGCTCGAGGCGGAACGCGAGCAGGGCATCACAATCGATGTCGCCTATCGGTTCTTCTCCACGCCCAAGCGCAAGTTCATCGTCGCCGATACGCCGGGTCATGAGCAATACACCCGCAACATGGCAACGGGCGCATCTACCGCGGACCTTGCGATCGTTCTGGTCGACGCGCGGCAGGGTGTTTTGCAGCAGACTCGCCGCCACAGTTACATCGCCTCACTCCTGGGCATTCGCAACATCGTCCTTGCGGTCAACAAGATCGATCTGGTCGATTATTCGCAGGATGTCTTCGACAAGATTGTTGCGGATTATCAGACGTTTGCGAACAATCTCGGATTCAACACAATACAAGCGATACCGCTTTCGGCGCGTTTCGGCGACAATGTCATCGGGCCATCGGCCAACCTTGCCTGGTACAAAGGACCTGCGCTGCTGCAGCACCTGGAAAACGTGCCGCTGGACGGCGCGGTGACTGCGCGCCCATTCCGTTTCCCGGTTCAGTTCGTCAACCGCCCCAATCTCGATTTCCGCGGCTTCGCTGGTACGATCGCATCGGGCACGGTTGCGCCCGGCGACGAGGTGGTCGTTGCCAAGTCGGGCAAATCCTCGCGCGTCAAGCGCATCGTCACCTGGGATGGTGACCTTGAGAATGCGCACGAAGGACAGGCAGTCACGATCGTTCTGGAAGACGAGATCGAGGTCTCGCGCGGCAATATGCTGGTTGCCCCGGAAGCGCGTCCGGAAGTGGCGGACCAGTTTGCCGCCCATCTGGTGTGGTTTGCCGAGCATGCTTTGATACCGGGCCGGTCCTACATTCTACGCACGGAAACCGATCAAGTCACGGCGACGGTCACCGATCTCAAATATCGAGTCGATATCAACAGCTTCGCTGAAGTTGCGGCCAAATCGCTTGACCTGAACGAGGTCGGTGTCTGCAACATTTCTACGCAGGAGCCGATCGCATTCGATCCCTACAAGTCGAACCGCTCGACGGGCTCGTTCATCCTGATCGACCGGCTTACCAACGCGACCGTTGGCGCCGGCATGATCGACTTTGCACTCCGCCGCGCCTCGAACGTGCATTGGCAGGCACTTGACGTCGACAAGGCGTCGCGTGCCGCACAAAAGGACCAGAAGCCGGCGGTGTTATGGTTCACCGGACTATCCGGATCGGGCAAGTCGACAGTGGCCAATCTCGTCGAGAAGCGGCTTTCGTCGATCGGCAAGCACACCTACATCCTCGATGGCGACAATGTCCGCCATGGTCTTAACCGTGATCTCGGCTTCACTGAGGAAGATCGCGTGGAAAACATACGCCGTGTCGGCGAGGTGTCGAAGCTGATGGTGGATGCGGGCCTGATCGTCCTGGTCTCGTTCATTTCGCCCTTCATCACCGAGCGCCGCATGGTGCGCGAATTGCTGGGTGATGGTGAATTCCTGGAAATCTTTGTCGACACGCCGTTCGAAGAATGCGCGCGCCGCGATCCGAAGGGGCTCTATGCCAAGGCATTGCGCGGCGACATCAAGAACTTCACCGGTGTGGATTTGCCCTACGAGCCGCCGGAAAATCCGGAGCTCCACCTGAAGACGGTTGGCCGGACGGCGGAAGAACTTGCCTCGGAGGTCGAAAGGCTGCTCGTAGAGCACGGCGTCATCTTCAACTACGATCAAAGTTCGTGGTCGATCTAGGCCATGTTGATATTCACGCCCTGGCGGCCTGCAAACGGCGTCTTTCTGCGCTCCGGTGCTCATGGACTTCAAGTCCACTGCGCTCCTGTGCTCGAAAAACCATCGTTTTCGGCTCGCCATTACGGCGAATTTCAACATAGCCTGGGCGGCAGCTCAAAGGGGGAAGCATGAATGCCGTTGACGACCTGGCTCTGCTGCAGGTCTTCGAAACCACTGCACTTGCCGCTGGCCGGGAAATCCTGCGCATTTATGAGGAAGGCTGCGACGTTGCGTTGAAGGACGACAAGTCACCGGTGACGGCGGCAGACCATGCGGCCGAAGCGATCATTCTTGCGGCATTGCGCCGGGCAACGCCGGATATTCCGGTCGTCGCGGAAGAGGAGATTTCCGGCGGTCACGTTCCGGGAAACCTCGGTGACCGCTTTTACCTGGTCGATCCGCTCGATGGTACGCGCGAGTTCGTCAATCGCAACGGGGATTTCACCGTCAACATCGCCTTGATCGAACATGGTGCGCCGGTGCTCGGTGTCGTCTATGCCCCGGTGCGCGGCTGGCTGTTTATCGGCGGCCCCGAGGGTGCGCGGGAAGTGATAGTCGATCGTGACGGGACGATCACCGGGCGCAAAACCATTTCTTGCCGCGCTGCCCCCGAACAGATGATTGCGGTTGCGAGCCGTTCGCACCGCACACCGGAGACCGATGACTATCTGAAGGGTTTCCCCATTGATGATTGCGTCTCTGTCGGCTCATCGCTCAAATTCGGCCTGCTGGCGCGAGGCGAAGCGGATATTTATCCGCGATTTGGCCGCACGATGGAGTGGGATACGGCCGCGGGCGATGCAGTGCTTCGTGCGGCGGGCGGGATCACATTGACGCTCGACGGCAAGCCGCTGACCTATGGCCGCCGCAATCAGGCCGACGATGCCGATTTCGCCAATCCGAATTTCGTGGCGCACGGCAAACTCTAGTCTCCAGTCCGTCTGCGCAGCAAAGTCGTCACCACGAAGAAGGCGCCGACGGAGCTTGTCACGATCCCGATCGGCAGTTCTTGCGGTGCGAGCAGCAGCCGTGCGGCGAGGTCACTCAGCAGGATAAGCACGGCGCCGAGCAGTGCGCAGGTGATGATGAGGCGCGCATGCAGCTGCCCGGCGAAACGGCGCGCAATATGCGGGATCATGAGTCCGACAAAGCCGATCACGCCGGCGACCGAAACGAAGATCGCGGTTGAGAACGCGCAGACGATGAAGACCATGTTGCGGGTGCGCGTAACGGGCACGCCAAGACTTTCCGCGGTATGTTCTCCGGCGAGAAACGCGTCGAGATTGCGGTGGTTGGCAAGGGCGTAGATGAGGATTGCGGCGAGGCCGAGCATTGCCAGCGGCAGATTATCCCAACGCGCAAGGCCAAGACCGCCAAGGGTCCAGAACAGTACGGAGTGGGCGGCGCGCTGGTCGCCGGAGAATACCATGTAGTTGGTGAGGGCCGCAAACAGGAATGACACGCTGAGGCCCGCAAGGATCAGGCGTTCCGGACCCTGACCCTGAACGCGGCGTACCAGCAACAGAACGCTGACTGCCGCGAGCATGCCACCGCTGAAGGCAGCAATCGGCAAGGTCCAGATGCCGAAGCGGTCGCCGAGAACAGTGATCACCGAGACGGCGCCGGCAGCCGCACCAGAGGAAAGCCCGAACAGAAACGGATCGGCGAGATCATTGCGCGTCACTGTCTGCAGCATGGCGCCAACGATGCCAAGTCCCGCACCGACGCAAACGGCAAGCAGTACGCGCGGCAGGCGCAGGTCGACAATGATGCGCTCGATCGGCGTACTCGTTGCCTGATCACCCATGCCAACAGCATGGGCAAGCGCGCGAAGAACGTCCGCCAACGGAATGATGGCGGAGCCATAGGCGACAGATGCCAGGGCGAGGGCGACGACCAGCACCAACCCCGCTACAAGCAGCAAACCTTGACCGGTACTGAATTGCACTTAGAACGCCTCTGGATGCATGGCCTTGGCGATCTTCCCGATCGCTTCGACATTGGCGGGGCCAGGGGTGATCTCGGCATAGCGCAGCGCGACGAAATGCTCATTCTTGACGGCGTCGGTTTCCTTCATCGCTGGATGCGATTTAAGGAAATCGAGAAGTTTGCGATACCCGGCATCATCCTGGTAGTCGAGCAGGATGAGGAATTGCGGGTTGCGTGCCGCGACGGTTTCCCATGATGTCGTGGTCCAGCTCGACTCCATGTCGGCCATGATGTTGGTGCCGCCAGCTTCGCTGATCAGCGCCGTCGGCATGGCGAACTTGCCGGCAGTGAAAGGTTTGTCTTCGCCGGAATCGTAAAGGAAAACACGGGTATCGCCCTTGTTGCTGATTCTTTTCTTGATGTCCGCGAGCTGCGCTTTCCATCCGGCAACCAGCTTGTCAGATTCCGCTTCCTTGCCGAAAATCTTGCCGAGTTTTTCGACATCGCCATAGAGGAGATCCATCGATGCGGCAGGACGATTCTTGTCGAGGTGCACGCAGCTTTCAGTCAGAACCAGCGTCTTGATGCCGTAGGGCGCGAGCGTGTCCGGTGTAACGTCGCCGCCGGGCTTCATGCCATAGTTCCAGCCGGCAAAGAAGAAATCGGGACTGGCTGCGACCAGATTTTCGAGCGTTGGGTATTTGGGGGCGAGTTCGGGGATCGAGCCTTGTTGCTGTTTGAACGCATCATCCAGCTTGTACCAGCCGGTGATACCGGTAACGCCGACGATCGACGGTTGAAGCCCAAGTGCGAACGCCATCTCGCTCATGTTGATATCCTGGATGACGGCGCGCTTCGGTGCGGTGTCGAAAGTCAGCGGCTTGCCGCAACTGTCGACGGTGACGGGAAATGCCCACGCAGGGGCGGACAGCGCAGTGAGGGCGAGGGCGAGAAAAGCTTTCTTCATCATAGGCTCCGTTGGTGGGCATGCAGGGACATTTCGGGTGTTTCAAACACCATGAATTCGCGATCCTGAGAGGGGTGGCGCAGGCGCAACACGTCAAGTTCGAAGACGTCACTGACGACGCGGGGTGTCAGTGTCTGGTCGGGCGGACCGGCTGCCACGAGCTTCGCGTGATGCATGACCGCGATGTCGGTCGCGAACGGTGCGACGAGGGGCAAATCATGCAGGACGGTTATGGTGGTGACTTCGAGCCCGGCCACCAGCGACAGTAATTCGCTGCGGGCCTTGGGATCGAGGTGATTGGTCGGCTCGTCAAGAAAAAGTACCGCAGGCTGCTGGGCGATGGCCCGGGCCAAATGGACGCGCTGGCGCTCCCCTCCAGACAAGGATCCGATGCGGCGCCCCGAACAATGGGCGATCTTTACGCGGTGGAGTGCTTGCGCGACGATCTCGCGGTTCGCTGCTCTCGTGAAAGCGGCGCTATGCGGGATGCGTCCGAGCGCAATGTAGTCTTCGACGATCAACTGCGGGTCCGGCGTGTCGGTCTGGCCGACGAAGGCAAACTGCCGGGCGCGCTCCAGCGGAGTCAGCCGGCTGATGCTCTCGCCATTGAGATAGATATCGCCGGACGTTGGTTGAAGCGAGGCCGGCAAGCATGCGCAGCAAAGTGGATTTGCCGGCCCCATTCGGTCCAATCACCGCCAGGCGGCAGCCACAAGCGACAGTCAATGACACCGCGTCAACAAGTGTCCGGCCAGCAGTGCGAAAAGTTACCGCGTCGGCATTGAGGACGATATGGCTCATGAGCGGAAACCTCCGGATATCGAAGCACGGCCAGTTTCGGCTGTCGTCGATGCCTGAGTATCGTAACGTTATAACGTAAGTAAAGTAATTTTGTTGAGCGGCGGCCAATAATTTGCCGGTCTGATCCAACAGGAGAGGGAGAGTTTGAATGTTCATACCTGCCCGTTTCAAGGACAGGAATTGAGGGAACGCAGCAAACGTATTGCCGGTGTTCGGCATACCCAAATAGACGGGCGGCCACTACAGCGGACAAACATCGCATCGCTCCCGGCACACCCCGTCCGGTTCGAATTTCAGAATTGATGGCAGGTCTCCTGGCTCGCGGGTCTCAGCTTCGCCTTGCCTTCCCGATCTTCCGATCAGTGGCATCATCAGGCGTCGCTCACCGCTTACAGTTGCGGGGGCAGCCACGGTCTCGGTCCCTTTTGGGTACGCCTCACCGTGTTCCCTTTTCATCTCCGGCGTTGTCGTACCGGAGAAACCATCGGCGGTGATTGTTACTGGAAAGGTCGCCCGAATGAAACAGATAGTTGTTGGAAAAATGACGGGAAATGTCATGTTTGTGTTGGAGTGAGAGACAAGCTTTCGCCCTGCCTCTCTTTTCCTGTTTTACTGAAACAAGACCCGGATCGTGAGTTGCCAGCTCGTCCGGGTCTTTTTCAATTCCAGGGTGATGCGCAGTGGCAGATACCACATAGCGTCACCACCTGTCTTGCGTGCAAGGCCCTTGCCCTGAGGTCGGATAGGCCCATCTTCTCCGACGCACCCGCTGGCCCGGTGCCTGCTGCTTCTCCCACATTACTTGAGGAAAATCGCTTGATCCGGCTTCTGGCGCAACGAATGCACGGTTGCATTTGTCGTCGACGAAATTCTGGTGCGGTTGTGTGCGCTCGTTTATGCGGCAAATCCATGAGATGCTAAAATAATTGGCAGCGTGAGATTTACTTCAGGATAGAGTAGGCTACGCTCTCTGAGACCTTTCGATTGATCCACCCTGACGGGCATCTGACGTAGTTTTCTGCGCTCCCGGTGCTCTTGGACGAGAATGTCCACTGCGCTCCGGTTCTCGAAAACCGCACCAAATGCCTCGTCAGGCTGAATTCTCAAAAGGTCTCATGGGTACACGCATTTCATAAAAGCACTTTGAGGCGATATGGCAATTCACGCTGCAGTCTACCATCTGACCCACTACAAGTATGACCGCCCCATTATGTTGGGGCCGCAAATCATCCGGCTACAGCCGGCGCCGCATTCACGCACGAAGGTGCTCAGCCATTCCCTGAAAGTCCAGCCAGCTAATCATTTCGTCAATCTGCAGCAGGATCCCTACGGCAACTTCCTCGCCCGTTTTGTCTTTCCAGAGCCCGTAACGGAACTCAAGATCGAGGTCGATCTCGTCGCCGACATGACCGTCTACAATCCGTTCGATTTCTTCGTCGAACCGGTTGCTGATAACTGGCCTTTTGCCTATCCGGAGGAAATCAGCGAAGACCTCTCGATCTATCTGAAACCAGAACCCGCCGGGCCGCTGCTGCAAGCTTTTCTCGATACGATTGATCGCAGCACAACCAATACGGTCAATTTCATCGTCGACCTTAACGCGCGCATCCAGCGCGAGGTCGGTTATGTCATCCGCATGGAAACCGGTGTGCAGGAACCTGAGACGACGCTTGGCGTTCGCACCGGGTCCTGTCGCGATTCAAGCTGGCTGCTGGTGCAGGCGCTACGCCATCTCGGCCTGGCCGCGCGGTTTGTTTCGGGATATCTGATCCAGCTGAAGCCGGATCTGGTTTCGCTTGACGGACCTGCGGGCACCGACAAGGATTTTACCGATCTCCACGCCTGGTGCGAGGTCTACTTGCCGGGTGCAGGCTGGATCGGTCTTGATCCGACATCCGGCTTGCTTACGGGCGAGAGCCATGTACCGCTAGCGGCGACGCCGCATTATCGCAATGCCGCGCCGATTTCCGGCATGGCCGAACCTGCCAATGTCGAATTCGCTTTCGACATGCATGTTACCCGGGTGTCGGAACATCCCCGCATCACCAAGCCGTTTTCCGATGAAGTCCTGGGCCGCGCTTGATGCGCTTGGCGAAAAGGTGGATGCAATTCTGAAGGAGCGGGATGTGCGCCTCACCATGGGCGGCGAACCAACATTCGTTTCCATCGACGATTTCGAGTCTGGTGAGTGGAACACCGACGCGGTAGGTCCGACAAAACGCGAAAAGGCCGACAAGCTGATCCGCCGCCTCCGCGACCGTTTCGCACCGGGTGGCTTCCTGCACTACGGGCAGGGAAAATGGTACCCCGGCGAAAGCCTGCCACGCTGGACGTTCTCGCTGTATTGGCGCAAGGACGGGAAACCTATCTGGGTCAATCCAGACTTGATCGCCCCGGAAAACAGCAAGGCGGATGTAAAACCGGACGATGCGGGCAAACTCCTCACCGGTATCGCCAATATCCTGGGTGTGGAAGACGAAATGGTTTCCCCCGCTTATGAGGACCCTGCCGAATGGATCGTCAAGGAGGGCAATCTGCCGGCAAATGTCGATCCTGCGAATTCCAAACTGAAAGATCCGGAGGAGCGCAGCCGCATTGCACGTGTCTTCGAGCGTGGTCTGACAGAGCCAACGGGCTTTGTACTCCCTGTGCAGCGCTGGAACAGCAAGGCGGTTGCCGGGCCCAGGTGGCGCAGCGAAAAGTGGACCACCCGCCGCGGCAAGCTGTTTCTGGTGCCCGGCGATTCCCCGGTCGGTTATCGTCTGCCACTCGGTTCATTGCCGCATGTACCCGCATCCGAATATCCCTATATCGTTCCGGTCGATCCATCGGTTGAGCGCGGCCCGCTTGCGGATCCGCTCGCGCAAGCGGCTCGACCGGATTCGGTTACGCAATCGCCTCCCGCGGCCCGAGAAGCACCGATCGCATCGTTCACCGCAGCTGAAGGCAATCAGCAGGAGCGTGTCGAGCAGGAACTTGGCGAAATCGGCGGCGCCGTGCGCACGGCCATTTCGGTCGAGCCGCGCGACGGCCGGCTCAGCGTTTTCATGCCGCCAGTCGAAGCACTGGAGGATTATCTGGAACTCGTCGGTGCCGCGGAAGCCGCTGCCGCGAAACTCGGTCTACCAGTCCACATCGAAGGCTATAGCCCGCCACAGGACCACCGCATCAATGTAATCCGGGTCGCGCCCGATCCAGGTGTGATCGAAGTGAACATCCACCCGGCCTCCAACTGGCGCGAATGTGTGGAGACAACGACGGCAATCTACGAGGAGGCGCGGCAGACCCGGCTCGGTGCCGACAAATTCATGATCGACGGACGCCATACCGGCACGGGCGGCGGCAATCACGTGGTCGTGGGGGGCGAAACACCGAACAACAGTCCCTTCCTGCGCCGCCCCGATCTTTTGAAAAGCCTGGTATTGCATTGGCAGCGTCACCCTTCGCTGTCCTACATGTTTTCGGGCATGTTCATCGGGCCGACCAGTCAGGCACCGCGCTTCGATGAGGCGCGCCACGACAGTCTCTATGAACTTGAAATCGCCATGGCGCAGGTTCCGATGCCGGGCAGGGGCACGCCGCCACTGCCCTGGCTCGTTGACCGGCTGTTCCGCAATCTTCTGGTCGATGTGACCGGCAACACGCATCGTTCGGAAATCTGTATCGACAAGCTGTTCTCGCCTGACGGGCCGACGGGACGGCTGGGTCTCGTCGAATTCCGCGGCTTCGAAATGCCGCCCAATGCGCGCATGAGCCTGGCGCAACAACTGCTCATTCGCGCGCTGATCGCCCGCTTCTGGAACAGGCCGATAGAGGGCAGCTTTGTTCGCTGGGGCACGTCGCTGCACGACCGCTTCATGCTGCCGGCCTTCGTCTGGCAGGATTTTCTCGATGTGCTCGCGGACTTGTCTCAGAATGGCTTTGATTTCCGCCCCGAATGGTTCGAGGCGCAGCTTGAATTCCGCTTCCCGTTTTGCGGCCAGATCGAGAATGAGGGCGTGAAGCTCGAATTGCGGCAAGCCCTGGAGCCGTGGCACGTCATGGGTGAGCAGGGGGCCATCGGTGGTACCGTGCGTTTCGTCGACAGTTCAGTGGAGCGGCTTCAGGTCAAGGCGGAAGGCTTCAATCCTGCCCGCCACAGCATCGCCTGCAACGGCCGCGAAATACCGATGAAGATGACAAGCACCGGGGGAATCGCCGTTGCCGGCGTTCGCTACAAGGCGTGGCAGCCGAGGTCCGGGCTGCATCCGATGATCCCGATCAATACACCCTTGGTGTTCGATATCTACGACCAGTGGTCAGGCCGGGCAATTGGCGGCTGCGTCTATCATGTCGCACATCCCGGCGGTCGCAGTTATGATACGTTCCCGGTCAATTCAAATGAGGCCGAGGCGCGCCGCCTGGCACGATTTGAACCACGCGGACATACGGCCGGGGGATATGAGCTCAGGAAGGAACAGCCGTCACCTGAGTTTCCACTGACCCTTGACCTGAGAAGGCCGCGCCAGAATTGAGCAGGGGGTGGGATGTCGGCAAGCAATCGAGCGCATACAGAATCAGAGGCTGGCGCGGGGTCTAGTACCGGTCTGCTTGCGGGCTACAGGCCTCTGCCTGGCGTTGCCGACGAAATGTTCGACCCGGAAGGCCGGCTTCGCCCCGGTTGGGAAACATTGCTTCAGACGCTTGATCAAATCGGTCCGGAGAAGCTGGCGACGCGTTTTGCCCGCGCCAATCAGTATCTGCACGATGCCGGTGTTTTCTATCGTGTCTACGATGAGAACGGCACACAGGAGCGTGAATGGCCGCTCGCCCATATGCCGATCCTCATCAATGAGGACGATTGGCGCGAGATCACCCTCGGTCTGGCACAGCGCGCCGACCTGCTTGAAGATATCGTCGCCGACATTTACGGCGAGAACAAGCTGATCCGTGATGGCTTGCTGCCCCCGGACCTGATCGCCTCTAATCCGGAGTTCCTGCATGCCGTCGCGGGCGTGAAACCAGCCAGCGGACATTTTCTGCATTTCTGTGCCTTTGAACTCGGGCGCGGGCCGGATGGTCAGTGGTGGGTTCTGGGCGATCGCACGCAGGCGCCATCCGGTGCAGGCTTTGCACTCGAAAATCGTGTGGCAACGACACGCGCCCTGTCGGATATCTCCGGTGCCATGAACGTGCACCGGCTGGCCGGGTTCTTCAAGGATTTCCGCGATTCTCTGCAGGCGTTGATTAGAAGTCCGCAGGGACGGGCGGCAATCCTGACGCCGGGCCCGAACAATGAAACCTATTTCGAACACGCCTACATCGCCCGTTACCTCGGCATCATGCTCCTCGAAGGCGACGATCTGACGGTCAGCAAGGGCAAGGTGATGGTCCGGACCGTATCGGGTCTCAAGCCGGTCGATGCCCTGTGGCGACGCATGGACGCCGCCTACATGGATCCGCTCGAACTGAAGACGGATTCATGGATCGGCACGCCAGGCTTGGTCAGCGCCCTCCGCCAGCGTTCGGTTTCTCTGGTCAATGCGCTGGGCTCCGGCATCCTTGAGACCCGCGCACTACTGGCCTTCCTGCCGGCTATTTCAAAAGCACTGCACGGAGGCGATCTTGCACTGCCGAGCATCGCCACATGGTGGTGCGGGCAGGATAACGAACGAAAGCTTGTGATTGACCGGCTCGATCAGATGATGGTCGGGCCAGCCATGTCGACGCGACTACCGTTCGAAGATGTGGGGGCGACCGTGCTCGGCTCGGCGCTCGATGAAGAAGGGCGCGAGGGGCTGCTTGCCCGGCTGCAGAAAGACGGGCGTGGACTGGTCGGGCAGGAGGCTGTCAAACTCTCGACGACTCCGGTCTATGTCGATGGAAAGCTGGAACCGCGGCCATTCGTGCTTCGGGTCTTTGCGGCGCGCCACAAGAACGGGTGGAGTTTCATGCCTGGCGGCTTCGCCCGCGTCGGTTTCACGCTCGATACGGCAGCGATCGCCATGCAGCGGGGCGGACAGGCCGCCGATGTCTGGATCACCTCGAGCGGACCTGTCGCCAAGGATACGCTGCTCCCGCGCGAGGACGACACGTTCCGCCGCAATGTGCCGGGGACGCTGCCAAGCCGGTCGGCGGAAAACCTGATGTGGATGGGGCGTTACATCGAGCGCGCGGAAGGTACGGCGCGCATCCTGCGCGCTTGCCATGCCCGCTATGCGGAGGCGGCCAATATGGAGCTGCCGCTGCTGACGGAAATGCGCGATTACCTGAAGCCGCTCGGTGTCGATCTCGATACGGCGGTACCAAAGGGGCTGCAGCGATCCATTGACGGCGCGATGCTGAGCGCCGGACGCATTCGCGATCGTTTTTCGCCAGACGGCTGGCTGGCACTTCGCGACCTCTCCAAGACCGTTCATCGTTTCCAGGATGTGGTAATGCCAGGGGACGACACGACCCGGGCCATGACGATCATCCTGCGCAAGCTTGCGGGGTTCTCAGGTCTCGTACACGAGAACATGTATCGCTTTACCGGCTGGCGGTTCCTGGAAATCGGCCGGCGCCTTGAGCGCGGCATACAGATGGCACGCATTCTGGCGACCTTGTCGCATGACGATGCGCCCGAGGGGGCGCTGGAGATGTTGCTGGAGATCGGCGACAGCGTCATGACTCACCGGCGTCAGTACAGCGTCTACTCGGGCCGTTTAAGCGTCCTCGACCTTCTGGCGCTTGACCCGCTCAATCCGCGTTCGATCATCTTCCAGCTGGATGCCTTGAAAACTGAGTTCGGCCTGCTGCCTGCCCGCGAACCTGGTGCGAGCATGCCCGCATTTTCCAAGAAAGTATTACGCCTGCATACGGAGATGGCAATCATGGAGGCGGCCGATCTGACGCCGGAGAAGCTCGACACGATTGGCTATGAGATCGGCACCCTGTCCGATACGATTTCCGATACCTATTTCGCCTGAGTGTCCGTTTGCAAACGCTACTGCGGTGGTCATCTGACGCGGTTTTCTGTGCTTCCGGTGCTCACGTACTTCATGTACGCTGCGCTCCGGTTCTCGAAAACCACGCCAGATGCCTCACCGCAGCGATTTTCCAAACGGACACCATAGGCTGTCATGCTCTATAATATCCGCCTTCATCTTCACTATGATTACGAGCGCTCGGCAGTCGGTGGACGGCACCACATCCGTGTCATGCCGCAAAGCATGCCGGGGGTGCAGCGTGTGATCGCCTCCAGCCTGTCTTTCGACCCGGTATCGGCGGAACGTTCGGAGTTCACCGATTTCTTCTCTAATACGGTCACGTCGATCACCTACCGCAACCCGCACGAGACGCTCGACGTGACTATGACCGCTCGGGTGAACGTTACCCGGCCGCCTAACATGCTCGACGTCTCGCCCAATCTCGCAGGTTTGCAAAAGGAGATACGCAGCGTCTGGTCCATCGCAGCCGATGCGCCGCATCACTTTCTGACCAGCAGTGCCTACGCGACGATCGATCCGGCAATAACGGCTTATGCCGGGCAAAGCCTCGTTGAAACGCGCACGGTGATGGAGGCGGTCAAGCATCTCAACGGTCGCATCCATGCGGATTTTACCTATGAGTCCGATGTGACCGATGTGCGCACGACCGCACGTCAGGCTTTCGATCTCAAAGCAGGAGTGTGCCAGGACTTCAGCCACGTGATGATCGCCGGTCTGCGTGGGGTCGGTATCCCGGCAGGCTATGTAAGTGGGTTCCTGCGCACGATTCCGCCGCCCGGGGAGGAACGGCTGGAAGGTGCCGATGCGATGCACGCTTGGGTGCGTGTCTGGTGCGGGCGCGAAGCCGGCTGGCAGGAATTCGACCCGACCAACGCCATGGCGGCGGGCAACGATCACATCACTATCGGGTATGGCCGCGACTATGCCGATGTCTCGCCCATTGTCGGCGTGCTCAAGACCAGTGGAGCGCAGGAGGGCAAGCAGTCGGTCGATGTCATTCCGATGGAGTGAAACGGGTCGCGGGAAATATCCTCGCAGGGGGAGAGATATCGGCATCAACGTTCCCAGAATTGGAACGGTTTTTCTTGGTTTCCCGTAATCCGGAGAATATGGTCTGCTTCCTGAGCCGGTTCCTAACCAAGAATGGGATGAAATTCCGAAGTGCGATCCTTGCTTCCCATCCCTCCACTGATGCTCACGACCGGTCCCGTACCCGCCTATCCGGAGGTGCTGGCCGCGCTCGGCAAGCCGGTGCTCTATGACTACCATCCGGCGTTCCAGACCTATTATGCCGACGTCGTCGAAAAGCTCCGCCAGGCGCTGCAAACCGATAATGATCCGGTGATCATGCAGGGCGAGGCCATTCTGGGCATCGAGGCGGCTGCCGCGGCGCTGATCGGCAAGGGCGACGTGGTGCTCAACCTAGTATCCGGTGTCTATGGCAAGGGCTTTGCCGTCTGGGCGGAACGTTACGGCAAGGAAGTCGTCGAACTGGCTGTACCTTTCGACGAAATCATCGACCCGCAAGCGGTGCGCGATGTCTTGCGCCGCCGTCCGGATATCGGCGTCGTCGCGCTCTGCCATCACGATACGCCATCCGGTACGCTCAATCCCTTGCGCGAAATCGGGGCGATTGTTGCTGAGCACGGCGCCTATCTCATTGCCGATGCCGTATCCTCCTTTGCCGGTATGGACGTGCATCCGCAGAACGTCCATGCCGACATCTTCATAACGTCGCCATCGAAATGCCTGGGCAGCACACCTGGCCTCAGCCTTATCTCAGTCAGCGAGCGGGCATGGGCGAAGATCGAAGCCAATCCCGATGCGCCGCGAGGCTCCTTCCTCAGCCTCGCTGCCTGGAAGCATGCGTCGGAGCCGGGCAGGGCATTCCCTGTCACGCCATCGATAGCCGAAATCTACGCACTCGATGCCGCACTCGATCGCTATGCAAGGGAAGGGCCGGCGAACGTCTGGACCCGCCATGCACAGACTGCCCTGGTCGCCCGGGAAGGGCTGCTTGGCCTCGGCTTGTCGCTGTGGCCGAAGCAGGAGACCTGGTGCGCGCCAACGACGACGGCCTTCAAAGTACCTGACGGCATCAGCGATGTGGCGCTGCGCGATCGTCTGCTGCACGGCCACGGCATTCTCGTCTCGCTCGGACGCGGCGAGACTGCCGGCAAGATCCTGCGCATCGGCCACATGGGTGTTTCCGCCGAACCCGCCTTTGCCCACACTGCAATTTCCGCGCTGAGCAACATCCTGTCCAAACCCTTCCACTCAACCTGAGGCTTGCAAAATGTCCCGTATCCTGTTGAACCGACGCGCTTTTCTCAACGCAACTGCCGGCATCGGGGCAATGACAATCCTGCCACATTTCGGCTGGGCACAAGCGGCCCCCATCAAAGGCGGGCGCCTCGTCGTCGCCGGGGACAGCGAGCCGGCCAACCTCAATCCGGCCATCGTCGCATCGAACGGCGTGTTCTTCGTTGCGAGCAAGGTGATCGAGCCATTGGCCGAACAGTCCTACGATGGCAAGGACGGGCTCTCACCGCGCCTGGCTACAGCTTGGGAAGGCTCAGACGATGGACTGACCGCAACATTCAAGCTGCGTGAGGGGGTGACCTGGCACGATGGCAAGCCATTCACGTCCGCTGACGTGGCCTTCTCCGCCCTGGAGGTATGGAAGAAGCTGCAGAACCTCGGCCGTGTCGTGTTCAAGAATCTCGAAAGTGTTGAAACGCCGGACGATCACACCGCTGTTTTCAAATTCTCGCAACCAACGCCATTCCAGCTCATTCGCAACGCACTGCCGGTCGTAACTTCGGTCGTGCCCAAGCACATCTATGAGGGAACGGACATCGCCAAGAATCCAGCCAACCAGAAGCTTGTCGGAACCGGTCCTTTCAAGTTCGGCGAATACAAGCCGGGCGAGTATTATCTGCTCAAGCGCAATGACGCCTATTGGCAAAAGGACGAGCCGCTCCTCGATGAAATCGTCTACCAGGTCCTGCCCGACCGCGCCGCTGCCGGCAATGCGCTGGAAGCCGAACAAATACAGCTTGCGGCGTTCTCCGCAGTGCCGCTCGCCGATCTCGACCGGATTTCCAAAGTGCCGGGCCTGAAGGTTTACTCCAATGGTTATGAAGGACTGACCTATCAGCTGATCGTCGAGATCAACCATCGCCGCAAGGAACTTGCCGACGTCAGGGTGCGTCAGGCACTGGCCCATGCAATCGACCACGACTTTGTCGTCAAGACGATCTTCCTCGGTTATGCCAAGTCGTCGACCGGGCCTGTGCCGGCCTATGACAAGACCTTCTATGAGCCGGAGGTGACGAAGTATTCCTTCGATCCGGCCAAGGCGGAAGCGCTGCTTGACGAAGCCGGTTTCAAGCGCGGGGCGGATGGCAACCGTTTCAAGCTCAGGCTGCTTCCAGCGCCATTCTTCAATGAAACCAAACAGTTCGGTGACTATCTTCGCCAGGCTCTGGCCAAGATTGGTATCGACGCAGAGGTGATCAGCAACGACACACCGGCGCATCTGAAAGCCGTCTACACCGACCATGACTTCGATATCACTGTGGCAACACCAGTCTACCGCTCAGATCCTGCAATTTCCACGACGATCCTGTTCGAGAGCGGCCTGCCGGCGGGCGTGCCGTTCTCGAACCAGTATGGCTATGCCAATGCGGATGTAGACAAGCTGATCAAGGAGGCGGCCTCGACGGTTGATGCGGACAAGCGGGCCGGCCTGTACAAGGAACTGCAGAAAAAGGTCGCCAACGAATTGCCGCTGATCAATGTCGCCGAGTTTTCCTTCATCACCGTGGCGCGCGACAATGTGCAGAACGTTTCCGATAACCCGCGCTGGGCCGTGTCGAACTGGGCAAATGTGTGGCTGAAGGGATAATCCAGGGTGCGGGGGCCTAGGGCTCCTAAGCCGGGAGGTCATCCGCAAAAGGATTGAGAAACTGGACACCGAGCGGGCCGAAATCCTTGGTGTTCGCTGTCAGTAGCGTCATGTTGTTGGCTGCAGCGATAGATGCGATAGCGATGTCGGCAAACCCCACTGAGTGGCTTCTGGCGCGGTCCATCATCTTTCCGGCGTGCCGCGCAGCTTCAACATCAAATCGCAAGATGCGACCGGCGTAGAGCCGTTCAACTGCGAATAGCCATGTGCGCAGCCTGTTCGCCTTGGCGATGGCTTCGATGCGATCGAGTTGAGCAATGCCACGTTCGATTTCGGCGATTGTCACGGCCGACGTGTAAAGCCGCGCATCCATTTGCTGCATCCACGTAACGAACGTTGACGAGGCGGCCACGCGTTTAGTCGGCGCGGCAGCAGAAATGATGTTGGTGTCGACAAGGTACATCACAGATCGACATTCCGTCCGGGCCTCAAGTTGCGCTCGGGGATATCATCTGGTTCCCCCGGAAATGCCAATAAAAGGTCTGCGAAGCTGGGCACCTGGGAGATTCGCTGCCATTCATCGAAGGCAACCACTACGGCTTCTTTTCGCCCATGGCGCGTGATCACAGATGGCTCTCCGGCAACGGCCTGATCGACAACGGCAGATAAGGTTGCTTTTGCATCTTTCAACTGGATTTCTTTCACGGCGACACCCTTGATATGACTATAGGTAGTCATTGTATATATTTCTGTTGACAGGGACAAGCCGCAGGAACATGAAAAGCTTTGCCTGACCGCCGGAGCCTTTCTTGCCGCCTCTCGTTTCCTTCTTCCTGAGACGCCTCGCCAGTGCGCTTCCGGTTCTTGGCGTTGTGTTGGTTGGTAGCTTCCTGTTGCTCGAAGCGGCGTCCGGCGACGCAGTGGACTCGTATGTCGCGCGGTCCGGCGCCATGGATGCCGAGCAAATGGCGCGGTTGCGGCAGGAATGGGGGCTGGATCAAGGCCCCCTTTATCGTTTCAGAGCCTATGCATCGGCACTCGCACATGGGGACCTTGGCTGGTCCTCCGCCTTCGAGCGGCCGGTCGGTTCTGTCATCCTTGAGCGGCTGCCGGTTACGTTGCTGCTGATGGGCATCGCTACGACGCTGGCTTTTTTTATCGGTTCGCTGCTCGGGGTGATTGCCGGTGCGAAGCCCGGATCAATTCGCGACCGCATGCTGTCCATTGGCTCGCTGGCGCTTTATGCCATACCCGGCTTCTGGCTTGGCCTTGTCCTGATCGTGATCTTTGCGGTCGACCTGCGCTGGTTGCCGATCGGTGGTATCGAGACGGTAGCGTCGGGCAAATCGGGCCTCGCGCGCCTGGGCGATATCGCTGTGCACCTGATACTGCCGGTCGCCTCGCTTGCCATGGTTTATCTCGCGCTTTACCTGCGGCTCATGCGTGACCGGATGAGCGAAATCTGGCGCGATCCCTTCGTCAAGGCGCTGGAAGCGCGCGGTCTCGATCGCGGGCGGATCGTGTGGCGGCATGTTGCCCGAAACGCCGTCCTGCCAGTCGTGACCATGTTGGGACTACAGGCTGCTGCCATGCTCGGCGGCAGCGTCGTGGTGGAAAGCGTCTTTGCCATTCCCGGCTTTGGCCGTCTGGCCGCAGAAGCGGTGGCGCGACGCGATACGCCGCTGCTGCTTGGCGTGATCCTGTGCAGTGCCATTACTGTGATCATTGCCAATCTTGTCGTTGATCTGGTCTATGGCAAGCTGGACCCGCGCGTGAGGGCCGGTCGATGATCCTGTGGCGGCAACTGAATTGGGAGGGACGTGCCGGCGCAATCCTCCTTGCAATCCTGGTCCTGATGGCACTGCTGGCGCCACTGATCGCACCGGGCGATCCCTTGGCCATCACCGGCGAACCTATGCTGCGCCCGCTCACTTCCGAGTTGCATCTCTTGGGAACTGACAGGCTCGGCCGTGACGTGTTCTCCGGACTGTTGCACGGGACCCGAACTACGCTTCTTGTCGCTTTCTTTTCGGCAGCTGTTGCGCTCAGTGTCGGTAGCGCCGTTGGCACGCTGGCAGGCTTTCTCGGAGGTATCGCCGATACGGTTCTGATGCGTATCACCGAGGCATTCCAGACGGTGCCAGGCTTCCTGCTGGCACTCGCCGCGATCAGTGTGACCGGCCCGAGTGTACCGACGCTGATTTTTGCCATCAGCCTCGGCACTTGGACACAGGCTGCACGCGTGACACGGGCGGAGGTGTTGTCGCTGCGGGAACGGGATTTCGTTGCTGCGGCACGGACCCTCGGGATGCGGCCGCTGGAAATTGCGTTCCGCGAGATTCTGCCCAACGCCTTCGGTCCGACAGCCTCCCTTGCAGCCATATCAGTCGCCGCCGCCATCCTGATTGAAGCGGCGCTGTCATTTCTCGGCTTCGGAGACCCGAACCGGGTGACCTGGGGCAGCATGATCGCCGAGGGCCGAACCGTCCTGCGTGCCGCGCCTTATCTTTCGATCGTCCCCGGCCTGGCTTTGGTTGTGACCGTACTCGGCGTTCATTTGATCGGGCGCGGTCTTTCAAGGACAGAAAGGCTGCAGCCGTGAGCGAGCCCTATGTCCGTATCCGCAACCTCGGCGTCAAGTACGGCGGCACTGTCGCGCTGGACGATGTATCATTGCAGCTTGCCAAGGGCGGACGGCTGGCGCTCATCGGTGAGAGCGGCTCGGGTAAATCAACGCTGGCCATGGCAATAGCCGGTCTTCTGCCCAGACGCGCAAGCTCCAGTGGAACAATCGAATTTCCGGACGTTGATCGTGACGCCATTCCAGTAAAACCGCTTCGAAGTTTTCATGGAATTGCTTCAGCCCGCACGCCGCGACTGGGCAAGGACATCGGCGTCCTCTTTCAGGATCCGGGCGGCAGCCTCGATCCGGTCATGAAGATCGGCGACCAGATTGCCGAAGTGGTGATGACCCATCAGGGGATGGGGTGGATTGCGGCGCGGGTGAGAGCAGCTGAGTTGCTGGATCGCGTCCACATTCCGAAGGCGCTCTCAAGGCTGAATCACTATCCGCATGAATTCTCTGGAGGACAAAAGCAGCGCATTGCGCTTGCGGCCGCCCTGGCCGGAAACCCGTCGCTGCTGATCGCTGACGAGCCCACCAGCGCACTCGATACGGTAGTGCAACGGCATATCGTCAATCTTCTCGACGAACTGGTGCGGGACAGCGGTCTGACGCTGCTGTTTGTCACCCACGACATTGCTCTCGCCTCGGAGCGCGCAGACAAGATCGCCGTGCTGTACAAGGGTAAGCTGGTTGAAAGCGGTGCTGCAGCCAAGGTGCTGGGTAAACCCCAGCATCCCTACACGAGGGCTCTGATCGGCGCGCATATCTCACTGAAGACACCACGGAGGGAGCGGCTTGCCGAAATCAATGGGGACGATTTGCAATGAAAGAGGGCTTTGCTGAACCACCTGTCCTTGACGTCAAGAACCTTGGTAAGCGCTTCGGTGACCGCACGGCAACTGGACTGGCGAACATCAGTTTCTCGGTCGGAACCGGGGAAACTCTGGCCGTGGTTGGCGCTTCAGGGGCCGGTAAAACCACGCTGGCGCGTCTCGTTATGCGGCTTGCGGATTCGGATGAAGGTTCAATTCATCTTCGTGGGCGGGATATCACTGTTCTGCACGATGAACTACTGCGGCCCTTGCGCCCACGTTTCCAGATGGTGTTTCAGGATCCGCTAGCGGCATTCAATCCGCGTGCGAGCGTCAAGCGTATTCTACAGGACCCGTTGCGGATAAACGGTCTTGCGGCAAAGGGGGAATATGACGCGCTCATCGACGCCGCCGTCGGCCGCGTCGGCCTCAGCTCCGATGTGATCGATCGTTATCCATTGGAACTGTCCGGGGGGCAGCGGCAGCGCGTCGCCATTGCCCGCGCGATCATGACGAAACCTGACCTTATTGTGCTCGACGAACCCGTATCCGCCCTGGACGTCTCCGTCCGCGCGCAAATCCTCAATCTCCTCCTCGACCTTCAGGAGGAGACCGGCGTTGCCTATCTGTTCATTTCACATGATCTGGCGGTTGTGCGGGCCTTTGCCGATCGGATGATCGTCATGGACGATGGTCGCATAGTCGAAGCCGGAGAGACCGAGGCCGTGCTAGCAAACCCGCAGGCGGAAGCAACACGCGTTTTGATCGATGCCGTGCCGCAGCTAAAGTACTGAGGGAAGTCTTCTCACCTGGCGACAACCGGCGGCCCGTCGAAATTATGCCGGGCTTTCACGATTGCAGAAGCTGTTCCCCACAATATGACCAAGACCGCTGCCATCAGCGCGGCCATGATCAAAAAATCACGCAATTCCAAAGGCTCGATATCCCGGTCTCGCATCGCGACAGCTCCAAGTGACGACTGGCAGGCGGCAACAATCTGCATCAGTCGTCGATGGGTATCAATAAATCGCAAGATCGTTAAAATTCATTACAGAGCTCAGAGAGAGACCGCATAACCGACAAGCGCCGCAAGGACGACGCCAGCGAGAAATACGGCAAAATACCATCGAGCGGAATTGTGGACGGCCCAAGCCTCGTCGTCGTCTTCGTCAAAATCATCGGACATAGCAACGCTCCCGGCTGGAGATTCGGTCCGTTATTGAACAACGGACCAAATCCCGGTGCGGCCATGGGGTAACCGGGGTGGCTGGGTCCTCCACAGCAGTGGGGCCCAGATAGTCCACGGTTTTGGTCGTGAACGGTACTGAGCCCCTGTCGGGTTGGCCTTGTGGAACTCGCCCAACGCTGTTCCCGACAGATAGACAACGCGAGAAAGCGGAATGGGTTCCAAAATTGTGAAATTCGATTGGTAAAGCGTCGATGTGATTACGCGCTCGCCCGGTCAGATATCGAGGGCTCGCTTGATTTCGAACAGCGCCCGGCCGATCGCGATGTCAGCCTCTGACTCAACACTGTTAGCGGTGGTTTGCAGATATTGTTCGCCAAGATCAGACAGGGCCAGAGCCACCTCATAGCGATGCCAACCGGCCCACAGGGCCTGATCGGCCAGCTGCTGAACTTCCGCCCGCAGGGCATTCTTGCATTCCTGGGTCCGGTCCAGATCGTCGGAACATTTCGGTGGTGTGATCATCATGGCTAAAATTGTAAACCCGGAAGACGAGGCCACAAGACGCCAATTGGAATTAAGGCGGCTTCTTAATTAATCAAGTTAATCAGTGTGATTTTTCATCCCTCATATGTACAGGGAGGCGCCATCTGCGCTGATAATACTGGTCGGAGTGAGAGGATTCGAACCTCCGACCCCGTCGTCCCGAACGACGTGCGCTACCAGGCTGCGCTACACTCCGTGACCAGTGACGCGCGTATATAACGTCCGGTTTCGGCCGCTGCAAGTCGTTTCCTCAGCTTTTTGAATTATCACGGCTTAGGCATCCTTGCGGCGATAAACAGCTGAATGGCCCTTGTGATGACCGCTGAAAGTCCTGTATCGATTTCAGCAGAAACGCTCTGACCAGCGACAAGCGGAACAACAAGGCGACATGAAATGACTACGGACAAACAACGCATTATCAGCTTCGTCATGAGCGGTGGTGTCGGCTCGCGCCTGTGGCCGTTATCGCGAGAGGATTTTCCCAAGCAGTTCCACAATTTATCCGGCCAAGGCTCGATGCTGCTGCGTACCATCAAGCGGATGGCCGCGCGAACGAAAACGGCCGTTCCAGTCTACCTGCTGGCTTCGGAACGCCACGCGGACCGTATCAACCTGGACATTGCCGGTGTCGATCTCGCCGGCGGTAGACCCATTCTCGAACCGATGGGGCGCAATACGGCCTCGGCCGTTGTGCTGGCCACCGAAATCACCTTGCGCGAACACGGTGATGAGCTTGTGCTTGTTGTCCCTTCGGATCACGAGATCACGACCGACCGCGATTTCTGGGACACGGTGGAAACGGGCATCGGAGCGGCCAATGCGGGCCGTATCGTCGTCTTTGGAATACAGCCCGACCGGCCCGGAAACAGGTTATGGCTATATCGAAGTAGCTCCGGAGGTTTCAGCAACGCGCGATGTGGTGCGGTTCGTAGAGAAGCCGGACGAAAAGACGGCCAAGGAATATCTGGAATCGGGGCATTTTCTCTGGAATGCCGGGATTTTCCTCTTCCGTGCCAGCGTCATGCGCGATGCATTCAAGGCACATGCTGCCGGGATCTGGGACAAGGCGATAATTGCGCTCGATCAGGCGGACACCAACATTTCCGGGACCTATCTGCCGCATGATCTTTACGCCGCCGTTCCATCAATTTCGGTCGACTATGCGATCATGGAGCATGCTTCGGACATCGCGCTGGTGCCGGCGACGTTCCGTTGGAATGATCTCGGATCATGGCAATCCCTGCTTGAGGTCGGCTCGGTCGATGGCAATGGCAATGTGATCGTCGGCGACGTTGTCGCCATCGATTGCGAGCACAGCTATCTGCGCAGTGAAGGGCGTCTATTATCGGCAGTTGGTCTGCGCGACACCGCCGTAGTGGCGACCGCCGACGCGACCTTCGTTGCGCCGGTCAGCGAGAGCCAGAACGTTCGCAAGATCGTCGAACAACTGGAAAAGACTGGGCGGCTTGAGACGAAATTCACGCCGGCACAGGATCGGCTCCCGCAGGTTGGCGCCTATGGCAACCGCGTGCGTCACTGGCTGTTCGACGAAACATTGCCGCTGTGGTCCACGGTGGGCGTCGACGAGCAGGGCGGCGGCTTCCATGAGGCACTGTCCTTCGACGCGATTCCGATCAACAAGACCAAGCGCATGCGCACGATGGCACGGCAGATCTATGCCTTTGCCGTAGCGCATGAAATGGGCTGGGATGGACCGGCCCAGGACACTGATCGACCACGGCATCCGCTTCATCACGGCCAATGGCCGCACCGGATCGTGGCGGTTGGGTGAAGACGTTCAATCCCGATGGCAGCGTTCTCGATGCGACCGAAGATGCCTATGACCAGTCATGCGTGCTGCTGGCATTGGCGCATGCGCACAAGGTCGGGCACAAGGATGCGCTGGCGCTTGGGACCGAAACCTTTGCATTCATCGACGAATATCTCGCGGATGCGCGGTTGACCGGTTTTCTCGAGACACCGGGCGACACGGGCTTGCGCCGTTCAAACCCGCATATGCACCTGCTCGAGGCATTCCTGGCCTGGTATGACGCAACCGGCAACCGCGATTACCTGCAGCGGGCCGCGCGCATTGTCGATCTCTTCCGCCATCACATGTTCGATGCCGAAACCTGGACGCTGGGCGAATATTTCAACAATGACTGGGGACGAGCGCCGGGCGAACAGGGTGAGTGGACCGAACCCGGCCATCATTTTGAATGGGCCTCCTTGCTGTCGGATTTCGCGCGCAGCATCCGGTCAAAAGGATATCGTCCGCTATGGGCGGAAGCTTTACGCCTCCGCGATCGCAAATGGTCTGAACCGCTCGACCGAACTCGCCTATAATGCCGTGTCGCGTCATGGCCTGCCGCTCGACACGAACTCACGCAGTTGGCCGCAGACCGAGGCGGTGAAGGCTGCGATGGCTCTCGACGGCAACGGCGGACCGGATCTCAAGCCGGAAGTGGAGGCGCGGGTCGGGCGCCTGTTCCGCTGGCACATCGAGCCGGCGCCGAAGGGATTATGGATCGACCTGATTGATGAAACAGGGCGGGCCAAGGCCGAAGATGTTCCGGCCTCGATCTTTTATCATCTCGTCTGTGCGCTGACCCAGTACGTGGACTACGTCGGCAAGAAGCCTCAGTAGGGGCTCTCGACCTTGCCTGTCTCGACATAGACTGACTTGATCTGGCTGTAATGATAGAGCGCGGCCAGACCATTCTCGCGGCCGACGCCCGACTGCTTGAAGCCGCCGAAGGGCATTTCTACGGGCGCGAGATTATAGGTGTTGATCCAGCACGTTCCGGCCTTTAGCTGGCTGATGACGCGATGGGCACGTGACAGGTCCTTCGTGAAAACACCCGCGGAAAGACCAAATTCCGTGTCATTGGCACGGGCGATGACTTCATCCTCGTCGTTGAAATCGAGAACGGCCATCACCGGCCCGAAGATCTCTTCGCGGGCGATGACCATGTCGTCGGTGACATTGGTGAAGATCGTCGGCTCGACGAAGCAGCCGCCCTCGAAGCCCTGCATCTGCGGCACGCCGCCGCCAAGAAGCAGCGTTGCCCCCTCGGCCTTGCCCTTTTCGATATAGGAAACCACCTTGTCGCGCTGGGCCGCGTTGACCAGCGGGCCGAGATGGATATCCGGGTCGAGCGGATCGCCGAGACGGATGGCCTTCGCGCGTGTGGTCAGGCGGTCGAGGAACTGATCCTTGATGCCGCCCTGCACGAAAACACGGGTGCCGTTGGAGCAGACCTGACCGGTTGAATAGAAATTGCCGAGAAGCGCACCGCCTACGGCATTCTCAACATCGGCATCGTCGAAAATGATCAGTGGAGATTTGCCGCCAAGTTCCATGGTGGCGTGTTTCATGTGCGAGCCAGCCTGTGCCAGAACACGCCTGCCGGTAGGAACTGAGCCAGTCAGTGAAACCTTGGCCACCAGCGGGTGATCGACGAGCTGCGAGCCGACATCACCGAAACCTTGCACAACATTGAAGAGACCGTCAGGGAGTCCGGCCTCCTTGTAGACTTCCGCAAGGGCGAGGGCGGAGAGGGGCGTGTTCTCGGAAGGCTTGAAAATCATGGCGTTGCCGGCGGCAAGCGCCGGGGCCGATTTCCAGCCCGCACCCTGGATCGGGTAGTTCCAGGCGCCAATGCCGACGCAAACGCCAAGGGGTTCGCGCCGCGTATAGGCATAAGGTCCGCCGAGTTCGATCATCTCGCCGTTGAACCCGGCAATGATGCCGCCATAGAATTCGAGTGCGTCGGCGGCGGAAGCGGGATCGGCGACCAGGGTTTCCTGGATGGCCTTGCCGGTGTCGAGCGTTTCAAGCTCGGCAATTTCGGCATTGCGGGTCCGCAGGATATCGGCAGCACGGCGCAGGATGCGGCCGCGCTCGACTGGCTTCAATGCTGCCCATGCCGGTTGCGCAGCCGCTGCGGCCTGGACGGCCTGTTCGATGAGCGCGGGCGTTGCGCCGAACAGCCTGGCGATGACCTCGCCGGTCGCCGGATAGATAACGTCGAGCGGTTTGCCCGCCTTGTCTTCCACAAAGCGGCCATTGATGAAATGCGAGGCCTTGGGCTGTGCGCGCATGATGTTCTCCTTGATTGTCGTTTGTAGCCTAGCGGTCGCTCACCTGCCAGCGCGGGTTGATCCAGGGTTCCTGATTGGAACGCGGAAGGGGATCGCGCCCAAGGATATGGTCGGAGGCTTTTTCACCCGTCATGATCGACGGCCCGTTGAGATTGCCATTGGTAACCCGCGGGAAGATCGAGGAATCCGCGACGCGAAGCCCCTCGACGCCGATGACACGGCACTGCGGATCGACCACTGCCATCGGGTCCGTTGCTGCGCCCATCTTGCAGGTGCCGCACGGATGGAAGGCGCTTTCCGCATGTTCGCGCAGGAAATCGTCGATCTCCTCGTCCGACTGCACATCGGCACCCGGGGAAATCTCCCGGCCCCGATAGGGGTCTAACGCCGCCTGGCCGAAAATCTCACGCGTCAGCCGCACGGCGTGGCGGAAGTCGGTCCAGTCATCAGGATGCGACATGTAGTTGAAAAGGATCTTCGGTTTTTCGAACGGGTCGGAGGAGCGCAGCGTGACACTGCCGCGCGACTTCGAGCGCATCGGCCCGACATGTGCCTGGAACCCGTGGCCCCTCGCCGCCGCCTTGCCATCATAGCGGATGGCAGCTGGCAGGAAATGGTACTGGATGTCCGGATAATCGACGCCAGGTTTCGAGCGCACGAAAGCTGCCGACTTCGAAATGGTTGGTCGCGCCATGGCCGCTCTTGAAGAACAGCCATTCGGCACCGATCATCGCCTTGGAGAACAGCCCGAGCTTGGAATTCAAGGTGATCGGCTTGAGGCTCTCCTGCTGGATATAGACCTCCATATGGTCCTGCAGGTTCTGGCCGACACCTGCCCGGTCCGCGACAACCTTAATGCCATTGTCCTTGAGGTGCGCAGCAGGGCCGATACCGGAAAGCATGAGCAGCTTGGGTGAGTTGATTGAGGAAGCGGCAATAATCACCTCGCGGCGGGCACGAATGATTTCCGTCTTGCCGCGCCGGGTGATTTCAACACCCGTTGCCCGCCCGCTCTCGATGATCACACGCCGGGCGAAGCCGTTGACGAGACTCACGTTTTTCCGCTTCAGCGCCGGTCGCAGATAGGCATTCGCTGTCGACCAGCGACGGCCCATGTGGATCGTCTGCTCCATGGCGCCGAAGCCTTCCTGTTTCGAGCCGTTATAGTCGTCGGTTACTTCAAAGCCTGCCTGTTGTCCTGCATCGACGAACGCGTGGAACAGCGGATTATCGCGTCGCCCGCGTTGCACATTCAATGGGCCGTCCGTGCCGCGCCATCCGGCTTCACCACCATTCGAGTGTTCCATCCGCTTGAAATAGGGCAGCACGTCCGCATAGGACCAGCCAGTCGCACCGCTCTCCGCCCAATGGTCGAAATCGTGCGCGTGACCACGTACATAGACCATGCCGTTGATCGAGGACGATCCGCCAATGACCTTGCCGCGCGGCGTCACAAGCGTGCGTCCGCCGAGATGCGGCTCCGGTTCGGAGATGAAGCCCCAGTCATAGGTGCTCATGTTCATCGGAAAGGAAAGGGCGGCCGGCATCTGGATGAAGGGGCCGATATCGGTGCCGCCGAACTCAATGACGATCACCGAATATTTGCCGTCCTCCGACAGGCGGTAGGCCATGGCCGAACCGGCGGAACCCGAACCAACGATTACGAAATCTGCTTCCATTGCGGGTCTCACTTACTCGCCGCGCGGATAGCGGGCGTTCTCGTCCAGGACATTCAAATCCATATGGTTGCGCATGTAGCGTTCCGACGCCTTTTGCAGAGGTTGATAATCCCACGGGTAGTAGGAGCCGTTGCGCAGTGCTTCGTAGACGACCCAGCGCCGCGCCTGGCTTTCGCGCACGGCAGCATCGAAGGCTTGCATATCCCAGCGACCGCGGGCCCTGGCCATGAAATCGGCCAGGAGGTCGGCATGGGCGGGGTCATTGGCGAGGTTGGTCAACTCATGTGGATCCGATTCAAGATCAAAGAGTTGCGGCGGATCGATCTCGCAATGCACGAACTTGTATTGGCCTTCCCGGATGCAGACCAGCGGCGCATTCGAGCCTTCTGCCGCATATTCCATCAGGACGGGCCCAGCGCGGTCCTTGCCCTGCATGAGAGGCGTCAAATCTTCGCCGTCGGTCCATGGCAGAACCTCGGCTATGTCGACACCGCCAAGTGCTGCGAGTGTCGGGTTGATATCAAGCGTTGAAACTGGCTGATTGATCAATTTTGGCGCAATGCCTTTCCCGGCAATCATCAGCGGCACGCGCACGGATCCTTCGAAGAAGTTCATCTTGAACCAAAGGCCGCGCTCGCCGAGCATGTCGCCATGGTCGGAGGTGAAGACGATGATCGTGTCGTCGAGCATGCGCGTCGTACGCAACACTTCGAGGATCTCGCCGGCCTTGTCATCGATATAGGAGATGTTGGCGAGATAGCCTTGCCGCGCCCGCCGCACCTGTTCCGGCGTGATATCGAATTCGCGATGCTCGCAGGCCTCCATCAGCCGTTGCGAGTGCGGATCCTGCTCGTCGAAGGGAATTCCGCCAACGATCGGATCAAGCGCAGGCGAACCTTCGTAGAGATCCCAATATTTGCGGCGCGCTACATACGGATCGTGTGGATGGGTGAACGAGACCGTCAGACACCAGGGACGGCGCGATGCGTCATCGGACTCGCGCGACAGCTGGTAGAGTTTCTGGCGCGCGTGGAATGCCACCTCGTCGTCATATTCCATCTGGTTGGTGATCTCAGCAATACCAGCGCCGGTTATGGAGCCGAGATTGTGGTACCACCAGTCGATACGCTCACCCGGCTTGCGATAATCGGGCGTCCAGCCAAAGTCGGCCGGGTAGATATCGGTGGTCAGACGCTCTTCCAGACCATGCAACTGGTCCGGCCCAACGAAATGCATCTTGCCGGAAAGACCGGTGTAGTAGCCCGCGCGGCGCAGATGATGGGCATAGGTCGGAATGTCCGAGACGAACTCGGCCGCATTGTCATAGACGCGGGTGCGCGACGGCAACTGACCGGACATCAAAGAGGCCCGGGCAGGGGCGCAGAGCGGAGACGCCGTATAGGTGTTGGCGAAGCGAACCGAGCGCTGGGCAAGTGCCTTCAGATGCGGCGCATGGATGAATTCGGCCGGACCATCCGGAAACAGTGTTCCGTTCAATTGGTCAACCATCAGGATGAGGATGTTCGGCCTTGTCATTTCGATGCTCCGGCGGCGGCTAGTTTTGTTGTTACGTAGTCTTCCACGAGCGCAATGGCGTTCGCTGCCTCAGGCGCGCCATTACGCAGCGCATGGCGGATATAGAGCCCGTCGATCATGGCGCCGGCGCCTTCGGCAATCTGCATCGCCAATGCCCTGCTGGTCAGCTGCTGCAGCGCGTGTGCGAGGTTGGAGTGCATACGCCGTGCATAGACCCGTAACAGGCGGCGTGTATCTGTCGATTTTTGCGCGTGCACGTAGAAGGTCAGCCAGGCGCCAACGGTTTCCGGAGCGAATTGCGAAGCGGAGAAATTGACGGCAATGACGGCGGCGATGCGAGCGGCGGGCGTCTTTGCCGTCTGCAGTGCGGCCGTGAGATCGTGGCCGAGTTCCTTCAAGAGGTGCCGCATGGTGGCAAGGATCAGCTGCTCCTTACCGCCAAAGTAGTGATGGGCAAGTGCAGGCGACACGCCGGCTTCATGGGCAATCTCCGCAACCGTGACGTCAAGCGAGCCGCGCTGGCCGATGGTGCGGATTGCAGCATCGATCAACTCCCGCTTGCGCAGTGGTTCCATTCCGACTTTCGGCATGTTGAGAGACCTCGTTTGCAACGCATGTTATTCTTGATTGACTGGTCAATCAACAAAAAAGTGCGTCACGTAAGCACCAATAATCGCGCTTTACCTTGAATGGTCCGCGGTCCATGGTTAGGTCAACAGACAAGACATGTTGGAGGAAATGAGATGACAGCCTGTATCGTTGGATGGTCGCATCTGCCATTTGGAAAGCTGGAAGGCGACACCGTCGAGAGCCTGATCGTCAAGGCCGCGACCGGTGCGCTGGATCACGCAGGTATCGGCCCGGAAGATGTGGACGAGATCGTGCTCGGTCATTTCAATGCCGGTTTCTCGCCGCAGGATTTTACTGCAAGTCTCGTTCTGCAGGCGAGTGACGCATTTCGTTTCAAGCCGGCTACCCGTGTCGAGAATGCCTGCGCGACCGGTTCAGCCGCCGTGCATCAGGGCATCAAGACGATTCGCGCTGGCGCGGCGAAAGTCGTGCTCGTGGTAGGCGTTGAAAAGATGACGTCCACGCCCGGGCCGGAGATCGGCAAGAACTTGCTCAAGGCATCCTATCTGCCGGAAGAGGGTGATATCCCCGCTGGTTTCGCCGGAGTGTTCGGCCAGATCGCCGCCGCCTACTTCCAGAAATATGGCGACCAGTCCGACGCGCTGGCGATGATTGCCGCCAAGAACCACAAGAATGGGGTCAACAATCCGTATGCGCAGATGCGCAAGGATCTGGGTTTCGACTTCTGCCGTCAGGAGAGCGAGAAGAACCCGTTTGTCGCCGGGCCATTGAAGCGCACCGATTGCTCGCTGGTATCCGATGGTGCCGCGGCTCTGGTTCTCACCGATACGCAGACCGCCCTGAAAATGAAGCGTGCCGTAGCGTTTCGCGCGGCACAGCACGTCCAGGACTTCCTGCCGATTTCCAAGCGTGACATCCTGCAGTTCGAGGGCTGCGCCGAGGGCTGGAAGCGCGCATTGAGCCAGGCCGGCGTGACCATCGACGACCTGTCGTTCGTGGAAACGCATGACTGCTTCACGATTGCCGAACTGATCGAATATGAGGCGATGGGGCTGGCCAAGCCGGGCGAGGGCGCCAAGGTGGCGATGGAGGGCCAAACTGCAATGGGTGGACGCTTGCCGGTGAACCCGTCTGGCGGACTCAAGGCCAAAGGGCACCCGATTGGCGCCAGCGGTGTCTCCATGCATGTCCTGTCGTCCATGCAATTGACGGGAGAAGCCGGAGGCATCCAGGTGCCGGACGCCAGGCTCGCGGGCATTTTCAATATGGGCGGTGCGGCCGTGGCCAATTATGTGTCCGTGCTCGAACGGATCAAATAGCGTTCACGCCAGGACGGCCTGCAAACGGCGTGTTTCTGCGTTCCGGTGCTCCATGAACGAGAAAAGTTCACAGCGCTCCGTACTCGAAAACCACCATTTTCGGCTCGCCCTGACCCGAACGCTAAACCGGCCCTAAAGGTCAATCCTGCCGAATCCGGGTACTTTAAGTCCCGGATTCAGAATATCAAATCCGGCTACCAAGCCCATGAAATTGATCTCGAATCCGCTCCGTGCACCGGCCGCAAAACCTATGTAGCCAAAGAGCGTAGCGTGGACGTTCCGCCAATCGTCATCGATGGAAAACAGCTTGCCATCGGTAGGGAAGTCGCGGCCGACCGCATTTGCAGGCAAGACCACGCCGATTTTCGGAACTGCACGTAGAATGTGGGCTACGAAGCTGTTGGAATTCGGGCCCGGCCAGATGACATAGTTACCCCGCCTCGCGTAGGGGTATTCCTGAATTGCCGTTTCGACCTTTGAAATCAAAGCAGTTGCTTCGGTGCCGTGAATCTCATGCACGATGGAGGGCGTATTCGAATACCATCGACCATCGGCATCATAGGCATTCTTGCGAACAGGCATGCCCCAACCGACGACATCGTAGGTCGTAACTGGTGGATCCCGCATGCTTCAGTACCAGCCAACTATGCAATGACAAAGCACCCTTGAGTCCTCCCGTCCGGGCCGCGAGTATGTATATCGCCGCCTCTTCTGGGGCGGGTTCGGCTGGAAGCACGTTGCTTGAGCTCCAGTTGGCGTCGCGCCAGTTACCGGCGTGATGCTGGGTCATCCACCATCCAGCGGCGGCCAGCGAAGGGGCAATAAAGACGACAAGGATCAGGAGTGCCAGCCGGGCGAACAACTTGATCAAGCAGTTTCTCCATTGGAAAGGCGGACGGAGCATCCTATAAGGGCAGTAATTCAGGCTGATTTCGGCCAAATTCGTGGGAAAAGTTGGGTATCATGAGCAATCCGGTGCTGGTTGAAGTTTTTCGGGGTGAAACGGTCGAAAGCCGCCATCGTGGTTCGGTGATCGTCACTGACGGAGACGGCAAGATTGTCTTTTCGCTCGGCGATATCGAACGTCCGACCTTTCCGCGTTCGGCGATCAAAGCCATCCAGGCGCTGCCCCTCGTCGAGAGCGGTGCGGCGGATGCCTATCACTTTGGCAATGAGGAACTTGCCATGGCCTGCGCTTCGCATTCGGGCGAACCTGCGCACGTGGCGAAGGCCGCGGACATGCTGGGCCGGGCCGGGCTCGATGTATCGGCCCTGGAGTGTGGCGCGCACTGGCCGTCGCAGCAGTCTGTTCTCATTACACTCGCGCGAACCGGCGAAGAGCCAACGGCACTCCATAACAATTGTTCAGGCAAGCATGCGGGATTCTTGTGCACTTGCCGCCATCTTGGTATCGAAACGCGTGGCTATTCTGCCCTGGGGTCGCCTGAGCAGGACATGGTGCGCGATGCGATGGAGGGTGTGACCGGTGCCGCTCATACGCTGGATCATTGCGGCACGGACGGTTGCTCAATCCCTACCTATGCCATTCCCCTGAGAAACCTTTCACATGGCTTTGCCCGCATGGCGACAGGTACCGGGCTTGAACCGGTGCGCGCCAAGGCGGCGCGCCGGCTGATGGACGCAACAATGGCCGCGCCCTTCTACGTTGCAGGCACCCACCGCGCATGTACGGAATTGATGGAGATGGCGCCGGGGCGAATTTTCGTGAAAACCGGGGCCGAGGGCGTATTTGTTGGCGCAGTACCGGAATTGGGGCTCGGCATCGCTCTCAAATGCGATGATGGGACGACACGCGCCTCGGAAGCGATCATCGCGACAGTCCTTGCGCGGATCTTCCGCGATGAGCCGGAGCTCGAGTCGAAGCTTGATCGATTTGCCGATCGTGAAATGCGCAACTGGAATGGCATTACCTACGGCGTCATCAGCCCAACGGAGATATTGACCGACGCCGATATCAACTGATGATATTTCGCTCGACGACCAGATTCGGATAATCCGCGACGCTTTTGCGGGTCAGGTCCTTGACTGTGGTCTCGGACCAGCTGTGGCCGACGATCCCGCCATTGCGTGCGCTCTGGATGATATTGCCACTGATGACCGCTGTGCCGACACCCTTGACGACACTGACATAGATCCCTTCGCCAGATGTGCGGATGATATTGCCGGTGGCGATTACATTACGCATGTAGGGTCCCCACCCGAGCTGGATGCCATATAGAGGGGCATTTTCGATCACGTTGCCTGTTACGGCAATGTCCGCCTCCACCGCAATACCAACGCCGAACGAGGCCGGGTACGGGCCTTTGGTGGAAAGGTTCCTGACGAGATTGCCGCTGCAGGTGCCCATGCGCCCGCCGCCGTCGAAATTCACCATTGAAATGCCGTTGGCCGCGCCATCCACCAGATTGTTGGAGATCACCGCTCCAACGAAGCCAAACTCGGAATAGATCGCGGTCTCGCCGCTTGCCGTACAATTGTTGCTGGTGATCTGGAGATTGCTTGCCGTATTGCCGCGGATCGCGGAGAATGCGCTATCACTCACGATATTGTTGGCGACAATGACATTGTCGGCGCGGAAGACATTGATGGCATTGCCGTTCTGGCCGGTACCGCCGGTGTCGGCTCTGATCCTCGCGACGCGATTGCCCGTTATGATTGTTCCATCGCGTCCTTGCTCGTATCGCTGGACGAGGATGCCGCCATTGCCGCAATCGCTGATATCATTACCCGTGATCTGCAATCCGCTTGAATCCGCAGCAAAGACTGCCGCGTCGGCGGCGCCGGATATGCGGTTGTTCTCTATGCGTCCACCGCATTTGAACAGGTCGATGGCATTCTTCCGGGAGCCAACAATGTCACAATCGTCGAGGATGAACTGACTGACATTGCTGGCTTCGATGAGTCCGCCCGACGCTTCACCGAGCGGCCTGTCATCGCCGTCGGCGACTATACCGGAGAGTTGCACCCGGCTGCCTCCGTTTGCCTTAAGCAAGCTCTTGTTGCCACCGAACAGCAGCCTGGATTTTCCCGGAACGCCGAGAAGATTGACATGGGCCGGCAATTGGATGTCCGAAACGACATAGGTGCCTGGCGGGAGAAAAACCTGCTGCCCGGACGAACTTGCCGTCGCCAAAAGTGCATTGAGTTTGACCGATTGATCGTCCGGGGATCCCGCCTGCAAACCGAAGTCCGCGGCATTGATTGATCCGGATGCTGTCTGCGCTTTGGCTACGCCCAGCAAGGCGCTGCTGCCACTGGCAAGCCCAGCCAGACCTGCAAGGACACGACGTCGGTCTATCATTGTATTATTCCGGAGCTGGAATGCCTAATCCGAAGGATTACACTTGCTGTTAGACCTCGCAAGACCTACCTTTGAGTAATGAGCAGAGCCTTCACCAAGGACGACGACAGCAATTCCTCCAACGATTTCGGCGAGCGCCCCATAAGCCCCCACCGCAATCTTGTGACGGAACAGGGACTGTCATTGATCGACGCCGAGATCGCCGCGGCGCATGAGGTGCTGGCCAAGGGTAATGCCGAGGCCGATCGCGATATGATTGCCCGCGCCTCGCGTGATCTACGCTATTGGACGGCTCGACGGGAAACGGCGGAGGTGTCGCACCCCGATCCGCATAGTGATGTCGTGCGTTTCGGCATGACGGTCACCATCGTCGATGAACACGACAGGACGCAAACCTGGACGATCGTCGGGGAGGACGAAGTGGATGCCAGCCATGGGATGATCTCGCATGTCTCGCCCATGGCAAAGCTGATGTTCGGCAAATCCGTCGGCGACACGTTTGAGCTCAACAGTCATGAATGGGAAATCACGGCAATAAGCGCGCCCCAAACGTGAATCCAGCTCGAGAGCGCGCAGGTAAAAGATGCAAAATCAAGCTGTTTGAGATTGGCTCATGCACGGCGAGTAGCAGATCGCTTCGACGTGTTTAGTGCGACGGCGGCGAGAATGAGCGCCTTCAACGCTTTTTCATCAACCTCTTCGCCCTGATGGATATCGATTGCACGTCTGGTATTACCTTCTAGACTGGAGTTGAAGAGGCCCGAAGGGTCTTCCAACGAAGCGCCCTTGGCGAAGGTCATCTTCACGACAGCCTTGTACGTCTCACCGGTACAGATGATCCCGTTGTGCTCCCATACCGGTACGCCTCTCCACTTCCACTCCTCGACCACCTCGGGGTCCGCCTGCTTGATGAGAGCTCGGATTCGAGCGAGCGTCTCGCCCCGCCAATCACTCAGCTCCTTGATTCTCGCATCGATCAGTTGAGAGGCAGAACCCGCTCCTTCTCCATCCTTCAAGTCGGTCTTCTTCATTGGTATCTTCCTCCTCTTGAATTTTCTTCGCCGCTAGCTTGCGACTTCCTGCTTACATTCGTTCGCCGGGCAGTTGGCTCGCCTGCTTGACCCAATCAACAAACTGCGCTTCGTCGAACTCGCCCTCATGAATGTTGAGGTAGCGCACTTGCTTGTGCTTGGACGGGCCGGGCGGGACGGGACTTAGCGATGTGCCACGGAAGAAAGTCACCTGGATATACTTCGTGTAGCAGTGCAGGGCGAGGAACCAGCTGTTCTCCTCCAGGCCGTAGAAAGGCGAGTTCCATTTGACCGCCTTGCAAACGACGGGGACGGTGCGCTCGATGAGTGCATCGAGATGGCGACCCATATCGCTTTTCCAGCCAGGCATGGCCGCGATATAGGCCTGCACCGGGGCGTCTCCGTAGCCCTTCGCGATCTGCGGGTTGCCGCCGGAGAGGAGGACCGGCTTGGCGTCAGCGGTCTTGGCGACTTTCGTTGACTTGTTGGACGTCTCGTTGGCCATGGCGTTCACTCCATTGCGCGAGTTAGCATCGGTAGCACGACTCCGGCAAATGTGTCTGCTCCAGAGGATTCAAGTCAAGCCGTTTCAATCGGGTGGATATGATCGCGGAAAAAAGCTGCTGCGCCCACCCCATCGATTTCGGCGGCGGCGACCATCAGAACGAGCTGCATGGTTTCCTCTGAAATCGTCTCCAGGCTGACGCTATTGAAGTAGAGAAGAAGATCGGCTGCGGCGAAGCCTGTTCGCTTGTTGCCATTGGCGTTGCAAGCACACAAGGTAGACCTTGGTTCTACAGCCAGCCCTTCTTGCGGAAGATCAGCAGCGGGATGATTGCGGAGGCGATCATCACGCCGATTGCCATCGGATAACCCCAGGTCTCCTTGAGTTCCGGCATGAATTCGAAGTTCATGCCATAGATGGATGCAACCAGCGTCGGCGGCATGAAGGCGACCGCCGCAACCGAGAAAATCTTGATGATCGCGTTCTGTTCAATTGAAATAAGACCCACAACCGTGTCCAGAAGGAACGTTATCTTGTTGGACAGGAAATCGACATAGGCTCCAAGCGATTGCGTATCGCGCTCCAGTGATTTGATCCAGGCACGCGTTTCCTTCTTGTTGACGTTCTGCTCAGCCATGGCGGCCATATAGACCAGCAAGCGGCTTACGCCGGCGATGCTTTCGCGAACCTTCGAAAGAAAGGCTCCCTGTCCGCCGATCCGGGTAAGGCTGTCGCGAAAATTCTTCGTCGTCATCGGCCTGTCGTTCTCCGAGCGGCGGAAAATCGCGTGGGAGTGAGTATCGATCTCCCCCGCAGCGTTCTCAAGGATATCGGCGATACGATCGGTCACGGCTTCGATAAGGCCAAGCAGGATCGTCACGCCGGTGCACTTGCCCGTGATGATGCCATTTCCAGGTTTCGTTATCCGGTTGATGAAAAGGTTGAAGGCCTTTGGCTCGGTGTAGCGAACGGTAACCAGGAGCTGACCGGTAAGGATGAACGTCACCGGAGCTATGCCTTGATGCTTCTGGTCGGTGGAATGCAGGATTGAGGCGGTTAGATATTGTGCGCCATTTTCGGCATAGAAGCGGCTCGATTCCTCGATCTCGACCATGTCTTCGTGTGTCGGGATCGTCGCTTTGGTCCAGTTTTCGGTCTGCAGGTCTTCCTCGCGCGTCGGATTGACAAGGTCGACCCAGACGGCGTTCGGCGGCAATTCCGCGCCGGGGAGAGCGCCGCTTGCCATGAGGTAATCGTTTTCCAGTGTATAGACTAAAATCATTTCACAGCGATTCCAGTAGCGTATCGATCAGTTTCTCGGCGGCTTCGCCGATCACGGTACCGGGCGGAAAAATTGCCGTCGCGCCGGCTTGAAGAATGGCATCGAAATCCTGTGGCGGTATGACACCCCCAACAATGATGAGGATATCGTCGCGCTCGCGGCGCCTCAGAGCTTCCTTCAGTTCCGGCACAAGGGTCAGGTGACCCGCTGCAAGCGACGATACGCCGACGATGCGCACATTGCTGTCGGCAGCAAGATCCGCCACCTCGTCCGGTGTCTGGAACATGGCACCGACGATGACCTCGAATCCGAGGTCGCCAAACGCAGTAGCTATGACTTTCTGGCCGCGATCATGGCCGTCCTGGCCCATCTTGGCGACAAGGATCCGCGGCTTTTCACCCGTACGCTTTTCGAATGCGGCCGCCTTTGCCTGCACGCGGTCGATCACCTCGCTCTTGCCGGCCTCCTTGCGATAGACACCGGAAATCGTATGAATTTCAGCCACATGGCGGCCATAGGCCTTTTCCAGCGCCAGCGAGATTTCGCCGACCGTTGCGCGCGCCCGGGCTGCCTTGATCGCGAAGTCGAGCAGGTTGCCTGTTCCAGTCTTTGCCGCGGCGGTGAGCGCGGAAAGCGCCGTATCCACGGCCGCAACGTCACGCGTTCCCTTCAACTGCTGCAGCTTGGAAAGCTGGCGGGCGCGCACCTCGGCGTTGTCCACCTTCAATACGTCGATCTCCATGTCTTCGGTCGGGCGATAGGAATTGACGCCGATGACTGGCTGCTGCCCGCTGTCGATGCGTGCCTGCGTGCGAGCGGCGGCGGCTTCGATGCGCATTTTCGGGATGCCGCGTTCGATGGCCTTGGCCATGCCGCCCAGCGCCTCGATCTCTTCGATATGGGCGAGGGCACGCGCGGCAAGGTCATGGGTGAGGCGTTCGACATAGGCCGAGCCACCCCAGGGGTCGATGATGCGCGTGGTGCCGGACTCCTTTTGCAGGATCAGCTGCGTGTTGCGGGCGATGCGCGCCGAGTGATCAGTTGGGAGGGCCAGCGCCTCGTCGAAGGAATTGGTGTGCAGCGACTGGGTATGGCCCTGCGTCGAAGCCATGGCTTCGATCATCGTGCGCATGATGTTGTTGTAGGGATCCTGCGCCGTCAGCGACCAGCCGGACGTCTGCGAATGGGTGCGGAGTGACAGGGAGCGTTCATCCTTCGGGTTGAAGTTCTTCTTCATCAGGACGGCCCAGAGCAGGCGCGCCGCGCGCAGTTTGGCAACTTCCATGAAGAAATTCATGCCGATCGCCCAGAAGAAGGAGAGACGCGGCGCAAATGAGTCGATGTCCTGGCCGGCCGCGACGCCCGCCCGCGCATATTCGATGCCGTCGGCAATCGTGTAGGCGAGCTCGAGATCGGCGGTCGCTCCGGCTTCCTGCATGTGATAGCCGGAAATCGAGATCGAATTGAACTTCGGCATGTTTTCGGACGTGTAAGAAAAGATATCCGAAACGATCCGCATCGAAGGCTGGGGCGGATAGATGTAGGTGTTGCGCACCATGAACTCTTTCAGAATGTCATTCTGAATCGTGCCGGCGAGCTGCTTTTGGGCGACACCCTGTTCTTCAGCTGCAACGATATAGAGCGCAAGGATGGGCAGCACCGCGCCATTCATGGTCATGGATACGGTCATTTCGCCGAGCGGAATACCGTCGAACAATTGCCGCATGTCGAGAATGGAATCGATGGCGACACCCGCCATGCCGACGTCGCCGGCGACCCGCGGATGATCGCTGTCATAGCCGCGATGGGTGGCAAGGTCGAATGCAACGGAGAGGCCTTTCTGACCTGCCGCGAGATTGCGCCGATAGAAGGCGTTGGATTCTTCGGCCGTCGAGAAGCCGGCATACTGGCGGATGGTCCAAGGCTGCTGAACATACATGGTCGGGTAGGGCCCCCGAATGAAGGGCGCAGCTCCGGGGAAACTGTCGACATAGGGCAAGTTCTTGAGGGCTGCATCGCCATAGGCGCGCTTGACCTTGATGCCTTCAGGCGTCTTCCAGCTTTCAGCCTCCGGCTTCGGAGCCGGGGTTTGCGGCTCTTGCCAATCGATCGTGGTGAAGTCGGGAATTCTCATATTATTCAGAGGCCTGCAATGTTTCGTCAATGCGTGGGAATGTCAGCGGTTCGCAGTGGACAACGCCGTCGGTCGGTAAAGGCATGTGCGGCGCGTCGAGCACGGTAACCGGCCGTTCCTGTTTGGCGGGAAACAGGGTGGTGCCGACGATGGCACGCCGCCCGGAACTGTACTCCTTCGTGCGGGCATGGCGCGCTTCGACGATCCGCGCCTGCAGCTTGCCGTCGACAAGGCTTTGCAGAATACCGCCGTCGCGCTCAAGGTGCTGGAATTCCTTCCAGGCCGCCTCGCAAAGCTTTTCGGTCAGGTTCTCGACCGCACCCGAACCACACGCAGGGTCAGCTACGAAAGCAAGGTTGCTTTCCTCGGCGAGGATGAGCTGGGTGTTGCGGGCAAGGCGCCGTGCAAAAGCGTCCGGCAGGCCATGGGCAATCGTATGCGGCAGGATTGCTATCGAATCGGCACCGCCGACAGCAGCAGCAAAACCTGCAATGGTCGTGCGCAATATGTTTGTCTCGGGATCCTTTTTCGTCATCATTCGGTAGGAGGTTTCCGCATGAATGGTCGCTCGCGAGGGCCGGGCCGCACAGGCTTCCTGCAGGCGCGTCCACAGCCGCCGCATAGCCCGTACCTTGGCAATGGAGAGGAACTGGTCCTGATCGACGGAAAGAGCAAAGCCGATGTGCGGAGCAGCATATACGATAGGCTGGCGCGCCTCTTCGAAGAGCCGGAAATGGCCAGCAGCAATGGACAGCATGGCGCCGAGTTCCTGTGCCTCGGTGGCGCCAGCATTGTGGTAGACCCGGCCATCGGCCTCAAGCACAATGCCCGGCAGATCGGATGAGAAAAAGCCTGAAAGTGATTGCGGCAACGAGGCTTTCAGCGCCGCAACGCTCATGCGCAGGCGGCCCGTACCCGCCAGCGTGGCAGCGGGATCGATGCCGAGCGAGAAGCTCAGTGTCTTCGGATTGACGTCGCGGGGACGCATGTAGTCCACGAACCAGTCGGCACAGGCGCGGCTTCTGGGGTGCACGTCCATCCGCAGATGGATCATATCGAGATGCACGCCGTAAAGCACCTTGTCGACTGCTTCCCTGGTTGAAGGCAGGCCGTAGCCGAAAGCATTTGGTGCTCCTTCAAAGACCAGCGAAATGCCGGTGGCGCCGTTTTCGAGTTCTGCCAGTAGCTGCTTGTTGGCGCGTACGGGATCGGGATCGTCGATGCGCTGGATGATGTGCCAGGGCTGGGATGGATTCTTGCGCGGTGCCAGCTTCGCCTTGTGACGGCGATCATAGAGCGGTTCGATCGCAATATCGTCGTCGGTCTTCGAAATCAGCATTTCGGTAAAATCCGCGCCTTTCAGAGCTTTTTGCGCAAGTTTGACCCAGGTTTCCCGGTCAATCGCCGCAAATTCAGTTTCCTTGAGCAGTGACGCGTCCATGCTTTCTCCCAGTCGCCCGTATTTTTGCGACGACTTTAGGGGGAGTCATGCTGCTTCGCAACAAAGCAAAGTACTGCCGAAGCAACATATTGAAAACACGGGCGATTCACCGATTGGGCAGGCGGGCGATATCGGTTTGCAGGTTTCGGGTGGCTTGGCCTGACCGGATATGAAATTTCTTTGGCCGGGACAAAAAATCTGAAAGGTAAGATTATGGGTACGCTCCATGGAAAGACCGCCATCGTCACCGGCGCAAGTTCGGGTATCGGCTATGAAACGGCAAAGCTCTTTGCCAGCGAAGGCGCGAATGTCATTGTCGCTGCCCGCCGCCAGGCCGAACTTGAAAAGCTGGTCACGGTGATCGAACGGGACTGGGGAACGGCAGCCGCGCTGGCCGGCGACGTCCGGGATGAGGAATATGCCAAGTCCTTGGTTGAATTGGCAGAAAGCCGGTTTGGCGGACTGGACATCGCCTTCAACAATGCCGGTGCCAATGGCGAGATGGGGCCGACGGCAGACGTGTCCCTCGAAGGCTGGCGCGAGGCGCTGGACATCAACCTCACGGGTTCCTTCCTCGGAGCGAAATACCAGATACCGGCGATGCAGAGACGCGGAGGCGGCTCGCTGATCTTCACGTCGACTTTCGTCGGTCATACGGTAGGAATGCCAGGAACGGCAGCCTATGCAGCCAGCAAGGCCGGCGTGATCGGGCTGATGAAGACGTTGGCGGTGGAGCTTGGTCCGCAAGGGATACGGGTCAACGCCATCCTGCCGGGCGGCACGGCCACGAGCCTTGCGGAAGCCTGGGTCGATACGCCGGAGAAGCTCGCATTTGTTGAAGGATTACATGCGCTTAAGCGGCGAGCGACGCCTGCTGAAATCGCCCGTTCGGTTCTCTATCTCGCCTCCGACGCATCGAGTTTCACCACCGGATCGGCGATGCTGGTCGACGGCGGTGTCTCGATCAACCGGACTTGAAACGCAAAAGTGCGCGCCTCAGGAACGCGCACTTTTGTCCAGGCTAGACTGTTCGATCAGACGAACTGGCTCAATCCCGGAATGGAATTGACCACCTCGTCGACCGGGCCGCTGCCAGCCTTTTCGCGAGCAAAAGCAATGGTTTCCTTGGAAATACCGGTGATTTCGCCCATGCCGAGGCCAATGCCCATCAGCTTGGAGCCAAGGCCCATGACGCCGGGCATCAGGCCGGAAAGCAGGCCGCCGCTGCCCTGGGCTTCGGCGATGGCGGCTTCCGCACCCGGAAAGCCGGCGATGAGCTGGGCCACCTTGTCGGCCGGACCTTCTTTTTCCAGGAACGCCAGAATCAGGCCAACGGCCTTGGTCGCCGTCGCCGGGTCGGTGCCGACATTGGCGGTAATGCGCGCGATGAGTTCGTCCATGAGCCTAATCTCCCGTCTATCATGAATTACGTTTACGTAATATGCGGGAATTCTCTCCCGCACAAGGGTCTGCGTCAATCTGGACCAGCCTCGCTACCGGGTACAATCAAATTGCAATTGGACGGTGAAATTCCTGTACCGGATTCGCAGTTTTCTGTGCGGGAATCGCTTGAACCCGTACAGAAATGGTACAGTTTCGTTCGAGTTCAAATCAAACTCCCGCATTACATGTCCAATTTTCCGCTCGCAACGAAAAGCTTCACCATTGTCGGTTTCCGATTGGCTGTTTATACCGTGGATAAGAGTTTGAGTGACACCAACGGACGAGGACAAGACGATATGGCCGCTGACAGCATTTTCCTTGGTGCAAGCCGCAAGCCCGACAACTCCTACAGCCAAGCCGAATCGTTGCTGCTCAAATTCGGCAACCGGCATGGTCTGATCACCGGTGCAACCGGTACTGGTAAGACAGTCTCACTGCAGGTTCTGGCTGAGGGTTTCTCTGAGGCCGGTGTTCCGGTGTTTTGCGCCGACATCAAGGGCGACCTTTCCGGCATCGGCGCGAAGGGGGAGGAGAAGGACTTTCTCCTCAAGCGCGCTGCCGAGGTCAAGCTCGACCCCTACGAGCTCAGCGCCTCGCCGGTGATCTTCTGGGACATTTTCGGCGAACAGGGACACCCCATCCGCGCCACGGTCTCCGAAATGGGACCGCTGCTGCTCTCACGCCTGATGAACTTGACCGAAGCGCAGGAGGGCGTGCTCAACATTGCTTTCAGGATCGCCGACGAGGAGGGGCTGTTGCTTCTCGACATGAAGGACCTGCAGGCGCTGCTCGTCAACATCGCGGAGCGGGCCGAGGAGATTTCCGCCCGTTACGGCAATGTCACCAAGCCCTCGGTCGGCGCCATCCAGCGCTCGCTGCTGGTGCTCGAACAGCAAGGCGGCACCAAGTTTTTCGGTGAGCCGGCGCTGAAGATTGCCGACATCATGCGCACAGGGACCGATGGGCGCGGCCTCGTCAGCGTTCTCGCCGCCGACAAGCTGATGATGAACCCGCGCCTCTATTCGACCTTCCTCCTCTGGCTCCTGTCGGAACTGTTCGAGGAATTGCCGGAGGTAGGCGATCCGGACAAGCCTCGCCTGGTCTTCTTCTTCGACGAGGCGCATCTGCTGTTCAACGAGGCGCCGAAGGCACTGCTCACCCGTGTCGAGCAGGTGGTTCGCCTGATCCGTTCCAAGGGGGTCGGCGTCTTCTTCATCTCGCAGAACCCGCTGGACGTGCCGGAGACAGTGCTGGCGCAGCTTGGCAACCGCGTGCAGCATGCATTGCGGGCCTACACGCCGCGCGAGCAGAACGCGGTGAAGACCGCCGCCGACACGTTCCGCCCCAATCCGGATTTCAACACGTTCGAGACGATCACAAACCTTGCCACCGGCGAAGCGCTGGTCTCGACGCTAGCCGACAAGGGCGTGCCGTCCATGGTGCAGCGGACGCTGATGCGGCCTCCTGCGGGACGCATCGGTCCGCTGACGAGCGGTGAACGCCAGAGCCTGATCAATGCAAGTCCGGTCGCCGGACTCTATGACGAAATGGTCGACCGCGAATCCGCCTATGAACTCTTGCAGAAAAAGGCCGAGAAGACGAAAACCGAAGCTGAAGCGCAACAGGCCCAAGAGGCAGACAGCACCAGCGGCTGGAGCCTTCCGGACATTCTCGGCGGCGGCCAGCCGGGGCCGCGCGGCGGTGCGCCCCGTGGCCGGCAGACCGTTGCGGAAGCGGCGATGAAATCCGTTGTCCGCTCGGTGGGCAGCTCACTTGGCAGGGCGCTGGTACGCGGAATTCTGGGAAGCCTCAGCCGGCGCTGAGCGCCGGTTTGCAATTTGCACGATTAAACTGTCAATCTAACAATCGGAAATTGTGTGTTTTTTTGCAACATGCATATTAATTAACCGTGCCTCGAATTCAGGCAGTTGACACAACGGTATACAACCGCAAAGTCTTGCCAACTATTATTGCAGTTCATATTGCCTGATTTTTTTAAGGACGATTTTCATGTATGCATTTTCAGGGGCGGACTCCGCCCGCATTCCTGTGCCTTCTCTCTATCGCCGTAAACTGCTTGCCTTTGCGTCCGTTGTGGCGATTGCGATTGCCCTGCCGGCAGTTCCCGCACTGGCTCAGGAGGCGGGCAAATATTTTATGGCCGACGGTACGAAAACCGATGATCTGGAAAAGGCGGCAACGAGCTGGCGCACGCCGGAGTTCCTGAAGGATCACGCCTTGGCCGGAGTGAAGGCCGAATATGCCTATGCGTATGGCATTACCGGCAAGAGTGTGGTTCTCGGGGAAGTGGATTCCGGCGTTTTCGCCTTTCATCCGCAACTGCTGGGCAAGTTCACGCCGTTGACCGTCACGGGCGCTTATGGCGCCGATGGCTGGCGATACGAAGAAGACGGCCACAATCGCACATGGAAAGCCGGCGACAAATTCTCGATCAGCGGAAATTATGACGTCCTGATCAATGACAGCCATGGCACCGCTGCTGCTGGAGAGATGGTAGCAAAACGCGATGGCCTCGAAATGCACGGCATCGCCTTTGATGCGCACTTGCTCTCGGCAAACTCGGGTGGCACAGATGGCAGTATATTCGGCCCCAATGTCGACTATGATTATTTCAAGGAGGCCTACGGTGTCCTTGCCCGCAATGGCGCTCGCGCGATCAACTCAAGCTGGGGGCAGGAATATTCCAAGGCGGGCGATTATGGAACCATAGAGGGGCTAACCAAGCTCTACAACATGTTTGCGGGAAAGAAGACTTTTCTCGATGCTGCGTTCGAGGTCTCGAAAGAATATGGCGCCATCCAGGTTTGGGCCAATGGCAATGAGGGGCGTAATAACCCGCGCGCCGTGGTGGCAATGCCCTATTTCCGGCCAGAGGTGGAGCCCTATTGGATCGGCGTTACCGGCGTAACCAAGGATGGAGCATCGATATATGACCGTTGCGGCGTGACCAAATATTGGTGCATGGCCGGTCCGACCGTCGATATTTACAGCACCTCAGTTCGTCGGAATGGCGAAGATTATGATCGTGGCGGCGGAACGCTCGCCGACAAGATCGAGGCTGGTTATACCCCCGAATACAATGGCACATCTGCCGCTGCGCCCAATGTGACAGCATCGTTGGGGCTGGTGATGGCTCGGTTTTCTTATCTCACGGGCACCCAGGCGCGCGATGTTCTGTTTACCACGGCAGAGCATCTTACCGATGATCGCGTTGTCAACGACAATATCGAGGCACCGAATGCGGTGTTCGGTTGGGGCCGGCCTGATCTGAAGAAAGCAATGAACGGCCCGGGTCAGTTCCTTGGGCGTTTCAACGCCAATTTGGGTGTGGGCATTACTGACACTTGGTCAAATGACATCAGCCAAGCCGCGCTTGATCAGCGTAAGACCGAAGAGGTCCTGGAGATTGCCGATTGGAAAGCAAAAAAACTGTCAGTGGATGGGACGATGGGCAGTCCGATGCAGAACGCGATGTAATTGTTCTGGGGCTAAAATCAGATGTACCCAATCTGTTGAAAGCTCTGGTTGCGGTCATTTCCACAGGAAAGTTTGAAAAGGAGCTGAAAGCCGTGCGGGAGAACGAGGGAAAGCTAACGAAAGTATGAATCCAAGTACGTTACGGTTACAGAACTGTTGGCCAAGGCAGGATGCCTCGACAAAAAAGTCCGGCAGAACGGCTTGCCGGACTTTCGTACTTTTGAGGGCTTGAGCCTAGATCACCAGCACCGGCGACTTGTTCGGGACACGGTCGTAGAGGTCGATGATGTCCTGGTTGATCAGGCGGACGCAGCCGGACGAAACCGCTTTGCCGATAGACCACCATTCCGGCGAGCCGTGCAGGCGATAGAGCGTATCGACACCGTTCTGGAAAATATAAAGGGCGCGGGCGCCGAGCGGGTTCTTGAGCCCCGGCTCCATGCCGCCATTCCTGGCACTGTACTTGACCAGTTCCGGCTGGCGGGCAACCATCTCGTCCGGCGGCGTCCACTTGGGCCAATGGCGCTTCCACTGGATGACGGCGCGGCCGGACCAGGCAAAACCTTCCTTGCCGATACCGACGCCATAGCGGATGGCCTGGCCGCCTTCGCGCACCAGATAGAGAAACTTGTCGTTGGTATCGACGACGATCGTACCTGGCTGTTCGCCGGTCGGATCCTGGACGATCTGGCGCAGAAAACGCTTGTCCATCTTCTCGATCGGGATCGCCGGCAGCTGATAGCCGTCATCTTCGCGTGCTGAATACATTGCCGCATAGGACGCGAACGCCGGATCGACATCCATTTGCGGCTGCCTGAGAGGATTGCCGTAGTCGTCGACCTGGATCACCGGCAAATCGCCTGGGATCTGGGCGCAGCCTGCGAGACCGGCTGCCGCAGTGGCAGTCATTGCAGCAAGAAAGCCGCGGCGGGAGATTGTGTTTTGCATCATTGAACCAAATTCGTGGCGGGGGAGGACTGCGGAAATTGACGAGCCCTAATCGCACAATGAATATGGCGGCTAACCGTTTACAATAGGGCTCAAACAAGGCGGGGCGGCGACTGTTGCACCGCAGCAACAGAAAGCCGGTATGCGAGCGATTTTGCCCGTTCAACTGCGGATAAACACTTCGTGAGCCGGCATATTGCGGATCACTGTCGCCCATCAAAAGCAAATTCGGCGCTGCCGATACTACGCAGCCCATTGACGTTGCCGCTGAATGGTCCTTCGATAGGAACAAACGGCAGCAGAAACGGAATCAAGATCATGGCGGTCAATACGCAAGCCCAGACAGTGACATGGACCTATGTCGACGGTGACTGGTATGAAGGGAACATTCCCCTCATCGGCCCGCGCAGCCACGCGATGTGGCTCGCGTCGACCGTATTTGACGGTGCACGCTGGTTCGAGGGTGTTGCGCCCGATCTCGATCGTCACGCGGCACGCGTCAATACATCGGCGACCGCGCTTGGCCTCAATCCGACCATGAGCACCGACGAGATCGTCGGTCTGACCCATGACGGGCTGAAGAAGTTTGACGGCAATACGGCCGTCTATATCCGGCCAATGTACTGGGCCGAGCATGGCGGCTATATGGGCGTTCCGGCCGATCCGGAGTCGACGCGGTTCTGCCTGTGCCTTTATGAGGCGCCGATGATCGCGCCGAGCGGCTTTTCGATCAGCGTTTCGCCGTTCCGCCGTCCGACCTTCGAGACCATGCCGACCAATGCCAAGGCCGGGTGTCTCTACCCCAACAATGGCCGCGCCATCCTCGAAGCCAAGTCGCGCGGCTTCGACAATGCACTGGTGCTCGACATGCTTGGCAATGTCGCCGAGACGGGTACATCCAACATTTTCCTGGTCAAGGAAGGGCATATTTTCACGCCCGCGCCGAACGGTACGTTCTTGTCCGGCATCACCCGCCAGCGCACCATCGATGTGCTTGCGGATTATGGCTTCCGCACCACGCAGACGACGCTGAGCGTGCAGGATTTTCTTAACGCGGATGAGATTTTCTCGACCGGGAACCATTCGAAGGTCGTCCCCGTTACCCGTATTGAAGACCGCGATCTCCAGCCGGGTCCGATCGCCAAGAAGGCGAGGGAGCTTTATTGGGAGTTTGCACACTCGACGCCGAAAATTTAACCCTCAAACAAGGCGAGGTGGAAATATTGATCCGTTTCGCATTGCTCCAAAAGCAATTGGGACCTATGTAACCAACGCAGGTTTTGTCAGGATTGGCAACCATCCTAAACCGGAGCCCATTCGGGCCGCCAATCCGGTCACAGTTTATCGAAGAGGAGACTTCCATGGCTTTCGAATTGCCCGCACTGCCGTATGATTACGATGCGCTCGCTCCCTATATGTCGCGCGAAACGCTCGAATATCACCACGACAAGCACCACAAGGCTTACGTTGACAACGGCAACAAACTGGCCGCTGAAGCCGGTCTCGAGAACCTTTCGCTCGAAGATATCGTCAAGCAGTCCTATGGCAAGAATGCCGGCCTCTTCAACAACGCCGGCCAGCATTACAACCACCTGCATTTCTGGCACTGGCTGAAGAAGGGCGGCGGCGGCAACAAGCTGCCTGGCGCGCTCGAAAAAGCAGTTGAATCGGATCTCGGCGGCTATGACAAGTTCCGCGCCGACTTCATCGCTGCCGGCACCACGCAGTTCGGCTCCGGCTGGGCCTGGCTCTCGGTCAAGGACGGCAAGCTCGAAATCTCGAAGACCCCGAACGGCGAAAACCCATTGGTTCATGGCGCAACGCCGATCCTCGGCGTCGATGTCTGGGAGCACTCCTATTACATCGACTACCGCAATGCCCGCCCGAAATATCTCGAGGCCTTCGTCGATAACCTGATCAACTGGGATTATGTTCTCGAACTCTACGAAAAGGCCAAATAGAAACTCTACTGCGGCGGTCAACAACAGTTGAACAAGCGGAACGGCCCCGTCACTTGACGGGGCCGTCAGACTGCTGACAAACCCCTGGCTTGGCTGGGGGTTTTATGATTCATTGGGACATGTTGAAGAAACCTGTGCCCAGCCAGACGGCTCTCGAGATGGTGACGCTCGACAGCCTCGTGCCAAAGGATCACCTGCTTCGCAAGATCGATGCGGTGATCGACTTTTCCTTCATCCATGATCGTGTTGCCGGGCTTTATTGCGCCGACAATGGCCGGCCGCCGCTTGATCCGACCTTGATGTTCAAGGCGCTGTTCATCGGCTACCTGTTCGGCATCCGCTCGGAGCGTCAGCTGGTGCGCGAGATCGAGGTCAACGTCGCCTATCGCTGGTTCTTGCAGATGAAGCTGACGGATGGTGTGTTTGACGCCTCGACGCTGTCCCAGAACCGCCGCCGGCGCTTCAACGACACCTCGGTCGCCCAGGACATTTTTGACCATATCGTCGAGCAGGCAATCGGCCACGGGCTGGTCGACGGCACGGTGCTTTACACGGATTCGACCCATCTGAAGGCGAACGCCAACAAGGGCAAATACGATCTGCAAATGATCGAGAAGTCGCGCGCCGACTACTGGGCCGATCTTGATCGGGCGATCGAGGTGGAACGGGTGCTTCATGATCAGAAGCCGCTGAAGCAAAAGGACCGCCAGCCGGAGGTGAAGGAAACCAAGGTGTCGCGCACCGATCCCGACAGCGGCTATATGGTGCGCGACGGCAAGCCGAAGGGCTTCTTCTATCTCGATCACCGCACGGTGGATGGCAAGCTCGCCATCATTACCGATACCCATGTCACACCGGCCAATGTGCATGACAGTATCGTCTATCTCGACCGGCTGGACCGGCAACGTGAGCGGTTCAGCTTCGAGGTCGGCGCGGTTGGTCTGGATGCCGGCTATGCGACGTCCGGCATCGCCAAGGGTCTTGACGATCGCACCATCCTCGGTGTCACCGGCTATCGCAATCCGACGCCGCCAAAAGACGGCATGATGCGCAAGTCGACGTTCGTCTACGAGCCTCAGACAGACGGCTATCGCTGCCCCGAAGGCCAACTGCTTGCTTATGCCACCACCGACCGCAACGGTTATCGCCACTATCGCTCGGATCCCGCCATCTGCCGCACCTGCCCGCTGCTGGCTTCCTGCACCAGTAACGCCGCGGTGACACGCACCATCACCCGCCATGTCTGGGCCGATGCCCGCCAGCGTACCGATGCCAACCGGCTGACGCCCTGGGGCAAGGCAATCTACAAGCGCCGCAAGGAGACGGTCGAACGATCGTTCGCCGACGCAAAGCAGCTTCACGGGCACCGCTATGCCCGCTTCCGAAGTCTCACCCGGGTCGCGTGCCAATGCCTGTTGACTGCAGCAGCCCAAAACATCAAGAAGATTGCAATGGCGCTCACAAAAGCGCCAAAACCGGCCATAGCGTGAGCCGACACGCCCCTCTTTCCCTCCGCCAAACCCTGCAGCCTAAAAAATCCTATCCACAAAAACAAAACATGGGGTAATCGCGGCGCGATCGTCCGAGGCCATTTTACAGAATGACTCTGGCTGGGGTGGTTGCCCCCGATAAGATGGCAATACGGGCTCACGATTGGAACCGGGCCCAACATCAAATGGAGGCAACCATGGTTGAATATATCGGGCTTGATGTTTCGTTGAAAGATACCGCTATCTCGGTCCGAGCAGACGGGAAGCGGATATGGCGCGGGAAGTGCCCTTCTGACCCAAAGCTCTTGGCGCAGGTGATCCGCAAACACGCCCCGCACGCCAAGCGCGTTGTATTTGAGACGGGGCCATTGTCGACGTGGTTTTATCATGCGCTGATGGCAGAAGGGATTCCTGCGATCTGCATTGAAGCGCGACATGCACAAAAGGTGTTGAACGAGACGCTCAACAAGACTGACGCCAATGACGCGGATGGCTTGGCGCAACTGGCCGAAACCGGCTTCTACAAGAAGGTCCGGGTAAAAGCATTCGACAGCATGCTGACGCGGACGCTGGTGGCGGCTCGCAATCAGCTTCTGAGCATCTCAACCCAACTCAGCAACCAGATCCGCGGCCTGACGAAGACGTTCGGTCTCATCATTCCCAAAGGAACAGGTCGGGTATTTGATGGCAATGTAAGGGAACTCTTGGATGGGAATGACGGCTTGGCAAGGATCATATTGCCTCTGCTCGATGCGTTGCGCGACATACGCAAGCGGGCGGCTGATCTCGATCGCCAATTGCTCGCAGCGGCGCGACAGAGCCAGGCGACGAAGCTTTTGATGACGGTTCCGGGTATCGGCGCCGTCACGGCGGTATCCTACGTTGCAGCGATTGAAGATCCAGACAACTTCAAAACGTCGCGCTCGGTTGGCGCCTGGCTTGGGCTGACAACGCGGCGCTACCAGTCAGGTGAGGTCGACTATGACGGCCGCATCTCTCGAAGAGGCGACAACCATCTGCGGGGGTTGCTTTATGAAGCGGCTATGGTCCTCCTCACCAGGACCAGTACCAGGAACGAGAGCAGCCTCAAGAGCTGGGGGGTGAAGCTGCGTGAGCGGTTGGGCTTCAAGCGTGCTGCGGTGGCGGTCGCCCGAAAGCTTGCGGTGATCATGCACAGCATGCTCAAGACAGGAAAGGTATTCGACAGATTGGCCGGCGCCACCGCATAAGCGAAGTGTCAGCCTTCTTCCCTCAGCGCGTCAAACCCGATTTGAGGCACTGAGCGTCCCCTGCTGCGGACGTCGGTTGGATCATTCCGTTCTGCGGGCTGCAGCTCATTCGAGACTGCGCACAAAACATAGGAAGATCCTGCCTGCGAAGACCCATTGTGCGGCGACCATTTGTCGACCGCGGAGACAACCCTGCTCCCGGCACAGGACAGCTTTGAAGACAACATGCCGCTGAGGGGGCCCCATCCAACCAACCAATTTGCACCGCGTTGCCTCTTCCGCAACCCGGCAAGGATCCCAAATGGCCAGACCCTCTTGACGAGCGGAATGCGATTAGACAACCCGCCGAAAAATCGACGGGTTTGTCAGCGGTCTGACGGCCCCGTCACTTGACGGGGCCGTTTTGCATTCATTGGCCGGCCCAAGCCAAACGGTTCCCGGCGACGTTCGGCTCCAAGCACATCGGCAGATGCAGGGTACGCACAACGTGCCAGACGTGGCGGACCGCACCGGTTCATGAGCGACCGGGTTGAGGACCTTTCAACGGCTTGACCAGGAAAAGGCAAGGGTGGCTCTCCGCCCAGAGCGTCTGGAATATCTCGGCCGGCAGGAAGCCGTTGCTGTGATAAAAGGCGCGCGTCCTGTCGAGATGCGGTTCGTCAATATCCCGGGGCGCGAGCGTTTTAACCGTAAGCAGACGGCAATCGTGCCGGATGGCGTAATCCTCGGCGGCTTGCAGCAGCCGTCGGCCGATCCCCTTGCCATGACTGTCCTTGCAGGTGGCAATGATGAATATCTCCATGGATACAGGCGGATGGATTTTGAGTGCCATGAAGCCCGTTGATCGCCCATCGAGAGACGCCGCGAACATGGGCATCGATCTCACCGCCTCGGCGCAGGCGGTGATTCCCTCCGGCGCTTCGAACCACTCGGTTAGGCCTTCCATGATTTCCCTGCAAAGATTGCTCTTGTCCTCCGCTGAATGAATTTCGCCTATCATCTTGCCTTCCTGCTGCTCGAATATCGCGGGGGTTGAGGGAGTCATCCAACAGAACCAGTTTGATGGCTCTCAAGCTGAGAGACGTTTTCAGCGTGAAAAATTTACTTAAGAAATCACTTAAGTATCTGTTGCCGATCGCGCGCGGTCGTGATACTTAAGCGCATGCGCACAGGAGGAGATCATGACTGAACGTTCTGTCCAGCACGCTACCATCGTGGTGGAGCGCACCTATAACGCTTCGCCGGCCCGCGTCTTTGCGGCCTGGTCGGACAAGGATGCTTTGCTGCGCTGGGGCAACCCGGGAGAGACATGGTTCATGGCTTACGACCATTTCGATTTTCGCGTTGGCGGCGGCGATGTCTGCCGTTTTGGCCCGCGTGGCGCAGAGACGTATACGAACCGGAACACGTATCAGGACATCGTGCAGGATGAGCGGATCGTTTCAGCGGGAACCATGGACCGCGACGGCACGCGAATTTTCAGCGGATTGATGACGGTGGAGTTCAAGCCCTCCGGTAAGGGGTGCCATCTGGTGATGACGGAGCAGGCGGCCTTCCTCGATGGCGGTGACGTGCCCGAAAACCATCATGCGGGCTGGAGCGAGATGCTGGCCAATCTGGACAACGAACTCAAGCGCGAAATGGCCTGAGGCACGGCTAGTACTCTTGCCAATCGACTGTTCGACGGCCCGCGCGCTGACTCGCGTGGGCCTGCCGGATTCGATGGGGCACTTGCGGCCGAGGCAGGTGTCATCGGCTAAGTCATTAAGATATATATCAAATTTTATCTGATTGCCGCGCTGGCATTCACAATAACAGGCAGATTGATTCGACAACACGCAAAGACCGTGGTCAACTGCGAGGCAGGGCAATGAATGCCCGTGGCCGCCTATTGGCCAAGGGCGATGTCTAATCCGATGCCCAAATGGTTCATAGGACTTTTTTATAACGTATCGGCGTTAACATATTGAAATTCTTGCTTGAATGCATGAATTTCACTGGAGCGGCTATGAGAAAATTTGCTTCCGTTCTTTGCGTCTTCATCCTTATTGCAACATCCTTTGGGACCATCACGGCAGGTGCCCAGACATTGAATGTCGGGCTGACGATTGTGCCCGCAAATGGTGCCGCTCGCTCGACCCCGGCCCGAAGGCCAAACACCAGGCTCAATGGCAACATCCACATTGTCGAATATACCTCACCGGGCTATGCAACAGCTCCAAAGACCCGGAAACGGACATCCCTGCTTGCCTTGAGATAACGAATTTCAGCTGACTGATTCGATAAGTGATCGGCGGGCATGCATCCGTTGGTCCGCAATAGTGATTGTTCATCTCTCGTTCATGGCGTTAGACTTAAGTCTAATGGTCTAGGGACGTTAACGTGTAGAAGGCCCTTCCCAAGCGGGGCATTCACTGGAGGAACAATGAGAAAGTTGATTTCAGCCATATGCGCCGTTTTCATTTCAATAGGCACCCTTGGATCGGTCGAAGTGGCAAATGCAGCGCCAATGACGGTCCAGAAGCCGGTTGAAGCGGCAACCAACAATCCAAATGTCGAAAACGTGCGGCACCGTGACCGCTGGGACCGCAGATGGGACCGCCGTTATTATCGCCGGCATAATCGCTGGGACCGCGGCCGTCACTATGGATGGGACCGCCGGTACCATAATCGCAGGTGGGATCGTCGATGGGATCGCCGCTACTATCGCCGTTATGATCGCCCCCGCTACTATCGCAGTTACGACGGGTACTACGGCAACTCTTACTATCGTCGGAATGGTGTCAGCGTAATATTCGACTTTTGATGTATGACGGACCCCGGCCAAAAGCCGGGGTTTTCCTTTTTGAACACCGAAAACATACGAAAATGTGATCATGCCGTCCGGGTGCTTTTCCCGCTCTTTAATCTAGAGTGCGAACCGGAAACCCTTGAAGCCAAACTATCTTTAGCCACAAGAGTTGGGAGACACTCCATGCACAGACTGATTTCCTTTGCGGCAGCACCTTTGCTCGCCATCGCGGTGTTGTCGGCATCCGCCAATGCCGACCCGATCAAAGACCGCCAGGCGATCATGAAGGATCAGGGCAAGACCGTGGGCAGCATCACACCCATCATCAAGGGCGAAAAGCCATTCGATGCGGCAGCAGTCATTGCAGCACTCAAGCACCTGAATGAGGACGCCCAGATGATCGATGCGGCCAAGCTGTTTCCGGCTGGCTCGGACAAGGGCGCCGAAACAACTGCGTCGCCAAAGATCTGGGAAGACAACGCCGGCTTTGTCGCCGCGCTGGCCAAATACAAGAAGGACGCCGCAGAGGTTGCCGCTGCAGAGCCGAAGGACCTTGAAAGCTTCAAGGTCGCCTTCAATCAGGTGACGGAGAATTGCGCCGCGTGCCATAAGGCTTTCCGTATCAAGAAGGATTGACCGCAGCGACTTTCCAAACGGACTCTGAAAAACTCTTGGTGCCCCGTATGATGCGCAGGCTCGGATTGCTCGTTCTCATGCTGGCAATTGTTGGCGGTGCCGGTTTTTGGTTCCTCTCGGCCCCGTCCCATGTCGATCCGGCGCGGCTCGCCGCGGCAGCCCCAGGTGACGCGCAGCGCGGAATGAGCATCTTCTGGCAGGGCGGTTGCGCATCCTGCCATGCCGCACCTGGCGCCAAGGGCGACGCGAGGCTTGTGCTCGCCGGCGGTCTCAATCTTGTTACGCCGTTCGGCACCTTCGTGGCACCCAACATTTCTCCGTCGACGCAGGGAATTGGCAACTGGTCCTTCGAAGACCTCGCCAACGCCATGATGGAAGGGGTCTCTCCAGGTGGCAGGCACTACTATCCGGCGTTTCCCTACACGTCATACGCCCGCATGCAGGTGCAGGATATCGCTGACCTTTATGCCTACTTGAAGACATTGCCGCCCTCCGCGAATGTAGCTGGGCCGCACAAGCTGAGCTTCCCGTTCAATGTCCGGCGCGGACTTGGCCTGTGGAAGCGGCTTTACCTTTCCCCCGACCCGATTCTGACAATTGCCAATGCGAGCGATGCGGTCAGGCGCGGTCAATATCTGGTCGAAGGTCCGGGCCATTGCGGCGAATGCCACACGCCGCGCAATGCCATTGGCGGCACGGACAAGGCACAGTGGCTTGCCGGCGCGAGGGCGGCGGAAGGCAAGGGCGTGGTCCCGAATATCACCGGCGGCGAAGGCGGTATCGATAGCTGGTCCGCCCAGGACATCGCGTACGCGCTGGAAAGCGGCTTTACGCCGGACTTCGACTCTCTTGGCTCTTCGATGGCCGATGTGGTGCTCAACACGGCACATCTCGATGCAGTAGACCGCGACGCTATTTCCGCGTACCTCAAGGCTGTGCCGCCGCACGCCAACGGGTATCCCGCCGCGAAGTGATTTCCCCGCCGCGAAGTGATTTCCCCGCGGCCACGTGCGCCGGGCATGATTTTCCCCGTATCCGCCATTGTTCGATAATTCCAACGTCGATGGAGCTGGCCGTTTACGCCATGCTTTCCGGGGAGGCGCTTGAGTGGGATGGCGCCAAGGCCATGGAAAGGGATGCTTCAATGTTCAACCGCAGACAAACACTCGCTCTTTTGGGTGGCGCTGCCACCGCGGCAGCCTTGCCATTCGACGCCCGCGCGGCCTCGGAGCCGTTGAAGACATTGCGTATCGGCTGGCAGAAGAACGGTGTGCTGGCACTGGCAAAGGGGCAGGGAGCACTGGAGCGACGCTTCAAGGAGCGCGGCATCGATGTCAGTTGGGCGGAGTTCTCGTCCGGACCGCCGCTGCTCGAAGCGCTTGGAGCGGGCGCCGTCGATTTTGGACCGACGGGCGACGTGCCGCCGCTTTTCGCGCAGGCGGCGGGCGGCAACCTTGTCTATGCAGGAACCTACAGAGGATCACCGGCCGGGTCGGCCATCCTGGTCCGCAAGGATTCGCCCATCCAGTCGATCGCTGAACTCAAGGGCAAGCGCGTCGCCTTCAAGCGCGGATCGAGCGCCCATAACTTCACGGTCAAGGCATTGCGTTCGGCTGGGCTAGCCGTCACAGACGTCAACGCTTCAGACCTGTCACCGTCCGATGCGGCCGCAGCCTTCACGGCCGGGCAGATCGATGCCTGGGCAATCTGGGATCCCTTCTTCGCCGTGGCTGAAAAGCGGCCGGAAACGCGGGTGCTGGCGACGGCCGAAGGGATCGTCGACTCCTGGTCGTATTTCCTCAGCAATGGCGATTTCACCGCGGCGCATGGCGACGTGCTGGCCGAAGTTCTCGACGAACTGGCGATCGTGGGCAAGGGCGCGCAGGATAATCTCGACGAGACGATCAGGACCCTGTCAAAAATCACCGGCGTGCCGGAGGACATTCAAAGAGTTGTTCTGACACGCAAGGGTGCTGATCTCGGCAGTGTGGCGGCGGTATCGCCCAAAGCGGTGGCCTATCAGCAGGCGCTGGCAGACGAGTTCTTCGACCTGAAGATACTGCCGAAGAAACTCGATGTCAGCCAGATCGTCTGGAACGGCCGGCCCGCCTAGAGATTGCGGTGCCATCTGACGCAATTTTCTTCGCTTGCCTAGGCTCACATAGTCGCTGCGCTCCGGTTCTCGAAAACCGTGCCATATGCCTCACTGCAGCGACTTTCCAAACAGGCTCTGCAAGCAGGCAAAGTGTCGGGTGAGCTCAGCGCCGCTCGCAGGCAATCGTATTGGATGTCGAGGCGATATATTTGCTCTGCATCGTGTACAGCCAGCCCCGGCATTCGTCGAAGGAACGGAAGCAGCGGTAGGCCGAGACGGGCCAGCGCGAATCGCCGTTGGAAATCATCGGAGAGTCCATGTAACCCTGGAAACGCCCGATGATCACCCCGCTGCCGCGTGGCGGCGGGTTGCAGCGCTGGCCGGCATATTCGCTGACATTCTTGCGAACAGCGGCCTGGACCTCGCCGGCATCCACGAGCGTGAGGGCAGGCTGGGCCAGGAAACCAAGACCGAGCATCAAAACAAATGTGCTGCGTTTCATCTCAAATTCCTCCGGAATTCGTAGGGGCCGATCATACCGAAACTGCCGCGAGATTGCGCCTTAATTCCAGTGTTCGGCCGTAGCTACGGAACAGAAGGCCTTCAAGTTTCCGCGCGGGCCGATCACATTTGCGTTTTTCCGGTAAGCTTCAGCGCATAGGCATAGACATAGGCGACTTCCTCGAGCCTCGAGAAACGCCCCGAGGCGCCAGCATGACCTGCATCCATATTGATGCGGAACAGCACCGGATTGTTGTCCGTCTTGACCTCGCGCAGCTTCGCTACCCACTTCGCCGGTTCCCAATAGGTGACGCGCGGATCAGTGAGACCTGCAACCGCCAGGATCGGTGGATAGTCCTGCGCTGCGACATTGTCGTAGGGCGAATAGGAGGCCATGATGGCGTAGTCGGTGGCCGAGGTGATGGGATTACCCCATTCGGTCCACTCCGGCGGTGTGAGCGGCAGCGTGTCGTCGAGCATGGTGTTGATGACATCGACGAAGGGCACCTCGGCGATGATGCCGCCAAAATTGCCTGGCGCCATATTGGCGATGGCACCCATCAGCATGCCGCCGGCAGAGCCGCCCTGCGCAACGATGCGGTCATGGCTGGTGAAGCCCTGTTCGACGAGGTGGCGGGACGCAGCGATGAAGTCGGTGAACGTATTCATCTTCTTCAGGCGCTTGCCGTTTTCGTACCAGTCATAGCCCTTATCCTTGCCGCCGCGGATATGCGCGATGGCATAGATGAAGCCGCGATCGGCCAATGACAGGCAATTGGTGTTGAAACTCGCCGGGATGGTGATGCCATAGGAGCCGTAGCCATAGAGCAGACATGGCGCAGTTCCGTCGATCTTCGTATCGCGGTGGTAGAGAATCGAAACGGGAACAATCTCGCCATCCGGCGCCGGAGCGAGCAGGCGGCGCGTCACATAGTCGTCCGGATTGTGGCCAGAGGGGACCTCCTGCGTCTTCAGCAATGTCCGCTCACGCGTGCGCATGTTGTAGTCGTAGAGCTGCGACGGGGTGGTCATCGAGGAATAGGAGAAACGGATGACTTCCGTGTCATACTCGGCGCTGCCCTGCAGACCGAGCGCATAGGCTTCTTCGTCAAAGGCGATGGAATGTTCCTCGCCGGAATGGCGGTCGCGAATGACGATACGGGGCAGGCCGTTCTCGCGCTCGAGCCACACGAGGTGATTGGTATAGGCCGAATGCCCGAGCAGCAGCCGTCCGGGTTTATGGGCGACGACTTCGGTCCAGTTGGCCTTTTCCGGTGCCTCTACCTTCGCGCTCATGATCTTGAAATCCTTGGCGCCATCGGCATTGGTGAGGATGTAGAACACATCGCCGCCTTCGGTCAGGCTATATTCAACGCCCGTTTGCCGCTCGGCCACGAGCTTCGGCTCTGCGGTCGCGTCATTGGCGGGAAGGAGCCAGATCTCCGAGGTTTCGTGGTCGTGCATGTCGATGAAGATGAAGTCGTTCAACGTGCTGCCGCCGACGCCAAGGAAGAAGCCCGGATCCTTTTCCTCGCGGATCAGCCGGTCCTCGCTCTCGGGCTGGCCAAGCTGGTGGTAGAACAGGCGGGACGGCCGGTGGTTGGCGTCGACCCGCGTGTAGTAGAAGCCGTTCGACTGGGCGTTCCACACACCGCCACCGGTCGTATCACTGACGGTGTCGGCTGCATCCTGTAATGTACCAAGATCCCGGACCCTGAGCGTGAAGAACTCCGATCCCTTGTCATCGAATCCCCAGATCATCTTGCTGTGATCGGGAGAGTGATCGGCCGAGGCGAGGCGGAAATAGGCCTTGCCTTCTCCTTCGAAGTCGCCGTCGAGGAGCATGGTTTCCGGCCCGCCATCGCGCTGTGTACGGAAAAAACGCGGCTGCTGGCCGCCGGTTTTGTAGGACGTGCCGTAGGCGTAGGGACCGTCCTTTGATGGGACAGAGGAATCATCCTCCTTGATGCGTCCCTTCATTTCATCGAAGAGCTTGCTCTGCAGTGCCTTGGTGTCAGCCATCAAGGCCGACTGATAGCTGTTCTCATCATCGAGATGTGCACGAATTGCCTCATCAAGCGTGGAGGGATCCCTGAAGACATCCTGCCAGTTTTCTGCACGCATCCAGCCGTAGTTATCGACCCGCGTTATGCCATGACGCGTATCGGAAACCGGTCTTTTCTCGGACTGCGGGGCGGGAATGTTGCTGGTGAAACGCTGCGTGCTGGTCATGGAATGACTTTCGATGAATGTGCCGACCGGCAGAAAAGGGCCGCCCGGCGAGCAATGTGATGTGTCTAACTGACGTGTAGGAAAGATTGCGCCCCCGTCAATCCCGATCAAAGATTAAGGCGTTACCATTCATGCAATAGCGCAGGCCGGTCGGAGGAGGGCCATCCGGAAAAACATGGCCCAAATGGGCATCGCAATCGGCACATTTGATCTCCGTGCGAACCATGCCATAGGAGCGATCTTCCACCGCGTTGACGGCGTCTGGTTCGATCGGGGCATAGAAGCTCGGCCATCCTGTGCCCGACTCGTATTTCGTCTCCGACCGGTAGAGCGGGCGGTCGCAACAGACGCACTTGTAGAGGCCCTCGAGCTTGCTGTCGAAATTGGGGCTTGAGAACGCCCGTTCCGTCCCGTGGTTGCGGGTGATCTGATATTGCTCCGGCGTAAGCTGCTCACGCCATTCAGCATCGGTTTTTACCACTTTGAATGTTTTTGTGTTCATTGCACTGTCCTTTTTCGGAGATTTAAGCACGAACACTGCACGCCGCAATGTCTGTTATTATAGAATGCTTGTACTTCGCGGATTCGTTCCTCATTTTTGCCATTTTTTGTCTTAGTGGTATGCCGTTCCCGCTCAGGTGTGCACTTGCATGTTATGTAGATGCAGCCGAGCTCCGACTTTCTTGCGTCTATCTCCGGGTGCTAGCTGATAAGCTCTGTTGTTGTGGATTTTCAAACCATTTCTTGTGTAAACAAAGTATTGATTTGACAAATTCATTCAGTTCCGCAATAGAGTAATATCAAAGGCGTTGGGGACTCCGCGTGTTTTCGACTTTATATTGGTGATTTTTCACTCCCGGCCCGGATTTCAAATTAGACGAAGGAATTGGACTTAGATGACCACATTCGAGAATTCAAACACAACTGCCAGTGACGTTCTGCTTGAACTCACGGCTGAATTGGTTGCTGCTTATGTCAGCAACAATTCGGTTCCTGCTGGCGATTTGCCAACACTCATTGCCGATGTCCACGCTGCTCTTGGCCGCGTTGGTGGTGCAGCAGAAGCGGTTGTTGCAGTTCAGGAAAAGCCGAAACCGGCAATCAATCCGAAGAAGTCAGTCGCGGACGACTATATTGTCTGCCTTGAAGACGGCAAGAAGTTCAAGTCATTGAAGCGCCATCTGATGACACACTATAGCCTGACCCCGGAACAGTATCGTGAGAAGTGGGATCTTGATCCGAGCTATCCGATGGTTGCTCCGAACTATGCAGCTGCCCGTTCGCGCCTGGCAAAGAACATGGGCCTAGGCCGCAAGCGCAAGAAGGCCGCTTAATCAGCCTTACAATGTTGAATAAAAACGGCGCCGGAAGGCGCCGTTTTTATTTGGCAGATGCCAGGTCCATTTTGAACGTGGCAGCTTTCAGACTGTCCAGCGCCTGCTTCAATCCGATATGGCGGTTCAGATCGTAGCTCCAGTGGCCTTTGACGCCTTTGAGCCGCTCCCGTTCGATCAGGCGTTTGAGGCGCCTGCACATATGTGCCTTGGTTTCCTCATCCTGCATTGAGATGGCGTCGAGATCCACGCCGCAAAGGATCTGCAGGGCAGCCCGTTGCCGGGCCAGGCTCCGTTCGTTGTCCTTGGAGGCGAGAAACGCGTCTCTCTGGTTTTTCCATTCAATCGCTGACATGCACCCGTTCCTTGCTGGTGAAGGAATGCAGTATGGCGACGAATGCGGAATGTAGGACAAATGTCCTAATGGTATGGCGAAAATAAGAAAATACAGAGAAAAAACAATAGGATAATGGTAGGCCGGCGGAAAAGTTATCCACGCACTTGATGCGGCAAATATAAGAAGATATTCCTATCACTGAAGTGGAGTGAGAATGTCCTCGAGTTTCCCCTGTCTGACGCGATCAACCTCCGATACGCGGGCAATGATCGACATGCTCCGGCCGAGACGGAGCAGATACAATGTGCCGGTGGTGCCCGTCATGGTCGATGAGGAGGCGCCGATGGACGAGCGCCTTTTTCAGCTCTGTGATGGGGTTCTCGACATCCTTTCAGCATTTTTCAACGTCAGCGGCCGGGAACTACGCTCACATTCGCGCTGCGAGCGTCCGGTGGCGCGGGTGCGGCAGATTGGTATGTATGTTGCGCATGTGACGCTCGCCTTGACCATGGCTGAGGTGGGGCGGGCGTTCGGCCGCGACCGGAGCACGGTCAACCACTGCCTGCCACCTGATCGAGGACATGCGCGAGGAGCTTGAATTTGACCGGATTATCCAGACGCTCGAGAGCATCGTCAAAACCGCCTTCATGCGCAACGGGACTGTGCACCGATGACCGCTGCGGCGCAGGGCAAGGCCGCCAATGATGGGGTTCAGCGGCTGCTGCGCTTCATCGCCAAGGGGGCCGTCGAAATCGTTGAGTCGCCGCACCGCAACAAGTTGACGCTGGAGAGCGGAACCTACGGCACGATTTCAGTCGAAAGGGATGCCGTGAAATCCGCCTTGAGCCAGGGACTTGCCGCCTTGGTGAAGACGAAGCTCGCGATCAGTGATGCGGGGCGTGCCCGGCTGCGCCGCTGTGAATGCGCGGATGAACCGTTTGCCGGCCAGCATCGCCGGGAAGTGACCATTATGACGACGGACGGGAGTGTTGACTTGCGGTTACGTGCCAATGCGGCGGAATCGCCGCTGGCAATGTTACGTCAGCGCAGGGACGCATTCGGAGCGCCGCTGATAGGGGCGGAGGCGTTCGAGGCCGGCGAGCGGTTGCGCGCGGATTTCACGATCGGCAATATGATGCCTTCGATCGGCGTCAACTGGGACGTTACCGGATCCGGTTCTCGTTGCAATGGGGTGCTGGAGATCACCGACGCCGCACTTGCCGCACGGCAGCGGGTGGAAAGTGCGCTGGAGGCCGTCGGCCCGGAATTATCCGGCGTGCTTATCGATGTCTGTTGTTTTCTGAAAGGACTGGTAGCAGTCGAGCGCGAACGCCAATGGCCGGTGCGCTCGGCCAAGCTTATCCTGAAGACGGCGCTGGCGGCACTCGACCGTCATTATTACCCGGCGCCTCCGTCACGGCCGGGACCGAGGATCATTCATTGGGGAACCGAGGATTACCGGCCGGAGGTCCGGCGTTAGTGCTGCGTGACCTCGGCCGTGGCGAGCACGGCCTGTGCCTCGTTGCGGATGCGGCCAATCATGGCACGCAGTCCGTTTGAGCGTTGTGGGGTGAGGTGTTCGTCAAGGCCGAGCTTCTTCAAGATTGCCTCTGGATTGATTGCGAGGATCTCGGATGCTCGCTTGCCGGAATAAAGCACCATCATGATTGCAACGAGGCCGCGCACGATATGCGCGTCGGAATCTCCGACATAATTGATGACGGGATCCGCGTCGCCACTGAGCGTGCTCTTCAGCCACACCTGGCTGACACACCCTCTGACCTTATGCACCGCATCCCGCGCTGAGTCCGGATAGGGCCCCAGGTCGCGTCCGAGGTCAATGACATAGCGGTAGCGGTCTTCCCAATCATCGAGGAAGTCGAAATCAGCAATGATGTCGTCAATCGTCTGTGCCATGCAAAATTTCCTTTTCATGGCATATATAGTGAGCCATGCGCCAAACGTCACGGTCTATGTCTGTTATATTCAGGTCAGGACGGCCTGCAAATGGCGCTTTTCTGTGCTTCCGGTGCTCACGTACCTTAAAGTACGCTGCGCTCCGGTTCTTGAAATCCACCAATTTCGGCATGTCCTGACCTGAATCTCAACAGACAGAGGGGGCCCAATCTGAAACCGGCCGCGGCTGTTCTGAAGCGGTTCTCTACTGCTTCGCGACGGTCCCGGTCTGCGTCTTGTCGTCCACCTCGTTCGCCTGCTCACGCTGGCGCATCGCCGCTTCCAGGATCTCACGCAAGGCCATCTCACGCAGCTTCGCCTTGATGGCATCGGCCGCCTCGCTTTCCGAGGCGGCCTTTAAGCCGGAATGGGCCGCTGCGACCGCTGCGTCCGGGTCGCCAGCATTCTCGCCGAACTGGCTATCGAGATATTCAACTCCGACCTTGGCCACTTCGCTGGCACGGACGCCGGCGCTGGACAGCGCGGCCTTGCCGGTTTCGCATGCCTGCGGCTTGCGCGTGCAGAAATCGCTGAGATCGCTGATCGTCTCACGTGCAGCGAAAAAGGCCTCGATCGGGCCGGGCTGGCCTGCGCCCTGAAGATTGTCTTTCGAGTCCACCGGAATGAACAAGGAGATCAACATCATCCAGAAGCAGAACTTGATCGCAAACCTGATCAGAAAGAACATTTCCGTTTCCTTTGTCGCAACGAAAAACCACCGTAGAGGAGCGGTTCACGAGGAAACATTGACACAGATCCGGCAAAAACCCGTTGAAACGCATTTCTGCATTTGAGCAATCATAGAAACGAAGGATTAAGAATTTTTGCGGCGAGAAAACCGTGTTCCTCGATTCGTTGGGGAAAGCCTGTCCCGGGGGAAACCCTTCATTTACCATGCCTTTCACAATCGCCCGAAACGGGGTGCGAGCTGCTCCGATAGTCCCGGTTTTATCCTTTCTTTAAAGCCTCGTCTGCGAAGGTTGCACATGACCCCAAAAACAGAAAATCGTTTTTGGAAAGGATTATGCGCCATTCTGAGTGTTGCTGCGTCCTTTGTGCGTCCCAAGTGGACGCACGGCGCAGCAATGCGACAAGGGTGTTGCGAATAACATTCGGGAAATGACCGCGAACCATCTGGCGCTTGCCGGATTTTGCGGAAAGCAGGAAAAAACTGGTGCCGATCCATTCCGTCACACGATCCAGAATTGCCGAAGCCTACGGGCGTTTGTGCAAGCGCTGGGTAAGTTCATCCGTCGCCGGCGCTGCCAGTCGCGACCGCGATGCACGCATGGCAGGCAGCTTTCTCGCCATGCCATTGCTGCTTGCGGTTGCATTGATCACCAGTCACATGGGCGAAGTTGCCGGTGTCGTGAGCCTGGTCGTCGGTGTTCTGGCGTTTCCGATGATTTTCTGCGGCGCACTTTCGCTGTCGAAAGACAGTGCGGTGGTCGGCGCCAGCGCGCTCAGTACTTACGGCCTTTCCATCGCCGCCATTGGAGCCACCGCGCCGTCAGCCAATATCCTGCTTTGGATCATGGCCGCTGCCATTCCGCTTGAAGCGTGGTTCATATACCGGTCCGAAAAATCCATTCATTTGTCAGGCGTCGTCGCCGCAATTGTTCTGGCCGCGTTGCTGGTCGTCTCGATGCGGGCCGAAGCCGGCGTATCGATCTCGCCGCTGGCCCTGCTCGCATCGTTCGGCTATCTGGCGATACTGCTCGCCAGAACAGTGAAAGCCCTTGCTGCATATGCGATGGCTGCTCGCCGCGATGATCGGGTCGCCGATCTCGAGAGCGCTGTCGAAGGCGTTGTGTTGAGCCTCGCAACCGACGGACTCATCCTTTCCATGTCGTCCAAGGCGCAGGATCAATTCGGCATCGCCCGCAACCTCCTGATCGGAACGCCGCTGCTGGAGCGCGTCCACGTGTCGGATCGCGTGCAGTACCTCGCTTTCCTTGCCGATATGAAGGGCGGGGCGGGAAGTGCAACTGTCGAACTCAAATTGCGCTGCGTTGCGCTGGGCGAGACGTCGAAGCACGCCCATAGCGTGCGCTTCGCCACCTACAGCTTGCGTGCGGTGCCGCATAGCCAGGGCGAGGGTTTTGTCGTCGTCGCAACGGATGTGTCTCAGGCCGTCAGCGATCGCAATGCGCTGGTCATTGCGCGGCGGGAAGTGGAAACGGCGGAAATCGCCAAGAGCAGGTTCCTCGCGTCTGTCAGCCATGAACTGCGCACACCGCTGAATTCGATCATCGGCTTTTCCGACGTTCTCCTGCAAGAGATATGCGGCAAGCTGCCGGACAGCCGCCAGCGCGAATATGTCGAGCTGGTGCACCGTTCGGGAAATCACCTCTTGTCGGTCGTCAACGCTATCCTTGACGTCTCAAAAATCGAGGCTGGTACCTATCCGATCTTTGCAGAAAGCTTCGCCTTCAAGGAAGCGGTGACCATGGTGCACGATATGTTGGCGCACCAGGCTTCGCAGAAGGGTGTGACCCTATGCGACCGCGTCAGTCCGCGCATTGGCAATGTCGTTGCCGATAGCCGTGCGATCCATCAGGTGCTGATCAATCTCGTATCGAATGCCGTCAAGTTCACCGAGAGCGGCGGTGTCGTCACAATCGACGCAATGATCGAGGATGACATGTTGGCCTTCTCCGTCAGCGATACCGGCATCGGTATTGCCGAAGCGGATCTGAAGACCCTCGGCCAGCCCTTCCGCCAGGTGCAGAACGATTACACACGCAATCACGAGGGCACCGGCCTTGGTCTTGCAACCGTCAAAGGGCTCGTCGGACTGCATGGCGGTGATCTCAGGATCAAGAGCACACTGGGACAAGGCACAGTGGTGGACGTGCGTATTGCACTGGACGGGCCTGTCGTGGCGCATGTTCAGGAAGAGTCTGCGAACGTCGTCGAATTCCACGCGACCAGCGATATGAAGGGAGGTTCCCATGGGGAAGCCCGTAAATCGGCCTAAGCGCCGTGCTCCCAAGCGGGGACGGATCGCTGCAGCCCTTATGGCAACAGGCGCGCTGATCGCCAGCAATCCGGCGATTGCCGGGGGGACGACAGCCTTTCTCGTAACACTTGGATTCATCTCCGCCAACGCCCTGTGGTATCAACCAGAAGGCCACGACGGCGTGTTCTTCCGGACCCGTCCGGACCTCGTGTTCAAGCCGATCAAGCACGACAGCAGCCTCCCCGGTAGCTCGTCGCAGAACAAGACCTCGGTGGATGCGCCGATCCGCAAGGTGAAGTCGGTTCCCGTGCCGAAGAGCCAGGATCCCATTGCCGCCGCAATCAATGGCGAACCGGTGCTGGCTCCCGGCGGCGATCCAGAAGTGGCAAAACTGCAGGAGAAACTGCTGGCGCTCGGATTCTACACCGGCACTGTTGATGGCATTTCGGGCAAGGGCACTCGCGCCGCCATCGACGCCTATCGCAAGGCGACGGCGGATATGGGTATCGAGGCCGAGCCGACGGTCGATAATGCCAGCGAAACCACGGCGAGCATTGCTGTTCCGGCCAAAAAGCCAGAGCCAACCGAAGAAAAGGCCACAGTGCAAAAGGTTTCGGCGAGCGCTGAACACAACGCTGCGGCGGATACCGGCGGTGGCGGATTGTCGCCCGCCGAGATCGTGCGGATTCAGGCGGGTCTGCGGGCATTCGGCAATGACAAGGTCGAAATCGACGGCAAGATCGGCGCCTCCACACAGGATGCCGTGAGCGAATTCCAGAAGCTGTTCCGCCTGCCGGTCACCGGTGAACCGGACGAAAAGCTGCTTGCCAAGATGCAGGAAATCGGCCTCATCAACTAAAATTCGACTCACGATGGCCTGCATATGGCGTTTTTCTGTGCTCCGGTGTTCACGTACCAAAATGTACGCTGCGCTCCGGTGCTCTAAAAACACGATTTTCGGCCCATCATGACCCGAATTTCCACCACCAAGGATTTGACCCATGCGCCTGACATCTGAGTTCTGGGTTGCCGCGCTGGTGCGACGGATCAACAACAGTGGTGCATTCGCGGCGCTCAGCAACAAGGGCGCGGCGGAAGCAGGCGCCATCTTCATCAAGTTTCGCAACGCCGACGGCACCTATGACCTTTTCGGCCCGGCGCCGCAAATGGTCTATGACGAGACAAAACCCAATGAGCGCCAGTTCACGCCGCTGAAGACCGGCGTTGCCGAAGCTGGTATCAACGACGATCTGGATAAGCAGAAACGTTGGGATCGCGATTTGTGGATCGTCGAGATCGAGGATTATCGCGGTGATCGCACGGATCTTTTTCCGGTCGCGGAAGGCTAGTCCAATCTTGCTTTATCACTTTTTACGCAATTCCGGACGCAAAACCGGTTCCCACTTTTGCTGGAATTGCTCTAGGAAACCCGGCGCGAACCGTCTTCGTAATCCTGCGCCATCTCGCGCAGTTTTTGCCGTAGCTTCTGCGAGTTTTCCTGTGCCTTCCAGCGCTCGACAGTCGCCTCTGCTTTTTCCTGATCAATCTGGCGATAGGATTGCACGAATAGCCGCAGCGAATGCAGATCCTTGTGGACGAGTCCGAATAGCCCTGTAAGGATGAGGTGCGCGGCTTCGGAAGAGAGGCCAAGCGACGCGAGTGCTATGGTCAGCTCCGCATTGAGGCTATGGCCGATGATGCGTTTGGCGCTGTCCGGATAGAGGCCCAGTGCCTTGGCGAATGCCTCTTCGAAAAATGTCGTATGGTCGAGAAGTGCTGCGTCAATCAGATGGTTGGCGAGTTCCTGATCGCTGGAGAATCCCGCATCGCTGTCGCGCATCAGAGCCTTTAGTGCCTCGCGGGTTTCCCGCAGGCGCGGCGATTCCGGCGCAGTTGGCGCGCCCGGCAACTCGACTCCCTCGCCATTGTCGAAATGCGCCTGGATTTCCAGCGCGCGCTCAATGGCGGGATCGTTGAAGCTCTTGAGCACCCGCATGAGTTCCGGGTCGGCGATCCGCCGCCGCGCAATGGCGCGAGCGTGGCTGATGCCCTTGTGCGTGATGATGTCGATGAGGTCCGAGGGTTGCAGCAGCGGCGAACGCAGAAGCAGGGGGGCCGAGATGTCGACATCGTCCTCGGCGAGGGCAAGGATGAGCCGCTTCGGCGCATGCGGTAGTTCGGAAAGGGCGGCAGCGGCATGGCGGCGTACGCGCGCCGTTGCGAGGGCAAGAAGGGGAACGGCGAGATCCTCAAGCTGCTGCGCATCGCTCTTTGCCGGTCTCGCGACGCAGCAGAAAGCGGTAATAGATGCGGTCAGGAGATCGTCAGCCTTGCTGCCGCCATTGCGGTCTTCAAGCGCCCGAAACTCAGGATACTTCACGAACACACTCCACTGGACGACGCACAACGCAGTTTAACAATGGCTAAAATTAGCCGCGAAGCGTTAGCAACCCGTTAACCATCGGTATGTCTAAGTAAATTATGGCGCAAATCATGCGCGCGTATGCATCGGAGTATTTGAGGAGAGCAACTAACCATACGGATGGGCCAAATGGGGTTTGTCATAGCATTTCCAGGCAGCACAGCAAAACGCCGCTCCACCGCAGATACGAAACGTCCGGCAACAGCCGAAATCATGATCTTCCCGGGCGTACGCTATGAACGCTACACGCCAGAAGCGCCAAAGCGCGCCAAGCCAAGACCACCGCGCAGATTTTTCGATACGATGCCCCGACCGGGTTGAGAATTCCGCTTACGGTCACAACATATAGGCGTGGATTTGCACATCAGGAGCGAAGCGGATGTTTATCGTTTCCTTGACCTATGTTGTGCCGCTGGACGATGTCGACGCGGCCATTCCCGCCCATGTTGCGTTCCTTGAAAAACACTACGCCACCGGCACGTTTCTCGCATCAGGCGCCAAGGTACCGAGAACCGGGGGCGTCATCCTCGCCAAAGCTCCAAGCGAAGAGGCCCTGCAGGAGATCTTGGCAGAGGACCCGTTTCATCAGAAGAAGATTGCCTATTACGACGTGCAGGAGTTCGCGCCGTCGCGGACGGCGGTGGGACTGGAAGGTCTGCTGGTTTAAAGCAGTGGCGTGCAGCTGGTGCTTTTGAGGAAGGCATCGACCTGCGATCTCCACGAGCCATCTGGCACAAAGCTGCGTACGACGACGAAGCCTTCGTCCATATCGGCTTCGATGAGCACCGAATTCTCTGCGGCGGCAGGTTTGGTCTTGTTGAGTTCGATCATCTGCAGGGGTGTCGCCACAACCAGATCGAGCTGATCGGCAATCGCGGTCCTGTCATTGATAGAATAGATGTTTTCGCCCTGACGATTGTAGATGGAAATCGACCAGTAGGGCGTCGTGCCGAGGCCTGTGATGTGGGCAGGCAGATCGGTTATGTCAAAGCGGCATGCTGCCGCCTGAAACAATGGATCGAAGGCCAGCGGCACGATACCTGGCGTGCCTTCGCGCGCCACGGTATGAAACTGCCAGTCACCGCCATAGGCGGATATGCGGGACCACGCATTGCGGTCCGAATAATAGGGCACCAGCAGCACCACCGCGATATGGACGAGGCCGGCGCCGACGAGACCGAAGAGCAAGGCGCGAAGAAATTTACCCATCGCAGCTGATCCTCGTGACGGCCGGGAACTTCATGTCGACGAGACCGGAATTGCTGCCAACGGGCGTGTCGTAGAGCGTCATGACCAGCACCATGCGCCCGCTACCTGTGGTGGCGAGCCAGTTGCCGGGCTGTGCCTTCGGCGAGACACTGACAACAAACGCGCCGTCCTCCTTGCGGAATATCTGCCGCGAGTGAATTGCCGGCAGCCGGTCGGTTCCAGACGACAGCGCGGTCAACCCCCGATCAGCCGGATAAAGCGTCCAGAATCGCGAGTTCGGACTGTTGCCCTCAATCTTGTACGAGCACCGCCGGTCAAGTGTCCGGCCTTGATCATCATTGTAGGCATAGAAGGCGAGACCCTCGGTGCTGCCGAGCGGGAAAGCGCCCTCCCGTGCGGCGCGCGCCTTCGCATAGGGGTCGGAAAACGGCGTGCCGGCTTCGGGATGGGCTATCCATTGCCCGATACTGAGGGCGCCAAAACCATCGAAACGGCTCACTGCATACCATGCGCTCAGCGTTCCGCCGCCGAAGGCAATCACAAGCGCGATGAGGGCAAGGAAGACATTTCGAAGCATGGGATCAGGACTACACGGGAGCGTTGGGACACGCAATCAAAGCGCGGAGACTTTTGCTGGTGGAACTGGCGGTTTCAGCCTCGGGGCGTCCTTCAATGCCTGGCCGATCTCCCGGACGGCTGCCGCGGTAGCATTGGAGAGAACACGTGGCCGCTCCTCGGCCTTCAGTGCATCGGTATCCTCTTCGACGGCCTCCTCCTCCGCAGCTGCCACTTTTTCCTGCTTGGGCAGGGTAGGATCGATGCCGGGAATGGCTTTCAGATCGATGTTCTGATGCGCGTAGTTCATCAGACGCTGCCAGGTCATGGCCGGCAGGATGCCGCCGGTCAGTTCCTTGGTCGGCGTGAAGTTGTCGTTGCCGAACCAGACAGCAGCCGTGTAATTGCCGGTAAAGCCGCAGAACCAGGCATCGCGGTAGCTTTGCGTCGTACCGGTCTTGCCCGCTGCACGTGTCATCGGCAGCGCCGCGCGCCGGCCGGTCCCCCATTCGGGCACCTGCGCCAGCATGAAGTTCATGTTGTTGGCCGCTGTCTCCGAAAGTACCCGGTGCGGTTTCGCGCCGTTCTTCTTCCAGTCCCACAATACGTCGCCGTTCTGGTTCAGGATCTGCGTGAAGGGGTGGCGCATGCCGGCGATCCCGCCTGTCGCGAACACGTTGTAACCGGTTGCCTGATCCATAACCGTCATGCCCGACGTTCCAAGCACCATCGTCTTGTGCGAGCTGATCGGCGATTCAACGCCAAAGGCCTTGGTCAATGCCACGATCGGCGCTGTGGTCAGGTAATCCTTGGCGAGGCGCACCGGCACGGTATTGATGGATTTCACAAGAGCGGTCGTGAGGTCGATCTTGCCCAGATACTGGCGCGAATAATTCTGCGGTGACCAGTTGCCCCAGGATACTGCTCCGCCGGAAACCAGCGTCTTCGGGGTCAGGCCCTTTTCCATGGCAGCAGCATACACATAGGGCTTGAATGATGAGCCGGCCTGGCGAAGGGCGGCCGTGGCGCGATTGAACTGGCTTTCGCCGTAATCGCGCCCGCCAACGATCGCCCGGACGGCGCCGTTGTTTTCCAGAACGACGATAGCGGCCTGCGTCACGTTATATTCCTTGCCAAACTTGCGCAGGTGGAACTCAGCCGACTCTTCGGCTGCCTTCTGGATGCCGGTATCGAGCGTGGTGCGAACAACGAGCGTATGGGTCGGCATTTTCTGCGCGACCTTGCGCACTTCGTCGAATGTCCAGTCGAGGAAGTAATCCGGACTGTCGGACCGGCCACGATCAACGACAGTAGCAGGATTGCGGCGTGCACCGACAACCTGGCCCTCAGTCATCAAGCCGCCCTGGACGAGGTTGCTCAGCACCACATTGGCACGGGCACGGGCGGCAGGCAGGTTCACATGCGGAGCGTATTTGGCGGGCGCCTTGAACAGGCCTGCGAGCATGGCGGCTTCAGCAAGATTGACGTCCTTGACGCTCTTGCCGAAGTAGAATTGCGAAGCGGCAGCGATGCCGAATGTGCCGCCGCCCATATAGGCGCGGTCGAGATACGTCTGCAGGATTTCCTTCTTGTTCAGATTGGATTCGAGCCAGACGGCGAGGAAGGCTTCCTTGATCTTGCGGTCGATGCTGCGCTCATTGGTGAGGAACAGGTTTTTCGCCAGCTGCTGCGTGATCGTCGAGCCGCCCTGAACCACGGAATTAGCCCGCAGGTTTTCGGTCATGGCTCGTGAAAGCCCGAGAAAATCAATGCCGAAATGATCGAAGAAACGGCGGTCTTCCGTGGCAAGAACAGCCTTGATGACATGATCCGGCAGTTCGTCGATGGGTACGGCGCTGCGATGCAGGATGCCGCGCTGGCCGATCTCGTTGCCGTAACGATCGAGGAAAGTCACGGCGAAATCGTCGCGCGTGCGCCAATTCTTTTCTGTCTCGTGAAAGGCCGGTATCGCAAGGGTCAGCATGACCACCGAGCCGATCGTGCCCCAGGTGAAGGTTTCGCCGAGAACCTCGAAGATCGCGCGCCGCCATCCGGTCACATGGAAGCGGCGGAAAAAGATGGTTGTATCTTCCCAGAACTCAGCCAGGCGAAAACGCAGCTCGTACAGGGTTGAATCGATCCAGGCATCAAGTCCGAGCAGCGGCGAGACCTTGAATCGCTTTCGTTCCTTGCCTGGCCTGGGCTCTTCCATCAGATTTCTTGCCTGCCCTGTGCTCAGAGACTGCTTTGAAACTCTACTGCAGCGGTCATCTGACGAGATTTTCTGTGCTGCCGGTGCTCACGTACTTTATGCACGCTCCGCTCCGGTTCTCGAAAACCACGCCACATGCCTCACCGCGGCGACTTTCCCAACAGCCTCACAGCCATACCTTCCCTGAAGACATATGGTGTAGCCTATATCACTTAACAGCTTCTTGAGGCGGCTGTTTAAGCGCTAATATGGTCATTTCATCCCGCAAAAAGAATACCGCCTTTATAACTAATGCGACAAGGCTAAGTACTCTCGATATGGAGTTTTGCTGGGCGACTGTTGCCGAAAAGTTTCCACTTGCAATTGCGAAGATCCGATGGATTGGTGTGATTTTTCCACGTGGGAGCAAAAGCATGTCCATTGAGCATTGGCTGGCATTCGTTGCTGCATCGGCGGTTCTTCTCGCCATTCCCGGCCCGACGATCCTTCTCGTCATTTCCTATGCGCTTGGTCATGGCCGCCGCTTCGCAGCCGCAACTGTGGCAGGCGTCGCGCTTGGCGATTTCACCGCGATGACCGCTTCCATGCTCGGACTTGGCGCCTTGCTGGCGGCGTCAGCAGCGATATTCACCGTACTCAAATGGGTCGGCGCCGCCTACCTCATCTATCTCGGCATCAAGCTTTGGCGTGCCCCTGTCGCCAACCCCCAGACGGGGGAAATGCCGGCGAAGAACGAGAAGGCGATGCGCATTTTCCTGCACGCCTATGTGGTGACGGCGCTCAATCCGAAAAGCATCATCTTCTTCGTGGCATTCCTGCCGCAGTTTCTCGATACGACGCGCCCGATCTTCACGCAGATGGTGATCTTCGAAACGACGTTCCTCGTGCTCGCTACGCTGAATGCCGGCACTTATGCGCTGATGGCGTCGATGGCGCGGCAAACCATTCGCAAGCCGAGGGTTCAGCGTATCGTCAATCGCACCGGCGGATCACTGATGATAGGGGCGGGACTTCTGGCTCTCGGCTGGAAAAAGGCGGCAGCTTGAGAGCCCCTTCGAAACTCTACTGCGGCGGCCATCTGACGCGATTTTCTGCGCTTCCGGTGCTCACGTACCTTGATGTACGCTGCGCTCCGGTTCTCGAAAACCACGTCATATGACTCACCGCAGCGAATTTCAAAGCGGGTTCTAAGAAAAATATCATAAATAGGAAAATAATCCTTGACTGCGTGACGGTCATACTGTAGGTATTGGTCATCGTCGGAATTGTGACTTCGCGGTCAGTGGAACCGGGCAACATACGCGTCCGACGCTTTTCAAGGACAATCCATGGCACACTATTTCGTAAAGGCGATGCGCCGGCGCAGCGCATTTATGCTTTGCCGCGAGCATGGCATATCGGCGGCCGAGATTGCGCCGGTTCTCGGTTTGGACGAGCAGCAATTCTTGCGAGCGCTCGAGCGTGACGGGCTGTCACACACCGAGATGCGGCAGGGCAATCGCCAGCTGCGCGCGGCGCAGCGGATCATGGAGCTGCTGCGCAAGGAACTGGATACGCTATCGGCACTCGAGGAAGAAACATCGAGCAAGGTACGGCTCGATGCCCTGGCTCTATCTCGTCTTCGAACGCTTCCCGCTTGAAGATTATGGTAACCGCATTCCACAGTTTCAGTTTGAGGTCGTGCGTGCCGTTGGCAGCGTTGCGAGCGATTTGAACGCGGTCGCACTTATCCCCGGGGCGACGGAATTTGGCCTTTCGCCGCAACTCGTCACCGATGAACCGTCCAAGGGCGAAACGCGCGGGCTCAATCGCAATTGCCTGAAAGCGCAAGAAACGGGGTTGGAGCTCACGTGGCGCATCGGAGCGTCGGGAGAGGATTTTTCTGACCAGTTTTTCAGCACGACGACGAGCGCTGGTGGTCTTCGTGCCCTGCAGCCGCTGGAACCGGTGCATGTCAGATCGCAAATCGATTCGAACGGTGACATGCATGTTTCCTGGATCCGGCGCGGACGAATCGACGCCGACAGCTGGCTCGCTGCCGACATTCCAATCAGAGAGGAAAGGGAAGCCTACCACATCGAGATAAGAAACAACGAGCGATTGGTCCGTTCAGTCGATGTCGACCGGTCGAGCTGGACTTATAGTGTTACAGATCGGCTGGCTGATTTTGGTGATCTCCAGGCCGAAATTGATTTCAGCGTCGCGATGATGTCGGCCGCTGTTGGACAAGGGCGGGCGGCTCGCTGCAAATTGCCTTTCAAATGATTTTCAAAACAACAATTTAAGAAGGACATTGATTATGACGAATGCAAAATTCTGGTTCCAATCCAAGACCGTCTGGGCCTCGATTGTTACGATCCTGCTTTCCTGCTCGAGCTTCTTCGACATAAGGCTCGATCAAGCGGATCAAGGCGCCGTGACCGACACAATCATGCAGTTTCTGACAGCACTCAGCGGAATTGTTGCACTTTTTGGTCGTATCAGTGCGACGACGCTCATTTCACGTAAAGAATTATGATGTTAAAAGGCGTTACCTGTGGCAATTCTGACTGCCGCATCCCAACTGTTCATGCATCGTTCAGACAGCAATTGATAAACATGACGCCATGATGAAACGCTCATATCTCTCTCTGCCCCTTGCGGGCCTGATCTCAGCTTCTGGCGTATTCTACGCCGGGGCAGCCCTGGCGGCGGACTGCACGTCAGTCGGACAACAGGTGGCGGATTCGCAGGGTGGAACCCTTGCGCGCGCCACCTCTGTCACGCAGAACGGCCGGGAAGTATGCGTTGTTGTGGTTCTCATTCCCGGCAAGGACGGTGAACGTCCGCGCCGCGTCGAGGTTGCCGTACCCGCCAGTTGATCGGCATCCGCAAGGGATATCCTGTATGAGAATACTCGTCGTCGAAGATGATCGTGACCTCAATCGCCAATTGGTCGAGGCCATGACCGATGCCGGCTATGTGGTCGACAAGGCTTTCGATGGTGAGGAGGGGCATTTTCTCGGTGATACCGAGCCCTATGATGCGGTTGTGCTCGATATCGGCCTCCCGCAAATGGACGGCCTGACGGTTCTGGAAAAATGGCGCCGCGACGGACGCATCATGCCGGTGCTGCTTCTGACGGCGCGTGACCGCTGGAGCGACAAGGTTGCGGGGATCGATGCCGGTGCGGACGATTACGTCGCCAAGCCTTTCCACATCGAGGAGGTGCTGGCGCGGCTGCGGGCGCTCATCCGCCGTGCGGCGGGACACGCCTCATCAGAAATCAGCTGCGGACCACTGCGCCTCGATACGAAGACATCGAAGGCGACCATCGATGGTACTGCTTTGAAACTGACATCGCACGAGTTCCGGCTTTTGTCCTATCTCATGCATCACATGGATGAGGTCGTTTCGCGCACCGAACTGGTCGAACATCTGTACGATCAGGATTTCGACCGGGATTCCAATACGATCGAGGTTTTCGTCGGCCGTCTGCGCAAGAAGATGGGCATGGACCTGATCGAAACCATCCGTGGCATGGGGTATCGGATCAAATCGCAAGACTCCAAGGTTTAGAGCCGTTTGAAACTCCACTGCGGCGATCATCTGACGCGATTTTCTGCGCTTCCGGTGCCGCAGCGACATTCCGAACGGGCTCTCAGGCCGCCAAATACCTCAAGGAAGGGCAGATAACGCGTGAAAATCCCGCTGACCGGCTATCTTCCCAGTTTGCGCTCCCTGTCGCTGCGCGTCATCATGCTCTCGACGCTATGGACCATTATCTCCTTCTTCGCCATCGCGACCATCATTTCCGCTTTGTATGGCGATGCGCGGCTGAAGAGCTTCCAACAGTTGCTCTCAGCTCACCTGTTCAGCGTGATTGCCTCGGTCAGCGTCAATGACGGCGCACTTGCTGGGCGGCCCGACCCGGGCGAGGTGCGCTATTCCAGCCCGCTTTCCGGCTGGTACTGGTCAGTTGAACCGGTTGCCGACAATCTGAAGGGATCATTGCGATCAGTATCGCTTGGCGACAAGATGATCGATGCCCCTTCAACCCTGAATGTGCCATTCGACACCTCATTTCAGCGGACCTATACCGTACCCGGCCCGAACGGCCAGCAGTTATCGGTTGTCGAGACGGAAGTAGTGCTCGACGCGGAAAATCGCGTCGCCCGGTTTCGCGTCATGGGAAATTTGAGCGAGGTCGAACGCGAGATCGCCGGTTTTCGCAACACCCTCTACTTCTATCTCGGCATATTCGCGCTCGGCGGAACACTGATCAACGCTGCCGTGATCCTGTTTGGCCTGCGTCCGCTCGACCGGGTTCGCCGCTCGCTGGCTGAGATTCGCGAAGGCAAGGTCTCACGCCTGAACGAAAATCTTCCGCTTGAGATTGCGCCGCTCGCGCGCGAGATGAATGCGCTGATCGAAAACAATCGCCGCATCATGGAGCGCTCGCGCACACAGGTCGGCAATCTGGCCCATTCCTTGAAAACGCCCTTGTCGGTGCTCGTCAACGAAAGCCGGACCATCGGAGGTACTGAAGGCCGTATCATCGCCGAGCAGAGCGCCGCCATGCAGGTTCAGGTGCAGCACTATCTACAACGTGCGCGCGTCGCGGCGCAGCGCGACAGCGTCGTGTTCCGGGCACCGGTAACGCCGATCCTTGCCCGGCTCGTGCGGGTAACGGCAAAGCTCAATCCCGAGATGGATATCCAATTCTTGAACTATATGGATGACGCCATTTTTGCCGGAGAACAGGAGGACCTGGAAGAAATCGTCGGCAATCTGCTGGAAAATGCCGGAAAATGGGGGCGGAGTATCATCAGGCTCACCCTTGCCGAGTCGAATGACGGGCTGGAGATCAGCGTTGCGGACGATGGCGCCGGACTTGCTCCGGAGCAGATCAAGGATGCGTTGACGCGCGGCAGGCGGCTGGATGAAACCAAGCCGGGAACGGGCCTTGGTCTGTCCATTGTACACGATACGGTACGCGAATATGGCGGAACGCTGCGGCTTGAACGCAGTGCCGATCTGGGCGGTCTGAATGCGAGGCTGACACTTCCGGTCGCCGGAAACTGAATGTTGCTTGCAAGCAGGTGATTACTCAGGCCATAAAAGGGCTGTTAGCACCGCCGTACTGTAGATTGTAAAAACGGACCGATGATGAAATTCCAGATTGCCATTTCCCTTCTTGCCGTTGCTATTCTTGCCGGCTGCTCGACGACTTCCGGCTCCAAATCCAATGGTGGTCCCTTCAGCGGCCTGACTGGTTCAAAACCTGCCAGTTCAGATGTATTGGCTGCGCTGGGCAATGGCCTCATCGGAAACAAGGCATCGCTGGACACGTCCGACCGCAAGCGCGCCCTTCAGGCCGAGTATCAGGCGTTGGAATATTCACCCGCCGGCAAGAGCGTCGAATGGAAGAACTCCAGTGGTAGCCGCTCCGGAGAAGTCGTTGCGGCACAGCCCTATCAGGTCGGTTCGCAAAACTGCCGCCAGTATACCCACACCGTGCGCATTGACGGGACACCGCAATCGGCGCGTGGCACCGCTTGCCGCAACGAGGACGGGAGCTGGACGCCGCTGACGTAAGGTCCGGACGCCCGTAGTCAATCTCTTTTTAATCGGACGAAATTAGCCGCGAGTAACCCTCGCGGCTGATTGCATTTATTCGATCTTTTTTCTCGGTCATTTCAGGTTTTCATTTCATGGCTGCTTCAATCGTGAGCTGAAATCCTTGTCAACGCTTTATGAGCCTTTCCAGCTCTGGTTTGCATTGAAATATCGCCCGGACCAACCACGCGTACCCGCCGGCAACCCTGATGGCGGACAGTGGACGGATGGTGGCGGTGGGGCGTCAAGTCTGGTGCAGCCGGTATACATGCGTCGTGAGGACCCGCTTTCTTCGCCCATAGCGTTGGGCGGTGGTGGCGGCCGGGGGATCATCGGCGGTGGGACTGGATCTGGCATCTTTGTTACGCCCTACGTTTTGCGCGAAGGAGGACGCTCCACCGGGCTGTTGCCAGCCGAAGAGGCGGTTGCTGAATACAACCGGCTCTCAAATCAACGGGATCCAACGGTCAAGCCGGTTCTGCTGTTTCGTCCGAAGGACTGGGATGAGAACGATGAACTGCAGCCAGGCAAGCGAAGGGTGGCGACTGTCCAAATGTTGAAAAAGGATGAGGTCAAACAATATTGTCCGGAAATCGGCATTGTCCAATCGCTGGCAAATCAAGCAGTCAAAAAGGCGGGGCCGCGGTCAAATTACGAGACGCCATGGTTGTTTGGCACGGCCGCACATACCAATTTGAAGAATCTCGCCACCGCTAATTATCCCAATATCTTGCGGGCGAAACGATCATATCTGAAGTTTGCGGAGGAGATTGCAGCAGATAAGTCTCCTGACAATCTGGCCAGGTACGGTCTGAAGAACACGGTTCGAATTGATATACGGGTCCTGAACGGGATAATCGTGTATGTGTCTATGATTTCAAAACGCGGCGAGCGGGCATCAGCGTTCCGCGAGCAATCGAGATGCGAAATGCCGTTCACAAGATTCACAACAAGCTTACAGATATTATCATTGTCGAAATCAATTTTGATGAGAGCTGGAAATGACCACAACCGCCCAAGTCACGGAGGCGTTGATGCCTCTTGTTTCCCGTCATTCGGATCTGGTGCTCATTGGGCGATTTCTCATTGTCAAGCCGGTTCACCACATATTGCGTGGCGTCTTTGTTGATCGGAGTAGCGACAAACGATCGTTCGAACCGCACATTGTTACTTATCCGCTTGTGCCTGCACAAAAGGACATAATGCTGGGATGGAATCCTGTATGGCTCTTCGACCAATCTGTGGGCATGTGGGATGCAACCAAGCCAGATACCGTTACGGCCATGAGGAACCATATTGAAGGAATAGCCTTGCCACGGCTTCGGGCAATAAAGACGTTCGATGACTACATCGCACACGAGCGCGCTAAGTCGACGACGTTTTATAGTCATTTTGATGATCGCGTATTCACCAATATATTCGTGGCCGCAGCCCTCGGCGATTTCAGCAAGGCTTTGCAATTGCGGCCGAAGGACACGAGAATAGAACCATATTTTACCAAGGTTGCACCTGATTTTTTTCCGGCATTGGAGGCCAGAGACAGGGAGTTCATTGCAAAAACCCTCCACCGATGGGAGGAGACCACCGTCAAGGCACACAAGATGGAACACATCTGGGAGCGCACGCCGTTTCCGCTGGAGCTTTGAGCGCCTGCAACTTTGCGGCGAATTGCCCTATCAATTTAAATCCATTTGGATTTTACGTGGGGGTGGGGGTATGTCTCAGCCATGGTTTTCTGGATTTCCGCTGCACTTCTGACCGTTGGTGCGACTTTGCTCGTGCTGTTGCCCTTGACGCGCCGCGTCAGGGCTCCCGTGTCGGACAATCAATATGACGTTGAGGTTTATCGCGACCAGCTGCTGGAGCTCGAAGCCGACGAGAAGCGCGGCCTGATCGATCATGCAAGCAGTGAGCAGGCACGCGCCGAAATTGGCCGCCGCCTTTTGAAATCCGCCAAGGCGGCACAAGCCGACGAGGCGGTCATTCATCCGCAGAAAAGCGCAACGCGCGAATGGCTGACGCTGGCAACTGTCCTGGCTATCCCGCTGATTTCGTGGGGCATCTATACCAGGCTCGGGTCGCCGGAACTGCCGGCCCAGCCACTGGCTGAGCGGCTCGCCAAGCCGGCGGACCAGAGCACTCCCGCCGAACTGATTGCTCGCGCGGAGGCGCATCTGACGCTCAATCCCGATGACGGTCAGGGCTGGGAAGTGCTGGCACCGATCTATCTGCGGCTTGGCCGTCCAGCCGATGCCGTCACAGCGTACCAGAACGCCATCCGCCTCAATGGCGACAGCGCTGCCCGCCAGCTCGGACTTGGCGAAGCGATTGCGACTGCTGCAAACGGCAAGATCACGCCCGAGGCTGAAGCTGCATTCAGGCATGCACTTGAGCTCGATCCAAAAGACATGCGGCCGCAATTTTATATCATCGACGGCTGGATGCAGCAGGGGCGTCTGACCGAGGCACGGGACCTGATCAGGAAATTGCTCGTCGAGGCGCCGGCAGATGTGCCCTGGCGCGAGCAGGCACAAGCGGCATTGACGCGGCTGGATCAGGAGATTGCCGGTGATGCGCCCGATGTCAGCGATATTGAACGGACTGGCCCGGACGCTTCACAGGTCGAAGCTGCGGCGGGCATGGACAGTCAGGCCCGGGCGGAAATGATCGAGGGCATGGTTGCCGGGCTTGCCGAAAAATTGAAACAATCACCTGATGATGTCGATGGCTGGGAGCGGCTCGTCCGCTCCTATGTGGTCCTGAACCGGCCCAATGATGCGCTTGAAGCATTGGACCGGGCGAAGAAAGTACTGAGTGCGGACAAAGTCGCACGGCTTGATGCGGTTGCTGCGGATCTCGGTCTTGCGGACGAGCCAGGCGACCCGGAGAAAAACTGATGACGCGCAAACAGAAGCGGCTTTCGGTGATTGGCGGCGGACTGCTGGTATTGGCAGTTGCGGCGGCGCTTGTGCTGTTTGCTCTCCAGCAGAAGATCGCGTTCTTCCGCATGCCGTCCGACATCCAGGCATCCGACATGGAGTCGGAATCGCGGTTCCGCCTTGGCGGTCTCGTTGAAAAGGGCACCGTCGTCCGGGGTGAGGGCACGAGGGTCAGTTTCGCGGTCACGGATCGCGTCAAGAGTGTTCCCGTTACCTATGACGGCATCCTGCCGGACCTTTTCCGCGAAGATCAGGGCGTGGTCATCGAGGGCAGGTTCATGCCCGGCGGGGCATTTGTGGCTGACAACGTTCTCGCCAAGCACGACGAGAATTACATGCCGAAGGAAGTCGCCGAAAGTCTGAAGGCCAAGGGCGTCTGGCAGGGAGAAAACAAGCAATGACCGTTGAGCTTGGCCATTTCGCGCTGGTCCTCGCACTGGCCCTTTCGATCGTGCAGTCGGTGCTGCCTGTGCTTGGCGCCCGCCGGAACGACGACCGGATGATGGCCGTTGCCGTGCCTGCTGCGTTCACCGTGTTTGCACTGGTCGCCCTGGCTTTCGCTGCGTTAACAGCGGCTTACGTTCTTTCCGATTTCTCGGTGCAGAACGTCTGGGAAAACTCACATTCGCAGAAGCCGCTTCTCTACAAGTTCACCGGCGTCTGGGGCAATCATGAAGGCTCGATGCTGCTCTGGGTGCTTATCCTCAGCTTCTTCACGGCGCTTGTCGCCTACTTTGGCAATAACCTCCCGCCAGCCCTGAAGGCCAATGTGCTTGGCGTGCAGGCATGGATCGGAACGGCATTCCTGCTTTTCATTGTGGCCACGTCCAACCCGTTTGCCCGCATGAATCCGGCCCCAATCGAAGGGCAGGATCTCAATCCGATCCTGCAGGACATCGGCCTCGCCGTTCATCCGCCCATGCTCTACCTCGGTTATGTCGGGTTTTCCGTGTGCTTCTCGTTTGCGGTTGCCGCGCTTATCGATGGCCGTATCGATGCAGCCTGGGCGCGCTGGGTGCGTCCCTGGACGCTGACGGCCTGGATATTCCTGACCGGCGGCATCGCCATGGGCTCCTACTGGGCCTATTACGAGCTCGGCTGGGGCGGCTGGTGGTTCTGGGACCCGGTCGAGAACGCGTCGTTCATGCCGTGGCTTGCCGGAACGGCGCTCCTGCATTCGGCACTGGTCATGGAGAAGCGCTCGGCGCTGAAGATCTGGACCATACTCCTTGCCATCCTGACGTTCTCACTGTCGCTGCTCGGCACATTCCTCGTGCGCTCAGGCGTGTTGACCTCGGTGCACACATTCGCGACCGACCCCGGACGCGGCCTGTTCATCCTTGCCATTCTCGTGCTGTTCATCGGCGGGTCGCTTGCACTCTTCGCCTGGCGTGCTCAGACGCTGGCACCGGGCGGACTGTTCCAGCCGATCTCCCGCGAGGGGGCGCTTGTCTTCAACAATCTGTTCCTGACAACAGCGGCGGCAACAGTGTTGATTGGCACGCTTTATCCGCTGCTGCTGGAATCGCTGACAGGCGAAAAGATTTCCGTCGGCGCGCCATTCTTCAACCTGACCTTTGGCCCGTTGATGATACCGCTGCTCGCCGCGGTGCCCTTTGGGCCGCTGCTGGCCTGGAAGCGCGGGGATATTCTTGCGGTGGCACAGCGGCTGATGACGGCCTTCTTCATCGCGTTGCTGGTGGTGGGCATTGTACTCTATCGCACGTCCACCTCGGGTGTTCTCGCTGCCTTCGGCATCGGGCTTGCCGTCTGGCTGATGATGGGTGCCCTGACCGATCTTGCACTCAAGGCGGGGATCGGCAAGGCGTCTCTCGGTACCATGCTCCAGCGTGTCGCTGGCCTGCCGCGTTCGGTATTCGGCACCGCCTTGGCGCATTTTGGCCTCGGTGTCACTTTGCTCGGGATCGTCTCGGTCTCGACATTCGCAACCGAGAGCGTCTTGGTGATGAAACCGGGCGATGGCATCAGGGCAGGTGGATATACGCTGCGGTTTGACAGGATCGATCCGTTCAAGACCTCGAATTACACGGAAGACCAAGGGAAGTTCACCGTTCTCAACGATGAAGGTGAACCCGTGACTGAACTCGTTTCGTCAAAGCGCTTCTTCCCGGTACGCAAGATGCAGACGACCGAAGCGGGTATCAAGACATTCCTGTTCAGCCAGCTCTATGTCTCCCTGGGCGATGCCGCCAAGGACGGCGGTGTGGTCGTGCGGATCTGGTGGAAGCCGTTCGTGACGCTGATCTGGCTCGGGGCATTGGTCATGATGGCGGGTGGCAGCATGTCATTGCTCGACCGGCGCCTGCGCGTCGGCGCACCGGCCAAGTCAAGGGCGTTGAAGCCACGGACGGCGCCATGAGCCGTTTGCTCGTCAGGTTGGTCTTTGGCTTCGCCTTGGCTCTTGCAGCGACGAGCGCACAGGCTGTATCGCCCGATGAAATGCTGAGCAATCCGGCACTGGAGAAACGGGCACGGATCATCTCGGCAGAATTGCGCTGCATGGTCTGCCAGAACGAGTCGATCGACGATTCCAACGCGGATCTTGCCAAGGATCTGCGGCTGCTGGTGCGGGAGCGGCTGGTGGTCGGCGACACAGACGAGCAGGTCCTGGAATTTCTTGTCGCGCGCTACGGCGAATTCGTCCTTCTCAAGCCGCGCCTGCAGACCAGCACTTTGCTGCTGTGGGGCTTTCCCATTGCTGCATTGATTGCCGGCGGCGTGGCGATTGTTGTGGCCATCCGGCGCCGGCGGACCACGACCGTTGAAACGGCGCCGCTTTCCGAAAGCGAAAAGAAACAGCTGAAGAAGCTGTTCACGGCGTCCGGGGATTGAAGCCTACTCGTCGGCGTGGCCAGTCAGCACGGCCTTGATATTGTCCGTATGGACCGCTTCATAGGGTGAATAATATTGGACTGCGCCAGAGCGCAGGTCGTCGGCAATGAAAGTCCCGAGGTCCTGCCCGGCGAGCGCTGGTTCATCGCGCAGGCGCAGGAGTTTTGTCACATAATTGCGGGTTGCCGTGATCAGATCGGGCCCATAGCCGCCGGCCACGATCCTGTCCTCAGCACCGTGGTTGGGCAAGATTTTCTCGAAGTCCCAGGTCGCAATGCGATCTAGATCGCGCAGATGGTGCTCTAACCGCTTTGGTTCGTCGACATAGGTGATTGGATCTTCGAGCGTATCACCGGCGAACATCAGCTTGCGGCGCGGCAGGATCATTATCGTCCCGTCATGGCTGTGAATGTCGGCATGGCGCAATTCCACATCGATCTCCCCAATCCTCAATTGCAGTTCACCGTGGAATATCCGGTTCGGCATGATCAGCGGCCGGATCGGCGGGTTTCGATTTTCAAGATTGGTGCGGTTGTCACGCATGGCCTGTTCGGTCAGATCATTGGCGATGATCTCGCAATCGGCGAAGACCTCGTTTCCGGCGATGTGGTCGGTGTGCCAATGGCTGAGCACGACCCGGATCTCGCTGGCCCCGGCAGCCTCGAGCGTCTTGCGGATAATTCGCGCATGAGGCAGCGAAATGCTCGTGTCATATACGAGCGCCTCCTTGCCCGACACGATTGCATAGGAACATAGGCCAAGCGAGTAGGCGCCGTCGTCGAGCCAATTCCGCTCGTCCGAGTAAGCTCGCACTCCATCGATCCGGCCGTCATAGAAGGCGAGAACCCCCGGATAGGGCCGGTGGACGCGCATAGTCGATCCGAGCGGCGGCATCATGGTTGAACTCCAAAAGGTGACGATAACGAATCGAACTTTCCAATGAAAGGCGAACAATTCAACCTACAATAGGCGGTTTGGTGCAACAACGTGTAAGGATTGTCTGTAACTGTATATCATTACGCATGTAAATTTAATTTTGCCATTGCGTCATATATCTGATTGGTATATCTGATTGCACAATATTTTTATGATTACATTGTGATTCTGGCAGTAAACATGCCAAAATTATGTTCAGTGCGCCTGCGCTTTTTAGCATGATTGTGAAATACTGCATCAAATGGTTGTATAAAAATGCAAATACATCAATTGCGAGCAAGACTTGCTCATAAAATATATTTCATGGAGCGGTTATGGAATATTTTATATTCGAATTCAATTCATCGGGTGGAAAACGTATTCTATCGGCAAATATCGGCAAGACCGATTTAGCGGTAGCGTCACGCGGCCGCTCGGAGCGGCGCCGCTTGACCGCAGTATTGTGCACGGCCGGCCGTGCGCCAAAGCGTGGAAAAGCTCTTGGAATATCTGGTTTGGCAGCTACCGTCGCCTTGGCGTTGGTCAGCCGTTCGCGAACTGGACATTGATCTGCGACGAAAATCTCAAGACGATGAAAAAGGTTTGCAATATCACGCAATCGATCGTGGACAGCGAAGGGCAGTTCGCCTTCTCTTGGTCGCTGGCGGCCACCGAGGGCGGCAAACCGATGATGATTTTGCGCACGCGCGCTGAACTGGGCGAGGGCAAGCCTGTCGCTTTGAACTTCCCCGGCCGAAAAGAGCCGGTAGCAACTCTGACCGACGCCTGCGATGCCAATGTTTGCGTGACGTATTTACCGGTCGGTCCAGTCTTGCGTGAGCAAATCGCCAAAGAGGCAAATGCGCAGGTATCCTATAAAGATACCGCAGAGACGACGATTGTCTTCGAGGCGCCTTTGAAAGGCCTATCGGCAGCGCTTGCCGCAATAAAGTGATTGAGTGAAGCTACCCCAGCTTCCGGTAGAACCTTACAAATTTGTCATGTTGCGGAAATGGCGGGGTAACATTCTTATCTGTATCACTGTTGGTATAGAGCGATCGTAATGTCGATCGAACGCCTCAAGGAGATACATTTATGTCAAACAAGTCCTCTTCCTACCGCAAGGGCATTGCAGCCGCCCTGTTGTCCTCGGCGCTCGTCGGGGGCTTCCTGGCAACCGGTCCGCTGAGCGCCATTGTACCGGCGCAAGCTGAGGCTGTGCGTGTCGACTCGGTCCAGCAGCCTGGTTTTGCCGATGTCGTCGAGAAGGTCAGCCCTGCAGTTGTGAGTGTTCGCGTCAAGAGCACTGTCGCCCAGGCCTCCGACGATGGATCGGGTTTCCCTGGTATGGACCAGCTGCCGGACGATCACCCGCTCAAGCGCTTCTTTTATGATTTCGGCGGCCCCGGCCAGCGTCCTGGCCAGCGCGGCATGGAACCGCGCAAGTCGCCTCGTGACCAGCACCGGCCTGACCGCGTTCGTCCGACAGCTCAGGGCTCCGGCTTCTTCATCTCCGAGGATGGATATCTCGTTACCAACAACCACGTCGTCGAGGATGGCAGTGCCTATACCGTCGTTCTGAACGATGGCACCGAGCTCGATGCCAAGCTGATCGGCAAGGACAAGCGTACCGATCTCGCAGTGCTCAAGGTCGATGACAAGCGCAAGTTCACTTATGTTTCCTTCGGCGATGATAATCAGATCCGCGTTGGACAATGGGTGGTTGCAGTTGGCAATCCATTCGGTCTCGGTGGCACTGTGACGGCCGGTATCGTTTCGGCACGCGGCCGTGACATCGGTGCAGGCCCCTATGATGACTTCCTGCAAATCGATGCTGCAGTCAATCGCGGCAATTCCGGTGGTCCGGCCTTTAACCTGAATGGCGAAGTGGTGGGCATCAATACGGCGATCTTCTCTCCATCGGGTGGCAGTGTTGGTATTGCGTTCGCCATCCCGGCGACGACCGCCAAGAATGTTGTCGACCAGCTGATCAAGACAGGCACGGTTTCGCGCGGCTGGATCGGCGTGCAAATCCAGCCGGTGAACAAGGAAATCGCTGAATCGCTGGGCTTGTCTGAAGAAAAGGGTGCTCTTGTTGCCGAACCGCAGGCTGATGGTCCTGCTGCCAAGGCTGGCGTCGTGGCTGGCGATGTGATTACCGCTGTCAATGGCGAAACTGTCGCCGATCCGCGTGACCTCGCCAAGAAGATTGCAGCGATCAGTGCGGGCAAGGATGCTGAGCTGACAGTCTGGCACAAGGGAGAAGCCAAATCGATCAATGTTGCGATCAAGCCTTATCCGCAAGACGAAAGCCAAGCGTCAAATGCACCACAGCAGGATGACCAGTCGAAGGAGTTCGCGCTCGATAATTACGGTTTGACGGTCATGCCTTCTGATGACGGCAATGGCGTCGTAGTGACGGATGTGGATCGTCAGGGCGATGCGGCCGACAAGGGCATCACGACGGGCGACGTCATCGTCTCGGTCAACAACAAGCCCGTGAAGAACGGCGGTGATATCGACGCGGCGATTGCCGAGGCGAGCAAGACCGGCCGCAAGGCGGTGCTCCTGCAGGTGCAGACCAACGACCAGTCGCGGTTCGTTGCACTGCCGATCAACCAGGGCTGATCGGCAACGGGCAAGAGTTGCTGCGGCGCTGCACACCCCACCCCCGCTAGCGCCAAAGCATACGGGCGGCAGATCCTTCGATAATCTGCCGCCCACTTCTCTTATCGGCTCGTTCGCGCCACGCTCTTAACTCACGCATCAAAACCGGCTTAGTATATGCCATGAAGATTCTCGTTATTGAAGATGACCGCGAAGCGGCACGCTATCTGGAGAAGGCCTTCGCCGAGGCGGGTCATTCCGCCGATGTCGCAGGCGATGGCGAAACGGGCTATGCGCTGGCCGAGCAGGGGAGCTACGACGCTCTTATCGTCGATCGCATGCTGCCGCGCCGGGATGGTCTTTCGGTGGTCGCCGCTCTCCGCGCCCAAGGAAACGATACCCCGGCGCTGATCCTCTCGGCGCTCGGGCAGGTTGACGATCGTGTCACGGGCCTGCGTGCCGGCGGCGACGATTACCTGACCAAACCCTATGCCTTCTCGGAACTGCTTGCACGGATCGAAGTGCTGCAAAGACGATCCAGCCCGAAGGAGGCCGAAACGATCTACCGGGTCGGCGATCTTGAACTGGACAGGCTGTCGCATACGGCCAAGCGCGCAGGACAGGTCATTATCTTGCAGCCACGCGAGTTCCGGCTGCTCGAATACTTGATGCGCCATGCGGGACAGGTCGTCACCCGTACCATGCTGCTTGAACACGTCTGGGATTATCATTTCGACCCGCAGACAAATGTCATCGATGTCCATGTCTCGCGGCTTCGCGGCAAGATCGAGAAGGGTTTCGACACCCCGCTGCTGCATACGGTACGTGGAGCCGGCTACATGCTGAAAGCATCCCCCGCTGGGCCCAATGCATGAGCCGTTTCCGTGCCATGATGAAAATGACAGCCGTGCGGCTGTCAGCGCTCTATCTGCTACTTTTCACCGTGTGCGCGCTCGTTCTCGTTTTCTACATGACCAGCCTCTCGGTGCGGCTACTGACGACGCAGACCGAAACCGCGGTCAACGAAGAAATAGAGAGCATCGGCCAGGCTTATGAACGTGGCGGCATTGCGGGTCTGGTCCGATCGATCGACCGGCGCGGCCGCCAGCCCGGAGCTTACCTTTATCTTGTCGCTGATCCAGCCGGCCGGATCGTCGCCGGCAACGTCCAGAGCATAGAAATCGGCGTGCTGCAGAATGAGGGCTGGATCGAGCGTCCCATCACCTATGAACGCTATGGCGAAGGCAATGATCCGCAGACGCACACCGCCATCGCGCGTGTGATCGTCATGCCCAATGGTATCCGGGTCATGGTCGGCCGGGATCTTGGCGAGCCCGAGCAAGTCCGCCTCGTCGTGCGGCGGGCGCTGATGGCTGCGCTCGGCATCATGGGCGTTGGCGCTTTTTTGATCTGGTTTTTTGTCGGCCGGCGTGCCTTGCAACGGATCGATGAAGTTTCGGTGGCCTCGCAGCGTATCATGGGCGGCGATCTGGCCGGACGGCTTCCGGTAAGCGGGTCGGGTGACGAATTCGATCGGCTGGCGGAAAACCTCAACGGCATGCTTGCACGCATCCAGGAATTGAACGAGGGCGTAAGGCATGTCTCCGACAATATTGCTCACGATCTGAAGACGCCGCTGACACGTATGCATAACCGCGCCGAGTTCGGCACTTTCGAATGCCAAGACCACCAAGGCTTGGCGTGCTGCCATGGAAGGCATGATCAGCGACTCGGACCAGCTTATCCGGACTTTCAACGCCATCCTGATGATTTCCCGGCTGGAATCCGGCTATTCGACCGAAACGATGGAGCAGATAGCCTTATCGACCATCGTTGAGGATGTGTTTGAGCTTTATGAACCTTTGGCTGAAGACGGGGGCGTCAAACTTGTTCTGGGAACAATGGACCAGAGCCCGGTCAAGGCGAACCGCGAGCTGGTCGGCCAGACAATCTCCAATCTCGTCGACAATGCCATCAAATATGCCGGTGGCGGGGAGAACCCTGTCGAGGTCACGCTTTCCGTCGAGAAAGAGGATGGCAAGGTCAAGGTCACTGTTGCCGACAACGGACCGGGGATACCGGAAGACCAGGTGGCGCGCGCGACTGAACGGTTCGTTCGTCTGGAGGAAAGCCGCTCGCAACCGGGCTCAGGGCTCGGTCTCAGTCTTGCCAAGGCCGTCATGAAATTGCACGGTGGCACATTGGAGTTGACTGACAATGCGCCGGGGCTGCGGGCTGTCCTCGTTTTTCCGGTGGGAGAGGAGAATGCATGAATTCCGGAGCCGAGGGTGCTGACGCTCCTTTCTTTGCGCAGGCCTTGCGCAATCTGGAACCATTGGACAAGCAGAATGCCGCGACCTTGCTCCGTGAGCTTCTCAAGAGCGCCGCAGAAAAGGAATGTTCCGCTACCGGCACTTTGATAGCCAACAAGCCAGCCGCAGCCTTCATTGCAGCAGTCCTCGACCTCTCGCCCTATCTGCGCACCGTTCTGTTACGTCGCCCCAAGGTCATCGAACCGCTGTTCGAAATGCCGTTGCCCAAGCGCCTTGAAGCGTTGATGCTGGAAATTGCAGCGACGAGCGAAGGCGACGATGTTACCGAAGCTGGCTTGATGACCGCGCTTCGGCAATTGAAGCTCGAAGGCCATGTGCTCATCGCATTGGGCGATTTGTCCGGCCAGTTTGTGACCTCGGAGACGACGTTCTGGCTGTCGCGGCTTGCCGAAGAATGCCTTGGTGCGGCCGTGCGTTTTCTGCTGCGTGACGCGCACGAGGCCGGCAAGCTCAAACTTCCTGATCTGAAGCATCCGGACAAGGACTCCGGCTGGATCATTCTGGCGATGGGCAAGTTCGGCGCATTCGAGCTGAACTATTCTTCGGATATCGACCTGATCGTCTTCATCGACGAACAGAGCCCGGCGATCACCGATCCCTACGAATGTGTCGAGACTTTTTCGCGGCTGACGCGGCGTCTCGTGCGCATCCTGCAGGATCGTACCGCCGACGGCTATGTCTTTCGCACCGACTTGCGGCTGCGGCCCGACCCGGGTTCAACGCCGCTGGCCATCCCTGTGGGGGCCGCTCTCAACTATTACGAGGGGCGTGGCCAGAACTGGGAGCGCGCGGCCATGATCAAGGCGCGGCCGGTGGCAGGCGATATCGATGCTGGAAAGTGTATAATCGCTGAGCTTTCTCCGTACGTCTGGCGCAAATATCTCGACTATGCGGCCATTGCCGACGTTCACTCCATCAAGCGGCAGATCCATGCGCATAAGGGCCACGGCGAGATTGCCGTACGCGGTCACAATGTGAAGCTCGGCCGGGGCGGCATCCGTGAGATCGAGTTTTTTGTGCAGACCCAGCAATTGATCGCCGGCGGCCGTTTTCCGAAACTGCGTGGTTCGCGCACTGTTGACATGCTGGGTGAGCTGCATGGCCTTGGCTGGATCAGCGAGGAAGCACGCAACACACTGGCGGAGAAATATGGTTTCCTGCGCGATGTCGAGCACCGTATCCAGATGATCTCCGACGAGCAGACGCATATGCTGCCGGAAGATGACGAGAATTTTCTGCGTGTGGCCCATATGCTGGGCTACAGCGATGGCGAGACCTTTGCCGAAGATTTTCGAACAGCCCTGAAGACTGTCGAAACTCACTACGCCGCCCTGTTCGAGCAGGCGCAAGATCTGACGGCCGAGGCGGGCAATCTGGTGTTCACCGGCGACGTCGATGACCCTGATACCTTGAAGACCTTGGAGAAATTCGGCTTCGAACGGCCGAGCGATATCTGCCGGGTCATCCGCACGTGGCATTTCGGCCGCTATCGTGCGACACAATCGGCGGAGGCACGCGAGCGTCTGACCGAATTGACGCCGGTTCTGCTCAAGGCCTTCGGTGCGACGAGCCGGGCCGACGAGGCGCTGATGCGTTTCGACGGGATGATAAAGGGCCTGCCGGCAGGTATCCAGCTGTTCAGCCTGCTGCAATCCAATCCGCGCCTGCTTGATCTGTTAGTGCTGATCATGGGCGCTGCGCCGCGGCTTGCCGACATCATCACCCGGAAGCCGCATATTTTTGATGGAATGCTCGATCCTGCGATCTTTGCCGATGTGCCGACACGTGCCTATCTCGCCGAACGGCTGGAGGGCTTTCTCGGTCCTTGCAAAGTTTACGAGGACATCCTTGACCGCCTGCGCATTTTCGCCGCCGAGCATCGCTTTCTCATCGGCATCCGGTTGTTGACAGGCGCGATCAGCGGTGGACGGGCGGGCAAGGCCTTTTCGCATCTGGCCGATCTTGTTATCGACAGGGCCCTCAAAGCCGTCATGGACGAATTTGTCAGCAAGCATGGCAGGATCAGTGGCGGGCGCATTGCCATTCTTGGCATGGGAAAGCTTGGCAGCCGGGAACTGACGGCCGGGTCCGATATCGATCTCATCCTGCTCTACGACCATGATGAGCACGCGGAGGAGTTGGATGGGGAGAAGGGTCTCGCGCCATCGCAGTACTATATGCGCCTGACTCAGCGACTGATCGCGGCACTGTCGGCTCCGACATCGGAGGGCGTTCTCTACGAGGTCGACTTCCGCCTGCGCCCATCCGGCAACAAGGGGCCGGTTGCCACGCATATCGACGCGTTTCGCAAATACCAGCGAACGGACGCTTGGACCTGGGAGCACATGGCCTTGACCCGCGCCCGGCCGGTTGCCGGAGATGAGACGTTTTTTGCTGAGATCGAACACGATGTCAGCGATATCTTGGCCATGCCACGTGATCCGGCAAAGATTGCCAAGGATGTAACTGAAATGCGCGCGATGATCGAGGCCGAGAAGCCGCCAAGCGATGCATGGGATTTGAAACTCGTTGCTGGTGGTATCATCGATATCGAATTCATTGCCCAGTTTGCCGTGCTAACGGAAAATGTCGAAGGGCCAGCGAATGGGCAACCCACGGCGGAGGTCCTGGCGAAGCTCAAACCGGGTTTCGCCGATCCGGCCGTGACCGACAGTCTCGTCGAACTCGGCTCATCTCTATACGGGCATCACCCAGATCATTCGCCTGTGCCTGAACGGCGACGTGAAGCGCGAGGATTTCCCGCCCGGACTATCCGAACTGCTCTGCCGCGCCTGCGATCTGCCCGATATGGAGCGTGTCGAGAGCCAGCTTGCCGAGACCGCGCAATGGGTGCGAAAGACATTCGATGCCCTTCTCAAGGAAGCACGTAATCAGGCGAAATCGTCGACGTAGTAGGCTTCACCTTAGGCGTGCTCTGTTGCCCGGGTCGGAATGCGCACAGAAACGATAGTGCCGACACCCTCATGGGAGCGGATTTTCAGAGCTCCACCATGCAGTTCGGTCAGCGAGCGCGAGATCGCGAGCCCGAGCCCGGACCCTGCATGCGATTTGGTGAACTGGTTGGCTACCTGTTCGAAAGGCTGGCCGATCTTCTTCAACGCTGACTTCGGGATGCCGCAGCCCGTATCCTCGATGGTGAAGACCAGAGAACCCGACACCTTGCGTGCGCGGACCGAGATCCGTCCGCCCGTATCGGTGAACTTCACCGCATTCGACAGGAGATTGAGAAGGATTTGCTTGATCGCACGCCGGTCGGCATTGAGCGTAACGCTTTCCGCAATCCGGGTCTCGACCTTCACGTCCTTTTCCTGGGCTTGCAGGGAAACCACCCGCACGGTCTCGTGGATCAGCGGGCAGAGGTCAATCTCTTCGCGATCCAGGGAGAAATGCCCGGCCTCGATCTTCGACATATCGAGAATGTCGTTGATGACGTTGAGAAGGTAGTTTCCGCTGGTATGAATGTCGTGGACATATTCGACATAGCGGTCCGAGCCGAGCGTGCCGAAGGTGCCCGAGTGCATGATTTCCGAGAAGCCGATGATGGCATTGAGCGGTGTGCGCAACTCGTGCGACATGTTGGCGAGAAATTCGGACTTCGCCCGGTTGGCCGCTTCAGCACGCTCCTTCTCGACGGCATATTTGCTGTTGAGTTCGGTAAGCTCCAACGTACGTTCGATCTCGGATTTGCGGGCAAGGCTCAAGTCATGAATAGTCGCCATCAACCGGCGTTCGCTGTCGACCAGCCGTTCCTCATGCACTTTCAGCTGAGTGATGTCGGTGCCTACGGAGACGAGACCGCCGTCCTGCGTGCGCCGTTCATTGACCTGTAGCCAGCGGCCATCGGCCAATTGCCGTTCAAAGGTCAGTGCGCCATTACGGCCGTGTTCGTTCGCCATGCGTTTTTCGAACGCCACGGCGCGGATGCGTGGCTCGAGCTCTTCACGGCTGATCCCCGGCAGGAGGCATTCATTGGCGAGGCCTGAATATTCGTTGAACTTGCTGTTGGACATGACCAGACGGTTGTCCGCATCCCAGAGAACGAAGGTCTCGGAAATGCTCTCGATTGCTTCACGGATGCGCTGGTCGGCCTGCGCGGTCGCCTGGACAAAACGGTGCTGCTCGCTGACATCGACAGCGACGCCGACGAGATGCAGATCGCCCATATTCGCGTCTGCTACCTGCGCTCGCACCCGCATCCACACCCAGTGACCTTCCGCATGACGCATTCGGAAGACACGGTCCATCTGGGTAATGTCACCGGCGGCAACCTGCGCTGCCACACTGTAGAGCTTATCGTCATCGGGATGGATGATCGAGGAGATGTCGCCGAGCGACAGAATAGCATCATGGGCTTCGTAGCCGAGCATCTCATACATTGATCGCGACCAGTAGACGCGCCCGCGTGCCATGTCCCAATCCCACAGCCCGCAACGGCCGCGCGCCAGCGCCGTATCGACCCGCGCCTGCGTATGTTGATATAGCTTGTCCGCATCCTGGGCGCGTGCTGCCTGGCTGAAGTAGGCGTAGAGGACGATCAGCATGATCGTCGCCGTGCCGGCAAACATCGTGACATTGATCGAGACGACCCTGCGCCAATCGGCAAAAATTGCCTCAACCGGCTGGGTGACGAACACTGCGTACGCATCCTGGCCAATGTCGCCGTTTGTACGGCTGAATGCGGCGAGTGCAGGTGTACCGTCAACCTTCACCGGCATCGCACCGGCCCGCGTGCCGAAGAGAAACAGCGGCTGTGCTTCCGTAACGAAGGTGTCGAGGTTCCTGTCACGCCAGCGGTCAAGGCCGTCCGACGAGACAATGATGTTGCTGCCGCGGTCTGTGACGGTAAACCACATGCCTTCCGGGATCAGCTCACTCGAACGGATCTCGCTGATGATATTCTGCAGATCGCCTGCATCAAGCTTCTGGCCGCCGTTCAGGTCCCCCGAATTCAGTCGATTGTCGATGACGCTGGCAATATGGCTCGCAGCCATCGACAGGGTTGCACGCGCTGTACTTTCCGTATCGTCGCGCCATGCAAGCAATGACATCGATCGGACGACAGCGAGCACGAGCAGAAAAATGATGATGAGTGGCGGGATTGCGCGGCGCAGATACGGTTCCGCGGCGAGGAGCTTGCCGTAGGCAGGGTCAGCGAGAAGTTTGACGTGGCCAGAAAGCCGGTTGCGCCCCCGCGCATTACCCCGGTTTTTGGCGTAAGTCTTCCCCGTCGGCGCGTGATACGCGTCCGCATTTGCCATTGAATGGCCCCCTCATTTTGCCTTTATAATCAGTGATTTGCTTCGGCACGCCGCACATCCGAAGCACCTATAGTGAATCAAAACTGATTCTGCGTGTCTAGTCCCTTTGTTAAATATTTATCAATACTTAAGGCGGGCGAAAATAGCGGTGAAAGGACGAGTCATAACGCCTTGAAATGACTCAAATTACCCTCGGATTTCTCCGAGGGTAATTGGAAAATCGGGCGGTGGATAACCCTCCAGCGCGGCCTCAGGCGAGCGTTCGCTCGACAATATCCCGCACATCGGACGACAGGCCGCTGACCGTCGCGATGGTGGCAAGCGCTTCGCGAGCATGTTCGCGGCGCACCGGTTCGAAGGATCGCCAGGAGCGCATTGCTGTCAAAAGCCGTGCGGCGAGCTGGGGATTCTTCTTGTCGATCGTCAGCACAGTCTCGGCAAAGAACTTGTAGCCGTGGCCGTCGGCCCGGTTGAATCCTGTTTGATTGCCGCTGGAGAACGAACCTATCAGCGCACGGGTGCGGTTCGGATTGTCGAGCGAGAACAGCTTGTGCGCCATCAGTCCACGCACCTTGCCCAAGGCTTCCTCCCCGGGCTGCATGGCTTGCACAATGAACCATTTGTCCATGACCAGCGGATCATTGCCAAACCGTTCTTCGAACGCCCGCAGTGCGTCGCAGGTTGCTTGGCCGCCGCCAAAGCGCTGGACAAGGACACCGAGTGCGGCGACCCTGTCTGTCATATTGTCCGCATGCTTGAACTGCGCTGCGGCCAGTTTCGGATTGCCTTCGGCAACACTAAGGTAGTCCAGCAACACGTTGCGCAAAGAACGGCGCCCGGCGCTGGCCGCATCCGGCTGGAACGGGCCGTCGTGATCGAGGCTGTCATAGAGCTCGGCAAATTTTTCGGCATGGCTCTCTGCCACTGCACTGATCAGCGCATTGCGGCTGCCGAGGATGGCATCCGGGTCGATGTTGGTGCCGAGCTCGCGCGCAATATCGCTTTCAGACGGAATGCTCAGGCAGAGCGCACGGAACGCCTCGTCCAGTGCCGGGTTGAATGCGATTTCGCCAAGGAGCTTGATCGATGAATTTTCGATGGTCGCCGGTTTGCCTCCGCGAACCCGTTTCGAATTGCTGGTCAGCTTGGCATTCAGTATCTGGGTGAGGGCCTGCCACCTAGTAACCTCATCGCCATCATTGCGGGCAAGGAAAACGAGGTCTGATCGCGTCAGTTCGCTGGTGAGTGTCACCGGGGCGGAGAAGCCGCGCAGCAGCGATGGTACCGGCCTCTCCGGGATTCCGGAAAAGCTGAACCGTTCCTTGCGCTTGCGCAAATGTATTACGTCGTTCTTGACCAGCCCACCCTTGGCCGACCGCGGCTTGAGTTCGCGCCCCTTGGCGCCCAGCAATCCGAACTGGACAGGAATGTGCATCGGTTTCTTGGAGGGCTGGCCCGGGGTTGGCTTCAGGGATTGTTCGATCTCGATCTCGAAGGTCTTGGTCGCCGGATCGTAATCATAGGTGATGGCAAGATTGGGGGTACCGGCCTGGTCGTACCACAGCGCGAACTGGCTCAGGTCTTCGCCGGAAGCGTCCTCGAAAACCTTGATGAAGTCCTCGATGGTTGCCGCGTCGCCATCGTGGCGCTCGAAATAAAGGTCCATGCCTTTGCGGAAAAGATCCGGCCCAAGAATCGTGCGGATCATGCGCACAACCTCTGAACCCTTTTCGTAGACGGTTGAGGTATAGAAGTTGTTGATCTCCCGAAACTGGCGCGGGCGGACCGGGTGGGCGAGGGGACCGGCATCTTCCGGGAACTGGTGCGCCTTGAGTCCTTTCACTTCGGCGATGCGCTTGACCGGCCGCGAGCGCATGTCGGCGGAGAACTCATGGTCGCGGTAGACGGTTAGCCCTTCTTTCAGGCAAAGCTGGAACCAATCACGGCAAGTGATTCTGTTTCCAGTCCAATTATGGAAATATTCGTGGGCAATTACCGCCTCGATCCCCGCATAATCGGTATCGGTTGCAGTCTCGGGATTGGCAAGAACATACTTGTCGTTGAAGACGTTGAGGCCCTTGTTCTCCATCGCGCCCATGTTGAAATCGGAAACAGCCACAACGTTGAACACGTCAAGATCATATTCGCGGCCGAAGACATCCTCGTCCCATTTCATCGAGCGCTTCAGCGCATCCATGGCGTAGAGCGCGCGCGGCTCCTTGCCGTGCTCGACATAGATACCGAGGTCGACATGGCGGCCGGACGCTGTAGTGAACGTATCACGGATCACACCGAGATCGCCGGCGACGAGCGCGAACAGATAGGCGGGCTTCGGATAGGGATCGTGCCAAACGGCAAAGTGCCGGCCGTTGGTGAGCGTGCCCTTATCCTTGGGATTGCCGTTCGACAGGAGCAGAGGTGCCTCGCTGGCGTCGGCTTCGATGCGCACGGTATAGATTGAGAGCAGGTCAGGGCGATCGAGGAAATAAGTGATACGGCGGAAGCCTTCGGCCTCGCATTGGGTGCAATAGACGTTGCTCGACCGGTAGAGGCCGGTCAACTGGCGGTTGGTGGTCGGATTGACTTCCGTGGTGATCTCGAGTGTGAACTTACCACTTTCCGGCAGGCCGCGAATCTCCAGGCGGTCGGGTGTTGCCAGGAAGGTATTGTCGCCAAGAGGGGCGCCGTCGATGCGGATATCGACGAGCTTCAGTTCGTCTCCGTCGAGAACAAGCGGTACGTCGGCAGCGGTGCCCGGCCTGCGTTCGATTTGCAATGTCGATTTGACGACAGTGCGCTCAGGATGAAGCGCAAAGTCCAGATGGGTTTCGGGAATGAGAAAATCGGTTGGCTTGTAATCATCCAGATGAAAAACTTGGCCGGTATCGGTACGCATTGTTCTAACTGTCCTTTATGTGGTGCCGGAACCTAGCCGTGTTTTCGGCAAGGCACAATGATGGGATACTCAGTAGAAGCGGTGCGAAGCTCGCGATGATAATCTGCGACTTGGAAAGGGTGCAGGAATCCTGATATAGTGATCTTGGAGTGGAGGATGAGCTTTCGCCCACCCTCCTTTCCTTATCGTGAAGAGAAACCGGAAACAGACTTGCCAGCCAGTCCGGGTTCTTTTCACGATAAGGGTGACGCTAAACGGCGGATACCGCATAGTCACCTCCAAGTTGAAGGCATGGCTGATGCCGTGGTCTCTGAGTTTGGCGCAGCACGCAACAAACGTCAGGTTGAATGGTGTCAACGCAAAGCGGATCTGGTTGCGTTCACCAGAATATTTGCCGCAAAAATGCAACGTGATCGATTAATCTCTGGCGCGCCGTTTTAAACGGGCCTAAAGATATATCAGTTTGAATTTCCAAGCCGGCACGTCAAATTCTCGCTCCTCAAGGATTCCCAACCGTGACTACCATCGTTCACCCGCAGGATGGTGAACCGCCTGTTGCAGAAAAAGTGCGTACTACCAATGTCATGCTTGGAATTGGTCTGAAGGTCGCCTCCGTCTGCGTCTTTGTGTGCATGTCAAGCCTGCTCAAGGCATCAGACGGCGTACCTGCGGGACAGCTTGTTTTTTTTCGCTCATTTTTTGCAATTTTCCCGGTTATCGCCTTTATTGCCTGGCAGGGACAGATGGCAGTTGCGTTCAAGACCAAGGAACCGTTCAGCCATTTCTGGCGCGGCTTTGTCGGCGTGAGCGCCATGAGTCTCACATTCTTCGGTCTGACGAAGCTGCCTCTGCCAGAGTCGATCGCCATTAGCTACGCTGCTCCGCTGTTAACGGTGGTGTTCAGTGCCATTTTTCTGCGAGAGACGGTACGGCTGCATCGCTGGTCTGCCGTTTGTTTCGGTCTGGTCGGCGTACTGATCATCCTTTGGCCGCGCATGTCATTCTTCGCGGGCGAAACGGAATTTGGTGGCGACCAGGCAATCGGTGCACTAGCCACATTGGGCGGCGCCGGCCTTGCGGCAGTCGCGATGCTGCTGGTACGCAGGCTGGTACAGAGCGAGCGCACGCCCACTATCGTCGTGTACTTTTCCATTACCTCGAGCTTGATTGCGCTGGTCAGCCTTCCGTTCGGCTGGGTCTGGCCGACACCGTTTCAGGCAACCTGCCTCGTCATGGCGGGAATTGCTGGAGGTGTAGCGCAGATCCTGTTGACGGAAAGCTATCGCCACGCGGACATATCGGCGATTGCCCCGTTCGAATACACTTCCATGCTCCTGGGGCTGGCCCTCGGTTATCTGCTATTTGGCGATATACCGACAGTCGAAATGATCCTCGGCGCGGTCATCGTCATCAGCGCCGGGATTTTCATCATCTATCGCGAGCACCAGCTGGGCCTGGCCCGGGCGAGGGCGCGCAAGGTTTCAACGCCGCAGGGTTGAGAATTACTCTTCCTGTGCGGCTTCGCTCAAAGGATGAAGCTGCAATGTTTCCGGCGTTTGTGGCCGGTCATGTGGGCGGATGGCAAAGTCGGGCCGGGCCGACGGCGCCTGCGATGCACGGCGGAGGCTCCGCCAGAACGCATAGGAGCCGTAGGCCGCATAGCTGACCGCCATGGTGACGAAGAAGCCGGATGGCCCGTTCAGGTCCATCAGCCGCCCGGCGATCTGCGGTCCAATCATGCTGCCAACGCCATAGACGATCAGCAACCCACTGGAAATCTTGACGAACTCACTGGGTTCGGCGAAATCGTTGGCGTGCGCGACGTTGAGTGAATAGATCGGAAACAGCACAGTTCCGAAGGCAAACATCAGCGTGTAGATCACCCATGGCGTGGTGGGCTGCACCATAATCATGGTCAATGAAATCGCAACGCCGCCAATTCCGGCAACGACCATCACATAGCGGCGGTCGACGAAATCGGAGGCGCGGCCGATCGGGTACTGGAAGATTGCGCCGCCGATCATGGAACTCGCGATCATCGTGGCAATGCCGAAGGTCGACAGGCCAATGTCGCGGCCGTAGACGGCTGACAGGAAGTTCCATGCACCGGCAATAATCCCCGCCAGCAGCGAGCCGATCAACGCGGCAGGGGATTTGCGGTAAAGCCCGGGGAGATCGAGCGATACCTGGGTGAGCGGTCGCGGCGATTGTGCGTTGGAAAGGCCCGTTGGTACCAGGGCGGAGGCATAGATCAGCGCGCCAATCATGAACAGCACCTGCGTCGCGGGATTGCCGAAGGGCAGGATGTATTGGCCGACAAGAAGACCGATCATGGAAACGATCATGTAAATGGAGAAAACCATGCCGCGCGTCGAATTGGTGACGCGTTCGTTCAGCCAGCTCTCGATGACCATGTAGCTGCCGGCCAATGAAAAGCCGGCCAGAGCGCGAAACAGCGTCCATGCCCAGGGATTGATGATCAACCCGTGCAACAGCATCGACATGCTCAAAAGCGTCAGGAGAACGGCAAATACTCGAACATGACCGACGCGGCGGACAAGTCGCGGTACGATGATGCAGCCGCCAGTGAAGGCGAGCGCGTAACCTGTGCCAAGCCAACCAATCGTGGTGGGTGTCCAGCCCTCCATTCCGGCACGCAGAGGCAGCAGGATACCTGCCAGGCCGCCTGCCGTCAGCATCAGGAACGTGCTGGTCAATAGTGCCGTGATCGGCAAGAGCTGGCGAAACATTCGTGTATCCTGTGTTTCAGAACCGAAACTACAGGTTTCAATTGGCCGGCAAGCCAGAGATTACGACACTGCTATTCCAGTTTTGCGCCAAGACCTGGCACTCGGGAGCGTATGGATCAATCTGTGAGCGCGCGCAACCGCAATTTGACACTGACGAAATCGCGCCAGGCGAAGCGCTTTTGCGCCGGGTTTCGCAGGAGATAGGCAGGATGCAGTGTGGGCATGACCGGAATCTCAATCCCAGATGCCGTGATATGGCTCTTCCAGTTACCGCGAAGGCGTAGAATGCCTTCCGATGCATTGGTCAGCGCTTTGGCCGCCGGACCGCCAAGCGCGACCAGCAGTTTCGGATTGGCCAGTTCGATCTGGCGCTCGAAGAAGGGCCGGCAAATCTCGGTTTCCAGGGGCGTCGGAGTGCGGTTGCCGGGCGGGCGCCAAGGGATCGTGTTGGCGATATAAACACTGGTACGATCAAGGCCGATCGCCGTAAACATGCGGTCGAGCAATTGACCGGAACGGCCAATGAATGGAACGCCTTCCAGGTCTTCTTCCCGTCCCGGCGCCTCGCCGACGAACATGATTGATGCCTGTGGATTTCCGTCCGCGAAAACAAGGTTCTTGGCGGTGAATTTGAGATTGCATCCCTCGAAGGCGGCAAGCTGCGCATGCAACTCGACCAGTGTCGCAGCGCTCGACGCAAGCTGCCGCGCCAGTCCGATTTTCGCATCGTCGGGAACGGAAGCCTTGCCGAGCGCCGACGGAGGGGGCGTGGTATCCTGCCGTGCCTGGGGTTGCGGCATCGGCGAACGGGCCGCTGCCGGCGGCGCAGTTACCGGGCGCTTGACTTCAGCCTGCGCAAACCGGTTGACCGGTGCATCTTCGAGCGGCGTGTCGACGCCAGCCTCGGCATAGAAGTGCAGCAGTTCGCGCAGGTTCGGCAATGATCAATCCTTAAGAACAGCAACTGAAGTCGCAAATTGCGCGCTTGATTGCAAGGTCACGATGATGGAATGCGCGGGTCCTGCACCAGATAAAACAGGCGTTTGGGTGTAAAGTCGGCAACGGGGAACTCAAAAGTCGCGTTCGCGCGGGGGTCCACCTGGCCGCCACGGAAGACCATCCGGTCGTAGGGTTCGAAATCGTCACTATATTCCTTGAAACCATTTGAATGGATCAGGCCTGTCTTGTCACCGGGCTGATAAAACGACAGGCCGTCGCCATAATCGCTCGGCACGTGCAATTGTTCCTGAAGCTCGAACGCAAACTCGATCCAGGGATGGCCGCTGCCATTGATCGCCTGAACGCGCAGATAAAACAGGATGCCAACATCCTCGCTGGGATTTGCCAGCGCGACCCGCTCGGTGCGAATAACAAGGGTGGTTGGCGTGGCGGAATCGAATTCCTCAACGATGACAATGGGATCGTCGATTGTACCTTTCCCGCTGATCGAGCGAATCGTAAAGCCGCCAAGTTCATCGGAAAAAGTGTAGGGACCGGCTGTCCATATTTCCGGCTCCTCGGCCACCACCCCCTCTGAAGCGAAAACAGTGAAAAGCATGCCGATGGCGAGACAACCATTGAGCATCCAGATCACTCGGGCCAGTTTCATCCGGTCTCCAATCAGTTTGTGATTGCCACCAGCAGCCATACAACGCAACAAATTCGATAGCCGGAGTATGAACGAATTGTACAAAGGCGCAACTCTCGGCCGTGCACTCAGCGTTGACCAAAATATTGACGTTTACGTTAAGGTAAACTATGAAAATCCGTCGATCGTCGTAGGATGAGGGCAATTGGCCGCATCTGGAATGCGCAACTCCCGCTGTCATACGGCTATTGTTAGGCTACAAATCGGAAAAACACGGGATCAATCGTGTTTGCGGGGCATGCATATTCAGGAGGAAATGATGAGCGAGACAACCGAACTTCCAGAGCGCGAGAGCATGGAGTTTGATGTCGTGATTGTTGGTGGAGGGCCCTCGGGTCTGTCCGCAGCCATCAGGCTCAAGCAGATCAATCCTGAACTCTCGGTCGTCGTGCTGGAAAAGGGCGGCGAAATCGGTGCGCATATCCTGTCGGGCGCGGTGGTCGATCCGATCGGCGTTGACAAGCTCCTCCCGGGTTGGCGCGATGAGGAGGGGCATCCCTTCAAAACGCCGGTAACGGCAGATCATTTTCTCGTTCTTGGACACTCGGGCTCGATCCGCCTTCCCAATTTCGCCATGCCGCCGCTGATGAACAATCACGGTAACTTCATCGTCTCGCTCGGTAATGTCTGCCGCTGGCTCGGCACCAAGGCAGAGGAACTCGGCGTCGAAATCTATCCGGGTTTTGCCGGATCGGAAGTGCTTTATGACGACAAGGGTGCCGTCATCGGCGTCGCGACCGGCGACATGGGCATCGAAAAGGACGGATCGCATGGTCCGGCCTATACGCGCGGCATGGCGCTCCTCGGCAAATATGTGCTGATCGCAGAGGGCGCGCGCGGCTCGCTCGCCAAGCAGTTGATCCACACCTTCAAGCTCGATGAGGGCAAGGAGCCTGCCAAATATGGTATCGGCCTGAAGGAGCTCTGGCAGGTCGACCCGGCCAAGCACAAGCTCGGGCTCGTGCAGCATACTTTTGGCTGGCCGCTCGACATGAAGACCGGCGGCGGTTCGTTCCTCTACCATCTTGAGGACAATACCGTTGCTGTCGGTTTCGTCATGCACCTCAACTACAAGAATCCCTATCTGTCGCCGTTCGAGGAATTCCAGCGTTTCAAGACCCATCCTGCCATTCGCGGCACCTTCGAAGGCGGCAAGCGCCTTTCCTATGGTGCGCGTGCCATCACCGAAGGCGGCTGGCAGTCAGTGCCGAAGCTCTCCTTCCCGGGCGGGGCGCTCATTGGCTGTTCGGCCGGCTTCGTCAACGTGCCGCGCATCAAGGGATCGCACAACGCCATGCTCTCCGGCATGCTCGCCGCCGAACACGTGGCCGAGGCGATCGCTGCGGGCCGGGCCAATGACGAGCTCGTCGCTTACGAAAACGCCTGGCGCTCGAGTGAGATCGGCAAGGATTTGAAGCGCGTACGCAACGTCAAGCCGATGTGGTCGAAGCTTGGCACCATCGGCGGCGTCATGCTGGGCGGGCTCGACATGTGGCTCAACACAATTTTCGGCGGCTGGTCGCCATTCGGAACATGGAAACACGGCAAGAACGACGCCGCGTCGCTCGAACCTGCCAGCAAACATTCGCCGATCGCTTACCCGAAGCCGGATGGTGTCCTGACATTTGACCGCCTGTCCTCGGTGTTCCTGTCGAATACCAACCATGAGGAAAACGAGCCGGTTCACCTGATCGTCAAGGATCCGGCGCTACAGAAGACATCCGAGCACGATGTCTATGCCGGCCCGTCGGCGCGCTATTGCCCGGCAGGTGTCTATGAATGGGTTGAGGAGGCATCTGGTCCGAAGTTCGTGATCAACGCGCAGAACTGCGTCCACTGCAAGACTTGCGATATCAAGGACCCGAACCAGAACATCAACTGGGTGCCGCCTCAGGGTGGCGAGGGCCCGGTCTATACCAGCATGTGACACAGCAGCGGCCCGGCATTGCCGGGCCGCCGAGGCTATTTGGGATAGTCCCCCGGGAGCCAATCTTCCGCGATCAAGCCATCCACTAGCGTAAACTCTCGAAGGTTGCCCGTGATGACCAGCAGGCCAGCACTTCGCGCATGCCCCGCAATCAGCAAGTCATAGCCGCCTATCGGTAGTCCTTTTCGTTCCAACGCCGCACGGATATTCGCCGCATGGGCCGCGGCGGCTTCGTCAAACGGCAAGACAACCAGACGGGCAGCAAAGCTCTCAACAACCAATCTGTTCTTGGCAGGAGCCGCAGATTTTTCAGCGCCATGCAGAAGTTCCGTCAGGATGATAGTCGAAATACAAAGCGCGTCAGCGTTTTCATTGAATCTTATGGCGAAGGCCTTTTGGCCGATCACGCAAGAGCCTTATGCATAGATTGGTATCGAGCATGTAACGCAGCAAGTCAGAAGCTCTCCCGGATCTGCGCCGGGGGCTGATCTCGATCACCAATATCTATGCCAGGCGCGTCAAAGAAATCATCCCAAATGCTATTAGCCGGAACGATGACACGACGATTGCCGTCCCGAAGGATCGCGACCTCTTTCACATTATCCGGGAAAGCGACATCTTTTGAGAGGCGGACAGCCTGCGTTCTGTTGGATCGGAAGATTGTCGTTCGTGACATATCAATGCTCCCTCCACACATATATACACTATGTATATCCACAGAATGGATATGTCAAACGTATATACAACCACTCGGGTATTATTGGGATTTCCTGGGTGGACAGACTTTCAGTGCTACGCTCGATCAGTCTTCCAGCATGACAGTTTGCTGGTCTGGCCCGGCATCATCCACCTCGCCGATCGAAAAGCGCAAGAGCATTGGCAAGTGATCTGACCCTGCCCTGGGCAGGGTCTCAACGCGCGGATTGACGATTTTATCCGAGGTCAGGATGTGATCGAGGGGCAGGCCGATCCACTGCGTCACAAAATCCGGCATGCCGATGGCGAACCAGCTCGGACGCAGCCCCTCCACTGACTGGGTCTTGCTTGCTGCCGCGATGTTTCTGACTGTCTGGCTCCATGCAGCGGCGTTGAAGTCGCCTGCAATGATCATTGGTCCCTGCAATCGCTCAAAATAGGGCACGATCATCTTGACGTTCCTGGGTTGCGAATAAGGCCATGGCCAATCGAGATGGAGAGCGGTGATGATGGCGCTGCGCCCGCCAAAATCAATGCGGGCGAGGCCGATGAGACTGCCGACACATTGCGGTGTGGTACCGAGTGCGAATGGCCGGCGTGACAGAATGGCTACGCCGCCGATACGACTCCGGTTGGGACAGTAGAGGGTATGGGGATAGCTGGCCTCGATGGCCTTCAGCCTTGGCCGCCAATCATTGGAAACCTCCTGCAGTGTCATAACATCCGGTGCTTCGCGCGCAATCAGCCGGATGACCTCGCTCGGCGTGCGGTTGTCATAGCGCAAATTGAGCTGCATCAGCTTGTATTCGGGTTGGCCGGCAGGAGTAGCAGCGGCCACTCCAGCCTCGGCGGAGGGCGCCGGTGAGGGTACGAGAATGGTTGCAAGTGCTGTCAAAGCCAGCACGATTGCCATCAATCCCTCCCGCCAAAGGCCGAAAAACAAGGCCGGGATCGCGGAGACGGCCATCAGCACGGCGAGGTGCAAGCGAAAATGCGCAAAAGCATCGAGTGCCGGGTGGAGCGCTCCAAAGAATCCGAGCACGAGAGGCACCGAGAACAGGATCGGCAGCAGAACTGCGGCGAGTTTCAGCCAGGAGCGTTGGTCGGTAGTCATGACCTCGCATTAAACCTGCAATTGCGCCGCAATCAAGATGCCGAGTTGCAGGGAAGTTTGTGCGCATCGAGCGAACCGATGCGCCGGAATGATGGGCTTTCCGACTGAGGCATCAGCCTGCTTTTAAAACTGGAGGTAAGCTAAGCGGCATATGCCGTTTTTCTACCTTCGTCGTACCCCCATATATGCTGATCTACAAAGCCGAAATCACAACACCTTCTTCAAGCTGCTCAGGAGACGATTATGCTCGCCAGCCCCGAGCAGATGTTCCAGCTCGCCATGGGTGCTCGTCCAGATCGGTGTAACATCCGAAAGCAAGTGCATGCCCTTCTGCGTAAGGACCATCAGTCGACTGCGCTTATCTGCCGGATCGGGTGTAACCATCACGAGACCTCGGCGTTCCAGCGGCTTGAGCGCGGCGGTAAGGGTCGTGCGGTCCATCGCAAGCAGTGACGCCACAGAGCTGAGATTGGGCGGCTTTGGCCGGTTAAGGGACATAAGCAATGAAAACTGGCCATTGGTCAGATCGAATGGCCGCATCGCGTCGTCGAAACGCCGCGCCAGGGCACGCGCTGCCCTCTGGACGGCAAGGCACATGCAGGTATCGTGAACATGAACGGTGGTTTCGTAGGGTACTGAGATCGGCTTTGACATGACCTATATATGTTGATATCAACGTAATTGTCAACATTTGATCACCAGCATTCGTTATAGTCCGGTACTCACGAAGAGGAGGAGCCATCATGAGCAATCCCGGTAATTTCATTTGGTACGAGCTGCTAACCACCGATGCGCAAGCGGCGGAACGATTCTACAGCGAAGTTATTGGCTGGGATGCCCAGGACTCGGGCAATCCGGACATGAAATATACGCTTTTGACCGTGAACCAAGCCCCGGTGGCCGGGCTTATGGCCTTAAATGAGAACTGTGGCCCCGATGCCAAGCCGGCATGGTCGGGCGTTATCTGGATAGACGATATTGATGCGAAAGCGGCACAGGTGAAAGAATTGGGAGGCAACGTCCTGCGCGAACCCGATGATATCCCCAATATCGGCAAGTTTGCTCTGGTTGCTGATCCGCAAGGCGCGGCGTTCCAGCTGTTCCAGCCATCAGGCGAGCAGCCCGAGAGCCCTAAACCGCCAACGCCTGGGACGATTGGCTGGCACGAGCTTCACTCGAGCAATTGGGAAAACGCCTTCGCCTTCTATTCGAAGCTGTTTGGCTGGACCAAGGATCAGGCGATGGACATGGGGCCGATGGGCACCTATCAGCTGTTTGCTGCCGGTGGCGATGCAATTGGCGGCATGATGAACAGCCAAGAGCCTTCAACGCCACCGAATTGGCAATTTTACGTCTGCGTGGACAATATCACCGCAGCAGAAGATCGCGTAAAGAGCAAGGGCGGCCAAATCCTGTTTGGCCCGCAGGAAGTGCCCGGAGGAGCATGGATTCTGCAATGTCTCGATCCGCAGGGTGCAAAGTTCTGTCTGGTTGGTCCTCGCGCCTGACGTAAAAGTCTGAAGCTCCGGTATGGGCTCGGTCCGAGGCCGTACCTGCCGATCAAAACAGGATAGATTCTATTGGAATGCCATCTCAAAGAAGCTGCGCAACTTGCGTGAATGTAGCTTCTCGGGTGGCATTTCGGCGAGCTTCTCCAGCGCTCGGATACCGATCTGCAGGTGCTGCGCCACCTGGCGCTTGTAGAATTCAGTTGCCATGCCTGGCAGTTTCAATTCGCCATGCAACGGCTTGTCGGAAACGCACAGCAGCGTTCCATAGGGGACGCGGAAGCGGAAACCATTCGCTGCGATCGTCGCCGATTCCATGTCGAGCGCGATGGCACGCGATTGCGACAGCCGCTTTACCGGCCCACGCTGGTCGCGCAATTCCCAATTGCGGTTATCGATTGTCGCAACCGTTCCCGTGCGCATGATGCGCTTGAGGTCGTAGCCTTCGAGTCCGGTTATCTCGGCAACGGCCAGCTCGAGTGCCACCTGCACTTCGGCCAGCGCCGGTATCGGCACCCAGACCGGCAGGTCGTCATCCAGCACATGGTCTTCGCGCACATAGGCGTGGGCGAGAACATAATCGCCGAGCGCCTGAGTGTTCCGCAGGCCGGCGCAATGGCCGAGCATCAGCCAGGCATGCGGACGCAACACGGCGATATGGTCAGTGATCGTCTTCGCATTGGAAGGGCCGACGCCGATATTGACCATGGTGATGCCCGAACTATCGCTGCGGGCAAGGTGGTAGGCGGGCATTTGCGGCAGGCGCCCGAGCGGTACGCCGGAGGAGGGTTTGTCATCGCCTGCCTCTGTCGCGAGGTTTCCCGGTTCGATGAAGCGTTCGTAGCCACCACCACCTTCAGCCATCAGCTTGCGGGCAAGGGCGCAGAACTCGTCGATGTAGAACTGGTAGTTCGTGAACAGCACATAATTCTGGAAATGCATCGGCCGCGTCGCCGTATAATGCGACAAGCGGTGCAGTGAGTAATCCACCCGCTGGGCGGTGAAAGGCGACAGCGGCATGATACTGTCAAGGTCGTCGGTCTCATATTCGCCGTTGACGATGCGATCGTCTGTAGCGTTGAGATCCGGCACGTCGAACAGGTCGCGCAGTGGCCGTGTGAACGCATCGGCAACGGACGATTCCACATAGGTACCTTCAAGGAAGGCGAAGTGGATGGGGATTGGTGTCGTCGATTCCTGAACCGTGATCGGGTGGCCATGGTTGCGGATCAGGAGCCTGATCTGTTCTTCGAGATAATTGCCGAAGAGATCGGGTCGCGTGATCGTTGCGGCGTATTGGCCAGGCGACGACACGTGGCCGAAGGCAAGGCGTGAATCGATCTGCGCGTAACTGGACGTCGACAGCCGGATCTCCGGATAGAAGGCGCGAAAATGCGTCGTGTCGTGAGCTTCGCCCTTAGCGACCTTGTCGAAGGCATCGCGCAGAAACTGCGTATTGCGCTCATAAAGCGCGCTCAAGGCTTCAACGGCGGCTTTGGCGTCTGTAAATTCTTCGGGCTCAACATGGCGCGGCATGCTGATAGTGACGGGTTTCTTCGTTCCGATTCGTTTATCCATACCCCAATATAGTGATTCAACGTGACAGTTGAAAAGCACCGGATGTCAAACTCTTTGCAGGCTGACGAGCAGGACAAGACCAATCCCGCCGTTGGAGGGCCCTCGGCCTTCGTAGCTTGCGGCAAACGCAACCACAGGACCAACGAGGATAGCCGAGAAAATCAACGCTCTCAGGAAAAGCAGCGATAGATTTGCGGTTGATTGTAACATGGTCCCCTCGCCTTCCTTGCCGTGATCGGGCCTTGCGTTGCTGATGTACGGACAATAGGCGGGGCGCGCTGAACGAAAGCTGAGATGCTTGTTCATCTGTTGTTCAACAATTGACGTTGCGGCACTTGTCGTCCTCAGTCGGCGACCTATGTTCTCCAGACCATCCCCCCGCTATCATGGAGACCCTCATGACAATCCAGACGAAGCCGATCGATCTCTATTATTGGCCGACGCCCAATGGCTGGAAGATATCCATCATGCTGGAGGAACTCGGCGTTCCCTACGTGATGAAGCTGATCAATATCGGTAAGGGCGATCAGTTTGAGCCGTCATTCCTGAAAATTGCACCGAACAATCGCATGCCGGCCATTGTCGACCCGGAAGGGCCGGATGGAGAGCCGATCTCGGTATTCGAATCCGGCGCGATCCTGCAATATCTCGGCCGGAAATTCGGCAAGTTCTATCCGCAGGATGAACGCTCCCGTGTTGCAGTCGAGGAGTGGTTGTTTTGGCAGGTCGGCGGTCTTGGCCCTATGGCGGGGCAGGCCCATCATTTCCGCCAGTATGCGCCGGAACAGATCGAATATGGCATCAACCGCTATACGAATGAGGTCAACCGGCTCTATGGCGTGATGAACCGCCGTCTGGATGGTCTTGAATATCTGGCTGGCCGCTATTCCATCGCTGACATGGCCTCCTTTGGGTGGGTCGTGCCACATGCCAACCAGGGTCAGGATCTCAACGACTTCCCCAATTTGAAGCGCTGGTTCGAAACGATGGGCGCACGCCCGGCGGTGCAGCGCGGCCTCGAACTCGGCAAGGAAGAGCGGCGCAATATCGCCAATGACGAAGAGGCGAAGAAGATCCTCTTCGGCCAGCGTGCGCGCTGAGGTAAAAGCAACGCACAACGAGGATCGATCGCTTCCGCCTGCTGAAAAGGGCGGAAGTCAAGCCTGGTTGTTCAGATAGTTAAATGGGATGGCGCGACAATTCTCCGCTATCCTGATGAATAAGACCCAAGTAAAAAGGCTTGCGCCTCTCGCTTCATCCGCAAGTATAAACATCAGCTCAATATAATATACTTTGCTTATTATAACACAGTCGACTGCGATGCCTAATAACTCCCAATTGTGAGCGCGATAAATAATATTGTTGTTATAAAGTATAATTTATAATGTGTTATATGGGCTTGGCTGCGTCACATCACAGTAATCCGATACCCAGGTGCCACGCGATGCCGGCGAGGGAACAGGCGAGGAGCGTCTGGATCATCCCCGCCTTGAACCGGAATATGGCGAGGACAGCGGCAAGCGTCAGTACGAGCGACGCAATGTTGATTGATGACACAACCGGGATATCCAGCGCGATTCCATAACCCTGCCATTGGACCACTTCGCCAAAAATCACGTGTATGGCGAACCACACCGCGAGGTTCATGATGACGCCCACGACCGCGGCGGTTATGGCGGACATGGCTCCGGTCAAAGCCCGGTTATTGCGAAGACGTTCGATGAAGGGCGCTCCTAGGAATATCCAGAGGAAACATGGCACAAAAGTCACCCACGTCGTCAGCACAGAGGCCAATAAAGCCGCCGTGAGCGGTGAAAGCGAACCTGGATTGCCGAACGCCCCCATGAATCCGACAAACTGGACGACCATTATTAATGGCCCAGGTGTCGTCTCCGCCATGCCCAGCCCGTCAAGCATTTGGCCAGGTTGAAGCCATCCGTAATTCTCAACAGCCTGTTGTGCCACATAGGAAAGCACCGCATAGGCGCCGCCGAACGTCACCATCGCCATCTTGCTGAAGAAGATGCCGATCTGGCTGAACACGCTTTCATGTCCCATGGCGAAATAGATCGCTGCAACCGGCGCCAGCCAAAGGAAGAGAAAAATTGCCGATACCTTCAAGGACCAGTAGAGATTTGGCCGGGCATGAACCGGCGTTTCCTCCCCAAGCGCTGAATCCCGATCGGCGAGCCCGGGGCCTGAAGCGCCGTGGCCGCCGCCGACTTGGAACAGCGGAGAACCCGCTTTCCCTCCGGCATAGCCGATGATGGCTGCCGTCAGGATGATCAACGGAAATGGCACGTGGAAGGCAAAGATAGCGAGGAAGGCCGCGACAGCGATCAGCACCATGACGTTGTTTTTGAGCGCCCGCTTGCCGATCCTTGCGACCGCCTGCAGGACGACCGCGAGAACAGCTGCTTTCAGCCCGAAAAACAGCCCCTCTACGACCCCGACATTTCCAAATAGGACGTAGATATAGCTCAGCGCCAATATCGCCAGAAATCCTGGAAGAACGAACAGGATTCCTGCAACGAGCCCGCCCTTCGTCTTGTGCAGGAGCCAGCCAATATAGATGGCCAGCTGCTGTGCCTCGGGTCCGGGGAGCAGCATGCAGTAGTTCAGCGCGTGCAGAAACCTGTTCTCGCCGATCCAGCGTTTCTCATCGACAAGGATGCGGTGCATGACAGCGATCTGCCCCGCCGGACCGCCGAAGCTCAGTGAGGCGATGCGTACCCATACGCGCAGCGCGTCGCCGAAGGAAATGCCGTGTCCATCGCGGGCTATCTTCGTGTCCCCAAGTTCATGGCTCGCAATCTCGGACATGTCACGCTCCAGGCTTCCGGTTTGGCCAGTTGTGTGTCTCGTCCGTAGCATCGCGGCACCATCGATAAAATGCGTCATACAGCGTCATGCCCACGTCGAGTTGTTCGAGATCATCCGCGAACATCCGCGACAGACCGAGCGACGCTGCCAGCAGGCCCGGTGCTTCGGGTGCAAGGTCGGGCCGGGCGGTATCGGCACCCCGGACTATGGTTGCGAGCCTGGAAAGCGGCTCGGAAGCCAGGCCAAACTCTTCGATCATTACGTCAAATGTGCAAAGTTCACCACGGTGGCTCCAGAACACATTCTCGATATCGAAAGCTGCGCCATTGAACCGGTCCGCCACGGCTTCCACCTCGGCCGGGGTCACGAAAAGGAAAACCGCCTCCGGATCGACGAAGCGGCGGATAAGCCATGGGCAGGCTATCCTGTCGATCTTCGGGCGCGCGCGGGTTACCCAGATTGTCCGCCCCTTCTGGTCGCGAGCTGGCAGGTGCGATACGGGAACAAGGGGCAAGCCGGCCGCCGCCCAGGCTTCAAATCCTCCGTCGAGGGTTTCCGCCGGTATGACGTTGTAGCGCAAAAGGGCGGCTGTTCCCTCGCTCAGTTTCTTACCTTGCTGGCAGATGATGATTGCCCGCTTGCCTACAAGTTCAGGCATCCAGGTCTCGATGTCCTTGTGGGAACGTCTGCGCGAGCCGGGGATCAGTCGCGGGTCCAAAGTGTAGTCCTCGTCGATGCGGACATCGATAAGAACCGGGCATGCGGGTGTTCCCACCAGCCGTGCCAATTTGTCGTGTGAAATGGTCGTGGTCGAAGACATGTCGCGTCCCTCCGTTAACGTCGGTTTGTTGGAACGCGATACTTGGGCATGACGCCTCGTGGGGAGATCGCAATCCCCATAACCATAAGATTGGCACGAAACGGAATTATGTCAAGCAAACCGCGCAAGCATAAAACTTGCCAGGGAAGTCGCGCATCACACGATTGAATGGCTCCGGCCGTTGCAGCGGTGCGAAATGGCTCACGCCGGGCAGGAGGATGAATTCCGCTCCTGGAATGCGTTAGCAAGTATTCGGCATGTTCCTGTCTGATGAACTCGCCATGCTCGCTTTGCACATTGGCCACCGGCGCTTGGATATTGGGCAGATCCTGTACGGCATAGGTGGGTTCGGTTTTCATTATCAGTTCGACCGCTTCAACAGATGCCTGGAAATGGTCCGGGGTGGCTGAGAGCGCGGCATAGTCCTTGCCGTGCCGGCTGAAACAGCGGTCGACGATCGGGTCGGGCACAAAATCCCTGGTCCCGCTGGGGTCCATGTTGCAACCAAAGAAGGATACGGCGGCCATCCGGTCGGAGGCCCTCATGGCCAGCACCAACGCGATGCACGCTCCGTCGCTCCAAGCCACAATGGGTGCCTTCTCCAAGCGCCTCCATTCCTTTGACGTCAACAAAAAGGCAGCCATGGCGGGACGACTACCATGGCTGCCTGTTGTCTTGCCCGTAACACCAGCGAAGGATCTGTTCGGGCACCTAGGTCCTGCTGCGTTGCCTGGCCCAGACAAAAGAGCGTCCGGGTAAAGCTTCAGAAATCAAAGCCGTTGGGCGCTTTCACTCCTAACCCCCCGGAACTACACGTCAGACTTTGTGTGCGGGGAGGGTGGGCACACAAACGACTGGTTACTACAGATATGCAACTACAGCAGGATAAAAGCTCTCAGTATTTTGCATCTCAAAATGACTTCACGCTGAAAGCTGATAAATACGCGAAAACGCTCGTGGTCACAATTAGACCTTAGTCTAATCGATTAGATTGCGCTTTTCGCGCGGCCAGCGGTCACAAATGTCGAACTTCTTCGGGTGCCCGCTCCCAGTGATCGTGTTTACCGTCCTGGTATTCCAAAGGTGCGGCTAGCAATTCCTCGGGGGTCAGATCATCGAGGCAGGCGAGATTGATGCCATAGAACACGCCCGTATTCTCCATTTCACCGCGGCCAAACGGCTTGATGCCGCATGTTCGGCAGAAGAAATGCGTGATCGCCTTGCGGCCGAACTGGTATTCGGTCAAATGGTCGGACCCGGCGCTCATCCGCAGGGCATCCGCGCCAATGATGGCTTTCCAGAAACGCCCTTTCGCGCAGGATGAGCAGTTGCATTTGCTCGTGCCCTGATCGAGATCGATATCCGCCTCGAAGCGTACCGCACCACAATGGCAACTCCCGTGAAATGTCTTTTTCAACTTCATCTCCATTATTGGCTACACGCAGCTATTTGCGTCATATAACTTAGCAGTTAAATAACCGTTTGGTTTGGTACGGAATTAACCGCTTCAAGTCAAGTTATGGTGACGCTCTTTTTGGTCACAAATTTTCCATGGAAACTGCCATTTCGGACATCAGCCTGCGCCGGCGAGAATCCTCGCTGTTATCCTCGGAGATGGAGATGAGAAATGGGTGGTCATATCACGCGCCGCGACGCCTTGATTGGATCGATGCTCGCTATTCCGGCGCTGTCTTTGCCGCTGAGATCAACGGAGGCGGCACCAAACCGGATCGATCTCTCGGCCGCCTTCAAGTCGCTGGAGGAGAGAACCGGTGCGCGCCTTGGAGTCTCGGCACACGATACAGGCACCGATAATCGCATCGGCTACCGGGAGGATGAGCGCTTTGCCATGTGCAGTACGTTCAAGTTCCTAGCATCAGCCGCCGTTCTGGCACGTGTCGACCGCAAGGAGGAAAAGCTCGACCGGATGATCCTGGTCAAGAAGAGCGACATCCTCCCCAATTCACCGGCAGCGGAGAAAAATGCTGGCAAGAGCATGTCACTAGAGGCCCTTTGCGAGGCCGCAATCATCCTCAGCGACAATACAGCGGGGAACCTCATCCTCGATAGTCTGGGTGGCCCCAAAGGGCTGACCGAATACGCAAGAGGTCTTGGCGATGCAACGTTCCGACTGGACCGGTGGGAAACCGAGCTCAATGAAGCCAGGCCCGGCGACCCGCGCGATACGATCACGCCGGCGGCGATCCTGAAAGATATGCAAAAGACCGTACTTGGTGACGCGTTGTCGAAATCGTCCCGTGATCAACTGATTGAGTGGCTGCTTGCCAACAAAACCGGAGGTAAGCGTCTGCGGGCAGGGCTACCACAGGATTGGAGCGTCGGTGACAAGACGGGCACAAGTGAGAGCGGCATGGCGAATGATATTGCGGTGATCTGGCCGCCGGATCGCAAGCCAATCCTCCTGGCCGTTTATCTCTATGATCCGCAAGGCACGGCCGACAGCCGCAACACAATTCACAAGAAAGTCGCCGCACTGGTGGCGGAGAATATCTGAGGTAGTTTCGACAACCTCATACATCTTGATGTGTGAATTTATTCAACTCTGCGTCGTTGCCGGACAAGGCGAAGCAAGCAATGAATTGGCTGTTTCGCGGGAAAAGCAGCGAGCACCGAGCCAGCCGGTGCGTTGAGGGGGATAGGCCACCTCGATCGTAGCAAAGGCCTTGCCGCGAAAACCTGGAGGTGACACATGTGGTATCTACCACTTCGCGTCACCCCGGAAGTGAAAAGAACCCGGACTGGCTGGCAAGTCATCATCCAGGTTCAATTCATCTTCTAGGGGCGTAAGCCCGTTCCTCGCTCCAGAAATATAACGGTTTCGGCGTGATGCCGAGCCGGACCATAGTATCAAGTGAGTACGAACCAGCGCATTACTGACGGGTCAGGCTCTCGCTCTTGCAGATGAGGCCGCCCATGACGCAACCCGACAATGAAAGCGTGCTGCCCTTGACGCTTGCCTTGCCATTATAGGTCTTGCCCTCGTCGAGCTTGTTTACCTTACCCTTGTAGGCGCCGTCCTTGCCGGACATCGAGCCGATGGATTTGCCCTTGTATTCACCGGTCATCACGGTGCCGCAATAAGTGTCGCCCCCGCAAGATGTGTATTGAATGATGGTGCCGTTTGGCCGCTTCCAGGAACCGACGATTGGTTCTTCCGCCAGGGCAGGGCCCGCGAACAGAACAAAGCCGGTGCATGCCAACAACAATATGCGTTTCATATATTCCTCCCGAATGGGGCGATCTCTCCTTGATCGATCATCGCCTGTCTTACGCAAACGTAAACGTAATTCAAAAGGCCGTGGAATGAAAGAGGGTACCCACTTGCAATATGTGGTCAGCAAAGTGACGTCGCAGCTCATATTCGAAACGATGATGCCAATCATAAACCTGTTCTTTGGTTATCAAAGGCTTGAAATGCTCTGGCTGCATTTTACGAGAATTTTCGCCAAATGCCCACAAATGCTGGAGCATTATATTTAATGAATTCGGAAGTTTACGAGTTGTTTTTGTTTTGTTGGGCTTAGGTTAAGCATGCCCCTTAACAGCAATTTCAAGCCTCTGCGTCATTCTCGAAAGCATCGAAAGAGCACGCCAAAACAAATAAATCAGGCGGTTCTCAGAAGTCTAACAGGGCTTCGTACGTAGCGAATTTGGCTCAACAAGGGATTTGGCACAATGGCACGCTTTGATCTTCAGCATATCGATACTGGTCATGCCAGCGGTTCGGCGCAGACGGATATTCTCTTCGAAATGGGCATTATGTATGCAACCGGCCGCGATTGCGCTGTCGATCTCGTGGCTGCGCACAAGTGGTTCAACATTGCTGCAATCAAGGGCAGCGACCGGGCGGCGGAGCTGCGGGCCGAGCTTGCGCAATCAATGTCCAAGTCCGATCTTGCTACAGCTCTGCGCGAAGCACGCGAGTGGATGACATCGCATTGATGGCTCACGCTGCCACTGGAGTTATGGGCTGAAAGGCGTCGCGGATCACTTTGGCCATGCCGTCAATGGCAGCACTTTTCATGCGCGGATTGCGTCTCAAAACGACGTTCGAGGAATCAATCAGCGGAAAACCCTCCGCCTCCGTCAGGGCACGGCAGCCCGCGGGAATGTTGCTCCGCGCAAGTGGAGCAATCGCCAGGCCCGACACCACCGCTATCTTGAGCCCTCCGCTCGTATCGCAGCTATAGGCGACGCGGTAATCGATCCTGCTGTTTTCCAGCGATCCGATCGCAAATTTCTTGCACCAACCGGATCGCTCGTAAATCGCGATCGGTATTGGCGCATTTTCATGGACGCAGTGCACTTCCGATGTCACCCAGACTGTCGGGTCGATAAACAGAACTTCTCCGTTCGTCGGAAGTTCCCAATCAAAAATCACTGCGAGATCGAGTTCGTCCGCATCGATCGCTGCGAGCTGCGCTGCCGAATAACCGCACTTCACCGTCACTTCCACCTGTGGGTGCTGATTGGCGAAAGCAGCCAGCGCGCGTGGCAGGACCGTATAGCCGTATTCTTCCGGGATCCCGATCCGAACCGGCCCACCGAGTGGTTTGGCCCGGATGGTCGCGGCGGTCTCGTCAAGCAGCGCGATGATCCTGTTGGCGCTGACCTGGAGGACTTTTCCCTGCGGCGTCAGGGCCACCCCGCGGGATCCGCGTTCGAACAGACTCTCCCCCAGCGTTTCCTCGAGCCGCTTGATTTGAATACTCACCGCTGATTGCGTCCGGCCAACCTTATCCGCTGCTCGTGTGACGTTGCCCGCAGATGCCACGGCCAGGAAGGTTCGGAGCAGATCGCTGTCGAGTGGTATGTTCATACGTGCCACTCCATGAAAATTTCGAATGACAGGCATAATTTCTATTTGTTTGATCTATGTCAATATTTGGCAAAACATCGACGTGCATCCAACTTGGAGCCGCCAACATGTTTACCGCCCCATATTTCCTGACAAAGCTCATCCAAGCTTGGCGAACCGCCAGACAGGAGCAAGACCTGTTGCTGACACTGCTGAACAAACCCAGCGATCATTTGCTGCGCGATGCCGGCATGACCAGAGAAGACGCTTTGAAAATCGTTGGCGGGTATTATCTGCGATCCGCGATGCTGTGCCGCGCTGTTGGAGACAACCGCCCCGTCCCTGATCACCAGACTTCAGCCTTGTGGATGCAATCAGGATTAGACGCTATGATCTAATGCAACCGAAGGTATATGTGCTCACGCCAACATCGTCTATTGTGTGAGAATCGATGCGCCCGGTTGATGGCGCAGCGCACGCTCACTAGGCGAGCATTCTGTGATGTGTGAGGTATGTATTTCGGATGGCCGGAAGAATGATTTCAAATAGATTAAAATTTCACCGCTGCGATGAGCGAGCCGTGTCATCGAACTATCCCGGTCAGTCGCAGCAGAGATAATCTTCCCATGCGAATAAAACATCTCCTTGTAACATCGTTGTGCTTTGTCAAATTTCGGGTTTGCGAGCGGAAAGATATCCATTAGATAAATAATTGATGAAATCGCATGATTCTTGATGAAGGCGGGAAAAAGATGCTGGACGATCTTGAAGAATTGCTGTCGCGATTAACGGACGCTCAGAAGCAGCTGGTACTATTGTCTGCCAAGACAAAAGCATTCCCGGACAATAACACATTGAAGAAAATTGCTACCTTGGCTTTGAACATTTCCGCAGTCGAGGCAGTGATCACGGATGCTCAGGCCGTCGATCAGAGGATCAGAAACACCAAAGCCAACGATTGAACAGTTAGAACTCCAGCCAAGGTCAGCTGGAGTTCTATTTGTTCGCAGCTATACGCTAGCCGGACCAACGCGCGTGGCCTCAAACAAGAACCAGTGCCGGCGCTCTGATTCATCAATGTAGTTCTCGATTATACTGGTCGTGGCGCTGTCGCCGTGCTCACTGCACAGCTCGTGAACCTGGCGCAGATAGCTGATGAAGCTCTTGGTATCGTCGCGCAGTTCGGCGAGCATGTCTTCTGGCGTTACGAAATTGGCGTCATTATCCAGAATTCGCTGCTGCGCCGAAATCTGTCCGATTGACTTCAGCGTCGTGCCGCCAATCTTGCGGACTCTCTCGGCCAATACGTCGGTCATTTCGAAAATCTGTTCGGCCTGTTCATCCAACAGCAGATGGTAGTCGCGAAAATGCGGACCGCTCATGTGCCAATGGAAATTCTTTGTCTTCATATAGAGAGCGAATGTGTCGGCGAGTAACGCGTTTACTGCTGCCGCTATGTCTTTCGATGCGTTTGCGCCGAGATCGGTGGGAGTGGCTGTAGGTCCGCGTTTGATTGTTTGCAGGGATTTTTCAGGCATGGTCGATCTCCTCGATTAGGGGAATTCCTTCGACTGCGGCGCCCGGAAGGATGGGCGCCGCATATTCCTACCACAACCTGCGCAATACTTATCCCAACTCTAGAGCAAATTTCGTCTATCGTGAGCCGTTCTGCCGAGGGAGTTTGGCAGCACTTGCACTAGCGCTCATCGAGCACGGCGGCATCCTCGAATCGCACCAGCGCTGCGTTCTCCTTGACCTGGGCGTTCTCGATAACGATCTCCGCGATCTTGCCATCATGTGGGGCGGTGATCGAGTGCTCCATTTTCATTGCTTCGAGCACCAGCAGGACCTGACCCTTCTTGACCACATCACCCGCCGCAACGCGTACCGATTTCACCAGCCCAGGCATCGGGGCGGTCAGACGGTCCCCTGCATTGCCTGCCGCCTCGGCAAGCAGAAACGGGTCGGCAACGATGAATGTCGTAGCGGATCCCCTGGACAGCACTGCGATGCCATGCGGCAGTGTAATGGCCTTGGCTCGCAGATTGATCCCTTTGCCGGTGACATGCCAGCTCGCCGGTTCGTGCCGTACGCGCAATTCAGTTGCAGTGTCAGGACCAGTGACCGCGTAGCGTTCGTCGCCAAGCACGGTGACGCCATAGCGAACTGTTTTGTCAGCCTCTTCAAGAACCACTGGATAGGCGAGCCTGCTATTATGATTGTAGCCGCGTAAGGCGGTCCACGGGTCGACGGTCAAGGGTTTCCTCAGGAGGCCGCTGGCAAAAAGAATGGCCAGTTCCTTGGCGCCTGCATCGACTGCCGCCGGAACAGTGAGTTCCGCAAGATTGCGATCGATCAGACCGGTATCGACATCGCCCGTGGCAAATCCTTCGTCCCGGATCAGCGCCGCCAGGAAGCGCGCATTGGTCGTAGTCCCGGCAATCTCGGTGTCGTTGAGGGCGCTTTCCATGGCGGCAAGCGCACTCCCGCGATCGGCGCGATGCACCACCAATTTGGCGATCATCGGATCGTAATAGGGCGAGATGGTATCGCCGGTCCTGACACCAGTCTCGATGCGGACCATGCCATCCCTTACGGTAGCGGGAAATGCCAGGTGATGCAGCGTGCCGATCGCCGGCAGGAAGCTCTTTGAAGGATCTTCCGCATAAAGCCGCGCCTCGACGGCGTAACCACTCAGCGGGATCTGCTTCTGTGAGAATGGCAGCTTTTCGCCCGCCGCTACGCGCAATTGCCATTCGACAAGATCGAGGCCGGTGATCATCTCTGTTACGGGGTGCTCGACCTGCAGCCGTGTGTTCATCTCCATGAACCAGAAGCGGTCGGGCTTCAGACCGTCCGTGGCATCAACAATGAATTCGATTGTGCCCGCGCCGGAATAGTTGATCGCCCGGGCGGCCTTCACCGCGGCACTGGTCATCGCGGCGCGCACTTCGGGCGTGATGCCGGGGGCAGGGGCCTCCTCGATAACCTTCTGGTGACGGCGCTGCAGCGAGCAATCGCGCTCGTAGAGATGCACGACATTGCCGTGATTGTCGCCAAAAACCTGCACCTCGATATGGCGCGGCTTGGCAATGTATTTTTCCACCAGTACCCGGTCATCACCGAAGGCGCTCTTTGCCTCGCGGCGCGCGCTGCCCAGCGCTTCGGCGAAATCATCCGGATCATCGACCTTGCGCATGCCCTTGCCGCCGCCGCCGGCACGTGCCTTGATCAGCACGGGATAGCCGATCTCGCGTGCCTTGGAAGCCAGCACGACAAGTTCCTGCGCTTCACCATGATAGCCCGGAACCACCGGCACGCCGGCCTTTTCCATCAGCCGCTTCGCCGCGTCCTTCAGACCCATGGCGCGGATCGAATCCGCGCTAGGGCCGATGAACACGAGCCCCGCCTTGACCACTGCATCGACAAACCCCGGATTTTCCGAAAGGAAGCCGTAGCCCGGATGAATGGCTTCAGCGCCGGTCTGGAGTGCTGCAGCAATGATGTGATCGGCACGCAGGTAACTGTCAGTGACGGGCGAGGGGCCGATATAGACGGCTTCATCGGCCATTGCCACGTGCATTGCGTGCGCGTCCGCATCCGAATAGACCGCAACCGTACTGATGCCCATCTTCTGCGCCGTGCGTATGACACGGCAGGCGATTTCCCCGCGATTGGCAATCAGGATTCTGGAGAACATTTTTGTCATCATCTACTCCTTACATCCTGCCCATTACATCCGGAACGTACCAAAGCGCGTTTCCTCGACCGGCGCGTTGAGTGCGGCAGAGAGCGAAAGCGCCAGAACTTCGCGGCTCTTTGCAGGATCGATGATGCCATCATCCCAGAGACGCGCCGAGGAATAGAGTGGATGACCTTCGCGTTCGTATTTCTCGAGGATCGGTGCGCGGAACGCAGCTTCTTCGGCAGCCGGCCATTGCCCGCCCTTGCGCTCGATGCCCTCGCGCTTGACGAGCGCCAGTACGGTAGCCGCCTGTTCGCCGCCCATGACCGAAATGCGGGCGTTGGGCCACATCCACAGGAAGCGTGGCGAGAAGGCACGTCCGCACATGCCGTAATTTCCCGCGCCAAAGGAGCCGCCAACAATCATTGTCACTTTCGGTACCCGCGCCGTGGCGACGGCCGTCACCAGCTTTGCACCATCCTTGGCGATGCCGCGTGCCTCATAGGAGCGTCCGACCATGAAGCCGGTGATGTTCTGCAGGAAGACGAGCGGGATGCCACGCTGCGTGCACAGCTCGATGAAATGCGTCCCCTTCAGCGCGCTTTCGGAAAACAGCACGCCATTATTGGCAATGATGCCGACCGGCATGCCGTAGAGATGGGCGAAACCAGTCACCAGGGTAGTGCCATAATTCTGCTTGAACTCATCGAACTCCGACCCGTCAACAATACGGGCGATCAGTTCGCGCACATCATAAGGCTGGCGCAGATCAGTCGGGACGATTCCATAGAGTTCACGCGGATCGTAAAGCGGCGGAATCACTTTGCGAAGGTCGAGGTCTATCTCTTTCTTTCGATTGAGGTTTGCGACGATGCGGCGCGCAATGGCCAGCGCGTGGGAATCGTCCACCGCATAGTGATCGGCAACGCCGGATTCACGCGTGTGGACCTCGGCACCGCCCAGATCCTCGGCTGAAACCTGCTCACCCGTCGCTGCTTTTACCAGTGGAGGTCCAGCGAGAAAGATCGTCGCCTGTCCCTTCACCATAATCGTCTCTTCCGACATTGCGGGGACATAGGCGCCGCCTGCCGTGCAGGACCCCATGACAACGGCGATCTGCGGGATGCCCGCCGCCGACATGTTTGCCTGATTGTAGAAGATGCGTCCGAAATGCTCGCGGTCGGGAAATACCTCGTCCTGGTTGGGAAGGTTCGCGCCGCCGGAATCGACAAGGTAGAGACAAGGCAGATTGTTCTGCAGCGCAATCTCCTGCGCGCGCAAATGCTTCTTCACGGTGATCGGATAGTAGGTGCCGCCTTTCACCGTCGCATCATTGACGACGATCATCACTTCCTTGCCGGACACGCGGCCGATCCCGGCGATGAGGCCGGCCGAAGAAATATTATCGTCATACATGCCCCAGGCAGCGAACTGTCCTATCTCGAGGAATGGCGAACCTGCATCGAGAAGCTGCGCCAGCCGGTCGCGGGGCAAGAGCTTGCCCCGCGAGGTATGGCGTTCCCGTGCCTCATCGGTGCCACCTTTGATGACCGACGCTGCCTTCGCCTCGATGTCGCTGACCAATGCCCGCATCCGTTCCGTATTGGCGGTGAATGTCTCCGAAGCCGTACTGATCTGGGATGTGAGGATGGTCATGCGGTCTCCTATCGGATCACTTCGATTTTGCTGCCAACATGGAGATTGGCCCAGGAACGGTCGGCAGCAAAAACGTGGCAGTATTTACGAATCACAAGGACGCTGGGCAGGGTCGATTAGATCAAGAATTACGATCAGCGGCGACAATGAACAATTTATGGCAGCAGCTAAGAAGTCGTGCGGGCAGGCTCGTGTTTGGACGATCATGCACTTTCCGCGAACATCTCCCGGCCGATCAACATGCGCCGAATCTCGCTCGTTCCTGCGCCAATTTCATAGAGCTTGGCGTCGCGCAGCAGCCGTCCGGTCGGATAATCGTTGATATAACCATTGCCGCCCAGCGCCTGAATTGCTTCCAGGGCGCACCACGTCGCCTTTTCAGCGGCATAGAGAACGCAGCCGGCGGCGTCCTTACGTGTCGTCTCACCACGGTCGCAGGCCGCAGCAACTGCATAAACATAAGCCCGGCACGCATTGGCCGTCGTATACATGTCGGCGAGTTTGCCCTGCATCAGCTGGAATTCGCCGATTGGCTGCCCGAACTGCTTGCGCTCGTGCACATAGGGAACCACGACATCCAGACACGCGTCCATGACCCCCAGCGGTCCCCCGGCGAGGACAACGCGTTCATAGTCGAGCCCCGACATCAGGATCTTGACGCCTTGCCCCTCTTCACCAAGCACGTTTTCGAATGGGACCTCGCAATCCTCGAACACGAGCTCGCAGGTGTTCGAACCGCGCATGCCCAGTTTGTCCAATTTTTGTGCCGTGGAGAATCCCTGAAACTCCTTCTCGATCAGAAATGCCGTCATGCCGCGCGAACCGGCGTTGGGGTCTGTCTTGGCATAGACGACGAGCGTGCTGGCGTCGGGACCGTTGGTGATCCACATCTTGTTGCCGTTGAGGACATAGCGATCATTCTTCTTGTCGGCACGCAGCTTCATCGAAACGACGTCCGATCCTGCTCCGGGTTCGGACATAGCCAGGGCGCCGACATGCTCGCCCGAGCAAAGCTTCGGCAGATATTTCGCCTTCTGCTCGTCAGTGCCCCAGCGATTGATCTGGTTGACGCAGAGATTGGAGTGAGCTCCGTAAGAGAGACCAACAGAAGCGGAGGCACGGGAGATTTCCTCCACCGCGATCGTGTGAGCCAGGTAACCAAGCCCGGAACCGCCAAATTCCGGATCCGCCGTCATGCCGAGCAGACCGAGCTCACCCATTTTCTGCCAGAGATGCATGGGGAATTGATTGGTCTTGTCGGTCTCCGCCGCCAGTGGCGCGATCTCCGCCTGCGCAAAGCGGTGCACGGTTTCCCGCAGCGCCTCTACTTCCTCAGAAAGTCCGAATCTTAGGCCCGACTGATACATTCCGTCCTCCCGTATTAGCTGTCTCGATTTTCTTGGCGCCAACAAGGCGCAGTCCCATCTGGACGTATTTTTCTGCGACCTCCGCAACAGTAAGCCTGTCATCGGCGCGGAACCAGACATTTACGCCGGTCGTCATCGCAATAATGGCGCGCGTCGTGAGGGCGATATCGTCGATGACGAATTCACGCGCAGCAAGGCCATCATCGAGGATGTCACGCAGGCTGTTTTCATAGCGCGCACGCAATTCGACAATGAATGCCCGGTTGTCGGGCGCGAGGCTGCGCAATTCCATGTTGCCGATGTGCACGTCGTCGCGACGCTCGATATGATAGTGAATGTGAAACCGGATGAACGATGCAAGCCTTTCAAGCGGCGCGTGAACTTTACGGCTCTCGTACGCCCACGCATCCAGCAGGTGATCCATGTGATCATGCATGAGGGAGAAAAGCAGTTCTTGCTTGTTTGGGTAGTAGCGGTAGAAAGCCGCCGGCTGCACGCCCACTTCATCGGCAAGCTGGCGCATCGACATCGCCTCGTAGCCAATTTGAGCGATCAAACGCTTTGCCGCCGCGTCAATTGCGCCGCGTGTCTTCCCGCCATCTGATCCCGTCGTTCGTGCCATGGCGGCGTAATAAAACGAACGTTCAATTAATTCAAGCCGATCCTTGCTCTTAGACGAAGGTATGCATGGAAGAGGGGTATTGATGCATGTAGAATCAGGCAATTAGAGCCGGTTTCCTTATTCATTTTCAGGATTGATTTCATGTCTGACAGACGATTTTTCCGTCATGCGATTCCGTTTCTGGCAGGTGCATTGGTGTCGCTGATATGGGCGCTTCCTGCCCATGCGTTGAGCATGAAAGAGTGCAGCGTCAAGTTCAAGGCAGCGCAGAATGCCGGTGAGGCGACAGGTATTTCCTGGAGTGAATTCCGGAAAACCCAATGCGCGCGACCAGCTGATCAAGCATCTGCCTCATCTGCCACTCCTGAGCCGGCCGACGCGAACGGGGCCAAGCCCGCAGGAGGTAAGGCGGAAAAAGTGGCGAAGAAGACAGACACAGCAACCAAGGCTGCATCTGGAAAGACAACCTTCCCTTCGTCTGTCGCAGCCAAATTCGCCGCTGAAAAGCCTGCGAAGGCGCGCATGCACACATGCCTCGAGCAGTATCACGCCAATAAGCAGGCTGGCACGCTCGGCGACATACGATGGATAGAGAAGGGCGGTGGATATTACAAGCTGTGCAATGCGAGGCTGAAGGGTGACGGTTAATGGCTCAAAAGCTTACGAGGGTCGATAGCTTGAAATCAGGCGGTGGCGATGGCACATTTGATGCTATGGACCACCACCTTGAATTCCTGGAAAAATCATTTCAGAAGATGGATGGCAAGCTTGATGTGCTCGCCAGCGATGTTTCATCCCTGAAGCAAGACGTGTCTTCCGTGAAGGGCGACCTGGCCTCCATGAAAGGGGACGTGTCCTCTCTGAAGGGTGACTTCTCCACTTTGAAGGAGGATACCGCCTACCTGAAGGGGAGGATGGAGGATATTTCCTACATCAAGCACAAGATGGAGGACTTCTCCTCTTTGAAGGAAGATACCGCATACTTGAAGGGAAGGATGGAGGATATTTCCTATATCAAACACAAGGTGGAGGACTTGTCCTATCTGAAAGGAAAAGTCGACACACTGCCGACTACCCTCCACCTGCTCGGATTTGTCATGGCTGTCTTGGCCATGGCGGGCTTGGCCAAATATTTTACCCCATAATGACAAGGAGCGATCGCTATTTGCGGTAATCCAGTATCCGAAACGCCGTGGTCGCAACGACAAGCCAGCCGAGGATGAGCAGCGTTCCGCCAAGCGGCGCCGCGAAGGCAAATAGCCGGTCGCCCGTAAGATCGCGCGATGCGAGATCGCCGATGAAGAACAGCAATCCCAATATTAGTATGAGACCGCCGAAATAGGCTGCACGGCTGAGTTTGGCCAGTGGCGACAGAACCAGAAAAGCCGGTGCGTGGATGAACAGGATCGGCGCGATCGTGGCCATATGGCCGCTGGCGCTATGGGCGGCCGCCGCATAGGCGGCAATGCCAGCCGCTCCAAACAGGCCGCCAAGGCCTGCAAAAGCACGGTTGATGTCCAATTGGTTCTCCATTCTCGGCTGCTCTATTCCGCTACTGCCAGGGCTTGGGGGAGCTGTTGCTCGAAAGTATCGAGTTCCTCGTCAAGACCGGCGCTGACCCTGATGCAGCGATCCAGTACGGGAGCCATGGGTTTGCGCACAAAGACGTCGCGATCAATCAGTGCGTTGAGGACAGCCATCGCATATGGCCCATCGCGTCCGCAATCAATGGTAACGAAATTGGTTGCTGAAGGGATCGCCTTCAGCCGGTTCGCAGCGGCGATCAGCCCGATGCGTTCGCGCGCAGCAATGATACGGCCGGTCACAGCCTTGAGATAATCCTGATCCTGTAGCGCTGTGAGCGCAGCAATCTGCGTCAGCTTGTTCATGCCGAAATGGTTGCGGATCTTGTCGAAGGCGCTGATCTGCTTCTCGGCGCCGATGGCATAACCACAGCGCATGCCGGCGAGGCCATAGGCCTTGGAAAAAGTCCGCATGCGCAGAACGTTCGGGCGCGAGACATCGAGCGAAGGCAAAGCCGTTATGGGCGCCGTTTCGCCGTAAGCCTCGTCAAGTACCAGCATGGTGCTGGCGGGCAAGGCATCAATGAAGCGTTCGATCTCAGCAGCTTCCCACCACGTCCCCATGGGATTGTCCGGGTTGGAGAAATAGACCAGCGGCGCCTGTTCCCGCTTCACCGCCGCGAGCAGTCCGTCAAGGTCCTCGAGATCGTCGCGGTATGGTACCGTTACCAGACGCCCGCCAAACCCCGCCACGTGAAAATTGAAGGTCGGATAGGCACCGAGGGATGTGATGACCGGTGTGCCCTCGCGCACATACTGCCGCACGACGAGCCCGAGCAGAGTGTCAACCCCCTCGCCAACGACCACATTGCCCGGCCCAACACCGAGATACGCGGCAAGTGCATGCTTCAGATCGAAATTTTCCGGGTCGGCGTATTTCCAGACCTCGGGAGCGTTGTCCTGCATGGCGGCAATCACGGATGGAGCAGGTCCGAAGCCGTTTTCATTCGCGCCGAGCCTGGCACAGAAATTTCTGCCCGCGCTTGCGTTCCAAGGCTTCCGGTCCGACGAAAGGCACGGTTGAGGGCAGCGAGTCGATGAGGGGGGTAAACAGCGGTTCCATGCGCAAATCGATATCAGTTTTTGCGCCGGTGAAAAGCAAAACTTCGGTTTCTATTTGACTGATACGGGATTGAGTTTCCGGTTTTCCCGATCCATTGCAGATTTTAAGCCAACCCATATGGCCGGGATCAAGGTGGCACCCAAGACCCACCACATTGGCCGTATCGAATAGCCGAACGACAGATTGGCCAAAAGGACGCGCGTTGGCGGTATCTTGGTCGCCAGCGCAAACCACGCATATTCGACTAGCGCCGTACCCAACGCCGCAACGATGGCAATGCCCATGAGCGTCCAGACCGATGAAAGCCTGAAATCACGCGCATGAGCGGCGCGGTAGAGCATGAGCGCAATGAGGAAACCCGCCATCAGCGTCGCCTCTGTGACATCCGCCTTGGATTGCATGAAGAAATGCAGCACGCCCAGTGCGGCAAGCGGGTATGCGAGGCTGTGCAATCTGTTCCAGTTCTTGCCCATGCGGCGGATCATGGCGTCCGTCGATGTTGCGCCAAGCGCGGTCAGCCCCAGCAAGGCGATGAATCCGATCAGCAGATAGATCCGCAACCAGATCTCGCTTGCGACGCGCAGCAGATTGAAATTCTGGTCGAGGATATAAAGAGAGAAATGCAGCGCCGCGTAGGCGAGGGCCGTCAAGCCGAGGATGCGCCGGATCAGGACAAGCTTCGTCCAGCGCGTGATGTTGCGCAGCGGTGTCACCGCCAGTGAGATCAGGAAAAAGCGGATGGCCCAGTCACCCGTCTCGTGTATGGCCTGCGTGATGGGCCGCGGTCCAAGAATATTGGCTTTGTAGCCTGTGACGATCAGGATGAGCGGTATAAGAGCAGCGATCAGGGCCGCGATCTTGATGGCCGACAATTTGCCGGCGCGGTCGGTCCATGGATACTTCATCGCATTGCTCGTTTTGTGCTGGTCATCCAGTACCTTACGGCCACAGCTTACCGGCAGTTTCAACACAACAAGCCGTGAAAGCATGCATTTTCATGTTTCAACCGGTTGCGTTATGTGTGATGCGCACGCAATTTTTGCCCGGAACCAAACCCTTGCCCGCCGGGTTTCCCTTTCACTCGGACGTAGAAGCAACAGAGAGGCAAGGTAATGAATAAGGTTCTTACACTGACGGCCGTGGCGTTGCTCGCCACATCCGGTCTGGCGATCGCGCAGGATGCCGTCATCGTCGAAGTCCCTCAGCGTGCACGGGATTATGTCATCGCGCATCCGGCTGATCCGGTTGTGATCGAAGGCGAACTGTCCCGTGGCTATGTCGTTCCGCGGAACATCGTCGTTCGTCCAATTCCTGAAAGTCCTGGTTACGGCTACATCTATGTTGATGGCCGGCCGGTGATCGTGTCCATGGATAATCGTCAGGTCGTCTACCTTGACGAACCATCTGGCGGCGTACCGGACGAGGTCATTACCTATGTCGAGCGTAACCCTGTCGACGCAGTGATCGTTGAGGGCCCGATCGATACCGGAACGGTGATTCCCGAGGATGTTCCTTTGGTCGCAGTTCCTGATCAACCACGTTATTCCTATGTCTATCTCGACAATGGGCGACCCGCTCTGGTCGATAACGGCACACGCAGGGTCGTCTGGGTGCGCTAAGGTAACTCGCGAATGAAGCTGGCCGTCCGATTGGCGGTCAGTTTGTGCACAATCGCCTCGAAAGCTCTTACCAGCCGCGGTAACGGCCGTCGTAAACGATGACCGGCGTATTGAACTGTTCGAATTGTGCGCGTCGATCAGCGCGCCGGTCGAGTTCCAGGTTGAGCAGGCAATTGGAAAATGCAGTCGTCCCGCGCTTGAACCCGAAGGACGTACAAGTCTGGCCGTCAATGGCCCGTCGCTCTTCGGGCGTCATCGTCTGGCACCCTGCAAGAAACACCGTCAGCAAAAGCAAAAAGCCCGCCAGAAGTTTCATCTTATCCTTTTTGGCCGCAAAGGGGTGACAGCGCTATTGATACGGTAATTCCGGAAATACTTGCAAGCCCGGAATCGCAGCATTATCCCAATCACCTGGAGTGTTGAACAGCCAGACTTTCGTTGTATGAAGATGTAAACGAAGGAAGCTCGGCGAGCCTTCACGTCACATGAGGAAGGGGCCGACAATCATTAAAAGCACGACGGCTCCTGCCAGAAACGGCAGGATTGAAATGCCCGAAGAGGTGGGCGGAGGTCTCAATACCAATTTGGCAACGTCAGCAGCACCGTCGCTGCGATCTCGGTAAATACCACGAAGACGACGAACGGAATAAACCCGTCGCTGATCTTCCTGTTGTCATTGGCTGCGGCAAAGCTTGTCAAAGGCTGCTCCCGATTTAACGACCCTCGCAAACGCGAAACGGGTCATGATCGTCAGTGCCGAATTTCGGCTTGGTCACGCAACTGTAACAGTTTGAAACCTTTTGTCACCCAAAAAGTTCTTCTGCCCGTTCAAGTTGGCTGCGAGTGGCCTTTTCGGCATCCAGGCAATGCAAGAAAACAGTTTTGTTTCAGTAGTTTGTGCCAGGCGGTGCATAAGTAGTAAAACACATGCACCGCCTGGATTTTCGTCATTCTGCTGGCGTCGCCGCAGGCAGAATCGCGTCCGAATTGTGGCCGGGTTCGCCTTCGAAATGGCTGCCATGGGTGGCATGCCGGAGCGGACGGTTGCCGCTGATCGCACGCACCAGCACATAGAAGACCGGTGTCATGAACAGGCCGAACAATGTCACGCCAATCATGCCGGCAAACACCGCAACACCCATGGCGGCGCGCATTTCCGCACCCGCGCCGGTCGATGTGACGAGCGGCACCACACCCATGATGAAGGCCAGCGACGTCATCAGGATTGGGCGCAGCCGCAGACGGCTTGCCTCGACCACCGCCTTGAACGGCGTTGCGCCGGCGAACTCCAGCTCTCGCGCAAACTCGACGATAAGGATCGCGTTCTTGGCGGAGAGGCCGACAAGCACGATCAGCCCGATCTGCGTGAAGACATTGTTGTCCCCGGCCGTCAGCCAGACGCCAGTGAGGGCGGCCAGCAGCCCGAGCGGCACGATCATGATGATCGAGAGCGGGAGAGCGAGGCTTTCATACTGCGCTGACAGGACGAGGAACACCAACAGGATCGACAGCGGGAAGATCAGGTAGGCCGAGTTGCCTGCAATGATCTCCTGGTAGGTCAGTTCCGTCCACTCGAACGCGATGCCGGCAGGCAGCGTTTCGGCGGCGATCTTCTCCACCGCAGCTCTGGCCTGGCCGGAAGAATAGCCTGGAGCCGCATTGCCGTTCACATCGGCTGCAAGAAAGCCGTTGTAACGCATGGCGCGATCCGGCCCCGCAGTGGAGGTAACTTTGAGGAGAGCCGACAGCGGGATCATTTCGCCTGAGCCGGACCTTACCTTCAGGTCGCCAATGTCTTCAGCCTTGGCCCGGAAGCTCGACTCCGCCTGCATACGGACGGAATAGGTGCGGCCGAACTTGTTGAAGTCATTGACGTAGACCGAGCCGAGATAGATCTGCAGCGTGTTGAAGATCTCTGGCAGCGATACGTTGAGCTGACGTGCCTTGGCACGATCCACATCGGCGTAGAGCTGCGGAACATTGATCTGATAGCTGGAGAACAGCCCGGTCAATTCCGGCGCGGTTGCCGCTTTGGCCAGGAAGGCTTTCGTTGCATCGTCGAGGGCCTGATAGCCAAGGCCATTGCGATCCTCGATCTGCAGTTTGAACCCGCCAATCGCGCCAAGACCCTGGACAGGAGGAGGCGGGAAGACGGCGCTAAACGATTCCTGGATACCGAACAATTGCTGGTTGAGCTGCATCGCAATCGCACCGGCACTGAGTTCCGGCGTCGTGCGTTCTTCGAACGGCTTCAGAGACACGAAGACGATACCGGCATTCGCGCTGTTGGTGAAACCGTTGATCGAAAGGCCCGGAAAAGCGATTGTGCTTTGAACCCCCGGAATCTTCAGGGCGATATCACCGATCCGGCGAACCACGGCCTCCGTCCGGTCAAGCGTCGCACCGTCCGGCAGCTGGGTGAAGCCGACCAGATATTGCTTGTCCTGCGGCGGCACGAAACCGCCTGGCACGCTCTTGAACATGAAGGCCGTCGCGCCGATGAGCAGGAGGTAGATGCCCATCATCAGGGTCTTGCGTGAGATGACACCACGCACGCCCCTGCTGTATCCATTGGCGCCACGCGTAAACACGGCATTGAACCCGCGGAACAGCCAGCCCAGCGTCTTGTCCATGAATCGCGTCAATCCATCCTTGGGCGCATCGTGTCCCTTCAGGAGCAATGCGGCGAGGGCGGGCGACAGGGTCAGCGAGTTGAACGCGGAGATGACCGTCGAGATTGCAATCGTCAGGGCGAACTGGCGATAGAACTGCCCGGTCAGACCGGTGATGAAGGCCAGCGGTACGAACACGGCGACCAGCACCAGCGCAATCGCGATGATCGGTCCCGACACTTCGCGCATGGCCTGGATCGTGGCCGCACGCGGGGCGAGCCCGTTCTCGATATTGCGTTCGACGTTTTCGACGACGACGATGGCGTCATCGACAACGATGCCGATCGCAAGAACGAGGCCGAACAGGCTGAGCGCGTTGACGGAGAATCCGAAGAGATGCATCACCGCGAAGGTGCCGATGATCGAGACAGGCACTGCGATCAGCGGAATGATCGACGCGCGCCACGTCTGCAGGAACAGGATCACCACGAGCACGACGAGGACGACGGCTTCAAGCAGCGTGTGCACCACCGCCTCAATCGAGGCACGGACGAACTGCGTCGTATCATAGACGATCTCGTAGTCCACGCCTTCCGGCATGGTCAGCTTCATTTCTTCCATGACGCTGCGAACCTGGTCGGCGATCTGGATCGCGTTCGAACCCGGTGCCTGGAAGACCGGCACAGCCACGGCTGGCTTGTTGTCGAGCAATGAGCGCAGCGAATATTGTGCAGCACCAAGCTCGATCCGTGCAATGTCGCTCAACCGGGTGATGGCCCCGTTTGCAGCGGTCTTGACAATGATCTGGCCGAACTCTTCTTCGGTCTGCAGACGGCCTTGCGCGTTGACCGACAATTGCAGGTTGACGTCATTCGGGCTTGGAGAGGCGCCAATGACACCCGCCGCCGCCTGCACGTTCTGCGCACGGATTTCGCTGAGGACGTCCGTTGCCGACAGGCCGAGTTCCGCTGTCTTCTGCGGGTCGAGCCAGATGCGCATCGAGTAGTCGCCCGAACCGAACAGCTGGACATCGCCGACACCATCGATCCGCGCAAGCCGGTCCTTGATGTTGATCAAGGCATAGTTGCGTAGGTAGGTGATGTCATAACGATCGTTAGGCGAGATGAGATTGACCACCAGCATCAGGTCTGGCGAGCTCTTCACCGTGGTAATGCCGAGGCTGCGGACTTCTTCCGGCAGGCGCGGTTCGGCCTGCGAGACGCGGTTCTGCACCAGCTGCTGCGCCTTGTCCGGGTCTGTCCCGAGCGCAAAGGTGACAGTCAGTGTCATCTGGCCGTCAGCGGTTGCCTGACTGCCCATGTAGAGCATGTCTTCGACGCCATTGATCGATTCCTCGATCGGCGTCGCCACGGTTTCGGCGATGACTTTCGGATTGGCGCCCGGATATTGGGCGCGCACCACGATGGATGGCGGCACGACGTCCGGATATTCCGAGACGGGCATCGCCGTCAGTGCGATAAGGCCGCCAAGGAAGATCACGAAAGAAAGAACGCCCGCGAAAATCGGGCGATCAATGAAGAAATTGGAGATATTCATTTCAGGTTCCAAACCTGCCCCTTAAGGGGCTCTCAATTATTGCTTTGCCTTGGCCTGGTCCGCCAGCGCCTGCTGGTTGGGAGCCTGGCCACCCATCGCCACCATTTCAGGTGCGACGAGCGAGCCCGGACGGACACGCTGCAGGCCGTTGACCACAATCTTCTCGTCCGCCTGGAGGCCAGCCGTGACGATCCTCAGTCCGTCTGCCCTGGCACCAAGGCTGATCTCGCGGTACTCGACGATGTTTTGCGGGTTGACGACCATGACGAACTTCTTGTTCTGGTCAGTTCCGACGGCCTTTTCGTCAACCAGCAACTCCTGCCGCTCGGTTGCCTGGCCCATGCGGACCTTGGCGAACTGGCCGGGCATCAGGCTGCCATTGGCATTGTCGAACACCGCGCGTACCTTGACCGTGCCGCTGGCCACGTCGATGGTGTTGTTGATCAGCTGCAGCTTGCCGGCTACGCCGTTCTTGCCCTGCACATCCATCTGGACCGGGATACGGTCAACGAAATCGCGGCTGTTGAGACCCTCGGGAAGATCGGCCAAAGCCTTGGCGACGACGTTTTCATCAGCCTCGAAGCTTGCGTAGATCGGGCTGATCGAAACGAGTGAAGTCAAAAGCGGCGAGCTCGGACCCGCCGCAATCAAATTGCCTGGGGTGATTTCAATGCGTCCGACGCGGCCGGAGATCGGCGCGCGGATATCGGTCCAGTCGAGGTTGAGCGTGGCGGTCTGTAACACGGCCTTGGCCGCTTCGAGGTCCGCTTGCGCGCTGCTCTGAACGTTCAAACGCTGATCGTAATCGCTCTGGGAAGCAAAGCGCGATGTCACGAGCTGCTTGCCGCGTTGCAGTTCGCTCTTGGCATAAGCGAGCTTCGATTCGGCAGAGGCCACCTGCGCCTTTGCGCGCGCAACTTCGGCCTCATACGGGGCTGGATCAATCTTGACCAGGAGGTCGCCCTTTTTGACGATCGCGCCTTCCTTGAAGGCGATCGACTGCACCGCGCCGACAACGCGCGAACGCACTTCCACGGCATCTACGGCCTCGAGGCGGCCGGAAAATTCGCTCCACTGGGTCACGAGCTTCGGCTGGACCACGGCAACTGACACTGGCATGGCCTGCGCTGGTGCTACCTGCTGTTTTTCGCCTTCCGCGTGGCTCTGGGTCAGTTCGAAAAAATGGTTGCCACCGACTGCTGCGAGCGTCAAAACAATACCGCTGACATAAAGACTTTTCTTGAAAGTGCTGATTGACATCGTGGTCATTCCTGCTTTGAAGTTTATGCCATTGGGAGGATGGCAAATCGGGAACTCGATCATTGACGTTCCATACCGGTCGGTATAGAACGGGTGATATAAGGCTGCGGCACAGCAGCTGTCAACCGATTTTATACCGAGCGGTATAATTCTTTTAGGGAGTCTTGTCCATGGGACGGCCGAGGGAATTTGATGCGGACGATGCCTTGCAGACAGCTTTGGAGCTGTTCTGGCGAAAGGGCTACGAAGGCACGTCCATCACTGACCTGACCGACGGCATGGGCATCACCAAACCCAGTCTCTACGGCACTTTCGGCAACAAGGAAGAGCTCTTCCGTATGGCGCTACAGCGTTACGAGCAGAATTACATGGCCTTCTTCTGGAGTGCTTTGGAGCAGCCGGACGCCCGTACGGTGGCTTTCGACATTCTGCGCGGCTTCGTCAACGCCCAGACGGAAGAGTGCAATCCGGGCGGCTGCCTCGTGGTCAATGCGGCGAGGGCCTGTAGTGATGCCGCGCTCGAGATCCACAAGACCATCGTCGAACGGATCCAGGTGGGACAGAAGGCTTTGGCCCGCCGCTTCGAACGTGCCAAGCGGGAAGGTGATCTGCCCGCCGACAGTAATCCTGAGGATCTCGCCCGCTTCATCATGACGGTTGCGCAAGGCACGGCCGTCCAGGCGTCGAGCGGCGCCGGCCGCGATGAGGTCTACCGCCTCGTCGACATAGCCATGAAATCTTTTCCCGGTTCGAAATAGCGATCTCGCTGCGATCATTTGCGGCCGCGCTAAACGTCTGCGCCACCCCAAGCCCTTAGACTTTGGAATAATTGACGCGATTTTGGCTCAGCGATAAGTGTCGTCAATTCTGGAGGATAGTTGCGAAGAGGGGGGAGCCTTGAGCGCGACAGCAAATACGCACTACCCTGAACTGGCACTGCAATTGCACGCACGGTGCAGCGGCATGACGGACCCGCTCGATTGAGCCGGTTCGCATCCAATCCAGCAAACTGAATCCTTTGATACGAGGAACCTGAAACCAATTTAAGCACGACCGCATATTAAATCGATTGAAATCGTAAAACGCCCTTTTCTCAAAAGCATATTTTATTCATTCGGGAGGAATCCATGACCATCAAAAAGAGGCTGCTTGCCGGCTTGCTTGGCTGCACGATGCTCGCCGGCTGCAACGGCGACGACGGCAAGAACAACAACAAGGAGACGGCCAATCTGCAGGGCACCTTCGACTAGACGGTCAAGGAGCTCAATGGGCAGATCACGCAGCTCAAACAGACGATCACGGCGCAGCAAGGCGATTTTGACGCAAAGATCGAAGCGGCGAAATCCGGGCTGACGGTGACGATCACCCGGCTGACGGGCGAACTCAAGGATTCGCAGGCGAAGCTCGCGGCGACAGCGGAGGCCGATACGCAAGCCAAAAAGGTGCTTGAGGACAAAATTGCAGGTCTGGAAGGCCGGCTGACGTCGGCAGAATTCGATCTCGGCAAATTGAAAGCCTTCAATCTTAAGAAGACAGAGGAAGATGTCGCTGCGCTGCAGGACAAGCTGAAAGACGTCGATTTTCGCTGATCGACTTTGAACGGAAGCGTTGAAAAACTGCAGAATTCGGTCAGCGTTCTGGAAAAGAACCCGGTGTTGACCGCCGAGGAGAAGACGCAGCTTGCGACCCTGAAAACGGATCTGAAGACGCTGACAGATGATCTCAATAAGGTAACCGGCAAGACGGAAACGGACCGCAGCAGCCTCACCACAGCGAAAACGGTGATCGATGAGCTGCTGGCAAGCCTGAAGACCAAGGCCGATGCGGTCACGGTCACGGCGCTAACGGAGCAAATCGACCGACTTCAAATAGCCCTTAATGCTGCGACCAATACCAGCACTAGCTCCGCCGAAACCTTCACGAAACGCATCGCCGAATTGGAGGCGGCGGTTTACAAGCTGCAGAATCCGCGCGTTGACATCGCGCTGACGCAGTTTGTCAACGCCTTCGTCGGCACGAGCATCACCGAAACCGGCGGTGGGCACTCCGGCAACCTCAACCCCGGCGCGCAGATGCCGTTCGGCATGGTAAGCTTCGGCCCGGATAGCCACGCGCAATACATCATCCCGGTGATCATGCGAAAGAACTTCTCGCTCAATCCGGGCGGTCTTCCCGGCAATGACGATATGGGAGCAACCTCCGGCTGGTATGTCTGGTCGGCGCTCGGGCTCTACCCAGTCATTCCCTCGGCGCCGGGCATGGCAATCTCGACGCCGCAATTCTCAGGCGCGACGCTCTGGCTCGGCAATGGCAAGAAGCTGCGCATCGAGACCGACAAGCAGGCGCTGCTCGACGATGTCCGCTACATTTCCGAGATGAAACTTGGTGATGCGGTCTATCAGGGAACCTGGCTGCCGCTCGACAAGATCAGGGACGGCGGCAAACTCTCGTTCAAGCTTTCCGCCACGCCAACCGAGTGGGGTACGGCGCCTGAACTGACTCCGCCCTCCGGACCTGCCGCCGACTATACCAAGGCCACGGTGAAGGAATTGCCAGGCCCAAAGATAATCCAGTAGCCTCTGGCGGCATGCGAGCTTGCCCACCCTCCCAATAGGAGGAAGGAGTCAAGCGGGCGGCGTCATCGCCGCCCGGTCCATCTTCACGTCAATCGATTCCGGAACAGCCAGGCCGAGAAGGGCAGGGTGACCGCGGCGATAGCGACGAGTGCCAGCATTTCCGGTAGCAGCTGCCGCACGCCGGCACCTTCCAGATAGACCTGGTGCGTGATGCTGATGGCATAGCGCAGCGGATTGATCATCGTCATGTACTGCAGGATCTCCGGCATGTTGCCTATCGGCGCTGTCAGTCCCGACAGCAGCATGAACGGCATCAGCAGGACAAATGAGTAGATCATCGCCTGCTGCATGTTTGCAGCCAGCGACGAGATGAACAGCCCGATCCCGACAGCTGCCGCCAGGAACAGCACGAGCCCCAGATAGAGAATGAAATAGGAGCCCGCGAACGGTATCTGGAACCATAATTGCGCGACGAGAAGAATGGTGGTTGCTTGCGAGAGGCCCACCAGCATCGAGGGAAGCGCCTTGCCGACCATGATTTCCGAGGGCCGGAACGGCGTCACCAGCAGCTGGTCGAATGTGCCGGCCTCGCGCTCGCGAGCCACCGACATGGCGGTCAGCATCAGCGTCATCATCATGGTAATGGTGCCGATCAGCGACGGGATCATGTACCAGCGCGTTTCGAGGCTCGGATTGTACCAGGCGCGCGTCGTCACCTTGATGCCGCCGAGCGCACTCTGGCCGTTCTCCTCGCGCCATCGTGCTGCGAAGTCGGCTGCAATTGTGTTGATATAGCTCTGTGCAGTGCCGGCCGTATTGGAATTGCGGCCGTCGGCAATGATCTGCAACTTGGCAGGCAGTCCGGCCATCAACCGCTCCTCGAAATCCTGATCGATGACTACAACAAGCAGGACGCGCGTGTCGTTGATGAATGTGGCGATGTCGGATGTCCGCTGCAGCGTCGCCACCCGCGTGAATGTGCCGGATCCATCCAGCTTGGCGACGAGGGCAATCGAGGCTGCGCTATGGTCATGGTCGAGAACCGCATAGGGGACATTGTTGAGGTCATAGCTCGCTGCGTAGCCAAAGATCAGGCATTGCAGGATCGGCGGCAGGACCAGCACGATCCGGCTCTTCGGATCCTTGAACATCGCCAGTAATTCCTTGCGTATGAGTGCGACTATTCGGAAGAAGGTCTCTTTCATGGCTGTGTCACCCGAGTTTCTTGCGTGTGGCGAAGACGGAGGCCGTCATCAACACAGTGGCCATGATCGCGAGAACTGCAGCATTGGGCAGGATCACGGCCCAGATGTCGCCCGCGAGGAACAATGTCTGCAGGACGCTGACGAAATAGCGCGCCGGAAAGATGTGGGTGATGACCTGGATCGCCCACGGCATGCTCCGGATGTCGAACATGAAGCCCGACAGCATCATTGCAGGCAGAAACGTGACGATGAGGGTGATTTGGCTGGCGACGAACTGGTTCTTGGTCAGGGAAGAAATCAAGAGGCCGATGCCCAGCGCCACCAGCAGATAGAGCATCGACACCAGAACCAGGATCCACAGCGACCCGCGCAGTGGAACGCCGAACAGCACCTGGCTGCCAATAACCGAGAGGGCAAGTCCGAGCATACCAAGGACGAAATAGGGCACGATCTTGCCGAGCAGGATCTCGCCTGGCCGGGCGGGGGTGACGAACAGTGCCTCGAATGTGCCGCGCTCCCATTCCCGCGCAATTACCAGTGCCGTCAGGAGCGCACCGATCAGCGTCATCACCAGGACGATCAGCCCCGGCACCAGAAAATAGGTGCTGTCATTGGCCTCGTTGAACCACAGCCGCGTCTGCAGATCAATCGATGCGCCGGTGTTAAATACCTGGCCGGCGGCCGCCTCACGCGCCAGCCATGTCGCGACGGCGCCTTGCGCGTAGCCAAGCGCGATGCGCGCCGTATTGGCGTCGCTGCCATTGACGACAACCTGTATTTCCGCCGTACCCGCCTGGACGTCACGGGCGAACTGCATTGGTATGCGCACGATGCCGTCGACCGTCTTGTCCATCAGTAGCCGCTCTGCTTCCGCCATGGTCTTGACCTGATGCGTCTGGAAATAGTCCGAAAGCTCGAAGCCCGAGACTGCTCCGCGTGCTTCGTCTGATGATTCCTCCATCACCAGCGCGACGGGCAGGTTCTTAAGGTCGAATGAGAGGCCGTAGCCGAATAGCACCAGCAGGACCATTGGCATGACGATGCCGACGGCAATGCTGCTCGGGTCGCGCACGACCTGCCAGGATTCCTTGCGTACCAGCGCCAGGATGCGGCGGAAGCTACCGTGGCCGAACCGTGAGGAGGAGGTGCTCACGCTGCTTTCTCCCTGGTATCGCGCCGGGATTCTTCGACGATGGCGATAAAGGCGTCCTCCATATTGGGTTCCTCGCCATTCTTCGGCTTGGCATGGGCGCGGATTTCAGCGGGAGTGCCTTCAGCAAGATTGCGCCCGGCGTCGAGAATGATGATGCGGTCGCAATATTCGGCCTCTTCCATGAAATGCGTGGTAACGATCACCGTCACGCCCTGTTCGGAAAGCGCCGTGATGCGCCCCCAGAACTCGCGCCGCGCCAATGGATCTGCGCCGCTGGTCGCCTCGTCGAGAAAAAGGATGTCAGGTTCATGCAATAGCGCGGCCGCCATGGCGAGGCGCTGCTTGAACCCGCCCGGCAACTGACCGCTCGGCAATGTCGCAAGGTCGCCGAGTTCGAACTGATCCTTTGACCAGGCGATGCGCTCGCGCTTTTTCTGCCCGCGCAATCCGTAGGCGCTGGCGAAGAAGTCGAGATTTTCATCGACAGAGAGATCACCATAGAGCGAAAATTTCTGCGCGACATAGCCGAGCTTCTGCCGGGCTTCCGCGCGCGAGGTGCGCAGGTCCGCACCCGCAACGCGCAAGGTTCCATGGGTCGCCGGCATCAATCCGCACAGCATGCGGAAGGTCGTGCTCTTGCCAGCGCCGTTCGGGCCGAGCAGCCCGTAAATCTCGCCGCGCTTCACCTGGAAGCTGACGTGATTGACAGCGGTGAAATCACCGAAAGTCCGCACAAGATCATGGACCTCCACCGAGATTTCAGCGCCGCCTGCCGGATTCGGCTTGTCGAGCGCCACGTCGCTGGAATGGCTCTTCGTTGCCACTGCGCTGAACAGCACCATGAACCCGTCTTCGAACCTCGCCCGCACCGGCTCCAGTTTGATAGGCTCGCCATCGATGCTGATCTCTCCCGCGTGGTCAGGCTGCTTAACGACCCGCACCTTTCCAGCTTCCGGCACCGCATCGGCGACGCCCTCCTGCCGGAACAATCGCGCCTGCAGCGAACGGGCGTTCATGCCGTTACCGGGCGTCGCGATGAAGACGTTATCTTTGGCTTTGGCAGTGATCTCGTCGGGTTTCCCCTGCGCCAGAACCTTACCGAGATGCATCACCACCGCATGGTCGCATAGTTCCGCCTCATCGAGATACGAGGTGCTGACGACGACCGTAAGCTGGTCTTCATGCACGAGCTTGGTTACGATGTCCCAGAGTTCCCGCCGCGACAGCGGATCGACCCCCACTGTCGGCTCGTCCAAAAGCAGCAGCTCCGGTGAGCGGACAAGCGTGCAGGCAAGGCCGAGCTTTTGCTTCATTCCGCCGGATAGCTTGCCGGCGAGGCGCTGGGTAAACCGTCCAAGGTCGGTCATTTCCATCAGGCGCGGATAGATTTCCTTGCGCTGGTGATGGGAGATGCCGTGCAGATCGGCGTAAAGGTCGAGGTTCTGCTGCACGCTCAGATCCTCGTAGAGCCCGAACTTCTGCGGCATGTAGCCGATGCGGTTCTGGATGTTCTGCGGATCAGCCGCGACATCGACATCAAGCACGCTGAGTTCGCCGCTGTCTGCCGTCATCAGGCCGGCAATTAGGCGCAGCAGCGTCGTCTTGCCGGCGCCGTCAGGGCCAACCAGCGCGGTCAGCGTACCTTGTCTGGCTTCGAAGGAAACGCCCTCGAGCGCCTTGACGATTTCGCCCGTCTCGCGGCGAAAACTCTTGTGGATGGATCGCGCCGCAACGGGTGTGGACGCGAAGATGCTCATGGTTTTGCCTTGGCGTCCACGCTCTTGCCATTCTGGGGCAGGGGCTTCGGCGCCGCATCGGGCAGCAACGTAACCGTGGACGGCATGCCGAGCCGCAACATATCGTCCGGATCCTCGACAAACACCCGGACCTCATAAACCAGGCTCGTACGCAGGTCCGGTGTCTCGACGGTCTTCGGCGTGAACTCTGCTACCGGCGAAATGAAACCGATCCAGCCGTCGAGCGGACGATCCGGAAAACTGTCGGTCGTCACCTTGGCCCGCATGCCCGGGCGGACATGTCCGAGATTGGTTTCAGAGACATAGGCGCGGACCCATTTCGTCCCGATGGTTGCCAATGAAAACACTGGCTTCGTCGGAGCCGCCATTTCACCGGGCTCCATCAGTCGCGAGCGAACGACCGCATCGAAAGGCGCAGCGAGCTCGGCATCGTTCAATTGCTGGCGTATCAGTTCAAGCTGCGCCTCGCTGCCGCGCAGCTGTGCCTCGGCCTGCAGCAGTTCCTCGGCGCGCGGCCCAGCGATGGCAAGCTCAAGCTCGCTTTGCGCCATTTCGACCTTGGCATCAGCCATTGCCGCGGCTGCCTTCGTCGTATCGAGCTCCTGCTTGCTGATCGTCGAGTTCACCGTCAGCGCCACCCGCCGCTCCAGCTGTATGTTGGCGTTGGCCGCGTCTGCCTTGGCTGAAGCGAGATTGGCGCGAGCCTGGGTGATTTCCTCCGGGCGGCTGCCATTGCGCAATTTCAGCACCATGGCGCGTTGTGAAGCGACCGTGGCATCGGCTTGCCGAACCTGCGGAGCGAGGCGGCTGGTATCGAGACGGGCCAGAACCTGGCCCCTTTTCACGATGTCGCCCTCCTCAACCAAAACCCCGGCAATGCGCTCCGAACCGTTGAAGGCAAGGGAAGCCTGCCGGAAATCGACATTGCCGTAAAGCGTCAAGTCACCATCGCTGGCCGGCCGGTGCGTGTACCACCACGCGCCGCCGCCGATCGCGGCGAGGACAAGAAGGAGAATGATTATTCGAAGAGGCTTGCTCATACGCGCAACCATAACCTAATAAACTGATTATGTCAAATTTGAATTTCAATTTTAACTTCCAAAAAGCTCGAATCACGTGTAGACTGCTTGCCATGGTACGGAAAACACCACGAAAACTTCCCGGCCGCCGGGAAGACGGCGCCACGACGAAAGCCCAGATTCTCGAGGCTGCAGGTGCGGTATTTGCTGAAAAAGGCTTTGATCGAGCGACCGGCAAGGAGATCGCCGAGCGGGCAGGGAGCAACTCTGCCGCGGTCAACTACTATTATGGCGGTATCGAAGGTTTGTACGCCGAAGTGCTGGTGGAGGCGCACCGCCGGCTTTTGACCTATGACAGGCTCATCGCGCTGGCCGAAGGGCCAGGGGAACCGGTGCAAAAGCTGAAAACGCTCATCGGTCTCATTGCGCGCACAATTACCGGTCCGGCGACGGCGTCGTGGGCATTGGGCGTACTCGGCCGCGAGATCCTTTCGCCGTCGCCGGCCTTCGCAGTTTTGCTCAAGCGGGAGATACTACCGAAGAAGCTGGTTATCACCAGTATTGTCGGGCAAATTCTGGGATTGGAGCACAATGATCCGGTCGTCACCCGCTGCGCTCTCAACATCATTGCGCCGTTCGCCATGCTCATCCTTGGCAACAGGCAAATATTCACCGAGGTTCTGCCAGGCCTCAACCCGGCGGAACCTGGCGCGCAGGATGCGATCGTCGAGCACTTCCAGCGCTTTGCCCTTGCGGGTCTTCATGCAACAGCTAAGGCGCTGCGTTCAGATCATTGATGCTTGTGTTTGAAATCCCATTGGGGCCGGTCCTGGGGAATCTTCGTTTGCTCATCCTTGTCAGATTTTTCAGTCTTGGCGATCGCCTCCCGCAATACCTGCCATTCTCTTTCGTGGCGCTGATAGACATCCTGCGGAACAGTTGGTGTTGGCATTCTGCGTTCTCCATGATGGGAAATTCGTGCACCAGATAACGATCAGCTAGGACGTCAGTTCCGCTGGTTCCATTCAAGATTTGCAACCGCCATTTACAGATGCGAGACACCGCATGGTTGTACGCTTTCGATACATGCAGCCAAGTTATGTCGGCATCAGAAGTACATAGAATCGCGTCGGATATCCTTCGCGGCAAAATTCCGGATCGGGCCCTAACTACGCGCTTTCAACGCCTCGTAGCCAATGCGAACCTTCTCCGCCAAGGTCAGCAGCCGATCCTTGCAGGTCTTCGCGTCAAGGTCCGAGGGCTGCTTCGGTCCGGCTATCACATCCTTGAGCCAGCCGCGCACAGTCCGGTCCGCGTCTTCGGGCGATCTGCCGAGTGTTTTGAGGATGGTTTCGCTGCTGTCGATCGCCGAATAGTGCGGCTCGCGGCCGAGTGCATCCTGACATTGGTACGAGATGATGACGAGGCCCTTGGCGTCCGCAATAACCTGGCTCTCGCTTGCGCCCTTGCTGCCGCTTGTCGTACACGCCGAAACCGAGATAGCCATCGCCGCGCCTGCCAAAATTGAAAATCGCATCCTGTCCCCCCAATCCCTCGACTTGAGGCTATTCAACCCTTGCGCCGGTGTCGAGAGGAGAACGCCCAACGCGAAATTGCCATCATTCGCAGTACCCGCAAAACGTTTGCCGGGTAGCATCCGGCGAACTTGCATTTTTTGCGGGAAGCTGAACAAAATCCTTGCCAACGATGGGTTTCATCTTTAGTCAGCGTCCTCGGAGAGGTGGCCGAGTGGTCGAAGGCGCTCCCCTGCTAAGGGAGTAGGGCTCAAAAGGCTCTCGAGGGTTCGAATCCCTTCTTCTCCGCCATTATCATAAATTTGTTGTTTTAAAACAAATGCTTAAGTAATTCTGTTATCCAGAGATGCCTTCCTCTACGGAAAGCATTGCGATCCCCTAATGTTCTTGCTTTTCAGCGAACTGAAACTGGGCTTTGCCCGACTGCCACCTATCTGGCTCAGCCACCATACCCGCAGAAGGTTATTGAACTGATCATATGTCACAGAGGGTGGTGCGCGCCGCAGTTCGTTGCGCAGTGGCAACCATAGAGAAAGCGATATCTGCCAATGCCGAAACCTGCGGCCTACGGCACACGGCGCTTCGATGGTGCTGCAAAGGGAGCCGAGGACGCTCAAGGCTCTTGGTTTGAAATGCTCGCTGCAACTGAACGGTTGAGAAGCCCGAGAATCTAGTGCTCCAACTAGCGCGCCATCGTTTCCGGCAATGCGGCTTTTGGGGCACCGACAGGAGACCACCTACTGACCGACTTTTTCGCCGCATTCACAACTCCGATTGCGAGAGTCTGCTTCGCGCCTTCATGTCGGCCACAGAGGCGATCTTTGCCTTCGCCCGGAAGCCGACATTGCGGTGACCACCTAGAGTTCATAGTCGCGTCACAACCGGCCATTCCCGCAAGTTCTGTGTGCGTCACGCCCGACTCGCCCGAACGCTCAGCCACCGATCATGGGGCTTTCCGACGCACCGACGTACCTCGCTGACGATCCAGCCGGCGTCTGTGAGTGCGGACCGCAGGGCAAACTCGCGCCAGTACGTCTCGACGTAGCGCCGGGGCGCTGCAGCGCTGCCGTGTGTGGACACATCCTCGCCATCGCCCTCTCTAACCGAGGCGTGCAATCGGCCACCGGTCCGGGTCGCCTCGGCAAGCCGCCCAAGCACCGTACCGAAATCCTCGCGCGCGACATAAATCAGGCAGGCACAGGCCCAGATCCCGTCATACGGCGTGCCGGGACGCTGCGGGTCGGCCAAGTCTTCGGTCAGCGGGTCCAACAGGTCGGCCTCGAAGCCACTTTCGCGAAGCAGTTCGACGAAACCCTTTGAAATGTCGGTGCGCCGGACGCTAATTCCCCGCTTCTCAAGCTCAAGTGCATCTCGCCCGCCACCGCTTCCGATCTCCAGCACCCTGCCCGAGCCGCCCAGCTCGGTCACGAACGCATCGATCTCTGTCGCGACCCATTCGGGCATCGCCGCGGCCTCGGCAGCGTACTCCGCCGCGACCGTATCATAGGACCGCACGGTATCCAGGTCGGTGCTCATCCTAGCGCTCCTCCTTCAAGACAAGAGGCCTGATGAGCGAGAGGCCCATCAGCCCGTTGCGCCCTTCACACTTCGGCAGTTGGTGACATCGCGGGCGATTTGCTTCCCAGCTTTAGCAGAAATGCGGTCAGAGACACCACCGACCGAGCCAATGCTGCCGGGCGGCAATGCGCCCTCATCTCGGTCATTGCGCCGACCACGTCCACATCCTGCAAGCGGCCATCGTTTATTCCCTCGCTTGAGGCCGCTTTGCGCGTAATCACGTCTGTTCCAAGACTGTAGCTCACTCAAAGAACTCGAATGCTAGCACAAGGCCGGGAGGCGACGAGGCTGTCGGCGGGATTGCGCCCGGTCGTAAAAGCTACATCCTCAGACTTATAAAGCGGACATCGCCATAATCCGATTAAGCGCCCGCCGGCAGACGGTCTCGCCCGCCCGTTCCATATTCGTTTCGCGGCGGAGCCGCGCACGAAGCCCCTGGGCCACAACTGGGTGATCGAATTGAAGTTCAACGCGCCCGCCGCAGCATCGGGACGAGCGTCGGCGACGAACCGACCTGGATCGCGCCGAGAGGTTCGAAGCCATAGCGTCGATAGAACGGAATGTTGCGCGGGTTCGAGGATTCCAAATAGGCTGGCGCGCGATCGAGATCGCACCGTGCGAGTGCGTACGCCATCAAGGCGTCACCATGACCTTCGCCTTGATGCGCCGGGTCTACGCCGATCAGAGGCAGGTACCAGTGTGGTTCGGTCGGGTGGTACGTGGCCATTTGCTCGAATATGGCCGTTGTTTCGGGGGCAAGTGAGCGCGCAACTGTGCTCTCGAGCACCGCACCAAGCCCTTCCTCGTCGGAATGCGCGCCGGGCGATAGCCACAGCGCCGTTCCGGCGTAGCCGTCGGTGCAAAAGGCAGTTCCCCCAGAGAACGCGCTACTCCCGAACGCCCGGATCATTCGCGGCATCGCCGCAAGGTACTGGTGTGCATGCGGCCAGGTCCATCGCGCCATGGGGTCCGCTGCAAACGCCAGCATGACCGTTTCGACCGCCAGATCTTCCTCGGCCGCGGCCATAACTCTCACGGTTTGCGATTTCATATCGCCCTCCTGAGTAGGTGGTCGGACGCGGCGACCGCGCCCGTTCTCAGCTATGCATCATAACCCGGATGACGGAGTGAGCGATACCAGTTGCTGCTGGTCACAGGTAATGCAACTGAAGCCGCCCGCTTGGGAGTGAACGCCTAGATGCTGTAACAATTACGGATCAGAACAAATTCCCGGTGCTGACGCGTGACGTGTTTAAATACCCGGTTTCGGAAGCCGACAGAAGTGGTTAGAATGTGTGTTCAAGGACGATGCGAAACGGCCGCTTCTGATCGATGTCATTCCGTAGGCTGCCCGTCCGCCCTCGGCCCCAAAGCGATGCCACTGGTCTGACCAAGCGCGGTGGTTAAGCGTCCTCTGATTATTTGCTACATTTGCCAAAGTGACCATAATTTGTGCCCAACCTCGCTTCTACGCTACAACGAGTCAAAATATTCAAAAAGACCTGGGTTGGAGACTTAGCTGTATGGCAAGGATCGTCTTTGGAATGAACCAGTCCCTGGACGGCTATGTCGACCACCAGGAATTTGCGCCGGATCCCGCACTCTTTCGTCACTGGATAGGGCACGTCCGCGGCCTGACAGGCAGTGTGTACGGCCGCCGCATGTACGAGGTCATGCGCTATTGGGACGAAGACCGTCCTGAATGGAGTGCAGAGCAACACGACTTCGCGATGGCGTGGCGGAGCCAACCGAAGTGGATCGTGTCGCGCTCGTTGAAGTCTGTCGGCCCCAACGCCACACTTGTCGAGGATGACATCGCGGCGGCGATACGTGGCCTGAAGACTCAGCTCGTTGGGGAGATTTCAGTTTCCGGACCAGAGCTGGCACAAAGCCTGACGGACCTTGGCCTTATCGATGAGTATCGGCTCTACTTCCACCCCGTCGTGCTTGGTCGCGGCAAGCCATTTTTTGCCGGTCCGCGGCCGCCGCTCCGCCTTGTGGCCAGCGACTTAATCGGCGCGGACGTGATTAGGTTAACCTACGTTCCTGCTTGATCACGCACTCGCCCAACGGATCGCGCCGATGCAGCAGGTCCACTTTGAGGTCGGTAGCTGAGCGACAGCTATTCAATGGAAGCGACCCAAAAGCTGTCAGTCCGCCTTCGGCCCCAAAGCGGTCATTCTTTCAAGTCAGGGTTGGCGCCTGATTTTGGCGCAAAGCGGACCTTCAGAAGCGACGGAGTTCGAGGTCATGAACCGGAATTTAGGTCGCGTCACTATTAACGCCTATCATTTCGATGAGCCTACCTGTCTAGGCCCGCCCTCAACATAAATGAATATAAACCGTTCCAGTTTGGGGGATCAGACGGTAAACTTGAGAGGCGTCCTTCCAATGGTGAAAGGCTATGGACCGTCTCGAAGCCATGACCATTCTGCTTGCCGCAGTTGACACGGGGAGTCTCTCCGCCGCCAGCCGCCAGCTCCGTCTTCCTTTGGCGACGGTCAGCAGACGCGTCTCGGAGCTGGAGGAGCGCCTGAAAATCCGCTTGTTGCTGCGTGGCCATCGCAAACTGACGCTCACCGACGCCGGACGCAGCTACGTCGGGTCATGCCGACGGATCATCGAAGACATCGCGGAAGCGGAGCGCGTGGCCGCCGGCGAATTTCTGACACCGCGAGGGGAACTGACCATCAGCGTGTCGCAAATCATGGGGCGCGTCCATGTCATGCCTGTCGTCGAGGATTTTCTGCGCGCCTTTCCGGACATTAGCATGCGCGTGCTCCTGAATGATCGGAGGGTGGATTTGCTCGAGGAGGATGTAGATCTCGCGCTGCGGGTTGGCTTGCTGCCAGACAGCAGCATGATTGCTGTGCGCGTGGGCTTGTTCCGCCGGGTGCTCTGCGCCAGCCCTGCATACTTGAAAAGCCGGGATATGCCGAAGAAACCCAGTGACCTGGCCTCGCATGACTGTGTGGCGTACGACCGTGCGATAATACCCGGGACGGGTGGGACAAGTTGGGAATTCGGTTCGAAGGAGACCTTCGAGATGGTCACAATAAACACCCGGCTCGTCGTGAATTCGGTCGAGGCGGCAGCTAGCGCCGCAATCGCCGGGAGTGGAGTTGCCCGGATGCCGTGGTACCTGGCCAATGGTTTCGTGAAGTCCGGTCTACTCCTGACATTGCTGGAGGCGTATGAACCTCCTCTCCTTCCAATTAGCTTGATCTATCCAAGCCAATCCAAGGTGCCTCTGAAACTTCGCGCCTTCCTCGAATTTTCGATCCCGCGTCTGCGGGAGCGGTTTGGTTTGTAACCAGCACCGACAGCAAACCTTGTTTGCCAGACAGCTGCCAGCTTGGCCTCGTCCGCCAATTGCAAGTGCGGATGCCAATAAGGCGTCCGCGCTTAATGGCACACTCGAGTTATCTAGCAACGTGATGATGCTGTGTTGGTGCCGAGTCGGGCACGGTGAACGGGATCGTCACCACCTGTCCGGGGATGACGTTATGGTTAGCGTCGACCAACGCTATCGTCACCTTGTGGTGGCCAGGCGGCAGCCCTGCGATGTCAACTGTATTGTTGTCGCTTGCGTCTGCCCACCACCATGGCAGGTCGTCGACGATGACGTGCAGGTGCCCGAGGCGTGGAGAGACCTTAAGGGCACCTTCCCCAAAGACGGGAGCGATGTGTAAATTCTCGACCCGGTACTGGGCCCAGAAAACGCCTTGAGCGAGACCTTCGGCAAGGGGAGGGTCGACGATCAGCTTGGCCGGCGGCTCGTTCTTGATCGCGACATACGGTGAAGCGCCGCGGACGTCCTTCGCGCTTTGGGTATCACTTTGGGCGAAGGCGCTCGTGGAGAGCACGGTGCCGGCCGCGACTGCGGCAAACATTTTGATGAGTGTCATGGCATTGCCTTTCTTTGAAGAGTTAGAATGGTATGGAGCCAGCGGATCGCCGCTAGTCGCGCCTCGCTCGCCACGGCAAGCGGCGTACTTCCGCAGCAAGAGCCGGCACTGCTGACTCTCCATGGCGATGCGCCCAAAGATTGAGCCAGTCCTGATTGTCCAGAAAGAACTTCCAGTCGCTGATGACCGTATGTCTCATCAGCAGAAACGGCACAGGCGCTGTGAATGGCCGAAAGCTGGGGTTGTAGATGGCAGACCCCTCGTTGGTTTCGTAGAACCCTCCCAACACCAGTCCATCCTCCGCATAGGATGAAACTCCAACATGTTGCAGGACGTCATCAAAGAGTTCCTTTGCACGATCTGCCGGCAAATCGGTGAAAACAACGACGATTGATTTGTCGTCAGCGTCGTCGCCATCAACAGGCTGAGCGTCCAGGAACAGTTTCCTATAACCATTTATGAGTTGGGCAATGTCGAGCACGCTCCGCCCGGCGGTCCGCGCAGGAGCGAGCCAAAGTGTCTGGCGTTCCCAGGCCCGGGGCACGAAGGGACACACGGGCCCAGAGCGGCCGAGATCCTTGTGGGGCCTGGCGACGAAAGACTTGATCCAGTCTGCGACGGCGCGAAGCGCATTCAGATCGCTTTCCGCGAGCTTCCTCGTCCTGCTGACGTCCTCGAGATCCTCGGGGAGGAAAAGATTGGCGGACTGGGCTGGCATGGAACCTCCTCCTGGCGGGTGATCGTCGATCTCCGATTTGCTATGGGTGATGGCGCTTGGGGCTGCCGCGACAGGGGCAGGCGTCTTGGTGTGCGTGGTCATTTCATTCTCCTCCGGTTTTATGTTGCCTCTTTTAGAGGGAGCGGAGCGGCAATCGCCCACCCCGCACTCGTCTCAATTCAGTTCACGCAGCGGCTTGAACGCCGCCCTGAGCTCGCGGGTGAAAATCATCGGCTCCTCCCAGGCGGGGAAGTGGCCGCCGCTTTCGGCGTCGTGGAAATAGGTCAAGCTGGGGAACGCGCGACGCGCCCACGTCTCCGGTGCGCGAAAGAGATCGTCATCGGGGAACGTCGTGATCGCCACCGGGATCGTGATCTCATCGGTCTTTTGTGCCGCCGCGCTGATCAAATTCTGATCGCGGTTCTCCCAGTAAAGTCTTGCCCCGGAGGATACTGTGTTGGTCAGCCAATGCAGGGAAAAGTTGTCCAGCACCTCATCGGGCGTCGGCCGCTGTTCAGGATCATTGCCGTACGACCACTTGCCGAACCCTCCGTGCACGAGCATCCATCCGGCCAAGCCGGCGGGCAAGTCCGTCAGACCGTAGCCGACGGCCTGTGGTCGCGCGCTCATCATCGTCAGGTAGCCCCAACCTCCGTTCTTGATGAACCCCTGCATGGCGTCGAATTCCACGCGCTCCTTCGAGGTCAGTCCCTCGGGCGCGGGCTTTCCAGCAGCGATGGCCTCCGCAGCATCGGGCGGAAACACCGCCGGCAGGTTGGTGTGGATGCCGAGCAGCCCCGTCGGGGCCTGCCGCGCCATGGCTTCGACGACACCCGCCCCCCAATCGCCGCCCTGGGCGACGTAGTGCGTGTATCCCAGCCGCTTCATCAAGACGTCCCAGGCTCGACCGATTCGTTCCACGTCCCACCCGGTCTCGGTTGGTCGCGACGAAAAGCCGTAGCCTGGGAGGGATGGGATTACGACGTCAAAGGCATCCTCGGCCCGGCCGCCGAACGCAGTTGGGTCGGTGAGCGGTCCGATGATCTTGATCTGCTCGAACACAGAGCCCGGCCAACCGTGCGTGACGATCAGCGGCATCGCGTTGGGGTGGCGCGAGCGGACATGGATGAAGTGGATGTCGACGCCATCGATGTTGGTCATGAACTGCGGGTGGGCGTTGAGCCTGGCTTCTCCCTTTCGCCAATCGTAATCCGTGCCCCAATAACGCACTAGCTTCTGCAGGTTCGCGAGCTGTGCGCCCTGCGAATGATCAGTGGCGGTCTCCTTGTCGGGCCAGCGGGTCGCCGCGAGGCGTCGCTTGAGATCGTCAAGCTCCGCGTCCGTTACATCGACGCGAAACGGGCGGATTACATCGGATTCGTTCGTCTGGGCGGAGTTTACGGTCCCGTTGACTGACGATCCGGCTGCCATGTGGTCGGCATGGGCAAAGACGACGTTGGTAGACAGAGCCGCAAAAGCGGCAGCAAAAATTTCCTTACGCATGGATCAGGTTCCCTTTGTTTTTGAGCGGTTCTCTGACCAGAGAGAAAAATGGAGGGCATGTCTCAGTCCCTCTGTGCTCTGGTCGGCGAGGAGGCGCTACTTCTTGCTGCGAGTAGGATTGGCCCTTACGGCAGCCCTCTGGATAGCGGCGTGGGCGAAGGCGCTGGTGGCGAGCACGGTACCCACGGCGGCAAGCATGAGCATGGTCATTGCATTGTCTCCTTTCGAGGAGCAGTGGATTTGCCGACGAAACTTTCAGAGACGGCACGCAGAATATAGATGGTTCAATATTCGGGGATCAGACGGTAATTTCGGGAGGCGTCCTTTCAATGGTGAAAGGCTACGGACGCCTAAAGTGATGGCTTTCTGCTTGCCGAGGCGGATAAGGGGGAGCGCGTCCGTCGCCAGCTCGGCCCCGTCACGGTAAGCAGGGCGTGAGGTATGGCTGACCTCCGTCAGTGTAAGCTTGCGGCTCCTCCGCATCACCAGTCGGAGTTTTAGACGCTCTTCCAATTCCGATACGTGTCTACTGACCGTCGCCAGCGATAGGTGCAGTCTTCGACTGGCGGCGGACAGGCTCTCGCCGGTTCCACGCGGCAAGAAGACAGTCATGGCCACAAGCTGCCTTCCACTCATGAAAACATGCCTCTCGATTTTAACGGCTGATCGACGATCTCTGGAGGGTCTACTTTGCGTTCACGCTGACTCACAGCCAGCGATGGCGACTGGTCGTCGCTAAGCACGCGCGATCCGATTGAATTCCGCGCGGTCGGCTTAGGTGGCTGACTTGGCCACCGGGTCCAACACGCCTGCGACTACAACAGTAAAGTGAAAGGATAGCACGTTGCTCGACTGGAAGAAGAAAATTGCTGATGTCAATGAACGACTTAAAGAACTCGGTTCTCGCACTCCCGATACACTCCGCGGAGCAGCGCTTATTGCCGGAGCCGGAGCGAAAACCAATCACCTCGACCCGAGAATGCGCGAACTCATCGCTCTCGCAGTCGCGGTGACAACACGATGCGACGGCTGCATTGCATTTCACTCGGCGGAAGCCGTGAAACTTGGCGTAAGCGACGCGGAGATCGCAGAAGCGCTCGGCGTAGCCATCAACCTCAATGCCGGTGCGGCCATGGTCTACAGCAGCCATGTGTTGGACGCCATCAGCAACCTCAAGGCTTAATCTTTGAAAGGAAATTAAAATGCTTCAGGGCAAGACAGCACTTATCACGGGCGGGACTTCAGGCATTGGTCTGGCGACCGCTAAGCTCCTGCGCCAAAACGGGGCCCAGGTTGCTATTACCGGACGCAATCGGGCCACGCTCGAGCAAGCGCGCGAAACGATCGGGCAGGACGTTGTGCTTCTGCAGACAGACGTGCTCACCCGAGACGCTTTGCAAAAGATGGCCGAGGGCGTCCAACAGGCTTTCGGTGCACTCGATATCTTTTTTGCTAACGCTGGCATCGCATACGTCACGCCTTTGGCCACTACCGACGAGGCTCAATACGACCGTCTCATGGATACGAACGTCAAGTCGGTATTCTTTTCGATTCAAGCGGTGGAGCCGATAATGAAGGAGGGGGGCTCGATCATTCTGAACACCGCTTGGCTCAACCAGGTCGGCGTCCCCGGTCGAGCAATGCTTTCGGCATCGAAGGCGGCCGTGCGCTCGCTCGCTCGCACATTATCGGCGGAACTGCTGGGCCGGCGCATTCGCGTGAATGCCGTTAGTCCGGGCCTTATCGAGACTCCAATCCTTCGCGGCGTTGGTCAATCAGAACATCCTGGGCAGACCGAAGAGGAATTTCGCGATTACCTTTCGGGCGCAAGTAAATTGATTCCGATCGGACGATTGGGACAGCCCGAAGAAATCGCGGCTGCCGTACTGTTCCTGGCCAGTGACGCATCCAGCTACATGCTCGGATCCGAGATGGTTGTCGACGGCGGGTTCGGAGAACTTTGAGCGAACGCCGTGGCTTTGCCCTCGGGATTGCGAACCGGGCATGTGATGCAGCCAGTTCATTTGGACAGGTCGGACGGCGCGACTTGTGCCCGTCCGACGAGCCAGCACACTAACTGAGGAAACAGACATGACTAGGTACTTGGAAATGGCCAGCCTTATTATGCTCTACAGCATGATTGCCGCTCCATCGTCCGTTCATGCGGCCAGCTTGAACCAGAAGGCGAAAGAAGGCCAAGGCATTGTCAGTTCGCTGGGCGCAGATTCTTCTGCCATCACCTATTGGGTTAGCCAGCCTGATGGCTGGCATGTGGTCACGACAGTCGATATGGAAAATCCGAACGATCGCAACACTCAACACCGTGCCATCGTTCGATTCTCTGCAGTGTTGCAGCCCGGCCAGTTCCAATCTATTTCGGTTCCTGCTGCTTTAGGAGTAAAGCATCATGTTCTATTCATACGCCGAATAGGGGACCAAATTGAGATCGAGACAAATTCGGCAGCGTCGAATTGACACCGAAGATTGTATCGTTTCGGGTTAACTTGGACAGAAGGCATAAGTCTGGCGATAGCTCGATGGGCGGACCGAACCCGAAGGGATGTGCACACTATCTGGCCGCGCTTCGGTTCGCGTACCGGACATATGATGCGAACAGTTTCGTTTGGAATTGCCAAAGGCTTGCCAGGAACACTTGTTCTGGCTGATGTCATTAAGTCAGTGCAGGGGAGGGTTGTTATGTCTGTTAGCAGTGGGGCACCTGGCCCTCTTAGCGGATGCAAATGCATCATCGATGCCTTGGTTGGTCTCCTGGTCCTTGCTGGGCCTGCTCGGCGTCATCTGGGGCACCAACTTCCTGTTCATGAAAATGGCGGTCGCCGTCGTGCCGCCGCTCGAGGTGGCGTGGCTGCGAACGATCTTCGGAGCGCTTCCGATCGCTGCCCTTGCCCTCGTCCGAGGATCGCTGGCGAGGAACGACTGGCGCTTTGCGCACCATTTCGCCGCCATGGCGCTCCTCGCCAATGTCGGTCCATATGTCTTCTTTGTCATCGGCACGGCGCACCTTCCGTCCGGTGTTGCCGGGGTCATCAGCGGGGCTATCCCATTCGTCACCGCGGCGATCGTTGCCGTCGCGCTTCCCGCAGAGCGCCTGACCAGGGTCAAGGCGCTTGGCCTGGGGATCGGCTTCGCAGGTGTCCTTCTGGTCGCGCCGCTCGGCCGCGGAGCAGCCTCGGCAAGCGGCGGCTCGCCGCTGATCGGGGTGGCGGCGATGTTAGCCGGATCGGTGAGCTACGCACTGGCCTTGGTCTATGCGCGGCGGTTCATGGTGTCGCTCGGGCCTGGGTCCGGTCAAGCTGGCGACCTACCAGATGCTCTTCGCGGTTGTTCTGCTGGCCCCCTTCGCAGCCCCGGGACACTGGAGCGAGCTGGCTGTCCACAGCGAGGCGCTGCTGGCGCTGGTCTTCGGGCTCGGCCTGGCCGGGACCGGGATCGCCTTCGTCATCTATTACCAGCTCATCCAGAGTTTGGGGGCATTGAAGGCCGCGTCGGTCTATTACATTCCGCCGGTCGTCGCTCTCGTGGTTGGATGGGCCATCGCCGGCGAGACGATAACGCTTGTCCAAGCGATCGGCGCGACACTCGTCATGGCAGGCATCTTCTACGCAAACCGGGATGGCGGTGCCCAACAAAAGCCTTCCGAATCAAATCAAAAGTGGACATCCTGAATGACCGCTTCGGTACGGCCGCCGATCGCCTAGGCGCTCGCGGCGATCGCCGGGCTCGCGCTCGACTCGCTCTATCCGCTGTCGTTCCTGCCAGCGGCCGTGCCAGCCAACTGGCTTCGGCGGCATCGTGTTCCTCGCCGGCCTGGCGCTGCTGATCTGGGCTGCGGCGACGCAGATCCAGACTATGATGGCCGCCAGAACTTCGGCCTTGTTCCATCCTGCCTAGCGGCGCCCACGCCTCAAACTCGTGGATGAATCGAGGCCGGTTCTCTGTAGCATTTGTATGATGCTGCTATCGTCGCGTCGCAGAGTATCTCAGGATGAATTTCGTATTCCCGTCCGTCGAGCTGACGTGTACAGCACCATGGCTCGCCCAGTGCCGCGATCTTTATATTGTCTGCGGGCTCCATCACTGTCCGTGGGGCTCCATCACTGTCCGTGGGATGTATTCAATTGGACCCGATATGGTGATGGTGCCATTCCCATCCGCCCCGACATGGTGAGGCTGTTGTTCCGATCCGGTCGGTCTTCGTGTCCTGCGTGCATAGAAGTGCTCCCCTTTGGTCAGAGATATAGAGCACTGTTGCGGTCGCTGCTGCTCCAGATGTCGATGGCTTCGAGATTATCTTCCGTGGTGATCCGTTCGTATTTCTCTTCAGCGTCACGGACGCGGTACTGGAAAGAGCGGCCCAAAGGTGGAAGGGTAGCCATAATCTCGAATATCGCACTTGTCTTCATCATCGCGCCACCCCCGCGTCTCATTCGGACCTGCTGACCGATTGCAAAGCGATGGGGTGGTGTTTCGGGTGTCTTGTAACGCCGGTGGATGTTCATTTGATTGTCTCCTGATCTTTCTTAAGTGCCGTCTCGAGTTCGGGGTAGTCGATCGCAACAAGCTGCATTTTACGTTGGTTGGAATTCCTGGCCGGGATGTGGATGAACGTCGCAACGCGCTGGTAGGCGAGCCAGGACAGACCTTCGATCATTTCCTCGTCCTCATCGATATCATAGTCGCCTGCTGGCTGAATCCCCTCCAATCCGCGCAAGACAAAGGGTGCCGCGAAATGAGCGATTGAACGTTTGGTGCGCGTGGTCATGCCATTTCCTCTGCAGAACAAACTCTCGGATGATGAGAGCAACCATTGCGCGGCAAACCAGGACACGCATAAGGATCGGCAGTTTGGGATGAGATTCGGCGGGTCGAGGATTTCTGACGCCGCGAAGAGCCAAAGTTTGGCCAAAAGACGATCGGACAACAGTGTTCTTTAATTGCGCTTTAATTGCGGCTGAGGGACACCAATCCATAATAAAAACCAGCGTAATAACTCAACGAGCCAAATAAACTCCCCCACTGTTTTCCGTTTTGTGCTACTGTGTTTTTAGGCCAGCTTATTTTAAACAAAGGAGGCCGCCGTGAAAAACCTAATGCAAATCGAACATTATTTATATGATCGCAAGATCGTTGTGTTCAAAGCTTTATTTTCCATTGCCATTGTGTTCCTGGTCTATTCAATACTCTTTGGAATCACCGGTAAATTCAGATTGACAGGACGCGCGGGATCGACCCGACGCGTCTCGGCCTCTGCTATCTGAGGCGCAATTGTTCACCCTCTGGCAATCGATCAACGAAAACTTGAGGCTCAACAGTCCACATGGTGTTTATTTTGACTATCTATGAATTCGACAATGACCAGAACGCCATCGATATTGGCGTTTGGGAAAACGAAGGCGGGAGCGCTCCATCGCTTCAGCATGCATCATCATTATGGCCGTCGAATAGAGCCCAACCGATCGTGGACGGTTTATCACGTATACACCGGACTTCCCGCGGATATGGGCAAGCATTCCACGACAGGACTTAACGAAACGACCGCTACTGCGATGATGATATCGCTCAATGCAAACAATGTAGAGCGGCGGCGGGCTGGTGAGGATCAAACGGAAATTGATTGACTCCCCGCCAGTTAGTTTGCCTTGAGGGTGATGATATGGCGCTAACTTTCCCCAACCGAAGCCGAAGCTATGATACGGCACATCAGCGCGTGCGCTTTCTCGGCTATGATGGACTGTTTGAGGTTCCGTTTTTCATCGAGGCCGCCGCATTCTCGAATGCCGGATCGAATATGGATTCAGCTGAAGAGGATTACCTCGCCGCATTTGATGCCGCGCGCGGTACAATTCTCGACGTGGCGCGGGAAGTCTATTCCTACGGTCGCAAGAACATGTACGTTCTGACCCCAGCCGATTTTGAACGGGGCAACTAAGTCGTGGACTTATAAACTCGAAGCCAGAGCTGGATGGCTGCCAATGTAATGAAAGCGAGGAAATTTGCGGTGTGTTTCTCATAGCGCGTCGCAATGCGACGACAGTGCTTAATGGTAGCGAATGAGGGATCGCCCCCCGACACAGGGATTATGATTTTGACGAACGCGAGCTAATTCGTGCCAATTCAAACGCTCACTGGATCGTGCAATAATGTTACTCGCTCATCAAAAACGCCCGCCATGCCTCCATCATCTCTCGGCGCTTATCGAGTAAGTCTGTTCGGTGGTAAG
>CAVZQS010000012.1:0-78944 GCA_963777425.1 uncultured Alphaproteobacteria bacterium | reverse complement strand
AGAACGCCACCTTCTGATCGATGCCAGCCAATTGATCAGGCTTGGTGTCGCAAGATCGTCGGACAGGATTTCAACCGCTTCATCAGGGATAACACCGATTCCGGCATCGCCCACATATTCGCGGGCTTTGGCGAGGATATTTTCCGCCTCTTCCAGTTTTCTCACGCTGAAGTCGATCGGCTCGCGATAGTTAGTCATAAGCATGGCAAGGCGCAACACTTCGCCGGGCCACTTCCGATCGCCGAAAGTGGTCGTCTCCAGCAATTCGTGAATTGTCACGAAATTTCCGACGCTCTTCGCCATCTTCTGGCCCTCGACCTGCAGGAAGCCGTTGTGCATCCACACATTGGCCATGCGGTCCGTGCCAAAAGCGCAGCACGATTGTGCGATCTCGTTTTCATGGTGCGGGAATACGAGATCGATGCCGCCGGCATGGATGTCGAAGATGTTCTTCATCGGATCATCGCATTGCAGACCGCCGCCGAATGGCACGAGCAGCCTGGCCATCGACATGGCGGAGCACTCGATATGCCAGCCAGGACGTCCGAGCCCCTCGATACCCGCCGGCGACTGCCAGCCGGGTTCACCTTCCCTGGACGGCTTCCACAGCACGAAATCCATCTCGTCGCGCTTATAGGAAGCAACATCCACCCGTGCGCCAGCCAGCATGTCGTCGGCAGAGCGGCGGGCAAGCAAGCCATAGCGCGGACCCTTGGCGGCGTTCATTGCCGACGGGGAAAACAACACATGGCCATCGGCCACATAGGCAACGCCACGCTCGACGAGGCGGTCGATCATCGCGACCATCTCGGCAATGTATTCGGTTGCGCGCGGCTGGTCCGACGGCTGCAGATTGCCGAGTGCGGCCACGTCCGTCTGGAATTGCCGGTTCGTTGTTTCAGTTACCTTGCGGATTGCTTCGTTGAGAGGCAATTCCGGATGGTCGCGGGCTGCACGCGCGTTGATCTTGTCATCGACGTCGGTGATATTGCGCACGTAGGTGACATGCTGTTCGCCATAGACATGGCGCAGCAGGCGGAACAGGACGTCAAAGACGATGACCGGGCGCGCATTGCCGATATGGGCATAATCGTAGACGGTCGGGCCGCAGACATACATGCGCACATTTTTCGGATCGATTGGCGCGAAGGTCTCTTTCGTGCGGGTGAGCGTGTTGTATAGGCTCAATTGCTGCGGCATGGCGGTGTTCTCAAATTTTCGGGTTCAGTCAAACGCATATCATCGCTCTGGCCTGGCGACCGGAGCGTTTACATCTTGGTATCGATTTTTGAGACGAAAACGGCCGGGCCAGCAAGTGCTAGCTGATAATAATCCGACAGGTAATAATTATCGTGACGGGCAACGTTTTCATGCGGGCATTTATGGGCGAGTGTGCGGCAATCGTCAAGCGCCGATGACGTTGCATTCCTCCTGCAGTTACCCTTCAGCCCAGTGTTGCATTTTTGTCGCCTCCGCCATGGTTAATCCATATTAACCGAATAGCCCAAAATCCTCCCGGAAAGTGCCTTTTTTCCGGCCAATTTGAACGGGCATCCTCAAGGCTTAAACAAAAGGGGAATAGGCCCCGCCAAAAGGACCAAACCCATGACCAACAAACAGCAAACGGCAAAGCCGCGTGAAAGCGTCCGCGCCGACAGTCTTGCCTCACAATACCGAGCCATCGGCCCGGCCGCGATTCTGGCCGCAGTCCTCAGCACGGTTCGCCAGCGTCCGCAGCTGAAACTGGCTTCAATTGTTCAGGAAACGGACTAACAGGCTCAAGGCAATACCGGCCATCACGAGGCCGATCAGAACGTCAAGAACCCGCCAGGCGGCCGGCTTGGCAAATACCGGCTGCAAGAGCCTCGCACCGTAGCCGAGGCTAAAGAACCAGATGAAGGACGCAAGTGCTGCGCCAGCGCCATAGGCCGCGCGGTTGACGCCTTCAAAGCGGGCCGAAAGGCCGCCAAGTAGAACGACCGTATCAAGATAGACATGCGGGTTGAGGAAGGTCAGCGCCAGAACGGTGCCGATCGCCACCTTCAAATTGCCATTTCCCGACGTCGCAGCCTGCAGGACTTCCGGATGAAAGGCACGCCGAAAGGCAATAGACGCGTACCAGAGCAGGAAGACCGCGCCGCCGAGCGTCACGAAGGAAATCAACTTTGGCGATTGGGAAATCAGAGTACCGAGCCCGGCAACCCCGGCGGCGATCAATAACGCATCAGACAGCGCGCAGATCAGACTCAGAATAAAGACGTGCTCGCGCAGCAGTCCCTGCCGAAGTATGAAGGCGTTTTGCGCGCCGATCGCGATGATAAGCGACGCGCCAAGAAGAAAACCGGAGAGTGCGGCTGAAAACATCGGATGGAATTCCTGGAAAACGAGAGATTGGGGCCTAGAACAAGTTTCATCTGGTCATCGGGCTCCGGCGGCTTGGCACGCGCCGGTTTTTTGCGCCCTTCCTGCGTTTCAGTCACCCGATCCTGAATCTCCGGTCCCGTGTTTGCGAAATTGTTGACCTTGTCCGACACCGGAATGGCCTCGAAGAAATCAGCCTGAGCGGGCTTGAGCAAATCAGCAACGTGACGCGGTTCCTGCGTCTTGCAATCGAGCCAGCGGGCAAAATCGCCTCGTTCGATGACCACTGGCATGCGGTCATGGATGAAACGAAGATCTTCGCTGGCACCGGTTGTCAGGATTGCACCCGTATCCATCTCCGATCCCTCGGCGTTCGCCCACGGCTCGTAGAGCCCGGCAAAAGCAACAATCCCTCCATCACGCGGCCTGACCCAGTAGGCCTGAGACTTCCGATCGCCGCTGCGCCGCCATTCATAGAACCCCGACGCCGGGATCAAAGCGCGCCGATGGCGCATTGCCGTCTTGAATGAGGCTTTTTCGATGGCTGTCTCCGAACGAGCATTGATCATCAAGGGATAGTTTGCGGTGTCCTTCACCCAGCCGGGAATGAACCCCCAGCGTACCAGCAATGCCCGGCGGTCAGGCCGATTGCTGCCGGGCGGAGGTGTTTCGCCACTGACGACCATGAGAATGGGCTGCGTCGGGGCGATGTTGAAGCGTGGCGGAAAAGTCCCGATGTCCATCAGATCGAACAAGGCTTCGATCTCTTCCGGTGTTCCAAGGAGGGAAAAACGTCCGCACATGCAAGTTCAGCCTGGATTGATTTGGAGGACGCGATCATCCGTATTTGCAATGTCAGGTCAAGTCATAGTCGCTCTTGTCAAAGGCTGCGCCAACACTTACCCCTGATATATGGACCAGATTCCTCTCTCCGCAACCGTCGATGGTGTTTCAGCTGTCTGTATTCGCGATCAGTCATTCCTGCTGGTCGAGCGCGGACGCGAGCCGTCGAAAGGCTGGTTGGCCTTCCCGGGCGGAAGACGCGAGGAAGGCGAGACGCCGCAGGAAGCGGCGATCCGGGAGCTCTTGGAGGAAACCGGCCTGGTTGCGACGGAGGTTACCTACCTCACGACGGTCACATTCGACTATTCCACTTCTGAATTCCCGTCGCCAAAGCCGTTCCGTCTCGCCGTGTTTCTGGCCCACGATCCTGTGGGAGACGCCGTGGCCGCGGACGATGCAGCATCCGTCCATTGGTTGCGTGTTGAAGATATGGCAGCATTCGACGTGACGACAAGCGTATTGGAAGTTGCACACCACCTCGCTCGCTCCTTCGAAAGTTGAGGGTATTAACCATCAACGCCTTGAAGGCGCCTTGCTTTCGCGCAACATGCTCTCAAAGGGGAAGTCAGCGTTCAAGGTTATCTCGTGCGGCGTACGGCATTGATCACAGCGTTCTTGGCAGTATTTGCCGCGGCGGTACCGGCCCATGCGGTTGATCCCCTGTACGAGGCAAAATTGCTTCGTCTCGCCGAGGTGATTGGGTCGATTCATTCGTTGCGTAACCTGTGCGGGGAAAAAAGCAGCCAGTGGCGGGATCGCATGGATTCACTGCTTCTGGCGGAGAACCCTGACCCTGCCCGCAAGGCGCGCCTCATCGCGAGTTTCAACCGCGGGTATCGCACATTCAACGAGACTTATTCGAGTTGCACGAGCCAGGCGATTGCGGCGATTGACCGCTACCAGGCTGAAGGAATGAGACTTTCTTCTGAGATCGTATCGGGCTATGGAAATTAACTAGGCTTTAACTGTTGGAGCCAATGAACCGCATTTTAAACAAAACGTATGGTATTGTTTAGCGGTAGTTTAAGAATTGGCCTCGGCCAAGGATGGTATATCATGAACATGACATCGACGGACCTTGATAGGCTGGTTGCAGAAGAAAAAAAACTGGTTGCGATCGAATATCAGAATGAAGTCTGGGCAGATGGCACGCTTGAAGGTATCGAACCCGAAATTATGGCCGAAGCAGCTTTCGCAACCGCGTTGACTGAATTGATCCGCGATAACGGCGAAGTGTCTGCATTGGCCTTGCTTGAGGCGCTGCGTGAACGTATTTCTGCGGGTGAGTTTTCATCGAATCGCGTTCTGCAATAATTTCAATTCCGGGTGATGCTGCATGCTTGAAAAGCACTTTTCCGCTTCGGCGATCGCCAGAACAGTTTGTTTAGCAGCAGCAGTCTGTGCTTTCAGCTATCCTGCAGTTTCGGCCGCCCGCGACGTGCCGGTGCAACTCGCTCTGAGCGAGATCAAAAAAGAAGAACTCCCCAAAGCCGCAGAGCCAGCGCCCGAGAAACCTGCAGGCGAGACGCAAGATGAGCCAGGTTCGGATGAGCCGGCTGCTGCCCCCGACAAGCCTGCCACTGCGCCGAAGGAACCAGCGGGGGCTGATGATGGCGGCGCTGCTGCGGCCAATCCCGCAATGCCCAACGCCAAGGAAGGCGCGCCGATACCGCAGGTCGAGTATGATGTCAGCAAACTGCCCTTCCCTGTGCAGAAGATGCGCGAGCTGATACTGACCGCAGCCAAATCCGGATCGATCGAGGCACTTCGCCCGCTGATTGGATCGGGCGACGATGTGACCATGCTATCGCTGACTGATATCGATGGCGATCCGCTGGCCCACCTGAAGAGTCTCGCCGGCGACGAGGAAGGCCAGGAAATACTGGCGATCCTGGTCGACGTGCTGGAGTCCGGCTATGTGCATCTCGATGCGGGTACCGCCGATGAGCTTTATGTATGGCCCTACTTCTTCGCCTACCCGCTCGACAAACTCGATGCGAAGCAGAAAGTGGAACTTTTCCAGATTGTCACGGCCGGTGACTATGACGAGATGAAGCAATTCGGCACCTATGTGTTCTATCGCCTTGGCATCACTCCGAAGGGACGCTGGCGGTTTTTCGTGACAGGCGATTAGGCGCTGCCCAAAAGCTTTCTCGATTTCAAATGTTTCTTTGGCTCCTTCCAGGGTGAGACGTTTCAGCATGTCCAGGATACGCGTTGCAATTTTGTTTGGTGGCAAGTCAGCCGAGCATGATGTTTCCTTGATGTCGGCCAGAAACGTCGATCGAGCCATCGACCGAGAAATATATGACGTTGTGCTGATCGGTATTACGCGCCAGGGCAAGTGGCTGCATATCGATGGCGAATTTCCGCAATCCGTTCCCGATGATGGCGCGCAGATCAGCCTGCTGCCGGGTGGCAAAGGGCGAGCGCTTGTTCTACCGCAGTCCGGACCCGCCTATGAGATTGCCCCTGTTGACGTGCTGATGCCGGTCCTGCACGGCCAATTCGGCGAGGATGGTTCCGTTCAAGGATTGGCGGAAGTCGCCGATATCGCCTATGTGGGCTGCGGCATTTTCGGATCCGCAGCAGCGATGGACAAGCATCAGGCCAAATGTCTGTTTGCGCAAGCTGGTCTGCCCGTGGCCCGCGGATTGACGGTCAGCCGTCACGAACCGCTGGACGTCGAAGCAATCGCGCTGGATCTTGGACTGCCGCTGTTTGTCAAACCCGTCCGGCAAGGCTCCTCCGTCGGAGTGAGCAAGGCAAGGACGACTGCGGAGCTGCGATCCGCAATTGAGGACGCCCTTCGGTATGATAGCCGCGTTCTGATCGAAGAATTTATCGAGGCCCGCGAAATCGAGCTCGGTGTGCTCGAGGACGAGGACGGCGCGCTTCGTGTATCTGTTCCCGGCGAAATAGCTCCGGCCGCGGCTCACGGTTTCTATTCCTACGAGGCGAAATATATTGATGCGGAGGGGGCCGCATTGTTCGTGCCTGCCCATCTTGAACAAGGCAAGACAATTGCCCTTCAGGAGATGGCGAAACGGGCGTTCACAACGCTTGGTTGCGACAGGCATGGCCCGCGTCGATTTCTTCCTGCGTCCTGATGGACGTGTCTTTATAAATGAAATCAACACGATACCCGGCTTCACCGATATTAGCATGTACCCGAAGGTGTTTGCCGAGAGCGGAATTCCCTATCCGGAATTGATCGATCGGCTGATCCGCCATGCATTGAAGCGGGCAGCTTAGCTTCTTCTGCGAAAAATTTTACCCACGATGTCACGTTCGGGTTCGCTACCTCGTCTTGTGTGCAGGCAACTGAATGCCACATAAGGAGATACATCGTGAAACCAAGATTGAACCCGTACAACCACGAAGCAATCAAGCCAATGCTCAAGATGGAAGAGAGCGTCGTCAGCAGCGGGCTGGAAATGAGCCTAATAGAGCTCGTCAAAATGCGCGCTTCGCAGATCAATGGCTGCGCATTCTGCCTCGACATGCATTCCAAGGATGCGCGCAAGCGTGGAGAGACCGAGCAGCGGCTCTATCTGCTGGATGCATGGCGGGAATCGCCGCTCTATAGTGAGCGCGAACGCGCAGCGCTGGCCTGGACTGAGGCGCTGACGCTGGTAGCCAAGACCCACGCGCCGGATAGCGTTTATGACGTACTGAAGGAACAGTTCACCGAAGAGGAGATCGTCAAGCTGTCCATGTTGATCGTAACCATCAATGGGTGGAACCGCCTCGCTATCGGCTTCCGCTCTGTCCATCCAGTGACAAAAGACAGTGCCGCTGCCTGACAACTCGGCTGATACGTTCAACCGCGTCAGACCGCGGCTGATCCGCATTGCCTATCGCATGCTCGGATCGGTCGCGGAGGCGGAAGATATCGTTCAGGAAGGCTTCATTCGCTGGCACCAAACCGACCGGTCTGCCGTGCGCAATGAAGAAGCCTTCCTGGTGCGTACCATCACGCGGCTCTGCCTTGATCATTTGAAGTCTGCGCGCGTTCGAAGGGAAACTTATGTGGGAAGCTGGCTGCCTGAACCTATATTCGACCCGAGTGAAGACGAGTCGAATAATGACATCACACTGACCCTGATGATGGCGCTGGAGCGGCTTTCGCCACTCGAACGAGCCGCATTCCTGCTGCACGATGTTTTCGGCCAGGACTTCAACCAGATTTCCAAAGCCATCGGCCGCGATGCGGCGACTTGCCGGCAGCTTGCCAGCCGAGCCCGCAACCATGTCCAGCAGGCAAAGCCGCGTTTTCCTGTGTCGGATGAACAGGGTCAAAATATCGCGAAGGCATTCTTCGATGCCTCGCGCAGCGGCGACATGCAGGCGCTGCAATCCCTATTGGCCGATGACGTCGTCATGTATGCGGATGGTGGCGGCATTCGTCCCTCCACAATCAACCCGATTTATTCAATGGCGAAGGTCAGCCGTTTCTTCGATGGAATTGCTCGCCATGTGGAATACCAATTCCCGCCCCTCCTGTATGAGGGGATGATCGACGGCTTGCCCGGTTTCGTGACGACCGAATTCGACGGAATGCCACAGACGACGGCCCTCGAAATCGAGAACGGCAAGATCAAGACGATCTATATCGTGCGCAATCCGGAAAAACTCGGACATCTGACGTTTGCGAAATCATTGCCTGCAGGGTACGGCTTGATGAAATCCCCGTTACATGGATGTTGGAAGGGCTTCGCCAAACAGCACCGGTTCACCCTGAGACGGCGTGACAATTTCACCTTCCCACATGACTTTGCGGCCGCGGATGATCGTTCCGACCGGCCAGCCGGTCACAATCTTGCCGTCGTAGGGCGTCCAGCCAGCCTTCGATCCAACTTGCGCGTTTGTGATGGTCTCGCGACGCTTCATGTCGACTATCGTCAGGTCTGCGTCATATCCGACCGCTATGCGCCCCTTTCGTGCCATGCCAAAAAGACGGTTCGGGCCATGCGAACTCAGGTCGACGAAGCGCTCTATGGACAGGCGTCCGGCATTTACGTGATCGAGCATGATCGGCACAAGGGTCTGCACGCCGGTCATGCCTGAAGGTGAGGCCGGATAGGGCTTTGACTTTTCCTCGAGCGTATGTGGTGCGTGGTCGGAACCGAGGACATCCACGATCCCCTGCCCTATACCTGTCCAGACACCATCACGGTGGCGCGCATCGCGCACCGGCGGATTCATCTGAAGGAGCGTGCCAAGCGTTGCGTATTGGCTGGCATCGAGCGTCAAATGATGCGGCGTCGCCTCGCAGCTCGCCACATCCTTGTGATCCTTCAGGAACTCGATCTCCTCGGCTGTCGAGATATGGAGCACATGAATGCGCGCACGGGTCTCGCGGGCAATCCGAACCAGCCGCTCGGTGCATCTGAGCGCCGCGATCTCGTCACGCCAGACAGGATGTGAAGACGGATCATTCGGAACACGCAGTCCCTCGCGTTCGCGCAGCCGGAACTCATCTTCCGAGTGGAACGCAGCGCGACGGCGGGTATTTCTCAAGATGGAGCGGACGCCTTCATCATCCTCGACGAGAAGATCGCCAGTGGACGACCCCATGAACACCTTGATGCCGGCTGCGCCCGGCAGTCGCTCGAGTTCAGCCACATCATTTGCATTGTCGCGGGTGCCGCCTACCCAGAAGGCAAAGTCGCAATGCATACGGTGATGCCCGCGCCGTACCTTGTCCTCGAGTGTTTCGGCCGAAGTCGTCAGCGGCTTGGTATTGGGCATTTCAAAGACGGCAGTGACACCGCCGAGAACAGCAGAGCGCGACCCGCTCTCTAAATCTTCCTTGTGCTCAAGCCCCGGTTCGCGGAAATGTACCTGGCTGTCAACCACGCCGGGGAGGATGTGCAACCCGGTCGCATCGATCATCTCACCCGCGGAAGCGCCGCCAAGATTGCCGATTGCCGCGATCCGGCCATTGGTGATGCCAATATCGCGCAGCCCGACGCCATCCTGGTTGACGACAATACCGCTTCGGAAAATCGTGTCGAATGATTGAGCCATTTGCTTTCCAATCCAGCCTTGCGAACCCTTCTCCAGCGGATTACGTAACAGGGACGCGAAAGGCAAGGGTGAAGCAATGCCATTGGCAAGTTTAAACGGAAGAGCGATCCTCAATGTGACCGGTGAGGACGCCGAAAACTTCCTTCAGAACCTCATAACGACCGATCTCGATGGGCTCGAACCATATGATCTGAAACCCGGCGCCCTGCTCAGCCCACAGGGCAAGATCCTGTTCGAATTCCTCGTTTCCCGCAGGAATGATGGCTTTCGCCTCGATACGCTGCAGGCGACCGCCGATGATCTGTTGAAGCGGCTGACGCTCTACAAATTGCGGGCCAAAGTTCAAATTGCCGTGGATTTAGAGTCGCTTGTCCAGGTTTCCTGGGAGAATGATTCCGGGACTTCGGAAAATGATTCAACATTGCATGATCGGCGCTTTCCCGACGCGCTGAACGTTCGACGGCATTATGGCGAAGCACCGGCGGATGGGAGCGACCAGGTTGACTGGATGAAACTGCGCATTGCCCATGGCATCGCGGAGGCGCCCTTGGACTATTCGCTAGGCGACACCTTCCCGCATGACGTCAATCTGGATCAGACGGGCGGCGTCTCGTTCAGGAAAGGCTGTTTTGTCGGTCAGGAAGTCGTCTCACGCATGCAACATCGCGGCACTGCAAGACGCCGCATCCTCATCGTAGCGGGCGTATCGGAACTGCCCGCGACGGGTACCGCAATCACGGCCAATGGCCGCGACGTTGGCACACTCGGGAGTGTCTCTGGAAAGGCCGGGCTCGCGCTTGCCCGCATCGACAGGGTCAAGGACGCAACCGACAAGGGCACACCTATTCTGGCAGGAGAAGTTGCGGTCCACCTTGCCATTCCACCCGAACACCGGTTTACATTCCCGGAGGCAACGCAAGAGGCCTAGGGTCGCGTGACCCTGATCAGGGAGCATTCATGCCGGCAAAGCCGCAAACGATCGTACTGAAGAAAACAGAACTACGTGCCTGGCAACGCATGTTGTCCGGGCGCAGGCTAGATCTTCTTGATCCTTCGCCACTGGATATTGAGATCGAGGACATAGCCCAAGGGCTGGCGCGCGTCGCACGTTGGAATGGTCAAACAGTTGGCGAGCATGCTTTTTCGGTGGCGCAGCACTCACTGCTGGTCGAGCAGATCTTCGGTAAGATCGTTCCCGAGGCAACGACCGAGCATCGTCTGATTGCCCTTCTCCACGATGCGCCAGAATATGTGATCGGCGACATGATTTCACCGTTCAAAGCCGTTGTCGGTGGCGATTACAAAAGTGTCGAACTGCGCCTGCAGCACGCCATCCATGTGCGGTTTTCGCTGTCACCGGTGGTCAAACAGGATCTTCGCGCGTTGATCAAGCGAGCTGACGCCATAGCCGCTTATTATGAAGCGACACGGCTTGCCGGGTTCGCCGAGAAAGAGGCTGTTCAGTTCTTCGGCCGACCGCGCGGGATAGATCCGCAAGGGCTCGACTTGACCGCCATGGCGACCCAGGACGTACAGGATGTTTTTCTGCAGCGCTTTGCATTTCTTGACACACACCGCGAGCAGAATAGAGGATAAGATCATGCCGCATATTATTGTTTCTCCACTCTCGCGCCTTGCCGAGTCGGCAACACGTTTCGGCGCTCGCGACATGATTACCCTGATCAACATCGGCACGCCTGTGGTGCGGCCGGTCGAGATTGCCGAGGACCGGCATCTGTTTCTGGGTTTCAACGATATTATCGAGCCAACTGAAGGAATGACTCATCCAGTCGCTGATCACGTCAGCGACTTGCTCGCGTTTGGCCGGCACTGGGATCGCAAGACCCCACTCCTCATCCACTGTTTTGCCGGAATTTCGCGCTCAACCGCTGGTGCCTACATCACCGCGCTTGCGCTTAATCCGGAGCTTGACGAGGTTTGGCTGGCACAGACGCTGCGCCGTAACTCACCCTCCGCCACACCCAACAGCCGATTGATAGCGCTCGCCGACGACATGCTCAGCCGAAAGGGTCGCATGGTCGATGCGATCAAAACGATTGGGCGCGGCGAAGAGGCTTTTGAAGGCACCCCTTTCATGCTCCCACTTGTGATATAGCATGACCGGCACGCCAAATGCCGTTGAGATAAACCTGAGCGCTGCTATCGTTGCAGTGGCTAACAACGATCCGCTGATCCTGACCACCCCGTCCGGCGACGATCCAGAACGTGACGAGTTGCCTTTCGGCCCGTTCAATCCCCTGCAACATCGAACGTTCGAAACTGGTCTGCGGGAGTGGGTCGCGGAGCAGACCCCGCTTCGACTGGGATATGTCGAACAACTCTACACTTTCGGAGATCGGGGCCGCCACAAGACAGCCGAAGATCGAGATTTGCACATTGTATCGGTGGGTTATCTCGCGCTCACGCGTATAATCAGTGACAACATGGAGGCCTTGCGCAAATCAGGCGCACGCTGGCGTAGCTGGTATTCTTTTCTTCCGTGGGAAGACTGGCGTCGCGGCAAGCCAGCGATGATCGACGAGACGATCCGTCCCGCGCTCCTCGCTTGGGCCAAAACCGGCGGGGTTCCGGCGCGGCTAAGCAGGTTGCGGCTCGCATTTGGCGACGATGGCATTGCTTGGGACGAGGAGCGAGTACTGGAACGGTACGAACTCCTATATGAAGCCGGGCTGGTCGAAGAGGCAGCGCGGGATGGCCGGGCCGAACGAACTGAGCTTTCACGGGTGCTTGGCTTACCGATGAGCTTCGATCACCGGCGCATTCTTGCGACGGCAATCTCGCGATTGCGGGCGAAGCTCAAATACCGGCCCGTCGTCTTTGAACTGATGCCGCCGACCTTTACGCTGACCGCATTGCAGGAGACTGTGGAGGCGATATCCGGAAGACACCTGCACAAGCAGAACTTTCGCAGGCTGGTCGAGACTACTGAACTTGTCGAGCACACCGGCGCCGAACAGACGCAGGCGCGTGGCCGGCCAGCAGCGCTTTATCGTTTCCGCCACAACGTGCTGGAGGAGCGCAGCGTGGCTGGACTGAGGGTTGGCGGTCGAGGATAGGGAGAGAGAAATGAGCGATAAACCAACATCAGTGAATGCCGATGGCATTTCCGAACCTTTCGCCTCGGACACGGTCCCGTGGGAAGAATGGTCCGAAGGCAGCCGCTATGGGACGCGCTTTCGGTATCTTTCAGGATTTGGCGGCGCGACCCACGTCGGCATGGCCCTTGAGGAACTTGCGCCTGGCAAGGAGTCGAGCCTCAATCATTACCATATGCTCGAAGAGGAACAGGCCTTCATCCTTGATGGCGAAATGACGCTGCGCCTTGGCGACAAGACCTATCCGATGAAAGCCGGTGACCACGTCGTCTTTCCGGCCGGACAGAAGGTTGGGCATTCGTTCTATAATCACACTGATGCGCCCTGCCGTTTCATTATCGTCGGCGAAAAGAACCCGAACGACGTGATTTTCTATACGGAGACCGGCCGCGTCGGTGTTCGGTTAATGGGCGAAGGCTACGACAGATCAGCCACCATGGAATACTGGCAAGGCGCTGATACAGAACGGAAAAGTCGCGTATGAGCGGGAGACCTATTTCAGCGGATAGACGTTCTCGTCTCCGGGAAATGTGCGTGACCGCACGTCTTCCGCGTAGGCTTTGACAGCATCGTCTATGGCCTTGCCTACGGTGCCGTAGACCTTCACGAATTTCGGCGGCTTCGGATTGTAGCCGAGCATGTCCTCAAGCACGAGAATTTGGCCGTCGCATTCCCTCGACCCGCCAATCCCGATGGTCGGAATGACGCTCTCGCGGGAAATTTCCGCAGCAAGCGGTTCGACAATACCTTCCAGCACCACGGAGAAAGCGCCGGCCTCGCTGACCGCCTGCGCATCTGCCTTGATCAGCGGCCATAACGCCGTATCGCGCCCTTGCGTCTTGAAGCCACCGAGCGTGTTTATCGATTGCGGTGTCAGTCCGATGTGGGCCATGACTGGAATGCCGCGCTCCGTCAGGAAGCGGATGGTATCGGCCATACGGACTCCGCCTTCAAGCTTGACTGCGCCGCAGCCGGTTTCCTGCATGACTCGGGCAGCGTTACGAAATGCCACTGCCGGACTTTCCTCATAGGAGCCGAACGGCATGTCCACCACCACCATCGCCCTCTTTGAACCGCGGACCACAGCGCGGCCGTGGGCAATCATCAGATCGAGCGAAACGCCAAGCGTTGAGTCCATAGCGTAGAGGACCATGCCGAGGCTGTCGCCGACGAGCAATATGTCGGCGTGGTTATCCACGATACGCGCAGTATTGGCATGATAAGAGGTCAAGGCAACGATCGGCTCGCCGCCCTTGCGGCCCCGGATTTCCGGAGCAGTTATCCTGCGGGAGACGACTTCCTGACTCATGCTTTCCTCCCTTGATCCCATCAGCCTATGACGCGCTGATCGATCAGACGCACCTTGCCGAAGCGAACAGTCAAAAGAATGACCACCGGCTGCTTGAACTTGCCGGAGACCGGATCGAGCGATTGGGCATCGCGAATGTCGACTGACTCGATCTCGCCGCTTTTCTCCATTCCCAGAACCGCACGGACCGCGTTGCGGATGGCCGGAACGGAGCGCTGACCCTTTGTGACCAGCTCCTCCGCCTTTGCCAGTGACTTCGACAGGACGACTGCTGCCTTGCGGTCCGCAGGCGTCAGCATGGCATTGCGCGACGAACAGGCGACGCCGTCATCCTCGCGTACCGTCGCCACACCGGTAATTGCAATCGGCATGTCGAGATCGGCTACCATCCGGCGGATAATTGTCAGCTGCTGGTAGTCCTTCTCGCCGAAAAAAGCCCGGTCCGGCTGCACGATATTGAACAGCTTGGTGACGACGGTCGTCACACCCCGAAAATGTCCAGGACGGATCTTGCCGATCAAGATTCGCGACAGGACAGGATTGTCGACGATCGTATTGGCGCTGGGGCGATAAATTTCCGTAACCTCCGGCGTGAAGACATAGTCGACACCTTCGGCTCGGAGTTTAGCCAGGTCGCCTTCCATGTCGCGGGGATAAGTGGATAAATCCTCATTCGGCCCGAACTGGGTCGGGTTGACGAAGATCGAGACCACGGTGACATTGGCGGCGGCCTTCGATCGGCGCACCAGTTCCATATGTCCGATATGCAGGTAGCCCATGGTCGGAACGAGGCCGATGGACTTGCCGTCCAAGCGTTCCGATTTCAATGCAGCACGCAGTTCGCCAATCGTTGCGATGACTTTCATGTCAGATCAATGTCCAGTCCGATATCCAGCGTTGGTGCTGCCATAGTGATCTTTGATGTCGAAATATAGTCGACGCCGGTTTCTGCAATCGCCTTGATCGTGTCAAATGCGATACCGCCCGATGCTTCGAGCTTGGCACGGCCGGCGTTGATTTTCACCGCCTTTTCAAGCAGTTCCGGCCCCATATTATCAAGAAGAATCACATCGGCGCCAACAGACAGCGCTTCCTCGAATTGCGTTAGCCCATCCACCTCAACCTCAATTTTGACCAGATGTCCGGCATAGGCACGAGCGGCGAGAATGGCTTTTGCCACCCCGCCGGCGACTGGCCACATGGTTGTCCTTGATGAGGATCGCATCGTCGAGACCGAAGCGATGATTGGCGCCGCCGCCGCATTTCACCGCGTATTTGGCGAAGGCGCGCATGCCAGGAATTGTCTTGCGGGTATCGCAGACTTTTGCACTTGTGTGGGCGATCAAATCAGCGAATGTTGCGGTGTAGCTGGCGATACCGCTCAGGTGCATCAGGTAGTTCAGCGCTACCCGCTCTGCGGACAAAATGGCGCGCGCATTGCCTTCGACGCTGGCGATTGTGTCACCGCGTTTGACCCGCGCGCCGTCCTTGACGAAACCATTAAACTTCAATGACAGGTCAATCAGCGCAAAGGCCGTCTTTGCAAAACCAATGCCGCAAATCGTTCCCGCTTCGCGGCTGGACAGAATCGCAACTGCGGTCGCATCTTCCGGCAGGGTCGCATTCGTCGTGATGTCACCTGCCCGGCCGAGATCCTCAAGCAGGGCGGCGCGTACCGCATCTTCGATCATCAGTTGCGGCAAGGATGGCGGAAACGCCTTCTGCCCTTCACCCCGGCTACCCACCATCATGCCAGCTCCATGATCTCGTCGACTGTGCTTCCGGCATCGGCCAGGGTCAGAAATGTCCTGTGCTGCCACTCTTTTCGCTTCTCGGGGAAATCCGTGCGGAAATGGCCACCACGGCTTTCCTCGCGGCGCAAGGCGCTGACCGCAACCAGCTTGGCGGTCGCAAGTACGTTGCGGAAAGCAGGGTCACGATTGCTGCGCTCCAGTTCGAGAATGGTTTTCAGCCCGCGCAACATACCTTCACGGTCGCGGATCACCCCGAAACTTGCGCTCATCGTTTGGCGCAGCGTGCTCATCGCAGCCGTATCCGGTTCCGGTTGCAGATCATCCCGGTCAACCGATCCACTCGACCAGTCGTTGTCGTGTTTTCCGCCACCCTTGCCGATTTTGGCAGCAATCCGGGCCGAGAAAACTACCGCTTCGAGCAGCGAGTTCGAAGCGAGGCGATTTGCACCATGAGCGCCTGTCGATGTGCACTCGCCGCAAGCCCACAGACCATCGATGGACGTACGGCCATCCTGGTCAGTGAGGATTCCGCCCATGAAATAATGTGCTGCCGGAACTACCGGAATGGGATCGACGACCGGATCAATGCCGGCATCACGGCAATATTCATAGACCGTAGGGAATTCCTCGGCGAATGTCGCGCCCACAGCCTTGGTGCAATCAAGCCAGGCACCGCGCCCGCTCGTGACCTCGGCAAAAATACCGCGTGCAACAACATCACGCGGTGCAAGCTCAGCGTCCGGATCGATCTTCAGCATGAAACGCTCGCCGGCGCGATTGATCAGCGTCGCACCATGACCGCGCAGCGCCTCAGTTGCCAATGGCGCGGGATCCTTGTCGACATTGAGTGCCGTTGGGTGAAACTGCACGAACTCCATGTCCGCCATCATCGCTCCCGCCCGCGCCGCCATGCCGATGCCCTCGCCGCGCGCTTCTGAAGGGTTTGTGGTGACGGCATAGAGATGACCAATTCCACCAGTCGCGATCACCACTGTCCGGGAAGCCAGCCTGACCTTAATGCCGCGTCCCGCCTCAGTTCGCGCGATAACACCGGTCACCGCGCCATTTTCGGTCACGATGTCTTCGACCACATAGCCTTCCATCACCCGGATAGACGGCGTGTCCTCAACCGTCTTCACCAGTGCCTGCATGATGGCGCGGCCCGCCATATCGCCGCGCACGCGAACGATACGGCTTTCCGAATGCGCAGCCTCGCGCGACACCTGAAGTTTCCCTTCCAGATCGCGGTCGAAGGGAACGCCATACTGAAGCAGGTCGTGAACACGCGCCGCAGCTTCGCTCGCCATCAGACGGGCAATGCCCTCGTCGACAATGCCATCGCCTGCCGCAACCGTATCTGCGACGTGCTTTTCCATGGTGTCACCCTCGGACACCGCTGCCGCGATACCGGCCTGCGCCCAGGCTGAGGAAGCGCCACGACCGATGGGTGCCGCTGCGAGGACCGTGACCGGCCGCGGGGCCAGTTTAAGGGCGCAGAAAAGTCCGGCAAGTCCGCCACCAATGATGATGACGGGATCGGTTTGAATGGACATGAGGTTCGCCCTCCGGTGTCAGTTCTTGAGATTGACCATGCGTTCGACCGCGAGCCGCGCGCGTTCTGCGACCTGCGGATCGACATGAATTTCCTCACGCATGAAGACGAGGCTTTCGAGAATGTTCGGCAGCGTGATGCGTTTCATATGCGGGCACAGATTGCACGGCTTGATGAACTTCACATCCGGTACTTCCGATTCGATGTTGGAAGCCATCGAACATTCGGTCACGAGAAGCACTTTGGCCGGACGGTGATCCTTCACATAATTGATCATGCCGCTGGTCGAACCGGTAAAATCAGCTACGGCAACCACTTCTGGCGGGCACTCTGGATGAGCAATGATCTGGATATCCGGATCGGCAGCCTTGTAGGCCAGCAGTTCGGCGGCAGTGAAGCGCTCATGGACCTCGCAGTGCCCCTTCCAGGTCAGTACCTTGACCTTGGTCTGTGCTGCAACGTTCTGGGCGAGAAATTCGTCGGGGATGCACAGAACACGATCGACACCGAAGCTCTCGACGATCTGGACAGCGTTAGCCGAAGTGCAGCAGATGTCGCTCTCCGCCTTCACCTCCGCGGAGGTATTGACATAGGTGACGATGGGTACGCCAGGATAGGTTTCGCGTAGCAGGCGTACATCCGCGCCCGTGATGGACTCGGCCAGCGAACAGCCAGCCTTCATGTCCGGGATCAGCACGGTCTTGTGCGGATTGAGCAGCTTGGAGGTTTCGGCCATGAAGTGCACGCCGCATTGGACGATAATGTCCGCGTCGACCTTGGTCGCTTCCTTGGCGAGTTGGAGCGAGTCGCCGACAATATCGGCCACGCAGTGAAAAATCTCCGGCGTCTGGTAATTGTGAGCGAGGATGACCGCATTGCGCTGTTTCTTCAGCCGGTTGATCGCAGCGACGTAGGGCGCATAAACAGGCCATTCGATACGCGGGATATGGTGGGCGACGCGCTCGTAGAGATGCTCGGTTTCGGCCGCAACCTCTGACGTAAAGGAAAGGTCCGGCATCTCAAGAATGCCAAAACGGTCCGCTGCGGTTTGCGCTTTGTTGCGGTCTTTGACGCCGGTCGTGCGAGCAGTGCTGGTCATATCCACTTCCTCCTGGACACTCTTCACGGATAAGGCCGTTCCTATCCGGCTTCTGTCCGCCGATCATTTATACTCATATTGAGCATATTTATGATCAAAAGAAAAACGGCAGAGCCGTCGCGAATTACATAGGGGAATATTTAGATGGCTTCAAGGGGCATTTCATCAAAAGAAAATGGCCGCAGAACAGGCGGCCATTTGATGCGGGGCGAACTTTTTCATTTAGCGGCCATAAACGCCACCAAGGATAATCCTGCGATCATCGCTGAAACGGCGACTATCCCTCGCGTTTCTCGCAGGACTATCGCCACCAACACGCGGGGTGCAATCGGTGAAAACCTTTGCGCCGAAATCGCTTGGCCGATCGCAGAAAACCAGCGGGCTGACGCTACCGGAACTCGCACAACCCGCGAGAGTTACGGCACCCAGCGCCAGAATCGGCAGTAATAGTCGCATATTATCAATCCTTTATTCGATTGCGCCGGCTGCATAACCCGTCCGGCTTATACTCATCAAACTCATTTAAGTACCAATCAACTCAATTCAATTGATTGCGATGGCAAATGCGCTAATTCTGCATCTCCCAAAAAAAGGAAAGCGTCATGCCGCAAACCGCAGCAAGTGATATCAAACAACCCGGCATTCCATGGCTCATCATTATCGCCGGTTGCCTCATTGCGCTTATGACGTTCGGCCCACGATCGGCGATGGGCTTTTTCCAATTGCCGCTACTCGCCGAAAAGGGTTGGGATCGCACCACCTTCGGCATGGCAATGGCGTTGCAAAACCTTTTCTGGGGTGCAGGACAGCCCTTCTTTGGTGCCATCGCCGACAAGTTTGGCACGTGGCGCGTCCTGTTCATGTCGGCGATCCTCTATTGCAGCGGTCTTTTGTTGATGGCGTGGGCGACCTCGCCGGGGCTGCTCTATCTGGGTGGCGGCGTGCTCGTAGGCCTGGGCATTGCGTCGGGCTCCTTCGGCATCATTCTTTCGGCCTTTGCCCGTAATGTTTCCGCCGCCAACCGCACTTTCGTTTTCGGCATTGGAACTGCGGCCGGCTCTGCTGGCATGTTCGTCTTTGCGCCCATCAGCCAAGGGCTGATCGATCGCTTCGGCTGGTCCGACGGGCTGGTTTATCTCGGAATTGCGATGCTGATTATCCCGATTCTTGCCATCCCGCTGCGGGGTAATTCCTCAAGTGGCAGGGTCAGTGAAGCGCAATACAAGCAATCGATTGGCGAAGCGTTGCGCGAAGCTCTCGGGCACAAGAGCTACGTTTTGCTTACGACCGGATTTTTCGTCTGCGGCTTTCAGGTAGCCTTCATTACCGCGCATTTTCCCGCTTATATCGGTGATATCGGCATCGATGCGACCTATGCGGTGCTTGCCCTCGCCTTGATCGGCTTCTTCAATATCATAGGCTCGCTGGCGTCGGGCGTAATCAGCCAGCGCTATTCCAAACCGAAATTCCTGGCCTATCTCTATCTTGGCCGGTCCGTATTGGTCACAGCCTTCCTGCTGCTGCCGCAAACCGGCATATCGGTAATCGTATTCTCGATTCTTATGGGTCTGATGTGGCTGTCTACGGTGCCGCCGACCAATTCACTGGTTGCCATCATGTTCGGCACACGCCATCTCGGCATGCTGGGCGGCATTGTGTTCTTCTCGCACCAGATCGGTTCGTTCCTGGGTGTCTGGCTCGGCGGCTATCTCTACGACCATTTCGGCAGCTACAATCCCGTGTGGTGGCTTGGGGTCGCGCTTGGCGTCTTCGCGGCGATCGTCCATTGGCCTATCCAGGAAACTGCCGCCTATCGCCCAGTTCTGCAGCCTGCAGAATAATCAGGGCTGAAGGCGTTTGCGGATTGGCTCGAACTCCGGTGTGGCCTTGCGCTTCACCGGATCCGGTTCATTGGCGTCAATCGCTTCCCAGTATTTCCAGTTCACCTTGTCTGCGCCGAGTTCGTAGTCCATGCCATCCCAGCTGTCCTCGCGGAAGCTGTAGAACGCCCAGTGCAGCTTGTTGCCGTCGAGTGCCGTCAACACGTCGTCGAGATAGGTCTTGCAACCGGCCAGACGGCGCATGCAGCCGAATTCTCCGGCAACCAGGCGATTGAGCGGAACGCCATGCGTCTTGGCCCATTCCACTGGCCGGGCCAGATATTCTGAGACCTTGTTGGAATCCCATACAGTATTTGAACCGGCAAAGGGCACCTCGCCTGGATAGGCATAAGGTTTCTCCCGTTTCATGTTCGGCGCGCTGGTCGCCTCATAGGGCTCATACATGTGGAAGCTGTAAAGGACGTTCCTGTCGGTTAGTGCAGAAGGCCAATAGCCGAAAGCGTCCGCAGCCGCATACCATCCCGCATCGGCCATGATCGGTGTCACGGGATCGACCTTCCGTATTTCGGCGATCACCAGCTCATAGAATGCCATGAGATCGCGCGATCCGCCTTTCTGTTGCTGATACCAGGTTTGCATGTCAGCAATGCTGGCATGCTCCAGCAACCCGCTCTTCTTTTCCGGGGCCGGTTCGTTGATCAGATTATAGGCGGCGATTGCGGGGTGATCCTTCAGAGCGGACGCCAGATCACGCCAGAAGCGGGCGGCATCCTGCCAATTCGCCTTGTCCTGCCATAGCCGGTCGTCAAATTCGCCGTTGTTGTTTTGAGCCCATCGCATCGAGGGCAAGGATAACGGCGTGATCACAACCTTGAGGCCGGCCTTGCCGGCGCGGTCCAACGTCGCCCTCAGCGTCGCAAGATCACTCGCCGGAATGCCTTCGTAATGATCCGCGTCACCGAGGAGGAAATCGCGCTTGGCCGGTTTCCATTTGTCATAGGAAAGTCGCACCCAGCTTGCGCCATATTGCTTCAGGACATCGAAATGGGCCTGGTCGGGTGGCAGGCGATTGAAACTGTTGCCACCATGTTGCGGCTTGTCCCAGAAACTGGCGAAATCTGCGGCATGTGATCCAAATGTCAGGCCCAGAGAAAAAAGAAGTGTCGTCAGGATACGCATCGAGAATCGCCCCGCGTGAACAGAGCTTGCCAATTGCTTGAACAGTAAGGCGTTATTTGGTCCGCGATTACTTGCCCCGAACGAAGCTTTCGAGCGGAAAGATCGCACAAGTTTCCGTGCCATGCGCAAGCAGCTTGCCGTTTGCGTCCTTCATAAAGGCCTCGGACGTCGCCAGGGTACGGCCGCGATGGATCAACCGTCCTTCACAAAAGACAACGCCCATATCGGCGCTCAGCGGACGCACGAGGTTCACTTTGAATTCGGCCGTTGTGTAGGCCTCGCCCGGTTTCAACGTGGTCATAATGCAGCAGGCGAGCGCCGAATCCATCAATGTGGCGATCCAGCCGCCATGAATGCCGCCCAATGGATTGAGATGTTCGGGACGCGGCAAGCCTTTGAACACCACGCGGTCCTGCTCGACCTCATGCAGGGTGAAGGACAGCGTCTGGGCGATTGGCGGCGCGGGATAGTCGCCGCGCAGCATCGCCTGAAGAATGTCGAGACCACTGCGGGTGGCGAGATCGCCAAGCGGCAGCAAGCCAACGCCACCGGGAAAATCGATAGCGGACGCATTATCATAGCTCATGGAAGAAAAGACCTTTCCTGTGCCGCAGGTCCCTGCCCCGGCACATTCGACAACGATCGCGAAACAGCGGTCAGAAAGCCATCGCGCGCTTCGGGCGCCTTTTGGGCCCGGGGCTCCCAGACATGGCGGTTGAAAAAGAAACTCGTCAGGCGGAACGCAGCCATGATCTCGCCAAGGGATGCGGCGCGCACGTTCGAACTGACCATGAAAGGCGGCATCTCCAGTAGTTTGCCGGCCCATGGCAGACCTGCATCGCGCGAGACCGCGCGTCCCGATTTAGGTGAGACATAGGCGAGGTTCTGGTCGCTGCCGGTAGCAGCGCAGCGTTTCAGATCGAGGCCGAACCCCAGCTCTTCCAACATAAGCACTTCGAAACGCAACAGAAGCTCGCCTGCGATCAGTGTGTCCTCGCAATGTTCGAGAATGACGCTGAGGATTTCAAAAAGGTTCTGATGGGGGTCGCGTTCGGGCAAGAGCCGCAGATGTGCAGCCGCTAACTGCAGCCCGTAGAGCGCGACCGGCTTTTCGATCAGCCGTGCAGCAGCAAAGCTGACCGGTTCGACCTGCATCATGCCGAGATGCTCATCCATGCGGGCACGCCAGATTACATCGACGCGGTTTCCCGGCTGCAGCAGCGGCTGCATGCGGCGGGAACGCCCGCCGCGCACAAGACCGAGATGGCGGCCATGTTCGCGCGTCATCAGCTCAAGGATGGCGCTGGTTTCGCCGTGCCGCCTCGTTCCAAGGATTATACCTTCGTCTCGCCATTCCATAAGCGGAGACTTGCGCTATCAGTGCGGGAATTCAAGGCCCATTTCGCGGTAACGCTCAGGATCATTGCCCCAATTGTCACGAACCTTGACGAAGAGGAACAGGTGGACCTTCTGCTCAAGGATTTCCATCAGTTCCTTGCGCGCCGCCTGGCCGATGGATTTGATCGCCTCACCCTTGTGGCCGAGAACGATCTTCTTCTGGCTGTCGCGCTCGACATAGATAACCTGGGCAATGCGCACGGATCCATCCGGCTTTTCTTCCCAGCTTTCCGTCTCGATCGTCGAGGAATAGGGCAATTCGTTATGCAGGCGCAGATAGAGCTTTTCGCGGGTGATTTCGGCCGCAAGCATTCGCATCGGCATGTCTGAAATCTGGTCTTCAGGATAATACCACGGCCCCTCGGGCAGGTTATCAGCGAGGTATTTCAATAGATCCTTGCAGCCATAGCCCTTCAGCGCCGAGATCATAAAGGTCTTGTCGAAATTGACCTTTTCATTGGCCTTCTGGGCCAGCTCGAGCAATTTGGGCGCTTCGATACGATCAACCTTGTTGAGAACAAGGATCACTTTGCGCTTCTTTTCGTGCAAACTGTCAAGGATGGCTTCGGCTTCCTCATTGATCCCGAGTTCCGCATCGATAAGAACCAGAATGAGGTCAGCATCCTTGGCCCCGCCCCAGGCGGTCGTGACCATGGCACGGTCGAGACGGCGCTTCGGCTTGAAGATGCCGGGTGTGTCTACGAGAACCATCTGCGCCCGGTCGTGAATGACAATACCGCGAACCAGAGCACGCGTGGTCTGCACCTTGTGGGTGACGATGGACACTTTGCTGCCGACCAACTGGTTGACCAGCGTCGACTTCCCGGCATTTGGCGCGCCGATCAAGGCGATAAAGCCCGAACGCGTTGGTGCGTCAGGTATGGTTTGGGGCTCGGGCGTCAGTTCCTGGTCGGTCATTTAATGTCTTCTTCCTGCGCCTTCTGACGGACGCCTTCACGATAAAGCAATGCGACGGCAGCTTCCTGCTCGGCGATCCGCTTCGAACGCCCCATACCGGTGGCAGGTTCGAAGCCTTTGACATCGACCTTTACCGTAAACTGCGGATCATGGTCCGGGCCGGTGCGGTCGACAACGGTGTATTGGGGCTGTGCACCATTCTGCTGATGCGCCCATTCCTGCAATTCCGTTTTCGGATCGCGCTGCGCAGAATTGATTTCGCGCGAGCGGGCGTTCCAGTAGCGTTCAATGAAAGGTTGCGCCGCTTCCAGCCCGCCGTCCAGGTAAATCGTGGCAATCAGCGATTCAACGACGTCGGCGCGCAGGCTCTTGAGACGCTTGTCCGCCAGTCCCTTCACGTCGGAGCCTGTACGGATGAATTCGTGCAGACCAATTTCGTCCGCAACGGCAGCACAAGTGTCCGCATTGACGAGCGAGTTGAGCCGCAATGACAATTCGCCTTCGCTGGCGGTCGGATAGGCCCGAAAGAGCAGCTCTGCGATGACCAGGCCGAGAACACGGTCGCCCAAAAATTCGAGACGCTCATAGTCGGATCCTGCCGAAGGACGCGCACTTGCATGGGTAAGTGCACGCTCCAGACGGGCGAGATCGCGAAATGTGTGCCTCGTCTTTTCTTCCAGTCTACGAACGGCGTCGGCGGACAGCGTCATTGGCCCATCAATTGCTTTTCACTGAGTCCGGCGCGCCGTTGACGCTGTGCAACAAGCGGTCGAAGCGCAATTCCGATGGCCAGCGCCAGAGTTCGAGCGGGCTCGCCTTGCCGGCGATCGAGAAGAAGATGATATTGGCGCGACCAATGAAGTTCTCGAGCGGTACGTAGCCGACGTCAAAACGGCTGTCACTGGAGTTGTCGCGGTTGTCACCCATCATGAAATAGTGGCCAGCCGGTACAACGAATTCCCTTGTGTCATCGCCGAGCCCGTTGGGCGTCAGGTCAAGCGTGTCGTAGGTGATCCCGTTCGGCAAGGTTTCGCGATAAACATCGACCGGGCGGCTGACTTCGGTCACGTCGGAATTGTCGATCTGTCCGACTTTCTCGCGCGGCACAGCGACGTCATTGATGTAAAGGACGCCGGCGCGCACCTGGATCTTGTCGCCTGGCAGGCCAATGACGCGCTTGATGAAATCCAGCGATGTATCATTCGGCTTGCGGAAGACGGCAATGTCGCCGCGTTTCGGCTCGCCGCCCCAGATGCGGCCCGAAAAGAGGTCAGGTGCAAACGGAATCGAAAATTTCGAATAGCCGTAGGAGAACTTGGATACGAAAAGGTAATCGCCCTCCAGCAGCGTCGGCCGCATGGAACCCGAGGGGATGTTGAATGGCTGGAACAGCAGGGTCCGAATGACCAGTGCGAGCAGCAACGCCTGCACGATAACGCTGATCGTCTCGCCAAGACCACCAGAATTCTTCACAACAGCTTTGTCGCTCACGTGTCTCATATCTCCAAAAACCAGAATGTGCCCCCTCATAACCGTTGAAGGCCCGGGGGGCAATGCCACTTAGTCGCGCTGAATGCCGCTTGAATGCGGCTATTCTTCGATCTTGACTGCTTCGATGATCACGAATGCTTGTGCAAGCGGAAAATCGTCAGTGATTGTCAGGTGGATTCGGGAAGCATAGCCGGAGGGAGTGATTGTCTTCAGGCGTTCTGCCGCGCCGTTGGTAAGCCGCATGGTTGGAGCGCCGCTTGGCAGGTTGACTACGCCCATATCGCGCCAGAAAACGCCTTGCGCGAGCCCGGTGCCAAGTGCCTTGGCACAGGCTTCCTTCGCCGCAAAACGCTTGGCATAGGAGGCCGCGCGCTGCTTTCGGCGTTCCGATTTTGCCTGTTCGACGGGCGTGTAAACCCGGTCGATGAAGCGTTGGCCATGGCGTTCAAGCGTCTTTTCAATACGCCTGATGTCGATCAAATCGCTGCCAATTCCGATGATCATGTTGGTTCGGCGACTTTCTCAAGCCGAAACCCGGAGCGCCGGTCTTGAAAGCTGGTGGCTGCCCAGCGAACGGGAAAATAAACAAGGAGCGCCGCAGCGAAACCGAGCGGCACGGCACCAATCAACATGGGCTCGATCAGCGGCCCCCACAGAACCGCGAAATCCAAATGACGAAGCATGGAACCGAGATGATCCGGCAGCGGATCTGCGCTCAGACTGCCTGTCATGACCAAGCGCCCCGCTTCCAATGTAGCGGCCCAGATGAAGGGCAAAATCAGCGGGTTGCCCAGGGTAGTGCCGATGATGGCTGCTGCAAAATTTCCACCGATCAGCCAGGCTACCGCCACGGCCACAACGATATGTATGCCGAGCAAAGGAATGAAGGCAGCAAATATCCCGCAAGCAAAACCAGCCGCAATCGCATGCGGGGTCGCCCTTAGCCGAAGGACCCGTTTGCCGAAGTAACGCAAGGACCTGCTCACAGAACGGCGGGGCCACACTGCAATACGCAGCCGCTCACGAATGCCCGGGATTTTGCGCCTTTTGAAAAGCATCGTCTTTGCAGGTTCCTCTGTACCAAAAATGCGAGTGAACGGGTCTAACCTGCACCGCGGTACATTCCATCAGTTCAAATGTTGCGACTACCGGGCTTAACGGGCGGAATTGCGGCAAGTTCCGGCGGAAGTTTGTCTGCAGGATAAGCCGGTACCTCATATTCCGCCAGTGCGATCAGCGGCACGCCGACGTCACTTTTCCCTGCGGACCTGTCGATGATGCAGGCTGCCGCCAGCACATTGGCGCCTAACTCCTGCAGACAGGTGACAGTTTCGCGTATCGATAGTCCCGTCGTCACGATATCTTCGACGATGACAACACGCGCGCCCTTGGCAATTTCAAACCGGCGAAGCTTGAAGATGCCGTTTTCGCGCTCGACCCAGATCGCGGGTACGCCGAGATGCCGCGATGTCTCATAGGCGGGAATAATGCCGCCGATCGCCGGGCCAACCACGTAATCGATATGGCCAAGGCCGGCTTGTCTGATTTTGTCGGCGAGGCCGCGGCATACACGTTCCGTCTTGTCGGCATGCATGAACACGCGTGCCTTCTGCAGAAACACAGGGCTGCGCAGACCTGACGTCAAGATAAAATGCCCCTCGAGGACGGCGCCTGCCTCACGAAAAACATCGAGAACTTCATTGGTATTCATGCAGACCCCCTATCCATTGACGCGCTGCGCATCGCTGACACATTTGCTCTCTTTGAGTTTCGACAATATCCGATTGAGATGCTTCAGGTTCCACACTTCCAGATCGACGATCATCTGCGTGAAATCCGGCGCTGTGCGAACCATCGAGAGATTGTGAATGTTGGTTTCATTCTCGGCAATGATCTGCGCGATTTCCGCCAGTGAACCGGGCGCATTGATTGCAGAAATACTGATTCGCGCCGGAAAGCGGTCACGCCTGCTCTCGTCAATATCCCAGCGTACATCAATCCAGCGTTCCGGCTGATCGTCATAGGCCATAAGCGCCGAAGACTGGATGGGGTAGATGGTCATGCCCGCACCAGGCTGGAGAATGCCGACAATACGATCACCGGGTACGGCGCCTTCGGGCGAGAAATGCACGGGCATATCGGGGCTCGCACCGCGGATCGGCAGGGCATTCGGCCCGCCCGGTTCGAAGCCGGCGGCTTCCCCGCCCTCAGGCATCTTGAAAATCATGCCTGACGTGTTGCGGAAGTTCACCCAGCCCTCCTCGCGCTCGCTGGGGCTCGGCTTCGGCTTGGCGTCCTGATATTCGGGATAGACCGCTTTCATCACATCCGATGAAGGCAATTCGCCGCGGCCAACTGCGGCCAGAACATCGTCAAGTTCCTTGCGCGCGAGGCGCGGCAGGCCCTTTTTCAGTTCATCACGGGAGTAGACCTTCCCTGCCCGCTCGAACGCCCGCTCCAGGATCTGCGTCCCGAGCCCGGAATATTGCTTGCGCACGGCAAGTCGCGTAGCACGGCGGATCGCGGCACGCGCCTTGCCGGTGACGACAATCAATTCCCAAGCGGCCGGCGGCGTCTGCGCCTTGGAGCGGATAATTTCCACTTCATCGCCATTATGCAATTCGGTCATCAGCGGCATGATGCGGCCGTTGACCTTGGCACCGACGCAGCTGTCGCCGATGTTGGTGTGGACGGCGTAGGCAAAATCGATCGGCGTTGCACCGCGTGGCAGAGCGATCAGGCGGCCCTTTGGCGTAAAGCAGAAGACCTGATCCTGGAACAGTTCGAGCTTCGTGTGCTCAAGGAACTCTTCCGGATTATCGCCTTCGGCCAAAGCTTCGATCGTTTGCCGAAGCCACGCATACGCGTTGGTTTCCGTTGAAATCACATGCGGATTCTGTGCACTGCCGCGGTCCTTGTAGATCGAGTGGGCCGCCACGCCATATTCGGCGATGTCGTTCATTTCACGCGTGCGTATCTGCAGTTCGACACGCTGGCGCGACGGGCCAACGATGGTCGTGTGGATTGACCGGTAGTCGTTCTGCTTCGGCGTCGAAATATAGTCCTTGAAACGGCCAGGAACCATGGACCAGGTCGTATGAATGATCCCGAGCGCATTGTAACAATCGGCGACCGTGTCGACGACGACGCGGAAGCCAAAAATGTCAGACAATTGCTCGAAGGAAAGTCCCTTGCTTTCCATCTTGCGGAAAACCGACCAAGCCTTTTTCTGACGGCTTTTAACGTTGGCCTTGATGCCGTGCTTTTCGAACAGACTGGAAAGATCGGTCTCGATCTGCTTGAGCGTCGCCCGGTTCTTCTCCATCAATTCCGCCAGCCGGTTGGTGACGGCATTGAAGGCTTCGGGGTTGATATACCGGAATGCCAGTTGCTCCAGCTCTTCACGCATGTCCTGCATGCCCATGCGCCCTGCGAGCGGCGCATAGATATCCATCGTCTCTTCGGAGATGCGCAGTCGCTTGTCTTCCGGCACGTGATGCAGCGTGCGCATATTGTGCAGGCGGTCGGCGAGCTTGACCAGGAGGACGCGCACATCGTCCGAAATCGCCAGTAGCAGCTTGCGCAGATTCTCGGCTTGAACCGCCTTCTTCGAAACCAGATCGAGTTTCTTTAGTTTGGTCAATCCCTCGACCAGCCTGCCAATATCGGGGCCGAACAGCGTATCGATTTCCTGGCGTGTAGCCGAAGTGTCCTCGATCGTATCATGCAGCAGGGCGATCGCGATGGTCGCCTCGTCGAGATGCATGTCCGTAAGAATCGCCGCGACTTCAAGAGGATGCGAGAAATAGGGATCGCCCGACGCGCGCTTTTGATGCCCATGCTTTTGCATCGCATAGACGTAGGCCTTGTTGAGAAGTGCCTCATTGACGTCAGGCTTGTAACGCTGAACACGCTCGACAAGCTCATACTGACGCATCATGGGCGGGGGCCTCCGGATTCACACACACAGAAATTGGTCAAAATCGAATTGTTATTCGCCTATATGGTAGTTTGTATTCGCCTATATGGTAATTGCGTTACTAAGCCGCAAAAATAATGCGCCGCAGAAACTGCGACGCATCAAAAAGCCTGATCGGCTGTCTATCGCGCGTGAAGCGCGACTTTTGATTCAGTAGTCGTCGCTTTTTTCCGGTGCCACAAGGCCTTCGATACCGGCCAACAATTCTTCTTCCGACATCGAGTCGAAGGAGACATTGTCATCAGCATCCATATCGGCAGTTTCCGTGGCATCGCTGTCACCAGCTGTAACCTGCGGAACAGCAACTGCTTCCGGCTCGTCGACTTCCACATGTTTCTGCAGCGAATGGATCAGATCTTCCTTCAGGTCGCCCGGAGACAGGGTCTCCTCTGCGATCTCGCGCAACGCCACCACAGGATTCTTGTCATTATCGCGATCGATGGTGATCGCTGCACCTTGCGAAATCAGGCGCGCACGATGACTGGCAAGCAGAACCAGTTCGAACCGGTTCTCGACCTTGTCAACGCAATCTTCAACAGTTACGCGGGCCATGAACTGCCCCTTTCATTTTTTACTGAATTAGCGGATTAATGCGGACATAACGCGGTTGCGTCCAAAAGACAAGCAAAAGCGCTCGACGCATTTTTGACACCCACCATCGACTTAGCTGGAGTAGTCACGCAATGTTGAGCACTTCTGTCCAGAAATATATACAAAATTTCAACGAAGGTATTGGCTTTTGCTCCAACCCGACGTACTAAATATCCTACTTTCGTATAAGTTCAGATCGGGCTTTATTACCTTCAAGCTGATTTGAAATTGAAGCTCAGATTTTTGAAATGGAACCTTATTATGTTTGATCCACGAGAAAAAATCGTCTTGTTCATCGACGGTGCAAATCTCTACGCAGCCTCCAAGGTACTCGGGTTCGATATAGACTATCGGAAATTGCTCTCAGCTTTTCAGAAGCGCGGCTACTTGTTGCGTGCATATTACTATACTGCGCTGGTCGAAGATCAGGAATACTCTTCTATTCGCCCGCTGATCGACTGGCTCGACTATAACGGATACAAGGTTGTAACAAAGCCAGCCAAAGAATTCACGGATTCTGCTGGCCGCCGCAAGATCAAGGGCAATATGGACATCGAACTTGCTGTCGATGCGATGCAATTGACTGATACGGTGGACCATTTTGTAATTTTCTCCGGCGACGGCGACTTCCGCTCGCTGGTGGAAGCGCTGCAGCGCAAGGGCCGCAAGGTCAGTGTCGTTTCGACTCTGTCGACCCAGCCGCCAATGATCTCCGACGAGCTGCGCCGCCAGGCCGACCACTTCATCGACCTGACATCGCTGCGGGCTGAAATTGGCCGCGAAGCTTCCGAGCGCGCACCGCGCCGCGTCGAAGAGGAACAGGTCGACTACTGACCTGTTCCGCCGGCGCATGAGTGTCGAGCCCTCACCCGACTGCCCGATCTGTACACGCCTGCACGATTTCATCGCCGCATGGCGCGTGAAGGAGCCCGGCTGGCATAACGCGCCGGTGCCCACCTTCCTGCCGGCAGGCGGCATCGATCAGGTACAATTGCTGGTTGTCGGGCTCGCACCTGGCCTGCGCGGAGCCAACCGCACCGGCCGGCCGTTCACCGGCGACTATGCCGGCGACCTCCTATACAACACATTGAATGAATACGGTTTTTCGCGCGGCACGTTCGCAGCCCGTCCTGATGATGGCCTGCAACTGATCGATGTGGCGATTACCAATGCCGTGCGCTGTGTTCCGCCTGAGAACAAACCGGTTGGCGGCGAAATCAGCAATTGCCGGCGGTTTCTGACACCGACGATCGAGCAGTTCGCCAATCTCAGAGCTATTGTGACCCTCGGCACCATCGCGCATCAATCGACGATCCGGGCCTTTGGCCAGCCCGTGGCGAAGTTTCCGTTCCGCCATGGCGGTCAATCGGACATTGGCAATGTCCGGATCTTTTCCAGCTATCATTGCTCGCGCTACAACACCAATACCGGACGTTTGACGACGGAGATGTTCAAGGGTGTCTTTGCCGAAGTGCGACGCTATCTTGATGAAATTGCTGGATAAATCCTAGCCGCGATCGCGCAGCAGCCGTGATTTCTCGCGATTCCAGTCGCGCTGCTTTTCCGTCTCGCGCTTGTCGTGCAGCTTCTTGCCGCGTGCAACGGCGAGCTCGAGTTTCGCCCTGCCCTGATCGTTGAAATAAAGCTTGAGCGGCACGACAGTCATGCCCTCACGATCGACAGACTGCGCCAGCCGCGACATTTCCCGTTTTGAAATCAACAACTTGCGATGACGCCGTGGCTCGTGATTGAAACGATTGGCCTGCAGGTATTCCGGAATATAGGAGTTGATCAGCCAGAACTCGCCGTTCTCCAGGCTGGCGTAGCTTTCGGCGATGTTCGACTGGTTGTTGCGCAGCGACTTGACCTCGGTCCCATGGAGAACGAGGCCAGCCTCCAGCGTGTCGAGAATCTCGAAATTGAAGCGCGCTTTACGGTTTTCGGCAATGATTTTGCGAACCGTGATGGGTTTTGAGGCAGATTTTGGCTTGTTCATAGGGCCTATATAATGCTTTTTAGACCAATTCCATTGATGGAACTGGTCTAAACATTTGTTTTAACGCAATTCCGGACGGAAAACCGGTTCCCACTTTTCCTGGTATTGCTCTGAATTATCAGTTGATCAGCCCCGCATGCTTCATTGCAAGGTCGATGCGTTCCGCCGTCGCAGCTTCAACGCTAACCATCGGAGAACGCAAGGCATTTTGCATCTTGCCGAGCTTTGACAACGCGTATTTCGGGCCACTCGGATTGGGTTCAAGGAACATCGCCTTGTGCAGCGGCATCAGCCGGTCCTGCAGTGCCAGAGCAGTGTTGTAGTCGCCGCGCAGCGTTGCGGCCTGGAATTCGGCACAGAGCCGCGGCGCGACATTCGATGTCACCGAGATGCAGCCTTGACCGCCATGGGCGTTGAAGCCGAGCGCCGTCGCATCCTCGCCGGAGAGCTGGATGAAATCCTTGCCGCAGGTAATGCGCTGTTCCGACACGCGCTCGATCTTGCCGGTCGCGTCTTTGACGCCAGCTATGTTCTTGAAATCATTGGCAAGTTGGCCCATCGTCTCTGGCGTCATATCGATGATAGACCGGCCCGGAATGTTATAGATGATGATCGGCAGCGACACAGCTTCGGCAATGGCCTTGTAATGGGCGTAGAGACCACGCTGGCTCGGCTTGTTGTAATAGGGCGTAACGACGAGAATGGCGTCGGCACCGGCCTTTTCAGAAAACTCAGCCAATTCAATGGCTTCACGCGTATTGTTGGAGCCGGCGCCCGCAATCACCGGCACTTTGCCAGCGGCTTCCTCGATGCAAACCTCGACGACGCGCTTGTGCTCCGCATGGGAGAGCGTCGGCGACTCGCCCGTGGTGCCGACAGGAACCAAGCCATTGGTTCCATTGTCTATTTGCCAGGAAACGAAGCCACGAAAGGCTTTCTCGTCGAACGCGCCATCTTCGGTGAAGGGCGTGACGAGAGCGGTGATTGAGCCTTTCAGCATGGGAAACTCCGAAATAATAATGATCCTCCCCGCAACCGATCCGGTCATGAGGTGGCGCACCATAATAGCGCGGCGCGGACGGAGCAAGTTCATTTCCCTGATGAAATTCATCAACCTGATACATGCAAAATTCCCGCGCCGATTGAGATTCCTGTACCGAATTCGCGGATTCGAGACAGGAATCGCCAAGGTTGGTACAAGTTCGGGATGAGTTGGTACCAAAGCTCGTCCAAATCGGGGCTTGGACATCGCAAACCATGCCAATTTTGGGCTTTCGAACTGGATTTCGAAGAGAAATTAAAGAAACGAGCGTTCAATTAAGCACCGGTTCATATGAGAACGCTTTTCGCCAATTCATGCAACTCTGCAACGATGGCTGTAGCCTGGCCTACGAGGCGCAGAAATCCAACGCGTAATATGCCCAAGTGAGATTTTACCCCGTTCAAGACACCGCCGTGGGTGATCGCCTTGCCGAGTAGCTACCTTTCCCGTCATCCCGAAGCACCGCCTGTCCGTCATCCCAAAGCACCACCTCGCCGTATCCTGGGGCTTCGACACGTTGGCAAGCACTTCCTCTCCGTCATTCCAATGTACCACCCTCTCCGTTATACCAGAGCACCAACCCTCTCCGCCATCCCAAAGCACCACCTCTCCGCCATCCCAAAGCACCTACCTCTCCGTCATCCTCGGGCTTGCCCCGAGGACCCACGGGACGGGCAAACTCCGATGTAGCGCTGCTTTTTTAGCGTTCTCAGGAAAGTGGAGTGTCCTCGGGTCATCCTCGGGTTGAACCCGAGGACGAGGATGACGGACTGTAGCGTGGGTCCTGGGTTAAGCCCGAGGATGACGGAGAGGGAGTTGCTACCTAGAGCCGCGTCATCCTTGTTCTCGGTCGAACCCGTGATTCCACCTTTCCGTTATCGTCGTGCCAAGCACCAACCTTTCCGTCATCCTCGGGCTTGACCCGAGGACCCATACTACCACCCATTCAAAATCTCGAATCCCCACGGAGAGATGCCCTCTCTCCAAAGAAAAGATGGGTCCTCGGGTCAAGCCCGAGGATGACGGAGGGGTTGGCGACTGAGTACGAGGATGACGGAGAATGACGGAGAGTAGCTAGCCAAGGCTGCGCGTCACAAAGCCGTACCCTTCAAATCCGACCTTTCCCCCTAACGCTTCGTTAAGACTGCTTTCATACGTCCGCCACTATTATGCTATTGTCTTCGGATCAGCCGGATCAGGGGCTTTTCACGATCCGCTTCAACATAACTGGTAGCTTCATGCTGAGAACTTCTGTTTTGCGTCATGTTCTTCTTGGCCTCGACCGCTTGCGTTGCCAATGGCGTCGATGCTGCGCCTTCCCATGCCCAAAATCCCGCTCCTTCGGCGGCGGTCCCGGTTCCTGGGTTGAAGCCCTTTGCCGCCACGCAAACGCGCGTGAGCCCGGCGATGCAGGCCGTCACGCGGCCAGACCCGGTGACCACGGCCGGCATCAAGCCTGCCAAGCCCAATGCCATAGCCGGCAGCCTGAAGACCGGTCTCGACGCGATTGCCTCCGGCGATGTGAACCGGGCCCTTGGCATCCGCAATGGTCTGCCGGTCAATGCGCTTGACCGGCATATATTGACCTGGGCGATCGGCCTTTCCAATGCGCCGGGCATACCGAGTTCCGAGATAGCGCAGGCCGCCGCAGAACTGCCGGGCTGGCCGGGCATGGCGACCTTCCGCAACAATTCCGAGCGGGCGCTTTACAAGGAAAATCCGGCGCCATCGGTGGTCATCAGTGCCTTCGGCAACACGCCGCCGCAGACGACGGAAGGCGTGGTGATCCTTGCCCGCGCCTATGTGGCCAGCGGCAGCACCGCGCGCGCACGGCAGATCTTAAGCCCCTTCTGGCGCACGAAGAAGCTGGACGACAATCAGGAGAGCATGATCCTCAAGGAGTTTTCGCAGGTGATCCCCCGCGAGGACCACCTGACGCGCATGCTGACGATGCTCTATGAGGGCAAGGTCAAATCCGCCGGACGCGTCGCCAAGCTCGCCAATGCCGACTCGCTGTTTCAGGCATTTGCCGCCGTGTTGCAGAAATCGCCGGATGCCGCCAAGAAGCTTGCGCAGGTCGACGGGTCCTGGTCGCGCAACGCCGCCTATATCTTCGCCAAGGCGCAATATTTGCGGCGGCAGGAGAAATACAAGGAAGCGGCCGATGTGATGGCCACCGCGCCGCGCGATGCGGCATCGCTGGTCGATCCGGATGCCTGGTGGACGGAGCGGCGGGTGCTGTCGCGCGAGCTGCTCGACATTGGCGACGCCAAGCGCGCTTACCGTATTGCGGCGATGCACAGCGCCGAGACGCCGAGCGTCGCGGCGGATGCGGAGTTCCACGCCGGATGGGTTGCCTTAAGGGCATTGAACGACCCGAACACGGCGCAGAAGCATTTTGCCCGGATCGCCGAGATTTCATCGAAGCCGATGTCGGCTTCCCGCGCCTATTATTGGCTGGGCCGCGCGGCGGAAGCCGGCAGTGGCGGAAGCGCACGCGATTATTATGCGCGCTCCTCGCGCTATGGAACAACGTTCTATGGCCAGCTTGCGGCGGCAAAGCTCGGACAATCCGGACTGCAACTGCCCTACCCCAAGCCGACTGACGCAGAACGGGCGCGCTTTGCGCAACGCGAAGCTGTGCGGGCGATCCAGCGGCTCGAGGATACGGGTTACGATTCACGCGCGGCGATGCTCTATACGAGCCTTGCGCAGGAACTCGACAGCCCCGGTGAACTGGCGCTGCTGGCGGTGATGGCCGAGCGCAAGGGACAATCACTATGTTGCGCTACGCGTCGGCAAGGCTGCGGCGCAGCGCGGCATCGATGTCGGCGCGCTGTCGCATCCGATCGGCGCCATCCCCGGTAACGCCAATATTTCCGGCTCCGGCACGGCCCTCGCCTATGCCATCGCCCGGCAGGAGAGCGAGTTCAATCCCTCCGCCGTATCGAGCGCCGGGGCGCGCGGCCTCCTGCAGCTTTTGCCGGGAACGGCCAAGGGCGTCGCCACCCGCGCCGGCATGAGCTATTCGAAGGACCGCCTGACGACCGACGCGGCCTATAATGCGACGCTTGGCGCGAAATTTCTCGGCGAGCAGATCTCGAAGTTCGATGGTTCGTATGTGCTTACCTTTACCGGCTACAATGCCGGCCCGACCCGCGCCAATGAGTGGGTGGCGAAATATGGCGACCCGCGCGGCAAGCCGCTCGATGAGGTGGTCGACTGGATCGAGCGCATTCCCTATACCGAGACGCGCAATTACGTGCAGCGGGTGATGGAGAATTACGAGGTGTATAAGGCACGGCTTACCGGCAAGGCGCAGATCGAAAGCGACCTGACGGCCGGGCGCCGGGGTTGATTGGCTTGGCAGAGTCGTTCCGCGAAATCACCTACGACGCGCCGGATGGATTGAAGCTCCATGCACGAATTTATGATCCGGCACAAAAGACGGAAGCTTTGCCGCTCGTCTGCCTGCCGGGCCTGACACGCAACAGCCGCGATTTCCACGAGCTGGCGCTCTCGCTTGCTGCTCACCCGGAAACACCGCGCCAAGTGGTCAGCTTCGACTATCGCGGGCGAGGCATGTCGGCCTATGACCCGGACTGGTCGCATTATAATATCGGCACTGAGGCGGGCGATATCATTGCGGGACTTGCGCATCTCAAGATCGACCAGGCGGTGTTTCTCGGCACCTCGCGCGGCGGGCTGGTCATCCATATCCTCGCTGCGGTCGCGCCGCAGCTGCTCGCAGGGGTGATCCTCAATGATATCGGTCCGGAGATCGCATTGCCGGGATTGATTGAGATCAGCCAGTATCTGAACAGTCCGCGCGAGCCGAAGACCTGGGCGGAAGCGGCGGATCTGCAATGGGTGGTGCATGGCCCCGCCTTCCCGGCGCTGACAAGGGCGGATTGCGAGCGCTTTGCGCGGGCGATTTACCGCGAGGAAAATGGCGTGATCGTTCCGGACTACGATTCGAACCTGTTAAGGACGATGGAAAGCGTTGACCTGACGCAGAAACTGCCGGACCTTTGGGCGCAATTCGACTTGATGGCGGAACTGCCGCTGCTGCTGATCCGCGGGGAAAATACCAAGCTGCTGGCGCCCGAAACGGTAGAGGAGATGACGCGGCGCCACCCTGCCCTGCAGGTCATCAACGTCGCCGGCCAGGGGCACGCGCCGCTGCTGGAGACCGGGCAATTGCCGGAGTTGATCGCAGCGTTTGTCGCGGGCGTCGATCTGCGGGCGGTTTAGGACTGTGAATTACGCCGCTTCGTGGTTGCTGGCTTCGCGGCAGCTTTCCTTGCTGCGGGCTTCGTCTTCACAGCTTTCGTCGCCGGCTTTGCAAATGCGGCTGCCTGCTTGATCCAATTTTCACGATGGGCACGCCCGGGAAAGCCGATCTCTTCACTGACCCACGTGGCCTGCTCCGCAGACCATGCGGCGATCTGGTCGTAATGGAAGATGCCGAGCGCGAAGAGCTTCGATTGGATAACGTTGCCAATGCCGTCGATCGCGGTCAGCTGGTCCGGCTTGGCCCGGCGGGCTGACTTCAACGCAGGCGGGCGATTCCTGTCATCCTGCCTTGGATTTTGTACCCTCGCCACCGGTCCGGCCGCGCTCTTTCTCGCCGACTTGCGCGGAGATTTCGCGGGTACCGGACTGATATCCGGAACGGGTTCGGCCGGAGGAATCATGGCGGCGGCCTCTCGCGCAGATTTGCTGACGTCGTCATTGGCCGGGACGCCCAACGACGAAATCGAGGCCAGGCGGGCATCTGCCGCACGGGTCGAATGTTCAGATGCTGATAGTTTCTTTCGGGCGAACCTCTTGAAAATGCTACCTAAAATCGCACCAGCGATGAAGGCTGCAGCAATGAGAAACAGCGACTGAAGAATGAACACCACCATCGTTGCCTATCTCCGCCTCCAGCAGTTTCAGCTGCGCACACCGTCATAGGTCGTCCAGCCGACATAGAAGCCAACAAGAGCAGCTATCAGCAGAAAGAGCCATAGCTGACTGACCAGATACCACATGCTTTTCCCCTTTTGTTTTCACGCATTCCAGAAGGCAAACCGGTTCCCACTTTTCCTGGATTGCTCTAGTTGCTGCTGGCGCTGGCTGGAGCTTCCAATTTGATCTCTCCCGGTTTGCCATTACCGGGAAGTGCGAGACGCAGCGCTTCATTGATGGATACGTAATCGGCAGCATTGGCCGCTGTTCCGCTGATACTATAGGTTTCGCCCGAAACTTCCACCTCGCCATTGGTTAACTGGGCCGCCTGCATCAGGGCGAAATTGGCAAGTTCGAAAAAACCTTGCGGCGCACCGCGGGCGACGGCCATTTCGTCGAGGATTTCGATGCCGGGCATGGCCGTTTCCGCCGCAGCAAGAACCTTCGCACGGGCATCACCATAGGGAACATTGCCGGAAAGCAGGATCCCGTCATCGGACTTGGTGACAACAAAGGAGAATGGCTCCGCCAGGGGCAGAAGCGTGGCGGCATTCTCTACGGCACGAACACCGAAGGTTTTCCTGGAAATCCTCAGCGCTTCGGCCAGCGCCTCTTCCGAGGGAGCAATGCCCTTGAGGACGAGATCGCGCCCGTCCACCTCGGCACTCGCCCATGCGTTTTGCGATTCGAGCGCCGCATTGACCGTATCAGTCAGCTGCTGATCGACCGCACCGGCGAGAAACCATCCGGCCAGGGCGGTCAGCAGCGCAGTGGTAATTACGCCTGGCCAGAACCAGCTCTTGATGACGTGCATGTTTCCGGACTTCTCTTCCTGTTGCATGGGCCAATCTTTTTGTTTTTGCGCAATTGCGGACGAAATACCGTTTCACACTTTTCCTGGGATTGCTCCTGTCTTGCCCGATGTTTATTGCCATTTCAACACAGCGATGTGTCACTTTGAATGCTTAGTCCTGTTGCAATTCCTGACAGAAAACCGGTCTCCACTTTTCCTGGAAATTGCTTTAGGGATTCATTGCGGCAGAAGTGCCGCCCAAAAGGGCAAAAGAAAACCCGGCAGCTCGCGCTGCCGGGTTTTCAATCAACCAATCCAGTGAAGGATTAGAAGTTACGCTGGAAGCGGATGATACCGGCAACTGCGTCGTCTGCACCTTCAACGCCACGGTCGCCGTCGAAGGAAGTGTATGCAACTTCAGGAGTGATCGTGAAGCCAGGAACCAGCTCGTAAGCTACGTTCAAAGCAGCAGCGACTGTGCCTTCGTCTTCATAAGCAACCTGACCGTTGATGGTAGCCTTCTCGGTAACCTTGAAGGAAGCACCGCCCCACAGAGCCCAGTCACCGTTCCAAGCACCGTAGAACTGTGTCGGTTCGCCTTCTTCGAAGTCAGACTGATAGCCGCCCATGATGAAGGCAGAAATCGTGTCGGTGAACTTCACGTCCAAACGGATCTTGCCAGCGAATTCTTCGGCAAGAGCGTCATAGCCAGCAACACCGGAGATTGCGCCCCAACCCTGCTCCCACTTCAGACCAGCAACAACGTGCGGCATGTAGTCATCGATGATGTGATCGGAATCACCCTGTTCCACACCGACAGTAGCCGAGAAGCCATTGCCGCCAGCAAAGGTGTAGCTGAGCTGGTTCGTACGTCCGCCACCGTAATCGATGACATCGTCGAAGATCACGTTACCAGCAGAACCGGTCCATGTGTCGAACTGCGAGTCCGTCACACCAACGCGGAAGCCGCCGAGTTCGATGTAGCCATGAGCCAGTGTTTCGGACTGATCAGCGAAGGAGTCGAAATCCGTATCGCCGTCATCGTCAGTGTCGACGCCACGGCCTGCATCATAGTCGAAACGGGTTTCGATGTACGAACGCAGTGTGCCGAGTTCGGTTTCCGAACGGGCATCGAAACGCAGCGTTGCACGGGCGTGCTTGCGCCAGGTTTCGCTGTCGAAGCCAGTGTAGGGATCATCGCCACCCTGCGCGTCGTAACGCAGATAGCCGCTGATCTTCAGGCAGGTTTCGGTCCCCGGAATGTAAAAGAAGCCTGCGCCGTAAGCGTCGCAAACGCGAACGTATTCGACGGGCTCTGGTTCAGCGACAACGACTGCGTCTGCAGCACGTGCGCCGGTTACTGCAACGAGGGCTGCAGCGGAGCCGAGTAGAAGGCTCTTGATGTTCATTTCTGACCTCCAGTCAAAGTTAAAAATGGGTCTGGGCATTCCAATTTGGCTGAAGGACAACCTGTCCCCATCCCCTAAGTCCAAGAAGAAATGCGATGAACGCCCTTCCTCCTGAGCGACCATACTCGCCAGCGTCTGCGTTTCAACCATGAATGTCGGGTCAGGCGACTTGTGGCGGCTCTATGGCGGACCGCTGTTGCACAAATGACACGAAATCGCCTCGGGGCCTGCAATATCTTTACCACTCATTAATATAGGTAACCCGGTTTTTAATAAAATCCTTCCCGACATGGCGGTATTGGAACTGCAATTGCCGCCAGAATCGGCCATGACACCGGTGTTCACGGCCGATGCGTGAATCGAATCAATGATTTGCCGTCTCATTCTGAATGGTGATTTGACATGACATATCTTTACCTCGTTATCGCCATAGTCTGCGAAGTGGTGGCGACATCGGCCCTCAAGCAGGCGGACGGCTTCACGAAGCTCTGGCCCTCGCTGATCTGCGTGCTGGGCTATGGCGCCGCCTTCTATCTCCTGTCGATCCCCATCAAGACCATCCCCGTCGGCATTGTCTACGCGATCTGGTCAGGCGCCGGCATCGTGCTGATCGCCGCTGTCGGCTGGTTCTGGTACAGGCAAACGCTTGATTTTGCTGCAATCGTCGGCCTGACGATGATCGTCGCCGGAGTTCTTGTCGTCAATTTGTTCTCGACCAGCATCAGCCACTAGGCGGCGCGCCAGCAAGTCTCGGACCAGGCGCGTTCCAGGCGCGTCCTCATCGCCAGGGCGGCGTTTTCATTTCTGATCTCCAGCGAATCTTGACTGGAGGTCAGAAATGAACATTAAGAGCCTTCTACTCGGCTCCGCTGCAGCCCTCGTTGCAGTAACCGGCGCACGCGCTGCAGACGCAGTCGTCGTCGCTGAACCAGAACCCGTCGAATACGTCAAAGTTTGCGACGCATACGGCGCGGGGTTTTTCTACATTCCCGGAACTGAGACCTGCCTGAAGATCAGCGGCTATGTGCGTGCCGATGTTAAAGGCGGCGATCTGTGGGAATTTCATCCGATAACTGCCGTTGACGAAGATGGCGAGCCAACAGATTTCGGGGATACGTACGATTTCCACACACGCGCGACATTGCGTTTCGATGCTCGCTCGGAAACCGAACTCGGTACACTTAAATCCTACATCGAGGCGCGGCTCGATTATCAAAACACGGTGCAGGGCCAGACACTGGCCCACGGTTACATCGAACTCGGCGGCTTCCGCGTTGGTGTGACTGATTCACGTTTTGACGCATGGACGGGCGGCGGTCCACGTAATCGAGGACGGTATCGTGCCTTACGCTGGGGGACGCACCAACCAGATCAGCTATACGTTCACCGGTGGAAACGGTTTCTCGGCCATCATTGCCCTCGAACAGGGTGATTCTACTCATCTCATCGTCGACTATGCTCCGCATGTTGTAGCCGGTGCCAAGTTCGAACAAGCGTGGGGCTCGATCTCGGCCGTTGCGGCGATGACTTCGTCCGGCGAAGATTGCGCGCGGAAAACTCGCCTGGACGTTTTTAACGACACCATTTCAGCTTTCGTTATGGCCGGTTACCAGTCTGACTCCGATAAGCCAGCTATTACGGCGCTTGGCTCGGGGACTGGGCCGTTTGGGGCGGTGGATCCGTCAAGGTTGCCGAAAACGCGACCATAAACGGGCAAGTTTCTTATGCCGAAGCGGGCGTACTCGCAGCTTCAATTAACGTCGATTACGAGATCGTCCCTGGTTTTGTCATCACACCAGAAATCGACTACCTCATAGTTGATACAGACGATGATGATGGTGACGCATTCGGCGGTATCGTCCGCTTCCAGCGTAACTTCTGATCCTTTGATCCTCTGACATACCAGCGCCGGATTTTTCTCCGGCGCTGGATTTCCCCAAATTCATTTGAACCACAACCAATTTTCAGCGTTCGCATGAGCGGCCGCACAGACATTTAAGCGGAGAAAGGATTCTTAACCGGTCGCGGACCGAGGAGACGGTGAAATGTTTGGACAACAGCCCTCGTGGTTGAAGCTTGGTGAAGCCGGTCATGGCTTCATCGAACGGGATGCTATTAGCCTAAAGTGCTATGGAGTTCCGGATTGCGCTTTCCGGAAAGACGCGTACAACTCGTCGCATATTTTTCCGATGCATATTTTATCGATTAGAGCGCAACCATCATGACATTTTCACCTGCGAGCATTGCTCCTCCTCAGCCAGAATCTGATGTTTTCGGTCGGATTCAAGTACGATCTCCGTTATGCGTCGTCGGATCATGCAACCAAGCGGCTGGTCAAGGAACACTTTCTCGGCGATCTGACCGCACAATATATCAGCATCCTCTGGGATGAAGGCTCGCACAAGACCAATGTCCGGTCCTTCCTTGGAGAAATCAGCGAAATATTGGGCGGCGAGCGTTTCAGCGTCTTCACGCAGGAAATGCTTGATTCTGTGATCGGCAAGCTACGCGAACGCGGCAATAGCAACGCAACCATCAATGGAAAGATGGCTGCCCTGAGCAAGCTGCTGCGGAAGGCGTGCAAGATGGGCGATATCTACAATTTGCCGGAGTTCCGCCGCCAGAAGGAGCGGCAGGGGCGCATCCGCTTCCTGGAAGCTGAGGAAGAACAGCGGTTGTTCTCGGCGATCCGCACGCGCTGCGAAGACAGCTACAGGTTGAGCGTGTTTCTGGTCGATACGGGCTGCCGGCTTGGCGAGGCGATCGGCCTGTCGTGGAATGACCTGCAGGATGCACGGTCAACCTTCTGGCTGACCAAGTCCGGCCGCAGCCGCACGGTTCCCCTCACCGCACGCGCCAGGGAAGCTATCCAGATTCCGCACAGCCGGTTGAAAGGTCCTTTCGCCATGCATAACCAGGTGCGCTTCCGCGCCATCTGGAACGATGCCAAGGCGGAGGTTGGTCTGGCAACGGACGACCAGGTTGTGCCGCACATTCTGCGTCATACCTGCGCCTCCCGGCTGGTGCGCGGCGGCATCGATATCCGGCGGGTACAGATGTGGCTTGGCCACCAGACGCTGCAGATGACGATGCGCTATGCCCACCTGGCGACCAACGATCTTGATTCCTGCGTGGCCGTGCTGGAGCGCGGCTGACGGGAGCGACGAGCGGGTGCGATCGGATCCGGGGCGGGCCAGTGCGGGGGCCTGAGCTCTGTCACTGCGCCGAAACACCGAATTTGCAGCGATTGAGTATCTGGCCGGCCGAAAACCGCGCAGCACGTCGCCATGATTCATCGGTGTCGTCGCGATAGCTGACGAGCTCGCCGCAGACGGCGCGCTGATCATTAACTGCGAGCACCGAATATTCAATCCAGCCGATCAACGTGCTGGTTTTCTTGACAATGCCGATGATGAGAAAACGAGCGCCCGCCTGCTTCGCGTCCTCTGACAGTTTTTCGAAACCCGGGTCTGTTGCCGTGCACTGAGACGATTGGCATGGCAGCTTGACAATCTCGAGCTTGTCGCTGCCGGATAGCTGCTGGCGGAGAAAATCTGAAAGTGCCGTCAATCGTGTGTCATGCGCGTCTTTCTGGTCCTTCAGCTCGCCGGACGTGTCGAGGAAATCGAAGTTTGCTACCGCCACAACCACCTTGGGTTCCGACCACGCGGATGGTGCGGCGAGTGCCATACCCGCCAGAATTGCCACACAGGGCACCAGCATTTTCACGATTGAGATCCTCCCTCACACCCTAAATTTGCGGCGCAGCGAAATGTTCCCGAACAGGCGCGGCCGGTGCTGCAGGAGGCAAGCCAGCTACAAACAAAATTGATCTGGAACAATGTTGCGCGACACCCGGGCCTGACGCATTCTGGCGGTGCTGGAGTATCTCCGGCAGAGGCTTGGCTCTCTCCGTCGTAGTGACATGCAATGGTTAAAGTCGAGCCTCACCGCCGGGGATGCGGGGGGCCCGCAGGCACATCGCGACTTGACATCCAAGTGTCATATGTCCCTGATAGGGACGGCTCAAACTTGAAAGGCCGTCCATGTATGAAGATGAAGACGAAGAAACCTACATGCATTACACGACACCAATGTGGTGTCACCTGCTCATCTTCGGCTCCGCCGTCTCCATCGCCGTATTGATCTGTCAGCTTTGCTCCCGCTAAGCGTTTTGTCCCGATAATTCAGGACCTTAAGTCCTGATCCCTGAGCTTTGCGTGATCGTCCCGATCGGGCCGATAGCCGATTTCTCCCTCGACGCTCCGCTTGCGCCATGGGCGCCAACGACGGTGCGGTTACTCCGACTGAGGAGCCGGACTGGCTTCGGTGGCAATCTCGACAGGAGGGACGTTCAGCGACACGGAGTCGCCGACCTGGTTCGCGTTGTGCAGTTGCACGACCATCCATTCGGTTATCTGATTGACGACTGCAGCGCCGTTGCTCGCTATGGCTTCCACCCGCAAAGGCTGGCACTGAGAGTCGGCAGTAAAGATAGCGTAGGACAGCGTTTTCCCTGAAACGCCGTTGGCGTTGATTACGGCCGACGACGCATCCGCCCAGCATTTCCGGTACTTGTTCAGATTCTGGCTGGCCTGCGCCGTGCAGACCAGCAAACCAGAGGCGATAAAGGTGGCGATACAAAGTCTCATCGCGTCCTCATAGATGCGAACCCAGCTTTACATGATTAATGTATATCCACAAAAGTATTTCAATTCTGTTTCACGCGGGAGCGCGGAACCAAATTGCACATCGTCTGTTTCCCACAAGGAGGGATGTCTCTTGGGAGAATGAACGATGAAACGAATACTTCTTGTTACGACTGCAATGATGTTTACCACATTGGGTCCGCTATTTGCACAAGACGCAGTTATCGTCGAAGTGCCACAACCAGCCCGCGATTACGTGATTGCCCATCCATCTGACCCGATCGTGATCGAAGGGGATGTGGCTGTAGGGACCGTGATCCCGCAAGACATCGAGCTTGTTCCTATACCTGACACCCCAGACTTCGCCTATGTCTATGTGGACAAACAACCAATCATTGTTTCAACAAAAGACCGGAAGGTCGTATATTTAACCAAGTGATCCGTGAATGATAGGCGTCGCGATCGTGTTGGAGCTTGATGTGCCGCTCTGCGGCCAGTGAACGCTTCATCCCTATCGCGACGTAACGGGGTGCACCGCCGACCCAGCGCGTCCTGCTCACATCGAAGCCCCCTCCATCTGGAACAAAAAGGGTGCCGTGCACGTTGATCAGGGCTGGCATTTTCTTGGCCAGCAGAGGCGCGATCAATTGGAAGAGTAGGCAATCGGTCGCGCCTCAATCCAATCAATCAGATTCTTACGTCGAATGGGCTTCACAGGCCTGTCATCTGTTCTCGCTTAAGTTGTTTCTAGTGGAATGCCGCGGGGGTGTGGCCGTGGGGCGACAGTATTGACGCCCCTGCCATGTTATTCATTACTTACGATGTTTGGAAACGGTTGCGACTCACTGGGGCAGCAATTCAACCGATGGGGGATGCCATGGATTTTCGAACTCTTCTTCTCGGCTCTGCCGGAACGATCCTTGTGGTATCGGCCGCTCATTCAGCTGACGCGGTGGTCGTAGCCGAACCCGAACCTGCAGAATATGTTCGTGTTTGCGATGCCTTTGGCGCGGGCTTCTTCTATATCCCCGGTACCGAGACCTGCCTCAAGGTGAGCGGGTATCTGCGTTTTGACGTGGCCGGCGGGGATGACGTCTTCACCGGTGGCCCGGTCGGCGCCGACGAAAACGAGACCTGGTATGCCCGTTCGCGCGCCGAACTTCGTTTCGATGCTCGCTCCGAGACCGAACTGGGCACCCTGCGCTCCTTTGCAGATACCCGTGTTCAAAATACCAACAGCGATAATGCAGCGTCGCTGCATCAAGCGTATATCGAACTCGGCGGTTTCCAGGTCGGTCTCAACGATATGCTCTTCGGCTCCTGGTTGGGCTATGCCGGAAGCAGCATCATTCAGGACGACGTGATCCAGTACGGGTCCGACAGTATGAACAGCAACCAGATCAGCTATACGTTCAAGGGCGGCAACGGATTTTCCGCCATTATCGGCGCTGAACAGGGCGAAATATTCAACGGCTACGACTACATCATCGACGATTACATGCCGCACGTCCTTGCCGGCGTGAAACTGCAGCAGCAATGGGGGCAAATCGGTGCAGTTATCGGCTACGATTCCGTCCAGGAGGATGTGGGCATCAAGGCGCGCCTGGACTGTGAGCCTGACCGACTCGATATCGGCCTGGGTGATGGGCGGATATCAGTCAAACTACGACTCCGATTCCTTTATCACCAACGAGAACCGCAACTGGTACGGCTTGTGGGAAGGCGACTGGGCTGCCTGGGGCGGCTTTGCCTTCAAGGTCACCGAAAAGGCGACGATTAACGGACAGGCTGCCTACGAAGAACAGGGAACCTTGGCCCTCGCCCTCAACGTGAACTATGAAATTGTTCCGGGTCTCATCATCAGGCCCGAAATCAACTATACCAAGTTCGGGGGCGCGCGGGAGGACGAGGCTGTCAGCGAGTTCGGCGATGATGACGCCATCGGCAGCATCGTCCGCGTCCAGCGCAACTTTTAGGTGCGGATAAACAATGGCAAGTTCGCTTGCTATTGTTGACTCTACGACAGCATCTTTTCGTCCGCGCCATCTCGGTAACGCAGCGGTAGAAACCTGTTTCCGATCGATATATGCTCTGCAAGAGCAGAGCTGAAGCGTTACGTTGCGCACGGTTCGAGAGGCAATGATATGACCGACGCGGCCAGCCGGCGTGTTAGCATGAGGACTTCCGACAGTCTCGGCATCGCCCGCCCGATCAGGATGGACCCGCCCGAATGAACGCGGCCATCAACACGTTCGCTTTGGTGCTTGCATCGATCTTTCCGGTGGTCAATCCGCCTGGCTCCGCACTCGTCTTTCTTGGGTTTACAAGTGGCGCTACGCCCGAACTCCGCGCCGTCCTCGCCCGGCGCGTCGCCGTGAATTCGTTCATCCTCCTGGTGTGCTCGTTCCTGCTCGGCGCCCTCATCCTGCAGTTTTACGGGATTTCCATCCCGATCCTTCGCGTCGGCGGCGGATTCATCGTCGCCGTATCGGGATGGAAGCTTCTCAATGAAGGAAGCCACAAGGAACTGGAGACGCCGGCAGACGGAGCTCCTGGCACCAGGTTGCTTGATCAGGCCTTCTATCCGCTGACCCTGCCGCTCACGACGGGGCCAGGCTCGATGGCAGTAGTCATCAGCATCGGACTTTCGGAAGCAACGATTTCGAGCCCGGCTGACAGGCTCATATTCGTCATAGCCAGCGTCGTCGCCATTGCTGTTCTGGCGCTGACGATCCTGCTTTGCTTCACCTATGCGGATCGCATCCAACGCATACTTGGCCAGGGCGGCACCGACATCGCCGTGCGGCTTTCGGCATTCATTCTGTTCTGCCTCGGCTTGCAAATCCTCTGGTCGGGCGGAAGCGATCTTTTGAGATCAGTCCTTACCGCGGGTTCCGCGCCGCCGCTAGCAACGCCCTGACCGGGTTTGGATTCAGCCGGCTATGATGCCCACGATTACCGTGCCCCAGGTCGTGAGCAGGATATGGCCGATCGGGACTGCCGGCGTGTAGCCGAGGACGGCAACCGGACTCCCTGACCGGTCCTGCACGGCCGCCATGCCGGCGGTCATTGTCTGCGCCCCGGCCAAGCCACCGAGGAGCAATATCGGATTCATGCCGAGCAGGTAGCGTCCGACGTAGAGCCCGACAATCATGGGCATCAAGGTGACGATCATACCGCCGAACAGGAGACCGATACCCGCCTCGGCGATGGCTGAAACGAAGATCGGGCCGGCATGGAGACCGGTCATGGCAACGAAGGCGGCCAGACCGAGTGCCGTCATCAGCGAGACCGCTCCATCCGGTATGCGGCCGAAGAGCGGAAAGCGTGTGCGCAGATGCCCCACAACCAGCCCCGCCAGCAAGGTTCCGACGCTGGTGCTCAACGAAATCCGCATGTCCCCGACAGGGATGGTGACGAGCACGCCGACAAGCCCGCCAAGGAAGATGGCAAGGCCGAGAACGAAGAAGTCGGTCGCCGTCGTCGGTGCGATGATGACGCCTACCCGTTTGGCAGCGCGCGAGACGACGGCTTCCGGCCCGACCAGCCGGAGAATGTCGCCACGTTCGCACCGAGATGCCGGGTGCGAGCGGAAGCTCCTGGCTCCCGCGCGTAATCGCTCGCAGATAGAGACTGCGGGTCCAGTCCTCCTTGGCCACGTCCTCGATGCTCCGGCCGTCGAGATCACCGGCTTGTGACCAGCACGTCCGCGACTGAAACCGGGATATCGAGGAGTTCACGGTCCTCTACCTCCGCGGCGCGCGGACCGAGCACCTCCACCAGCGTCTCTCGCCTGCCAGACACTGCAACGACGTCCCCGGGGTTCAATACGAAGCTCCGGGGTTGCCTCGAGGATTCGCTCCCCGCGTCGCACGCGCTGGATGAACAGCCGGTGCTCCGGAAATTTTGCCTCAGCTGCCGCGATGGATAGTCCGGCGATCGGCGCGTCCTCCGCGATCCGGTAGGAGCGCAGCTCGAATCTGTGCCAGGCAGAGGTGACCCCAGCCGCTGTCCGCTTGATGCCCAGCTCCTGCTCCAGCTTGAGCGACTCGGCAGCGAGGTCGATGCCAAGCAGTCTCGGCCCGACCACACTGCAGAACATGATGACGCCAACGGCGCCGAAGACGTAGCAGACAGCGTCGGCCACCGCGACGTGTGCCACCAGCCGCGCACGCTCATCCTCCAGCAGCGGGAGCGCGTTGATGGCCTCTGTCGCCGTGCCCATTGCCGGGCTCTCGGTGAGCGCGCCCGAAACAAGCCCCGCAGCAAAACCCGGATCAAGCCCAAGGGCCTTGGCGATGACGATGGCAGTGAGCAAACCAGTGACACATACGACCACGGCGAGCAGTACGGGCTTCAACCCGTCTCGTTTCAGGGCCTGCAGGAATTGCGGGCCGACCGAATAGCCGATACCGAACAGGAACAGAAGGAAGAGAAACGACTTCGCCATGCCGGCAATCGGCACATGGGCGAACTGACCGATCAGAATGCCGGCAAAGAGGGAGCCGGTAACAGGCCCAAGGCTGAAGCCCCTGATCTTCACCCCACCGATCATATAGCCGATGCTGATCGCAAGAAACACGGCGAGCTCCGGATATTTGACCAGGAACTGCTCGAACCAAATCATAGCTGTACCCCTCCCCCCGCGAGGACCTTCGCGCGCTTGAACACGATCAGCTCAGTATCGCAAGACGCCGTAGCGCACCCGCTCAACGCCTCGCTCTTGCAGCGATGGCGTCAGGCTTCAGCAGCTTCAGGCCCTTGGCTTTCTCGTAGCCGTGGATTTCCTTCACATCGAGCTTTCGCATGAAGTCGATCGTCTCCTGCGTCAGCACCTGGCCCGGCACCATGATCGGGAATCCCGGCGGATAGGGAATGACGAAGTTGGCTGAGACCATTTCCGGCCCCTCGCGCAGCCGGCGGTCGCACTCGGCGCCAAGACAGCGGAACATATTCGCAGATCGAGGGGTCGTAGGCGCTGAAGAAGGCGGTGCGGATATCGCCCTCCGGCGTCGTTCGTCCGGCGTCGCCGCGGAACACCTCGTGGAAGTGGCTGAAATTGGGCAGGTCGGGCACGTCGGTCATCAGCGACTTCACCCGCGCCGCGAATGCGGATCGCTCTGCCTCTCCCGCCGTCGGCCAGGCGCTTCTCGATAGCCGTGGCAGATCTCGACCAGAACGCGGACGAGATGGGCGACATCGCTGCGTGTATTGTTGATGTTCGACTGCAGCAGCACGCTGTTGCGCGACGTCTTGTTGAGCTGGATGTCGTACTCGCTCGCCAGAAGGCCCTTGAATTGCGTTCCGTCGAAACCGGCGGTGCCGCAGACCAGCGTCATGCGCGTTGGATCGAGGTAGAACTCGTCCTCCCGCATCGCCTTGACCACCGTTGCCCAGGTGGAGCCCGGCGTCAGGTAGTCCGTGAAGCCCGACTGCCGATACGCTGCGGGGATCATCGCGTCGGCACCGAGCACTCGAAAGTATTTCGAGATCAGCGGATGCTCGTTCACCGCCCGCCGGATCTTGAGCGCGATCTCGATTGCGTTCATCACCAGCCCATAGCCTTCGAGCTCCATCTGCCGGCGCGCGACGTCGAGGCTTGCGATCAACTGCTGGTTCGGACTGGTCGAGGCGTGGGTGAAGACCGCCTCGTGGAACTGGGCCTCCACCGTGTGGAAATCCACATCCTTGACCAGCAGCATGGACCCCTGCCGGATCGCCGACATCGACTTGTGCGTGGAGTTGGTCTGATAGACGCGCAGCCGCACCTGGCGCGGGTCGGGGATCAGCCGGCGTTGCGAGCAGTGTCTCGTCCGATGGTTTCTTGCCCAAGTTCCGCCTGCTGTTTCTCATACGCCGCGACGGACGCCGGATCGCGCAGCCATTCCTCGATTTCCGCCGCAGCGCCCATAGCCGTGCGCGGACGCAGGAAGGGCGAGAAGCGGGCAAAGCCGGACCACGCCTCGTCCCAGAGGAAGATAAGGTCCGGCTTGATGGCGAGGCATTCCTCCATCACCCGCCTGACGTTGTACATGTGACCGTCGAAGGTGCAGTTGGTCAGGTCGAGCAGCTTCACGCCGATCGAGCCGCCCCTCCGCCCGCAGCGCCAGCAGCGCGCGCTTGATGGTGGCGAGCGGCACCGCCCCGTACATCGAATATTCCGTCATCGGGAAGGCTTCGACGTAGTAGGGCTGCGCGCCGGTCAGCACCATGCCGTAGTGGTGCGATTTGTGGCAGTTGCGATCGACAACCGCGATGTCGCCGGGCGCCAGCAGCGCCTGCACCGCCATCTTGTTGGAGGTGGAGGTGCCGTTCGTCACGAAGAAGACGTGGTCGGCGCCGAAGGCGCGCGCGGCCATTTCCTGCGAGCGCTTGATGTTGCCGGTGGGCTCCAGGAGGCTGTCGAGGCCGCCCGTCGTCGCGCTGCTTTCCGCCAGGAACAGGTTGATGCCGTAGAATTCGCCCATGTCGCGAATCCAGTCGGACTGGAACACCGACTTGCCGCGGGCGATGGGCAGGGCGTGGAACGTGCCGATCGGCCGGCGGGCGTATTTCTTCAGATTGTCGAAGAAGGGTGTCTCGTAGCGTGCCTGCACGCCCTCCAGGATGGCGAGGTGCAACTCAAGCGGTTCCTCGACCGCATAGAAGATGCGCCGCACGGCATCCGCTGCCGAGTCGCCGGCAAGCTTCTCCACCTCGCGGTCGGAGAGCAGGTAGATGTCGAGTTCCGGCCGGATCCGCTTCAGTGCGCGCGCGAGGCGGAGCGCAGACATGTCCGGTCCTTCCGACTCCCCAAGAGGATCGAGTACGGAGCGCAGCACCGGCGCATCGTGACGCGAGCGGTAGGGGAAGCCTTCGGCGAGGACGACCGAAATGATATCGGGGTTCACGATCGCCGCGGCGCAGAGCGCATCCTCGAAGGAGCCAATGAAGATCGGCTCGTAGATGAAAGAATCCTCCGGCCGGCGCAGCCTGCGGATTTCGCCGGCAAGCGCGGGCCAACGCGCCGCCGGCTGGCTGTTGACGAAGAGCACTTCGAAATAGGGCCGGCGAGCCACCCGTTTCGCCGGTTGCGGGCGGCATGATGTCGGCCACCTCGCTCGGCGACATCTCGTCATGGACGTCCCACTCCGCCGGGCGCCCGCGATAGGCGCGCGTCAAGCAGCCCATTGGAGATGCGCCGCGCGAGTTTCGCCGCGCCGCCTGCGTCGTTGGTGGCAATGCGTTCGTTCAGCGCTCCGAGCAGCCGCGCACCCGGGTAGGCGTGATATTCCTCGCTCGCCGACATGGCGGCGAGCGCCGCCTCCAGCGCCGCCCGCTCGCCTTGCTTGGCGGCCCAGGCATCGGCCAGCGTCGTGATCTCGCGCCAGTTGTCGGCCCGCGCCGAATGGATGAGCAGAAACTGATCGATACGTTTGGTTTCGCGGGGCACGGTGTCCTCCCTTCGCGTCTCTGTTCGAGTGAATCCATCTGTCGTCGTCATGCCGACTGCGTCGCATCCAATACTCTCGGTCGATGTTAAATCCCCAACGAGTTTCGTTGGGGAGCCGGACTCGCACTCACGCCATCAGCATGACGAGGACCATACCCCAAACGGTCAGGAGGGTATTGCCCGACCGCATAGGTGACGGTATAGCCAAGTCCCGGGATTTGGCTCTTGGCGCGGTCGTTGATCATGCCAAGCGAGGCGGTCGTCGTGCGGGCGCCCGAGCAGCACCCCAACAGGATGGCCGGGTGAAAGCGGAAAACGTACTTTCCGACATACATCGCCAGTATCAGCGGGACGGTCGTGGCGAAGATGCCCCAAAGGAACAGGCTGAAGCCCAAGTTGCTGCAGACCGGCGATGAAGCCCGGGCCTGACGAGATGCCGACCACCGCGATGAAGATGTTCAGGCCGACCGAATTCATGAACCATACGGTGGATGACGGAATCCGTCCAAACGTCGGATGGACCGATCGCAACCAGCCGAAGACGAGCCCGGAAATCAGCGCGCCGCCGGAGGTCGACAAGCGTCAGCGGTATATCGCCGACCTTGTAGACGAAAGCCCCGACCAGTGCGCCGATCGCGATCGCAGCGCCGATGAAGGCGACGTCGGCGATATCGCTTGGGCGGTCGGCAACGCCAAGCGCCTTCGCTGCGGCGGAGGTGTCCTGGGTGCGGCCGACCAACGGTCAAGATATCGCCGCGGTGAATTTTGGTGTTCGGCAGGATCGGGATTTCGGTCGCGGTGGCTCCGCGAACGATCCTGCGCAGGAACACACCGCGCGCCGACGGCCTCTGCGCCAGTTCAGCCAGCGTCTTGCCGTCGGCCTGCTTGCTGGTAACCAGCACGTCGACACCTTCGACGGGTACCGCCAGCAAGCTCGCGATCATCGACCTCTTCGGCGGCAGCGCCGATCAGATCTGACCAGCACTTCGCGGCGCCCGGCGACTGCCACGACGTCACCCGCCTGAATCACAGTGTCTTCGGTCGCGTCGAGGATCTTTCCGCCCCGTCTGATGCGCTCGACAAACACCCGCTGTTCGGGGATCAGCGCCTCGGCCTGCCGCGACGTCGAGCCCGACAACCCTCCCGCCTTCCCTGACGCGAAACGCCCGCAGTTCGTAGTTGTGCCAGGCCGTTCCCGCGCCGCCGAGTTCCTTCTTGCCGCCATGCTCCTCCTCGTAGCGCTTGCATTCCGCCTCGAGGTCGATGCCCAGCAATGCCGGTCCCAGCAACGCCAGCACGATCGCCGAGCCGACGGTGCCGAAAATGTAGGTGACGGCATAGGCAACCGGCATGGCGTCGAGCAGCCGCTTGGTTTCCTCCGGTGCCAGCCCAAGACGATTGATTGCGTCCGTCGCCAGGCCCATCGAAGCCGAAATGGTCTGCGAACCGGCGTAAAGACCTGCAGCTGATCCGACATCATAGCCGGCTACCTTGGCAGCAATGAAAGGTGCGCCGAGACAGAACACGCAGACGACCGCCGCGAACAACGCCTGCGGCACGCCATCCTTGGCAATGCCGCGGACGAATTGCGGGCCCACCCCATAGCCGACCGCGAACAGGAACATCAGGAAGACGGTTGCCTTGAGTGGCGGGGAAATCGTGATGCCGAGCTGGCCAATGATAACCGCGGCGATCAGGGTCGCCGTCACCGCACCAAGACCGAGGCCCTTGTAGGTGAAGGAACCGAAGTAATAGCCCAGCAGCCAAAGATAGAAAGATAGCGATTTCCGGATAGCTGCGGAGTGTGTTTGCGAACCAGTCGAACATGTTGTCCCCCCATCAGCAGAACGGCACGTATGCTGCTCAGCAAGCAGCATACGTCGTTCACCCCGAATACCCAACTGTATTGACAAGATTACATGGTTGTGTGCACGATTCCAAGTGCAAGTATCAGTAAACTATTATAAATATGACGTCTAGACACGACTGAAGATAGTTACTTTCTGACGACGTGGTATTCTATGCATACATTTGGGACGGATTGACTAGATCTCTCCGCCTTTTGATTATTTATGTTCTTCAGAAGGGATGGAAATATCAACATATCCCGCACGCGACAACCTTGCAGCTGCTGTGTGCGAGCAGTGGATCTGGCCACTGGTCCCACGCTGGATGGAGAGAGGTGCGTACGGTCTTAGCTTGGTGCGAATGTTAATTGTTGGGAGAAATATCATGACGACGATCGACTACCGCGACTATGAGAAAATGAGCCCATTCGAGATCAAGGACGCCTTGATCAAGCTGGCTAAGCGCAGTTCTCAGAAGTCAACTCAGGTCCTGCTCAATGCAGGGCGTGGCAATCCAAACTGGATCGCGACCAAGCCACGCGAAGGCTTCTTCCTGTTCGGCCAGTTCGCGCTTTCCGAAGCCCGTCGTGCGCTGGATAATCCTACGGCCGGTGTAGCCGGGATGCCGCAACAGAAGGACATCGCGGAGCGCTTTAAGGTCTGGCTCGAGAAACATGCGGACATGGAGGGCGCAGAGTTCCTGTCGAAGATGGTCGACCATGCGGTCAAGGCTTTTGGCTTTGACGCTGACGCCTTTGTGTTCGAGCTGACGGATTCAATCATCGGCGACAACTATCCCGTGCCCGACCGCATGCTGGTCCACGCAGAACAGATCGCGCACCGCTATCTGATGTGGGCGATGTGCGGAGACAAGGTTCCGCCCGGCAAGTTCGACCTTTATGCGGTGGAAGGCGGCACTGCCGCCATGTGCTACATCTTCAAATCGCTGATCGCCAACCGCATCCTCAAGAAGGGCGACACGATCGCGCTCGGCACGCCGATATTCACGCCGTATATCGAGATCGCCGAACTTGAGGATTATGCCTTCAAAGCGGTGCACATCAAGGCGAAGCAAGAGAATCGATTCCAATATTCCGACGATGAGATCAAGAAGCTTGAGGATCCGAAGATCAAGGCCTTCTTCGTCGTCAACCCGGGCAATCCGACATCGATGGCGATCGATGCCCCGACGCTGAAGAAAATCGTGGACCTCGTGAAGAAAAAGCGGCCGGACCTGTTGCTTCTCACCGACGATGTTTATGGCACCTTCGTGCCTGGCTTCCGCTCGCTAATGGCCGAACTGCCGGAAAACACCATCGGCGTCTATTCCTATTCGAAATATTTCGGGTGCACGGGCTGGCGACTGGGCGTCATCGCCATTCATGAGAAGAACATTCTCGACAGCACGATTGCCAAGCTGCCCGCCAAGGACCTCGAAGCGCTCGACAAGCGCTACATCTCGATCACGCTTGAGCCGCGCAAGCTCAAGATGATCGACCGCATCGTCGCCGACAGCCGCGACGTCGCGCTCAACCACACGGCAGGTTTGTCGCTACCGCAGCAAGTGATGATGACCATGTTCTCGATGAGCGAGTTAATGGACACGGAAAAACTCTACCAGAAGGCCTGCATGGATATTTGCCACAGCCGCGTGGACAGCTTGCTCGAAGGGTTGCCGCTCGATGTCCAGCCAAACCCGAACTTCGCGTACTACTACGGCACGATCGATTTCGAGTTCTGGCTGCGCAGATATGTCGGCGAAGATATGGTGAAGTGGCTGAAGAAGAACGTCCATCCGCTCGATCTTGTCTTCAAGCTCGCCGAGGACCATGCGATCGTGCTCCTCAATGGCGGTGGTTTCGATGCTCCGAACTGGAGTGTTCGCGTCTCCTTCGCCAACCTGACCGACGATGTCTACGATGACATTGGCAGGGCAGTGCGCGCAGTCGGGCGCAGTTATGTCGATGCATTCAATGCGTCCAAGAAAGGGAAATAGCTTTCTGCGACGTCACGCTTGAGAGGCGTTGCCACAGTGTCAGATGTATCTGAATTAAAGACGAGGAACATGGTCCAACCGCGTCAGGATATAACTCGGGTGACGCTCGCCGTCTTGTTCATTGGCGGCCTCCTCGTTAGCTCGATCTGGATCATGTTGCCGTTCCTTGCGGCGATCATCTGGGCTTTGACCTTGGTGATCGCCACGTGGCCGCTGATGCTCTGGGTGCAGCACCACGCCGGCAACCGGCGTGGCATCGCCGTTCTGGTCATGACGGTCACGCTGCTGCTGGTCCTCATTGTGCCGTTCTGGCTGGCGATCGGTATGATCATGGACAACATGGACAAAATCACCGAGTTCCTGCGCAGTAGTCTGACGTTCCGATTGCCGCAGCCGCCGACATGGCTGGGAGACGTGCCCTTGGTCGGTCAGCGCATGCACGAGATCTGGGTAAGGCTGGCTTCGATCGGGATGAACGAGCTTGCCCCCAGGCTGAGACCCTATGCCGGGGCGTTGGCGCAATGGTTCGCGACAGCAGCTGGCAGTCTCGGCGGCATTTTTATTCAATTCCTGCTGACGACCGCCATAGCGGCCATTATGTATTCGCGCGGTGAACAAGGGGCAGCAATGGCGATCCGGTTTGGCCGAAGGCTCAGCGGCGATCGCGGCGAAATGGCCGTTCGCCTGGCTGGTAAGGCAATTCGTGGCGTTGCTCTAGGTGTCGTCGTTACCGCGGTTGCACAGACTGCATTGAGCGGTATCGGTCTCCTCGTCGCGGGCATGCCGTTTGCGGGATTTCTCACTGCGGTCATCTTTGTGCTTTGTTTAATGCAGATCGGTCCTGGCCTGGTTCTGGTGCCGGCTGTTATCTGGATGTACTACATCGGTGATACGCTGTGGGCGACAGTCTTGCTGCTGTTCGCAATCGTTGCGGGAACGATGGATGGTTACCTGCGCCCGGTTCTGATCCGCAGGGGCGCCGACCTGCCCTTGCTGCTCATCTTTGCCGGCGTTATTGGCGGACTTATCTCTTTCGGCATCCTCGGCATTTTCGTCGGACCTACGCTGCTCGCGGTCGCATACACATTATTGGACGCATGGATGGAGGAGAGCGACAAGGATGAGCAGACGGAGCCGCAAGCGGGGTTACCTCACCATTGACAGTCCGGTTGAGTCGATGGATTAGGCCAATGAGATGAAGCTGGCATAGACACCCATGTCTAACCCGACCGGGTGAAAGCGTGGTGCCCCCGACGTGATACCGTCTTTGTTTGGATTATTTCAGACGAAGTTCGGGGGGCAAGATGCGCAAGGCATTGCTTAGCATGGCGTCGGCCTCATTCTTGTTTGCGGCCATGCCGCAATCGAGCGCTTGTGTCGACATCGCGCTCGTTCTCGCCGTCGACGGATCTGGCAGCGTCAATGACGTAGAATACGCATTTCAAAAATTCGCGATTGCCGGCGCTTTCCGGGATCGAGATGTGCTCTCAGCTCTCAGGAGCGCCGGTGTGGTGGCTGTTTCGGCCGTCTTTTGGGGCGATGGCGAGTTCGCGGTGCAGAAGCTCGACTGGTTTATCATCAGCGACGGAAACGGCGGCGAGGCTTTCGTGCGCGAAATCGAAAGCAATAAGCGCATTGTATTCGGCAATACGGACATTGGCAGCGGTATTTGGGCGGCGTTGGACCTGCTCTCCGACCCCAGATTGTGCGCAACCAAATCCGTCGTGAACGTCTCGGGCGATGGCGAAGAGACCGTAGCACCCAAACGCCGGCAAGTGGCTTCCCTGTATCAGGCGCGCCTGCGCGCTGAGAAAATGGGAGCGACTGTCAATGCGCTTGTTATAGCCGATGATAAGGGCGACCTCGCCAGTTATTACTTGAACAGAGTAATCGTAGGAGCCAACGCATTCGTGATGGATATTCGAAACTATGCCGACTATTCGACCGCGATCAAAAAGAAGCTGATCAGGGAGCTCTCACCACGAGTCGTGGCTACTCTGTCTTCGGGCAAGGAACGCCCAACAGAATGATATTTCGGATCGCCATCCATGACCCCTACCCCCTCATAGTGGTTGTTGCATTCAAGCGAACGGACGATGGGCAGCTTGTACCTGCGTATGATCCGATGCAGTTCGATACCGAGGACGACGCTATACGTATGGCTCGTACACTGGCCGGAAGTTGCGCGGGCGTATTGGCTTGGAGCCGTGAGGCCGATCCTGACACTGGGCCTTATGGGCAGCCGACAATCCTGTTTCAGTCTGGCGACGTGGCGGACATGGAGTGAGAGTTCTTGGCTTGTCAAAGCGTTGAGGTAACGCCCTGAGCGTTCATTTGATCGAGTAACTCCTGGGCCCTGATATCGCCTTGCTCTGCCGCCTTTCGATACCACTCTGCGGCTTGGGCATGGCATGTACAAAGTATTTTATCAGTACCATAACAATAAAAATTGCACGTTACACAGCACTACCGAAAACACCAGACATCAACGCCTCAACTGGAATCCTATTTACTGCAACCAAGCGCACTCTCCACCCATACCCTTCAATATTAATTTACACTTAAATTTGAAATATATTCAAGGACAATAACGGATAGAAACAAAATTTTACTGCATTCGACAATCAATAACCTTCTATTATCGCATCATATCCGAACAATATCACCAACACTACCACAGCGGCCCAAGGTTATGTATCGCAAGTTTTGCCAACTTCGATATTACCAATATGCCGGGCTGTACCATCGTTCTTGTTTCTTAAGGTCAAAAGTATTGACCGATATCGCGAGACCCAATCCGAGGAGGAACGGAAATATGACTGTTTTGCACGACAGACAAGACGCTTTGCCGGTGGGCGTCAGCACAGCCCGGGCGGCAAGCTTGAGCGATCAGGAGATCGCTCCAACCGTCCTGATCGAAGGTACCGAGAACAATGATGTCCTAAACGGAACCGGTCAGGACGACTCGATTCTTGGCCGTGGCGGGAATGACAGGCTGAACGGCCAAGGCGGCGATGACGCGTTGATAGGTGGTAGCGGCGCGGATGTGCTCGATGGCGGAACAGGCAACGATTGGCTGGATGCAGGCTCAGGTGACGAGTGGGATGACGACACGCTCTATGGACGCGAGGGGGACGATACACTCTCGGGCGGTTACGGCAAAGATCGGCTATATGGAGGTGCAGGAGACGATGTCCTCGTCGGCGGTCAAACCGAACCCGTTCCCGGCGATATCCGGGGAAACAGTGACGGGGACGTGCTCTCTGGCGGCGAAGGCAATGACGCTCTCATCGGCAGCGGCGTGAGTGACGCGCTGTATGGAGGCGCAGGAAATGACACGGTGTTGGGCGGGGATGGAGGAGACCGGTTCTTTGGTGATTGGGGCGCCGACCTGTTGGACGGCGGGGAATCCATAGACACTCTCGATTATCGCGGTTCCACCGCCGGGGTCATGGTCAACCTGGCGACTGGCACTGGCCGAGGCGGTTTTGCTGAGGGCGACGTCATCCGAAACATCGAAGATGTCCGCGGCACGGCATTTTCCGATGCAATATACGGTCATGCCGGGGATAATGATCTGTATGGTTATGCTGGCAATGATTTCCTGAGCGGCGGCGCCGGTGCGGACGAACTGCTTGGCGGTGAAGGCAACGATGGTTTGAACGGCGGCACCGGGGACGACACCCTCACGGGCGGAAGCGGTATGGACCAGATCGACGGCGGCGAAGGAACGGACACAATCGACTTCTTCTCGTTCGGCGTCATGAATCAGGGCGTTGTAGTCGACATGGCAGCCGGGACCGCCTCCGGCGGCGAGGCCGGAACCGGCGAGACGTTTCGCAACGTTGAGAACATGGATGCGACGCCCTATGACGACGTCCTGCGTGGCGACGCCAATGACAATGTGTTCAATACGAATGGCGGCACCGATCAGATCGACGGGGGCGAAGGAACCGATACGGCAATCTTCGAAAGCGGCGCCAGCGTGTTCGACACGGGTCTGATAGTCGACCTCACGGCCGGCACAGTCGCTGACGGCTATTCCGACAGCAGCACTTTCACCAATATTGAAAATGTTACCGGTGGCTTGAGCGGCGACACACTGCGCGGGGATGCCAAAGACAATGTGCTTTACGGAATTGCCGGGGCCGACACGATTTCCGGCGGAGCTGGAAACGATACGATCATCGGCGGAATAGGCGCCTACTTCACCAACAATTTTGCTCCTGCCGCCTCGATTCCAGGAATTCCTCCCAACGATACCCTCAGCGGAGGCCTCGGGGCCGATGTCTTTGTCTTCATGGCAACGCAGGACAGTGATATTCCACGCGCCGATGTCATCACGGATTTCAGCGTATCGGAAGGCGACAGGATCGACCTCAGCACATTCCATACCGATTATCCGGGACAAGGCGATCCCATCGACCTCACCTTTATCGGTTATGGCGATTTCTCGGGAGATATCGGCGAACTGCGTCTTGTCCAGAACGGAGCCGCAACGGAGATTCAGATCGACGTCAATGGAGACGAGGCCGCGGATTTCCTCGTCAAACTGGCCGGCGTTACGGACGTGCTCGACGGCGACATATTTGATCTTTAGGGCGATGGCGCTGCCCTGAACCTCTGGGCAGTAACCACTCGAACAAACTTAGCTTCCGGGCCAAGCTTCGGTATTTGCGCTTCCAAAAGATGAGCGTATAGTGCCCGCCGGAGGAGCCCAAGGCAGCTGCCTTGGGGGGCCATTGAGTTCGCATTACGTGGAGGGCGCCATGCCACAACGACTCAACTTCAAATCAGATTGCCCGACGTGCGGGGTAACATACCTCTACATTCCAACCGGAGTGACCAATTCTACAGTCATCCATTGCAGTTCATGCAATTCGCCACTCGGCATGTGGTACCAGCTTGACACGTCCTTCGTTGCGCAAGGCGGGGAAAGCATACCCAGGGTGGACGACGAGCAGATCATGCGAGAGGCGTAGCTTCCATAACATCAGAGAATGGAACCCTACAGGCCACCATGGCTCTGTAGCCGAGCGACGCTGACTGAATGGAGAGCGGCGATGGACATTCGGTCGACACTGAACGAGCTATGTGACGCCTTCAACGCGCACGATCTTGATCGCATCATGACGTTCTTTTCTGATGATTGCGTCCTGGAAATGCCGCGGGGAAACAAGCCTTGGGGTTCTCGTTTCGAGGGAAAGCGCAACGTTCGCGACGCGCTGGCAACCCGCTTTGAAGGATTGCCAGACGTTCACTACGGTAACGGGCAACATTTTGTAGATTCGGCTGCCGAGACCGGCATGTCGAAATGGACCCTGACAGGGACTAGCCTCGATGGAACGCGAAAGGAGGTCCAAGGTTGTGACTTCTACACATTTCGCGACGGCAAGGTAATCCGCAAAGACTCATACTGGAAAATCGTGGAGTAGAAGCCCCTCCCCGCCGGCTGGCTGGACGATCCCACTAGCCAAGATGGACCGCGCGGCCGACACCCGGATTTACGGACGTGATCCGCAGTAGCGCATGAGGTCCCGCTCACTTTGAAACTGTGCCTTCATGATGTTCTCAAAGGCGCGCATATGCCGATCTACAACCGTCTGCGGCAGCGATGTCTCCTTGAGCGATTGCTGATAGCTGCCATAAGCCAGGCTCTTCGGAAACAAGTGATCGCCACATAGTTCGTACGAACCGCGTGCCAAGGCAGCGTAAGCGATGTAGCCGGCATCCTTGCGTGTGATGCCGTCTGCCACCATCACCCGGATATGTGCCTCAAACTTTTCCCCAAACAGGAACTCAGCATAACTTGCAGCATGAGAGCTGCCTGAAAGGGCCGCAAACATGCCGATTCCAAACAACGCAAGTCTCGTATTGATAGTTGCTGTCATTGATCGCTCCTCCAATCAGCCCGAGCTTGCAAGAGAGCCTGCCACGGATCATGCCGTGCGCGTGGGAACTACATGGAACAAAACCATGATCGGCACTGACACTGTGGCCGGCGACTTTGTTGCAGAGACCGAAGTCGTCATGATTGGTCGCATTATGGCCCGTCTCGAATGCCTATGCAAAGGCAAAGGACACGTCAATCCTTGACAAGCGCGAGATGATGATCTGGCAAACTATAATTTCGCTTGAAGTTGCCACGCGCCGAAATACACTTTGCGTACAGCGAATGCAGTCCACAAGGGATGGCATTGCTCTTCTAGTATGCGCCTTCGGGCGCAACCCCAGTTATGTAGCCATACAAAATAGGAGGACAAGCCATGAATCCGGTCCCGAACAATCGCATTGCGCGAAACCAATATCAAAAAATGCGAAAGCTCATGATAGCGGTCACCGCCGTCGCAGCTCTGGCCGGCTGCACAACGACCGAAAGAGACGTCTCCGTGGGCGCGGCAGCCGGCGCCATCATCGGCGGTATCGCAGATGGCGGAGAAGGTGCTTTGATCGGCGCAGGAGCTGGCGCGCTTACCGGTCTGCTGGTCCGCAACCTCCGAAACGGTTACTGCCAATACCGGGGCCGGAACGGCCGTATCTACACGGCACGCTGCCGGTGAACGCTGCATCCGGAGTGCAAATCATGGGGATCGTCCCGGACTTTCTCCTTATCGACCATGTTTGTGCCGAGCTGGAAACCGGCGCCGCTCGTTAGTCCGAAAGGACTACTGCCGGAGCGCGGGCATTTTGATACCGTTTCTCCATGGAAGACTACAAACCGTTCAAAATCGTCTCTGTCCTGCGCGACGGCAAGGCCATAGGCATCACCTCTGCCTATGATGCCGCGAAATACATATTGGAGAAGTGGCCGCAGGATGAAGGTGGGCCAAAACTGACGACTGCCAAGGCCATCCTGTTGAAATGCCTGGCCGGTGAATGCTCGGCTGCTGTTGCCCGCGTCGCATTCGTCGAAGCGGCGAAAGAAGCACGCATCTTCCTCGAGACGACGCCGAGGCCGGCAGCGACAGGAAAGCTTCAGCACTGGCACAGAGCGAAGACGCGGATCGCGAAACGTTGAACATCGGGGCTCCCGGAATATGCTATAATTCCCGGCCGTTTTGATGGAGCACTCATCTTGAAGTTTAGTAAGGTTCCTCGTCACCACCACATGCCGCAGCTAGATAAAGCGGACTTCATTCTGTTAGCTTTTGTCGTCGCTTCAGTTGCTCTTGCGATGGGCTTCCATGCGCTCATGAGCTGACTGATCTTCGAAAGGTGCAGCAAAGTCCTGTCTTCAATCGAGCGGCGTTCTGCCTTTGGCCGGTATCACCCAGTGCAGCCGTTACGCTCTTGCCTTTGGCGATAGCCTGAGCGAACTTCCTATGCCGTGCGGGCCAACATTGAGCGAGGGAGAGCAGCCGTGATTGCAGCTTACATAGATGAGTTCATTATGTTTTGCGCCGGACTATGGATGACAGCCGTAGGTTTCGGCTACCTTTCGTTTCCCACCCCAGGCCAAGGTGCCCAGAACGCGTGGCTTGGAAACCTCGTAAACCATTTCAGATGGATGGGGCCGCTATTGCTGCTAATCGCCATCATTCTGGCCATCGCCTCGCCGGCTTGATCAGCTAATCCTTATTTGTCATAGCGCTTGACCCGTCTGCACGGGTGGCTGGGAGGATTCTCATGCGGGCACTTTTTCACGCAGCGATCGTAAGCACGATGGCTTCTATTGCTTCCGCTGATGCTGCACCTCAATTTCCCAATGCAACCGAGACCAATGAGCAATTGACCGACCTCTGGCGGTCTGCCGACAACGCTTGCAAACATCGAAACAGCGAAGATGTCCGCGTGGTCGTCGGTTGCCTTTCACGCTCGATCTATGGCGCTGCGCTAAACGAGCGCGGCGTTTGCCTTGGCAAAGACGGGCAATCGAACGCTGACATGCAATGGCACAAATGCGAAAGAGATTCCCTCCGCTTTCCGTCCTTCACTGTTCCAGCATATCAGTAGGATATTCACGTGCGCTACATATACGCGTTGGGGGTCGCAATCGTCCTTGTGCCGGTGTGTGCTCTTCTTGGATATTTCATCGGATATCTGTTTGCTCCACTGTTGTTTGCGGACGACCTGCATCCCGATTTCTATGAGCATGACCGCCAATTGACCGGCGCCGTTTATGGCATTCCGCTCGCGGGAGGCGCCATATATTCCGGCGCTCTCTATTTGATTTGGCGTCTTACGAGACGTGCACGAAGTTGAGTTTGAAGGGGGTACCGCGTCAAATGGCCACGAAAATGTGTTCCGAGGATTGAAAGCCGGAGCATCACGGTCCAAACTCGCAACGGCAGCCGAGGGTTACCGCTCCAGCTGTCACGGTTACGCCAAGCTCCAGTCAGACGAGGAGATTTAGATGGCAGCTAAGATTCGGAAAGTGACGTTCGTCGCCAAATCTGAAACTGAAGTCGACGGTGTCCTACTGCCCCCCGGGAAGTACCAAGGTATCGAGAGACACATTCTGGATGATGATGAAGCGTTGCCTGCCCCCAAGTACCAGATGAACCTTACCGAAGAGGACCTGAAGGGTGTCCGTGGGTTGGAAGACTTCCGCGGCGCTATCATCGATGCGACATCGAGCGTGGAGGACGGGTCTTTGAGAGTCTCCCCGGCCGCTATCAGGGCATGGTTGGCGACGACGATCTTCGGGCAATTGCGCCTTGGCAGTGGACCAAGGACATGAGGTAGTATTCCCAATTCGGGGCCGATTTTGTGAATGGATTTCCGTAGCGGAGATCCATGACGTTTGGCCCATGGGCCCGGCGAATACTTCCTCTCCTTTCCATAGGCCCACCAGTCACAGCTGACACGGCGCACCGCGTCAGTCTGAATTCGAATGATGTACTGATTATGAAATCTATATCCATAGCAGCGGCAATAACACGTCATATTTATTCAATTCACCACAGCAAACCATTGTTCAATATTACTTCAAAACTACGTCATTTTATGAATCAATAATGTAACGCCCCGACATCAAAATGTTACTATCATGAGCTAAAGTTTTTATATTACAACTTATTGTGGAGGAATTTCAAATGAGTCAGTTAACAGATAGCCATTCTGAGTCTTACACGTCAGAGATCGAGCGTTTAACTCACCTTTTCTTCCCAAATCAAGGTGAAGATGACGGAAATCCCGCCATTTCATTGGTCGCCCCGAATGGTGCGCTGCACGGAACGCCAGCGGACGACTGGCTCACCGGAGGCACGGAGGATAACCTGATCGCAGGCTGGGACGGTAACGATCACCTCTTCGGAAACGGCGGAAATGACAGTCTGGATGGAGGATCCGGTGAGGATTGGCTTTCTGGCGGAGACGGCGATGACCGCATCAACGGAGATGATGGAATCGACCGCATTGGTGGTGGCAATGGCGATGATAAAATCAGCGGAGGCAACGACGCCGATTTCATCGGTGGTGGTGATGGAGAAGATTGGCTGAGCGGCGGCGCCGGCGACGATATGCTCGAGGGTGGCTGGGGACCCGACCGTCTCTGGGGTGGGGATGGGAACGATCTCCTCGTTGGAGGTCCTGGCCTGGATGTTATCGTGGGCGGCGCGGGTAACGACACGATCGTCAGTAATGGCGGTGGTAATGTGATCTCTGGCGGAGACGGCATCGACACGCTGGATTATTCGCAAGCCACTGACCCGGATGGCGTGGGACGTGATTTCGTGCTCGATGTGGAAAACTACGTCGGGAGCCGCTTCAATGATACAATCGCCGGGAATGATGCCGACAATGTCATAGATGGAGGTGATGGCGCCGATACGATGACTGGCGGCAACGGCGCGGATATCTTTCGTTTTTCCAGCCAATCGCCTGATGTTGATACGATAACAGATTTTAATTCTGGCGAAGGAGACCGGATCGATCTGTCAGCGCTTTTTGCAGGCGCGCGCGCCGCAGGCGAGCCTTCACTCGACATCTTCAGGGCGCCGGCTGCAGCATCGGATCAAGCAGTATCATCGAACAATCATTGGACAGTCGAAGCGGATATCAATGGCGACGGGACCGCTGACTTCTTGCTTGAAGTCCATGCGAGCCAGGATCAAGACTTATCGACCGACGATTTCATAACCTGACGCAAGGATTTGAGTTTTGGGACTTGCCTGATCTGATCCATTAATCGAAAGCATTTGCAGAGAGCCTCAACATGGCTGAGCGGATCACCAAGGCCACCTAGGTACGCTGTAGCTTGAGCGCAACGGGCACACCGCTGCTGATGGTCTGGTAGACGACGCAGTAGCGCTCCGTAAGTTTGACGAGCTGGGCAAGCTCCTCTTGCGAGGCCTCTGTTTCGACGTCGAAGACCAGGCGGATCTGCGCAAAACCAACCGGCGTTTCCTTGGAAACGCCGAGCGTGCCCCGGAAATCGAGATCCCCCTCCGCCGAGACGACAGCGGATTTGAGCGGAATCTCCAGCGCTGTCGCCACGGCCTTCAACGTGACGCCGGCGCAGGCGACAAGCGCTTCGAGCAACATGTCACCGGAGCACAGTTCGAGGCCGGTTCCGCCGGTCGCTGGGTGGAGCCCGGCGACCGCAAGGAGCCGGCCAGTCTCCACTTTGCACGCGATGTTCTGATCGTCGAGTGTGCCGCGGGCCTTCAATGTGATGTATGCGTCTTCTGGGTTGGCTTTGTAGCGTTCCTTGATCGGAGCCTGAATTGCGCGCAGCACGGCAGCTTCCATCGTGGTACCCTTTCTGCATTCTGAATGTCTCACGATTGTCCTGCATCAGCATATTATCAAGCGATAACTTTCAGGATCATGTGCCATGCAAGGTGAAGACCAAGCTGGCAGCAACCTCAATTGCCGATATACTCGGGTGCTCGCCGCTCGCTGGGACTTGCGGCTCTGCCCGGATAACCCAATGAGGTGGCTGGGGATGAAGGTAATGAGACTGCAATGGGCGGTTATTGCCTCCTTTTTAGTCCTGGGCGGGAGCAGTTCTGCCGAACAGTATCCAGTGGCCGTAGATCTTGAACTGGTTATTGCTGTTGACGTCTCTTACTCGATGGATACCGAAGAGCAGCGCGTTCAACGTGCAGGCTATGTGGCGGCGTTCCTAAGTCCGGACATCATCAGAGCCTTGCGTGGCGGACCGCTGGGCAAGATTGCGGTGACCTACATCGAGTGGGGTGGCTCGGCCGTTCAAGTCGTCCCTTGGACCGTCATTGACGGTGCAGAATCTGCGGCTCGCTTTGCCGGGGAGTTGCGCCGGCAGCCGATGAGACGGATATCCTTCACGTCGATCTCAAATGCGCTGGCGTTCGCGAGAGAGCTTATTCGATCCAACAGATATCGAGCAAGTCGCCGTGTCATTGATGTCTCCGGCGATGGACCCAACAATGCTGGAGCTCCGGTGCCGGTCGCCCGCAACGCATCCATCGCCGAGGGAATCGTCATCGACGGCCTGCCGATCATGTTGGAGGAGGCACCGGATTCGGCATCGATACCGGATATCGATGTCTATTACGAAAAATGCGTCATCGGCGGGGATGGAGCATTTGTATTGAGAGTTACTGATTTGAGCCAATTTCCGGAGGCAATTCGTCAAAAGCTCGTAAGAGAGATTTCAGGACTTAAGTTAAGCGGACTTCCGCAATTGGGATTGCAGCGCGTGCAATACGCGGAACCGTACAATTGCCTTGTGGGCGAAGAACTTCAGGAACAGTCGATTGGAAAGTAGTTTGGTGCGCGTATCCAACGAGAAAATGATTGGCAGAAGGCGACTTTTCGCACGCGTCGATTGAACAGGCCGCTGGCGCCGATTGTCCAAGTCAATGGCGGAGAAGATGCCCGCACCATGCTAACAAGTACAGTCGGGAACGCGTCGAGGAAGGGTGGTCTTCCTCAACCGCCATATAGGTAGTTCGGAAGCCACAGCGTTATGCCGGGCCAGATGTACATGATGATCATGCAAACGATGACGATCAGCATGTAAGGCATCATGCCTGCGAATATCTGATTGAGTGTGACATGCGGTGGGGAGACTCCTTTTAGATAGAAAGCCGACATTGCGACGGGAGGTGACAGGAATGCGGCCTGCAAATTCACGAAGACCAGCACTCCCCAAAGAACCGGGTCGATGTTGAAATGCTTCAACATCGGCAGAAAGATCGGCACGAAGATGATGATGATCTCGGTCCATTCGAGCGGCCAGCCGAGAATGAATATGATTGCTTGCGACAAGATCATGAACTGTATGGGCGACAGGTCAAGCGACAGGACCCATTGCTCGAGCAGCGCCTGACCGCCAAGAATTGCGAAAACAGCCGAGAACAGTGCTGATCCAACAAAAAGCCAGCACACCATGGCCGTGGTCTTCGCGGTCAGAAACACTGCCTCCTTGGTGCGCTTCCAATTTAGCGTTCGGGCCTGGAACGCCAACAGAAATGCACCCGCAGCACCGACTGCTGCAGACTCGGTAGCCGTTGTGATTCCAAACAGGATGACGGCGAGAACGACCGCAGTGAGAATGCCCAGCGGCATGACGGAGGAGGTCAGAAGCTTCACGACCTCCAACCGTTCGGCATTCATCTTCCGGTAGTAGCGGACGAGTATCAGCGTTGCTAGTACGGCAATGATACCGAACGAGACGTAGAAACCAGTCGCTGGCCCTACAGGCGTCGTGGGCGCCGCGTCCACCACCGGTGAGCCGAGTTGCTCCAATCCGGATGGAGCTTCGTCTTCGGCGGATGCCTGCGGATGGATGACGGCATACCACCACACCAGCGCAAGGGTGCCTGCTGTCAGCGCAAAGGGTATCAGTGCGGCGCCGAAATTCTTGAGCAGCTTCACATAGGTAAGGCGTCCACTCTCCGTCATGAGCGCCATCGCCCTTGCTGGCGAGAACAACGCCGAAAATAGTCCAACTAGCATGTTGCCCGAATAGACCTTCTGCATACTTCGCATCCACGCCGGCACAGGTACCTTGGTTTGTTCCTCCGGCAATGGCGGAGCGATCCTCGGATTGATGGTCGCCCAGGCGAGAATGTAGACAAGATAAAGGAAGGCCAGGAAAAAACCGGGGAACATGGCAGCGGCATAGAGCTTGACAACAGACTGCCCCGCAACTGCCGCATAGACGATGATCATGACCGAAGGTGGGATCAGGATACCCAGTGTGCCACCTGCGGTGATCACGCCGGAAGCGAGCTTGACATCGTATCCGGCCCGCAGCATCGGGTTGAATGCAATCACACCCATCAAGACTACCACCGCCCCGACGAGACCACTGGCGATACCCCAGAACGTGCATACGATGAGCGTCGCAACGGCGAGCGATGCGGGAACGCGCCGGAACGAAAGCTGGATGCTGTAGAACATCTTGTCCACCAGCGCCCCGCGTTCCATCACGTAACCCATGAGCACGAAGAGCGGGATCGAGATCAGAACGTCATTGGTCATCGCCCCGTAGGTGCGCTGGACCATCAGGTCGAAGACGCGATTGTCTATCCAATGCTCCGCAGGGTTGTAGAACGCGTAGAACCCGAAAAACATGCCGAGGCCCATCAACGTGAAGGCCGTCGGGAACCCCATGATGATAACGACCACGATGAGCATGAGCATCGTCAAGCCGAGAACTGGATCACTCACGTTTGCAAATCTCCCCCCGAACCACGTTTGCGCGCCGTCTCGTCGATCTGTTGCGCACGCTCGATCGCCGCTTTGCGCGTTTCCTCATCGACATGCTCGCTCTGGGCGAGCTGCTCCTCGACGACGTCGATTTCCGCGACGTCCTTGAGCCGGCTGGGCCACTCACCGGTCCTGAGGCAGACGATGCAGCGCACGATCTCCGCGACGCCCTGCAACATCACCAGGGCGCCAGCCAGCGGAATGATCGATTTGAAGTAGTAGATCGGCGGCCCCTCCGCCGTCACGGTTGAGTGCTCGCCGATCCGCCACGATAGCGCTGCGTAATCGTAGCCCGCGTAAACGAGCGCAGCGATGCCAGGCAGGAAAAAGACGATGTACAAGACCAGATCAAGCGCCGCCTGCGTCCGCGGCCGCATCGAACTGTAGAGAAAGTCGCCGCGCACATGGGCGTTCTGCGCCAATGTGTATGCACCGGCGAGCATGAACAACGTGCCGTAAAACATGCTGCTGGCATCAAATATCCACGCCGTCGGCATGTTCATGATGTAGCGTTTGAAGACCTCGACGCAAACCAGCGTCATCAGCCCGATAATAAGCCACGCTGCGGCTTTTCCGACCCAAACGCTGATTGCATCAATCCCGTGCAAAAACTGCTGAACGTTCACGCGTGCCCCCCAAGTGGATATTTAGCCGGCAAGCACCCCCGCGATGCTTGCCGGGCCCGACCTGTGTGTCAGATCTTCTTCGCGGCCGCGTTCTCGCCGAAATAGTGATCGAAGACCATCCGGCGGCTGACAACCGTGTCCTGCTCCCATCGCGTTGCCCGCTCGGCAAAGGCGAGCTGCAATTCGAGGATCTCCTTGAAGAGCGGGTTTTCCCCTGCCTTTTTCTTCACGACCTCGTCATAGACCTCCAACTGCTTCTTGAGGATCGCATCGGGGGTCTTGTAGAATTTTACCTTGTCGGTCGTCTGCAGCTCTTGATAGTCCTTCGAATAGCGATCGATCGCCTTCCAGTGCATGTCCTGCGAGGCGGCCTCGACCGCATTGCTGATGATCGCCTTCATCTGGTCGGGCAGACCGTCATACTTCGTCTTGTTGAACATGATCTCGAACTGCTCGGCGTTCTGGTGATAGCTCTGCAGCATGCAGATCTTGGAAACGTCGGGAAAACCCAGCACGCGATCAGACGAGGCATTGTTGAACTCGGCCGCATCGAGCAGTCCGCGGTCCAATGCCGAGACGATTTCGCCGCCTGGCAGCGCGTTGACCGCGGCGCCGAGGCCAGTGAAGACGTCGATGGAAATACCCACTGTTCGGAACTTCAGGCCCTGCAAATCTTCGGCCTTGGCAATGGGTTTCTTGAACCAGCCGAGCGGCTGCGTCGGCATCGGTCCATAGGGGAACGAAACGACATTGGCGCCTATCAACTCATAGAGCTTTGCGAGAAGCTCTTTCCCCCCGCCATATTTGTGCCAGGCGAGCAGCATGTTGGCGTCCATGGCGAATCCCGGACCGGATCCCCATAGCGCCAGCGCCGTCTGCTTCCCGTAGTGGTAGACGAGCACGCCGTGGCCGCCATCGAGCGTTCCTTGCGATACCGCGTCAAGCAGGCCGAACGCCGGCACGACGGCGCCCGCCGGCAACACCTCGATCTTGAGGTCTCCTCCGGTCATGTCATTGATCTTCTTGGCGAAATCGAGTGCGAACTCGTGAAAGATATCCTTGGATGGCCATGTACTTTGCCAGCGCATGTTGACTGGCCCTTGCGCCTTGACGACGCTTGGTGCAGCAATGATCGCAGCGCCGGCCACTGCCGCCCCGCCCAGGAATTTGCGGCGCGAGGTCTTGTCCCATGATTGGGTCTTTGATTTGCTCATTGGTTCCTCCCAGAAGCCCGGGCCATGTGCCCACCTCAGACGATACTACTCAATGACTGCACAAGCAAAGACTACTCGATGAGGGCCAAAGCAAAGATTAAAGATCGACCGCATACAAATACTGCAATTCAATATTGCTGGACTTGTGAATTGTGACCCCCTCTTTACGGAGGGGTTGCCGAGCCATTGAATGACTGCTTTCGCGAAGGGTACAGGCGGTCATAAATGGCGCAGACGGCCGTTGCGACACACGGTAACGAAGCTTCTTCGTGACCAGCGTGTTGAGAGTGATACTCAGGCAGGATAGCTACAGCGCATGGTTTTCGATCGACTTTCCGCGATTGGGCGTCGGAAAATGGATATCCTCGTGACGTGGCTGAGCGGGCATTGGCTCATACTATTACAACGCCACAGAAGCAGCTTGACGTCGTAATCCCGTCCCTCCCAGGCTACGGCTTTTCGTCGCGACCAACCGAGACCGGGTGGGACGTGGAACGAATCGGTCGAGCCTGGACGTCTTGATGAAGCGGCTGGGATACACGCACTACGTCGCCCAGGGCGGCGATTGGGGGGCGGGTGTCGTCTAAGCCATGGCGCGGCAGGCCCCGACGGGGCTGCTCAGCATCCACACCAACCTGCCGGCGAAGGTCATCCGCGGGACCCGATGTCCTCTTCCTGACAATGACCGTCTCAAATCGTCAGCGTGCTGCCGCTTGCCGGTTGACCGTAATAGGTTCACCTTTGCGGGGTAAAGCAGGAGTTCCGTCCAATGCAGCAAGAGATGCTCCCCGACTGACATTGTCCCAATGGCCGACCCCGATCGAGCACCTCGAGCGGTTATCCGCTGCCCTGGGCGGCCCTCGCATCTTCATGAAGCGGGACGATTTCGGCAGCGTTGCGATGGGCGGCAACAAGCTGCGAAAGCTCGAGTATCTCCTGGCCGATGCGCAGGCGAAGGGATGCAACGTCATTGTCACATCAGGCGCTTTGCAGTCCAACAGCGCGCGGCTGACCGCAGCCGCTGCGGCTAAGCTCGGCCTGGAATGCCATCTCGTCCTGATCGACGAGGTCCCTGACCGGCTGGAGGCATATTACGGCTCGGCGAACCGGCTGATCGACGACCTCGTTGACGCCAAAGTTCACCTAGTCCAGCGGAACGCCAACCTGGCGGAAGCGGTTACCGACTGCGCCGCGCAGCTGCAGGAGATGAGAAAATCGCCCTACGTCATACCATTGGGTTGTTCCAACCCGATCGGGTGCCTGGGTTACGTGACCTGTGCCTTCGAGATCTCCGAGCAGGAGCGTGCGCTGGAAAAGAACTTCACGCACATCTTTGTGGTTTCCGGGTCTGCCGGCACACATGCGGGGCTGCTCGCTGGCCTTCACCTCACGAAATCGAAGGCTAAACTAGTCGGAGTGACGATATCCCGTTCGGCCGAGAAGCAGCGCCCTATCGTTGAGGCCCTAGTGGCTGGCGTATCTGCACTGGTGGGCGCTGATGCTGCTGCCGTCAGTTCGGCGATCGTCCTCGAGGACGGCATGTATCTTCCTGGTTATGGGTTACCCAACGAGTTCTCTCGGCAAGCCATCATGACATGCGCGAAGTATGAGGGCATCCTACTCGATCCGGTCTATACATCGAAGGCGATGGCCGTTCTTTTCCAGCAGATCGAATCCGGCCTGCTCGAACCTTCGCACGACGTGCTTTTCATCCACACCGGCGGCACGCCCGCGCTGTTTGCATACCCTGAGATTTTCATCCGAAGTAAGTCGGAGGACGAGCTCCAAAATGCGTCTACAACGCGAACTTTCCTTTGATCTGCGTCTGCGCGAGTGGACCGAGCGTCTTACTGCATCCACTCGCTGCGGTTCGCCGTGCGCGGAGAAATCGAACGGCTGGGGTCAGAGGCGTTCGTAGGCGCCGGCAGCGACAAATGTGGCGCACGGCGCCACCAGACTGCGTTAATGTCCGCTTTCGGCACGGTAGAGCGGGCTTCAACGACCGATATGAGGGCGCAAAGCCGCTCAGTCAACTTTCTCAAATGAGAGCTGTTTGCACCGCGATGAACGGCCCCGCTAGGTGCGGAGCCGCACTCTGTCAAATCTCTACATGCTCCGCTAGTTCCAGCGCATCCTCGATGTCCACGCCCAGATACCTAACCGTGTTCTCGATCTTGGTATGCCCAAGCAGAATCTGGATCGCTCGAAGATTGCCTGTCGCTTTGTAGATCATCGCGGCCTTTGTGCGTCGGAGGGAGTGTGTGCCGTAGTCTACGCGTCGCAGCCCAATTGCAGTGACCCATTCATCCACCAATCGAGCATACTGGCGGGTGCTCAAATGATCGGCATGGTCGACCCGACTGGGAAATGCGTAGTCGTCAATCGTTCCGCCTCTCCGCTCGAGCCACGCAAGTAAACTTGCTCTGACATCGGCCGTGATCTCGAACTGTACGGGACGGCCGGTTTTTTGCTGGACGACAATGGCACGGGTTCGGATTTCTTGACCCGTGACGAGGGTTCCGATCTTCATCTTAACCAGATCGCAGCCTCGTAGCTTACTGTCGATTGCGAGATCGAACAGTGCCCGGTCTCTCATGCGCCCCTCCCTATCGAGGAAGAAACGAATTGCCCAAATCTGGCGCTGCTTCAGGGGCTTCTTTACGCCGACCTTCCGGCCGGCGTTCCATGCCGGTCGACTAAGTGCAGCAGGATCATACTGTGCTATACCCATTTGAGTTCTCCTCCGGCCACCATTGGCCATAGGAAGAACGCGCGAACGCCAGGAGTGACGGGGCCGATTCCGGTCAGGCAGCTTTCAGGTCGTCGAGCGATGGTCCCGGATCAGCTCTGCACTCCGAACGGTCCCGCGAAAACTTGGCCGAGATGCCAAACTATATGCGAGATTTGGCGTCGTCTTTTTCAACTCTGGCACAGAGGTGAAATATATTATGCCCTTAGCGTTCACACAATTTTCGCCACTTCAAAATGCATGCCGTCCTCACGCGTCATAAAATGTCCGCCCCAATAAAAGCCATGCTTGTTGGCAATGGCGACAAGTTCACGGACACAACCTCTCTGGCCATAGAGGGCTGGTTCGGCATCGAGTGGATTGAAGGCCGCATTGATGTCGAACGCCGAGCCGAATGCATGGTTGCTGAGCTTGGTCGTGCTTTTACGCTGGAAGCGCGGGACAAAGGAACCGTCAAAAGACAATATTCGGTCAAGAAGCCCGGCAGTTTCCCATTCGAGCCAGAGCTCAACCAGCTGCTTCTGGGCCGCTTTGTGAAATCGCATCTTGAATGGGCCACCTTTTCCCAGAAAGCGCGCAAGCGAAATCTCCGACACTCGCGATGTTTTGCTTTTCCCAATTGCCCAAGATCTTTATGTTTTCGGGATTGCCAGAAATCGGGGATGGGACGAAATCAAACCTGCCGAAGATCTCTTGCTTGTCCTCCAGTGCAAGCAATGGCCGAAAATTCGGGCGCTGGGGAAAATCCACCGAGGATATGTCAATCGCCACTGTGTTTGAGACTGCACCTAGCGACGCTGCAAAAGTAGGATATGAACGCGCGTCGCTCCAGTCATCATCTCCGGATACCCTCATTGCGTCGCCAAACCAACTGACAAATCGGTCAATGTGTGCCCCGGTCCCACGCGGGTAACAATGAAGCTTCCACCTGTTTGCATCACCATCGTCGCGCTTTAAAGAACCAGCGTTATAAGCGGGCGCAACCAGGGGCGGATCGAAATGCGTCGATCCGCGTTGCGAGGCAATGTATGCTGTGCCCGCTTCAATCGAAGTACGCGGTTCCAGAAGGTCATCGCCACTCAACGTCGCCCGACCTGTGGCGGAACGGGCGGTCGTCACAAGTGTCTGCATCAGTCCGATGCTCTCGTCATTAATTTTCGGCTCCGCTCGACGCGAATTGGGGTTGCCGCCGCTTTCCGTGGCAATGGTTGCCACGATCAATTCAGCTGGTACGCCGTAGCGTTTCGCCGTCTCAGCGCATAGTGCACCGTAGTCGTCCCAGATTTTTCGAACAGTCGTGGGTTCGCCTGTCGTACCCTGTGCACTGGCCCCTTCAATTGAAATTCCTCCTGAAACAATTGACCAAGTGACGCCGGTTGGAAAATGACCATGCGGATGGGTTAGCTTCGGCATCTCCTCGCCCAGGATATTCGGTGGGGCCGGCTTCGCCGACTTAGTGGCTCTGGTTTCGACCACTACTGATGGTGACGCTTCATCGTTCGTCGCAGCGTCCGCTCGCTCGGCCGCGGCCGATGCTTGTGCAATAGCGGCATCAGCGTACTTCAAGGTTTCCTTCGCCTGATTTGCCTGACTTTCTGCATTTCGCTCTTGTACGTCAACTGCAATGAGGTCCTTGTTCCGAGAGCCTAGCGACGAACCAAGCCAATAGCTGATCACGGTGGCGAAGGCCGCCGTCAACGAACGAACGGATATGTTGATGATCTGGGTCACAAACTCAGACCGGGGAGGAAGTAGCGCCGTAAGCTGCTCATTTGTGACCCCTGACGGAATTGACGGAAAAACGGGCGTTTCGAGCTTGGCCTTCATGAAAATGAACAACCCTAGAACGCAGAAAAAGCCGACGGTCACTACTAGCGAGAGAGCGGCGGGCACGTATGCAATGGCCGATCCTTTGTCTATCAGAGCTCCCTGGAGGTTGCGCGCACCGGACGTATTCTGCAGATCTTGAATGCGTCGGTCCAATTCCGCTTTCTGCGCGTTCGCTGTCTGAGCAAGTTGAGCTTTGTATGCTTCAATATCGGAACTCAGTGCCGCTTTCCGGGCGTCGGCTTCAGCCGAAAGCCTAGCATTGAGGGCATTGTTTTGCGCGTCAAGAGCAACTTTCTTTTCATCCCGAGCAATCTGCGCCAGCTCGATCTGTAGTTTTACTGCCAGTGCGGGGTCAGTTTTGAGCCTCTGCTCCACTACTTGTGGATCGGACGAACCGGCCGCCGAGCTGACTACTTTTTCGATAGCCTCGGTTACTTTCTTCGACCGGTCTCCAACGATGCTATCCAAAATAGTTGGAAATAGCCTCAACGCCAGAGCAATCAGCGGTGACATTTTACACCTCCCCCAAGGTTTAGTTTGCCTGTTCTTCCATTCATTATTTGATACTTGCCATGTCCGTTATGAAAAAAGTCGCACTACCTCGCAGACGCGGTAATGCATCTTACTGCTCTTATAAAAGGCATGTGGGCCGAGTTATTGTATTCTCGCGCAACGTCTCTGTATATTAATACCTTTGGGGGGATTGAGAGTGCACTATTGCGAGAGTAAAATTCGGATATCAAAGTACGTTAATTTAAAATTTTAATGTTTATGCGGAAGTAGTAGAGGGTGAATGCTATGAGGATCGCAATCGGCATATCTGCTATTCTTGCGGCGACCACAATGGCTGACTGGAAAGCGGATACAAATTCAACGGTTTTTGAAACACGGGCACAATTGGAGGCTCGGCTCGACGGGTTGCGTCCCACGCTTGAAACTGAAGATACTGGACAAGAGTCGGCCCAGTGGGGCAATTGGGGGAATTGGGCCAACGGCTGGGGCAATTGGTGATGCCCGGCGCAGGACCGAATCCGACTCGTGTCCGTTGTCCAGCCCACCCCATTTTGCAATATAAATTGCTCGTACTGTTACCTCACTCGGCGCAATGACAGGGCGCGGATGTCCATGGAAGTTATCGATGCTGTGGGACAAAGCATCCTGGCGAGTCCGCTAGCTGCAACCGACGTCAGCGTTGTGTGGCATGCGGGTGAACCAACAATGGTGCCCATTGCATGGTATGAACGGGCGTTCAGCCAACTCGCTACTGTCCCCGGAGTTAGACTTCACCACTCATTTCAAACCAATGGAGTTGCAGTCAACTCGGATTGGATAGACCTCTGGCGTCGCTGGAACGTTCGGGTGGGTGTCAGCATAGATCGAACCCCGAGAGATCAACGATCGTCATCGACGTACTCGAGGTGACCGCGGCAGCTTCGATGCGGCGATCAACGGGCTCCGTCGCCTTCGTGAATCGGGCTATCCTTTCCATGTAATCTCGGTGCTTACACGGAGCTCGCTTGAGCAACCAGATGAGTTGATGGATTTCTATTTGAGCGAAGGCATCACATATGTCTGCTTTAACGTCGAGGAAGAAGAGGGGGAGCATCGCACCTCCAGTCTCGCGGTGGGGAGCGACGCGTCTGCTGCCTATGCGGCTTATCTCAGACGATTTGTGAAACGAATGCAGACCGACCAGCAGGCACCGCGCTGTCGTGAAGTCGACGCAGTCACATCATTGATCACTGCCGGCGTCGAAGCCCGTCGTCACAATCCACAGGTCAATCCCCTGGAAATCGTTTCCGTCGCGGTCAACGGTGACATGTCAACTTATTCACCCGAGCTGATGGGCGTGCGATCGGATAAATTCAACAACTTCATTTTTGGCAACGTACTCACGCATCCAGTCGAAGCGATTTCTTGGAGCATCCTGCTTTTTTGGAGCTTCGTGACGATATCGAACGCGGTATATCCGCTTGCGAGAAGACTTGCCCGTATTTTGGAGTATGTGGCGGCGGGGCTCCGTCCAACAAATTCTTCGAACATCGCACCTGTGCTTCGACTGAAACGCTCTACTGTCGCCTGACCCGCAAGGCTGTCATCAACGCAGTATTGCCGAACTTGAGGCCGCATATGCCTGATATGAGCACCCGGAGCGCTTAAGCGTTCGCGCGTAAGTTGCATCCATCAAGGGTGTTTCGGCGCAATGGATGCGAAAGGAGTCGGATAACCCGATCCGTTTCCAGGACACTACCAATCGATTTATTTCCTTTTCGGCCTCTTTGTTGTCATGGTCTACGCTTGGCAGAAATTCAACGAGCCAACCTTTCCGCGCGGCGAAACAATGCCGAGTACCGTTGACCCACTGCGTCATATGTTCACCCAGGGAGCCTACAAGAATGCTCGCCTGACTTATGTTTGCGTATCCCTGCTTCTTTACAGCGCTTTAGTATGGCCGGGTCCGTCGATGATGAGATTGCTCGGTACGGGTGGTACCCCGATCTCTTCCGGCCGAGGCCGTGGGCTCTCCTGGTTGCCCTTTTCCTCGTTGGCGTTGTTCCAAACTCCAGGATCAGTGGGTGATTATGGTTGAGGAGTTTTTGCGGCGTTCCGTACATTCGTGGTACCTGGTGCCTGCGCGTGTTGAGGGCATGATCGGAAGTCTCGAAGACGCACGCTACGAACCCCCTGAGCGCGTCTTGCGCGCAGTGTCAGGACCCTTTCGCGAAAGGCTCGAAGCCTTGAGGAGCGATCTAAAGGCTCCACCTGCTTCTTTGGAGCATCGCTGGGCACGCGCCACGTTTATATTCAATATGCTGAAGCAAATCGGTGTTGCGGCGGAGCTGCCGTTAAAGGCCGCTGCCTTTCACCCGTTCAGTGATGACTTCAGGGGCATTCAGGAGAAGTACAGTTTGGTGCAGAAGGACGTAGCCGCACTGCACACCCAACCTCAAACTGATCAAGTCGAAGAGGATCTGAAGACCGTTATCAACGGTTTGCTCAAACGGATGTACGCCTACATCAGTTGGGGCCTTGGCAACCAGGAAAAAAACGAGCGCGAGATTGATGAAGTCTTGCGTGACATTGGCTTCAAGATACCTGTCCGAAGCCCGTACAGGCCGATCGACATCTTGGGCCCAGCTATCGCCCTTGTTGCGCTAATCACTATGGTCTTTTGGCTGGTATTGGAAAGCTTTCGTGGAGGCTCCATGGAAACATCTATTAAGATCGCTACTCAGGCGGCCGTATCAGCCTTTTGCATGTACGGCGCTGCAGTGTATATCGCGCTTAATAGTCGGTCGACGC
>CAVZQS010000011.1:0-921411 GCA_963777425.1 uncultured Alphaproteobacteria bacterium | reverse complement strand
CCCCGCCCAACAAAACTGTCAACACCGTTTTTGAAGATATTATGAAAAATATGACAGTCTCTTGCTGCACGGGTTTCCATCGCGAAAAAATGCTGCATGTGCACATAGCCAGCGAATTGAAATGTGATCGGTCTGGCCACAAACATGCCCTATTCCCGACATAGCGCTCGCTGCCATGCGACAGGATCGATCTAGCTTTGGTATTATGCGCAGCTTGCATATGCACATACTTGTGGAACGCCGCGTTGACAGAGCGAAGCTGCAAGGGCAAAACTGCTGCCTCGTTGACTTCATACCAGGACAAGCTGGTCGGCAAGTACGCCGGAATATCACTTAAAGCCTGCTTTCTACAACGGCGACAGGATCGACACTGAGTAGTATGAACGAGTACGAGGGGCACTCATCAATAGATCCGGGCAATGAGCCGCCGTTGATAACGGATGGCCGCCGCGGTCCGCCCGACCGGCGTGAAATATCGGCACGGTGGCTGACGGGCACATTCCTCACCGGCATTACATCCAGCATGCTCATGGGCGTGGCCCTGTTTGCCGCGCTCGACGGCCGAGAGCAATTGGCGACGCCGCCTGAACTGATGGGCCGCAACGCGATGCCGGCGGCCAATAACAGTGACGTTGCCAAAGGCGCACGTGTCGCCGCAACCACCCCGATCCAGAAAAATCGCGACCGGCGGCGGCTCGAGGTCTCGACCGTGTTCAAGGATGGCGAGCGCGACGTCATTCGTACGATGCCATTCGAGTTTGTTCACATCGCGCTCGCCGATGTCCACAACACCAATCGCCGGTACCCTTCCTTCAATCCGCTCGATGTGTTTGCGGAGGCAAATGAAGATACGGACCCGACGCCGAAGACCGGTCTGATCTATGGCGCCAAGGTGGAGAGCGAAGTGAGCCTCCGTACGGTGAATTTCCCCCTCGTGTCGGCACAATATGATCCTTCCGACGATCTCAGCGTTGATGAGGTGGAAGAGGTTGTTCGCAATACCGGCTCCCTATTGACCGATGGGGCCATTCAGGTCGCCTCGCTGCACTATGTTGACCCATTGCGCTTCGGCACGGCCGACGATGATCCCTACAACCTGCGCAATCCGCTGGCGGTCAAGATTATTCAGGAAAATGTCAGTGTTGCTCCCCGCCTGCCCGAGGATGCCGAGAGCGCCGGCTATTCGGAAGAACTCATTCAGTTCCGCAGCGACAAGGATATTCTGGCCGCTCTCAACGAGGCGGGCTACGAAGAAGGCGACGCAGCCGGCATGTCCGAGGCCATTGTCAAACTATTGAATTCGCCCCGTCTGAAGGGCGGAAGCGTCCTGCGTCTTGGTATCGAGTCGCAGAACAGTACCGATCGGATCATGCGCGCCAGTGTTTACAACGGCAGCACTCACATATTGACCATCGCCCTGAACGACAGGGATCAATATGTTCCGGCCGACGAGCCGGAAATGACACCAGGACTGCAAATTGCCTTCGACGACAATCCGCCAGCCGCGCGCCGGTCGGAGGATTTGCCGACGGTCTATGACGGCATCTACAGGGCGGGGATTGCCTATGGCATGACGGACCCGATGATCAAGCAGCTCATCAGGATGCTGGCCTCCGATGTCGACTTCCAATCGCAGCTCAGTACCACCGACCAGCTGGAGGCGCTTTTCTCCCTGCCTGCCGATTTCGGACAAGGCTGGCGACGAATCGGAGATCCTTTACGTTGCCGCAAACTTTGGCGGTGATCTCAAGAAATTCTACCGGTTCCACGGCGGGGACGGCAACACGGATTATTATGACGAGAACGGCAAAAGCTCGAAGCAATTCCTGCTGCGCAAACCCGTTCCAAATGGCGTCTTCCGTTCACCTTTCGGCATGCGCCGTCATCCGATCCTCGGCTATTCGCGCATGCATACCGGAGTGGATTGGTCCGCGCCGCGCGGCACCCCGATCGTTGCCGCAGGCAATGGCGTGGTCGAACGGGCCGGCTGGACCAACGGCTATGGCAATCAGACCATCATCCGGCATTCAAACGGTTACGAAAGCAGTTATTCCCACCAGAACGCCATCGCGAGCGGCGTAACGCCGGGAGCCCGCGTCCGCCAGGGTCAGGTGATCGGTTACCTCGGTTCGACCGGCCTTTCGACCGGCCCACACCTTCACTACGAAGTCATCGTCAATGGCTCGAAGGTGGATCCGATGCGCATTCGTCTGCCAAGCGGCGGCGAGCTCGGCGGCGATGACCTCGTCGCCTTCAAGCGCGAACGGGAGCGTATCGACCAGCTCCTCAAGGACGAGGACCAGAACGGAACCAAAGTTGCCGCGAGCGGCTGATGGCTCTTTAGTAGTGGACGTAATTCCGGGACCGAAAACCGGTGCCCGCTTTTCCTGGAATTGCTCTACTCCTGAAACTCGACCGTCACACCCTTTTGCACGAGCTTTGACAATTCCGTCGCGTCCCAGTTGGTCAGGCGCACGCAGCCATGGCTATTGGTCTTGCCGATCTTGGATGGCTCGGGCGTGCCGTGAATACCGTAGGTCGGCTTCGACAGGGCGATCCAGACCGTACCGACGGGTCCGTTAGGACCCGGCGGGATCGTCAGGACCGAATTGTTCTCACCCTGCTTGAAGTTGATTTTCGGATTGTAGGTATAATTGGGATTGAGCGCGATCCGCTCGACCTGAACAGTGCCCGATGGCGAGGGCGTATCGGTCGAGCCGATAGTCGCCGGATAGGCGACGATCAGGCGGCCCTCGGCATTATAGCCACGTACCTGCTTGCGCCCCTTGTCCGCTATGATTCGCGTAACCGCACCACCGGCATTCTGGCCGGTACTGGCCACCTGGATTGCGACGCCCGGCGTATTGAAGTCCACCCCCGGGTTGATCTCCTTCAGATAGTTCTCATCCATATGAAAACGTTCGGCCAGCATTTCCGTAACCGATGTAAAAGCCATCCGTTCTAGCTGCGCCTTGTGGCCATAGTCTTCGGGGATCGACGCAACAAACGGATAAGCCGCATCTTCAGACGTGATCGTATAGGACACGAAAGCCGGGCCGCCGGTCTGTTCCAGCGATGCGTTGATGCCTTCCTCATTGAGCGGATCGAATTGCTGACCGGTCATTTCCTCGAACGCCGCAACGGCCTTGTCGACATTGCCACCCTTGTGCCCGTCGATGACGCCGGGCGACACGCCGATTCGGTCGAGCAGGACCTGGATCGCTGCAATCTTGGCTTTTGCGCCCTGCCCCTTCGGCAATTCAACGGTCGGTGCCGGATTGGGATGAAGTGGTATCTGCTCCTGCTGCGGCGCGTCGGTCAGACCATCGCCTGGCATTCCCGGTTCGACGAAGTTCGGATCGGATGGCGTCAAATCCGACTCGCTACCAGCCGGCGGCAGGGGCTGGCGATCAACGCTCCCATAATCACGCTCGGAAGGCAAAGCTGACTGCTGTTCATAGGGATCGTTCGACGGACCATAGGGATCTTGCGGAATGGCACCCGTATCGTAGGGATCCTGCGGAGGCTCCGGGAAATAATCCGCACCCTGATTCGATTGATCATATTGCGGCTCTTCCACTGACACGATGCGGCCGCGACGGTCCACGGTGATTTTCCGGCCGTACTCGTCAAAATAGGACCGGTATGCTTCGCGGCGCGGACGGCGCTCACTTGGTTCGAAGAGCTGCGCGACCTGATAGGATGGCTGATCGTTTGCGGCGGGGACGGTGATTTCGGCGGCGTGCGCGCCCGTTAGGGCAACAGCGCTCGCGGAAGCAATCAGCAGCATTCCAAACAATGAACAATGATAAGACATCATGCCTTCAGCTTCCGGTTTTCACGACTAATGCGCCATTAAGCATAAATGACCCATTTTCCTGTCTTTATGGTTAATGCCCTCATGCTTTTATCGTTGCATCTATCGGATGAACGAGACGTGAAAATGGCCGCCATATGGCGGCCATTCGCTTTATTTCGGGTAGCAGCTCGCGCCCTTACGCGGCTTCGCTGTTTTCCCGTTCGGGCGCGGACTTCACCGACTTGAAGTTCAGCCTGTCCGAACCCGCGGTGATCTTGACCGTCGATCCGTCCAGAATCTCGCCGAGGAGAATTTTCTCCGCTAGCGGATCCTGAACCTGCTTCTGGATCACGCGCTTCAGCGGCCGTGCGCCATAGGCAGGGTCGTAGCCTTTCTCGGCCAGCCAGTTCGTCGCATCGTCGTCGATCTTGAGCACGATCTTGCGATCGGTCAGGAGCGACTGCAGGTGCCTTAGCTGGATAGCAACAATCTTGCCCATCTCCTTGCGTTGCAGGCGATGGAACAGGATGATCTCGTCCACGCGGTTGAGGAACTCCGGCCTGAACGACGCTTTGACGACGTTCATCACTTCTTCCCGAACGCTCTCGACATCCTCCCCTTCGCTGAGCCCGACAAGATATTCGGCCCCGAGGTTGGATGTCATGATAATCAGCGTATTGCGAAAGTCGACCGTGCGGCCCTGACCGTCGGTCAACCGCCCGTCATCGAGCACCTGCAGCAGCACGTTGAAGACATCCGGATGGGCCTTTTCGATCTCGTCGAACAGAACCACCTGATAGGGCCGGCGCCGCACAGCCTCGGTCAAAGCGCCACCTTCTTCATAGCCGACATAGCCTGGAGGCGCGCCGATCAGCCGGGCGACCGAATGCTTCTCCATATATTCGGACATGTCGAGGCGAACCATCGCCGTCTCGTCGGAGAACAGGAACGATGCCAGCGCCTTCGTCAGCTCGGTCTTGCCAACACCCGTGGGGCCAAGGAAGATGAACGAGCCAATGGGCCTGTTCGGATCCTGCAGTCCGGCACGCGCGCGGCGAACGGCTTTCGACACCGCCTGCACAGCTTCGCCCTGACCGACAACACGCTTGGCAAGCTCGTCTTCCATGCGCAGAAGCTTTTCACGCTCACCTTCCAGCATCCGGTCAACCGGAATACCGGTCCAGCGCGAAACCACTTGGGCAATGTGATCCGGCGTGACGGTTTCCTCGACCATCGAGGTCGCGTTGTCCTGCTTCTCCGCTTGCGCTAGCTCTTTCTCCAATTGCGGGATCGTCCCATAGGCAAGCTCGCCCGCTTTCTGGAATTCGCCATTTCGCTGGGCTGCCGCGAGCGCATTGCGCGCATCGTCGAGCTGACGCTTCAAATCGGCCGCATGGCCAAGCTTCTGCTTTTCAGCCTGCCAGGTGTTCGTCAGAGCGGTTGACTGTTCCTCGAGATCGGCAAGTTCCTTCTCCAGGCGATCGAGCCGGTCGCGGGACGCATCGTCCTTCTCGACCTTCAGGGCCTCACGCTCGATCTTCAACTGCATGATGCGGCGGTCGATTTCGTCCAGCTCTTCCGGCTTGGAATCCACCTGCATTCGCAGCCGCGCAGCGCCTTCGTCAACAAGATCAATCGCCTTGTCCGGCAGGAATCGGTCGGTGATGTAGCGATTCGACAAAGTAGCGGCCGCGACAAGCGCCGAATCAGATATCCGGACCTTGTGGTGCTGTTCGTACTTTTCCTTCAGGCCGCGCAGAATCGAAATCGTATCCTCGACTGTCGGCTCATCGACAAACACCGGCTGGAACCGGCGGGCAAGCGCCGCATCCTTTTCAACGTGCTTGCGATATTCGTCGAGCGTCGTCGCGCCAACGCAATGCAGTTCACCGCGCGCCAACGCGGGCTTCAAGAGGTTCGAAGCGTCCATCGCGCCCTCGCTCTTGCCGGCGCCGACGAGCGTGTGCATCTCATCTATGAAGAGGATGATATCGCCATTGGCCGACGTGACTTCAGAAAGCACGCTTTTCAGCCGCTCCTCGAATTCGCCGCGATACTTCGCACCGGCAATGAGCGCGCCCATGTCGAGCGCCATCAGCTGCTTGTCCTTCAGTGACTCAGGAACGTCGCCGTTGACGATGCGCAGCGCCAGACCTTCGGCAATCGCCGTCTTGCCGACACCCGGCTCGCCAATAAGCACCGGATTGTTCTTGGTCCGCCGCGACAGAACCTGGATTGTGCGGCGAATTTCATCGTCGCGGCCAATGACCGGATCGAGCTTGCCAGCCCTCGCATCGGCTGTCAGGTCGCGGGCATATTTCTTCAAGGCGTCATAGGTGTTCTCGGCGGAAGCCGAGTCGGCTGTCCGGCCCTTGCGGATATCATTGATGACGGCATTCAGGCCGGCAGGGGTGACCCCGGCACGACTCAGGATTTCCGACGTCTTTGCGGACTTTTCGATCGCGAGTGCTGTCAAAAGGCGTTCGACCGTGACGAAGCTGTCGCCCGCTTTCTTTGCGACTTCCTCGGCAGTCGTGAAAACCTTGGCCAAGGGCTGGGCAAGGTAAAGCTGGCCATTGCCGCCAGTCACCTTCGGCAATGCATTCAGTGCTGCCTGCAAGCCGAGGCGTACTTCTTCAACATTCCCGCCTGCGCGTTCGATCAGGGATGCGGCAAGACCTTCCTCATCATCGACCAGAACCTTCAACAAATGTTCCGGCGCAAACTGCTGATGATTGGAGGAGAGGGCAAAGGTCTGCGCCGATTGGATGAAACCGCGGACGCGCTCGGTGTATTTTTCAATATTCATTCTGTGTCTCCTTTTCCCGGACGACCCTTGAAGCGGCGTCGTGCGGTGAAGTTGGTGACGGATCCCCTCAACGAGGCAAACCCATTCGTTCGCCTCCAAATATGGGAACATTATCAACGGCGCGCAAGGTCGGGAACAGGGGTTTTGTTGCACTCATCGACGATAGGTTTTCCACTATAACACGTGGTTGCTTGCCACGCCCTCATCTCGAGTCTGGCCATTGAATGGTTGGGAAGACGGGCGGTCATCGAAGCGCGTCTTTGGGGTAGTAATGGTGCGATCCGAAGACCGCCCGTCCGGCGACTTTTCATCCCGTCCGTTCCGCTTGGGAGGCCTCGGGCAGGTCTGGTTGCCCTTGCGGGAAACCTTCGCTGCCCAAGCCCCTTTCGAAGTGCTCGTCCAGCACGCGCCGGTCGTAGTACCGGCAGGGGAACCCTTGGACGGAACTTCCCCGGACAGCGGGTCCGTCACCCGCCATCGGAGGCGCCGGTCCTTCTCCCACTTCGAACGGCTCCGGAAGCAGTTCCCACGGGAAGGACGGGATAGAATAGCGTCAGGTTTCGGAGACGTGGATAAGTTGGCGGGAATATTTCTTGAAGCAATTGAAATTGTTCAAAAAGACCCCTCCCTGCTGCTACGCAGGAGCTGCGCAGCAGGGAGGGGTCTTGTGACAATCCGGAATTAAAACGCCACCCGCAGGCTGCCCCGCGGGTGGCGTAACTTCGATCCATTCAGATCATTCAGTTCAGACGTCGGATTCGACCGCTGCGCGACGCTTCTTCACTTCGGCAACAATGCCTGCCGGTGAGAGATCGTTTGCAGTATCCGGAGCGCTTGTTGCCGCAGCATTTTCGTCTGCTACACGCGGCTCGCGTGGACGGGCAGGACGACGACCGCGCGGTGCGCGACGCGGCTTTGCTTCTGCAACCTCCTCGGCTGCCTCGAGAATTGCTTTCAATGGCTTGAACTTCCGGCTGCGGCTGAGGCTGGCGCTGGCTTACCGTATCGTCATCATAAGCGACCTCGGCAGGAGTACCCTCGATGATAGGCTGTGGACCGCTGCCATTGATTGCCTGATGGACCACACGTTCCGGCCGGTCACGGCGGTCTGAACGATCCTGGCGCTCTTGGCGCTCTGGGCGGTCCTGGCGCTCGTGACGTTCCTGGCGTTCCGGCTCGTTGCCGTTGTTGCCCTCGTCCTCGAAGCCGATATCCTCATCCTGGTCGTCACGATCATCACGATCGTCGCGCTGATACTGGACAGGCGCCTGCGCCTGCGCAGCGAGAATGATTCGATTGTAGTGCTCGGCGTGCTGGAGATAGTTTTCGGCTATCACCCGGTCGCCGCTGCTCTGTGCATCGCGTGCAAGAGTGGTGTATTTTTCGGCGATGTGCTGAGCGTTCCCCCGAATTTTAACGTCGGGCCCGTTGCTCTCGTAATTGCGGGAAAGTGGATTGGGACCTTTGCTGCGGTTATTGTTGTTACCGCGTCCGCGCATGCGCCTATTCTGCTGTACTGGCCTCATACTTATCTCTTTTCAGAAAATCAGGGGCGCTAATTTGCTCACCATTTGAGTCAAAAAGCTTCGCTTCTTAAGTGCCGATCTGAAGCGCGCCCCGCGCTTCAATCGCATCCAAAGTTCATAAAACTTTTGTGCTGCCGCAAAAACCATTCCTCCAAAGCTATTTCCGAAGAGAAATCAAACACCCGGATTTTCCGTATCAATTTCTTGATAGTCAGAACCAGATTTGTTCGGTTTAGAGCGGTAAGGCGAAACTAGCCGTCTTCGCGGCAAATTCCAAGCCTTTTTTCAATCTTTTTGCACTGGAGCAAACAAAAGGGCCCTTTCATGCCCCCCAATATCGTTCTGAACACCATTCAGAACAAAATTTTCGGCCGCAAAGATTGCCTCGATGTCCGCGCGTTGTCCAAAACCAATCTCCAACGCGACCGCACCGCCGATTCTCAAATATTGCTGCGCATAACCCGCAATGATTCGGTATGGCGTGAGACCGTCCTGCCCCCCATCCAAAGCTCCGATTGGGTCATGCAGCGCAACTTCGCGTTGCAAGCCGGCTATCTCAAGCGATGGTATGTAAGGCGGATTGGAAACGATCAGATCGTAAGCGCCGGTGACATCAGAAAACCAGTCCGACTTAAGGGCTGCGAACCGATCTGATACGTCTGCCATGTGGGCATTGTTTCGCGCCATATCAAGAGCGCCTGCAGAAATATCGACGCCAACGGCACGCAATTCTTTGAACTGGTCAAGCAACGCCAGGGCAATGGCACCCGTGCCCGTCCCAAGATCTATGAGATCGGCGACGCCGTATTCCGCAATACGCTGGCGCAGAAACGGGATCACCAGCTCCACGAGCGCTTCCGTATCCGGACGAGGCTCCAGCGTATCAGCAGACAAGGCGAGTTCGATGCCGAAGAAGGCGCGCTTACCGATGATACGATGCACAGATTCCCCATTAATTCGCCGACTAAGTATGTCGTCCAAACGCCTCAGAACTGGCTGTTCGATAGGACGATCAGGATTGCGGATCGCCTCAAGCCGGTCGTATCCGGTTACCCACTCAACCAGAAGGCGAGCATCTAGATCGGCCGTTTCGATTCCGGCGGCCGTCAGCCGGGCTCGCGCCTGCCGGTGAATGTCGGCAAGGCTGTTTCCGGTCATGACGGTCAGAACCCTTCATTCATCTGGGCAAGCAGCGCGGTCTGATAGTCGGAGATCAGCGCGCCGATAAGCTCGTCCAGATCACCTTCCATGATGCGGTCGAGCTTGTAGAGTGTCAGATTGATGCGGTGATCGGTCACGCGCCCCTGCGGGAAATTATAGGTACGGATGCGCTCGGAGCGGTCGCCGGAGCCGACCTGGCTGCGCCGCGCCTCCGACCGCTCGCTGTCGGCCTTCTGCCGCTGCATGTCAAAAAGCCGCGAGCGCAGCACCTGCATGGCGCGGGCGCGGTTCTGATGCTGTGACTTCTCTGCCTGCACGACGACGATACCGGAGGGAATGTGCGTGATACGCACCGCCGAATTGGTCGTGTTGACGTGCTGACCGCCCGATCCCGAAGCGCGCATCGTATCGATGCGGATATCCTCGGCGCGAATATCGATGTCAATCTCCTCGGCTTCCGGCAGGACGGCCACGGTTGCAGCCGAGGTGTGGATACGGCCGCTCGCCTCTGTGTCAGGTACGCGCTGTACCCGGTGGACGCCGGATTCGAACTTCAGCTTGGCAAAGACGCCCTTGCCCGAAACCATGGCGATCACTTCCTTGTAGCCGCCTGCTTCGCCGTCACTCGCCGAGATCAGCTCGACGCGCCAGCCGTTCGCCGCGGCGTAGCGCTCATACATGCGGAACAGATCGCCGCCAAACAAGGCCGCTTCTGAACCGCCGGTGCCAGCGCGGATTTCAAGAATGGCATTGCGCTCGTCGGCAACATCCTTGGGCAGGAGCAGGACCTGGATATCCTTCTCGAGCTCCTCGATGCGCTCCCTGATCTCCGGCAATTCGGCTTCCGCGAGCTCGCGCATATCCCTGTCGGTCGATGCATCGTCCAGCATCGACTTCAAATCATCGGCTTCGTTACGGGCGCCCGTCAGGTCACGAATCTTGGCGACGACGGGCTCGAGTTCGGAATATTCTGAAGCGAGCTTCACATAGGTATCTGAATCGGGATTGCTGGCCATCTGCGTCTCCATCATGGAGAAACGCTTCAGCAGCTGATCCATACGATCCTGCGGAATAGACATGTATTCGAACCTCTAGACTGGGATGCCGGCTCGCTCTGCGAACTTGGTGAGAACGTGGCGCAACGAACCCGTTTCGCCGTGATTGTCGATCACATCCTTCAATTGGGTGCTGAGCTCACCAATGTCGAGCGTGCCGAGCATCGCCTTGACCGGACCGATCGCGGCGGGCGACATGGAAATGGAGCGGAAACCGAGGCCGAGCAAGGCCATGGCCGAAAGCGGCTTGCCTGCCATTTCTCCGCACAGCGTAACGTCGGTATTGTTCCGCTCACCTGCCTCGGCGATCTGGCGAAGAACCCGCAGGAACGGCACGGAGAGGTTATCGAAGCGGTTGCTGATGATCGAATTGCCGCGATCGACGGCCATGACGAACTGGAACAGATCGTTCGAGCCAACCGAGACAAAATCCACCACGGACATCAACTCGTCGAGCTGCCAGAGCAGCGACGGAACTTCGACCATCGCGCCAATCTTGACGCGTGTCGGCAGGTCATAGGCAAAACGCGACAGGTGCTGAACCTCGCGATTGATCAGCTCGCTCGCCTTGCGCACTTCCGCCACTTCCGTAACCATCGGCAGCATCAGCCGCAGTTCGCGCCCGCCCGCAGCCTTGAGCAGCGCGCGGACCTGGGTGCGCAGCAATCCCGGACGGTCAAGCGTCAGGCGGAGCGCACGCCAGCCCATGGCCGGGTTTTCCTCGTTCACATTGCTGCGGAAATAGGGAAGCACCTTGTCGCCGCCGATATCGAGTGTGCGGAACGTTACCGGCCGATCGCCAGCAGCATCCAGCACCGAGCGATAAAGCCGCTCCTGCTGTTCGGCGCGCGGGAAGGTCGAGGCCACCATGAACTGCAATTCGGTGCGGAACAGCCCGATGCCAGCCGCGCCGGCTTCGGCCAGTTGCGGCAAGTCGACAAGCAGGCCGGCGTTCATCAGCAGTGAAATGGAAATTCCGTCCTTGCTCACGGACGGCTTGTCCCGCAACTCCCTGTAGAGGGCCTGCCGCTTGGCGCGGAACCGCACCTTCTCCGAATAGGCTGCTTCGACATCGGACTGCGGTCGCAAGTGAACCCGGCCGTCATCGCCGTCAACGATGACCGCGTCATCGTTTTCCGCCATGGACACAACGCCCTTGACCTGACCCGCAACCGGAATGCCCATGGCACGGGCGACGATCACCACATGGCTTGTGGCGGCACCGTCTTCAAGCACCAGCCCGCGCAGCCGTTCGCGCGGATAGTCGAGCAGTTCCGCCGCGCCCATGGAGCGTGCGATGATCACAGCATCCTTGGCGAGCGACCCGGCCATTGTCTTGACATCGCGGCCCATCAACTGGCGCAGCAAGCGGTTGGCCAGATCGTCGAAATCGCTCAGGCGTTCCCGCATATAGGGATCAGTCAGATGCATCATGCGAGCGCGGGTATCGCTCTGTACCTTCTCGACGGCCGCTTCGGCGGTCAAACCATTGCGGATCGCTTCTTCGAGGCGCCTTACCCAACCCGTATCATGCGCAAACATGCGGTAGGCTTCGAGCACCTCGCGATGCTCGCCCTCGAACGCCACGTCGCGGCGTGACAGCATGTCATCGATCGAGATGCGCAAGGAACCAAGCGAGCTTTCGAGCCGGTCGATTTCCGCATTGATGTCTTCATTGAAGAGATTGGTGACAACGATGCGCGGCTCGTGCAGCACGACGTGTCCAAGCCCAACACCGTCATTGAAGGCGCTGCCGCTGAAACTCATGGGCTTGCCTAGGTCGAGCTCGACGCCTGGACGCGCCAGCCGCGGGATTTCGCCGGCCGCGACCATTTCGGCGAGGACCATCGCGGTGGTCTCAAGCGCTTCGACCTCGTCCTCGCGGTAGACGCGCTTGGTCCGGTTCTGGACGACGAGAACGCCAAGCGTGCGCCCTGCCCTCAGAATTGGCACGCCGAGGAAGGAATTGTAGATCTCTTCGCCCGTTTCCGGCAGATAGGCGAAGGCCGGATGGGTCTGGGCATCGGTGAGATTGAGCGGCCGCGCACTCGCGGCAATGGTACCGACAAGACCTTGCCCGAGACGCAGTTGTGCCAGGTGGACGGCAGATGGGTTCAGACCTTCGGTAGCATAGAGTTCGAGGACGCCATCGGACCGCAGCACATAGAACGAGCACACTTCCGCAACCATGTTCTGCGCGATTTCGCGAACAATGCGGTCAAGCCTCTCCTGCGGCTCAAGGGCCTCCGCCATCAACTCGCGGAGACGCTTCAGCATGACACGAGGGCCACTTATCTGCTCGCGCGTGGGCACTTGGAGCCTTTCTCCATAACAATGTTGGCAAGGCCGGAATGACCTCACCAAATCAGTCGATCCATCATGTCAGTCGGCGCACATGCCGACAAACAGAATCTCGGTTGCTAATGCTTATCCAGACCGTAGACAGAATGCAAAGTCCGCACGGCAAGTTCCGCATAGGGGCCATCAATCAGAATGGAAATCTTGATTTCCGAGGTGGTGATGGCACGGATGTTGATACCCTTGTCGGCAAGCGCACGAAAAGCTGTCGCGGCAACACCCGCATGGCTGCGCATGCCGATACCGATTACCGAGACTTTGACCATACCGGCCTCCGACTGGATAACGTCGAAGCCGATGTCTTCCTTGACCTTTTCAAGAACGACTAGCGCCTTGTCGAGATCGCCGGACGGCACGGTAAAGGTCATGTCGGTCTTTGATCCATCCTCGGATATGTTCTGGACGATCATGTCGACATTGATATGCGCCTCGGCCAGCGGCCCGAAGATACCTGCGGAAATGCCGGGGCGGTCAGCAACGCGCCGCAACGAAATCTGGGCTTCGTCCTTGGCATAGGCAATTCCGGTGACAACCTGCTGTTCCACGATCTCTTCCTCGTCGCAAATAAGTGTTCCGGGCGGATTGATCTGATCACCCATGCCCGGCGCATCGGGGTCTTCAAAGCTGGACCTGACAAATGTGCGCACTTTGTGCACCATGGCAAGCTCGACCGACCGCACTTGCAGCACTTTGGCGCCAAGCGAGGCCATTTCAAGCATTTCTTCGAACGAAATGCGTGACAGGCGGCGCGCCTTCGGTTCGACGCGCGGATCCGTCGTGTAAACGCCATCCACGTCCGTATAAATATCGCAGCGATCGGCTTTCACCGCAGCCGCGATCGCAACCGCACTTGTGTCCGAACCACCGCGCCCTAGCGTTGAAATGCGGTTGTCCGGTCCAATGCCCTGGAAGCCGGAAATGACGGCGACCTGTCCCTCCTGGAACCGCTCGATCAGGAATGAACCGTCGATCTCAAGGATCCGGGCTGCGCCGTGGGCATTGTCGGTCTGGATCGGTATCTGCCAGCCCTGCCATGAACGGGCATGAATGCCCATCGACTGCAAGGCAATCGCAAGCAGACCTGCGGTCACTTGTTCGCCGGAAGCGACGATGGCATCATATTCGCGGGCGTCATGCATTGGCGACGTCTGGCGGGTCCAGGCGACAAGTTCATTGGTCTTCCCGGCCATGGCCGAAACGACGACCGCCACCTCATGACCTGCATCGACTTCACGTTTCACATGGCGGGCCACATTACGGATGCGGTCGATATCGGCCACCGAAGTGCCACCGAATTTCATCACAATGCGTGCCATGGGAAGGTACCGTTCTGGAAAGGCCTAAAACTGTATCGGAAAAGGGCTGCTTGAAATGAAGCGGCCCTTCGCCAAATGAATGCGGCCTCCATAACCAAATTATGACGTGACTGCAAGAACAGGGGGTGATTTGCGCCGAGGATTGTCCCTTCGTTCATGATTTCGAATGTTTGACCGGGGTGCTATGTTGAGGGAATGACGCGCGAGGCAGCCCTAGCGAGAGCACAGGCTTATTTTGATTCCGGTGCTTTTCGGGAGGATTTGGCACGTCGAGTGCGCATGCCGACCGAGAAGTCAGAACCCTGACCGTGCGCCAATGCTCATCGATTATATCGAGACGGAGATCAAGCCGGCCCTCGTGGCGCTTGGCTTTAGCTGCCGCACATTGTTCGAGCGCGAATGGCCATTCCTTTTTGCCGAGCGTATCGAGGCGCCGGAACAGACCACGGTACTAGGCTACGGCCATGGTGATGTGATCCGCGGGCTGGATGACGGCTGGGAGGAAGGACTGTCGCCTTGGCAGCTGATCGAGCGTAACGGCCGGTGGTATGGACGCGGCGTTGCCGACAACAAAGGCCAGCATTCGATCAACATCGGTGCATTGCGGGCTGTGTTGGAGGCACGTGGCAAGCTCGGATTCAATGCCAAATTTATCATTGAAATGGGCGAAGAGAAGCTGTCGCCCGGCCTGCGCGAACTTGCCACCGCTCACAGGGAATTGTTCCGGGCCGACGTTTTTATTGCGTCGGATGGGCCGCGGTTGTCGACCTGGCGGCCGACTGTCTTCCTCGGCTCTCGGGGTGCAATCAGCTTCGATGTCTGGATTGATGCGCGCAAGGGCGGGCACCATTCTGGCAATTGGGGTGGCCTCCTTTCCGATCCGGCTATTCAACTCGCACACGCACTGGCAAGCACCACCGGGCCGACCGGTCAGATTCACATTGCAGAGTGGCTCCCGAAGGGGATCCCGGACAGTGTCCGGCATGTTCTCGCTGACTGCGAAATGGACACCAGCGCCGACGAACCGAAGATTGACCCTGCCTGGGGCGAGCCTGGCCTGACGGCGGCAGAAAAGCTGTTCGCATGGAGTTCGTTCGCCGTGCTGGCTTTCGAGGCCGGCAATCCGAAGACACCCGTTGGCGCAATTCCTCCACGCGCCTGGGCGCGCTGCCAATTGCGTTTCGTCGTCGGGGTCGATGTCGCGGACGTGCTCCCCGCCCTTCGCCGCCATTTCGATCGCAATGGGTTCCAAAACGTACAGATTGCGCAAGCAGGCGATGAAGTTTTTTATGCAACACGGCTCGACCCGGAACATCCCAGGGTCCGTTGGGCCGTGGACTCGATTTCTCGCACCACGGGTACGAAACCGGCGATCCTGCCGAACCTTGGAGGCTCCCTGCCCAATGACGTATTCTCGGACATCCTGCAACTCCCGACGATATGGGTGCCGCACTCCTATCCGGGGTGCTCGCAGCATGCACCGAACGAGCATCTTCCTCTGAGCATCTTCCTCTCAGGATAGCACGCGAGGGCCTTGAACTGATGGCCGGGCTTTACTGGGATCTCGGCGAGCCGGGTGTCCCGGCAAATCGAGGAGCCAATGTTTTATGAAACCGGCCCTCACTTATTTGCTTTCGTCCCAAAATTCGGGCCTTGACATTTTTTGCCGGAAGAGGCCACTCGAAGCGTAACAGTGAGGACAGGCAATGGCGACCGCAGAACGCAGTACAATCGATGCCGCAGAAGTCGAGCGCTTTTCGCGCATGGCGGCCGAGTGGTGGAACCCGCAAGGCAAATTCCGCCCCTTGCACAAGTTCAACCCCACGCGCCTTGCCTACATCAAGGAAAAGGTCTGCGCCCACTACGGCATTGATCCGAACAGTCCAACACCATTTGCCGGCCTGCGTCTCCTCGATATCGGCTGTGGGGGCGGCCTTCTCAGTGAACCCATGGCCCGCCTCGGTGCGAGCGTTGTCGGCGCCGATGCCGGCGAAACCAATATCGAGGTGGCCAAGATTCACGCCGCCCAAAGCGGCCTTTCCATCGATTACCGCGCAACGACCGCCGAAGCATTGGCAGAAGCCGGAGAACAGTTCGACATCGTCCTCAACATGGAAGTCGTCGAGCACGTCGCCGACGTCGAGCTTTACATGTCCGCCTGTTCGCAAATGGTGAGGCCCGGCGGCATGACCTTTGTCGCCACCATTAACCGGACATTGAAGGCGCTTGGCCTCGCCATCTTCGGTGCCGAATATGTGCTGCGCTGGCTGCCGCGCGGGACACATCAATACGACAAACTGGTTCGTCCAGAAGAACTCGATACGGCGCTGACCAACGCTGGGCTCGATGTCATGGAAAAGGTCGGCGTGACCTACAACCCGCTCGCCGACAGCTGGAACCGATCCCGCGATACGGATGTCAATTACATGGTCCTGGCGACGCGACCCTAGGCCGCTTTCGCCGCCATGCGCTGGGCTTTCGTGGTCATCAAAACGCCGATGGTGATAATGGCTGCACCTGCCCACGTCGCCACCTGGTAGACCTCTCCGAGAAACAGCGTACCGGCGAGCAGGGCCACAGCCGCACCCACATAGCCGATCTGGCTGAGGTAGACTGGACCGCCAACGGCCTGAAGCCGGAAATACAGCGCAAACATGCATGCCGACGCCACAACCTGGAAAAAAACCAGCCATGGCACGCTACCCAGTGGTTCAACGGGAAACGTGCCGGTCATATAAAAAATGATCGGGATAAGCAGCAAAGCCGTCGTCAGGTGGCTGCCGGCAGCAAGTTCGGTTGGGTCGGCGCCCTCCGGCCAGTCAATGGTGCGATAAACATTGCCCAAGGCCAGCAGCACCGGAATAAGCAGGCCAATGCCAACCCAAAGAGGGTCGGCTGGCTGCCCAACCTGACCCCGCGTGAAACCCACGAGAACCGCCCCGGCAAAGCCGACGAAAATGCCGAGAAGGCCGAGGAGATTGGGTCTGCGCATCTTGAACAGAATCGAAAGCAGCAGGGTGAACACCGGCGATAGCGTATACATGATCCCCGTGTACCCGGAACCGAGATGCGGGATTGCCGACAGGGTCATCAGGTTGGGAACGGCATAGGAGATCAATGCGGCAACGAGGTAGTAGCGCAACATGTGCGCATCGAAGCGCGGCCGCTTTCCCATCATGAGAAACGCCGCAAGCAGCACCGTGCCGGCACCCGTCGAGATGACGAATGCCCATAGTGACGGCGCTATGCCCGCCGCGAATGCCAGTTTGCCGAAGGGCAGCGTCAAACCGAGAAAAGTGCCCGTCAGAACGAGCAGCACGGCGGCAGAATTCAGAAATGACATGGAGAATCATCCGATGGGTTCAGCTCGGACTGAGCACCTTAGAGATTGGCCTTAGCCCCGCACGATCAATTCTGATCTTCGGGGAAGACGGGAAGCGGCATCACATCAACGCCGTCATCGAGCAGGGACTTGACCTCCTCGCCCGTCGCCTCGCCGTAAATTCCGCGTTTCTCGACCTCACCGAAATGGATCTTCCGGGCCTCTTCCGCAAATTCGCTACCGACATAATCGGCATTTTCGCGGACCTTCCTGGTCATTTCCTTGAGCTCGGTGACCATCTTGCTCATCGCGACAGCGATCTTTTCCTTTTGCCGGCCGGTGGTGACCGAAGGCGCCATCAAGGCTTTTTCGACGCCGTGCGAACCGCAAACCGGACAAGTGACAAGCCGCTTCCCGACTTGCACATCGAAGTCATCATTATTTCGAAACCAGCCCTCAAAGTCATGGTCGTGGTCGCAATGGAGGGAGAAGTGGATCATGATGCTGCTTCGAGGCGCGTCCTCTGGCCGTCGTTTTCCACGACCAGTCCGAATGGACGCGCGTTCTTGAGGTTCGGCACCTTTGCCCGGGCAGCAGCACTCAAGGCCGGATCGATATCGGCGACGATGACTGCGGGCTCGGCGTGATCGGCTTCGGCCAGTACCTCGCCCCATGGTGCGACAATCACCGAATGGCCATAGGTCTCGCGGCCGTCTTCGTGAACGCCGCCCTGGGCGGCCGAGATCATGAACGCTCCGTTCTCGATAGCTCGAGCGCGCTGCAGCACATGCCAGTGCGCTTCGCCTGTCTGGCGCGTGAAGGCCGCAGGCGCCGTGATCACCGATGCGCCGGCCATGGCCTGGGCGCGGAACAATTGCGGGAAACGTACATCATAGCAAATCGCGAATCCGAGCCGCGCAAACGGCAGATCGATCACGACCGTATCGGCGCCCGGCGCATAGACCGCAGATTCGCGCCAGCTCTCGCCATTGTCGAGATCGACGTCGAACATGTGGATCTTGTCATAGCGGGTCAGGATCGAGCCATCCGGCCCAAAAAGGAAAGCGCGGTTGGCGATCTTGCCGTCGTCGCGGGCAATGGCGGTCGAGCCGATATGAAGATGGATTCCGTACTTTGCCGCCAGTTCCGAGGCGGTGCGGACGATGACATCGTCGCTCTCGGCCTTCAGCACGTTCTGCAGCGACTTGCGATCGCGTTGCAGCGCACCGGTCATTTCCGGGGTCTGCACGTAGACGGCGCCCTTGCCGACCGCATCGGCGACATATCCGGCGAGATCGGCAGCATTACGCTGCGGGTCCACGCCTGAGCGCATCTGGATGGCGGCTGCACGAAATGAACTCATGTCACAATCCTCAAACGAGTTCGCCGGTCTTCAATAAACTGTCGAGACGGCCCTGATTTTCCAGCGCATAGAGATCGTCGCAACCGCCGACATGGGTTGTGCCAATGAATATCTGCGGAAACGTCGTCCGGCCATTGGCGCGCGCCAGCATATCCTGCCGGACTGACGGCTCGACCGATGCATTGTGCTCGACGAAGTCGGCGCCCTTTTCCGAAAGAAGGCCCTTGGCGGCTGTACAATAGCCGCAACCGTTACGCGTATAGATAGTTACATCGACCATTCGAATACTCCAGTTCCACCTCTATATAGGCATCAAAACTTCAGGCGAAAAGACCCGTTCTTTGCGTGAGAACCACGTCACACAGACAATTCTTGCCCCAGAACCCGGCCAAAAGTGAGAACATCAACCTTCGTCGCGCCACCTCTCAGCAAGGCGCGCGATGCTGCCTTGACGGTTGCACCGGTTGTATAGACGTCGTCGATCAGGAGAACGCTACGTCCGCGCACCTTGATTTCCTGTGCATCCGGCACCCTGAACGCGCCGCGCACATTGAGCGCACGCTCATTTGCACCGAGGCCAACCTGCTGCCTGGTTTGCCTGACACGTTTCAGGGCATCCGGATCGAATGGTTTGCCGCTCAACCGCGCCAGATGACGGGCAAGTTCGGCCGATTGATTGAACCTGCGCAACCAGAACCGGCGCGCGTGCAGGGGCACCGGCACGATGATATCGCAATCGTTCAATAGTTCACTGCCGGCCCGCAGCATCCACCGCGCCATCCACGGTCCGAGGTCGGTGCGGTCATTGTATTTGAGACGGTGGACCATGTCGCGGATAACACCCTCATGCATGGCGACCGAACGGGCGCGATAAAACGGCGGCGGATCTGCAATCGCCTCGGCGGAAAGAATCTCTGCGCCGAGATCGCGGCTGAAGGGGATGCCGAGCACCGGGCAATAGGGCTTCTCGATAAAGCGCACCCTGGACCAGCAGCCGCCGCACAGCGTTCCAGGCTCAGCGACATGCCTGTCACAACCTCCACAAACCGGCGGAAACAGCAGCCGGAACAACTGGTTCGTTGCGTCGCGCGCGAAAAGACGGGCAGTTGACCTAAGGGTTTTCATTGCAATTCGATCCAAGGCGACGCATTTACCTCAAAGAATATACAGAGATCAGAGAAATTCGGAATGGATCGGCATCAGGTCTTCGACCGTAATCTACTGCTGATGAGACGCCTGCGCGCGCTCAAGCAGCATGGGAATTCAGCGGATTTCCTGCTTGCCCGCGCCGCCGACGATCTGGAAGAGCGCCTGTCCGCAGTCGAACGCAAATTCGACATCGCCGTCGACCTCGCCAGCCATACGGGACTGGCGGCACAGGCGCTGCAGCGATCCGGTAAGGCCGCCACGATCGTGCGTATCGAACAGGCGCGGCAGTTTCTGGGTAGTGCGTTTCCGGCGATCGTCGCCGATGAGGAAATGCTTCCGCTCAAAGCGGCAAGCATCGACCTGATCGTTTCATTGCTTTCCCTGCACATGACCAACGACACTCCAGGCACGCTCTTGCAAATTCGCCGGGCGCTGAAACCGGATGGCCTGTTTCTTGGTGCGATGGCCGGAGAAAACACGCTTGCCGAATTGCGTGAGTGCCTGCTTGCTGCCGAAAGCGAGATTTTCGGCGGAGCCTCGCCACGTGTCGCCCCCTTTGCGGATGTCCGCGATGCTGGCGGCCTATTACAGCGCGCCGGTTTTACCCTGCCCGTGACCGATATAGAGACCTATACGGTGCGTTATGATTCGGCTTTCGCCCTGATGCGCGACCTGCGCGCCATGGGCATGCAGAACGCCCTGATCGGGCGATCACGGCGGCCCGTGACCCGGCATTTCTTCATGCGGGCAGCCGAAATCTACGCGGAACGGTTCAGCGATCCCGACGGGCGGATAAGGGCGACATTTTCGTTCATCTGGATGTCGGGGTGGGCTGCACACGAATCACAGCAGAAGCCATTGAAACCGGGCTCGGCCAAAGCCTCGCTGGCCGATTTCCTCAAGGATGTGGAAACGCTCGAGAAAAAGTAGGCCCGAGCCCGCTCGAAAAGTCGCAGTGGAGTTTTCTCAGCAGTCGCCGGTCTTTGAGCCGTCACTGTTGATAATGCAGACAGCATTCGGTGACCGCTGCAGCACGCTGCGGCGAACCGTATAGGTCGACGGCGCCGGATCGGCCTTCTGGATCGAACCCGTGGCCATCTCATCGATCGAGCGCCCGGTCGAATAGTCGACCACGGCTTGCGAGCCGCGATCGGCAAGCGGCGCGATAATGAGGGCGAGTGCAATTGCTGCCGAGCCGAACAGGAGCGTGATCCGCAACAGGCCCATCCCTGCGCCTGCAAGAGTTCTCGCAAGCGACAACTCACCGTCGCGATAATCGTTATTACGCCCCATGCCCCACCTGAAATACGTATTCAGAATTCTCTAAAAGTCGCTCAATCAGGTGAAGGAGTCATTAACAATTGGGAAAGAATGCAGTTTCCGGTTGAAACTCACAGGAGATCGATCAGGAAGGGAATGAGCGGGATATCGGCAGGCGGCATCGGGTAGTCGCGCATGTCTTTCGGCTTCACCCATTTCAGCGTCTGACCTTCCATCGGACGCGGGATGCCTTCATAGCGCCTGCAGATGAATAGCGGCATCAGGAGATGGAAGGTCTCATACGTATGGCTGGCGAAAGTCAGCGGTGCGAGACAGTCCGGCTTGACCGTGATCCCCAACTCTTCGTGCAGTTCGCGGATCAGGCTTTCCTCGGGCGTTTCACCCGGATCGACCTTGCCGCCCGGGAATTCCCAGAGACCGGCAAGCGACTTGCCCTCCGGACGCTGCGTCAGCAGCACCCGGCCATCGGCATCGACCAGCGCACAAGCCGTTACGAGAAGGATGGGATGCGCGCTCATGTGCCGGGCGCCTGCCTGTAAGCATAACGATACGCTTCGCGGAAACCCATGTGTTCGTACAGTTTGATGGCACCGGTGTTGGCGATTTCGACCTGTAGCCAAGACTTTTTGGCGCCGTGTTGCATGGCCCACTTCAATGCTGACTTGATGATGGTGCGGCCCAGCCCGGCGCGACGCCGGTTTTCCGCAGTACCGATGTTGAACAACCCGGCAAGTGTGCCGTCATGCACGCAGATCGCGGTCGAAACCGGCACCGAACCCTCTTCGATGACGAACAGACCCTTGGACGGCCGGATCGCATTGATGACCTCGAACAGGCCTGGCTTGAGCGCGGGATTCTCACCCTGCACCTGCAATGCCGCATCGATGAACCGGCCGATATCCTTCAATGGTATCTGGTCGAGTGCGTTGGACAGATCGACTTGGGCGAGATCCGCAGTCATGACCATGGATTCGTCGAATCGCTTCCAGCCCTGGTTTTCCAGATAGTCGTCGAGCGCCTTGGGGGCGAGTGGCGATAGCCGGAAAACCGGTGGCCTGCCATAGGCACGGAACCGTTGCGCTGCGCGTTCAACCCGCTGTTCCATATTGTCGGTATCGCCGGGATCGAGCGGATTGACGGAGTTCAGCCGCTTGGATGGGTGGCTCGCGGTCATGCGGATGGCCCAGCTTCCGTCATAGTGGACAGAGGAAGCCGGCCATGCCCGGAATCCGACCGCCTCAATCTGCCTGATCTGCGCTAACTGCATGCGTGATCCTTCGAAAGAGAATGGTTCAGCTGCGATAGTCGCCGTTGATCGCCACATATTCCTTGGTCAGGTCGCAGGTCCACACCGTTGCCTTGCCTTTGCCGAGACCAATATCGACGCGGATCTTGATGTCATCGTTCTTCATATAGGCAGATGTCGCTTCTTCCGAATAGTCCGGATCGCGTTCGCCCTCGCGGGCAACGCGGATGTCGCCGAACCAGATGGCCAGACGGTCGCGGTCCGCCGGCTCGCCCGCCTTGCCGACAGCCATGACGATACGGCCCCAATTGGCGTCCTCGCCAGCAGCAGCAGTCTTGACCAGCGGTGAATTGGCAATCGACAATGCGATGCGCTTGGCCGAGCGCGCAGACGTTGCGCCCGTCACTGTGATTTCCAGCATCTTGCGCGCGCCTTCGCCGTCACGCACCACCTGCAAGGCGAGGCTTTTCAACACCCGATCGAGCGCTTTGCCAAAGTCCTTCAGCCGCTTGTCCCTGACCTTCGTCACCCGCTCAGCGCCGCGCTCGGCCGCCGATCCGGTTGCAAACAGCAGCAGCGTATCGGACGTGGACGTATCGCTGTCGACAGTTACGGAATTGAAGCTCTTGCCGACCGACTTCGACAGCAGCTTTTGCAGGACATCCGATTCGATCGGCGCGTCCGTGGCGACAAAGGACAGCATCGTCGCCATGTCCGGCGCGATCATCCCGGCGCCCTTGGCGATTTCGTTGATCGTCACCGGAACCCCGCCTAAGAGCACGGTTTCCGTCGCGACCTTCGGAAATGTATCAGTCGTCATGATGGCGCCGGCGGCTTCCTGCCAGCGCTCCGGCAGCGCTGCCTTGGTCATGTCTCCAAGGAGATGGCTGAACTTTCCGGCATCGAGCGGCTCGCCGATGACGCCCGTCGAGGCGAGAAAGACTTCACCTGGCTTGCAACCCGCGGCCTTTGCGGCTGCAGCGGCTGTCAACTTGGTCGATTCGCGGCCCTTCTTTCCAGTAAAAGCATTGGCATTGCCGGAATTGACGACGACTGCCCGCGCTTTGCCGCCCGCCAGGCTCTCGCGGCAAAAATCAACCGCAGCCGAGGGGCATTTCGACTTCGTGAACACGCCGGCGACCGCCGCCGGCTTGTCGAAGACGATAATCAGCACGTCGGTCCGGCCCTTGTATTTGATACCGGCTTCGGCCGTTGCGATCCTTACCCCGCGAATCTCCGGCATTGCCGGATAATGTTTCGGTGCCAGAGGGGAGACGGCTGTCGACATCGGTTACCTCGAAAGAATGCTTCGCAACGTTGGGCGTGGATATGGAAGAAAAGACCCGGCATCAATGCCGGGCCTTCGCACGATTACTGCTGTGCTTCGGTAGCGGCCTTGATCGCCTTTTCCGTTTCCGGATCGGTGAACTCAACCTTCAGATCGCCGCGGTCCTTCTTGACCAGTTCCATGTAGCGCTCACGGATAAGGATGGACTTCACTTGCTCCTTGACCTGGTCGAATGCCGGCGGCTGCTGAACGCGCTTGTCTTCCAGCTTGATGATATGGAAGCCGAACTGGGTCTGCACCGGCTCCTTGGTGTATTTGCCGATCTCGAGCGCAGTGGCGGCCTTTTCGAATTCAGGCACCATCTGGCCAGGGCCGAAGTAGCCCAGATCGCCGCCCTGCGCGGCCGAACCGTCTGTCGACTTCTCCTTGGCGACTTCCTCGAAGGATGCGCCGCCATCGAGCTGCTTGATGATCGCTTCGGCTTCTTCCTTGGTCTTCACCAGGATATGACGTGCACGCACTTCATTCTGGGCGGGCATTGCCGCGATTTCCTTGTCGTAGCGGGCACGGATATCGGCGTCGGTAATCTTGTCGACAACCTGCTGCTTGAAATAGTCATTGTGCAGGGCGCGATCCCGCAGGAACTGCATGCGGGCCTTGAATTCCGGTGTCTGGTCCAGCTTCTCGGCTTCGGCCTTGGCTGCCAGCGACTTGATGTCGATGATCGCGGTCAAAGCGGCCAAACGCCGCTGTTCATCAGGCAGTCGGGCGAATTGCGGATCGAGGTCTGCGGAAATCTGGTCGACGTCCTTGACTGTGATCTTGGCGCCGTTGATCGTGGCGAGCACCTTGTTAGGGTCTACAGGGGCAGCTGCCGGGGCGGCCGGAGCGGCCGGAGCGGTCTTGCCGGCATCCTGGGCCATTGCCACAGAGGAAATACCGGTCAAAAATATAGCGGCAGTCATAAATGAAAGGGTTTTGCGCAATTGGTTCATGGGTCAATTTCTCCTTGGGAGGACCGGTACGGGCTATGATTACGGCAGAATTTTGCCATGAAGGAGCGATCAACTGCTTAGCGCTTCTACATTGACATCATTCGAGCCCCCTCTTATCTGTCCATCGGCTTTGCGTCCAGATAGCTTGGTAACAGATAAGCTTAGGTCGTAGACTCATTATAGGATCGACAATGGCGCCTTTTCAGGCATTTTCATGCCAGGCATCGGATGCCTCAATGCCGGCTTGTCCTGGCAAAACGAATTAGAGAGGACCAGGGATGGTCAGTTTCGGCGGCCTCGCCCGCAAGATTTTCGGCTCCTCCAATGAGCGCCGTGTCAAGAGCTTCAAACCCCGCGTTGATGCGATCAATGCGCTTGAAGCAGAAATTTCATCGCTCACCGACGAGCAGTTGAAAGCGAAGACTGCCGAATTTCGGGCAAGTCTCGCCGAGGGAACGAAGCTTGATGATCTGCTCGTTCCGGCTTTCGCGGTCGTACGCGAGGCGGCCAAGCGTGTTCTTGGCATGCGCCCCTTCGACGTGCAGCTCATCGGCGGCATGGTCCTGCACAATGGCGGCATCTCGGAAATGCGCACCGGTGAAGGCAAGACGCTGGTTGCGACCTTGCCGGTCTATCTCAATGCGCTCGAAGGCAAGGGCGTCCATGTCGTTACAGTCAACGACTATCTCGCCACCCGTGATGCGCACTGGATGGGCCAAATCTACAATTTCCTCGGCCTGACCTACGGCATCATCGTCCATGGTCTCGACGACGAGGAACGCGCCGCCGCATACAATACGGACATCACCTACGCGACCAATAACGAGCTCGGCTTCGACTATCTGCGCGACAATATGAAGTATGAGCGCGCGCAGATGGTGCAGCGGCCGCATCACTATGCGATCGTCGACGAAGTCGACTCGATCCTTGTCGATGAAGCGCGCACACCGCTGATCATTTCCGGTCCGCTGGACGACCGCTCCGACTTCTACAACCTCATCGATACGTTCATCCTGCCGCTGAAGCCGGAAGACTACGAAATCGACGAGAAACAGAAGACTGCCATCTTCACCGAAGAAGGCACCGAAAAGCTCGAAAACCTCTTGAAAGAGGCCGGGCATCTCAAGGGCGAAGGGCTTTACGATATCGAGAACGTTGCGGTCGTTCATCACGTCAACAACGCACTGCGCGCCCACAAGCTCTTCCAGAAGGACAAGGACTACATTGTCCGCAACGACGAGATCGTCATCATCGACGAATTCACCGGCCGCATGATGCCTGGCCGTCGCTTCTCGGAAGGCCTGCACCAGGCGCTCGAGGCGAAGGAGCATGTGACGATCCAGCCGGAAAACCAGACGCTGGCTTCGATCACCTTCCAGAACTATTTCCGCATGTACAAGAAGCTCGCCGGCATGACCGGTACGGCCTCGACCGAAGCGGAAGAATTCGGCAACATTTACGGCCTCGAAGTGACGGAAATTCCGACCAATCTGCCCGTTCAGCGTTTGGACGAGGATGACGAGGTCTACCGGACTGCCGAGGAAAAATACAAGGCGATCATTCGCGATATCCGCGATGCAAGCGCCAAGGGTCAGCCGATCCTGGTTGGCACCACATCGATCGAGAAGTCGGAACAGCTTGCCGAGCGCCTTCGCAAGGAAGGCTTCAAGGACTTCCAGGTTCTCAACGCCCGCTACCACGAACAGGAAGCCTACATCGTGGCGCAGGCAGGCGTTCCGGGCGCCATCACCATCGCTACGAACATGGCCGGCCGCGGTACAGACATCCAGCTCGGCGGCAATCTGGACATGCGCATCAAGCAGGAGCTTGACGACATGCCGGATGGCGACGAGCGCAAGGCCAAGGAAGTTGCCATACGCGAGGATATTGCCCGCCTGAAGGAAAAGGCGCTTGCGGCCGGCGGTCTCTATGTACTTGCCACCGAACGGCATGAAAGCCGCCGCATCGACAACCAGCTGCGCGGCCGCTCTGGCCGTCAGGGCGACCCCGGCCGTTCGAAGTTCTTCCTGTCGTTGCAGGATGATCTGATGCGCATCTTCGGCTCCGAACGCATGGATGGCATGCTGCAGAAGCTTGGTCTCAAGGAGGACGAAGCCATCGTCCATCCCTGGATCAACAAGGCGCTGGAAAAGGCACAGAAGAAGGTCGAGGCGCGCAACTTCGACATCCGCAAGAACCTTCTGAAATATGATGACGTGATGAACGATCAGCGCAAGGTGATCTTCGAACAGCGCATCGAGCTGATGGACAGCACAACCTTAAGCGAAACCACCAAGGAAATGCGCGAAGACGTGATCGACGACCTGATCTCGCGCCATACGCCGGAGGGTGCCTATGCCGAGCAGTGGAATATCAAGCAGCTCGACGAGGATGTCCGCAACATTCTCAATCTCGACCTGCCCGTCACCGAATGGGCCCTCGAAGACGGCATCACGCCGGATGACATCCGCGAACGCCTGACCGAGAACGTCGAGAAGGCGGCCGCCGATCGGGCGGAACGCTTCGGGCCCGAAATCATGGCCTATGTCGAGAAGTCGGTCATTCTGCAATCGCTGGACGCCTTGTGGCGTGAACATCTGGTCAATCTGGACCATCTGCGTTCCGTCGTCGGCTTCCGCGGCTACGCCCAGCGCGATCCACTGAACGAGTACAAGACCGAAGGCTTCGAGCTGTTCCAGACGATGCTGGTGAACCTGCGCCAGAACGTGACGACACAGCTGATGCGTGTCGAGCTCGTCCGGGAAGCAGCAAGTGCCCCCGAACCGGCGCTGCCGGTCATGGAAGCCCATCATATCGACGGCTTTACCGGCGAAGATGATTTCGGCGAAGGCGGCATGGTTGCGGTACAGGAGGATCTGCGCGTGGTCGATCCAGCCGATCGCGATCCCAACAATCCGCGCACCTGGGGTAAGATTGGCCGCAACGAGACCTGCCCCTGCGGCTCCGGCAAGAAATACAAGCACTGCCACGGCGCTTTCGTTTGAATAACCCAAAAGGCCGCGTTCACAACGCGGCCTTTTCTCTTGTTCCGCCAGCAGGCCCGTTGACTTTTCGAACCGTTTCTAAAGGTTTACGGATTATAGGGTCGAGCATTGGAAACGAGTGGAGCTGCCCGTGCGATTTTCTGCGGCGAGAACTGCAGACCGGTTTTTGCCGGATATACTGTCACAGCAGCTTCGTCCCTGGCTCCTCCGCCTGGATCAGGTGCTGGACGGATCAACAGAACATGCCGTTGCGCAAAGGGTTTCGCTGATCGCTTTCCTCGTGCGCATCATCAGCGCAGCAATCGCTCTTGTTTCCCAGGTCATCTTCGCGCGCTGGATGGGCCAGTTCGAGTACGGCATCTTCGTCCTGGTATGGGTAACGGTGGTCATCCTCGGCAACCTGTCGTGCCTTGGTTTCCAGACGACGGTTATCCGGTTTGTGCCCGAATATCTTGAACGCCAGCAACTCGATCATCTGCGCGGCATCCTGTTTACCAGCAAGGCATTCGCCCTCAGCCTGACGACCTGTATCGCCATGATCGGTGCCGCCGCAGTGTATTTTTTCCGGGACGGAATTGAAGCCTATTACGTCGCGCCCTTCATCATTGGCTTCATCTGCTTGCCGATGATCGCGCTCGGCGACACGCTCGATGGAACCGCAAGGTCGCGGTCCTGGGCACTTGTCGCCCTGACCCCCACCTATATCATCCGCCCGGTACTTACCTTGGTGGTGATGAGCATTGCTCACGTCACAGGCTTTGCTCCGACAGCAGTTGTCGCCGTCGTATCGGCAATCATCGCGACCTATGCGACAACGCTACTGCAATTGTTTGTCGTCCACCACCGGTTCAAGGCGGTGGTGGTCCCTGGAGCCAGGCAGATCCGCTTTGGCGAATGGTTCTCCGTCTCCCTGCCGATCTTCCTTGTCGAGGGGTTTTTCTTCCTGCTGACCAATGCCGACGTCCTGATGGTTGGCCGCTACCTCGAACCGGACAAGGTTGCGACCTATTTCGCGACCGTGAAACTGCTTGCGCTCGTGCATTTCGTCTATTTCTCCGTCAAGGCCGGTGCCGCCCAGCGCTATTCGGAGCTCATGCATACGCATGACCATGGCCAGCTGGCGCAGTTTGCCCGCGACACGGCGCGCTGGACCTTCTGGCCCTCGCTGGCGATGGCGATTGTCCTCCTCCTTCTCGGCAAGCCGTTGCTTTACCTGTTCGGCGCCCAGTTCACCGACGGCTATCCATTGTTGTTCATTCTGGTGATCGGCGTCGTTGCCCGTGCTTCGGTCGGCCCGGCCGAGAGCCTCTTGAACATGGCCGGCAAGCAGAAAATCTGCGCGACGGTCTATGCCGTCACACTGATTGTTAACATCTGTCTCAGCATTCTGCTGATACCGGTCTATGGGCTCGCTGGCGCCGCATGCGCGACAGCCTTCTCGATGGTATTTGAGGCGGTGACGCTGGCGCTGACCGTTTACAAGTGTCTGAACATCAACATGTTCGTATTTGCCGGCAGGACGAGTGCAAGACCTGCAGCACATAACCCCAAAAATCTTCTTTGATTTTTGGTAAGGATTATACGCCATTAAAAGTGTTACTGCGTCCTTTGTGCGTCCCAAGGACGCACGGCGCAGTAAGGAAGAAATCTGATGGCAGCCATACCGCTTCTCGAAGAATTGGCCGGAGGCCCCTCGGCGCAGATCATTGCGCAGCTTTCGGGATTCGACGCGTCACCCGATGCCGCCAAGCAGATTGAGGAATCCCTTGGCAATCGCGGCGTTCCGCGCAAACTTTCGGTCTATTCGGCTTCCGCCGGCTTCGAGCTGCTGCAGGAACTGGAATACCTGACCTACCGGACGATTGAGCCCAATATCTTTTTCAATCCGCGCTTCCTCGCGCCAGCCATGCCGCGCCTCGACGACCGGCAGGTCCGTTTCATGGTGATGCGCGACGAGAACGACATCAAGAGCCGCCTGCGCTTTCTCATGCCCTATACGATCGAGCGGCCGGGTTTCACCGTATCGGCGTCGATCATCCGTGCCTGGGCGACGCCCTTCGGGCCGCAGGGAACGCCGCTCATCGACCGCGATGACCCGATGGGCGTACTCAATGACCTCTTCGACATGCTGGCGCGCAAGCATCTCAAATTTCCGGAAATCCTGGTGTTGCCGGACATGCTGCTGAACCGCACGGCGGCACAGCTGATCCGCACAGTCGCAATCGATCGGAATCTTCCGTTGATGACGGTGAACCAGGTTGAGCGCCCCTTTCTCGAAAGCGAAAAGGAAGGCGACGACTACGTGCGCGACGCTATTGGCACCCGTCATGCCAAGGAATACCGCCGGCTGTGGCGCCGTCTTTCCGACAAGGGCAAGCTGACCTACAGGGTGAGCCGCAGCGAAGACGATATCCGCGTCAAGCTGGAAGAGTTTCTGGTACTGGAAGCCAGCGGCTGGAAGGGTCAGCGCGGTTCGGCGATGGCCGTCGACCGTTTTCGGGCCGCCTTCGCCCGCGAGGCCGTCAACAACCTCGCCGCCCGTGATCTGGCACGTATCCACACGCTTGAACTTGACGGCAGGACCATTGCTGTACTGGTCGTCTTTGTCGAAGCGGGCGAGGCATGGACCTGGAAGACCGCCTATGACGAGAGCCTTGCGGCCTATTCGCCCGGCGTTCTCCTGATGATCGAGATGCTGAAAAACCATCTGGATGATCCGAATATCGACCGAACCAACTCCTGCGCCGTACCGGACCATCCGGTCGCCTCGCGCCTCTTCAAGGAGCGTGAATCGATCGGCACACTGGTGATCGGGATGACGCCGACCGCCGATCGTGCGGCGCGGCAGGCCGCATCGCAGCTTCATCTCTACCGGCGAACCCAGAACTTCGCGCGCATCGTCCGCGAACGGCTGCGGGACCTGACGCGGCGCAAGTAAACTTTTCGCGAATTTGCGCCTGACCGGGCCGGACGTGATAGGCTGGCCTGTTAGAAATCGACTTTTCATCATCATCGATGCGGTTCCGCACGGACCTGGACATCATTGCTGGAGGGTTGAACCAAGATGCGTATCGGGCTGTTGGTGGCAACGGCATTGTTGGTGTTGGCTGGCTGCGCTTCGTCGGGAAATGTCAGCCCGCTGGTATTCTGTGATGCTCCCGGCGAATTCAAGTCCACAGTCACCACCCATTGCACCCCAAGGCTCGGCCACAAATATTGAGATTTCCACTGCCGCAAATCCTGTTTGGAAAGGGTTGAACACATGACACGTATTGCGATGTTTTTGGCAGCTGCCCTGGCGATCTTGCCGGGCTGCACCTCGTCCGGCAACGTCAGCCCCCTGGTGTTCTGCGACCGGCCCAGCGATTACGGCGCCAAGGTGTTCACCAATTGCACGCACCGCGTGAACGAGTATTGAACTTCTGGCGACAGGATGCAGGAGCAGTTCCGGAGGCTCCATGATTTGGGCGCCGGATCGAAGAGACCATCAAGATAGGATTGTTGCCGCTGTCAGCCGGTAGATTTTGTCGTGTTACCCGCTACTCTGCCACCTTCGGAGTCATCTCACGCAAGGCGAGCCTGTGGAATTCCTGCACAACAGCGCTTCATTCATCGAGCCTTACATACAGCAATACGGGCTCTATGCGATCTTCGTCATCATCTACCTGGAATCGCTCGGCGCGCCGCTTCCCGGCGAAAGTGCACTTATCGCGTCATCGCTTCTTGCGGTACGGGGCGACCTCGCTGTCTTCAATCTGTTTTTCACTGTCTGGACCGCCGCGGTACTCGGCGACAGTACCGGCTATGCGATCGGGCATTTTGGTGGCCGGCCACTCCTGCGGCGATATGGCTGGCTCGTCAAACTCACCCCGGAACGGCTTGCAGAGCTGGAACAACTGTTTCGGCGTCGCGGACCTATCATTGTCTTCGGCGCGCGTTTTGTCGTCGTGCTGCGGCAATTGAACGGGCTGGTAGCGGGGTCGGTCGCAATGCCCTGGAAGAGTTTCTTCCTGGCAAATGTCCTTGGCGCCGGACTCTGGGCGGCTGTCTGGAGTTTTGGACCATATTTTTTCGGGAGCATGTTCCACGCGGCCTGGCGCTAGCTGCCGCTCGGCTGATTTAGGCGCGCAGTCGATGAGGCAAAAGGATCAGCGTTGCAGGTAAAATGCCTGGCCCGCCGACCGCAGTTCCTCGAGTGTCTTTCCCGAACAGTTTCCCGGCCCTTCTCCGCCCATCGCCGGTTCGGCAGCGCCGTTTATGGTCACCCTACCGGCGAGGTTATCGGGCGAAATATAGATGGCAACGCCGTCTTCTCCAATTTTCGATAAATAGTAAGCGTGATGAACTCCGCTAACCTCGCAATTCACCAGGAAGGGAAAGTCAGCAAAACCGACATCCTTGGCATGTGCTTCAGGGCTGAGAAACGCCGATGATAGGGATAATGTAAGGATCAAAACAGCCGTGGAATAAACCAATCCGCGCGCATATACGCGAAGATGTGGCCAAGTCGCGATGTGTTCCATTGGTTGAAACCCTTTGCCCGCCGTTATCCACAGTCTAACGCAGACGGTCTCCCCGGACAAGTTCGGGCCCAAGCACTTGCCTCTGTGCGCATCGGCATTGTTTGCCCGGGCTCTTTGGAGGACATTGGTGAGCAGCAACAAATTATCTGCCCGATGACCTGATCCTGACAGAAAGTGAGGCAACCATGACATGGAAGTCGGTTATGTTTCAATTTCTCGACTCGGGCGACGCACTCGCAGAAATACTGTTCGGCCTCATCATGGTGCTGACATTCACGATCGGAGCCCGGTTGATAGCCGGTGACACCGGAATCGAGGCCCGCGAAATTGCTGTGGCAGCAATTGGCTGCAACGTCGCCTGGGGCGTGATCGATGCGGTGTTCTTTATTCTTGGCACGCTCTTCTATCGTAGCCAACGCACGCGTTTCTTTCGCCAGATCAAGAACGCTGAAAGCGAGCAGGCTGCGCTGCGCGCAATTCAGGAGGAGTTCGGTCTGGATGAGGAGCCGCTCGCCGCCCGTCCGCAAGATCGGGCTTTACTCTATCGATCCATCCTCGCGCTTGCTACGCATTCGCAACCCGTGCGTATGCGCCTCGCACGCGCAGACTTCATCTCTGCCTTCTGCGTCTTCGTCCTTGTAGCGGCAACCGCAGTTCCTGCCGTCATTCCGTTATTGCTGATTGAAAATTCGTTCCTTGCGCTTCGCACAAGCAACCTTGTGCTCGTGCTGCTGCTATTCATCGTCGGCTATACATGGGCACATTTTACCGATGCCCGGCCGATCTACGTGGGGCTGTCGGTCATGGTGTTGGGAATTGTCCTGGTTGGCATTGCCGTCGCACTCGGGGGATAGGTCAGCCAGGGCGAACCATGCTGCCCTCCTGCCGGGGCCAAAGCAACGTTGTCATGAAGATCGCATAGGCGATGGCCACCAGTATGTAAGTGACCCGGGTGGAAAAGGACTCAGCGGCAGACCCCGGAAGCGGTGACACGCCTGTTCCGAAGACGAGAAGGAAGATCGTCAAGGCGCCCGCATAAAGTTTGGCGGCCGGCGCATGCATGGCAGCACGGCCGCCAAATACCAAACCGGCAAGCAGTACCAATAAGAAGAGGAAAACGAGGGACGGCCGAACCTGAAGCAGCCCGAATGCGACGGAAGCCGCCACGCCTCCAGTGATATTGGTTATTACGAGCCCCAAGGCCGCGCGCGTGCTGGCTGCGGCGTCGAACTGTGAGAGCAGTGACACGACTGTTATCGGAATGACAATCGCCGTGGCCAGCGCTTCGCGTGTCAGACATGCAACTACCGCGATCAAGAGTATGGCGGTGTTGGCGGCAGCGTAGCGTGCCGCACGCGGATAGGTGGTCGCCGCCGCGGCCTTAGGGGTGGGGCTACCTTTGTCCGGGATAAAGACATAGGCGAACCACATCAAAAGCATACCGGTCACCACGCCCTGCACCAGGATCATAAGAATAGTGTCGCCGAGATCCTCGTTCAGAATTGTGAGGAGCGGCACCATCACCGCAATGACCAGGACAAGGAAGATTGTGGGGCCGCCCTTGCCGTTCGCCTGCTGGTAAAAACATCCAAAATAAATCAGTCCGAGCAGCAGCAACAGGACCGGCGGGCGGTCGCCAGTGAGTACCGTTAGGAATTGCAGAAATGCTCCGGCGACAAGAATCAGCATTGTGACTGCCACCGCCTTTTGCAACGGCATGGGGCGGGAACTGGAGATCAGAAACTGTGCCGCGAACAATGGCCCAAGGAAGGGGATGATTGCCCCCGAATGGACTGACCAGGTAAAGCCGGCCGCGACGGCAAGCGCTATGCGCAGACCCTTGCGCTTTACATTAGCGCGGTCCTCCTCATACGAAAGATGCGTGTCAGCTGACATAGGTCAGGACCGACAGAATTCGGATCCAGATGCTGCCGAGCGCATTGGTGACCGGATGGTCCCCGGTGTAGATGACCACATTGGCCTGCGAACCGTACCGCACGCCCTTGGGCCGCCCTTCGTCGAGAACCAGGCGGATGGGAAAGCTCTGCGGTGTTCTCACCCATCCCGTGTCCGTGGAAATCTTCGGCAGGCCTGTTGCCGGATCGACGCTTCCCTGAGCCACCCCCAACCCGACGCCTTCAACGGTGGCCGCGAAAATCTGACCGGGGAGAACATCGAAAAGCACCTCCGCACGGTCGCCGGCGGCAACCATCTCGAGGCTGTTTTCCTTGAACGCCGCCGTGATCCAGATCGTGCCGGTGTCGATGAAGGTCATTGCACTCTCGCCAGCGCTGAGCATGCCACCGACGGAAAGCTGAAGATTGGTGACGACGCCTTCCGCCGGCGCTGAAACCGTCGTGCGCAGCAGGTCAAGCTGAGCGGTTTCGAGCGCCGCGAGCGCCTCCTTCAGCTGCGGATTGTCTTTTCCTGCGGGTCCAAGCTCCTCCTGGGCCCGCGCGAGATCGGCTTCGGCGGCATCCACGCCTGCATCTGCCTGATCGAGTGCGGCCGCGGCCTCATCGTGTTTCGCCTGGGCGTAGATACCGCGCTTGACGAGTTCCATGGCGCGGGTGGCTTGATCCTGGACGTTGACGCGGACTGCCTTCGTCTCAACCACCTTGGCCTGCGCGACATCGACGGACGCCGTCGAAGCGCCGATCGTCTGACCTACCCCTGCAAGGCGTGCTTCCGCCTCCGCAACGGCAAGCCGGTACTGTTCCGGGTCCAGGCGGAACAGCATCTGGCCGGGCTTCACGGCGCTGTTGTCAGTCACGCCCACTTCAATGACCCGCCCGGTAACCTCCGGCGCCACGCCGACAACATATGCACTGACGGTCGCCTGCGAGGAAGAAGGGGTGCGCCGCTCCATGAAAACCGTCACGACGAATAAAAGCAAAGCCACCAGGAGCACGGTAATTGCGACCGTGCGCTGCGGGTTCTTCTCTTTCAGAGGCGCGCCCACTTTGTTTGGAGCATCATCATGAGAGGCCCCAGTTGCATCCGGCGCCATGACGTTTCCCCCTAAGATCCGCCGCCGTCGCGCCGCGGCTTTGCTCGCGCGCCGGCACATGCGTTGGAGCATCAATCTAATCCTAAGCTGTCGCCATCGCAACGGGCACCGATACGATGCCTGCCCGAAGGGGGTGTTTAGCGAGCACTTGTCTTGCAGGAAGGCGGAAACAGGTAAATAGTGAGCCGGAGCACGAAGAGCTAACTGGGAAATCCAGATTGGCTGGGGAAGGGGGCACCTACAATGGAGCCGAACGTGATAACGCCTGAGCGCGCGCCGTCGCTCTTGAGAATGCTCGATTCAGTGCTTCAGATCGGACTCGTGGGCTTACTGATCTTTGCCTGTAGCCGCATCATATTGCCGTTTACCGGCATCCTGCTCTGGTCGGTGATCCTCGCGGTCATGCTCTATCCGCTGCACCAGCGCCTGGTCGCCCGTGTCGGCAATCGCTGGTCGGCGACGTTGATCGGGCTCGTCAGCGTTGCGCTGATGCTGGTCCCACTGGTCATGGTAGTGACGTCGCTCGGGTCTTCCATACTGGAGTTCGTCTCGGGCTTGCAGGACAGCAGCCTGACGGTACCGCCGCCGCCGCCATGGCTTGCAGACCTCCCGGTGGTCGGCCAGAAATTGACCGAGACATGGGTTCTCGTCGAGACAAACATGCCGGCGGCGCTTGCCAAGTACGGCAAGATGCTCGGTGGAGTTGCATCCTGGCTGGCGTCGTTCGCGGGCGGGTTGGCCGCCGGTCAGCTGTCGTTCGTACTTTCGTTCGCAGTCGCCGCCGTGCTCATCGCCTATGGCGAAGGCGCCACCGAATTCGCCAGTCGCCTGTTGGAACGGATCACCGGTAGCAAGGCGCAAGGCCCCCGGCTGGTTGCGATGACCGCCGCTACGATCCGAGGTGTAGCTGTCGGCGTCGTCGGCGTAGCGGTCATCCAGTCGCTGCTGATCGGAATAGGCTTTTTCGCCATAGGCCTTGCATCAGCCGGCGTCTTGACGCTCGTGGTGCTGTTGTTTGCCATCGTGCAGGTACCGGCGCTGCTGGTAACACTACCCGTCATAGCCTATGTTCTTGCGACGGAAGCGACAACGCCGGCGATCATCTTTTCGATCTGGACCGTCGTTGCCGGGCTCAGCGACAACCTGCTCAAGCCATTGATGCTCGGCCGCGGACTTGAAGTTCCAATGCCGATCATTCTCATCGGTGTGATTGGCGGCATGATTGCTGACGGCCTTCTCGGCCTGTTTGTGGGCCCTGTGCTCCTGGCCGTTGGCTACGTACTGCTCATGGAGTGGCTGCGGTACGACCCCCTTGAGGGCGGGCCGCGGACTGAATATCCGCTGCCATGATCGCTGGCGAACTGAACCAACACGGACAGCCACAACACCCGTAAACTCGGGCCTTTTCAATATTCGGGATATTGGGGGAAGGTCTTGAAACGCTCTGTTGGTGCCCCCTGCCGGAATCGAACCAGCACTCCTTTCGGAACCTGATTTTGAGTCAGGCGCGTCTACCAATTCCGCCAAGGGGGCTGCCTAAAGCGTGAGGTCCGGGAAATCCCGAGACCGTGAAAGCCAAATACATGCAGAGGCCGCCTTCGGTCAACACCAATCAGGCGTTTTCCTGACGATAACGCACTCGTGTGTTGCCGCGCCCGCACAACGCCGGTAGAGGCGACGTTCCGCGTCTCACGAAAGTGCGGGCCGGATCGCAAAAATTGAGTGACACGATTCCATTTGGATGCAGTTTGCTCTAAGAGGCCTTTTTGGAAAGTCGCTGCAGCGAGGCATACGGCGCGGTTTTCGAGAACCGGAGCGCAGCGTACATAAAGTACGTGAGCACCGGAAGCGCAGAAAACCACGTCAGATGACCGTCGCAGTAGAGTTTCCAAACGGTCTCGAAGGAAGACCGGCTCTCCCGAACAATATCCCCGACAGGAACCGATTGATGCTGCGCAGACTTTACGATTGGACGATGTCTCTTGCCGCACGCAAATCGGCGGAAGTCTGGCTCGCCATTATCGCCTTCGTCGAAAGTTCGGTGTTCCTCGTCCCCGCCGACGTCCTTTACCTGCCAATGGCCCTTGCCCGCCCGGAGCGGGCCTATCGCTATGCGCTCGTGGCAACGCTCGCCTCTGTCCTCGGCGGCATAGCCGGCTGGCTTCTGGGCTATTACGCCTATGAGACGCTTGCCAAGCCCATCCTCGAAATGTACGGCAAGCTCGACGCCTTCGAGCAATTGCGCGGCTCCACCAGCGCCGATGCCATTCTGCTTCTGCTGGTCACTTCAGGGCTTGCTCACCTTCCGCCGATCAAGGTCGTCACCATTCTTTCCGGCGCAGCCGCGATCAATATATGGGTGTTCATCGTATCGGCGATCATCGCGCGCGGCGCACGCTTCTTCTTCCTGGCCTGGCTGCTGCGCCGATATGGCGAGCCTATTCGCCACTTTATCGAGAAACGGCTGGGCCTGATTGCAAGCGCCGCAGCGGCTGTCCTAATTTTGCTCTATGCCCTGTTCCATTATTACCATCTCTGACCCGAGACCTGCCACCTGAGGATGCCGATCACATCATGACTTCGAACAGCAACGCCACTCACTTCAAGACGGCCCTTTTCCTCCTGGCGGCAATGATCGTGACCGTCGGCTCCGCACTCGGCTTCCAATATATCGGCGGCTATCTTCCCTGCAAATTGTGCCTGGAACAGCGTTATCCCTATTATGCCGGTATCCCGTTGATGGCGCTCGCCGTCGCCTCGTCCGGCCTGAAGTGGCCCGCGGGTCTCACCCGGCTTTTGTTGGCGCTGGGCGGCCTTCTGATGCTTATCGGCCTTGGACTTGCGGTTTTCCACGCGGGCGTCGAATGGAAGTTCTGGGCGGGGCCCGACCGATTGCACCGCCGTCGCGATGTCAATCACCACCGATGCGGGCAGCCTTCTCAACGACCTGAACGCCGTCCATCCGCCCGCATGCGATACGGCGGCGTTGCGCGTTCTCGGCCTCTCCTTCGCTGGATGGAACGCCATCGCCAGCCTCATTTTGCTGGTCATCGCGTTCCGGGGCGCCGCGAAGGCGTAGAGGCACCCTTCTGACTTTCCCTGTCGTTGAAACCTCCTGATAATTCAGCCCGGTGAGTCAGCTAGTGCGGTTTTCGAGAACCGGAGCGCAGCGTACATATCGTACGTGAGCACCGGAAGCGCAGAAAACCACATCAGATGGCCATCGGGGTCGATTGGCAGAGGTCTCAGGGTTCCAGTTCGACATCCCAGTAGAGATAATCCATCCAGCTTTCATGCAGATGGTTTGGCGGGAAGAGCCGGCCATTATTATGCAGGTCATGCACAGTGGGTTGATAGGGCTTCTGCCGCGGCCACATTTTGGCACGGTTGGGCATCAGGCCGCCCTTGCGAAGATTGCAGGGTGAACAGGCGGCGACGACATTCTCCCAGATCGTTTCGCCACCGGCACAGCGCGGGATGACGTGATCGAAGGTCAGGTCTTCCTCGGAGCCGCAATACTGGCACTCGAACCGGTCACGCAGGAACACGTTGAACCGTGTGAAGGCCGGGTTACGCGATGGCTTTATGTAAGTTTTGAGCGACACCACGCTGGGCAGCCGCATGGCAAATGAGGGGGAAGAGACCTCGTGTTCATACTCGGCAACGATGTTCACACGGTCGAGAAAAACCGCCTTGATCGCGTCCTGCCAGGACCAGAGCGACAAGGGGTAGTAACTGAGCGGACGATAATCCGCGTTGAGCACCAATGCCGGTAACCCGTCCGGCGAGACGGCTATTGTCAAGGAATCAAACTCCCAATCCAACCATCAGGCCCCATTATTGTAAGCTGGACGTGACAGGAATGTGAAGCGAATTGCTGTCTTTGTTGAGGAAAAACCCCGTTATTTCAACTTCATGTAATCGGTGTGCCATCGCGGCCACGGGTTGCGGCGTAGTAAGCCCAGAAAAGCCGGGCCGCAACGCCGCGCCAAGGCGACCAGCGCTCGGCAAATAGCGCTAGGGCCTTTGAGTCGGGTCGCACTGATTCGGCAAATGCATGAGCATAGGCGTGCTGCAGCGCCACATCGCCAGACGGAAACACATCGGCATGGCCCGCGGAAAACAGGAGATAGACTTCCGCCGTCCACGGACCGATGCCCTTCACGCTCGTCATTGCTGCCATGGCTTCGTCGATGGGCTGGTCGCAAAGGCCGTGGAGATCGAGATCACCGGCGATGATGGCCTCACTGATGCGGGCAAGTGTCGCCTGCTTGGCGCGCGACAATCCGGCAAGACGCCAGGCCTCTTCGCCTGCCGCGAGATAGTTTTCCGGCGTCAGCGGCTGAATGAGATTGACCAGCCGGTTCCAGATCGATGCAGCGCTCGCCTTCGAGACCTGCTGGGACACGATGACCGAGGCCAGGCTTTCAAATCCCGGCTCCGAGCGGCGCAATGGAAGCGGCCCTGCCCTTGTCGCGATCGCACCAAGCTCGGGATGGGTTTGCAGCAAGGCTTCCAGCCCCTCGGCAATATCATCAAGCGTGTCTATCCTGCGCATATGGTTTGGCCGTTCACTTTGCATCGTTTCGCAAACACCGTATCAATTGCTGCAATACCCACGCAAGAACGCCAGCTCACTCTCATGACAGTTCCTGTCTTCCGTTTCGCCCCCAGTCCAAATGGCCATCTGCATCTTGGCCATGCCTATTCGGCGCTGCTGAACCAGAGGATGGCGCGGAACATGGAAGGACGGCTGCTGCTTCGAATGGAAGATATCGATCGCGAACGCTGCACTCCCGGCCTGGAACAAGCGATGCTGGAGGACTTGAACTGGATCGGCTTTGGGTGGGAAGTACCGGTTCGCCGCCAGTCGGAGCATTTTGCGGTTTACAGAGAGGCCCTGGACAGGCTGATCGGCATGGAACTCGTCTATCCGGCATTTCTCAGCCGCGGCGATATCAAGCGCGAGATCGAGAGAATCGCTGGCCACAGGGACAACTGGCCGCGTGATCCCGATGGCGCGCTGCTCTATCCGACCGCCGAACGGCAGCTCTCACAGCGTGAACGCGACCGGCGTATCGCTGAAGGGCGCCCTTTCTCCTGGCGTCTGAACATGGATCGGGCTTTGGAACAGGTTGGCTTGCCGCTCAGCTGGAACGAAATTCTGCCCAAGGCGCACACCGTCCCGGCCCGGCTGCAGGATTGGGGTGACGTCATCGTCGCGCGCAGGGACATGCCGACGAGCTACCATCTTTCCGTCGTGATCGACGATGCGCTGCAAGGAATTACCCATGTCGTTCGCGGCAAGGACCTCTTTCATGCCACGAGTGTCCATCGCCTCCTGCAGCATCTGCTCGGCATCGAACCGCCGCTCTATCACCATCACGCCCTCATCCTCGATCGCGACGGCCAGAAACTGTCAAAGAGCCGCAAGGACACATCTCTGCGGGACCTGCGCGAACAGGGAAAGACGTGTCAGGACATATTCGATCTGGTCGGATTGTGATTGGTCATGCGGTTATCTCTCCCCTTGCGGAAGAGAATCGGCATCAACCCTTCTGGCCAAGCATCAATCGCCCGCAAACAACATCTGGCCATCAACCACTCGTTGATATAGACAACTGCTTACCCCCTCGACCCGGTTTCCCCATCATGCCTGTCCGTTACTTCCCCGCCCTCTTCGTCTTGCTCTGGGCCACCGGTTTCATCGGCGCCCGCTATGCAATGCCCTACATGGAGCCATTCCTGTTCCTGACGGCGCGCTTCCTTATTGCGGGGGCAATCCTTGGCATCTGGGTGGTGCTTGCCGGCAATCATTGGCCGAGCAAGCGCGGCGCAATGCACGCGATCATTGCGGGCTGCCTGATCCACGGCGTCTATCTTGGTGCGGTTTTCTGGGCCATCCACAATGGCCTGCCCGCCGGCATGTCCGCGCTGGTCGTCGGGCTGCAACCCCTGATCACGGCGCTGATTGCCGGATTGGCCCTGGGCGAGAAAATCCAGCCGCGCCATTGGGCCGGGCTTGCCGTTGGCTTCTGCGGCGTCGCCATGGTGCTGTGGCCCAAGCTGTCGATCTCCGCGGACGGCATCACACCGGCGACTGTCTCCGCATCGATCCTGTCGGTCATCGCCATCAGCGCCGGCACGGTCTGGCAGAAGCGCTTTGTCGGCGCAATCGACCTGAAGGCCGGCACAACACTGCAATATCTCGGCGCGGCCGTGCTCACGGGCGTTTTTTCGCTGTTCTTCGAGACGCACGTCGTCATCTGGTCAGGGTCGCTGGTATTCGCCATGTTCTGGCTGGTGTTCGTCCTGTCGATCGGCGCCGTGCTGCTCCTCATGATCCTCATCAATCAGGGCGCAGTATCGAAGGTAGCCTCGCTATTCTACCTTGTGCCAGGCGTTACCGCGCTCATGGCCTATGCGCTTTTCGGCGAGACACTGACATTGTTCCAGCTGTTCGGCATGTTCATTGCAACCCTCGGCGTAGCGCTCTCGACCGGTCAAAGGCGTTCGGCTGCCTTGCCTTCGCGGTAGCGGATGATAGCCGCATTGATTTCAGCGCCGATGATGAAGATCGCCGCGATGATATACAGAAAGACGATTGCCGCCATGATCGAGGCTAGTCCCGCATAGGTCGAGACATAGGATGCGAATGTTTCGAGATAGCTCGCAAAGATTGCCGCGCCGGCTGTCCACGCGATCAGCGTTAGCAGGATGCCGGGCAGGATGTCGACGAATCGCCGGCGGCCCGCCGGCAGCCATAGATGCACCACCAGAAGGCCGATGATGAGCACTGCTGTCGCAATGCAATAGCGCCAGAAGCCGATCGTGCCCGAGACCAGCGTAATTTCGGGTATCCATTTTTCTGCAATGCGCACTGCAAGTGGTGCCAGCACCAGAAGAAAGCTGATGGCCATGATGCCGATGGTTGCGACGACGACATATCCCAAACTTTGCAGTCGGCAGTAAATGATCGAACGCGTATCGATGACCCGGTAGGCCCGGTTGAGCGCAACGCGCAATGCCTCGATGCCATTGGAGGCGAAATAGGCGGCTGCGATCACGCTGATCGTCAGGAGCCCGCCGCGCTGGACATTGAGAACATTGCGCACTTCCTGAGCAATGGGCGTTGCGATCACCTCCGGCCAGGTATCGAAGATCACGTGCACGGCGGTGTCGGTAAATGCGCTGGCGCCGAGAAAACTGGCAAGCGCCGTTGCAAAGATCAGGAATGGAAACAACGCCATCATCCCGGACAACGCGACGTGGCTGGCCAATGCCCAGCCATCATCGGTAAGGAAATGCCCCAGCGCATCGACGGCAACACGCCGGAGAAAACGATATAGTTTACCCATCAATGATGATTTGCCCCCTTGATCCGTGAGATTGCAAGGCGTTGGCGAATATGTGAAGTCTTTTTATTCAGAGTCCGTTTTGGAGTCGCTGCGGCGAGTCGTTTGGTTTGGTTTTCGAGCACCGGAGCGCAGCGTGCATAAAAGCACGTGAGCACCGGAAGTAGAGAAAATCGCTTCAGAAGACCGCGGCAGTAGACTTTCAAGACGGACTCTCGATCGATATGAAAACACTCGGTAAACATGGCCAGTTCCAGAACGATTTTGATTACGGGATGTTCCAGCGGCATCGGCGCCCATTGTGCCCGGGCGCTGAAGGCAGATGGCTGGACGGTTTTTGCCACTGCCAGGCAGCCATCGGATATTGAAGCGCTGAAGGCGGATGGCCTCAATGCCCATTATCTGGATTATCGCGAACCGGAATCCATCTCCGCCCTGGTTGAAGCTGTGCTCGCTGCGACCGGCGGCGCGCTCGACGCGCTCTTCAACAACGGTGCCCATGCCTTGCCAGGTGCCGTCGAAGACTTGCCAATCGCCGGTTTGCGGGAACAGTTCGACGTCAATTTCTTCGGCTGGCATGAGCTGACGCAACACATTGTTCCCGTCATGCGAAGGCAGGGTCACGGGCGGATCGTCCACTGCTCGTCGATCCTTGGCCTGGTGCCGATGAAATGGCGCGGCGCTTATGTTGCGTCCAAATTCGCCGTCGAAGGGCTGATGCTTGTGCAGCGCATGGAACTGGAAAGCGCCGGCATTCATGTCTCGCTGATCGAACCGGGTCCGATCGCGACGCGATTGGATTACAATGCGCTCAAACAATTGCAACAGCACATCGATGTTGAAAACTCCGTTCATCGCGAGGAATACCTGCGCCGCATGGCGCGGCTGGCAGCGGGCGGCTCCAAGTCGAGATTCAAGCTCGGCCCCGATGCGGTCTATGATGTGCTAAAAGAGGCGTTGGAAAATCCGCGTCCAAAACCCCATTATCTGGTAACACGGCCGGCAAAATTTACCGACTTCGCCCGCAGATTTCTGTCAAAGCGTGCGCTATATCGCATGCTCGCAAGCCAATCATGATAAGATCAGCCCGGAAGGACCGGTTGGTCTGAAAGGAAATACCCATGGATATCATCTTCAAGTTTCTGGCAGTCATCGCCATTGCCGCGGTGACCATCGTGCTTCTCGTTGGCCTGCGCAACATGATGAAAGGCGGCGACGCCAACTTCTCCAACAAGATGATGCAGCTGCGCATTTTCCTGCAACTGATCGCCATCATCCTTATCGTCGGCGCGCTCTACTTCCACCGTTCGGCAGGTTAGGACCCCTCTGATGGTCAAGCTGAACAAGATCTACACACGGACTGGCGATGACGGCACGACCGGGCTTGGCAGCGGCGATCGCCGGCTGAAGCACGATCTGCGCGTGGAAGCCTATGGCACCGTGGATGAGGCGAATTCCTGCATCGGGCTGGCCCGGCTTCACACGGAGAACGATTTTCCTGAGCTCGACGCCATGCTCATGCGTATCCAGAACGATCTTTTCGATCTCGGGGCGGATCTGTCGACTCCCGACACAGGCGAAACGCTTGCCTACGAGCCGCTGCGGATCATCGATACCCAGGTCCTGCGCGTTGAAGCCGACATCGACCAATTGAACGCCCATCTTGCCCCGTTGCGCTCCTTCGTGCTGCCCGGCGGCTCGCCCGCATCCGCCGCACTGCACCTTGCCCGGACCGTGGCGCGCCGCGCCGAACGGCATATGGTCGAACTCGCGCAGAAGCCTGACGAGGCGGTCACGCCGGCCGCCCTGAAATACATCAACCGCGTGTCGGATTTTCTCTTCGTTGCCGCCCGCGTCGTCAATGACAATGGCGCGAAGGACGTGTTATGGGTGCCCGGTCACAATCGCTAATGTCTATAATCGCTAATATGCGAACAATCACCGAGGCAGGGACCGGCGCCGATGTTCATACCATTGCATGACGCCAACAGTCTCAAATACATCAAGCTGCAATATGTGACGCTGTCGCTGATCGTCGTCAACGTGCTTGTCTTTTTACTGATGAGCGTCTCCGGCGATTACGCGAAAGCTGCATCAATCGGCCTTGGTTACATACCGGCCGTCGTTCACGATCTGGCGATCCTGCCTGCAAACTACGATTTCGTCCCGCCAGATTTCACCTACATCACCTACGCCTTCCTGCATGCTGACATCTTCCATCTCGGCGGCAACATGCTGTTCCTCTGGGTGTTTGGCGACAATGTCGAAGACGCGCTGGGCCATCTCAAGTTCCTCATTTTCTATCTCCTCTGCGCCGCTGCGGGAGCGTTTCTGCATGGCGTGATCCTGCCCAATTCGGAGGCGCCGCTCATCGGCGCGTCCGGGGCGATTGCCGGCATCGTCTCCGCCTATCTTCTGCTACATCCGCGCGTAAAGGTCTGGGTGCTTGCTTTCGGGCGCATACCCTTGCGCATTCCGGCGCTCTATCCGCTCGTGCTGTGGGTCGTGACACAATTCGCAATGCTTGCATGGGGGAGCGAGGAGCAGGTGTCCTGGCCGGCCCATGTCGGTGGCATCATTGCCGGCGCCTTGCTTATCGTCATCTTGAAACGCCGGAATGTGCCACTGTTCGACCGCGCAATCGTTTCCCCGAGCGCCGTCGTCATAGACAAGCACCCCGAACCGGCGGTCCCGGAAACAGGGCCCGTCAAGTGGGGGCGATAGGCTCGGCCATTCAATCGGTTGAAGTTTCCACAAGCACGACTCGCGCATTGACCTTTACGTCAGCCATAATTACGGTCCCGCGCAACTCAGACGCGGCAGTGTCGTTTTTTTCACCTCAATGTCGGCATCCGGCAAGCGGGTGCTATAATGAGGCAGTTAAATCTGCCTTTCGTTCATAGAGAGGGAGTCCCCATGAAAGTCCTCGTACCGGTAAAGCGGGTAGTCGATTACAACGTAAAGATCAGGGTAAAAGGCGACGGCTCCGGCGTTGAACTTGCCAACGTGAAGATGTCGATGAACCCGTTCGACGAAATCGCGGTCGAGGAAGCTCTGCGTCTCAAGGAAGCCGGCAAGGTCGAGGAAGTGGTGGTCGTATCGATCGGACCTGCACAGGCGCAGGAAACCATCCGCACCGCGCTCGCCATGGGTGCCGACCGCGGCATTCTCGTCAAGGTTGACGATATCGTCGAGCCGCTCGCTGTCGCCAAGATCTTGAAGGGCGTTGTCGACGCCGAACAGCCAAAGCTGGTCATCCTCGGCAAGCAGGCGATCGACGACGATGCCAACCAGACCGGCCAGATGCTCTCGGCCCTGCTCGGCTGGAGCCAGGGCACCTTCGCCTCCAAGGTCGAACTCGGCGGCGACACTGCCAAGGTCACCCGCGAAGTCGACGGCGGCCTACAGACCATCGAGATCAAGCTGCCGGCGATCATCACCACGGACCTGCGTCTGAACCAGCCGCGCTATGCCTCGCTGCCCAACATCATGAAGGCCAAGAAGAAGCCGCTGGATGAAAAGTCCGCTGCCGATTACGGCGTAGACACCAAGCCGCGCCTCAAGGTCATCAAGACCGAAGAGCCGGGCGGCCGCAAGGCGGGCGTCAAGGTCAAGGATGTCGCTGAACTCGTCAGCAAGCTGAAGAACGAAGCCGGCGTTCTCTGATTTAAAAGATAAGGAATTTCACCATGGCTATTCTTCTTTTTGCCGAGCATGACAACGAGAACCTTTCCGACCAGACCGCCAAGGCGCTGACGGCAGCGCTTGCCATCGGCCCAGATGTGCATGTCCTCGTCGCAGGCAAGGGCGCCAAGGGCGTCGCCGAGCAGGCTGCAAAGCTTGCGGGCGTCAAGAAGGTTCTGCTCGCCGACAGTCCGGATCTGGAAAACCGCCTTGCCGAGGCAAGTGCTGCGCTCATCGTTTCGCTCGCCGGCAATTATGACACGATCATTGCGGCGGCCACCACCAACGGCAAGAACATCCTGCCGCGCGTTGCCGCCCTGCTCGATGTCATGCAGGTCTCGGACATCATCGAGGTGATCTCGCCCGATACGTTCAAGCGCCCGATCTACGCTGGCAATGCCATCCAGACCGTGCAGGCAACCGATGCCAAGAAGGTCATCACTGTCCGCACCGCAACCTTTGCGGCAGCCGGTGAAGGTGGTTCGGCTTCCGTCGAGAGCGTCTCGGCTGCAGCTGACCCCGGCCTGTCGAAGTTCGTCGAGGCCAAGCTTTCCGGCGGCGACCGTCCGGAATTGACGTCTGCCAGGATCATCATCTCCGGTGGCCGTGCGCTCGGCTCGAACGAGAAGTTCAAGGAAGTGATCCTTCCTGTTGCCGACAAGCTCGGCGCGGCAGTCGGCGCCTCGCGCGCAGCCGTCGACGCCGGCTACGCCCCGAATGACTGGCAGGTTGGCCAGACCGGCAAGGTCGTGGCTCCGGATCTGTACATTGCCGTCGGTATTTCAGGCGCGATCCAGCACCTGGCCGGCATGAAGGACTCGAAAGTCATCGTTGCAATCAACAAGGACGAAGAAGCACCGATCTTCCAGGTTGCCGATTACGGCCTCGTCGGCGATCTCTTCACCATCCTGCCGGAGCTTGAAAAAGCACTTTGAATCTAATTCAAGATTTGAAATGAAATTATCTGGCCGGGGTAGACGAACGCTACCCCGGCCATTTAGTTTGTGTGATATATGTAGCGAATGAACGGGATGGAAACATGGCTGGCACGATCAAGACCGTAGGCATTATTGGCGCAGGGCAAATGGGCTCTGGGATCGCTCATGTGTGCGCCCTCGCTGGATACAATGTCTTGATGCATGACCAGTCCGCCGAACAGATCGAAAAGGGCATTGCCACGGTCAACGGCAACATGGCCCGGCAGGTTTCCCACGGCAAACTCGAGGATGCCGAACGGGCGAAGGCCATGACGCATATTCGTCCGGCCCTCAGGATCGAAGACCTCGCAGGCGTTGACCTTGCGATAGAAGCGGCCACCGAAGACGAGACGATCAAACGCAAGATCTTTTCCCAGCTTTGCCCCAACCTCAATCCGGAAGCGATTCTCGCCACCAATACCTCGTCGATCTCGATCACGCGGCTTGCCGCGACAACGGACCGGCCTGAACGTTTCATCGGTATTCATTTCATGAACCCGGTGCCGGTGATGAAGCTGGTCGAGCTCATTCGCGGTATCGCCACCGAGAACGTTACCTTCGAAACGGCCCGCAACTTCGTCTCGAGCCTCGACAAGACCATCACCGTTGCCGAAGATTTCCCGGCCTTCATCGTCAACCGCATCCTTCTGCCAATGATCAACGAAGCGATCTATGTGCTATATGAGGGTGTCGGCTCGGTTGAGGCCATCGATACGGCGATGAAGCTCGGCGCCAACCACCCGATGGGACCGCTGCAGCTTGCCGACTTCATCGGTCTCGATACCTGTCTGTCGATTATGCAGGTGCTCTATGATGGGCTGGCGGATTCCAAATACCGCCCCTGCCCGCTCCTGGTCAAATATGTCGAGGCCGGCTGGCTTGGACGCAAGGCCGGCCGTGGATTCTACGATTATCGCGGTGAACATCCCGTTCCGACACGCTGACGGAACCGGCAGGCTGCCGGCTCATCGTTTCAAATTTTTATTTCCAATCAAACCCTTGCATCGATCGCTGCCTCACCCCAACTGAGGCAGAATTGCAGCACCGGGCCCCTCTGGCGGGAGTTACCGGCTCTCTCGTGATGTCGGAGCTGTAATCTGGAACCGATGCCGGCGGATCTTTTTCAACATGGAGCTTCTGTTTTCTGATGCCATGGGCAAGCCCCTGTGGATGTGGCTTGGCTTTTTGGCCCTCGTTCTCGTTCTTCTCGTCCTCGATCTGGGCGTTCTCAACCGTAAAAATCACGACATAGGCATGCGCCAGAGCCTTCTGCTCTCGGCGTTCTACATCAGCCTTGGTGTCGCCTTTGGCGGCTTCATCTGGTGGGAACTCGGCCAGGAGGCCGGGATGCAATACCTCACCGGCTTCGTTGTCGAGAAGAGTCTCGCGATGGACAATATCTTCGTCATCGCCATGATCTTCGGCTATTTCGCCATTCCCAAGCAATTCCAGCACCGCGTTCTGGTTTACGGCATTCTCGGTGTCGTCATCCTTCGCGGCATCATGATCGCGGCAGGTGCCGCCATCGTCGAAGAGTATGAATGGGTCCTCTACCTCTTCGCTGCGTTCCTCATCATCACCGGTATCCGCATGCTGATGGCGGGCGATGAAGAATATGATGTTTCCGCCAACCCCGTCTTCAAATTCATGAGCAAGCGGTTTCGCGTCACGAAGGAACTTCATGGCGAGAAATTCATCGTCCGGAAGACCGATCCGCTGACGATGAAGCGGCAGACGTGGGTGACGCCCCTGTTGCTTGCCCTCGTGATGGTCGAACTCGCCGATGTGATCTTTGCCGTGGACTTCGATCCCGGCGATCTTCGCAATCACCACCGATCCCTACCTTGTCTTCACCTCCAATATCTTCGCCATTCTCGGCCTGCGCGCCCTCTATTTCGCCCTGGCCAGCCTGATCCATCGCTTCGTCTATCTCAAATATGCGCTGTCGCTGGTTCTGGTTTTCATCGGCGGAAAGATTTTCGTCGCTGACGCTTTGGGACTGGCAAAGATACCGCCAATATGGTCACTGTCGATCACGCTTGGCATCCTCGCTGCCGGTATTTTCAGTTCACTCTGGAAAACACGCCATGAGCAGGAAGCGCCTGTGCTATTGATCGATGCCCAGCCGGCCTCTGGCGCGGAAACCACTGGAAAGGCATAATCCCATCAAACGGGAGGATAAAATGAACGCTGATGGAACACCGCCCGACTGGGATCCTTCGGGATCCGAGGACACGCGGCGACTATCCAGCGTTCTTGTCCAGCTCGGCGAAACGACGGCGGAGAGGATATCGCTCGACGATATTCTCTCCGCACTCTCCGAACGCAGTTTCGGGGCGCTGATGATACTTTTTGCGGCGCTCAACCTGGTCCCTCTCTTACCGGGGACATCGACTATTTTTGGCATTCCGCTTGTGCTCGTATCGATCCAGATGCTGATCGGCCGCGAGGAACCGTGGTTTCCGGAATTCATGCGGCGCAAATCCATATCGGTCGAAAACTACCGCACCTTCCTTGAGAAATTCAAACCGCTCCTCATGCGGTTCGAGAAGCTGGCGCGCCCGCGCTATTGGTTCGTACCGCAGATGCTGGTGGAACGCGTTGTCAGCATTGTCGTCCTGCTGATGTCACTCATCGTGATCCTGCCCGTACCGCTCATCAATCAAATGCCGGCACTCGCCATTGTCCTGCTCGCCATCGGCCTCGGCGAACGGGACGGCCTCTGGCTCGGGACCGGCCTCCTTGCAGCTGCGCTTGCCGCAGGCATTGCCATCGGCCTTGCCGCATCGGTTGGCCTCGCTGCCCTTCATATTTTTGGATAGGCATGACAGAAGAGAAGAAAATCACAATCTATGTCGACGCTGACGCATGCCCGGTCAAGGCGGAAATATACCGCGTTGCCGAACGATACGGCGTCAAGGTCTTCGTTGTCTCCAACTCGATGATGGCAATTCCGCGCGACCCGATGATCGAGCGTGTCATCGTCAGCGATGGCTTCGATGCCGCCGATGACTGGATTGCGACGCGCGTTTCCCGCGGCGACGTTGTGGTCACTGCCGACATCCCGCTTGCCAGCCGCTGTGTCAAAGCCGGAGCCGATGCCATTTCGCCGACGGGCCGTGCCTTCACGGAAAGCTCGATCGGCAATACGCTCGCCACCCGTAACCTCATGGACGAGCTGCGCTCTGCCGGACAGATCACGGGCGGTCCGCGGCCGTTTTCGCCCAAGGACCGTTCGAGCTTTCTGTCCGCGCTCGACCTTGCGATCGTGCGGCTGAAACGTGCGGGTTTTGCCACCTGAGCCAGCCGTAGGCAAACCACGCACAACGAATTTGCAAGGCTCCCCTGCACTGGCCAACGCCTCCCCGCCATTGACGAAATGCGCTATAACCTCTACGAGAGCGCAACAAAGCTATATGCGTGCCGCCCGTGCTCATTGAAGCCGAGCCCAAAACACCAGCCAAAGACTTAACTGAAAGTTCATTAATGACTATTTTCGATTCAATCGCTCCGGCGTTGTCCGGTGCACTGGCAGCCCGTGGGTATGAGACCTTGACGCCGGTGCAGACCGCCGTGCTGGCACCCGAAGCGCAGGAGGCAGACCTCCTGGTCTCGGCGCAAACCGGCTCCGGCAAAACGGTTGCATTCGGCATTGCCATTGCCCCGACCCTGCTTGAAGGCGAGGACCGCTTCAATTCCATCGGCGCGCCCTATGCGCTGGTCATCGCCCCGACGCGCGAGCTTGCACTGCAGGTGCGGCGCGAACTGGAATGGCTATACGAACAGACCGGCGCGCGCATCGCCTCCTGCGTTGGCGGCATGGACATGACCAAGGAACGCCGTGCGCTAAGCCAGGGCGCACATATCGTCGTCGGCACACCGGGCCGTCTGCGTGATCACATCACCCGCGGCTCGCTCGACATGAAGGAACTGCGCGCTGTGGTTCTCGACGAGGCCGACGAGATGCTCGACCTCGGCTTCCGCGAAGACCTCGAATTCATCCTCGGCGAAGCGCCGGAAGACCGCCGGACATTGATGTTCTCGGCGACCGTGCCGAAACCCATCGCCCAGCTCGCCAAGCAGTTCCAGAACAATGCGCTGCGCATTTCCGCGACAAACGACCGGGAACAGCATAGCGACATCGAATATCACATCATGCCGGTGGCGCCGCGCGAACGGGAAAACGCCATCATCAATTCCCTGCTCTTCTACGATGCGCAGAACACCATCATCTTTGGCTCGACCCGCGAGGCGGTCAAACACCTGACCAGCCGTCTCTCCAACCGCGGCTTCAACGTCGTGTCATTGTCAGGCGAACTCAGCCAGGCCGAGCGCACCAATGCGCTGCAGGCCATGCGCGATGGCCGTGCCCGGGTCTGCGTCGCAACCGACGTTGCGGCACGCGGCATCGACCTGCCCAATCTCGACCTCGTCATTCACGCCGACCTGCCGAACAATTCCGAGACGCTGCTGCACCGCAGCGGCCGTACCGGTCGAGCCGGCCGCAAGGGCATATGCGTTCTCATCGTGCCGCCGTCACGCCGCCGCACCGCCGAGCGTCTGCTGCAGGGCGCCAAGCTTGCAACGACCATGGTGCCGCCGCCGGATGCCGCCGCCATCAACAAGCGCAACCACGACCGCATTCTCAACGATCCTTCGCTGACGGAAGTCATCGGCGAGGATGAAGCAGCCCACGTAACGGAGCTGCTCGCCCTCCATTCAGCCGAACAGATCGCGGCCGCTTATCTGCGCCAGCAGATGGCAGCGCGCCCTGCCCCGGAGGAGCTGTCCTCGACGCCGTCGCATGTGCTCGAGCCAATGCGCGATACTGGGCGCGATACCGGCCGCAAGGGTCGTTTTGAAGACCGTCCGGAGCGCGGCGAACGCGCACCGCGCGGCCGGATCGAAGATTTCGAGAGCGGCGCCTGGTTCTCCGTCAGCGTCGGGCGCAAGCAGCGCGCCGAGCCGCGCTGGCTTCTGCCGCTGATCTGCAAGGCCGGTGACCTCACCAAGACAGATGTAGGCTCGATCAAAATCCTAGAGACTGAAACCCGTTTTGAGATCAGCGCCAGCAAGGCCGACGATTTCATGGCGCGGATCAAGCAGTTCGGTAGCGGCGAAAAGGGTGTGAACATTACCCGCAGCGATGGCCCCGGATTCTCCTCGCCCCGCCGCGAAGGCGGCGACTACAAGGGCAAGAAGAGCTTCGGCGAAAAACGGGATTGGGATTCAGCCAAGCCCCGTTCCCGTGACGACAAGCCGAAATCCGACTGGTCCGCCAAGCCGGCCAAGGCGAAGCCGGAAGGCTGGGCCACAGAAAAGCCTGAAAAACCGAAGAAAACACCCAAAGAACGCAAACCAGGCGAACTGCATGGCTTTGACAAGTACAAAGCCAAGAAGGCACGGAAAGCCGCAGCGGGAGGAGCTGAGTAATTCAGCGCGTTCGCATAATCTAAAGAAGCTCCATCTCGCGATGGAGCTTTTTTTATGTTCGGTGTTATGCCAGGAACAGTGCTCAGCGGCCTTCCCAATCGGAAGGTTACGCTCCCCGAAGCCACTCCTCTCCGTCATCCACCTCTGTCCGTCATCCACCTCTCTCCGTCATCCTCCTTCCTCTCCGTCATCCTCGCGCTTGACCCGAGGACCCAGGATGGACGTGATTTTACGCCTTGAAATCCCCCATTCAACCAAACTGGCACGATCGTTGCTTTGATGATCGATGTGAGCCTGTGCGCATGAACCCGTGCAGGCGCATGATTATTTGCCATCTCATATTTTTGTCATTTCACGGTCGATTATTTCAAAGAATGCGACCTCCAGTTGAGGGAATATTTACAATGACGCAATGGTTGAAACCAGGCACGCGCTTGGCGTGCAGGCTTGCACAAACAGCGTGCATATCGGCACTGCTGGTTGGCGCTTTATCAGGCTGCAATGAGGATAAGGATGCAAAACTGACGGACGCAAATACCTTCGGTGTGACGAAGGTTGAAGCAAAAACTGACGACGTGAAACCCGTTACCGATACGAACAAGCCCGTCACGGCCATCGCCACTGCAGTTTCCGGAACCGATCCGAAAAAGCTGGTAACCGACGGCGGCAATGCGACACCTCTGGTTGACCCTGACAGCCAGATCATACCGCTTGGTCGCGCCAAGACCGCGCGTTTCACCGAGATTGCGCCGAACACGACGGATGGCGATACATTCGTGCCCTCAGGGATGATCGACTATAATCTGGGCAATCTCGTATCCCTGTCAAACAATGAATGGCCTGCAGCCAATACGCCTCGCAAGGCCACGAATGACAAGCTTTTCATCGCTCCGATCAAAGGCTGGATACAGTACCCCGTTGCCGCCGCAGAGCTGCAGGCGACACCACCTGGACGGTTTCCGGTCATCATCTTTGAACATGGACTGGGGGATCATGAAACGAGCTATCAGGGGTATAAGTATCTATCGGAAGAGCTCGTTAGCCACGGCTATGTCGTGGTCTCGATCCATGCGGGTGAAAACAATGCCGAGGACGATCCTAGCAGTCAATCGCGGGGCCAATTGATCCTGGGCACGCTGGACCGCCTGCGCCAGATCGACAGCAACGGCCAGATCGATGGAGATGGCAAGCCCGGCCTTCTCAATGCCTTGCAAGGCAAGCTCGATTTTACCCGCGTCGGGATCATGGGCCATTCGCGCGGCGGGCAAGGCGTTTCAGCGGCTATCAAACTCAACCTGACCCGTTTGGGCACAAACGCAGACGACCTGCAAACTGCCCTGAAGGATCGTCCTTCTTCCTTTGAAGATTCTTATCCGGATCTGAGTGCCGCTGTCACACCGGAGATCGAATTCCAACCGGCGGTGGACGCAAAGCCTGAGACAGTAGAGCCGACCACCATTGACGAGGCAAAATTTACAGCAATTCTCGAAAAATACAAAACCGTTATGCCCGGCATCAATGTAGAGGACATGAAAGCTGTCTTGAAGAAAGAACCTTCTGCCTTCGAGACGGTTCTCCCAGGTTTGGCGCGGCACGGTCATACCGGGTGTCACGCATCCGGCTGTGGAGGCAAAACCTGAGGTCAAGGCAGCACCGGCCAGCCTCGATAAGGACAAGTTCGATGCAGCGCTCAAAAAATACAACATCTATTATGCCGCTGGCAAGGAAACGGTGGTGCCCTATGATTTCAAGGGCGCCTTCATGCTGGCGCCGACAGATTTTGATGGCAATCTTGGCCTGAACAATGTTCCCTTGGTCAATTTACTGCCATCCTGCGACGGCGATGTCGCCAACCTCGACGGTGCCCTCGCCTATGATCACAACCGGTTTGGCCCCGAAAAAGACACCGCGCCGCGCTATCAAATCCTGGTGAAGGGAGCGAACCACGATTTCTACAACAGAAAATGGGGCAATGATCTGAAGGTGAGTATTGTGAGCGAGAGCGCAAAGACAGCGTTCGTCTAAGCCGGCCTAATCAGGAGCGCAACGGGCTTTTTCTTATCAATTCGTTCATGCGTTATCATGTCGGCGGTGAGCAGAAATTTGCGGCCTATTGGAACGGTCATGCGCAATTGCCTGAGGCCGCTTGCGAGAAAGGCATAAAAACCTGCGATGAACGTGTAATGCTGACGGTGCAGAAGAGCGATCGCAAACGAAAACTTATCCAGCGCTTCGAAAAGGCAGACAGCCTCCAACGTAACCAACTTGGCGGGGCTATCGCATTTTCTGGCCTTGATAGCGGCGGTCTTGTGCGTTGCGACATGTCTCTGGGCGGTGGTGCAGCCAGCAAATGCAGTTCTCCACAATTGCCGGAGTTCACATATCCCGGCTGGGGCGCCACAGGCTTTGTCTCGGTTGCCGATCATGCCGAGTTGATCTGATCGCACCCGAACGCAGCCATAAAAACCGATCTTGCCGGGCTCTCCGCCAAGGGCATGGATTCAATCACCTTCCGCATTGCTGTGGTACAGCCCATGGGCCAGGAAGTCTACGTGACGCTTACTGACACTGCCGGCAAATCGGCTACCGTGACCGCAAACGATTTCAGCGATGCTCTATACAATACACCGCGCAAGATGGGCGACGGAATACCCCTCGTCGACCATATTGACGACGTACAATGGATAGGAAAGCTGCGACAGGTCATGAACATGGTCGCGATCCCGCTCAAGGCCTTTGAGGGCGTCGACACCAACAACCTGAAAGAGCTGAAACTCGTCTTCCCCAAGGAAAGCGGCAAGGTGGCGATCACCGACATCGAGCTGCAGAACCTCGGGCGGGACAAGCCTGCGCAGAAACTTGCCAAGCAATAGGCGAGCAGAATATGCGGCCGCGGGTTTGGCTTGACCATGCCCGCGGCTCGAACATCATTTCACCGCCCTCGCCGCATCGATGAAGCGCGCGGCGTCGTCGCTTCCCCAGTCCGCGGGTCCATTCATCGCGGCGATCTGGCAGCCTTCCTTGTCGACAAGCACCGTCACCGGCAGGCCGAAAGCGAGATTCTTGCGCTTCAGATCATTGAACACTCCCATCGATGCGTCCCGGTAGAGCTCAAGCGATTTGACGCCGATCTCATCGAGGAACGCCTTGGGCTTTGCATCATCGCCCGTGTCGATATTGATCGCCACGACCTTGAAGTCGTCGCCGCCCTTCTTCGTCTGCAGCGCATCGAGCGCCGGCATTTCCTCGCGGCACGGTACGCACCAGGTTGCCCAGAGGTTGACGAGCACAGTCTTGCCCTTGAAATCCTCGAGCCGGACCGGCTTGCCATCCGGCCCGTTGAAGGTCAGGGATGACAGCGACTGCGGCGCGTCGGCGCCGCGCATGGCAGCGACGGCTCCCGTCGCAGCCGCATCGATCGCCTTGGCCGCCTCGGCCTTGATCGCGCACTGGTCGGCCGGGTTTGTTGCCGCGACAATATTGCCAGATGGCCGCTCCATCACGTATACCGCAACCGCACCGGCAATAATGCCCGCGAGACCCGCAAGAAGGATGATCTTCCTGCTTCCGCTCTGCGGCGTTTTTTTCGTTTCGTTGCGGCTCGTCATTTCTACTCTTATCCTTCTCACCCAAGGCACTATCCATGTCCGACAAGAAGAACAGCAATGAAATGTGGGGAGGCCGTTTTGCTTCCGGTCCCGCCGCGATCATGGAAGAAATCAATGCTTCCATCGGCTTCGACCAGAAACTCTACGCCCAGGACATTCAGGGTTCGCTTGCCCATGCTGCCATGCTTGCGAAAACCGGCATAATCGGGACGGACGACCACGACAAGATCGCAAGCGGCCTGAACACGATATTGTCAGAGATCGAAAGCGGAGAATTCACCTTCTCACGCAAACTTGAAGACATTCACATGAATGTTGAATCGCGTCTGGCGGAACTCATCGGTGCATCCGCCGGCCGCCTGCACACCGCCCGCTCACGCAATGACCAGGTCGCTGTGGATTTCCGCCTCTGGGTCAAGGCGGAATTCGAAAAGACGGCCGTCTTGCTCAAGAAGCTCATCGAAGCTTTCCTGAAGCGTGCCGAGGAGCATGCAGCAACGCTCATGCCGGGTTTCACCCATCTCCAGACGGCGCAGCCGGTCACCTTCGGTCATCACTGCATGGCCTATGTGGAAATGTTCGGCCGCGACCTCTCCCGCGTCAGGGATGCGATCAGGCGCATGGACGAATCACCGCTCGGCGCGGCAGCGCTTGCCGGAACCGGCTTCCCCATCGACAGGCACATGACGGCCAAGGCGCTCGGCTTCCGTGAACCGACCCGCAATTCGCTCGACAGCGTCTCCGATCGCGACTATGCGCTCGAGTTCCTTTCGACCGCCGCCATCACGGCGACGCATCTGTCGCGCCTCGCCGAGGAAATCGTCATCTGGTCGACGCCGCAATTCGGCTTCGTGCGCCTGTCGGATTCGTTCTCGACCGGCTCCTCGATCATGCCGCAGAAGAAAAATCCCGATGCGGCAGAACTCGTGCGCGCCAAGACCGGGCGCATCACCGGCTCGCTCGTCGGCCTTTTGACCGTGATGAAGGGACTGCCGCTTACCTATTCCAAGGACATGCAGGAAGACAAGGAAGCGGTCTTCGACGCGGCCGAGACCCTCGAACTTGCCCTCGCCGCCATGACCGGCATGGTCGGCGACATGACCATCAATACAGCAGCCATGAAAAAGGCCGCAGGATCCGGTTATTCCACCGCGACCGACCTCGCCGACTGGCTTGTCCGTGAGCTCGGCCTGCCCTTCCGCGAGGCGCACCACGTGACGGGCCGTGCCGTCGCGCTCGCCGAGCAGAAAAAAAGCGATCTCGGCAAATTGTCGCTTGAAGAGCTGCAGCAAATCCATCCGGGCATCACCGACGCGGTTTTCGGCTATCTCACGGTCGACAAATCGGTCCGCAGCCGCAAATCCTATGGCGGTACGGCTCCGGGCGAGGTTCGCCGGCAGATCAGGTTCTGGCAAAAGCGCATCACCAAGCTGTAAAGCTCAAGCCGGCTTGACGATGGGGGATGCAAACCGCTCCTCCTTACGCTAGACAGAAGATAAGTATTTCGGACGACAGGATCAAACTCAATGACAAGCCGTTCTTTTCTGACGACAATTTTGATGGCGGTTGCGATTGCCGGCGCCGTTTCGGCCTGTGGCCGGAAAGGTCCGCTTGAACCGCCGCCGGCCTCTGTCACATCGACGCCTGGCGAACCCAATCAGGCAACTCCGCCGGCTCCGGACAAGCGCTTCATTCTCGACCCGTTGATCTAGGCTTAATTTAAGTGAACCATTTCGACTATAGGGACGGCGTCCTTCACGCCGAGGGCGTCAGTATTCCCGACATCGCCAAGGTGGTCGGGACACCTTTCTATTGCTATTCGACAGCTACCATCGAACGCCATTTCAAGGTCTTTTCAGCTGCCTTTGCCGAGATGGACGCCCTGGTCTGCTACGCCCTCAAGGCAAACTCCAACCAGGCGGTGCTGAAAACCCTGGCCTGCCTCGGTTCCGGCGCGGATGTTGTCTCTGAGGGAGAGTTGCGACGGGCACTTGCCGCGGGCATTCCCGCCAGCAAGATTGTCTTCTCTGGCGTCGGCAAGAAGCCGTCCGAAATGGATTATGCACTGGCGGCCGGCATTCACTGCTTCAACGTCGAGTCGGAACCGGAGCTGGAACTCCTTTCCAGCCGGGCTGTGGCCGCGGGCAAGACCGCGCCGGTCTCGCTGCGTATCAACCCCGATGTTGACGCGAAGACACACAAGAAGATCTCGACAGGCAAGTCCGAGAACAAATTCGGCATTCCACTGGCCAAGGCCAGCACGGTTTATGCCCGCGCCGCCAGGCTTCCCGGCCTTGCGGTCGTCGGCGTCGACATGCATATCGGCAGCCAGATCACCGATCTTGAGCCCTTCGACAATGCCTTCAGGCTGCTCGCCGAACTTGTCGCCCAGCTCAAGGCCGACGGCCATGACATCAAGCATGTCGATCTTGGCGGCGGACTCGGCATCCCCTACCATTTCGACAACAATCCGCCGCCATTGCCTGATGCCTATGCGCAGATCGTCGCCAAGCACATCAAGCCCCTCGGTCTCAAGACCATCTTCGAGCCCGGCCGCCTGATCATCGGCAACGCCGGCATTCTCGTCACTGAGGTCATCTATCTCAAGGAAGGCGACGCCAGAAATTTCATCATCGTTGACGCGGCGATGAATGATCTCATCCGGCCAACTCTTTATGACGCCTTCCACACGATCCGCCCGGTGAAGGAACCCTCTGCCACGCACCCGCGCATTCGCGGTGATGTTGTCGGTCCGGTCTGCGAAACGGGCGACTATCTCGGCCTCGACCGCGATTTGCCGCGCACCGCTCCGGGCGATCTCCTCGCCATTGGCACCGCAGGCGCTTACGGCGCCGTTCAGGCCGGAACATACAACACGCGCCTGCTCGTTCCCGAGGTACTGGTCAATGGCGACCGGTTTCACGTCGTGCGGGCCAGAACGAGCTATGAAGAGCTCATCGGGCTCGATTCGGTGCCAGACTGGTTGTAGGTGTCGTTCGGATGCGCGGTGGAGCCGATGCGTCGCAAGGCCCCTCCGCGTCGCTTCGCTCCGTCCCTCCCCCTTGTGGCGAGGGATGCTGCGAAGCAGCAGGGAGGGGTCTTTTTTAGACTTCCCCCAAATGGCAAACACAAAGCATTGATCGCAATTTTACCCCAAGGCCTCGCCTTTGCCACGATGAATGCTATTCTTCTATGAGGTCAACACCGTCGAAGTTGGCGAGATGGAGTGCGTATGACCAGTCAACACCCCGACGAACGGGACGCTGAAAGGGTCAGGTTCGATATTTTCAGGAGTATCGATCGCCTCCGTTTGTCTGCCTGGTTGACGATCGCGCTTGAGCGCCTCTGGCCGCTTTTCCTGCCGCTGCTGCTGGTGCTGGCCGCTTTTCTTTCCTTGTCCTGGTTCGGCATTTTCCGGATAGCTCCGGACTGGTTGCGGCTTATATTGCTTGGGCTATTCGCCCTATCGCTTCCGGCATGCCTTTATCTTCTGCTGAGATTCCGCCTGCCGACCCACGCGGAAATCAGTCAGCGGCTTGAAAACGTCAATATCCTCGATCACCAGCCGATCACCGTCCAATCGGAAGAGCTCGCCGCAAACACGGACGACCCGTTTGCCCAGGCGCTCTGGGACGAACATCGCAAGCGCATGGCCGAGCGTATCCGGAACCTGAAAAGCGGGCTGCCGCAAACGCGCGTCGCAGAACATGATCCCTGGGCCTTGCGGGCGGTTATCGGCCTGCTTCTCGTCATTGCATTTGCCTTTGCTGAAGGACCGCTCGGCGGCCGCGTCAGCGATGCTTTCCGCAGTCACGGCAAGTCCGATGCGATCCCGCCACGCATTGATGCCTGGGTAACGCCTCCGCGCTATACGGGGCGGGCTCCGGTCTTTTTGACATCGGCAGCCAACACCGAAGAAAAGCAGTTCACCATTCCTCAGGACAGCACGCTTGTCATCCGCATTATCGGTGGCAGCGGAGACGAGACAGCCACATTGGCTTCCGGCAATGGCGAAGCAACCGACTTCGCCCCCGTAAAGCAAGAGGGGGCTGTGGAAGACGCGGCAGCGGCCAAGACCAAGCCCCGAAACTTCGAAGCCCGTCTCAGCGCCGACAGCACCGTTAGGCTTTATGACAGTGGCTCCACGCTTTCCCAATGGTCCTTTACGGTCATTCCAGACCAGCCGCCTTCGATCCGCTTCACCAAGGACCCGTCCAGCGCCATCAATGGCACCATGGAGGTGTTTTACGAACTGAAGGATGACTATGGCGCGGCCGGAGCCCTGGCCAAGATCGAGCAGGCCGTGGCGCCCACCGACAAGGCTGCGCGGCCACTTTATACGGCTCCGGATTTGCCCCTTTCCTTGCCGCGGCGCGGCGATCAGCCCAAGGAAATAAAGACCACCAAGGATCTCACCGAGCATCCTTGGGCAGGTTCGGAAATCCGCATGACACTTGTTGCAACGGATGACGCCAAACAGGAAGCACGCAGCGACACCAAGACCCTGGTCATGCCTGAACGGCCTTTCGCTAACCCGCTGGCGCGTGCCGTCGTTGAACAGCGGCGTATTCTGGCGCTGAATGCCAATGCCAAGCCCGATGTTTTGAATACGATGGACGCTCTGACGATCTGGCCGGAGGAGACGATCAAGAACGCTTCCCACTATCTTGCCTTGCGCAGCATCCGCTCGCGTCTCAACCTCGCACGCAGCGACGACCAGCTGCGCGACGTCGTGTCCTATATGTGGCAGGTCGCCAGGGGGATCGAGGATGGCGCCCTTTCCGACGCCGAGCGCCGCCTGCGCCAGGCACAGGAAGCGCTGAAGCAGGCGCTCGAACGCGGTGCTAGCCCGGAGGAAATCGAGAAACTCATGGCCGAGCTACGCAAGGCCATGAACGAATATTTGCGCGAGTTTGCCGAGAGGGCGCAGAAAAATCCGAACATGGCGCAGGCCCCGGATCCCAACGCGCAGCAGCTGCGGCAAGAGGACATTGACCGCATGCTCGACCAGATCGAAGATCTCGCCAAGCAGGGCTCGCGTGATCAGGCACAGCAATTGCTGTCCGAACTCGAAAACATGATGAACAATCTGCAGATGGGGCAGCAGCAGGGACAAAGCCAGCAAGGCGGCCAGATGCGCCAGCAGATGAACAAGCTCGGCGAGCTGATGCGGCGCCAGCAGGATATGATGAACCAGACCCACCGGCTCGAACAGCAGCGCCAGAACGGCATGCAGCAGGATTACGGCCAGCAAGGTCAGCAAGGCCAACAAGGCCAACAAGGTCAGCAGGGGCAGCAGGGGCAGCAGGGGCAGGATGGCCAGCAGGGGCAGATGTCCGAAGAGGATATTGCCAAGGCATTGCGCGGGCTGAAGGAAGGCCAGAACCAGCTTCAGTCAGATCTCGAACAGATGATGAAGGATTTGCGCGGCCTCGGCATCAATCCCGGCAAGGATTTCGGCGAAGCGGGCGAGTCCATGGGCGAAGCCGGGAAATCGCTCGGCGAAGCCGATGGCGGTCAGGCCCTCGATCAACAGAGCAATGCGCTCGATGCCCTGCGCCGGGGCGGCCAGGACATGATGAAACAGATGCAGCAGGCAATGGGCCAAGAGGGCAAGACCGGACGCCGCAACGGACAACAGCAGAACGGCCGTCAGGACCCGCTTGGCCGTCCGCAGCGAAGCGGCGATCAGGAGTTCTTCAGCAAGGACATGCTGCCCGGCGAAATCGACATCCAGCGCGCGCGCCAGATCCTCGAAGAAATCCGCCGCCGTCTCGGCAATGCGCTCAGCCCGCAGATGGAGAAGGACTACCTGGAGCGGCTATTGAAGTTTGATTGAGCCAGGGCACCAATGATGGTGCCGCTTCTTACCCTCCCCTTGGTGGGGAGGGAGGCTGCGCAGCAGCAAAAAGGGGTCTTTTCGGCACAGCAAGAGGGCCCCTCTCCCCGTCGCGTCGCTCCGTCCCTCCCACAAGGGGGAGGGTCAAGTGGCCAACTCGGGTACTTACTTGGAACCTATTCCGTCACCACGCCCACATAGGGCAGTTGCCGGAACGAATGGCCGACATCCATACCATAACCGACGACAAAATAGTCGGGGCACTCGAAGCCTTTGAAATCCGCTTCGATGTCGGTCTTGCGCTTCACGCTCTTGTCGAGAAGAACGGCGATGGAAACGCTGCGGGCGCCGCGCCGCAGCATCAGTTCGCGGGTGAATTTCAGCGTCTTTCCCGATTCCAGAATGTCGTCGATGAGGAGAACGTCGCGTCCGTGAACATCGCTGTCGATGTCACGGAGCAGACGAACCTCGCCGCTTTCCGTTCCCTTGCCATAGCTAGAAACGGTGATGAACTCGACATCGGGTTCTGCTCCGGCATCGTGCATGGCGCGGATGAGATCCGCGGCGAAAATGAACGAACCCTTGAGAATCGAGATCACGAGCAGATTCTCGAAATTGCGTGCGACAATCGCCTTGGCAAGTTCGAGGTTTCGATCGGCAATTGTCTGCGCGCTGAAGAGAACCTCGATGTTTTTTCCGCCGACCTTGGGCATGCATATATTCCTGATTATGGATAGAAGAGGCTGCTATAGCCCGATCTGCATGACAAAAGCAAAAGCTAGCGCGAAAACAGCACGTGGCCGCCGCTGATCCAGAACGCCGATATGGCCGCGAGCGTCACCAGAAACCAGTATCCGAAACCCGGCAACTTGCCTTGAGACCTGTCAGGCGGCTGAAGGATTGCGATCCCCTCGTCCACTGGCAGCGGTTGCGTGGACAATCGAATCGAGGTGCGATCAACGATCCCGCCAGGAGCCGGACTTGCCGGGGCCATGACGGTTTCAAACTCAATCTCTTCGGCAACACCCCTGTTGAAGGCCGTCGCGCCAAGAAAATCCATGTCGTTTTCGCCGATCATTGGCCTGAATTGCGTCATTGCACGGTTTTCCGCTCATCCCGCCATGTTGCAGTCATGTTCCTACGAATCATGGAGCAAGGTTACTGCACAAAAATTAACGGTTCGGCCGCCGTCTGACTGTGATTGACGATGGCCAAACCTGTCCGCGCTGAATAAAACACGCGTAGACAAAAATCTGGAAGTTACACTTGATTCGTTTTGAGAATGTCGGTTTGCGCTATGGGATGGGCCCGGAGGTTCTGCGTGATGTCAGCCTCCACATTTCACCGCGATCATTCCAGTTCCTGACCGGTCCTTCGGGCGCCGGCAAGACCTCCTTGCTGCGCCTGCTGTTCATGACGCTGAAGCCGACGCGCGGACTGATCACAGTCTTCGGCAAGGATATAGCGACGATCTCGTCCAAGGAAATGCCGCTGCTGCGCCGCCGTATCGGCGTTGTTTTCCAGGATTTCCGCCTGCTCGACCACATGACGACCTATCAGAACGTCGCGCTTCCGCTCCGCGTCCGCGGCAAGGAAGAGGCGACCTACCGCGCCGAGGTCGAGGAATTGCTGCACTGGGTCGGGCTCGGCGAGCGCATGCACGTATTGCCGCCGGTTCTATCCGGCGGAGAGAAGCAGCGCGCCGCCATCGCCCGCGCCCTGATCGACCAGCCGGAGATCCTGCTGGCGGACGAGCCGACGGGCAATGTCGATCCGCCGCTGGCAAGGCGCCTGCTGCGGCTATTCGGCGAGCTCAATCGTTCTGGAACCGCGGTGGTCATCGCGACCCACGATCTCACCCTCATGGACCAGATCAATGCACGGCGCATGATCCTCGATCAGGGAAGGCTCGATATCTATGATTGATGCCGCCCGCCTCAAGGAACAGGCTCTAGTGCTGATGGAAAAGGCCGTCACGCGTGTACGCGGCAACAGCAACCAGGCGCCGATAGTCCCGGCCGGCAATGTCGTTGGCCATGCGCTGATGATCGTCATCGCCATCATGACATTCCTTGCCTGCCTGACCATCGGCGCCGTCAGTCTGGTGCAATCCACGGCGGCCACCTGGCAGAGCCAGATTTCGACCGAGGCAACCATCCAGATCCGGCCCGTCGAAGGCCAGGATATGGAAGCGCTGCTGAACCAGGCGAGCACGATTGCACAGGGCTTTTCCGGCGTGAAATCCACGCGGATCATTGACCGTGCAGCAACCGCCCGGCTTCTTGAACCCTGGCTCGGCACCGGCCTCGATATCGATGAGCTTCCGGTACCGCGCCTGGTGATCGTCACGCTCGACGAGGCCTCGCCGCCAGATTTCGCCGCCATTCGCGGCGCGCTCGTCAAGGATGTGCCCGGCGCAAGCTTCGACGATCACCGCACCTGGGTCGACCGGCTGGTCTCGATGGCGCGTTCGACCGTGCTCATTGGCATGGCGGTGCTCGGTCTCGTCATCGCCGCGACGGTTCTGACGGTCATCTTCGCGACACGCGGCGCCATGGCCGGCAATGAACATATCATCGAGGTGCTGCATTTCATCGGCGCCGAGCAGAAATTCGTCGCGCGCCAGTTCGAACGGCACTTCTTCTGGACAGCATTGAAGGGCGCGCTCTGCGGCGGCGCGCTGGCGATGATCATTTTCCTCGGCTTCGCCTGGTGGTCCTCGCGCAATCTCGCAACGCCGGAAGCTGACCAGGCGACAGCGCTCTTCGGCAACTTTTCCATCGGGTCAGGCGGCTATTCCGGCGTGGTCCTGATCATACTGGCGGTCAGTGTCCTGACCATGATTACAACACGAATGACCGTCATAGCGCATCTGAGGCAAGTGGACGGACGGACGGGCGACAGTCACGAAAATTAAACTCGTTCTATTTATTTTGAATCCATGGATTTTACGACGCTCCGGCTGTTTAACCCACTCAAGAAAAACGAGCTTCAAGCAAGGCGATTTGCGACGCAGAATGAACGGGTTGAACGATAGCAACGGCAAGTCAGACAACGGCGATGAAGGCCGCGGTGGACGAGCAATGGCGTTTATCCGCAAGCGAATCGTGCTGCCGCTCTTCATTCTCTGCGTGATCTCATTGGGCCTGTTTATCGGCGGCTTCATCGTCTTCAGCGATCACGTCAGCACACTGCAAGCCCCGGACCTGACCGTACCCGCGGATGGCATCGTTGTGCTCACCGGCGGCTATTCCCGCATCGAAGGGGCGCTTGAACTTCTCAAGAACAAGCGTGGCGAGCGGCTTTTCATCAGCGGCGTCCATGCCTCCACCAACCGCAATGAACTGCAGCGTGTCACCGGCGGCGACGCCACGCTGTTCGAATGCTGTGTTGATATCGACCGGTCGGCGCTGGATACGGTGGGCAATGCGGCCGAGAGTGTCAAATGGGCCAATGCAAATCATTACAAGCGGATTATCGTCGTCACCAATAATTACCACATCCCGAGGACAATGTTTGAACTCCAGCGCGCATCCCGCGACATCGAGTTCATCCCCTATCCCATTACCAACACCAATCTGCGCGACGGCAACTGGATCACCCGGGGTCTGGTGGTGCGGGTCCTCCTCGTCGAGTATGTCAAATATGTCGGCGCCATCATCCGCTGCCAGCTACCGGCCCGCCTGTCCGATGTGACGACATCCCTGCTGCACAGGATCAAGGGATAGGTCGGTCGCGGCCCTTGGAGACCGTTTGCAAAGTGGCACGGTTATCCAGTTCACGCCACGTCCCATTTAGTATAACCAAGGCCGCAGGCCATTCGATGTCATTCCGGGACCCTCATGACGATCATCCGATCACTCGCTTTCAATACGGCATTCTACCTCAACCTGATCATCCAGATGATCATCTTCACGCCCTATTACTTCCTGAGCCCGCGCAAACAGGCGTGGAGCGTTCCGAAGAACTGGGCAAAATCCAATCTGTGGCTGCAAAAGCTGATTGCTGGCACTGACCATCACATCGAAGGCCTCGAGAATATTCCGGACGGGCCCTATATTTGCGCAGCCAAGCACCAGTCGTTCTGGGACACCTATGCGTTTCTTCCGCACATCGCCGACCCGGTCTATATCCTCAAGCGTGAATTGACCTGGATCCCCCTCTTCGGCTGGTACATCCAGAAGATGCGGATGGTGCCGATCGATCGCGGCAAACGTTCCGCTGCGATGAAGGCGGCGGTCAACGGTGCACGCATCGCGGTCGCCGGCGGCCGTCAGTTGATGATCTACCCCGAAGGGACGCGTACCGCCCCGGGCGCGCCGCCACAATACAAGTACGGCGTAGCTCATATCTATGGGGAACTTGGCATCCCCGTCGTTCCGATCGCGCATAATGCGGGGCTCTATTGGCCGCGGCGCAAGTTCATGCGCTATCCGGGGACCATCCGCTGCCGCATCCTGCCGCCGATCCAGCCGGGCCTCAACAATGAGACCTTCCTGAAGGAACTCGAAAGGGTGACCGAGGCTGCCTGCGACGAACTCCTGATCGAAGCGGCAAAATCGGACAACCCGCCGCCCATGCCGCCCACGGCCGTCAACCGGCTGCGGGAACTCGGCGTCAGCGTCTAACCCTGACCGCCCCCATCTACTGCGGCAACCACAGCCTCCATCCAGTGGTCGCGTATGTTCATCTTGCGCAAATGTTCGAGCGTGTTGTGGACATAGTCCTCGTTGCGGCCGGACTGACCGATTGAACCGCGCACGGCGGTCGCCGCATCACCTACCGAGAGTGTGCCGGCATATTGCACATGGTTGCGGTCAACAATGTACGTCAGCGCATCGACCTTGCGCCCATCCTCCAGCCGGATGGCAAGCCGCCGCTCCAGATAGACATGCGTGACCAGCTCCCGCTCGCGCAAATAGCCAACCACCTCATCCTCAAGATCGCCAGGCACTCGAAAAGCCATGCCGAGGCAGGATCCGCCACGGTCGAGCCCGAGCACCAGGCCAGGCCGTTCCGGCGTTCCGCGATGCACATAGGAGCGAACGCAAAGCGCCCGCCGATAGCCATGCAGACGGGCGTGCATCGTCTCCACATGTGCAAAGCCCGGCTTCCACATCAAAGAGCCGTAGCCAAAGACCCAAAAATCGCCCATATCCGTCCTGATAGCAGTTGGAACTTCTGAAGCACCTTCCCCTGATCGATAGCGAGAGCCGGACCATGCCGTCAAGCACCCCTGAATCCAGCAACAAACGCGGACGCCTTCTGAAATATTTCATCGGCGCAATTGTCCTGCTTGGGGCGCTCTATACTGGCGGCTGGTATTATCTGGCCAATGAACTGCAGACGCGCGTAACAACGAATATCGCTGCCTTCAAGGAAAAGGGCATCGACGCCACCTGCGAGGACGTCAGGGCGAGCGGCTATCCCTTGCGGGTTGGGCTTGATTGCACCCGCGTTGGCTGGGCCGATCCGGCAAAGAATCTGTCCGTTACAGCCGGTTCTTTCCGTTCAGCGGCACAAGTCTACGACCCGATGCAGATCGTCAGCCGCATCGACGGCCCTGCCGCCATCAATGTACCGGGCATGGTACCGCTCGATGCCAAATGGGAAAACCTCACCTCCAGTATCCGCTTGGACAAACCGCTTCCCAGGCAGATATCGATCGAAGGCAGCAATTTCATCGTCAACCAGCGCGACGCGCCAGCGGGTGCTGTGCCGATTGCAGTGGTACAGGACGGCGAACTGCACTTCAGCACGACCGAACCGCAGATGGACGTCGCCCTTTCGTTCAACAAGCTGAAAATCGCCGACAATCTCATCGACGACAGGACCCTTCCCGAATTGACCGGCGCGGCGGACATCCAGCTTGCCAACGGATTTGCGTTGCTTGGCAAGCCCGAGCGGGATCTGACGGTTTTGCGCGGGCAATCCGGAACCTTGCGCAAGGTGGACCTCGCATTCGCCGACGGTAGCGGCATCGCCATTTCGGGCCCATTCTCCATTGCCGATGATGGTCGCATCAGCGGCGACTTCCAGGTGACGATGCGCAATCCGGAAGGTGTCGCCTCTGCGCTTCAGGGTATCTTCCCGGAAGCCGGCAACACGATCTCGTCTGTGCTCCAGGCAATGGCCTTTGTGCCGAAGGACGAAACCGGGGCACCGACACTGCCGATCACTGTCAAGAAAGGCAAAATGTCGGTGGGCTTCATCAGTATCGGCCGGCTGCCGTCGCTGTAATCTTGCTATAGGCGGTCTACGAAGTATTATTGCTACTGGCGTCCGGCGCCGGTCGCACGGCGAATACTTTATTTTCTATCGTTTCAACCAGACCGGCGAATTGATCCTGTTTCCCGAACCATAGCAATTACTTTGACGGCTGGCTGGCCTTCTGGCGTCCGAAGTCCGGAGCGTCCACTTCCTGGCCGGCATCGATGATGCCGCGGCGAACAGCACGGGTCCGCGTGAACAGGTCGAACAGCGCATCGCCATCGCCCCAGCGAACGGAGCGCTGCAGGGACGCGAGATCCTCCGAAAACCGCGCCAGCATTTCGAGAATGGCTTCCTTGTTGTGCAGGCAGACATCGCGCCACATGGTCGGGTCCGATGCGGCTAGGCGGGTGAAATCGCGGAAGCCCGAAGCCGAATATTTGATGACTTCGGAATTCGTCACTTCTTCGAGATCGCTCGCCGTACCAACGATGTTGTAGGCGATGAGATGCGGCAGATGCGAGACGATAGCGAGAACGCGGTCGTGATGGAGGGGGTCCATCGTGTCGAGCCGGGAACCGCACGCCTGCCAGAATTTCGTCAGCCGGTCCACAGCCGCGGGGTCAGTGCCTTCCAGCGGCGTCAGGATGCACCAGCGATTGGCGAAGAGTTCGGCGAAACCGGCATCGGGACCCGAGTATTCCGTACCGGCGAGCGGGTGGCCGGGAATAAAATGCACATTGGCGGGCAGTTCCGGCTGCATCTGCGCAATGACCGAGCCCTTGGTGGAGCCGACATCGGTTACGATGGCGCCAGGTTTCAGCGAGCCGGCAATTTGCTTGGCAATTGCGCCTGAGGAGCCGACCGGCACCGAGACGATGACCAGATCGGCATCTTTCACCGCCTCGGCGCTGTCGAGCGTATGGCTATCACCGAGGCCAAGCTCCTTCGCCCGCTCCAGCGTGCTTTCGCTGCGGGTGGAAATGACGATATGACCTGCAAGGCCTTCGCGTTTGATGACGCGAGCCAGCGACGAACCGATAAGGCCGATGCCGATCAGTGCGATTTTATCAAAATGAACGTTGGACATGTATCTATGACCTGTGACTACGCTGAGATTCGCACCATGACGCGGCGAAAATGGTGGTTTCCGAGCACCGTAGCGCAGCGTACTTATGGGTACGTGAGCACCGGAGCACAGAAAAACGCCATTTGCAGCCCGTCATGGCGCGAAGCTACTTCAGGAATTCGGAGAGTGCAGCGACTACGCCGCGATTTGCTTCTTCGGATCCGATAGTAAGGCGCAACGCGTTGGGAAATCCGTATCCCGCAACGCGGCGCAAAATATAGCCTTTGCCCGTAAGATAAGCGTCCGCCTTTTCGGCCGACTTAGCCGCATTGTCCGGGAAGTGGACAAGTAGGAAATTGCCGACTGATGGCGTCACGCGAAGGCCGAGAGCAGTCAGCTGTTCGGTCAACCAGGGCAGCCATTTCTCGTTGAAGGCGATCGCCTGATCGACATGCGCGCGGTCGCGAATCGCAGCAGCACCCGCTACGATCGCCGCCGAGTTCATATTGAACGGGCCGCGAATGCGATTGACGGCATCGATAACGTGGTGGGGCGCGAACATCCAGCCGATACGAAGCGCCGCAAGCCCATGGATCTTGGAAAAGGTCCGGGTCATCACGACATTCTCAAAGGACGACACGAGTTCGACACCGGCTTCGTAGTCGTTGCGGCGCACATATTCCGCATAGGCGGCATCAAGTACCAGCAGGACGTTCTTCGGCAAGCTGGCATGCAGCCGGCGCACTTCCTCGAAAGGCAAATACGTTCCGGTAGGATTATTCGGATTGGCAAGGAATATGATCTTCGTGTGCGGCGTGACCGCGCTCAGAATGGAGTCAACCTCCGCCCGCTCGCTGTTTTCCTTGGCGACCACCGGCGTCGCACCCGCGGCCATGATGTAGATTTTGTACACCATGAAGCCGTGTTCCGTGTAGATCGCTTCGTCGCCGGGCGAGAGATAGGTCTGGCAGAGCAGACCAAGCAGCTCGTCAGAACCGTTGCCGCAGAGAATATTGTCGGCATTCAGGCCGTGCACATCGGCAATAGCCTTTTTCAGTGCGCTTGCCTGGCCATCCGGATAGATCTCAAGCTTACCGGCAGCCTCGCGATAAGCATCGATAGCGCGCTTGCTGGCTCCAAGCGGCGTTTCGTTGGACGACAGCTTATGGACCTTCGCCACACCCGGAGCATGTTCCTTGCCGGGGACATAGGCAGCTATGTCGAGTATTCCGGCTTTGGGCGTGGGGCGCATGTCTTTTACTGTCGTGGTCATGATTGTTCCGTAACATCGCTCATTCGATGGTCATTTCGCTCGCAAAAGCAACCGTGCGGACATAGCCGCCAAAGCAGCCAATGTCGAGAACAAGTTGCTTCCTCTGGCTTGGCCGAGGCCAGAATCGCAAAGAAACCATTGACTTTGCCGTGGCCGCAACCATACCTAGCCCGCACCCAAAATGCGTAGCCCAAAAACCGGTGTAATGACCAAAGCCAGCCGATCAGCGCCCAAAATCGATCAGAAGAGCCAGGAAGCAACAAATCCCCACAGCCCGGTGGTGGATTTTGGTGCCGACAAGCCGCTGCATCTCGATAGCGGTGTTTCGCTGTCGCCATTCCGCATTGCCTATCAATCCTATGGCAATCTCAACGCCGATAAATCCAATGCGATCCTGATCTGCCATGCGCTGACCGGCGACCAGCACGTCGCAAACGTGCATCCCGTCACCGGCAAGGCCGGCTGGTGGGAAACGCTCGTCGGGCCCGGCAAGCCCGTCGATACCGACCGCTATTTCGTCCTCTGTTCGAATGTGCTCGGCGGGTGCCTTGGTTCGACCGGCCCTGCATCGATCAATCCTGAAACCGGCAAGGCCTATGCGCTTGACCTGCCGGTCATCACCATTGCCGACATGGTGCGCGCCCAGGCAATGCTGGTCGAGCATTTCGGCATCGAACAGCTCTTTGCCGTCATCGGCGGCTCCATGGGCGGCATGCAGGTGCTGGAATGGGCGTCGAGCCATTCGGACAAGGTATTTGCTGCCGTTGCCATCGCAACCGGTGCGCGTCACTCCTCGCAGAACATCGCTTTCCACGAAGTTGGCCGCCAGGCGGTCATGGCTGACCCTGAGTGGAAAGAAGGCCGCTACCTTGAGGCAGGCACCGTGCCGCGCAAAGGCCTGTCAGTCGCCCGCATGGCCGCGCATATCACCTATCTGTCCGAGACCGCCCTGCACCGCAAATTCGGTCGCAACCTGCAGGACCGGCAGAATGTGACCTTCGGCTTCGACGCAGATTTCCAGATCGAAAGCTATTTGCGTTATCAGGGCATGAGTTTCGTCGAGCGCTTCGATCCCAATTCCTATCTCTACATGACCCGTGCCATGGATTATTTCGATCTGGCGGCCGAGCATGAAGGCAGGCTCGCCGATGCCTTTGCCGGATCGAAGACCCGCTTTTGCATCGTATCCTTCACGAGCGACTGGCTGTTCCCGACCAGCGAGAGCCGGACGGTCGCCCACGCATTGAATGCAGCAGGCGCCTCGGTTTCCTTCGTCGAGATCGAATCCGATCGCGGCCATGATGCCTTCCTGCTCGACGAGCCGGAAATGTTCTCCGCCATCAACGGCTTCATCCGCTCGGCGGCCCGTGCCAAAGGGCTGCTGTCATCATGAGCGTCAACATTCATCCCCGCGTCGATTTCGATGTCATTGCCTCGCTGGTGAAGCCCGGCTCGAGGGTGTTGGATGTCGGCTGCGGCGACGGCGAACTGCTGGAGCTGTTGCAAACCACAAAGGGTATCGATGGCCGCGGCGTCGAGCTCTCGCAAAAGGGCGTCAACGAATCCGTCGCGCGTGGCCTTTCGGTCATTCAGGGCGACGCCGACAGCGATCTCAAATATTACCCCGATGGCGGCTTTGACTATGTGATCCTGTCACAGACCCTGCAGGCCACCCGTAATCCAAAGAATGTCCTGACCGAGCTCTTGCGCATCGGCGAGAAGGCCATCGTCTCATTCCCGAATTTCGGGCACTGGCGTGTGCGCGCGTCGCTCGCCATCAATGGACGCATGCCCGTCACCAAGGACCTGCCCTACAGCTGGTACGACACGCCGAATATCCACTTCTGCACGATCAATGATTTTGTCGACATGACCAAGGAAGTCGGCGCTCAGGTGGAGACGGCCGTGGCGCTCAACGCGTTTGGTTTCCGGCTCGGCTTCAACATGCCATGGGGCTTCTGGAACCTGTTCGGTCAGCAGGCGGTGTTCCTGCTCAAACGCTAACCCAGCAATCTCAAACTGAAATCGCACGAAACCGTTCGGATTTCGTACGAACAATCGTCAATCCCATACAAGAATCCTCGATTCTGGTGCAGGAATTTCAACCAAGGCTAGAAATTTGGTTGTGCTAACGCGAACTTGCGCTCGCTGTGCCTTGCGGTGAGAGCACCGGCACGAACACGCGCCGCGACGAACGCTTGGCCACCGGCAGACCCTGGTAAATCCGTTTCTGCGCCTCGACGATCAGCACCCCCGAGAACATCGGCCAGAAACGGCGGCCCATTCGTTCGAACAAGCCGGAGGGGCGCATCATCCAGCGGCGCGACGATGGCGGGAAGAACAGCGCTTCTCCCCATGGGCCGGGGGTAAAATTCGCCTCCCGCAGCAGTCTGGTCAACTGGCCCCGGCTATAGGGCCGCCCGCTGCCAAACGGTGTGTGTTCGAAGCGCGCCCACAGTCCCCGGCGGTTGGGCACGACGATGACCAGCCGGCCGTTGGGCGCCAGCACCCGCCACATTTCCTTCAAGGTCTCGCGCGGATCTTCCGCATGCTCCAGCGCATGGACCATGAGAACCCTGTCCACCGCTGAGTCCGGCAAGGGCAAATCTTCCTCGAAAATCAACGCTGTAGCCGATGGTTCGGCCGGCGGCCAACTGACCGCGCCCTGCCCGGCCGGCATGAACGCGAAGGTCCGTTCAGTATCGCCGCGAAACCGATCGAGATAGGGAACCGCGTAGCCAAGCCCCACCAGACGCTCGCCCGGCAGCTTCGGCCAGATCGGCGACAATGCCATGGTAATCGTGCGCTCGGTCAGATGACCAAGTGTGGAAGAATAGAAGGTACGAAGATCGATGATGTCGAGATGCATGGCCGCAAGGTAACATGACAAACAGGAACATCAAGAAATGGCTGGAACATGGGTTGCACCCGCCATTAGGCGGACTATCCTGTTGTTCGCAAATATCAAGAGAATGACCATGTCCAATCTGCAAATCGAACAGTTTACCGCCCGAACCGACAATTTCGGCGTGTTGATCCACGATCCCGACGCCAATTTGACCGCATCCATCGATGCTCCGGAAGAACAACCGATTCTTGCGGCGCTCAAACGGCGCGGCTGGAACCTGACACATGTCTTCACGACTCATCACCACGGCGATCATATCGAGGCCAACCTCGCCCTGAAGAAGCGTTTCGGCGTTCAGATTGTCGGCCCGCAGGACGAGCGATCGCAAATACCGGGGATTGATCGTGCTGTCAGCCATGGCGAACGGTTTCAGTTCGGCAATTTCAGTGTGGATGTCATTTCGACGCCCGGCCACACCGCTGGAGAGATCTCGTTTTATATTCCTGCAGCGAAGGTCGCCTTTACCGGCGATACACTGTTTTCGCTTGGCTGCGGCCGTATCTTCGAGGGAACGCCAGTCATGATGTTCCGATCACTGCAACGGCTTCTTGCCCTGCCTGGGGATACCGAAATCTATTGCGGCCACGAATATAGCGAGAGCAACGCCCGCTTTGCCCTGACGATAGATCCGGAAAATTCAGCCCTCAAGGAACGCGCCCGCGAGATCACCCTCCTGCGCGAGGCTGGCCTCCCGACCCTGCCGACAACCCTCCTGCGCGAGATGGCGACAAATCCGTTCCTTCGCTGGCACGATCCCTCGATCCGCAGGCACCTCAATATGGAAAAGGCCAGCGACGAGGCGGTATTCGCTGAAATCCGCAAACGCAAGGATAACTTCTGATGGCGCTGACCGCAGACGAAATCCGGCGGCACCTTGGACTTGAGCCACATCCCGAAGGTGGTTCGTATGTCCAGACGTTCCGCGATAACCAGCGCGATTGGCCTGAGGGCGGTCGCGGTCATTCAACCGCCATCTATTTCCTGCTGGAAAGGGGTGAAACTTCCGCTTGGCACCGCGTCAAGGATGCCGCTGAAGTCTGGCACTGGTACGGCGGCGCGCCCCTGCTCTTGACCATAGCTTCTGAAGGCTCACCGCGCGAAACCCACACACTCGGCCTTGATCTTGCTTCCGGGGAGCGCCCGCAAGCCATTGTACCAGCTGGGCAGTGGCAGACGGCTACGACTCTCGGCGACTGGACGCTCGTAGGTTGCACTGTCGCGCCGGGCTTTGATTTCGCCCAGTTCGAACTGGCTGAGCCCGGATGGGAGCCCTAACGCCGCTTCAGCAGCATGTCCTTGGCGGCGAGAACCGCGCCGAGCGTGATTAGCACGCAGGCGAGCATTACCCGTGCAGTAGGCTCGGTGACACCTGCGATGATCAGTACAAGCGTCGACAGCAGTGGTGCTGCGTAACTTGAAGCGCCCAAAACCTGAATATTGCCGTGCTTGACACCATAGTCCCAGACGTAGAATGCCGCGCCGACCGGAAAGAGCCCGAGCCCCAGGACTGCGAGCCACTGGATGATGCCTTCCGGCCAGATCGCTTGCTCCAGCAACAAGTGCGAAATCAACGAGAGAACCGAAGTCGCAGCACAAAAGCCGGTGACCGCATCGGTCGGCACATTGGCAAAACGCCGTGACAGCAGCGAATAAGCGGCCCAGGTGATCGCGCAAAGGCCAGCCATGGCATAGCCGAAGCTGTACTGGGCATCAAAGCCGACGCTGCCGCCCTTGGTGATGATCAGCACTGTTCCGGATAGCCCGAGCAGTGTCCCGGCAATATGGAACCAGCGAAGACGCTCACCGGGCATCAGGGCGGAGCCAACTACTATGAACAGCGGCCAGAGATAGGCGATCAGGCTGGCATCGACGGCCGGCGCGTTACGCAGCGCAGTGAAATACAGGAAATGATAGCCAAAGAGCCCGACAACGCCGAGGAGCCAAACCCTTGCCGGCTGGCGCAGATGCCGCGCCGCGCCCGGCCGCCACAGCCAGGAGACGAGCCCGAGGCCGGCGCCGATTGCGAACGTCATGGCTGTTAGCTGAAATGGCGGAACCTTCCCCGAAACATCGGTGAAAAGCGCGAGCATCGCCCACATGATGATCGCAAGAAACCCGACAAATGTAGCCACGGCACTGCCCCCGGTTCGAAAGCCGCCGCCCCGCTAGCAGGTATGGGCCGCCCGCCTATTGTACTTTTTCGAAACGGGTCGCGTAGACAGTCACCGTACCGATCTGCGTGCCGACCTTTGCCAGCACGGGCGAATAGATAGCGGAGTTGCCGAGCGATGCAAAGGTGAGACTGATCTGGCTCGAGTTTTTCAGATATTCGATGGCCTTTCGTCCCGATTGGTAGCCGGCTATCGGAACAAATTTGGCGAAGCAGGTGATCGCGTTACCTTTGAATCCCTTGGTGGCGAAGGGTTGCAGCTTGCCGGAAGGCGAAAGTTTCAGATCAACCCTCGTCTGCCCGTCAAAGAGATGCAGGGTTTTCCTGCAGACCTGGTCCGGGCTGTCCGCGGATACCATCACGCCGGAGATTGGATCGGCAACAGACTGAAGATCGGCAGCCGAGAGTTCGACCCAGTTCTTCTTCTTTCTGATGGGCGGAACATTCACTGTGTTGGCAACATTCCCGTTGGCAAACGTAATGGATGTGCTCTTGTCGCGATTGCCGTGCCTATATTTGACGACGTAGGAATTCGGCACCGGACCGCTCTTGGCAAACTGACCGCTCACATCAAGCTTGCCATCGGTATCGTCAAACAGGCTGGCAAGTCCGGAACTCGCAAGCGTGCCAGATACCTGGTAGGCGCCGTCGGTTACCTTCGTTGAAAAACTTGCCTTGGCGATCGACAGGCCGTACAGCGAAATCCGATAATCAGTCTGATAGGATTGCGCTGCCTGAGCAGGCAACGCCGCCATCAGTACAGGTATCGCAAACAACATCGCCGAGGATGTTCGACTGGCTCTCGCCTTCATTTTTATCATTCCTGCCCAGTTCGTCCCTGCTGTTAATTTTCGACTGCACAAAGCAGGCAAAGTTGTGTTTAAGATAGGAATGCTGGCGTGATTACGCAAAACCCATGCCAAACTTCGTAGAAGCGCACTTGACGCGCGCAGCTCATATCACTATAGAAACGCGACTTCCCAATAGGCCGCCTGTCCGATAAGCGCGCCGCTGCACGGCGACGTGCGATGGTAACAAGAAACATTCGGGCTATAGGTAATGAAATTTGAAGGTGAGACCCAATGTCCCGCACATGTGAATTGACCGCTAAATCGGTACAGTACGGTAACAATGTGAGCCACGCGAACAACAGAACGCGCCGCCGCTTTTTGCCAAACCTCTGCCACGTAACGCTGATTTCTGAAGCTCTCGGTCAGAGCTTCCGCCTGCGCGTTTCGGCTCATGCCCTGCGCAGCGTCGAGCATCGCGGTGGTCTGGACGCGTTCCTGGTTAAGGCTGACGAGAAGGAGCTGTCGCAGCGCGCTCGCCTCCTGAAGCGTCAGATTGCCAAGAAGCTCCTTGAAGCACCGGTTGCTGCTTAATTAGCAGTCGCGTTATATTGTGATTAAATGAGGCCAGCTTCTGCTGGCCTTGTTTTTGATTCAACCGGCTGCTGGTTCCATTACCCAGGATAAAAAAATGTCGCTCAAAAGCGCCTACTCTCCGTCAGACTTCATTCTCCCTGTCCTCGCCATGTGCGCGGTCGTTGCTGCATCCAATATCCTGGTGCAGTACCCTTTCGATCACTTCGGATTGGGGGAGATACTTACCTACGGCGCTTTCACCTACCCGATTGCCTTTCTGGTCAATGACCTCGCCAACCGCACCTACGGTCCGGCTTTTGCGCGCAAGGTTGTCTATGTCGGGTTCACGATCGCTGTAATCCTGTCGATCTGGCTCGCTACCCCGCGCATTGCGATTGCGTCGGGCACCGCCTTTCTGACAGCCCAACTTCTTGACATCACTGTCTTCAACAAGCTGCGGCAGTTGACCTGGTGGAAGGCGCCGTTCGCCTCCGCCATTTTCGGTTCGCTGCTCGATACGCTGCTGTTTTTCTCGATCGCCTTTGCTGCACAGTTCGCATGGATTGATGCTACAACTGGCCAGGCGGACTCATCGCTCGCCATGCTTGTTCCGTTCTTCGGCAGCGAGATTCCATTGTGGATGTCACTCGGCTTCGGCGACCTGATGGTCAAGTTGGTCATGGCAATCGTCATGCTGGTGCCCTACGGCGCGATCCTCGCCATCTTCGCGCCAGCAATCTATTCTGCCAGCCGGAATTCCAGATAGAGATTTCTCTGGACGATCGAATGATTGTCGTCAGACACCATTGAGAGACGGGTGCTCCCGTCATTGGCCTGCCAGACGTCAAGCCCTTCCATATTGTCGATCTGATCGCGCATATCCGCATCAAGGATGACCGGGCCGTCAACGGTTGCGCCGGACCTGATCGTGTCTGCCGCAATACGGCGAATGCGCAAAGTCACGCCGCTGGAGATGCTGAACCGCCGCTCCAACAACAGCAGATCGCCATCAGGCAGGAAGTCCCCGTCGCTGATATCGAAATCATCGAGCCGCTTGACGTAGAAGATGCCCTCTCGCGGCCCCTCGAGCACGGCTGCGAAGATATCACCCGCCTCGTTGATGCTCTTCTCGGTCACCGCAACGCGTGCACCCTGCAGCGGACCAGTGGCCGGAGCGTACGCGATCGTTTCAATGCCACGATTGTTACGCAGTTCGTTCTTAGGCATCGGCAAGGGCAGATATTTCGGCCGCGACGCAAAGTTGTTGAGATCCAGCGAAAATTCGGCAATGCGATGAATACGCTCGAATGACATTGTAACGATCTGGCCAGATACGCTCATGCCCTCCGCATCGGAGTTCCATTTACCCTCGACCGGCATGCCCTCTTCGCTCTGGATTGGCGCCATTCGAAAATCATCGATCGACGCGGGTCTGCCCCGCGCATCGCGGAGCATTCTGCCCGCATACCAGAGGCCGGTATCGGTAATGCCGAGAAATGCTTGTCCACCGTCCAGATAGCGGAATGCAGAAAGACCGCTGAATTCCGGGTTGGTGGAGGTCATTTCAAGACCGCCGACGAACTCCAGCGTCCCGAAGCGCGTTTCCGATGACCCAATACGGAAGCTCGAAATGGTCCGCGAGGCGACGACAAACGAAGAGACACCGCCCTCCTCCGCCAAGACAGGTGCAACAAGAAGCAATGGCACGGTAAAAAATAGCGGAGCGCGCCGACAAAACCGCGCGATCCAACCCATATTATCGCATCCGTGCAGATTTGGCGGGGGACCCGCGCTCCTGCTCTTCGAAGAGCGAGGCAAGTTGCTCGGTCATGGCGCCGGCGAGCTCCTCGGCATCGACGATCGTGACAGCACGGCGATAATATCGTGTTACGTCGTGGCCGATGCCGATCGCGATCAGCTCGACCGGCGAACGGGTTTCGATCTCTTCGATGACGGCGCGCAGGTGCCGCTCAAGATAATTTCCCGGGTTGACCGAAAGCGTCGAGTCGTCGACCGGCGCGCCATCCGAAATCATCATCAGGATGCGGCGCTGTTCAGGTCGGCCAAGCAGCCGCTGATGCGCCCAGATCAGCGCCTCGCCGTCGATGTTCTCTTTCAGGAGACCTTCGCGCATCATCAGGCCGAGATTGCGCCGCGAACGGCGCCACGGGGCGTCAGCGCGCTTATAGACGATGTGGCGCAGATCATTGAGACGTCCGGGATTGGCAGGCTTGCCACGTTCCAGCCAGGCTTCACGCGCCTGACCGCCTTTCCAGGCCTTGGTGGTGAAGCCGAGAATTTCAACTTTCACGCCGCAGCGTTCCAGCGTCCGCGCCAGAATATCGGCACACGTGGCAGCTACGGTGATCGGGCGCCCGCGCATCGAGCCGGAATTATCGATGAGCAGGGTTACGACCGTATCGCGGAAATCCGTATCGCGTTCCTGTTTGTAGGAAAGCGGCTGCGTCGGGTCAATCACGATACGAACGAGCCGGGCAGAATCGAGGTAACCTTCTTCCAGATCGAAGTCCCACGAGCGGTTCTGCTGCGCCATCAGGCGGCGCTGCAGCCTGTTTGCCAGGCGTCCGACCACGCCGGAAAGATTGGCAAGCTGCTTGTCGAGGAAAGCGCGCAGACGCTCTAGCTCCGCTTCGTCGCAGAGCTCTTCCGCATCCGTCGTCTCGTCAAACTCCTGGGTAAAGATCTTGTATCCGCTCTCAGCCCCAAGATTGGAGAAAGGCGGATTTGGCCGGCGGGCCTCTCCCGGTATTTCGGCATCTGCATCCGAATCATCGTCCATATCGTCGGAGGATGCGTCTGTCGCTTCCGTCTCGCCGGCCTGGCTCTCGTCACTGGATGCGTCGGACTCGTCATTCTCGGACGAATCGCTGCCCTGATCCTCCTCCGAGCCGCCTTCATTGTTCTCTTCGGGTTCGGGTGCGTCCTCGTTGTCCTGGCTCTCGTCCTGTTCGCTTTCCTGGGAAAGCTCCTCTGCCATCTCCATCGAGGCCAGCATTTCGCGGACAACCCGAGCAAATGCGTTCTGATCGTTGATCTTGTCAACGAGATGATCGAGATCGGTTGCGGCCTTTTCCTCAATCCAGTCGCGCCACAGATCAAGGACATTGCCGGCTGATTCCGGTGCCTTGCGACCCGTCAGCTTCTCGCGAACAAGCAGCGCCACCGCCTCTTCGAGTGGGGCTTCGGCCTTATCGGTGATGGCTGGAAAGTTGGCGCGGGCATATTTGTCGCTGAGCATCGAGGTCAGGTTCTGGGCCACACCGTCCATGCGCAACGCGCCGATTGCTTCGACACGGGCCTGCTCGACAGCATCGAATACCGCCCGTGCCTGCTTGCCTTCCGGTGCGAGGGTGGCGTGGATGCGGTCATTGTGGCAGGCCTTGCGCAGCGCCATCGAATCGCCAAGGCCGCGGGTAATCGCGATATCGTTGGCGGATGGACGCTTGGGCAAATCAGGAAGGCGGGCGCGATGACCGGTCAGCGCCGGTTTGTCGTTACCAAAGCCGACTTCCATCTCATGATCGCCCGCGATCGCACGCATGCACGCCGTGACAGCGCGCTTGAACGGCTCGGAATCAACCGGACCTTTCGGATTTGCACGTGAATTGTCTCCCGGACCTGCCATTTTCGCCTGATGCTCAGCTTATGACGACATTAGCCGTTGATTCAGGCAGTTCCTTGCCAAAGGCGCGCTGGTAGAATTCCGCAACGATCGGGCGTTCCAGTTCGTCACACTTGTTGAGGAAGGTCAGGCGGAAGGCAAAACCGACATCCTTGAAGATATCGGCATTTTCAGCCCAGGTGATAACCGTACGCGGGCTCATGACGGTCGACAGGTCGCCGTTGATGAACGCCGAACGGGTCATATCGGCGACACGGACCATCTTGGAGATGATCTCCTTGCCTTCCTTGTTCTGGTAATGCTTGGCTTTCGCTGCAACGATCGCAGCCTCATTGTCATGCGGCAGATAGTTGAGCGTCGTCACGATGGACCAACGATCCATCTGCGCCTGGTTGATCTGCTGCGTGCCGTGATAAAGGCCAGTCGTGTCGCCGAGGCCGACAGTGTTTGCGGTAGCGAACAGACGGAAGGCCGGGTGCGGACGAATGACGCGGCTCTGGTCGAGCAGTGTCAGGCGTCCGGATAATTCGAGCACGCGCTGGATCACGAACATCACGTCCGGACGGCCGGCATCATACTCGTCAAACACCAGAGCAACGTTATGCTGATAGGCCCAGGGCAGAATGCCGTCACGGAACTCCGTGATCTGCATGCCTTCCTTGACGACGATCGCATCCTTGCCGACGAGATCGATACGGCTGACGTGGCTGTCGAGATTGACGCGTACGCACGGCCAGTTGAGGCGCGCGGCAACCTGTTCGATGTGGGTAGATTTGCCGGTACCGTGATAGCCGGAGACCATGACGCGGCGGTTGTAGGCAAAGCCCGCGAGAATGGCGAGCGTGGTTTGCTTGTCGAACAGGTAGTCGGTATCGATTTCCGGCACATACGCATCGCCGGCCTTGTAGGCCGGGACCATCATGTCGGATTCAAATCCAAAGAGCTTTGCAACTGAAACCGTTGTATCGGGCAAATTCGCAATATCGCGATCAACCTTATTCATCATGCCTCCAGCGCGACTGCACGCGCAGACGCATAAAGATAGTCACAGTCTTGAAACCCCATGGGTCCCGAATTCGGCTCAACCGTGGTTAGCAGAAACCTGCCTGTTTGAGCAATTGATAGGCCTGGATTACGTCACGGAAACGATCCTCGGAAGCCCGGTCACCGCCGTTTGCATCGGGATGATGGCGCTTCACCAGCTCTTTATAACGCGACTTGATATCTTCGCCACTGGCTTTTGCACCAAGTCCCAGCGTATCCAGCGCTTTTGCTTCCAAAGGTTTGGGTTTGCGAACATGCACCCTCGCCTCGTTGAATACGCTGTTTGGATCGCGAAATCTGTTCTGATAGGCCGCGCGTCCCGAGCGCAGTTTCGAGAAATCAGGAGACGTCTTGGCTCCGCCGGCGGCCGCAGCTTGTGCACTCGCACCTGCACCGCTTCCCGGCAGGCCAGCAATGGTCCAGGTCGGACGGTCCCCCGTCAGCGCCTCTTTCTGGTAGCGCGCCACTTCGGCATCGGACAGGCCAGAAAAATAATTATAGCCTTTGTTGTACTCACGCACATGATCGATGCAGAAGTGGAAAAACTCGCCTTCCTTCATGCGGCCCACGGGTGCGCGATGCGGGCCAGGCTTGTCACAGCCGTCCCACTGGCACACCGGAGTGCGCGATTTTTCCTCTTCGGCCTTTTTTGGCCGGATACGGATACTGTCAAAATATTTCGAATTTGAGGTCATCGAGTCAGAGTATCTTAGCTTAGCATGAATTGACATTTACCCATGGATCGACCTAACGCCTGCAATGGCGGTAAATTTGTGATCATGTACGGATTTGCCAAGTGAAACTACCATATGGGCGCAGGAGAACGAAATGTCCACTCAGTCAGCAATCGAAAACAAACTGACGCAGGCTTTTCATCCGGTTTCTTTGGCAGTCATCAATGAAAGCCACCTCCACGCTGGTCACCATCATTCAGACGGCGATCATCATGGCACATTTGACGGGTCAGGCGAAACGCATTTTCGCGTGCGTATTGTCGCGGAGGCGTTTGCCGGCATGTCACGCGTCGCCCGGCATCGCGCCATAAATGAAGTGCTGTCGGACGAATTGCAGGGCCCAGTTCACGCCTTGGCGCTGGAACCGGCGGCTCCCGGCGAGGCAACACGGGGCTAGGATTACTCCGAGCACAATCAAGCCGGCTTTGCCTTGTCATCCTCGTCAAGGGGGCGGATCCGAAGCCGCGTAATACGATTCTTCTCACGCCTGAGGATGGTGAAGCGCTTGCCGTGGAAAGTGAAGGCCTGCTTCTCCTTCGGGATGCTCTGTGTTTCGTGAATGACGAGGCCTGCAATCGTCGTTGCTTCCGCATCCGGCAGATGCCAGTCGAGCGCCCGATTGAGGTCCCGGATTGGCACCGATCCATCGACCAGGACTGAACCATCGGGTTGCGGGCGACAGCCCTGCACGTCGATATCGTGTTCATCGGCAATCTCGCCGACGATCTCCTCCAGAATATCTTCCAGCGTGATCAGCCCCTGCACATCGCCATACTCATCGACGACAATCGCAATGTGTGCCTTGCGCCGCAGGAATGCATTGAGCTGATCCTGAAGGGTGGTGGTATCCGGTACGAACCAGGGTTTCGTTGCGACCTTCATGATGTTGATCTTGGAGAAATCCCGATCTGCATCCCGAATTGCCCGTACCAGATCCTTCGCGTGTACCACGCCGACAATGTTATCGTTTGCATCTTTCCATACCGGGATGCGCGTGTGATGACTCGCCAGTATCTCGCTGATGACTGTTTCGACTGGGTCATCGGCGTTGACCGAATCCATATCGGTCCGGTGAATCATGACATCATAGACCTCAAGCTCACGGAGATCGAGAAGGCCGCCGATCTGATCCCGGTCGCGTTTAATAACTGACCCTTCCTTGTGCAACAGATCCACTGCGCCGCGTAGCTCCTCCTGGGCTGACAGCATGGATGCTCCGGCGGCCAAATTGATGCCAAAAATAGCCAAGATCTTTCGAACAATCCAATTGACGAGGTCGGACAGACTTCCGAACAGAAAAACTGCAATCTGAGCGAACCGGACAAGCGCGAGTGCGTTGCGATCCGGACTAGAGATTGCCCACGATTTGGGCAGGACTTCTGCAAAAATGACGAGTAGTACCGTCATGATTGCCGTCGCATAGGCAACACCGGCCTGTCCGAAGAGGGTAAGCAGCATGCTGGTCGTCAATGAGGACGCCAGAATGTTGATAAGATTGTTGCCTATCAACATGACGCTGATGAGTCGGTCACGTTTTTCGATGAGCGTTTCCACTACAGCTGCCCGATCGTCGCCGCGTTTGGACAGGCGGTGCATCCGGGCACGTGATACAGCAGTCAAGGCAGTTTCCGACCCCGAAAACAAAGCAGACATCAGGATCAGAACGAATATGATTCCGCAAAAGATCCAGATTTCGGCACTCATTTTCGATGTTTCTCCTGCAAGAAGCTCAATACGGCGGATGGCGGCACGTCTTTGGCGATGAAGGACTGACCAATACCGCGCGTCAGGATGAAGGTCAGCGCTCCACGCGCCACCTTCTTGTCCTGAGCAATATAATCCATCAGCGTCGAGGATCGATGGCAAATCGCCCGGAATATCGGCGATTGATACAGGAAGACCGACGCTGCGCAGGTGCGCTTCGACACGCTTCGCATCGTCCGGGCTCGCCAAATTCATCTTGGCGGAAAACTGATGGGCAAGGACCATGCCGATGGAAACACCTTCGCCATGGACAAGCCGTGCAGAATCATAATTCGTGGCGGTCTCCAATGCATGGCCAAACGTATGGCCGAGATTGAGGAGTGCGCGATCTCCCGTCTCGCGCTCATCCCTGGCGACAACGTCTGCCTTTGCCTGGCATGAAATCGCGATGGCCTCGGCACGCTCCGGACCGCCGTCGAAGATGCCTTGCCAGTTCTTCTCCAGCCACGAGAAGAAATCGGGCCGGTCGATCAGACCATACTTTGGCGACCTCGGCATAGCCGGCGCGAAATTCGCGCGGCGAAAGCGTATCAAGCACTTGCGTATCGGCAAGCACCAGCTGCGGCTGATAGAACACGCCCACAAGGTTCTTGCCATGCGCCGTGTTGATTCCGGTCTTGCCACCAACGGATGAATCGACCTGCGCGAGCAGCGATGTCGGTATCTGGATGAATCCCATACCGCGGCGCGCGATGCCCGCAGCAAAACCAGCGAGGTCTCCGATGACTCCGCCGCCGAACGCGACGACGACGTCGCCACGCTCCAGATCGGGCCGACAAAATCGCATTGGTCACCGTTTCCAGCGTCGCGAATCCCTTGGACTCTTTCGCCGGGCGTGCACAATGATTGGAGTGGAGTCGATACCGGCATCGCTCAGGCTTTGACTGAGCCGATCGAGATGCAAGCGAGCGACCGTTTCATCAGTGACGACAGCCACCCGGACGGACTTGGCACGGCTGGCAATCTCGCGCCCGGCCTGACCGATCAAACCTGCTCCGATCAGAATATCATAGGAACGGTCACCGAGTTTGACGGGAACAGTGGTCGTTGGGTTCGAGGCAGTCATATCGGTCATGAACCGGTTTCCTCATTGATCACGGCAATGCCATCCAGGTGATGTGCAATAGCCTGCATCGCTTCGAAAGCGATGACTTCCTTCTTTTCTTCACGGGAGTTTATCGTGAGATCGGCAAGTGCATAGACAGGATAGCGCTCCGTCATCAGGCGTTGCATGACGCCCCGGGGATTCTCGTTCTTCAGAAGCGGTCTGTTCTGTTTGCGAACGACGCGTCCCATTAGAACGTCAAGCTCCGCTTTCAGCCAGAGCGAAACACCTTCCGAAGCTATCGTCCGGCGGGTCTGATCATTCATGTATGCACCGCCGCCAGTCGCCAGTACAATTGGCCCGTCTTCGAGCATCCGTGCGATCACACGCCGCTCAAGATCGCGAAATTCCGCCTCGCCATAGGCTTCAAATAGTTCCGGAATAGTCATGGTCGAGACTTTTTCGATCTCGTGGTCCGCATCGAAGAATGGCAATTCAACCAGCGTGGCCAGCTTCTTGCCAACCGTGGACTTGCCCGCGCCCATTAATCCGACGAGCACGATTGACTTATGTCCAAGGCGCTCGCGAATGGATTTAGCTATCTCCGGTATCTGGGATGCCCCAGGAATGTCTTCAACAGTGTTCATGACTGCGTTTCGACAGGAAAACCGTGCTGTCGTCAAGCAAACTATAGCTTTGGATGCCCTCGTGCCAGCTTCATTAAATCATAAGGGTTTCAGCTGCAGGTTATGGAACCAAATTGAAGCCGACAAAGACGATTCGAATAGAAAATGCCGACGCTCACACGACTGATCATCATCCTCGCCGTCCTCGCAGGACTTGTTTACGCCGGCATGATTGCGCTGGTGACATTCGTGCATCCTACACAGACGGAAATGACCATTCGCATACCCGCAGAGAAGCTCAACCTCAAACCTGGCACTCCGAACTGAACGATGCGCACAGCAACAGCCATAGAGACCTTTCTCGAAATGATGAGCGCAGAACGGGGCGCCGCGCACAATACCCTGGAATCTTACCGTCGCGATCTCGAAGATGCTGCCGCCTTCTGCACCGCGACTGGCGCACAGCTAACCCTCGCCGAACCAGGAACGATCCGAACCTATCTCGATGACATCGCTGGACGCGGTTTTGCGGCAACGTCGCAAGCCCGGCGCCTCTCGGCATTGCGCCAGTTCTTCCGCTTTCTGTATACGGAGAATATCCGCCCAGACGATCCCACGAGCACGCTCGACACGCCGAGGAAAGACCGCTCGCTGCCCAAAATCCTCAGCGAGGCGGACGTGGAAAGGCTTCTGCTTCGCGCTGAAGAAGAAACAGGTGATGCCAAAGCAACCAACATGGCACATTTTCAAGCCGTGCGGCTGCATGCCCTTCTTGAAATCCTGTATGCAACCGGATTGCGTGTCTCGGAACTCGTCAGCCTTCCGGTCACCGTCGCACGGTCGGACAATCGATTTCTGATGGTCCGTGGCAAGGGCTCCAAAGACCGTATGGTTCCGCTTTCCGGAAAAGCGCGCGACGCAATGGCAAAATACCTGGCTGAGCGTGATGCATTGCCGCACCTTTCGGAAAGTATTTGGTTGTTCCCTGCCACATCTGAGAGCGGGTTTCTGGCGCGGCAAGTATTCGCCCGGGAATTAAAGGGCTTAGCGGCGCGAGCCGGGCTCAAGACATCGGCAATTTCGCCTCACGTCCTGCGCCACGCCTTTGCCAGCCACCTGTTGCAGAATGGCGCTGACTTGCGCGCCGTACAGCAGTTGCTCGGACATTCCGACATCTCGACTACCCAGATATACACTCATGTGATGGAGGAACGCCTGCATCGGCTTGTCACGGAGCATCATCCTCTGGCAGACTAGGGCTCTCCTGTTTACCAATGGCGTGAGCCATTGAACCGGTGGAACGTCCATGTGGCAGCTGTTGAAAAAAATGTTTGCCGGACCTGAACCGCCGCCCGTCGAGTCTGACGGCGAAGCAATCCACTTTGATGAAAACGGATTCACGTCGTTCCAGCCACCTGATTCGGACGATGGGCTGGCGTCAGAGTTGGCGCTGGGGCGAAATCACCGCATTCGGCTTTGCCTTCTCACCGGCCATGTTCCCGGATCCTTGGTTCGGCGACTACATGGAGAGCCAATGGTTCTTCACCGTGAAAGGCCAGACTGGACCGGAAAACATCTATTTTGATGTCGAATGGCTGGATATCAATTTTCTGCCACCTGTCCTCCTCGAGCACATGCCGGGACTTGACCTCGAAGAGCTACGGCGCGGCCTTGCTGCAGCGGCGGTAGGTTTTCATAATTATGAGGGTGCGGGCCGGTGGATTGGATGGCAGCGCGCCAAGCCGCGCAAGCGATCCAGAACAGCCAAGGTCCCGACCCGACCCAAAGCGGCCAAACGACCGAGATCAAGCCAAGTAGCATCACACCTTCGCCGGAATTCCACCTATAACTGACGCCGCCAAACGCCATCCAAAGCTTGCTTCCTTGACATGCGCGTCGGCAACAGCCAGTTAGACCTTGAAAAATCCACCGTTTTGCAGGCAGACACGTCGTCCATGTACAACTACCTTGATTTTGAAAAACCGGTTGCCGATCTTGACGGCAAGATCCTCGAGCTGAAAAAACTCGCGGAAGAGGGCGACGCTCTCGATACCAACGACGAGATCGTTCGGTTGGAAAAGCGGTCTGCCGAAGCGCTGCGGGACCTGTACCGCAAACTCACGCCTTGGCAGAAGGCGCAGATCGCCCGCCATCCGGATCGTCCGCATTGCGTGGATTATATCTCCAAGCTCTTCACCGATTTCACGCCGCTTGCTGGTGATCGCAACTATGCCGACGACGATGCGGTCCAGGCAGGTCTTGCCCGTTTCAACGGCCAAGCCGTTGCCGTTATCGGGCAGGAGAAGGGCAGCGACACCAAAACACGCCTCAAGCACAATTTCGGCATGGCAATGCCCGAAGGCTACCGCAAGGCGGTGCGCGTCATGGAGCTTGCCGACCGCTTCAAGCTGCCGGTTCTGACGCTGGTCGATACGGCTGGTGCGTTTCCGGGAATCGCGGCGGAAGAACGCGGCCAGGCCGAAGCCATTGCCCGTTCGACGGCCGCGTGCCTCAACCTGAAGGTTCCGATCGTCTCAGTCATCATAGGCGAAGGCGGTTCGGGTGGAGCCATTGCCATTGCGACTGCCAACCGCGTCTATATGCTTGAGCATTCAATCTATTCGGTGATTTCTCCAGAGGGAGCCGCCTCCATTCTCTGGCACGATTCGACCCGTGCCAAGGATGCGGCCACATCGATGCGCATCACTGCGCAGGACCTTTACGAGTTGAAGATCATCGACGGCATCATTCCTGAGCCGGTGGGCGGTGCACACCGCGGCAAGGACGCTGCGATCGAAGCAACGGGCAACATCATCAATGTTGCGCTCAAATCCATGGGCAACATGGATGGCGACACCCTGCGGCAGGACCGGCGCGAGAAATATCTCGCCATAGGGCGCAATCTTTAGCATGGAATTGGCAGCAGGGCCCGGCACAGTCCGGGCCTTGTTATTTCGAGGGCACGCGCCCGGGTCATAATGCGGCATTCCATCAGCTAAGCCACCGAATAATCTCGGCACCGCAATCCTGCAGAAAATAGTTGCGGTTTTTTTGCCGAAGCAGCTTGCAATTCAGTTCTCAACCCATTACGAACCGCGCTGCGCAGACTAACGCGCAACTGTGGCACGCGCCCGTAGCTCAGCTGGATAGAGCACCAGACTACGAATCTGGGGGTCAGAGGTTCGAATCCTTTCGGGCGCGCCATTCTCCTGCATACCGGAGCATGGGTAACACTTTCGGCCGAATGGGTTTCGAAGTGGTTCCAGCCTGCATGTCTCGTCGTCGAAGTATCCGAGATCGTAGTGCATGAAGCTGGCGAGCCAAATTCGGTCGTCGACCTGCTTGATGCCGACGGTCTGGCCGGCGAAGACCTGGCTGAGGTTGATCTTCTTGCGATTGAAGCAGATGCGCCCGCAGGTGGTGACGGTGACGGCCTTGTCGTGGAAGGGGTAGTCGAGCTCCGGCAGCCCGGCGATAGGGCGCGGTGAGGCGCTGTAGCGCTCGGCCGGGCAGCGCATGTCGAGCGCCTGGTGCGGGCCGCTCGTTGTTGTAGCAGTCGATGAAGTCGTCGAACCTGGCCTGCTGCTGCAGGAAGTTGTCGCCGGCCGGCCTGGTGGTCTCCAGCTTCAAGGTCAGGTGCATGCGCTCGTGACGGCCGTTCTGCTGCGGGTTGCCGGGCTTGATGCGCTCGATGTCGATGCCGAGCCTGAGCCACCACACCGACAGCCTCGACAGGTTGAAGAGCGCATTGGGGCTGGCGAAGGGCACGCCGTTGTCGGTGCGGATGGCGCCCGGGCAGGCCGAACTCCTTGAAGGCGCTCTCGAACACGGTGAAGGCGTAGGCCTCCTTGGTGGTGTGAGAGCGCCTCGCAGGCGATGAGATAGCGGCTGGCGAAGTCGGTGATGGTGAGCGGATAGCAGTAGCGCCGGTCGGCGAGCATGAACTCGCCCTTGTAATCGGCGCACCACAGCGTCGTTCGGCTGGCTGGCCGGCGAGAGCGCCGTTCCCTGCGCCCTGTTGCGCCGCCCCTTGCGGCGCTTGCACCAGCCCGTGACGGTCGAGCACCGCATGCACCGTCGAGATCGCCGGCCTGTGCACATCCGGATAGAGCCGCGCGAGCCGCTCCCTGATCTTCGGCGCGCCCCAGGTCGGCTTCTCCTGCTTCAGCCGCACGATCAGCGTCTCGACAATTGTCGTTGGCCACGATAACTTACCCTGTCGATCAAGAGCTTACCTTTTCTGCCAAGGTAAATTACCTTTGGCGTTAAAAAGCCCGCTCTCAAAGCGTGCTTTGCAGCAACCGCGCGAATCCTCGTCGCCTTGAAAAGGAGCACGCCACCATGAGCACCGCGAGCGACGCCCATTTCTGGGACCGGACTTCACGGAAGTATGCTACGGCGGCGATTGTGGATCAGGCCGGGTATGAGCGCACGCTGGACCGGACCCGTGCCCTGTTGCGACCAGACGACCGGGTGTTGGAACTCGGTTGCGGAACAGGAACGACTGCGGTCCACCTTGCAGGCGATGTGCAATGCTATCTTGCGACGGATATTTCCGCTGGAATGATCGCAATTGCCAAAGAGAAGTGCGTCGCCGACCCTGTCCCGGTGCTTACTTTCCGTACTGCAACGGCGGAAGCGCTTGTAACTGATGCGGTACAATTTAACGCAGTGCTGGGATTCAACTATCTTCATCTGGTCCGCGACTTGCCCGGAACGCTGCGTCGCATCCATGCCCTACTTGCAGCGGAGGGCTTGTTTATCTCCAAGACACCCTGCGTCGGCGATATGAATCCACTTATCCGCTTTGTCTTGCTTCCTGCGATGCGCGCAATTGGCAAGGCTCCCTATGCAGGCATATTTCGAGCGGCGGAGCTGAGCCAGCATATATGTGTCGCAGGCTTCGACATTCTTGACGTTGAAAACCACGCAACCAAGGGCAACGACGACCGCCCCTACATCGTAGCCCGCAAGAAATGACGTGAACACCGCAACGCTGAGTAGCGCTCAAAACGTAGAACGCCGGGTTCACCTGGATCGTTCAAATCCTAACGGCCGTTCGGTACCGGTTACCTTGTAAAGGCCATTCCCCTCTTGATCGCTGCCTACCTGCACGCGAAGGGATTGCCCATCGTCGATGCTGTCGATCACATCATCAATCGCCAGCTTGACGGCTCTAAGCGTCTTTTTGACGTTGCGCCGAAAGTCAGCCTGATTTCTGTCACGCGCATAGAGATCGATGACGACGTTTTGGTCTGACACGCCGATGTCGCGGATAAGGATCACCGTTTCCAAAGTCGTGTCGTTTGCAAAGACTGCCCAAGGGTTGTTTTCCATCACCGTTCCTCCTACCGAGAAAGCTACTCCGTGGAAAGTGGTGCTGCAACTAGGTCAGGGTCGACGTTTTCAGCGCGATTTGGACGGAGACGTGACGATCGCAGCAACGAAGCGATTCAGGCTGTTTTCGACAAAACTTTCCAACTCGCCCTGCGGATCGAAACTCCACCAGAGCAGCGAGCCCTGCCATTGCGAGGCCATCAGCAGGCCAATGCCCGCTGGTGCATTCAGCACCTCTGCAAAGCAAGACTCGAGAACATCGGATAATTTTGCTTTCCAGATTACCCCACGCGCCCGAAGCTTGGGGTCCCTGAGATCTTCACGCAAGACGAGAAGGCCGTCCGCATAGGACTCGATCCCTCCATAATCGCGCGAGAGCGCCATCAGGAATTCGATCGCGCCATCGACGGATTTTGGAATATTGTCCGCGACCTGTGCAGTCTTTTCATCCAGTCGATCCCAAGCATAATGCAAGGTACTTTGCTTGAGCCGCGCCTTACTCTCGAAACGTTGTACCAGCGTCGCCGGGGACAGGCCACACGCCTTGGCCAGCCGCGCAAACGTGAGCGCTTCCGGCCCGTGCTCATGCATCAGTTGGTGGGCGATCTTGAGAACATGCTCGTCGGATAGCGTTTTTGGCCGAGTCATCTTGACATCCGTTTATAACCGAATAATCATTTATATATAATTCCAGCGCCGATACTAGACCGTTAACGGGAAGATTATCAGTTTGGGAGGTTCCGATGACACTACACGGAAAAGTTGCTTTGGTCGCCGGCGCGACGCGCGGCGCCGGTCGTGGCATCGCGGTTGAATTGGGCGCCGCTGGAGCGACGGTTTACGTGACCGGACGCACAACCCGCAAGCATCAATCCGAGTATGCCCGCCCAGAAACAATAGACGAAACCGCTGAATTGGTTAGTGCGGCGGGCGGCAAAGGGATCGCCATTCAGGTCGACCATCTCATCGCTGACGATGTTAAGGAGCTGATTGCGCGTATCCGTAAGGATGAAGGTCGTCTGGACATTCTGGTCAATGACATATGGGGCGGTGAGAAGCTCTTCGAATGGAACAAACCGGTCTGGGAACACAATTTGCAAAATGGTCTGCGTATGTTGAGTCTTGGCATCAACACCCATTTGATCACCGCACACCATGCGCTTCCGCTGCTGATCGAGCGTCCGGGCGGCCTTCATATCGAAGTTACCGACGGTACTGCCGCGTATAACGCCGACCACTACCGCCTCTCGCCCTTCTATGATCTCGTGAAGGTGGCAGCGACGCGCATGGCCTGGGCTCACGCCAAGGACCTCGCACAACATGGAGCGACGTCGGTCGCCCTGACGCCGGGCTGGCTGCGCTCGGAAATGATGCTGGAGGCATTTGGCGTGACCGAGGAGAATTGGCACGATGCAGCGAAAAGGATTCCGCATTTCGTGATCTCCGAGACGCCGCGGTTCATTGGGCGCGCGATCGTCGCGCTTGCAACTGACCCCGACCGGTCGCGCTGGAACGGACAATCATTGTCCAGCGGCGGACTGGCCCAGGTCTATGGCTTTACCGATCTCGATGGTTCCAGGCCCGATGCCTGGCGCTATGTGCCAGAAGTACAGGATGCAGGAAAGCCGGCCGACGCTGCTGGCTACCGCTAGCATCTGCTATCTCAATGGAACAATTTTGCCGATCCCGCAGTTATCGATGGCCGGTGTTCGACGCCGGACAACAAGTGGAGCCAGATGAATGTTCGGCAAATTGTTTACGCGCATTGCCAATGAGGTCGCCTTTGCAGCAGGCAAGCCAATCGCCTTCATCCTTTGCAGCACGATCATAGTCGTATGGGGCATCAGCGGCCCTTTTTTCGGCTTCTCTGACACCTGGCAGCTGATCGTAAACACCGGGACAACCATCATAACCTTCCTCATGGTGTTTCTGATCCAGAACACCCAAAATCGGGACGGCATCGCAATTCAGGCAAAGCTCGATGAACTCGTTCGGGTAACCGAAGCCAAGAACGCGTTTATAGGCATCGAACACTTGACTGAAGAAGAGGTGGAAAAATTCCGCAAGCAGTGCGAAGACGCCGCCAAAAAAGCCGACAGGAGGCTCAATGAATTCGGATCAACGCACCGGCAGCGTCGCGCTCCTTCCAAAGCAGTGAAGGCAAAGGCGCAAGCTTGATTGTGGCGACAATTTGAAAGCCAAGATTTCGCCCGATTGACCTCTGATTTCGTTGCAAAGCAGCTATGCAAAAGTGTCACTGCAAGTTTCGCAAGCCGTTCACTATATCCAGCTCACCGATCGAAAAAGATCCAACAAACAAGAAGTTACAAGGTGAGTGAAATGAATCTGATCCGCTCTTACAACAACTGGCGCCGCTACCGTGACACTGTTACGGAACTTAGCCGCCTGTCTGCACGTGAACTGAACGACCTCGGCATCTCTCGTGGCGATATCGCCTTCGTTGCCAAGAAGGCCGCTTCGGCTCAGTAATCGAATATAAATCACGTCCGGGGCACTCCTCCTCCCAAGCCACGGGCGTCTAAAGACTGGCACTCCTCCTCCCAGCCAGTCTTTACAAATAGCACCCACCGCACCTCCTCCCGCGGTGGGTGTTGTTTTTTTGCGCATGGCAACTTGGTTTGCTGATATCCTTGCTGAATCGGTGCGTTGCACCGCAGCGCCTTTCGCCGTAACAGTCAATACGTCGAGACTGGAGGACATCCATGGCGGGCGGTATCCACCACATCACCCTGATCACGCGTAAGGTACAGGCGAATGTCGACTTCTATGTCGGCTTTCTTGGTCTGCGTCTCGTCAAGCGTACCGGCGGCTATGAGGATGCGACGCAGCTCCATCTTTTGTATGGCGATGCGAAAGGAACGCCAGGATCGCTGATAACTTTTCTAGTCTGGGAAGACGGCGCTCCCGGCCGCGTTGGCTACGGACAGCCGAGCGAGATTTCGCTGGCCATTGCACCGGAAAGCATCGGCTTCTGGTTGACACGCGCCCTGCAATTCAACGTTTCTGCATCAGGTCCCACGCAGGAATTCGGTGAGCCCGTGCTTCGCCTTTTCGATCCTGATGGCGTTATCGTGAAGCTCGTTGGCTCTGAAAGTGTCTCGGCCGGCGAGCATTGGGCTGCCGACGGAGTACCCGTAGCCGACGCGATACGCCGCGTCAGGGGCGCGACCATACTTACCGAGAATTCTCAGGAGACCCAGGCCTTCCTCAAGGATTATTTCTCATACGCCACCAGTGATCACACCGAAACAATCACAAGGATGGTTTCAGCATCCGGCGATTGTATCGACGTTCGCGACGCAACGGGCTTTTGGAGCTCCGCTCCCGGCACAGGAACAATCGACCACATTGCATTTCGGGCTGCCGATCTTTCCGAAGTAAGCGCAACCTATGACCGTCTGATTGCGCACGGTGCGGAAGCAACCGCCATGCACGACCGCAAATATTTTCACTCGATCTATGTACGTGAGCCCGGCGGTACACTTTTCGAAATGGCGACCGACGGTCCCGGCATGCTGATCGATGAGACGCACGACACACTTGGCTCTGCGTTGTTCATACCCCCGCATTTTTCCGAAGAAGCAGAAAACTTGGAAGTCATGCTGCCGCAATTCGGTCTGCCGAAGGCGGAGCGTTTCATCTACCGCGAGCTCCCCTTCGTTCATCGGGTTTACACGCCCGCTGATCCAAATGGGCAAACGCTGGTCTTGCTCCACGGCACCGGCGGTAACGAGGCCAGCCTCATGCCTCTGGCCGCAAGAGCAGCACCAAACGCGACGTTGATGGGACTTCGCGGCCGCAGCAACGAGGAGGGATCCGCGCGTTGGTTTCGGCGCTTCGGCCCGCTCAGCTTCGACCAAAAGGATATTCGATCGGAGGCTGCAGCACTCGCCGGCTTTATCGAAGGCGCAGTTGAAAACTACGGCCTCGATCTTACGAATACGATCTTCCTCGGTTACTCCAACGGCGCAAACCTACTTGCCGCAATGATGCAACTTCATCCGGGTCTTGTCCGCAATGCGATTTTGGTTCGGGCAACGAAGGTACTCGAGCAAACACCTCAGGCTGATCTCTCTGGCACGCAAATTCTCGCTGTCACGGGCGATCATGACCTCTTTGGCGCCCACGCCTCGGCTCTGGAAGAGGAACTGCGGCGCGCAGGCGCCGAAATCACCGCAGTGGTCGTAGCTGCCGGACATGAAACCGGCCCCCATGATATTGAAGCCATCCGTCAATGGCTCAACCCATAAAAAAACAGGCCGGAATTACTCCGGCCTGTTTTTTCAGTGTTTATACCAGCGGCTTGAGCCCTGCCTCGATCGAAGCGCGCTTTCCTTCGAGGAATGGCGGCAACGACAGGCCTTCGCCCAGTGTTTCCAGCGGCTCGTCAACAGTAAAGCCCGGACCATCCGTAGCGATTTCGAACAGTATGCCGTTTGGCTCGCGGAAATAGAGCGAACGGAAGTAGTAGCGCTCCACTTCGCCGCTTGACGGCATCCTGAAGCCTTTCAAACGTTCAGTCCATTCATGCAATTGCTGCACGTCCGGTGCGCGAAACGCCACATGATGTACTGCCCCTGCTCCCTGCCTGGCGACCGGCAGATCAGGCTGAACTGCAACGTGCAACTCCGCTGCTGGGCCACCTTCACCCATGGCGAACACGTGGACATGACCAATCCCGTCTGGCGACGAATAGGTTTTGACCTGACGCATGTTCATCACATTGAGGAGGATAGCCTCGGTATTGGTTATATCTGGTACGCTCATCGTGATTGGCCCGAGACCGCGGATTTGATGCTCGGCGGGAACGGGGCTTTTGTCCCACGGATGAGAAGATCCTGCACCCCCATCATTGATCAGGCGGAAGCGCTGTCCTTCGCCGTCTTCAAAATCGAGCGAATCAAAACCGCCAACCTCGATGACGTCGCCGGATTTCACGCCAAGTTCGGCAAAGCGGGCCTTCCACCAATCGAGACTGGCCTTGCTGCCGACGCGCAGTCCGGTGCGCGAGATGCTGTGCGTACCACGCCGCTCCGGGCCGACAGGCCAGTCGAAAAAAGTCAGGTCGGTGCCTGGCGTTGCTTCGCCGTCGGCATAAAACAGGTGATAAGCGCTTGTATCGTCCTGGTTGACGGTCTTCTTGACGAGCCGTAATCCCAGCGTCTGCGTGTAGAAGCGCAGATTCTCCGGCGCATTCGCCGTTATGGCAGTCAAATGATGAATGCCTGTCAGCTGTAAGGTCATTAAAGCCTCCTTGTTTGTTCGGGCACATTTGCCGTTGGGCTCAATATTGACGCTGTCGACCGGCTGATAAAGAGCGTTTCCCTGAAACTCATGTTCGATCAAAACGAACAAATGGCTTGTTCAAGCCTTCCGTACAGCCTTAACGTTCATTATGATAAAACTATGAAATGGCGATTTGACGATCTTCTCACGTTTCTCGATGTGATGGAAACGCGCAGCATCACGGCGACCGCAGCGCGGCTTAACCTGTCGAAGTCCGTCGTCAGCAAACGGATATCGGATCTGGAAGGGGCCCTTGGTATTGCACTCTTTCAGCGGTCACCGCGAAAACTGATCGCCTCCGAGAACGCCCTCGACTTTGTCGAACGGATCAGGCCCCTCGTTCGTGAGATTATCGAGGCAACCGACACGGTTGGTAAAAGGAATAGCGCGATCCGCGGCAGTTTACGGATAGCCGCTCCAATGACGTTTGGGACCCTGTATCTGGGCCGGATGATCGCTGATTTCGCCCGGCAGTATCCTGACCTTGAGGTCGCCGTGGAGTTCGAGGACCGAATGATCGATCTCGTCCGTGGTGGTTACGACGTCGGCATCCGCATCGGTATTCTGAAAGATTCAAGTCTGATTGCGCGGAAGCTTTGCACTGACGCTCGCGTCATTTGCTGTAGCCCGGATTTCGCCTCAACAAACGGTCTGCCCCAGACGCTTGATGAACTGAGTTCCTATGCCTGTATTGATTATTCAAACGTCAATACGAGCCAACTATGGCAGTTCGAGAATCCGGCTGCGCCAGCAGATCCCATCTCAGTGTCGATGCGCGGGCGTATCGTCGCCAATAATGGCGAGGCCATGCGTGATATGGCGATTGCGGGACTGGGGCTGGTACTGCTTCCGATGTTTATCGCGGCCGATGCATTGCGCGCTGGGACGCTCATTCCGGTACTTCCAGAGGCCAAACCTCTACCCTACAGAATCTACGCCGTCTATCCGCCGACACGGCATGTTTCGGCCAAGGTACGCGCCTTTGTGGACCATCTCGCGCGCCATATCGGCGACCCGCCCATCTGGCAATTGACCGATATTCTTCGCCTCAGGACCGCTTGATTCCGTTCGTGGCCGGGCGAATCACCTTTCATCGTTTGCCTGCCCTAGCGGGAGGTAATTCGCATTTTCGTAGCCGGTTTCGCAAAAAACCCTGTAAACACTGGGTATAAACCAGCATTTTGGGCGCTAACCCTGATGACAGGGCGGGAATCGCATGCCATACAGACGCCTCCGATTAACGAATATACTGAGGAAACCGCCAACATGAATACGTCCGATCTTATCGAGAAGCTCGTTGCTGATCAGGGTCTCACAAAGGTTCAGTCCAAGGCGATTGTTGACAGCGTTCTTAAAGGTATCACCGATTCCGTCGTAGCCGGCGATGAAGTATCGCTGCCAGGTTTCGGCAAGTTCAAGGTACAGTCGCGCGCCGCTCGCGAAGGCCGTAACCCTGCAACAGGCGCAACGATCAAAATCGCAGCCTCCAAGAAGGTTGCCTTCCAGCCTGCAAAGGCTCTGAAGGACGCTCTGAACGGTTGAATCTCCGTTCGTTGTGCAATTTCAAAAAGGCGGCGCAGTGCGCCGCCTTTTTCATTGGATATGACGCATCCCGGCAGGCAGATGGTCGACCACACATCTGATGACGGTTCCCTGATGGATTGGCCAGCAACATGGCCGCGAACGCCGCTCCTGCATTTCCTTTCGAAAACAGCGGATCCCGCCATAAATCCGCCGTCTCTTCGTTGCAGGAGACATATGCGCGATTGAGCAATTTGCGCATGTGGGGTAAGGGTTTATCAACTATAGCGGATGCATTTATGATCTAGCGGGTGCCAAATCCGCGCGATTTGGACCTTGGCGAATGACACTGGCAAACCGGTAATAGCTGCATGAAAATACCAACACACATTCTTGCACCATTGATGCTCACCCTTTTCCTGGCAGGATGCCAAGGGTCGTCGATCGATGATCTGTCCCCCAATGCAGCAACCGCACAGCTGCCGGAGAAGCTCGTTAGAAGCATGAAGGCGAAGGGCATCAGCACCACCTCGCCGGTCATGTTCCGTATCTTCAAGGAAGAAAATGTCCTTGAAGTATGGAAGCGCAAGGAAAATGGCCGCTATGACATGGTCACCAGCTATCAGATTTGCAAATGGTCCGGCAAGCTGGGACCAAAGTACATCGAGGGTGATCGCCAGGCGCCGGAGGGCTTCTACGCGGTCCGCCCCGCACAGATGAATCCCAAATCGAGCTACTATTTGTCATTCAATACCGGCTTTCCCAACGGACTGGACCGTGCACTTGGCCGCACAGGTGCCAATTTGATGGTACATGGCGCCTGCTCGTCTTCCGGATGCTATTCGATGACCGATGCGCAAGTCGGGCAGATCTATGCTTTTGCGCGCGATGCCTTCAAAGGCGGTCAGGAATCGATCCAGCTTGAGGCCTTCCCGTTCCGCATGACTGCCGCCAACATGGCACGCTACCGTGATGATCCAAATTATGCTTTCTGGAAAAACCTGAAGGAAGGTTACGATCATTTCGAGATCACCAAGGTGCCGCCGAAAGTAGACGTGTGCGAGAAGAAATACGTCTTCAACCATACTTCCGATCCCAATGCGCCGATTGCTGCAACAAGCGCTTGTCCGCCCGCCAATCAGCCTGAATCGCTGAAAATGGCCTATCAGTCCTATCAGTCCAGCTACGAAACCGCGTTTTCCTCGATGGTAGGCAAAGGCCGGATCCAGCCACCGGGCCGCTCCATCCAGGGAATCACCGAGGCGAAGATCATCGCAGACTGGAGTGCGCGCCGCGCCCGAGGTGAACGCGTAACACAGGAGCCGCCTTCGCTCTCGCCACAGGACAAGGACAATGCATCGAAGCCTCAGGTCATGGTTCGGCTTGCATCAGCCGTAGCCGCCGACAAGGCGAAGGACGAGCGCGAGGCGTCCAAGCGAACGCGCATGACGAAACCTGCAGCTGCACCGATGACGACAATTCCGGCTGTGCAGTCCACAGCAGCTGCACCGGTCCAGCAGTCCGCGCCAGCCCCAGAAACCACTGCAGCTCTGACACCGGCTGCACCACTGCCGCAGCAGCCAGCGCCAGCAAAAAAGGCCTGGTGGAAAATCATCGGCAACTAGGAGCAGACGGTTCTCTATGAACTACGAGGTGTACGACCTTCGCGGTTTGAATTGTCCGTTGCCGGTACTCAAGACGCGCAAGAAGCTGCAGGACATGGCCGCGGGGACCCGGATATGGATCGAAACCAGCGATCCGCTCGCTGTTATCGACATGCCAAATTTTTGCTTGACTGATGGCCACCGGCTGATCGAAACGGTCAGCATCGCTGGAGGTCATCGCTTTCATATCGAGCGCGGCTAGAGTAATTCCAGGAAATCGGTGAAGCGGTTTTCCGTCCGGAATTGCGTAAGCAAGAATTAGCCCAGTTTCACGCCCGAAATTGCCAGTGGGTTGTCGAAAAGCGCCGTACGGTCCGGCGTATCGATTTGCGGCTGCCCTAAAAACGCATTGAAGAGCTGGGTGACATAGCTCTCCGGCAAATCCTTGACGATCATGACCAGGCGAGTCTCGCGAATGCCATCCGGCCAAGCAGCAAGCCGAGCCGGCGGATGGAATATCTGCTGGACACCGTGAATGACAAGTGGCCGCTCAGGATCATCCGCCAGCTGAACGATGCCTTTGACCCGCAACAGTTTCTCGCCATGCGCCGAGCGCAGCAAGTCGAGGAACATGTCAAATGTGGAGAGGGGCACTGGCATATCGTGCTTTAGTGAGAATGAACGTATCGACGCGTCGTGCCGGTTGACGTCGTGGCGGTGGCCATCATGATGGTCATGGTCATGGTCATGGTCGTGATGGTGGTGACCTTCGATTGAACCGCGGTCCTGCTCGCGATCGCGATAGGCCTCGGCTTTCAGCCAGCGCTGCACATCGATCGTCTTTGTTTCGGGATTATAGACGCCACATTCGAACAACGCCGCGTACCCTGTACGCTGGTCGCCCGCATAGATAAGATCAGCACCCGGGTTGAGCGCTGTGAGACGGGATTGCAGTGGCTGAAGATTTGCGGCTCCTTCGGACAAATCTGTTTTTGTAATGACGATGCGGTCGGCAACGGCGGCCTGTTTCACTGCCTCTTCATGTGCATCAAGGGTTGCCATTCCATTGGCGGCATCAACAGTCGCGATCACACCGTCGATCCGAAATGCCTGCAACAGCACTGGATGCCCCATGATGGCATGGAGAACCGGCGCTGGATCGGCGAGACCAGTGGTTTCGATAATCACACGCTTGAGTCGCTGCAGTTTGCCTGTCTGCAACCGATCAATCAGATCAGCCAGCGTGTCGACCAATTCGCCGCGCACGGTGCAGCAAAGGCAGCCATCGGAGAGCTCGATAATCCCCTCGCTGGCCTTCTCCACCAGCAAATGATCAATACCGACATCACCAAACTCGTTGATGATGACCGCCGTGTCGGCGAGAGCAGGATCTTTCAATAGCCGGTTGAGCAGCGTCGTTTTTCCCGACCCGAGAAAGCCGGTCAGGATCGACACCGGAATGGGAGTGGTGACCATTAGTTGACCGCCTTTAAGGCATTGCTTGCGTCCGTCAGCGACGCACGATCGGGTCGAGGTTTTGGAACCGGAATGCGGCTCATCTCGATGCCGACAGAGTTGACCTTTGCAGGTAGCAGAGCAATGTCTTCGGTCTTGGGCTGATGATCCATGCGTGTGAGATAGGCGGACCCCTGCACAAGGTGCCCTTCGGCATCCTTTCCATCCCAATTGTCAGTTCCGGCGGCTTCCTTCGAGCATACTTCGGGGCGCATGTTCACTGCCACGTCGCGCGACGCGGGGCCATATGGTGCAAGCGTATCAAGCGTTTGACCCGTGCCTTTCTCCTCAAATGCCTTACCCAGTAGATCTGCGGCTTTTGTCACGCGAGAGTTGATTGTCCGCTCACCAAGCACCACTGTGATGATCGTGCGACCATTTCGTGTGGCAGAGCCAATAAGATTGTAACCCGAGGGGCAGACAAAGCCCGTCTTCATCCCGTCGGCTCCCTGGAATCTGCCGATCAGTGCATTGTAGTTGGTCTGCGATTTCCTGTTGCCGTAATTGATAGCCTCAATATCGAAATAGCGCACATATTGGGGGAACTCATGCCGCAAGTGCAGTGTCAGCACTGCCAGGTCCCGCGCCGTCGTGTAATGATCGTCAGAGTGCAGGCCGTTGGGGTTGACGAAATGGGTACCCGTCATTCCAAGCCGCCGCGCTTCCGCGTTCATCAAGGCAGCAAAATTCTCCTCGGAACCACCAAGCGTCTCGCCGATGGCCATCGCAACGTCATTTGCGGAGCGCACCAGCATGATCTTGAGCGCATTGTCGAGCGTGAGCTCTGACCCGGCCTTGTAGCCCGATCTGCTCGGCGGTTCTTTGACAGCATTGGCCGTCATGGTGATTGGCGTGTCGAGGGCGATTTGGCCCGATTGGATCATCCGGAAGGCAACATATGTGGTCATCAACTTGGTGAGTGATGCCGGATACCAGCGCTGGAATGCATCCTGTTGCGACACGATTTCGCCGGTACCCGCGTCGACCGTGATATTCGCGCCGGCAAGCGCCGTCGATATACCGGCGATTGCTGATACGACGCAACTCGAGAGGAAGAGTGCTACAGTTTTCTGCATTCCTGAAATCTGACCTGTTTGTAAAAAGGCATTAAGCCGCGCTTCACGCCGGGCGGCAATGGCCTTATCTATCTTATGTGGCAGTCAAATGGCAAAACACCTTTATTCTGTTCACTGAAATGTCAGACTTGAATTTGGAGTTGTACTTAATGCCCTTGCTCAATCGCGCGGTCGAAATGCAGGTCGAGGTTTCACAGTGGCGTCATCATCTGCATGCGAATCCCGAGCTGATGTTCGATGTGCACGAGACGGCCCGGTTCGTCGCGGATAAGCTGCACCAGTTCGGTTGTGACATCGTGGAGACGGGGATCGGCCGTACCGGCGTCGTCGGCATCATACGGGGGCGTCACGGCGAAGGCCCGACGGTAGGACTGCGCTCAGACATGGATGCGCTGCCGCTGACGGAGGTCACGGGCAAGCCATGGGCATCGCACGCCGCAGGCAAGATGCACGCTTGCGGCCATGACGGACACACCGCAATGCTTTTGGGAGCGGCGCAATATCTGGCAGAGACGCGCAATTTCCAAGGTTCCATAGCGGTGATCTTCCAGCCCGCGGAAGAAGGTGGTGGCGGTGGCCGCGAAATGGTCAAGGACGGCATGATGGAGCGGTTTTCCATCTCGGAAGTCTATGGCATGCATAATGTTCCCGGCCTGCCTGTTGGCGAGTTCGCCATTCGCAAGGGACCGATCATGGCGGCGACGGACGAATTCACGATTACAATCGAAGGTCGCGGCGGCCACGCGGCACAACCGCACCGCACCATCGACCCGGTGGTCATCGGCGCGCAGCTGGTCAATGCCTTGCAGACCATTGTCTCTCGTGGCACCGATCCATTGGATTCCGTCGTTCTGTCGGTAACCCAGTTTCATGCGGGTGATGCGCATAACATCATCCCGCAAAGGGCCGAACTGGCAGGCACGGTCCGCACGCTACGGCCGGAAATGCGCGATTTCGCCGAAAGACGGCTGACCGAAGTTGCCGAAGGCGTTGCCAGCGCGCTCGGAGCCAGCGCCAGCGTCCATTATGCCCGCAACTATCCGGTGACATTCAATCACGATCGCGAAACCGAATTTGCCGCGCAGACAGCCCGCAACGTTGCCGGAGGCGGTGCGGTCAATACGGACATTGCTCCAATGATGGCAGGTGAGGATTTTTCCTACATGCTCGAAGCGCGGCCTGGCGCGTTCATCTTTATCGGCAATGGCGACAGTGCATCGCTGCACAATCCGGCTTATGATTTCAACGATGACGCCATCGCTTATGGCATTAGTTATTGGGCCCAACTCGCCGAGAACGCTCTGCGGCCCTCGCGATGATTGTCATCACAATACTCGGAATTCCGTGCATGTTCTTACTTGGCGTCCGCACTGAAAACCAGTATGTCAGGACGAATGGTCCCGTAGCTCAGTAGGATAGAGCGACAGATTCCTAATCTGTAGGCCACTGGTTCGAATCCAGTCGGGATCACCATTTCCAACAATGCATCTAGACTTTGACGTTCAGCGCGTTCCTTACGCCCTTGTTTAAATCTGCTTTGGTCGCCGGGAAATCGCCAACGGATGTCCAGTAACGCAGGGTGATCGCCGCGCCAGTGTCACCCAGTTCGGCAATGAATGCTGAAGGCGACGGATCCGTTTTTACGCGTGCGTCGCGTTCGGCCATCCCAAGCAGCGACTTCTGAATACCTTCGATATCATCCGCGTTGGATACTGTGATAATGATGTCGTTGCGTCGCACGCCGTTCCGCGTGAAGTTTTTGACCGGCTGCGTCCAAAGTGTCGAATTAGGAGCCAAAACGTACACGCCGTCAGCTGCCCGCAACCTTGTTGCAAAGAGCCCGATTTCCTCGACTGTCCCTGCAATACTGCCTACTTCGACATACTCGCCGATACGCAGCGGCCGCAGGGCGAGAAGCATGATCCCTGCCGCTATATTCTGCAGCGTCCCCTGGAGAGCCAGACCGATTGCCAGGCCGACAGCACCGATCGCAGCTATGACAGAGGCCGTCTGGATACCAAACTGGCCGAGCACCATGACAACGACCAGACCGAGCACGATATAGCGCGCAATCTTCGAAAAGAAGCGCCTCAGCGTCAGATCAAAACCGCTGACCTGTCCAAGTCCAGCATAGACCCAGCGCTCCACGAGGCCAGCAACGACAAACCCGATCACTAGCAGGAGAATCGCCCCAAGAACCGAAAATGAATAGGTTACAATTAGGGCGCTTGCCTGCTGAATGCCCGTTTGGATAGCGGAAATTGCGTTCTCGGGGTCAAGTTCCATAAGACAATTCTCCGTTTAGGCAAGAAAGGCCCGACTGCTGAGGAGCCTTTAGTTCCTCCAAGCCGAGCCTTCCTCTTAGCGGAACATCAGGCCTCCTGTGTCTCTCCATTTCGCCGGCGATAGACAATCGACGACCAAAGCGAAAAGAAGATCAGGGCGGCGCCAATTAGGCCGGTAATTACTTCCGGAATGTGGAACAACGTTTGGCAATACATGATTATAGCCAGAACCAGGATGGCGTAGAAGGCCCCATGCTCGAGGTATCGATACTGGCCGAGCGTTTCCTTGTCCACCATCATGATGGTGAGCGCTCGTACGTAAAAAGCGCCAATGCCAAGACCTATCGCGATCACAAACAGATTGGTCGACAGTGCGAAGGCGCCGATGACGCCGTCGAATGAGAAGCTGGCATCGAGCATTTCCAGATAGAGGAATGCGCCAAGGCCACCCTTGTGAATGCTGTCCATCTGTTCCTGCGTCGCATCGAGTATGGCACCCAGGCCTTCGACGACAAGGAAGGTCAGCAGCCCATAAATTGCGGACGTCAGGAAAGTAATGGACTCCTCACCTTCCAGCTGCTGCGAAAAGAAAATGATGAGGATGAGGGCCACCGCGACCTCGATGCCTTGCACCGATGCAAAACGCGACGCGTGGGCCTCGACCACTCGAATCCAGTGCACGTCTTTCTCATGGTCGAAAAAGAATTTAAGTCCGACCATCAACAAAAACGTGCCGCCAAAAGCAGCAATGCCGACATGTGCCTCCTGCATGATCCGCGCGTATTCTTCCGGGTTGGAGACCGCAAGCTTCAATGCGGAGATGGGATCGATCCACGCCGCGATCGCCACGATCGCCAGCGGAAAAATGATTCGCATACCGAATACCGCAATGATGATGCCCCACGTCAGGAAGCGATGCTGCCAGACAGGCGTCATGTCACGCAATATTTTGGCATTGACGATCGCGTTGTCGAAGGACAGCGAAATTTCAAGAATACCAAGAACAGCACATATAAACAGAACCGAGAGCGCGCCCTGAACTGTTCCGGAATAGACGAAGCCTATCCATGTGCCGAGCACCAGTCCTACAAATGTAAAAAGGATCGGCCAAGTGAAATATTTATAGGTTGCCATATGTAAATCCTGCTTGAGACTCCCTGATTGCTTTCAAAGATGGGAATTCAGCACAGCGATAACCACCGGAAGGCAGTGCTCATGCGCCGTTGAATATGAATTCACATCAAATTGCAATCTCCCGCCATCCTTAGACGCCATAAACCTGTCTCCATCCTGTCGTGTCGTTGGATTCAATCGATTCGATCAAACCGGCTTGTTCACTGAATAGACCGTTACCGGTAAGACCGCGCGCCACGTATCAAAGCTTCCGAGCGGCTGAGCATGCGAAACACCGAGTTTGGTCAGCTCGCCGCCGTAAGTATCGCGCCAACGGATTAGCGTTATTTCACTCTGGATCGTAACAGCATTGGCCACCAGCCGCCCGCCCGGCTTCAAACAATCCCAGCATGTTTGCACCACACCATCATCCGTGACACCGCCACCAATAAAAATGGCGTCGGGCTCCATGAGACCCGCGAGCGCAGCCGGCGCTTTCCCCCGGACCAGCTTCAGATCAGGTACGCCGAGAGCGCGACTATTGCGCAGGATCAGTTCCTGACGTTTGCTGTCTGCTTCGATGGCCAGCGTCCGGCAAGCAGGATGGGCGCGCATCCATTCGATGCCGATTGAACCGCAACCCGCACCAACATCCCAAAGTAATTGGCCTGGAAGCGGTGCAAGATGCGCCAGCGTGACCGCGCGAATATCCCGCTTGGTCAATTGTCCGTCGTGTTCGAAGGCGTCGTCTGGTAGTCCGGCAATTGCCGAGTATACCCGAGCCGTCGAGGCAGGAAATCCGCAATCCACGGCAAGAACGTTAAGGTCTGCGCAGGAAGGATGTCCCCATGCGGTGGCGGTGCCCTCGACATGCCGCTCCGCATCGCCGCCCAAATGTTCAAGCACCGTAAGGCGCGCGGATCGAAATCCACTATGACTCAACATTCGCGCCACCTGCTCCGCTGTACCTCCATCATTGCTGAGAATGAGCAATCTGGCGCCCGGTACAAACGCCTTGAACAGTGTCTCGAGCGGCCTGCCGTGCACACTAAGCAGCTGGATTTCCTGTATCGGCCAACCCATCGCGGCTGCTGCGAGCGAGAATGACGATGGTGCCGGAAGGATCCGCATTTCATCAGGTTCAATATACCGCGTCAGCGCTGCACCCATGCCGAAATGCATCGGGTCGCCACTGGCGAGCACCGCAACGCACTCCCCCCGCAGAGCAAGCAGCATCGGATAGGAGTCAGAAAATGGTGTCGGCCAGGTCACGCGTCTGGCGGCCACTTCAGGCGGCAAGAGTTCGAGATGACGCTTGCCGCCAAACACCGTCCTTGCACCAGCCAGGGCTTGCCGGGCATTCTCGCCAAGACCGCCATACCCGTCTTCACCGATCCCGATAACCGTCAGCCACTTCGTCATCATGCGTTCCATTGATTTAGAGCAATTCCAGGAAAAGTGTGAAGCGGTTTTCCGTCCGGAACTGCGTGAAAATTGTCGCTATGCATGCCCTAAAGCATCATATGGGTCAACGAAGTGCTCAACGAGGACGATTGGCACGCACCTGCCGATCCTGTAAAACCATGAACACCATGGACCAGCTATCCGAAAATGCCTTCCAGTCATCCGTCGAGAACCGCCGTTCCGCATGTCTTGTGGCGATTGAGGACAGGCGTTCCGCCTGTCCGGGGCTTTTCCGCATGGCAAAAGCGCTCGACGGCTCGATCTGCCGTGTCAAGCTGACCTTCGGCAACCTTAGTACTGGTCAGGCGCGCAGCGTGGCGGATGCGGCGCAGCGTTTTGGCAACGGCGTGATTGAAATCACCAACCGCGCCAATCTGCAAATTCGAGGTGTCCGTCCGGAAACAGAGAATGCGTTGATTGCGCTGCTGTTGGATGCAGGCCTTGGCCCACTCACTGATAAGGGCGATGACGTCCGCAACGTCATGATCAGCCCGATCGCCGGTCAGTCCAAAGGCAAGATTGACGTGAGGGCACTGGCCACCCGCCTCTTGAACGAACTTCAGACCAATCCAGGTTATCAAAGCCTGTCGCCGAAATTCTCCGTGCTCATTGATGGTGGCGAAGACCTCGCCATGGTTGATCACCCGCATGACCTCTGGTTGAGCGCGTTCGACCCGGATAACCCAGCGTCCGGATATGCCTTCGGCGTTGCCGGCGCACCGCCAACCAAGGCAGATGACCTGCCTGCCATTGACGCTGTCACAGCTAGCCAAGCATTTGATCTCATTACGGCCACTCTCGATGCGTTCGTCGATTGGAACGGGCGTCATCCTGCCGCCTCGCGCATGCGCCACATGATTGCAGACGCCAGTACAGATGGCCTTGCCCAGCAAATCGAAGCACGTGCCCGACTGCCCGTCCGTAACGAAGAACTTGCCTGTTGGCGAAGAGCATTGCCGCAGGTTAATGGTCACCTCGGTCTCTGGGATGAAGGAGATGGGGCGAACTGCCTGGTGGGAGCCATGCCCCAACTCGGTCGGCTGAATCCGGACCTCTTGCGATCTATCGCCGGCCTCGCCGACAGACACAGCAAAGGCAAGTTGCGCATGACACCCTGGCAGAGCGTACTGCTGCCTGACGTTTCAGCCGGTGATGGGACGGCCGCCCTATCCGATCTCGTTTCAATTGGGCTCGCCGTCGATCCACAGCAGCCTCTCGCAACAATGATAAGTTGCTCCGGCTCAGCTGGGTGCGGGTCGGCCCTGGCGGCGACGCGGGCCGACGGATCGAAACTTGCAGCATTGTTGGATGGAAAAACCGACATACCGCCTATTCATATGAGCGGCTGCAGCAAATCATGCGCCTCGCCATCAGCGAGACCGGTCACGCTGGTCGCAACGTCAACTGGGCATTATGACATCTTTCTGCGCGCGACTAATGGACCGTCGCGTTTTGGCAAGCTATTGGCTGCGAATGTTACTATCGAGGAAGCCGCCGAACTGATCGGCCGAAATTCCGGCTCTGGGGGGCCAATGCATGCTTGACTATATTCGCGACGGTCAGGCGATCTATGATCGCTCCTTCGCCATCATTCGTTCCGAGGCAGATCTTAGCCGCATCCCGGCCGATCTTGAGAAACTCGCTGTTCGCGTCGCCCATGCGTGCGGCATGGTCGATGTTATCCAGGACCTGGCATTTTCCGAAGGCGCCGCAACGGCGGGTCGCGATGCACTGCTGAACGGTGCACCGATCCTCTGCGATGCTCGCATGGTGGCAGAAGGCGTCACCCGTTCACGCTTGCCCGCTAACAACGAGGTGATCTGCACATTGAGCGATCCGTCGGTCGCGGCTCTTGCGCGCGATATGGGAAATACCCGCTCTGCCGCGGCGTTGGAATTGTGGCGCCCGCATCTGAAGGGAGCCGTTGTCGCTTTCGGCAATGCGCCAACCGCTCTGTTCCGCCTACTGGAATTGATTGATGAAGGTGCTCCGAAACCAGCGCTTATTCTTGGCTTTCCCGTTGGTTTTGTTGGCGCTATGGAGTCCAAGGTTGCTCTTGCCGAGAACAGCCGCGGCGTTCCCTATGTCGTGGTCCATGGACGGCGTGGCGGGAGCGCCATGGCGGCTGCCGCCATCAACGCGCTAGCTTCGGAGAAGGAATAATGCCGCAGAAAGGCCGGCTTTTCGGGCTGGGCGTTGGCCCCGGCGATCCGGAACTCATCACCTTGAAAGCGTTGCGTTTGCTGCAGGCGGCGCCGGTGGTTGCCTACCACGCAGCGAAGGGGAAGAAGGGCAACGCCCTTACGATCGTTGAAGGCTATCTCGACGAAAGGCAGCTGCTCGTGCCGCTCATCTACCCGGTGACGACGGAAATACTGCCTGCCCACATGAACTACGAATCCATCGTCAGCGATTTCTATGGCGAGATTACCGGGCTTCTGCGCGAGTATCTGGATGCCGGTAATGATGTGGTAGTCATCGCCGAGGGTGACCCATTTTTTTACGGTTCGTTCATGTACATCCATGACCGGTTGGCCGAGGATTATGAAACGGAAGTCGTGCCGGGCGTCTGTTCGATTCTGGGCGGCGCAGCTGTCCTCGGCGCCCCGCTCGTTTACCGCAATCAGACACTGACGGTGCTTTCCGGGGTATTGCCTGCCGAAGACTTGAGAACCAAACTTGCTGCGACCGAGGCTGCTGCCATCATGAAACTCGGCAAGAACTTGGCAAAGGTACGCGGCGTGATTGAAGAACTTGGATTGATGGACCGCGCACTTTACGTCGAGCGCGCAACGATGGATGCGCAGCGGATAGTGCCCTTGGCCGATGTTGACCCCGAATCCTCCCCTTATTTTTCGCTCATTCTGGTGCCGGGCGAAAAATGGCAAGGTGGTAGCGAATGACCGCTGCACCAGTCATCCTCGTCCTTTCGGCGCTTGGCATGGAAACGGCGCTGCGTATCAAGGCAGACCTGCCAGGGGCGAGCATCCATGGACTTGAGGGCCGTGTTATTGGGGCCGACGTCCCTTTCTCCAATTTTGGAGAGACTATCCGTCAGCACTATCTGACGGGCCATCCTATCATCACCCTGTGCTCTGCCGGCATTACCATCCGATCATTGGCTCCAATGCTAGGAAACAAGGGCGCCGAACCGCCGGTACTCGCTGTCGCCGACGACGGCAGTGCCGTCGTGCCGTTATTGGGCGGAAGCACGGGCGTCAACATTCTGGCGAGGGAAATTGCGCGAATTCTCGAAGTTTCGCCAGCGATCACGACCTCAGGCGAACTCCGATTTGGCACCTGCCTCCTGAACCCGCCTCCGGGGTTCAAATTGCAGAATCCCGGAGACGCCAAAACCTTCATCGCCGATATGCTTGCCGGCAAGACTGTGAGAATCGAGGGGGATGCACCTTGGCTCCGGGACGCGCGGCTGCCTTTGGATGATCATGGCGAACTTATCATTCGCGTGACGACGGAAGAGGTGACGCCACGGAAGGGTGAACTGATTTTCCAGCCAAAAGCGTCAGCGGATGCGATCAATGCCAGCCGTATGCACGGCAGGCTTGTGGTTGTCGGCCTCGGCCCAGGTGATTCGAAATTCATGGTTCCTGCTGTCAAGCAGGAGTTGCAGCGCGCCGAAGACGTGCTCGGTTACGAAACATATGTACGCATGGCCGGTCCATTCCGCCCAGATCAGACCGTCCACATGACCGACAACCGCGAGGAAATGCAGCGGGCACGCCATGCCTTCGAACTTGCCGCAGAGGGTCGATCTGTGGTGATGATTTCGTCTGGGGACCCTGGGGTGTTTGCCATGGCGGCAGCCGTGGTCGAAGCGCTGCACGAATCTGAAAATCCTGCCTGGCACACCGTCGAGCTTGAGATCATTCCCGGCGTTTCTGCAGCCCTCGCAACAGCGAGCCGCAGCGGTGCGCCGCTGGGCCATGATTTCTGCATTCTGTCCCTGTCCGACAATCTCAAGCCGTGGGATATCATCGAAAAGCGCATAACGCTGGCGGCGGAAGCCGACTTCGCCATGGCTTTCTACAATCCGATATCGAAGCCCCGGCCATGGCAGTTGCCGCGCGCCATCGAGATTCTGCGCCAATATCGAAGCCCCGACACGCCGATCGTCCTCGGTCGCGATATAGGCCGGCCCGGGGAAACGCTGCGGGTGATCACGCTCGCGGAACTCACCCCGGAGCAGGTGGATATGCGGACGGTTATCATTGTCGGGTCTTCCCTCACCCGCAGCTTTGACCGCATGGATGGCGGGAGATGGGTTTATACGCCGCGCTGGTATGGAACCAAGCCAGAAGCCTGAGGCAAAACTCATGAGCTCTTGAGGAAAGATCATTTGACCCTTCCGCAAGATGCCGGAAAAAGGACTGAGCGCTTCGCTTTTGTGTCGACGCTGTTCAAAACCGCTCACTATGATCTCTTGAACATCAGATCGGCTGCATCCGGAGTTCCCATGTCAGACAAGAATTATGTGCTCACTCTTTCCTGTGAAGATCGTCCGGGCATCGTCGCTTCGGTGACGACAGAACTTGCAGGTATGGATGCCAATATCGCCGAGAGCAACCAGTTCTGGGACCGGCAGACCAACCGCTTTTTCATGCGTATTGCCTTCACTGCTGCCGAAGGCACGACCAAGGACGACGTGGAACGGGCGCTCAAGCCAGCCATCGACCGGTTCGACATGAAAACCACCCTGGCCGATCAGGCGAAGAAGCCGAAGATCATCATCATGGTGTCGAAATTCGACCATGCCCTGTTGCACCTGTTCTACCAGATCAAGGTCGGCTGGCTCGATGCCGAGGTGGCGGCGATCGTCTCCAACCACGAGGACAGCCGCCGCTTTGCCGAACATGAGGGCATCCCCTATCACGTCTTGCCGGTGACAAGGGACAACAAGAAGGAACAGGAAGAGCTGCTCCTGAAGATCGTCAAGGACAGTGGTGCCGATCTCGTCATCCTTGCCCGTTACATGCAGGTCTTGTCCGACAATCTCTCCAAGCGGCTTTATGGCAAGGTGATCAATATCCACCATTCCTTCCTGCCGAGCTTCAAGGGGGCAAAGCCCTATCACCAGGCGCACGAGCGCGGCGTCAAGCTGATCGGCGCCACCGCCCACTACGTCACCCCGGATCTCGACGAGGGTCCGATCATCGAGCAGGAGACCGAGCGGGTCAGCCATGCCATGAGCGCCGAGGATTTCGTCGCCACCGGCCGCGACATCGAAAGCCGGGTACTGGCACGGGCGGTCAAGAAACACCTTGAATCCCGCGTCATGCTCAACGGCCACAAGACGGTGGTGTTCGGCTAAGGCGTTAGGGCTTATTTAGCCGCGAAATAGCTCTCAAGATTTGACACAACCCGGTCAGCCATGGCCTTCCGGGTTTCTACCGTAGCGCTGCCCATGTGCGGTTGCAGGACAAGATTATCGAGGGTGAACAGCGCTTCAGGCGCCCTTGGTTCATCGACGAACACGTCGAGACCGGCCCGGCCAAGTCCGCCCGATTGCAACAATTCGACCAGCGCTACCTCATCCACAACGCTTCCACGGGCGATATTGATGAAGGTTCCGTTGGAGCCAAGCGCCTGCAGTACCTCGCGAGATATAATGCCCTGTGTAGCATCGCCGCCAGGCAAAATCGCGATCAGCACTACACAATCGCGGGCCATTGCAACCAGATCAGCATAATGAGTGTATGATACATCCGGCCTCTTGTTGCGCGTGTGATAGGTGACATCGCAACCGAAAGCCAAGAGCTTTTCTGCAATGACGCTGCCGATTCGACCCAGACCAACCAGTCCGACTTTTTTGCCTTCAATCCCCTGTGCCAGCGGCGGAGTTTCTCCGCTCGCCCAGCGTCCCTCCCGCACGAAGCGATCATTGGCGACGATATCTCGGGTCGTGGCCAGCAACAGGGCAATCGCCATGTTTGCCGTGTCTTCATTGAGCACATCCGGCGTATTGGCGACCTTGATGCCCTTCTTGTTCGCATAGGCCACATCCAGCGAGTCTGTTCCAACGCCAAAGGAAGAGACAATTTCAGTTGCAGGCAGCAGGTCGATCATATCGGCCGTCAGGCCCGTAAATGTACTGGTTACCGCTGCACGAAAACGTCCGGCGTTCTGCTGCAAATAACCTAGTGCATCCTTCTCCTCGTACAGTTTCTCGACAGCGTACCGCCTTTCCAACTCCTCGATCAGATAGGGCATGAGCGGGCCAAGCACGAGAACGGGATGTTTTTCCATCGAATCAAATTCCTTTGCAACGAAATGCAGTGTTTCGCCGACCATAGCGAACCTTCAGCAACGAAGACAAATCCTTGTTGTTGAATTTATTCATGAAGTGTGTACCCGTATATGATTAATTGACTGGATGGCTGGAATTTCCCGCTGGCACTTGCATTGCGGCATCCATTAGTATGAGAAGAACAGACCAAAAGGCTTCGGGACGGAAAAATGCCAAAGACAGTCGAGATCGCTGACCTGAAAAGAATTGCTCAACGCCGCGTACCAAAAATGTTCTTCGATTATGCGGATTCAGGCGCCTGGACGGAAAGCACATACCGGGCCAATGAGGAGGACTTCCGCAAGATTCAGTTGCGCCAGCGGGTCGCTGTTGACATGACCGACCGGACGCTCGAAAGCACGATGATCGGCCAAAAAGTTTCCATGCCCGTCGCACTTGCTCCCACCGGTTTGACTGGCATGCAGCACGCAGATGGCGAGATGCTCGCGGCGCAGGCAGCCGAAGAGTTTGGTGTCCCCTTTACGCTTTCAACCATGAGCATTTGTTCCATCGAGGACGTCGCATCCGTGACGACCAGGCCATTCTGGTTCCAGCTCTACGTGATGCGCGACCGTGATTTCATCTACAACCTGATTGACCGCGCCAAGGCGGCCAAATGTTCAGCTCTGGTGTTGACGCTCGACCTGCAAATTCTTGGCCAGCGTCACAAGGACATCCGGAATGGTCTTTCCGCCCCGCCGAAGTTTACGCCGAAACACATCTGGCAGATGGCTACACGGCCCCAATGGTGCATGGGCATGCTCAAGACCGAGCGCCGCACGTTTCGCAACATTGTCGGTCATGCCAAAGGCGTCGGCGATCTATCGTCTTTGTCGACCTGGACTGCCGAGCAGTTCGACCCGCGCCTATCCTGGAACGACGTTTCCTGGATCAAGGAACGCTGGGGCGGTAAGCTGATCATCAAGGGCATTCTCGATGTTGATGATGCCAAAATGGCTGTTTCGACCGGAGCCGATGCAATAATCGTCTCCAATCACGGTGGCCGCCAGCTCGACGGCGCGCCGTCGTCGATTTCCGTCCTGGCCGACATTGTCGATGCGGTTGGCGACAAGATCGAAGTTCACTTCGATGGTGGCATACGCTCCGGACAAGACGTGCTGAAAGCACTCGCCATCGGCGCCAAGGGAACCTTCATCGGCCGCGCATTTCTTTACGGACTTGGTGCGGGCGGCAAGCAGGGCGTAACAGAAGCCCTGGAGATTATCCGCAAGGAGCTGGATATCACCATGGCGCTGTGTGGCGAACGAGACGTGAAGAATCTTGATCGCAACAATCTCTACAAGAGCGGCCTGGTGACCAAGCCGCGCATGGCTGAGGTCAAGAAGAAGCGAGCGCGATCTGCTGAGGTGTAACTCAGAACGCGCTTTTAAAGAAGCCGAGGTCCAGCAATTGCTTTGAACCCTCGTACTGCACTGACACATCGGAATTGAGGTTGTCGAGCTTGCCGGCGGTGATCGCCTCCAGCATGGTCTTGTACGCGCGAGAACCTTTAAAGTATTGACCACCCTCTATCGCCTTCTTGACGAATTCCTCCGTCTCGCTAAAAAATTTGAAGTGTAGGAGCGAACCGTAGATTGGCGAGAAGTTTCGATCGAAGGGCCATGGCTTGTGGATGCTGATCGTGAACGCTATCCCATGCTCAACGTAGAGAAGCGGATACTTCATCAATTCATCGTAGTTCTCAGGATCATCCAGCAACCTGTCTCTGGGCCCTCCCATCATGGTCATGGTCGAACTGGTCCGGAACAGCCGGTAACCCTCCCGGTCGAAAGAATTAGCAATTTGCCAAGGCATGATATCCGTAGAGCCATCGAAAACCGCGGATTTAATTGAATTCGATGGATAACAATCGATCATTGGTGCCGGACAGTGCAGCACGCCCTTGGCTTCCAACGCGGCGATCAACTCAGGTAGTTTTCTCGTCTCACACCCGTCATAGACAAGATACTCATCGCAATCGACATTCATGTACCAGCGCATTGTTCCAAAAATGCGGACCAATGCCTCGCGCCAGAGATTTCCCCCATTTGCCTGGCGATATCGTACATCTGAGCCAAAGACGTCGACATCAGTCTCCTTGAGCAGCTTTTCTCGCGTACCATCTGTCGACTGGTCGTCCACGCACAAAAACCGTGTAACACCCAAACTGCGGTAATGCGCAAGAAACGACGGCAGAAACTGAACGCTGTTGTGCGTAAGAAAAATGAGCGGAATGTCTTCCGGGCCAAGCGGACGGATATCGGCTGTTCGCAGCGGATATATTTGTACTGGCTCGTGACGCTTCTTCACATTGATGTTGCGCCAACGCGTAAGCAGCGAATGGCTCTTGCTTTTAGGGAAAGCGGCAGGACTATCTGAATGGTACGGAAAAGGAATTTCCATTCTTGGGAACAAGAAAGATTGGTGTCGTTTCAAAAGGTAGTTCCGCCTTGAAAGAGAGCCGGTTCTTGCTCGATATCACCTCAGGAGATCGATCGATTAAACTTGCGGGCATGCAACGTCAAGTGTGACCACTCGGGTATGCGCTCATGTGTATATTCGTGCAAAAGCAACGGCGTGTATCGTCATTTGGCGTAGAAGGGTTTTTCTTTTCCGCATTTCGTTTAAAACCCTACTCAGACTCTCAGAATAACAAGCGAGGCATTATGCAGAATGATCTTGATATCTACGTTGGATGGGACTCTCGCGAACCGATCGCCTACGAAGTCGCCAAGAGCACTGTATTGAGACACGCGACCATTCCCGTCCGGGTAATCCCAATCAAACTGGACGAACTCGTAGCAAAAGGCGCGTATACGCGTGATATCGATCCGCTAGCCTCAACCGAATTCACCTATTCACGCTTCTTCACGCCTTGGCTTGCTGGATATAAGGGCTGGGCGTTATTTTGCGACTGCGATTTTCTGTTCTTTGGCGATGTCGCCAAACTGCTTGAATACCGGGACGAAACGAAAGCTGTCATCTGCGTCAAACACGACTACACGCCGAAGGAAGGTACGAAGATGGACGGCAAGGTCCAGACCAGTTACCCCCGCAAGAACTGGTCTTCGTTCATGCTGTTCAATTGCGACCATCCGTCGACACGTAAGTTGACGCCAGAACTGATCAACCGCGAGAGCGGCGCCTACCTGCACCGGATGCAGTGGGCACAGGACGACGAGATCGGTGAGGTTCCGGTTGAATGGAACTGGCTGGAAGGCTGGAACGAAAAGCCGGCGAATGGCTATCCAAACGCTGTGCATTTTACCAATGGCGGACCATGGTTCAAGGATTGGCAGAATGTAGACTATGCCGACGAGTGGCGCACTGCCGCGACCGCCGTCGACCCAAACTGGAAAATCATTTGATCGTTAAATTGCCTGATCTGAAATAAAGGGTCGCCGGCGGGCGGCCTTTTTATGGTTCAGATCTTTCCCTTGGGCTTGCCCCTGTGAATCTCTTGAGAGCCTCTTCTGTCCATAACGGCACGCCAGACGTTTTGGCAACGTCGAGGTCTGCTGTATAGATCGGATAACCCCGATCAATGAGAGCCTGCAGTATCTGTTTGTCGGTGCCGGCATGCAAACGCTTGAGATTGGCATCGTTATAAACATGTCCCGAAGAATCAGGATTGATGCCACTGATGATCACGGCCTTGGCACCGCTGATGATGGCATAGAACACTGCCGTGATGCCGTTGGAAAATTTCATCTCGTCATCAATTTCAACGTTGAGGCCCCCCATCACCGCCTCGTACATCGCCATGCGCTTTAAGCGATTGACCATTTTCACATTATCATAGGAATAGTTGAAGGCGGCCAGTCCTTTCCGAAGCGCGTCGAAGCCTTTGGGCCAGCGGACGACATAAAGGAGACCAGTCCGTCTTCCGTTCAATACCTTGCGTACGTGTATGGCGTTGGTGGTTTGCCCCTCCACCTGATTGAATTGCATGAAAGTCGCATCGGGAACGTCAATTCCCCACTTGTCGAGAATGATTTGAGACCCGTTGACCGTGATTACATGAAAATGGTTGCTGAACCCGACAGGTACCGTTGAAACGGGTGCCGATCCGACAACGACGACTGGTCCAGCGAACGCGACGGGATGCGAAGGCGCGCGGGGTCGCAATATTCTATAGACCACAGACCGGCGAATTTTCGTTAGAATTTCAGACCGAGGCAACCTCATCAGGTGCAGCCTTCCGAAAAGTCGTTATGATCATCATTATCTTGACAAGGACAATGCGAGGGAATCTTGGTACGCCCAAGGGGAATCGAACCCCTGTTTGCGCCGTGAGAGGGCGCCGTCCTGACCGCTAGACGATGGGCGCGTAGCAGGCTGATCAGGCGGGTATAATCAAGCTCCCGGGAAAGTGCAATGGTGATTTGCTTGCCATTGACGTAAACACGCCGCCGCACGACCTAATTACCGGCAGCCTCCGATATGCGCGCGACGACACGCTTGCTCGCTACGTCGTAGAGCAGAATCTGCCGGCTTCCATCTCCCAGCCTTGTTTCAAGGGAGAGCGTATTGTCTGAAAGGTTATGCGAAAGTATGCGTGTACCCGGATCAAGTGTGATCGCCTCACCTGCGAGCGCTTCGCCGAGAGGCTGCGCCGGGAGCTCCGACCGCGCAGCGGTCACCACTTCCCCTGCAGGCTGGTTAATCTTGTAGACAATGGCAGCAAGCACCGCCATAAGACCAATCACCATAATACCGATGGAAACAGCGAGAAGCCGGATCATTTTGCGGCGTACCCGCTCCATGGTTGGATCGAGGGGCGCTTCTTCCGCATCCAGGTCTGGGTTGATATTGGCCATACAGGCATCTCCGAGGTTTCGAAACCAAGCCTCTGTAACGAAGGGACGAGGTCTTTGAAAGAGTTAATTACCGATAACGAAGCCTCCGGCAAAAGGCTGGACGCCTGGCTGTCTGCTCAATTGGCGCCGGACCTGTCGCGGAATCGCATTCAATCACTGATCAACGAGGGCCAAGTCAGCGTTGAGGGCAGGATCGTCACGGAGACGAAGCACAAACTGCGTGAAGGTCTCAATATCGCTATCCAAATCCCCGAACCCGAGGATGCTACCCCGATGGGCGAGGAAATCGCGCTTAGTATCCTCTATGAAGACACTGACCTCATTGTCATCAACAAGCCTGCAGGGCTCGTCGTGCATCCGGGGAATGGTAATTGGACCGGTACGCTCGTCAACGCACTGATCCACCATTGTGGTGATACATTGTCGGGCATCGGGGGTGTCAAGCGACCTGGCATTGTGCATCGCCTCGACAAGGAAACCAGCGGCGTCATGGTCGTAGCCAAGAACGACCTTGCCCATCGCAACCTGAGTGCGCAGTTTGCCGACCATGGACGTACAGGCAATCTGGAACGCGCGTACCTTGCGATCGTCTGGGGGACCCCTGACCGGACGACCGGGACCATCGATGCGCCCCTTGGCCGCTCCCATCGTGACCGCACCAAACAGGCCGTAGTCCAAGAAGAGCGTGATGACGCCCGCCACGCCATAACGCATTTCGAGGTCCAGAAGCGCTTTGGGGCAAAAGAAGACGCAACGGCTCTCGCTTCCCTCGTGGAATGCGAATTGGAAACTGGCAGAACACATCAGATACGCGTTCACATGGCCCATATTGGCCATCCGCTCGTGGGGGATCTGGAATATGGCAGTGCCTACAAGACCAAGGCCAACAAACTCGCAGAACCGCTCCAAAGCATTGTCAAAGGATTTAAGCGGCAGGCATTGCACGCCAGACTTCTCGCTTTCGAGCACCCATCAACCGGCGAGATTCTGCATTTCGAGGCTCCGCTACCGGATGATATGGCAGCATTGCTGGAAGCGTTTCAAAGCAGTATGCTCTAGGAAAAATGCAACAACGGTGGAACCATTCAGCCGCTCAAGCATTTACACACCGCATGTGCAAAATCCTGAGTGTATCGTTCACGTTTATGTGACAGATTATTTCGTCGCTTAACGCACCGTGTTTTTGACAAAATGCTACCTATATATTGATGGCACTACTCTGTTCGCGCCAAGCTGTGGGCGGGCAGGTGGGTGCGGCCCGCCGATAATGGGGGCTATTCCAAAATGAGGAGGGGTGCTCTGTGGCCCAAAGTCTTCCAAGTATCTTAGGTGGTGACGGTGGTTTGACCCGCTACCTTGAAGAAATCCGCCGTTTTCCCATGCTCGAACCGCAAGAAGAGTACATGCTCGCCAAGCGGTATCTGGAGCATGCTGATCCCAAAGCGGCACACAAACTCGTAACAAGCCATTTACGGCTCGTCGCCAAGATTGCGATGGGATATCGCGGCTATGGCCTGCCGATTGGCGAGGTCATCTCCGAAGGCAATGTCGGCCTGATGCAGGCTGTAAAGCGGTTTGAGCCGGAACGCGGTTTCCGTCTTGCCACATATGCCATGTGGTGGATCAAGGCATCCATTCAGGAATACGTGCTGCGCTCATGGAGCCTGGTCAAGATGGGCACGACCGCCAATCAGAAACGCCTCTTCTTCAACCTGCGCAAGGTCAAGAGCAAGATCCAGGCGTTGGACGATGGCGACCTCAACCCTGAACAGGTCAAGGAAATCGCGACGCGCCTCAGTGTATCTGAAGACGAAGTGATTTCGATGAACCGTCGCTTGTCCGGCGATGCGTCTTTGAACGCGCCGATTCGCTCTTCCGATGGTGAAGCGGGTGGCGATTGGCAGGACTGGCTCGTCGACGACCATGACAGCGCAGAAGAGATGCTGATCGAACAGGACGAACTGGAAAACCGCCGTGAGATGCTTTCCGGTGCCATGTCGTCGCTCAACGAACGGGAACGCCGTATTTTCCAGGCGCGGCGCCTCGCCGACGATCCGGTAACACTTGAAGACCTGTCAACGGAATTTGGCATCAGCCGAGAACGCGTTCGCCAGATCGAGGTGCGGGCTTTCGAGAAAGTCCAGGACGCCGTGAAAGCTGCCGCTGCAAAACAGCAGAAGGCCCTGGTTTCTACGGGCTCCGATGCCCGCTGACGCATATGCCATCAGATCAAGAAAAAGGCCGCTTGCTGCGGCCTTTTTCGTAACTTCCTAGCCGCCCGCCTTGGCGGCCCAGGCTTTCAGTACATCATCAAAGGCCTTCTCCCCAGGAAGCCCCTTCTCAAGTGTAATCAGAGCACGACGCCCGGTCTTGTATGCGATAGGAATATCGATCCACGACTGACGGCGCATCAGGGACATGTTTGTATCGATAGCAGTCTTCGCATCGTTCATTGCAATGATGAAGAAATTATCGGCGATCTTGGCCGGGATACCGACGAGCGGGCTGCCTGGAGATTGCTCCGTATCTTTGAACGTCATGCGCGAGACGTTATCAATCGAACCACCGGCAAAACCATCGGGAACGGTAAAGATCATCTCGACCAGATGACTTGCAGGGAGTGATTTGTCGCCATTGCGCCGGATAATCATGCGCAGATTGATTCCACGGTCAGGGACTGTAACCTCTGCCCGGATAGCGGGTTCAGGCGGCAGATCGTTCCCCGGTGATTCCTGGACGACCGACCAGACAACACCACCTGCGTCCGCTGTACCCGCGTCTTGGCCTGAACGCTCCTCGTAAAAGAACGCTTTCTGGCCAATCGGCAGCGCTGCGGACGGTTGCGCTTGACCAGCGGCCTGCTGCTGACCGGGCGCCGCGGGTGGCTTTGCAGCCTGATCAGGCGTTGAGGCAGCAACAGAGGTGCCTTCGCCGAGCGACGGGGTGTCATTGGCGGGGCCTGGATTGATCTCCTGGCCGTCGGGTAACAGTCTTTGCGTCAGTTTGGGCTCGGGTTTCGGCTCCGCTGGTGTGGATGCTGATGGAGCTGGCGCAGGCTGAGCTGGCTGCGCGGGCTCCGCCGGTACGTTCGCTGCCGTATCCTCCGGCTTTGGCTGTTCCGGCGAGTTTGAGCTCGTAAGGCCCGCCAGATAATCTTTTACCGCGCCGGCCTCCTCGGCGATCTTGCCGCGATAGGTCCAGCCTGCATAACCTGCTCCCGCTATCACGAGGAGCAGAGCAAGAATGCTGAGCAAGGGGACCAATGAACGTCTTTGCGCTGGCTCCTTCAAAGTCCCGCGTCGCGTATACACTCCATAATCGCTTGAAGGGCTATCCTCGGTGGTGATATTGAGATCCTCATCACCGTTTTCGCCTTGAGGACGGCTCAGACCATCGCTCTGACCAAAACTTTCCCCCTTGAGTTCGGCTTTGGCCTCGCTTGGGGTGTGGCTGATCAGAAAATCTTCAAGTGCGTCCGGTTGCGAGCCCACTTTGGTGAAGGACGGGGAGGAGTTCGGCACCGATTTTTCTGGAATTGCGCTTGACGGCGTGGCAGCCTCCGCCGGAGGCGTTGATACCTCTGGAACAGGCGGCACCACTGGAATGGGTGCAGGCGCCGCTGGTATGAAATCTTCGACGGCCGGCGCGAAATCGGATTCGACCTCCGCGATTGCATCCTCGAGCGCCTTTACCTGACGCTTCGACACAGCTTCGGTAGCATTCAGCGCCGCAAGCTTCTGCTCAATCGTTGCGCGAGCCTTTGCATATACACGTTGACGAAGCTCCGGCGTTGGGTCCGCAAGCCCGTCAATTGTTTTCCTCAATACTGCAACGAAATCTGCCATTCACCCAAACCTATGGTTTTGTTGTGAGATTAACCTCGAGACGTGTTTGCGACTCTAATCATGAAACGGGTCGGTAACAAGTATTGTGTCATCGCGTTCCGGGCTCGTAGACAAAAGTGCAATCGGCGCGCCGATTAATTCTTCCACATAGCGAACGTATTTGACTGCCTGCGCCGGAAGTTCGCTCCAGCTGCGCGCTCCCGCAGTCGTACCCTGCCAGCCTTCAAGGGTTTCGTAGACGGGTTTGACGCGGGCCTGCTGCCCCTGACCCGCTGGGAGGTAATCAATGATTTCCCCATCAAGTTCGTAGCCTGTACAAACCTTGATTTCCTCGAGACCATCGAGCACATCGAGCTTGGTCAACGCGATACCGCTGATGCCGTTGTTCGCAACAGCCTGGCGCACGAGCACCGCATCGAACCAGCCGCAACGGCGCTTGCGTCCAGTTACTGTCCCGAATTCATGGCCGCGCTCGCCGAGAAACTGTCCGACTTCATTCTGCTGTTCTGTCGGAAACGGGCCTTCGCCAACACGGGTTGTGTATGCCTTGGTGATGCCGAGAACGTAGTGAAGGGAACCTGGTCCAATGCCTGAACCTGCCGACGCCTGTCCGGCAACAGTATTCGATGAGGTTACGAAGGGATAGGTGCCGTGGTCGATATCGAGCAGCGTTCCCTGCGCACCCTCGAACAGAATCCGTTCGCCGGCACGCTTCTTCTGGTCAAGGACGTACCAGACGCGATCCATAAAGGGCAAGATGTGCGGCGCGGCTTCCTGGAGCTCTTCAAGCAGCTTCGCACCATCGACTTCCTCGATGCCGAGGCCGCGACGAAGCGGGTTGTGATGTGCCAGAAGTCGCTCGATTTTCGCCGGTAACGTATCAGGATCGGCAAGATCAAGGACGTGGATTGCCCGGCGGCCAACCTTGTCTTCATAGGCTGGACCGATACCGCGCCCCGTCGTGCCGATCTTGGTGCCTGCATTGGACGCTTCCCGTCTGCGATCCAGTTCACCGTGAATCGACAGGATCAGCGTGGTGTTTTCAGCAATCTTCAGCGTCTCTGGGGTAATGACGACGCCCTGCGCTTCGAGTTTCTTCTTTTCCGCGATGAAAGCATGCGGATCGAAAACGACACCATTTCCGATAACGGACAACTTACCCTGCCGTACCACACCGGACGGCAAAAGTGACAGTTTATAAGTGACGCCATCGACGACCAGCGTATGACCCGCGTTGTGACCGCCCTGAAAGCGAACGATGACATCAGCCCGTTCGGAAAGCCAATCGACGATCTTTCCCTTGCCTTCATCACCCCATTGGGAACCAATCACAACAACATTTGCCATTCAGAACTCCTCGAGCCATAACCTCGTCGCGCATTTTTCCATAAATGCGGTGCTTCTATACAGGCTGGTTCATAAAAGCGCGACCATTCTTTCGAATATAGGCGAACCAATTTGCCTTTATTTGCGGAATAAACCTATTGTCCGCACGTCCGCAAAGTCCATCGCTCCCCAGCTGGAAAAGTCTGCTGCATCATGAACCGCACCGCTTATGTTTTTCTCCTGATAACTGCCCTTTTCTGGGGCGGCAACGCGGTCGCGGGCAAATTCGCAGTTGGGCACATCTCACCGATGCTTCTGACTCTATTGCGTTGGCTTATGGCGTTTCTGCTCGTTGCTGCGATCAGTGTCAGGCAGATCCGCCGCGACTGGAACGTCCTGCGCAAACATCTCTGGCTGCTCGCCGCTTTGGGTGCGTTCGGTTTCACCTTCTTCAACATGGCACTTTACAGCGCTCTGAACTACACATCAGCCATCAATGTTACGATCGAGCAGGCAGGCATGCCCATGGTAATTTTCATCGCCAACCTGTTGCTCTTTGGCATGCCCGTTAGGGTTGGCCAAGTTCTTGGTTTCAGCCTTTCCCTCGTCGGTGTTGCACTGACCGCTGGGCATGGGAGCTTTGCCCAACTTGCAAGCTCTCGAAGTCAACTATGGCGATGCGTTGATGCTTCTCGCGGTTCTCCTCTATAGCGGCTACACCGTCGCGCTTCGCTTCAGACCGGCCATCAACTGGCAAAGTTTGATGACGGTCATGACTTTCTTTGCTTTCCTGACAGCCATCCCCTTCACGATATGGGAATGGCAAACTGGTGCATTGACCCCGCCAGATATCACCGGAACAATGGTCGTGCTGTACACAGCAATCTTGCCTTCGCTCGCGGCTCAGGTGTTGTTCATCAAAGGCGTGGAATATATCGGCGCGAACCGGGCAGGCCTGTTCATCAATGCTGTGCCAATCTTCGGTACGTTGCTGGCGGTTGCTCTGCTTGGCGAAGATTTCCGTCTCTATCACGCGATCGCGCTGGTTCTCGTTCTTGGTGGCATTTGGATTGCAGAACTCAGCGGCCGGAAGCACGCGGCGACTAGCTGAGCCGACGCACCATAAAGCGGGCATCTTCCGAGTAAGTCCTCAGTTTGGCCTGAAAACCCTGTCGGCTGACCATCTCAAATCCGTGCTTCTGCCAAAAGCTCGATGACCCGTTGACCGCCACCAGCGACATGGCCCTAAAGCCGGTTTCAAGGGCATGGGCGGCCAAAATAGACACGATCTTGCCTGCCGCCCCGGTACCACGGGCTGCATCAAGCAATGCAATGTCATGAATGTAGTATGTATCATACCCCAGCAGCGCCGGCAGCACGGTGTTCAAGGCAGGTAGATCAAAGGACTTCCAAGGATGCGTGATTGCATATCCAACGATTGATGTCCCATTCTCAAGGACATAAGCACCTTGTCCATAAAGCGCGAGACGATTGACAAATACGGCATCATCCTCGGGAAAATCCGGATGGACCTCCGCTGCCACAGCGCTGACAGAAGCGAGGTCACCCGCCTCCATCAGCCGCCAAACCAACTTATTTCCATCGGATGCCATCATGCGACATCCGTACTATCAAGCGATGTCAAATTCCAGCGGCTTGGCTGAAACGATCGCCTTGTTGACGCGCAATTCTTCCAGAACATGTTCTGGAATGCGTTCGTCAAGATAGAGCATGGCAATGGCGTTGCCACCAGGATGATCACGACCAAGTGAGAAGTTGGCGATATTGACGTTGTTTTTCCCGCAAATCGTGCCCAGCAGGCCGATCATGCCTGGCGTGTCATTGTTGGTCGTGTAGAGCATGTGCTGACCAACTTCGGCGTCGAGATTAATACCCTTGATCTGGATGAAACGCGGCTTGCCATCAGAGAAACAGGTACCGGCAATGGAACGCGTTAGCGAATCCGTCTTGACCGTGAGCTTGATATAACCATCAAACACGCCGGATTTATCACGCCTGACCTCGGAAAGGATAATGCCCCGCTCTTTTACCATGATCGGCGCCGAAACCATGTTCACGTCAGCAACTTGCGGACGGATGAGCCCTGCCAAAGCTGCGCTTGCCAGCGCACGTGTATTCATGGCGGCAGTCGATCCGTCGAACAGTATCTCGACTTCCTGGATCGGATCTTCGGTGACTTGTCCGACGAAAGCACCAAGAACTTCGGCAAGTTTCACGAAGGGCTTGAGACGCGGCGCTTCCTCTGCCGTGATGGATGGCATGTTGATGGCGTTCGAAACCGCGCCCTTGATCAGGTAGTCAGACATTTGCTCTGCGACCTGCAGGGCGACGTTTTCCTGCGCTTCACTTGTGGAAGCACCGAGATGCGGCGTGCAGACGACGTTCGGAAGATGGAAAAGCTCATTTTCAGTAGCGGGCTCTACTTCAAAGACGTCAACGCCGGCACCGGCAACCTTGCCGGATTTCAGCGCCGCGACCAGATCTTTTTCAACGATCAATCCACCGCGTGCGCAATTGATGATGCGAACGCCGTCCTTCATTTTGGCGATGGCTTCGGCGTTGATGATACCACGGGTCTTGTCAGTCATCGGTGTGTGAAGGCTGATAAAATCAGCCCGTGTCAAAAGCTCGTCGAGCTCAACTTTCTCCACGCCCAGCTCTTCTGCCCGTCCTTCCGAGAGGAACGGATCAAAAGCAACCACGTGCATTTTCAGTCCAATGCCGCGCGTGGCCACGATGGAACCGATATTGCCGCAGCCGATCACACCGAGCGTCTTGCCCGTGATCTCGACACCCATGAAGCGGTTCTTTTCCCACTTGCCAGCGCGGGTGGACGAATCGGCCTCAGGCAATTCGCGGGCAACGGCAAACATCAGGGCAACCGCGTGTTCGGCTGTTGTGATGGAATTGCCGAAAGGTGTGTTCATCACGATAATTCCGCGGCGGGAAGCTGCGGGAATATCGACATTGTCGACGCCGATGCCGGCGCGGCCGATGACCTTGAGGTTTTTTGCGGCGGCGATCAGCTTTTCTGTGACCTTGGTCGCGGAACGGATCGCAAGGCCATCATATTGCCCGATCACTTCGAGCAACTTGTCCTTTTCCTTGCCGAGGTCTGGCAAGTAGTCGACTTCCACGCCGCGATCCTTGAATATCTGCACGGCGGTTGGGGAAAGTTTATCGGATACGAGTACGCGCGGTGCCATCATGGCCTCCATCGATGATACGAATGATTTTGATTGAGGGCGACCGCAATGTTGCGGCCACATTTTGCCTAATGATCAGGCTGCCTGCTTCAGAGCCGTCTTCTGCAACTGGAAAGCCCAATCGAGCCACAGCGTCAGAGCTTCAACATCAGCCGATTCGACAGTTGCGCCCGCCCAGATACGCAATCCCGAAGGTGCATCGCGGTAGGCGCCAATGTCAAAGGCGACGCCTTCCTTTTCCAGCACAGCCACAAGGTTCTTGGCGAAATTGGCTTGCGCGTCGGCATCGAGAGCCATGATCTCAGGATCCACAATGGTGAGGCACACGGAGGTATTGGACCGGGTTGCCGGGATTTTCGCAAGATTGGCAACCCAGGGTGTACGCTCTACAAAAGCATCGAGAATGGAGAAATTCTTGTCTGCGCGCGCAACCAGCCCATCAAGCCCGCCGATCGACTTTGCCCAGTTCAGGGCGTCGAGATAATCCTCGACGCAGAGCATTGATGGCGTGTTGATTGTCTCGCCGACAAAAATACCCTCGATCAGTTTGCCGCCTGAGGTAAGGCGGAAAATCTTCGGCAGAGGCCATGCAGGTTTGTAGGACAGAAGTCGCTCCACCGCACGCGGGCTGAGGATCAGCATGCCGTGGGCGCCCTCACCGCCGAGTACTTTCTGCCAGGAGAAGGTGACGACGTCGAGCTTGTCAAAATCCAATCGCTGGGCAAATGCGGCAGAGGTCGCATCGCAGATCGTCAACCCTTTGCGTGTCGCAGGGATGAAATCCCCGTTCGGCACACGCACGCCCGAGGTCGTGCCATTCCAGGTAAAGACCACATCGCGATCAAAATCGACCTGAGAAAGGTCCGGCAATTCGCCATAGCCCGCTTCGATGACGCGGGCATCCGGGAGCTTCAGTTGCTTGACTACATCCGTCACCCAGCCGGCACCGAAGCTTTCCCATGCGACCATATCGACGCCGCGCTCACCAAGAAGCGACCAAAGGGCCATCTCGACAGCACCGGTGTCGGAGGCGGGTACGATTCCGATGCGGTAATCAGCGGGGACCTGCAAGATTTCGCGGGTAAGATCGATCGCCTGCTTCAGCTTTGTCTTGCCAACTTTGGCGCGATGCGAACGGCCAAGCGCGGCATCGGAAAGCGCTTCGAGCGACCATCCGGGACGTTTTGCACAGGGACCTGATGAAAAATTAGGGTTAGCCGGGCGCTGCGCCGGCTTCGATAGCGTCGTCATGTTTTCTCCTATCCTTACAGATAGCACGCCTCTCGTTGGGGAGAGGTGGCCCACTCCGGGAACTAGGAGAAATGTCGCTGGCAGTCAAGAAATTTGTTTGAGTGCGACACGAATTCCTGCCGCGAACATCCGATAGCGCTCTCCGAACATCCAAACGAAAACGGCAGGAGATTGCTCCTGCCGTTCGTAATTCATGTGTACAATCAATCAGAAGGCGTAACGTACGCCGACCTTGAAGTCATGCGACGCAATGTCCTTGAACTCGAACGGGGCATTGCGTGTGCCGACGCCATCATAGTTATATGCCGTCCCAGTTTTGCCATCGCCAAGATCGACGTAGCTATAGCCGAGATCAATGGTCATGCGATCGGTCGCCTTGATGCCAACGCCGGCGTGTAACGCCCAAGCGAATTCCCATTGCGATTCACTGCCTGCAAACCCGCCACCGCCGGTTATGATGTTGTCATCAGTGAAGCCCGAAATTGTATTGCGCGAGGCGCCGATACCCGCACCGACATATGGGGTTATGCCACCATACGTTCCCAGATCGGTGTACGCATTGGCCAGGAGTAGCCATTCGGACTTCTTGGCGTGATAACTGTTCGTTGCTTCGTCGCCAGTCCCAGGGATGCCATCGGTATCATAGAAATCGAGCGCACTGAACTCGGTCTTGCCGCGATATTGGGCAGTCGCATCCACGCGGAACCAGTCATTGAACTGATAACCGATACCGACCTGTCCGGTAATGCCGGCGTCGAACTCGCCATCATTGTGCCAGCCGTGTACAACCGGATCATCGAAACCAACGTAGTCCAGTTCATCGAAACGCTGATTGCTCATGCCAATGTCACCGCGCAGATACCAGCCTCCGAATTGCTGGACCTCCACAATCGGAGCTTCAGGCATATCCGCCGAATAGGCCGGGGCAGCACCCAGGCACAAGAGCGCTGCGCCCATTGCAGCATAGTTGTTTAAAGTGCTCATTTCCGTTTCCCTCACAAGGCCCAAAGATCGAAGCGCAGCGATTGCTACTAAAGGTTGTAGCCAATATGAGGGGTAAAAGTTAAATCCCGATTAACTGTGTTTGTTCACCATATCTATTAACGTTAACGAATAGAAAACAGTAACAGTCACGGCATCAAAAGCAAAAGGGGCCAGCACACGGGCACCGTCTTGCATTTTAGCACAAGGTGAAAGCGTGTCGGTGCTCTAGGCGGCCGATGAAATGACCGAAATGATGTCGTTGACAACAGATTCGACCAATTTCCGGTCGTCGCCTTCCGCCATGACGCGGATCAGCGGCTCTGTACCGGAGGGGCGGATAACCAGCCGGCCGGTGTTACCCAAACGGCCGCGCGCTTCATCAATCGCGCTCTTCACTTTCTTGTTCTCCAGCGGCTTGCCACCCGTTGTGCGGACGTTCTTCAGGAGCTGCGGCACGGGCTCGAATTTGCGGCAAACCTCGCTAACCGGCTTTCCTAGTTCCTGAACAACCGCCAGAATCTGCAGAGCTGATATCAGCCCGTCGCCGGTCGTTGAATAATCTGACAGCACGATATGGCCAGACTGCTCACCGCCAATATTGTATCCGTTGGCACGCATGTGCTCGACGACGTAGCGGTCGCCAACCTGCGTGCGCGCCAAGGTCAGGCCACGATCACCGAGGAAGCGCTCAAACCCAAGATTGGACATGATTGTCGCAACAACGCCGCCACCGGCGAGACGATCGGATTCCTGCCAAGATTGCGCAATGACCGCCATGAGCTGATCGCCATCGATAATGGCCCCGTTTTCGTCGACAATCAGCACCCGGTCGGCGTCGCCATCGAGTGCTATGCCTATATCGGCCCGTACCTCGTGCACTTTCTTGATCAATCCGAGCGGGTGGGTTGAACCGCAGTCTTCATTTATGTTTGTGCCGTTGGGTTCGTTGTTGATTGTGACGACCTCGGCACCGAGTTCCCACAATGCAGCCGGCGCCACTTTGTAGGCGGCGCCGTTGGCGCAATCGACGACGATACGGAGCCCGGCCAAGGATATGTTCTTGGGCATCGTTCTTTTCGCGAATTCGATATAGCGATAAATGTCGCCGTCGACGCGTTTGGCTCGACCGAGCGCATCGAAACTCGATAGACGATCGGCCAGGTTCTCGTCCATCAACCGTTCGATTTCAAGTTCGATATCATCGGACAGCTTGAAACCATCCGGTCCGAACAGCTTGATTCCATTGTCGTGGAATGGATTATGGGAAGCTGAAATCATCACACCGATATCAGCACGCAACGACCGGCAAAGCATGGCTACAGCCGGCGTAGGGATTGGCCCGAGGAGAAACACATCCATTCCTGTCGAGGTAAATCCCGCGACGAGGGCATTCTCAATCATATAGCCGGAAAGCCGAGTGTCCTTGCCGATCACAACACGATTGCGGTGTTCGCCTCGTTTGAATGCGAGTCCAACGGCCATGCCGACCTTCATCGCGATGTCCGGTGTCATCGGATATGCGTTTGCCTGTCCGCGGATGCCATCAGTGCCAAAATACTTGCGAGCCATATTAATCGTCCAATTCTATTGGCTGCTTTAATTTCCGGCGGAACCGGAACGCAGCCTCGTTTTGCCCGGTGATTATCATTGCTTAGCGCAAAAGCGCTCCAATTTCACATCCCACAAATTATGTAACCACGACAGCGATTATACTTACTTGCCATGCGTGAACAATTCGTACAAAAACGGCCGGTTCGCACCGGCCGTTTTTCGTATCAAGCCACAATCATGATTGTGGCTGCGGCTCAAGGCCCTTGTCCGGTTCATCACCCTTGCGCGGTTTTTTGGCCGAACCTGCTTTCGGAACTGCCGAGCCACGCGATGGCGGCGTATCATCACCAAGGTCACGGGCAGGCTTACCACCAGCCATTAGCGCTTTGATTTCCTCGCCCGTCAGTGTCTCGTACTCAAGGAGACCTTCGGCTATAGCAATCCACTCCTTCTTCTTCTTGGTCAGAATGGTGCGGGCGTGGTTATACGCATCATCGATCAGCTTGCGCACTTCGGCGTCAATCAGCTGCGCTGTCTCTTCGGAAACGTTCTGGGTACGCGCCACGGAGTGACCAAGGAATACCTCTTCCTGGTTCTCGCCATAGGCCACCTGACCAAGCTTATCGGAGAAGCCCCAACGGGTCACCATGGCACGGGCAAGCTTGGTTGCTTGCTCGATATCAGACGAGGCACCTGACGTGATGTTCTCCTTGCCGAATTTCAGTTCTTCGGCAATACGGCCGCCCATCATGATAGCGAGGCGCGAGATCATCCATTTATAGCTCATCGAATAGCGGTCTGCCTCTGGCAGCTGCATGACCATGCCCAGCGCGCGGCCACGCGGAATGATCGTCGCCTTGTGCAGCGGATCAGCAACCTCGACGTTCAGTGCTACGATCGCGTGGCCAGCCTCGTGATAGGCAGTCAGTTCCTTTTCTGCCTGGGTCATGGCTGTCGAGCGGCGCTCGGCACCCATCATGATCTTGTCCTTGGCATCTTCGAATTCAAGCATCGTCACAAGCCGCTTGTTGCGGCGTGCAGCCATCAACGCTGCCTCGTTGACGAGGTTCATAAGGTCAGCACCGGAGAACCCAGGCGTACCGCGTGCGAGTATTTTCAGATCGACATTCGGTGCGAGCGGCACGTTGCGAGCATGGACCTTCAAGATCTTCTCGCGGCCCGTAACGTCCGGATTTGGCACCACAACCTGACGGTCAAAACGGCCCGGACGCAGCAGCGCAGGATCGAGCACGTCCGGACGGTTAGTCGCCGCAATAAGGATAACTCCCTCATTGGCTTCGAAGCCATCCATCTCGACCAGCAACTGGTTCAACGTCTGCTCACGCTCGTCGTTACCACCACCTAGACCCGCGCCACGATGACGGCCAACAGCATCGATTTCATCGATGAAGATAATGCATGGCGCATTCTTCTTTGCCTGTTCGAACATGTCGCGTACGCGGGATGCACCCACACCGACAAACATTTCTACGAAATCAGACCCCGAAATGGTGAAGAAGGGTACATTGGCTTCGCCAGCAATAGCGCGCGCCAGCAAGGTTTTACCGGTACCGGGAGGGCCTACAAGCAGCACACCGCGTGGGATACGCCCGCCCAGCCGCTGGAACTTCTGCGCATCGCGCAGGAACTCAACGATTTCTTCGAGGTCTTCCTTGGCTTCGTCAACGCCAGCCACATCCTGGAACGTCACCCGGCCATGAGCCTCGGTCAAGAGCTTGGCCTTGGACTTGCCAAATCCCATGGCGCCACGTGAGCCGCCCTGCATCTGGCGCATGAAGAAAATCCACACACCCAGAATCAGGATCATCGGCAGCCACGAAATCAACATGCCGACGAGCGATGTCGAGCCGTCCGTCTCCGGTCGTGCAGCGATCTGCACATTCTTGCTTTCGAGGCGGCCAACGAGACCAGCATCTCCGGGAGAATAGGTCTGGAAGTTCGAACCGTTGTCGGAGTAAGTGCCCGTAATGCGGTTGCCGGAAATCGTCACCGATTTGACTCGGCCACTATTCACATCACTGATGAACTGGGAATAGGGAACATCGCTCGATGCCGAACGCGAGGTGGGGCTTTGGAAAAGATTGAACAACGCAATCAGAAGCAAGGCGATAATCGCCCACAGTGCGAAGTTCCTGTAGTTAGGATTCATATCGGGTCCCATCAATCACAACCGCAAGGACGCGGAATTTATACGTAACATAGGTTCGAAGCATGGCCTTGCCAAGGCTGGCGTTCAAACTGAGGTCAATTCTTGTTAATCTGGTTTACAGGACAACGCTTGTAGCTCTGGACCTGAAAGATTTCTGCAACGGATTGAGCCAGGATTTCATCATAGCCCGAAAGGATATGGTCGAACAGCGCTAGGTGCCGGGTCACGCCGATTTCCTGTGGCACATCCGAGGGCATAGCAACAACCTTGCCTCCGTTCACCAGAGCTGGCCCGGACAATGCCGAACCCCGGTGGGACATGATGTGTCCGTTTTTCTTGAGCACATCCAATCCATCCGCGCCGCATGCCGTGACATGGAGAACGCGAGGCGTTTGGTTGACGATCCGGTAACGTCCATCCCAAATCGCGGTTTGATACGGCTCGATTGTGATCTCCGGAAGCGATCGCATTTCACGATAAACCAACACGCTGTCCTTTCTGCGTTGGAGAATGCACCGACTCACGTTCATCCGGCCAGGCAGGTCATCCGCCCCAATATGTCGTAAGGCCTTGTCGCAAATGTCGGCTGCAGGCAGGAAGGAATGCCCACCCACTATTGCAAGCAGTACGCCGATGGCGAGACGCTGCGCATCGGCATCCTGCCGTAGCCAGTCTTGGCGGCGGATCTCTACACGAAGTCCATCACAGACCGTCGTACAATGCCGCAAGACTTCGGCGGCTTGCGCATTCATGGATCGACGTTGTTCAATCTTCTCGACGATTCCGCCGTGGATGCGTTCGCGCTCATCATGCTTCAACGCCTTGCGTATACGCACACGCTCATACTTTGGATCGTCATTGGACGGATCTTCACACCATGCAATCCCTTTTGTCCTCAAATAGCCCCGTAACGTTTCCCGCGAAACCTTTAGCAGCGGTCTTACAAGCCAGATTTCCCGGTCCAGCAATGTTGCGGGCGCCATCCCCGCCAAGCCACGGTCGCTCCTCCCCTCGCCGGTACGAGCCGAGCGCATCACAAACGTTTCGATCTGGTCGTCTAGCGTGTGGCCCGTAAGTACCATGCAAGTGCCTGAATGGTAGGCAGCATCACACAAGAGGCCGTAACGTGCGGCGCGCGCTTTCGCGGATAAACCGGTTACGGGTTTTGCACCGGCCCAATGCAGTGTGCGATGTGAGATGCCGGCTTCATTGCAAAGTCTGGAGACGTAACTGGCCTCTTCAGCGGAACGTGGGCGAAGGCCGTGATCAATCGTTACCGCGATAATATCAGGAAAAGATGGGCGTAGCTTGCTGAACTCGATAAGCAAATACAACAATGCCAATGAGTCACTGCCCCCTGACACTGCAACGATGACGGATTTCAATCCTGTGAAATCGATCCCGTCAAGAACACTGCCTGGATCGAGATCCGGTTCAGCATTTGTTGGCGGCACGTTCATTCTTCACCCGCTCTTTTACCGCCGCAGAAATATTGGGGTAACGTGACGAGACGGATGCGAAAGTCGCGCAAGCGACTTCATGATCACGCATCTTGGCGAGAGTCATCCCCAACTTGAGAAGGTTCTCCGGACTCTTTTTGGAGTCGGGGAATTGCTTGTGATTATCGAGAAAAACCGAGGCTGCTTCCTGATAACGAGCTTGCCCATAGAGGGATTCGCCAAGCCAGTAGCGTGCATCCGGATCGGCCGGATCCTTGGGGAAGCGGTCGACATGACTGCGGAATGCGACTTCGGCGCCCTTGTAATCACCGGACAGGAAAAGCTGGTAGGCTTGGCTATACAGGGCCTTGGGATCATCGGTATCCGGCAATGCGGCGACGGTGGTGTTGTCCGATGACATGGCCGGATTATCGTTTGCCGTACCACCAATTACGTTGCCATTGGCGTCAAACTCGATCTGTCCAAGGTCGCGCGGCGGTTCGCCAAGTTGCGGGGAAGCATCGGTTTGTGGGTCAATAGCAGCGGAATCGGTGGCGTCTGGCGAATTCATCGAGCCTGACCGGTTTGAGGCAGCGGAGGCATCGGTCGATGCCTCCCCCGTTGTCCGCGTATGTGTCGCGGAGGCAACGGTACGGTCACTTTTGCCACCGGCGTCCGACCGCTTGCCCTTTTCCAGTTCCTGGAACCGGAACTCGTTGTCTTCCTGAACTTTCCGCATCTGCTCCTGCATTTGCAGAAGCTGGAAGTTCAGCTCTTCAATCTTGCCCGTAAGTTGCCTGATCTGCTCTTCCAGCTGGCTGACGCGCGGATCGCCGGCTTGAGCCATCAAAACCGGTGCATCGCTTGAAACGATGTCCGCTTTCGGCGTTCGCGGGAAAAACCCGCCGTCAAGACCAGCGGCATGGCTTGATCCGGTTGCCAGAAACGGCAGCGCCATCATTGCCAGTACCATTCTTTTCAGTCGTTTGTTCATTCCTTTTACCCGCCCCTGATATGGGAATTTGAAACACCGCTACGATTTGCGGCAGGCCTATCTAACACGAGCAACGTGACTTCGGCCAAATTTTGTTTTGATAGAAATCAGAACAAAAAAAGCGGCCCGAAAGCCGCTTTTTCCAAGATAAACCGACCTCGGCTTAGCTGCCTGCGCCGCCCAGCACGGTGATGGCGCGACGGTTCTGCGACCAGCACGATTCGCTGTCGCACACAGCGACCGGGCGCTCGTTGCCGTATGACAAGGTCTTGACGCGAGCAGCCGGAACACCACGAGATGCGAGGTAGTTGCGCGTTGCGGCCGCACGGCGCTGGCCAAGAGCCAGATTGTATTCGCGCGTGCCGCGCTCGTCGGCATGGCCTTCAACAGTGATCGCGTAGTTGGGGTAACGCTGCAGCCACTGGGCCTGTTTGGCTAGCGTTTGCTGTGCGTCGGCACGAATGACGGAAGAGTCGACATCGAAGAAAATACGGTCCCCGACGTTAACAGTGAAATCCTGTGTCGAACCCGGGGTTGCGGCACCTGCTCCAAGGCCAAGATCTCCGGCACTGTTAATATTTTTCTTCGAAGCACAGCCCGCAATTGCGAGAGACATGAAGAGTGCAACGACAACGGGACTGCGGGCGATCATTTCGAAGCGGCGCATAGCCTGGACTCCTTAAGAATTGAATTGTTTCGGTGAACAAGCAGTAACCATATCGAGGTTAAGGCCTGTTCAAGAAACAGGGTTAATCCACTCTTAACTCCAGGATTAACGGCGAATTTCGAACAATGTAAGCAGCACCCTTAAGGCATAAAATACGGCGGAAAAACGACATTCGCGGCGATGTTTGGTAACACCGCCGCGAATGCACACATTTCATTGCATCATCTACGGGATCATTCGAGCAGTGGCGACCAAGCCGGGTCCGAAGCCAGATTTGGGGTCTGGATCTGGCGAAGATTACGGCCCGTCAGATCAACCGTCACAAGGTGCGGACTGTTTGAACCTGGAGGCTGGCGGAAGAACATCAGCACACGGCCATTTGGGGCCCAGGTCGGGCCTTCGTCATGATAACCGCTCGACAGGATGCGCTCGCCCGATCCGTCGACCTTCATCACACCGATCGAGAACTGCCCGCCCGATTGCTTGGTAAAGGCAATCAGGTCGCCGCGCGGAGACCATACCGGCGTGGAATAGGAACCGTCACCAAAGGAGATCCGCTGCGGGTTCGATCCGTCGGCACCCATCTTGTATATCTGGGGACGTCCGCCACGGTCCGATTCGAACACAACCTGGCTCCCATCCGGCGAATAGGAAGCGCCAGTGTCGATAGCAGAAGTGCTGGTCAAACGTGTCGTCGTACGGCTGCGCAGATCCATTGTGTAGACATTTGCGCTGCCATCTTCCTGCAGGAGGCTCATCACAACCTTCTGACCGTCTGGCGAAAAGCGCGGAGCAATGGTCATGCCGGGGAAATTGCCGACAAGTTCACGCTGCCCGGTTTCCAGTTGCAACAGGAAAATCTGCGGCTTGCCCTGCTCGTAGGACATGTAGGTGATTTCCTGCCGGCTTGGCGAAAAGCGCGGTGTCAGGACAAGGTCCTTGCCATTCGTGAGGTAGCGCACATTGGCACCGTCCTGATCCATGATCGCCAGGCGCTTGACGCGCTTTTCCTTGGTACCGGATTCATCGACAAAGACGACACGGGTATCGAAGTAGCCCTTTTCACCAGTCAGACGCTCGTAGATAGCATCGGCTATGATGTGCGCGACACGGCGCCAGCTATCCGGCGAGGTGAAGAATTGCTGGCCTTCAAGCTGCTGCCCAGCGAATGTGTCCCAAAGGCGGAATTCCGCTTTCAGCCGACCATCACCCTGCTTGGTGACGCGACCAGTGACGAGCGCCTGAGCATTGATCACCTTCCAGTCTTCGAAACGAGGAGCAGCATCGGGGTTGGAAATCTTCTCGATGAAAGCACCCTTGTCGATCGGAGCAAACAAGCCGGACCGTTCTAGATCGGCCGCAATCACACCGGAGATGTTGGCGCCAAGCTGATCACCGGAAAGGAAATCGGTGATGGCGATTGGCAATGGTTCGACAGTACCTTTCGTAATATCGATTGTAACTTCTGCACGCGCCGGCAAGGTCACCATCGTCGCCGCAGCGAGGATCGCAGCAAAGGTTGAAAGGATAATACGGAACATTTTCATCATGGCTAAGGGGCCCTCATCTGGCTGGCCAAATTAGTGTTAGAACATATCGCGCGGATCGAAATTCACGGTTACGCTAGACCAGGTGTCATATTTATCTTGTGGCAGGGTGTAGGGTGCACAGCGCATAACCGCACGACGGGCACTCTCAATAGCGGCGCGTTGAACCGCAGAACCACCCGGACCCGATACTTCAGGCGTGCCGTCTATTTCGCCTTCCTTTGTCAACTTCACTCTAACAGTGACTTTTAGGTCTTCGGCATTTTCGGCTCCTGCCGGAACAATATAGCACTTCTCGATGGCACCTCTGAGCGCATCAATCTCACTCTGGCTCAGCTTGGCGCCGTTGCTTGGTTTGTCGGTACCCAAGGCAGCTGATTCTGTTGATCGCTTGGCTCCGCCGCCTGCTGGCTTCTGGGCGTTGAGCAGCGCAGCCACCTCATCCGCTATGCCCTTTTCCTTCGACGGAGCGGCAGCAGTCTGGGTCGGCTTTGGCTTTTCGGGGGTTTCCTTGCGGTCAGGCGTCTTCGCCGTCTGCGACGGTGGCGTTGGCTTGACTTCTGGCTTGGCCACGTTTTCTGGCAGCTTGAATGTTTCTTCTGCTAGCGCCGGCTCTGGCTTCACCTCGTTAATCGCCTCAGCAACCGGGTCAGGCTTCACCTCCTGCTTGGGCGCAGGTTCCGGTTTCATCTCCGTGGCAGGTACTGGTACCGGCTTTGGCTCCGGCTTGACCTCCGGTTTAGGCTCGGGCTCCGGCTTTTCTACGGGCGTTTCGGACGGCTTTGGCGCTTCCGCGGCTTCAATAGGTTTAGGCTTGGGTTCTGGCGTCGGCTTGGTGGCTACGTCCGTGTCGCTGTCGCCTAGATTTTGAGCCTCGGGGAGAGTCTGCGGTTTTTCCGTTGGCTTTGGCGCAGGCTTTTCAGCTTTGGGTGCCTTCTTGTCGCCTTGCTGAGCCTGCGAGATGGATTCGACCGGCACAATATCAATCGGCATGGACTTAACGTCCGCGACCATCGGTGCGGGCGCGGAAAAGGACAGCAGCCCCCAGCCGAGTAGAACGGCATGGATAATAGCAGAGGATGTGATGCTGCCTCTCATTTTGATCAGCTATCCTGCTCCTGAAGACTGACGAGACCGATATTCTTGAACCCGGATGCGGAAATGCGGGCCATGACTTTCATGACGGCGCCATAGTCGGCGGTTTTGTCGCCACGTACAAAAATGCGCTCGTTGTAGCCGGTCTTGGCGATGGCCTGCAGCTTGGGCACGATTTCCTCGATCGGAATCTCCGTATCCTCGATGAAAATCTGGCCCTGCTGATTAACCGAAATTGTAATCGGCTTGGTGTCGGTATCGAGCGCTTTTGCTTGTGTGTCGGGCAAATCGATCGGCACACCGACTGTCATCAGCGGCGCTGCTACCATGAAAATGATGAGCAACACCAGCATGACGTCCACAAGCGGCGTGACATTGATCTCACTCATCAGCGCCTTGCTGGCCCGTCCGCGCCGGCGGCGTCCGCCTGAAGAACCGTTGTTTCCTATCGACATGCCCATGGCATCAAATCCCGCAATTGCTCTATCGGTTTCCGGACGGCTTAGGTCCGTGGCAGTTTCTCATCGATTTGCCGCGAGAGTATGGCGGAGAACTCGTCGGCAAAGCCTTCCATCCGCGCGGTCAGTTTGCCTGCATCGCTTGACAGTTTGTTGTAGGCGATAACGGCTGGAATAGCTGCGACAAGGCCAATGGCCGTTGCCAGCAAAGCTTCAGCGATACCTGGAGCGACAACGGCAAGACTTGTGGACTTTGAACCCGCAATCGCCATGAACGAGGTCATGATGCCGATAACTGTCCCAAACAGCCCTATGAAGGGTCCTGCCGAGCCGATCGTTGCAAGGAAGGTGAGCCGTGCAGCGAGATAGTCGCTCTCGCGTGCCAGTGCCACATCCATCGCCTTGTCGATACGCATCTGCAATGCGATCGGCGAGCGTGCGCCCTTCTCGAAAGATTTCTTCCATTCCCGCATCGCCGCGATAAAAATGGAGCCCATGCCGGTTGTCCGCTTGTCACCCAGATTGCGATAAAGCTCTTCTAATGACTGTCCCGACCAGAATATCTGCTCGAACCGATCGAAGGCGCGCTTGGCGCGGCCAAATCCGAGCGCTTTGTCGATGATGATCGCCCAAGTCCAGATCGATGCACCAAGAAGGCCCACCATCACCAACTTGACGATAAATCCGGCCTGCCAGAATAGCCCCCACAGGGACGTATCCGATGTCTGAACGGCAACCGCTAAATTTTCCATATCCACTACCCTCGAATCCGAAAACCCGGCATGTTGACCGGGGCGCAATCGTCTCTCACTCCAGATGAGCCACGTTTTGAAACCGGATCTTTTCCAGTAACCACCTGCGGCTTCTCACGGTTAATTTTGGTAAAACGAAGGCGTTAACGCGAAACACCTCGTTTGAACGCCTTTATTCATGGTTTGTTATGGTTAAGGATCAGTTATCATTTAGGCGGAATGACCGCTTTAAATTATCTGTCCTGCGATCCCGGTCTGAAGAGCTTGATCCAATCTGCCGGAAATCTTCGCGGACGGCCTGCGCCATTGACCATGGCAGCCTCAACAGTAGCTGAAATGAGGAGGTCATCTCCCCGCTTAATCGTTTGCGCCATTTTCACGCGTGCTCCGGAGATTTCGGCGGTACGTGTCTCTACAGTCAATATATCGTCGATGCGTGCGGCCGATCTGAAGTCGATCTCCATGCGCCGCACAATCCAAACAATGCTTTCGCCAAGCTTGCCATCCGCAAGTTCTGAATGGTGCACACCAAGCAGACGCAAATAATCGGTCCGACCCCGCTCCAGGAACTCCAGATAACGTGCGTGGTAGACAATGCCGGAAAAATCCGTATCGGCATAATAGACACGCGCCATAAGGCGGTGCCCGACATCGGTCAGTTCGCCGGCCAGTCCGGTGGCAATTATCGTGTGGGAATTGTTTTCACTCATGGTCCTTCCCTTTTGCAGGCTTGACGGGCATCTTGTCCAGACCCACCGCAGGAAGGACGCCAAAGAATTGCACCTATCATTGTTACGCGCCCTGTTCTGCATCACCTGCTGGGCGGCAGGAGCGGTCGCGGCTTCGGCCACGACGTTCACAATGCAACATGGTCTGAACCTCGATATCTGGACGACGTGGCCGAGACCGGAACGCTGGGATGAAGAGGCGGTTCTCTCCAACTTTCCCGAGTGGCGGCACGATTCCAACGCCAGCAATCTTCAGGACATAAGGAAAGCGGGCTTTGACTTCGTCCGAATGCCTATTGATCCCGCAATATTTCTTGAAGACGCCTCCGATAGTCGGATCAAAAGACTGATTGCTGAAACACTGAAGTCCGTCGATATGCTCCATGAGGCCGGGCTCAAGGTCATTGTTGATTTTCACTCGATTCCCAGTGATGTCCGCAAAGTCGGAACCAACCAGATTCTGGCGGACAAAGATCTGTTTGGCCGCTATCTGGACGTTGTCCGAACGTCTTGGCAAAGCGCTATCCGGCACAGATCCAGCAACGACCGCCTTTGAGCCGTTCAATGAGCCGGTCGTGGACTGCGATCCGACCCTCTTTCCCAAATGGCCGCCATGCTTGAGCAGCTGCATGCGGCCGCGCGCAAGGCGATGCCCAAACACACCTTGATCCTGTCCGGTGGTTGCTGGTCCAGCGCATATGGATTGGCGAAAATCGATCCCGGATCCATTGCCGACGACAATGTCATCTGGGCATTCCACACCTACGAGCCCTACGTCCTCACCCACCAGGGCGCTGACTGGACGGGAGACTCGATGAGCTATGTGGAAGGCCTACCCTATCCGCCCGATCTGTTGGGTGGAAAGGCTCTTGACGAGCGCCTCTCGATCGTCAGGAAGACAATCGAGACGAAAGCACCCGACGAACGGCGCGACGAACTGCTTGACCGGCTTCAATGAGATGGCTGGCGGCGTGACAACCTACGCCATGGTTCTCGCGATGCTCGATGAACCGTTCGACAAGGCGGAAGCATGGGGCAACGAGTACGGCATACCCTCGAAGCGCATCTATCTCGGCGAGTTCGGCATGATCCGCCAGGAATATCGAAAGAAGTTCCGGATGCCTTCTTCGTGGCGCGCCGCCTATCTTGAAGGATATGACCGCCGCCGCGGAAAAGCGCGGCTTTCCCTGGTCGGTCTGGTCATGGGGCGGCGCCTTCGGCATAACCCTTGACGATGAAAAACGGGCGTTCGACCCGGTGATCCTCAAAGGGCTCGGACTGAAGGCTCCGTGAACTTCAGTCATCTTCCTGAAACAGATTGATCTGCTGCTGGATGATTTCCGCTGGTGCATTCAGGCCCAAATGTTTCCATGCATTGGCAGTCAGAACACGTCCACGCGGCGTACGCTGGATGAAACCCTGCTGGATCAGATAGGGCTCGATAATATCCTCGATAGCGTCACGCGGTTCGGAAAGACCTGCAGCAATCGTTTCGATGCCGACCGGGCCGCCGCCGAAATTATGCGCGATCATCGAAAGATACCGCCGATCAAGCTGGTCAAGGCCAAGCGAATCCACCTCCAACCGCAACAGGGCAGCATCGGCGGTCTCACGATCGATGCTGTCCTTGCCGTCGACGATGGCGAAATCCCGTACCCGGCGCAGCAAACGTCCAGCGATACGCGGCGTACCGCGCGCCCGGCGCGCCACTTCAAGCGCTCCATCGTCCGTCATGCCGATACCCATGATCCGGGCTCCGCGCCGAACTATATGTTCCAGTTCTTCAACTGTGTAAAAGTTCAGCCGGATGGGGATGCCGAAGCGGTCCCGCAATGGTGTCGTCAAAAGTCCGAGCCGCGTAGTGGCTGCAACCAGCGTAAATTTGGCGAGGTCAATCTTCACGGAACGCGCGGCAGGACCCTCGCCAATGATCAAGTCAAGCTGATAATCCTCCATTGCGGGGTAGAGGATTTCCTCCACCGCCGGGTTGAGGCGATGGATTTCATCAATGAACAGGACGTCGTTCTCTTCGAGGTTCGTCAGGAGCGCCGCAAGGTCACCCGCTTTGGCGATCACGGGTCCCGAGGTCGATCGGAAATTGACACCGAGTTCCTTGGCCATGATCTGCGCCAGCGTCGTCTTGCCAAGGCCCGGCGGTCCCACAAACAACACGTGGTCAAGCGCCTCGCCACGCGACTTTGCGGCTTCGATAAAGACCTTCAAATTGGCGCGCGCCGCCGCCTGACCGACAAAATCGGCAAGCGTTTGCGGGCGGAGGGTGGTATCGAGGTCTTCTCCGCGCTTGTCGGGTGTAATCAGACGGCTTGCATCACTCATGCGCCTGTCCTCGCATAACCGGCGTTTTCAAACAACCGCATTAGCGTGACAATTCCTTCAGCCCAAGCCGGATAAGTTTGGTCGAGTTTGCACCGTCTCCCGCATTCTTAAGGGCAGCTGCTATGGCATTGGCGGCTTGATCGCGTGAATAGCCAAGATTGGTCAAGGCCGATACCGCGTCAGTGACCGGCGCTGAAGCGACTCCCTCGCCCAATTCCTGTTTCAGCCCGATTGTCCCTGACGCGTCGCCGGCAAAGGCGGGGGCCTTGTTCTTGAGTTCCGTGACGATGCGCTCGGCAACCCGCTTGCCCACACCCGGCGCACGGCTGACCATTGCAATATCCCGCAGGGCAATAGCGTTGGCAAGGTCGGACGGCGTCAGCGTGCCAAGGACACTCAGCGCCACCTTGGCGCCAATACCCTGAACGCTTTGCAGCAGGCGGAACCACTCGCGTTCAAGGGCAGTACCAAAACCGAACAATCGTATCAGATCTTCACGAACATAGGTTTCTATGAGCAGCACCACGGCTTCGCCTGGCCCCGGCATATTGGAAAGTGTCCGCGCCGAGCAATAGGCAACGTAACCAACGCCGTGCACATCGACGATGACATGGTCCTCGGCAATTTCGTCAACTGTACCCTTTAACTTTCCGATCATAGTGCCGCCAGTTTCTGTTCAATCGCGATGCGCCCGATTGCGCTTTGCCGATGATGCGCGTGGCAGATTGCGACGGCAAGGGCATCGGCGGCGTCGTCAGTGTCGAACGTCGCTTTCGGCATCAAGACTTTGACCATCATATGGATCTGCTGCTTTTCGCCATGCCCCACCCCGATCACGGCCTTCTTTACTGCATTCGGGGCGTATTCAGCGACTTGCAGCCCCGCAAGTGCCGGGACCAGCAAGGCAATGCCGCGGGCTTGGCCAAGCTTGAGCGTGGCCGTCGCATCCTTGTTGACGAAAGTATGCTCAACTGCCGACTCGTGTGGCATCAATTCGTGGATCACTGCGGCTAAGCCGTCATGCAACTGGCAAAGGCGGGAGGCGAGATCGAGCTTGGCATCAGAAAGGATTGTGCCGGCGGCCACGAAACGCAAGGAGTTGCCCAGTGTCTCGATGATACCCCAGCCGGTTCGCCGTAGTCCGGGATCAATACCAATGATGCGAATCGCTTCTTTCATGCTGAAACCTTATCCATGTGCCACGCATGTTGACAGCAGAAAGGTGAACAAAAGAGAAACAAATGCAAGTGATTGAAAAATCTCAGCGATGGCTGAATGCCGTCGCAAGCAAAGTTATCTGATCCGAGACCGGATTGGCCGAAAGCACCCGCCTTTGCTCAGGTCCTGTCCGCTCATTATAGATTTCATCGTCCATCTGACGGACTCGGGCCTGCAAACGCAAGGAGCGATGTACGATGTCGCAATAGGAAAGCGGAATCTCATTCCAGCCAGCCACAGTTTCGGGTGCCGAATCCGTGTCGAGGCGTACCTTGGCTTTTTCCGAAAGGACCTGCTCGAGGGTCATCTCACCGCTACGCGACGCGCGCTGCAGAAGCAGCCAGGATGCAACTTGCATCAACCGCGTTGTCAAACGCATCGATTCGGCCGCATAGAGAGTTGCAGCGGTACGGGACAAACGCCTCGCTTCCTCACGGCCCTCGCCATCGAGATAGGATGCTGCTTCTTCCACGAGGCTCATACCTTCATCATAAAGGTAATTGAAGCTCTCCGAGCGGACCATGCGCTCTGCGAGCCGTATCGTGTTGTCCACGTGGAATTCCTGTTCAGCCATCATATGCCCTGTTACCTAAAATGCGCTGCCACAATCCGCAATTTTGCCAAAGCAGTGCCCCCTTACTGGAACAGCAAGCTGAGCACCACAACAGTCGGCGGGCAGTATTCCCCAGCAACCTGCCTGCATCCTCACATGAGCGCAAGTTTATCCTTAATAAAGGGTTAACGGCAGGGGCGGCGAAAAGATATGAACATAAAAAAAGAGCCGCAAAACATGGCGGCTCTCAGGAGTCTAACAGGGAGGCGTCAAACAAAGTGGCCAAACCACTTGGTAAGAATCCAGAAAACTGGATGATCAATTTATAGATTGTAATGCTTAACGATTGGTTAACGCCGACAATCAAGTTGATGACGCTTCTCGCAGTTCGACGTTCATTCCTTCGGTAAGGGGTGCTTGGGCCATTCAAGCGTGACGTCAGCCTGAACCGGGCGGTCAAGATAGGTAGAGAGGACAACGTAACTGCGGGACGCGGTCACGCCTGGGATTACGTAGAGTTGTGAGAGAAGATGCTCCAGTGCCTGCGGACCCTGCGTGCGGACCTTCAGGATCATGCCGGTATCGCCGGCGACCGAGTGCATTTCCTCTACTTCCGGAAATTCCCGGATGCGCATGAGTTGCTCGCTCTTGCCCCAACCGGTCGTATCCACGTGGACAAACGCGAGGAGCGGCTTACCTACGGACTCTCCATCAAGCCGCGCTGTGACGGACTCAATCACACCAGCACTACGTAACCTCTTGACGCGTTCGAAGACTGCAGGCGCAGAGAGCCCCACCCTTTCGCCCAACCGAGCATAACTCAGACCCGCATCCTCGATGAGCGCTGCTAATATCCTTCGGTCGAAAGCGTCGAGCACAAGGTTCGCCTTCCGTTTGCCTCGAACGTCATTCGTATCTTCTTTCACGGCGCGGTTTTTCCTTGCGGCAGAATTTCCTTCAGCATTATCAATCTACGTCAAAAGGAAGTTTTGTTGGAAGGCAGAAATTGAATGGAACGTATCGCGCATGATCCCGTCGAGGGAATCTACCCGGCAACGCCCGACTATGTGCACGCCTTGGAGATCCGCAACCCAGATCGAATCATCTACTTGAGCGGCACAATGGGCCTCGACGCATCCGGGGCAGCAGGTGCGACCCTTGCCGCGCAGTTGGTTCTAGTCTGGTCGAACGTTCGCACAATTCTCGCGTCAGCTGAAATGACCGTCGCCAATATCGTCAGGGTCACAAGCTATTTGCGTGACGCATCCTTCGCTAAGGACAATCAGGATGCCCGTGTCGACGCACTTGAAGGCAATATCGTTCCGACAACAGCAATCGTGGTTCAAACATTAGCAGACGACTGGCTTGTCGAGCTTGAGATCGTCGCTGCGGCGTGACTGCAAACTATCCTTCCGAGAGCAGCTTGGCCCGTTTTCGCAGTTCGAACTTCTGAATCTTCCCCGTAGAGGTCTTCGGGATGGATTCGAATAGCACGTGCCGCGGACATTTGAATTTCGCCAACAGTTTGCGGCAATGCGCGATGAGCTCTTCTTCGCTGGCTTCATGTCCCGGCTTCAGCTCCACGAAGGCCAGAGGCGTTTCACCCCATTTGTCATCGGGCTGGGCCACCACAGCACAGGCATTTACTGCCGGGAATTTGTAGAGGGCGTCCTCGACTTCAATGGACGAAATGTTCTCGCCGCCCGAAATGATAATGTCCTTCGACCGGTCCTTGAGCTGGATGTACCCGTCCGGATGCATCACCCCGAGATCGCCGGAATGAAACCATCCTCCGGCGAAAGCCTCGTCACTGGCCTGACGATTCTTAAGATAGCCTTTCATGACGATATTACCCCGGAACATCACTTCGCCGATCGTTTCACCATCAGCGGGAACCGGCTGCATCGTTTCGGGATCGAGAACGGCAAGATCGTCGAGCGCTGCATAGCGTACACCCTGACGCGCTTTCTTGGCTATGCGTGATGGCGTTTCTAGTACGTCCCATTCATCCTGCCATTCATTGACCACCGCGGGCCCGTAAGTCTCCGTAAGTCCATAAAGATGGGTAACGGCAAATCCCGCATCCGCCATACCGGCAAGGATCGATTCCGGCGGCGGGGCCGCGGCCGTGTTGAATGTTACCATTTGTGGGAACGTCCGCTTGTCCGCTTCTGGTGCATTGATCAATGTCGACATGACGATCGGCGCACCGCACAGATGCGTGACACCATGATCGGCAATGGCGTCATACATCTGCTTTGCTCTCACCCAGCGCAGACAGACATGCGTGCCGAATTGCAGTGCCAAAGTCCAGGGAAAACACCAGCCATTGCAGTGGAACATCGGCAGCGTCCATAGATAGACCGGATACCGCGCCATGCCGGATGCAATGATATTGCCATAGCCCATCAGCGCGGCACCGCGATGATGATAGACAACCCCTTTCGGATTGCCTGTAGTACCCGATGTATAATTGAGCGTTATTGCATCCCATTCGTCATCGGGCATCGACCACACATGACCTGGATCACCAGACTCGACGAACGTGCTGTAGTCCAAATCGCCAATGCGCTCCCCCTGTGGATAGGGCGCATCGGCCGGATATTGCTCATCGACAAAATCGATGATCTTTGGCTGGACCCTGGCGAGCTTCAACGCTTCGCGAAAGACCGTCGAAAATTCGGTATCTACAATCGCGAGCTTGGTTTCGGCGTGGTCAAGTTGAAACGCGATGACTGCGGCATCAAGCCGTGTGTTCAGGGAATGCAAGACAGCCTTTGCCATTGGGACGCCGAAATGCGCCTCCAGCATCGGAGGCGTATTCGAAAGCATCACACTGACCGTGTCGCCCTTCCCAATATCCTGCCGGGCGAGTGCGGATGCGAGTTGGCACGCTCGCCGATAAAAAGTCCCATAATCTGTGTGTAGAGAGCCATGGATGATCGCCGTTCGAGTGGGATAGACACTGGCCGCACGCTCAAGGTACGACAGCGGCGTCAACGGTTGATGATTTGCCGCAGAACGCTCCAGATCCTGGTCAAAGATTCCACCCACACACGCCTCCCAACGCTATAGTTGTTTAAGATTAAACCATGCTCACGAAGCGAGGCCACCGATTTCTTGAAAGCGACAAAGAAAAGCCCGCTCAAGGCGGGCTAATGCGCGACCCATTTTGGGACTATCAGGAGGCGACGGCTCTTGTCGCAGGCTTCATATTGCTCGCCGCAACAGGTCTGCCAGTGATCACTGATTTCGGCTTTGTAGCCTGCTGGACCGGGCGGCCCCAACCAATGCGCGGTAGCCATTCGAGATAGTAAGCTAAGGCAAATTGCGCCATGATTCCACTGCCGATAAGCAACGTGTCATCTAAAAGACCGCCTGGATTCATGACCTTTACCACCTGTGCCACCATGGCAAGGATGGTGCCTGCTACGAATACCGGCAGGGAGTGTTTGCCAAGGAGCGCCAGCGGGTGATCAACTGAAGTGCGCGCAAGGTTGGAAATTGCCGGCACCGACACGATGATGTAGGCAAGCGCCAGCACATGGGCAAGGCGCGTCAGAGACAGGAAAGTCTTGTCGAATCCGGTCACCACCATCGGCAGGCCGAGCGAAGTGTCGATACCCCATAGCGGCCAACGAACCCAAACCAGTGCTATCAGGATATAGGCAACCGAGAGTCCGAACAGGTACTTGTTGAAGGCAATGCTGCCGCCGCGCCGCACGTGCATGATGCCGGCGATACCGATGACGAACAGGAACTGCCATGACAGTGGATTGAGGAACCACACGCCGTCTGTCGGGTAGTTTGGCGGCGCGATCTGGTAGACTCCGGAGACCAGCCACAGAATGCCCGAAAGCGTGACCATCGCCGTAATACTAAAGCTGGCGATCATCAGAAACAGCGGCAGCATCAGCAACAGCACGCCATACATGGAAAGAATGTTGTTGTAGCCAAGTTGATGGCCCATCGTCGCGAGACCAATAAAGGCCTTGGCCGGATCATCGACAAGCGGACCTATATTGATGAATGACATGAAATCAGGACGTTTCAGATAGATTCCCGCCGCGCAAAAGATCGCCAAAGTCGCGATTGTCGTCAGGATATGGGTGCAATAGAGAGTAGCCGCTCTCCGCCATGCCTTGAGCGTTATCAGAAATCGGGTGCCGCTTTCGAATTTAGAGCCGTAGGCAAGTCCAACCGCGATACCAGAAATCAACACAAACGCCTCGGCTGAATCCGAAAAGCCGAAGTTCTTATGCGTCAAGTTCTCGTAGACCGTGCCCGGAATATGGTTAATGAAGATCGTCAGGAGAGCCAACGCTCGGAATACATCGATACGGGTATCCCGCTGTTTCAGCTGAGTCTGTGTCATAGCGTTCACCGATATCCTGTCATGCAAATTCAATTTCGCTCCCGGCCTCGATGGGAAGCGACTCGCTTGGGCGGTAGTGAGTTGGTAATGTTGACATAGGGCAAAAGTTGCGTTTCGCCCGATCAACTTTCGTTGAAAATTATAACAGGCTGAGGATTCCATCATAGGTGAGCTTCAATCCCATGAGCAGGATCATCACGTACATGAACGGATAAAATACCTCGGCGCGCATGCGTTTTACGATCCAGGCGCCGGCGAAAGTGGCCAATGGGGCAAGCGGCACCAGGACCGCCGATGCCTTAAGATTGGCCGTATCGAATTGACCGAGTGCAAAATATGGAATGACCTTCACTGCATTGATGATGGCAAAGAAAATCACGCTCGTGCCATTGTAGATCCTGGGATCCTGGCGCAGCGGCAAAGCATAGACCTGGTAGGGCGGCCCACCCGCATGCGCTACGAAACTTGTGAAGCCGGCGATCGTGGACCAAAATGTTGCGGCTCCCGCATTATGCGGTTGAGCGATCGCGCGCCTGGCAGCACTCACGAACACATACCGCGCAAAAAACACGATCGCGATGATGCCAACAATCAGCTTCACCATGTCATCGGTGACGATCGAGGCGGTGAGCCAGCCAATACCAACCCCGAGCAGACCACCCGGTAACATCAGCTTCAGGGTTTTCGCATCACGATATCCGCGCCACGACCAAAGACTTGCCACATCCATGATAATGAGGATCGGCAGCATGATCGCTGCGGCCTGGACCGGTGGCATGACCAGCGCCATCAGCGGTACGCCAACTTGACCCATGGCACCGCCAAGACCGCCCTTGGACAAACCGATCAGGATTGTGGCTGGAACAGCGGCAGCGTAGAACCATGGGTTCATCAGAAGATCAGGCATGGCGGGAAAATCCGGCAGGAGAGGACACGCAATGCTTTAACCGCGCTTGGGCCAATTAAAAAATGCTTTTTGGAATTATGCCCCGATTTGATAGACAAAGCATTGAACACGCAAGAAGGAGAAGATGTCTGATCGAGGAAGGACTGTTCAAACCACCCGCCATCCTCTATGCCCGAATTCCATCACGATTGCCCATTCTATAGAGAACGATTGTAAGGTTGCAGCCCATGAACACGCATCCATCTCCCCAGCGCTGCCGCATCGTTCTGATTGCGCCGCCAGCCGCAAGCGCGGACGAACTCGCGCGGCGGCTTGGGGACGCATTGTCGGGCGGCGACGTCGCATCAGTCTTGCTGCCAGCTTACGGAGCAGATGATGCCCTGTTTCAGACCATTGCCGAGGCTGCCGTTCCGGTCATCCAGAGTGCAGGCGCTGCGGCCATAATCGTCGGCAACACCCAGATCGCTGGTCGAGTCAAAGCAGATGGTTTGCACATTGAGGGAGCTGTCGCGGACATCGCCGGCAACGTCGAACGCTTTTCACCGAAGCTGATTGTCGGAACCGGGAACATCAAGAATCGCCATACAGCGCTTGAAATTGGCGAAGCACAGCCCGACTATGTCCTTTTCGGCAAAATTGGCGCGGACACCAAGCCGGACGCTCATCCGCGCAATGTTGAACTCGCCGATTGGTGGGCATCAATGGTTGAGATTCCCTGCATTATCCAAGCGGGCAATACGCTGGAAAGCATTCCCGAGGCCGCCATGACGGGGGCTGAATTCATCGCGCTCGGTACGGCGGTATTTGGCGCGGAAGATCCGGCGGCGGCGATCAGGGAAGCCAACAGGCTTCTCGACCAGAACGCGCCGAGATTTGAGGACTAGAAGTTGATGGCCGTGCTTCCCGGAAATGTTCGATCCATACTCGCAGCAACGTTGATGGCTTTGCCTATTTCAACGTCAACAGCGTTTGCCCAGGCCACGGAAGCACCAGCCACTGCCGAACCGGCAAAACCTGCGATGATGCCCCCACCCCCGGCCGCGGTAACCCCGGCAAAGTCTGACTCGCCAGAAACCACAGCAAAGCAGGACAAGCCCAAATCACCGGACGACCCCACGTTAGAGGCGGTCAACCCGACACGGTTCGGCAAGGCGCCCGCCGATGAGGCCTTCGGCGCGTATCAACGGGGCCTCTACAAGACTGCTTACAATCTGGCGTTGCCACGTGCCGAAGCCGGTGATGGCGCCGCGCAAATTTTGCTAGCCGAAATCCTGTCACGTGGTCTTGGCATTCCAGTCAATATGACAGAATCGGCGAAATGGTATGGCAAAGCTGCTGAACAGGGAATCCCGGAGGCGCAATTCCGCTATGCAGCAATCTTGCTTCAAGGCAGATACGCGCCAAAGGACCCAAAGAAGGCAAAAGAAATGACGAAGGCCGCCGCCGAAGCCGGAAATGCCGCGGCGCAGTTTAACTATGGGCAAATCCTGATGCAGGAGCGTCCAGGGCCGGCTGGTGTCGAAAATGCTTACCCCTGGTTCGAGAAGGCAGCTGAAAAAGGGTTGCCTGATGGCGAATATGCAGTCAGCCAGGTGCTTGCCAACGGCACTCCGACCATTCCTCGCGATATGGCAAGGGCGAGGCTCTATCTCATTAAGGCTGCAATCAAGGGCTACGACACTGCCCAGCTTGACCTCGGTAGTTGGCTTGTTGCCGGGCTTGGTGGCCCACATGAGTACAAGGCGGGGTTCGGGTGGATGTTGCGCGCAGCGACAGGCGGAAATGTTGCGGCTCAAGCGCGACTCGCCAAACTCTACCGTGATGGTATTGGAGTGGAAGGCGACTCGATCAAGGCCGCCGCCTGGTACATTGTTGCCAAGCGCGCTGGGCTGAACGATCCGGATCTCGATTCGTTCATGGATGGCCTCGACGACACCCAAAAGCAAGCAGCAATCACCGAGGCGAACAAACTCCAGTGAGCGACGTGTGATCTGGCTCGTTGCGATACAAAGACATATGACAAAGGGATGGAATCGAAATGCCGCTGATCAACCGTGCTCATGAAATGCAACAACACGTGGCCGAGTGGCGCCACCACCTGCACGAGAATCCAGAAATTCTTTATGATGTGCACCAGACATCCGCCTTTGTTACGGAGAAACTCCGCGAATTCGGTTGCGATACCATTGAGACTGGCATCGGGCAAACCGGAGTTGTTGGACTTGTTCGTGGGCGTCATGGCGACGGACCGGTTATCGGCTTTCGAGCCGACATGGACGCCCTTCCAATAACCGAGGCAAGCGGCAAGCCATGGGCTTCCAAAACGCTCGGCAAGATGCATGCGTGCGGTCATGACGGCCATACAGCCATGTTGCTTGGAGCTGCGCAATACCTTGCTGAAACGCGCAATTTCAGGGGTACGATTGCTCTTATTTTCCAGCCCGCCGAAGAAGGCGGCGCTGGCGCACGAGCCATGATCAACGATGGCCTGATGGACCGTTTCGCGATCAGTGAAGTCTACGGCATGCACAATGCACCGGGTCTTCCTGTAGGCCAATTCGCGACTCGCAAGGGTTCAATCATGGCGGCGACTAACGAGTTTGAAATAACGGTCACAGGACGCAGCGGTCACGCCGCCAAACCGCACACCGCGATCGATCCGGTGGTGATTTCCGCTCACATCATCCTTGCCCTGCAATCGATCGTTTCCCGCGAGACGGACCCCCTTAAGGCGCTCGTGGTTTCGGTGACGCAGCTTAATGGCGGCGACGCGACTAATGTGATCCCGGATGTCGTCAAGCTCGGTGGCACCGTTCGCACCCTTGTGCCGGAGATCAGGGAATTCGCTCAAAAGCGGCTGACGGAGATTGTTGAGTCGACAGCCGCCGTCTTCGGTGGCAAGGCGGAAGTGGTTTACCACCAGGGCTATCCAGTGACATTCAATCACGATCGCGAAACGGACTTTGCAGTCAGCATCGCTCAAACCATCGTTGGAGAGGCCGCCGTCACCACAAGCATGCCGCCTGTGATGGGTGCTGAGGACTTCTCCTATATGCTTGAGAGCCGCCCCGGAGCTTTTGTCTTCCTCGGCAATGGTGATACGCCGGGCCTCCACAATTCAGCCTATGATTTCAATGATGACGCAATCCCCTATGGGATCAGCTATTGGGTTTCGCTGGCCGAGACTGCACTGGCCGCGTGAGGATCAGCGCCCGTTGCAAAGAGATAGCGTAAGCCTGTTTTTGCGCTTTCTCTTGCCTATCGCGCGATTTTGTGGTCTTGGAGGCGCCAATATTGGCCTTGCCGTGAAAATCGGCGCCAATTATCCAACTCCAATCCGGATAGACAAATGAAAATCAACGGTAATGAAATCCGTCCAGGCAATGTGATCGAACACGATGGCAGCCTCTGGGTCGCCGTCAAGACCAACGCCGTAAAGCCCGGCAAGGGCGGCGCATACAATCAGGTTGAACTGAAGAACCTTCTCAACGGCACAAAGCTCAACGAACGCTTCCGCGCGGCCGAGACCGTGGAAAAGGTCCGCCTCGAACAGAAGGATTTCTCCTTTCTCTACGAGCAAGGCGAGGCTCTGATTTTCATGGATACCAACAGTTACGAACAGCTCGAACTGCAGAAGGATTTCGTCGGCGACCGCGCGGCATTCCTCCAGGACGGCATGATGGTCACGGTCGAACTCTATGACGAACGGCCGATCGGGATTTCGCTGCCTGATCAGGTGACGTTGGCGATCACCGAGGCCGACCCCGTCGTCAAGGGCCAGACTGCCGCGTCTTCCTACAAGCCGGCCGTGCTCGAAAATGGTATCCGCGTTCTCGTTCCACCGTTCATTTCTTCGGGCGAGCGTATTATCGTCGATACCAATGAACTGACCTACATACGCCGCGCCGACTAAGCGGGCTTGGGCGCCGTCCCTTTCGGCGCCTGTTCTTTGACTTGACGGAGAAATAAACCGAAATGGCGCGTTCAGCGATTCTCAATGTAATGGTGCAGGCTGCCATGAAGGCAGGCCGCTCCCTGGCGCGCGATTTTGGCGAAGTACAAAATCTGCAGGTATCCCTCAAAGGCCCGGGCGACTATGTCAGCCAGGCTGACAAGAAGGCCGAGGAAATCATCTATGCCGAGCTGCGCCGGGCTCGGCCCGACTACAGTTTCCTGATGGAAGAATCCGGTGTGATCGAGGGTAGCGACAGCCAGCACCGCTGGTTGGTCGACCCGCTCGACGGCACGACCAATTTCCTGCACGGAATTCCGATTTTTGGCGTTTCCGTTGCACTCGAGCGTCAGGGGCAGATCGTCGCCGGGGTGATTTTCAATCCGGCCATGGACGAGCTCTACACGGCCGAACGTGGTGGTGGAGCATTCCTCAACGATCGCCGCCTGCGCGTTGCCGGTCGGGCCAAGCTGGTGGATGCCGTCATAGGTACGGGCGTTCCGCACCTCGGACGTGGGCACCATGGCAACTATCTCGTCGAGCTGCGCAATGTAATGGGCGAAGTGTCCGGCGTGCGCCGCATGGGCGCCGCCGCGCTCGATCTCGCCTATGTCGCTGCCGGGCGTCTGGATGGGTTCTGGGAAACCGGCCTTTCGCCATGGGATATCGGCGCCGGTATCATCATGGTCCGCGAGGCTGGCGGCTTTGTCACCGATCTTGATGGCGGCCAGGATGTCGTTGAAAGCAAGACCATTGTTGCTGGCAATGAAGCCATCCAGCGCGCACTTCTGAAGACACTTAAGAAGCCGATCTGATCAGGCATATCCGCAAATCCGGTTGAATATTGTTCAAACAGAACAAATTCAACCGTTGCCCCATTGCACTTCCATTCTCACCACGAATTCGGTTAGGGTCGCAAAACCGATTTGGGTGATGCGGAGACGATGCAATGGCTGATTTCAGTTCGACCCGCCAGGGTATGGACGGCGATGATTATGATCCTTACCGGCTCTCCAGCCCACGGTTCGTACTTTTGTCCATGGCGATCTTCCTGGCGATCGTCGCTTTTCTGGCCGCGATTCTCTTCCGTCAGATTCACGGCTTTTTCGTCACCAATCCCGGCCTTAACAGCCTGATCATCGGGGTCCTTGTGGTGGGTATTCTCCTTGGCTTCGGGCAGGTCATTCGTCTATTTCCGGAAGTGCGCTGGGTCAATTCGTTCCGCCAGGGCAACAATGATCCCAATGCCCGCCCCATCATGCTTGCGCCCATGCGTGCCCTGATCGGGCGACGCCAATCAATGGCTCTCTCGACCAGCGCGATGCGCTCCATGCTTGATTCTATCGCCTCGCGTCTGGACGAAACCCGCGACATCTCGCGATACCTGATTGGCCTCCTGGTATTTCTCGGTCTCCTCGGCACATTTTGGGGCCTTTTGGAAACCATTGGCTCCATAGGTCAGACGATCCAGTCACTCGACCCGCGCGCAGGCGATGCCAACAGCGTGCTCGACTCGCTGAAGGCTGGTTTGCAGTCTCCGCTCCGCGGCATGGGAACGGCCTTTTCATCGTCACTCTTCGGTCTTTCCGGCTCGCTGATCCTAGGCTTTCTCGATCTTCAGGCCGGCCGTGCGCAAAACCGTTTCTACACAGAGCTGGAAAATTGGCTGTCCAGCGTCACAGACCTTGGCTCTGACCTTCATGCGCTTGACGCTGCCAGCACTGGTACATCCGACGAGTTGAGGGCCTTGTCCGAGCGCCTTCAGAATATCCAGGAGACGGGCGGCTCGAGCCAGCGCACTACCGCTGCCTTGGCAAGCCTCGCGGAAGGCATTCAGGGCCTTGTGAAGAATATGCGTTCGGAACAGCAAATGATGCGTGATTGGGTGGAAAAGCAAGCCGATGAGCAGAAGTCCATTCGCCAGACTCTTGCCAAATTGGGAGATGCAATCTCCCGTGACAAGGCAAACTAGCAATGGCTCTCGTTCGCAACCGTAAGGCCATCCGTCATGTCGATTACTGGCCAGGTTTTGTCGACGCACTATCGACCCTGCTGCTGTCGATCATGTTTCTGTTGTCGGTGTTCGTTCTGGCACAGTTCCTCTTGAGTCAGGAAATCACCGGCAAGGACGCTGTACTCAATCGCCTTAACTCGCAGATCAACGAACTCACGCAGCTCCTGTCGCTCGAGCAGGGCAACAAACAGGATCTGGAAGATACGATTGCCAATCTTCAGGCATCACTCACAAGTGCACAGAATGAGCAGTCACGTCTGCAGTCCTTGCTGTCCCAGGGCGCCGGCGCGGGTGCCGCAGCCGAAGGCAAGATCAGTGAGCTCTCGACGGGCCTTGAGAACGAAAAACAGATCAGTGCCCGGGCCCTTTCGCAGGTTGAAATTCTGAACCAGCAGATCATGGCTCTACGCAAGCAAATCGGCGCCCTTGAAGAGGCTCTCAATGCTTCTGAAACACGAGACAAGGAATCCAATACCAAGATTGCCGACCTCGGTAAGCGATTGAATGTGGCCTTGGCGCAGCGTGTGCAGGAACTTAATCGTTACAGGTCCGACTTCTTCGGCCGTTTGCGCGAAATCCTTTCCGACCGCGAAAATATCCGCATAGTCGGCGATCGTTTTGTGTTCCAGTCCGAAGTGCTTTTTCCTTCCGGCACAGCCATTTTGAACGAAGCTGGTTCGGAGGAAATGAAAAAACTCGCCGTTGCCTTGATCGATTTGCAAAAGGAAATTCCCGACGAGATCAACTGGGTTCTACGTGTCGACGGTCACACCGATAATGTCGCTCTATCTGGAACCGGCCAATTCGAGGACAATTGGGAACTCTCATCGGCGCGCGCCATTTCAGTGGTCAAGTTTTTGATCGCAAATGGCGTTCCAGCCAACCGTCTCGTTGCAGCTGGTTTCGGCGAGTACCAGCCGCTCGAACCTGGCGACACGCCGGAAGTTCGTGCCCGCAACCGCCGCATCGAGTTGAAATTGACGGAGCGCTGATACTTAAGCGTAGACCAGCGCGAGCAAGGCCAGCAGTGCAGGAAGCGCTTGCACGTACAGGATCTTCCGGCTGACTGTCAGTGCGCCAAATATCCCAGCGACAATCACGCAGCCGAGAAAAAACGCCTTGACCGCAAACCCGGCCTCGCCGAGCCACAGGCCCCAAACTAGCCCTGCAACCAGAAAACCGTTGTACAGCCCCTGATTCATGGCAAGTGCTTTGGAGGCGGCAGCGAATTCCGGTGTCAACTTGAAGGTCTTCCGGCCCAGCGGTTTATCCCAAGCGATCATTTCCAGATACATGAAATAGACGTGAAGCAGCGCCACCAAACCGGTCAGAACATTCGCAATCATTGCCGACACTTCTCCTGACTATGAATGGAACCAAGGCTTTGAAAGATTCGAGATGCGAGTGGGTAGAGAATTATTCGGCTGCCCCTTTGAAAGCATTGGCACCTGCTTCAAATTGTAGTTTGGCAAGGCTAGCGTAAATCCCGTCCTTCTTGACCAGCGTCTGGTGTGTGCCCTCTTCGGCGATACGGCCACGCTCCATGACAAGAATGCGGTCGGCGCGGAGCACCGTCGCAAGACGATGGGCTATTACCAGGGTGGTCCTGCCCTGCATCAAATGATCCAGCGCCATTTGCACCAGCATCTCACTTTCGGCGTCGAGCGCAGAGGTTGCCTCATCAAGCAGCAGGATTGGTGCATCGCGCAGAATTGCGCGAGCGATGGCGATACGCTGACGCTGTCCCCCGGACAATGTGACACCACGCTCGCCGACCTGCGTGTCATAACCATGATCGAGAGCCATAATGAAGTCATGCGCGAGCGCGGCTTTGGCTGCAGCTTCGATGTCGGCATCATTGGCGCCCGGTCGACCAAAGCTAATGTTGTCACGAACACTGGCGGCAAAGATCGTCGTATCCTGCGGAACGATGGCGATGCGTGACCGAACATCCGAGGGATCGGTCTGGCGAAGGTCAACTCCGTCCACCCGAACGCAGCCGGAGACCGGATCGTAATAGCGCAACAGCAGCGAAAAAACAGTGCTCTTGCCAGCACCGGATGGTCCGACAATCGCGACCGTCTTGCCGGGTTGAACGATGAAATCGAGACCTTTCAAGGCGGGTGCATCGGGGCGTGTCGGGTAGTTGAAGCGCACATCCTCGAAATGGACGGAGCCAATCGGCGGTTGAGGCAACGCATGGGGATTGGCCGGTGCGGTAATGGCAGGTACTTCGGCAAGTATCTCCATCAATCGTTCCGCAGCGCCCGACGCTTGGCTCAGTTCACCCCACACCTCTGACAACGCGCCCAGCGCGCCCGCTGCAAACACTGAATAAAGCAGGAACTGGCCGAGCGTGCCGGGGGTGATCGCGCCGGAAAGAACATCGCGCGAACCGAACCAGAGGACTGCGACCACGCTCGAAAAGATCATGAAGATGGCAAAGGCGGTCAAGATCGCCCTCGCCTTAACCGAGGATCGGGCGGCAAGAAAGGCATCCTCGACCGATGCGGCAAACCGCCCCGTTGCCAAGTCTTCATTGGTGAAGGCCTGTAGCGTGCGCACCGAGACGATGGATTCACTCGCATAGGCCGTCGCATTCGCGAGCGTGTCCTGCGCGGCTCGCGAGCGTCGCCGGACGGACCGGCCGAATGCAACCAAAGGAATGATGATCAACGGGATGGCCGCGATCACGAGCCCCGAAAGTTTGGGGCTTGTGACAATCATCATCACTATTGCCCCAAAGGCGAGAATGAGATTACGCAGCGCAACGGATGCGGTCGCACCTACCGCGGATTTGATCTGCGTCGTGTCCGCCGTCAGCCGCGAGACAATCTCACCCGATTGCGTACTGTCGAAGAACGCTGGCGAAAGTCTTGTCAGATGGGTGAACACATCCCGGCGTAGATCGGAGACAATCCGCTCGCCAAGTGTGATGACAAAATAATAACGGCCGGCGGAAGCGATGGCGAGCAGGGCGGCCAGAAAAACGAGCATACCAAAGTAGTTGTTTATGAAGGCGCCGTTTGCGCCGGTAAAGCCATGATCGATCATCCTGCGAACGGCCAGTGGCAGCATCAATGTCGTCATGGCCGCGAGGATCAGTGAAACCGTTGCCCCAGCCATCATACCCTTGTAGCGGGACATGTATGGGAAGATGCGGCGCAGCGGCTTCAATGAGCGCCGCTTCCTCTCCGCTTCTTCAAAAGCCATGTCGGCCATTGTCTCTGTCTTCCTCACATCGCTTTGCGACTTTGCGGCCAGACGGCCTTGTTATTGCTTAAAGGCTGATGTATAGGCTCGCCAACAGTTTTGGAAGCCCACGCCCCTGTGACGTTTGGCTTCATCTCTACCAATCGGCTCCCGACCGGCATACCACATCGTCCGTGGCTCTGGTTTTGTGCCCTCTAGTTTAGGATAATACAGATGAAAGCCAATATTCATCCCGACTATCACACCATCAAAGTCGTCATGACCGATGGCACGGAATACATGACCCGCTCTACCTGGGGCAAGGAAGGCGATACGATGAACCTCGATATCGACCCATCCACCCATCCGGCATGGACCGGTGGTTCGCAGCAGCTGACCGACCGCGGTGGCCGCGTGTCGAAGTTCAAGAGCCGTTTCGCCAATCTCGGTATATAAGACCGTCGGCAGGCAGGACTTCAAAACGGCCCCCTTCATTCGGGGCCGTTTTTGTTTGTTGGAAATTGGCAGTGACGCGATGCGGCGCAACGCAATGACAGGCGAGGTTGTTTGACAAGTTGCTGATTCGCCAATAGCTTTTTCCCACGCTTATCTGCTTTCAAGGGAGGGAAAACCCGATGACCGACACGACTTCAGGTAGCAACGCGGCTTCGGGGACGGCGATTGAGCCAAGTCTTCACAGGGTCATGGGCCCCTGGCTTCTACTCCTCTTCATCGTGGGTGACATTCTCGGCACCGGCATTTACGCCCTCACTGGACAGGTAGCAAAACAGGTTGGCGGCGTCGTCTGGCTGCCCTTTCTTGTGGCTTTCGTCGTGGCAGTCATCACCGCATTCAGCTATCTGGAGCTGGTTACAAAATATCCCAAGGCAGCTGGCGCAGCACTCTACACGCACAAGGCGTTCGGCATCCATTTCGTCACGTTCATTGTCGCCTTCACTGTGATGTGCTCAGGCATCACATCCGCATCGACGGCGTCGCGCGCTTTTGCAGCCAACCTTTCCGGAGCGTTCCAGCTCAACCTTGAGACCGGTATCGGGATCACGCTGGTCGCCCTCGCTTTCATGGCCGTCGTGGCTGCCGTAAATTTTCGCGGGGTTGGCGAGAGCGTGAAGGCCAATGTTGTCCTGACCGTCGTCGAACTGACCGGTCTGCTGATTATTATCTTCATTGGACTCTGGGCGATTTTCGGTGGCCAGGGCGATGTCTCACGCATTACCCAATTCGCCACATCCCCCGATTCCAGCGTGTTCTGGTCCGTCATGGCAGCGACCACCCTAGCGTTCTTTGCCATGGTTGGCTTCGAGGATTCGGTCAATATGGCGGAGGAATGCAAGAACCCGTCAGGCATCTTTCCAAAGGTGCTGCTCGCCGGCTTGTTCATCACCGGGACAATCTATGTGCTGGTATCGATATCGGCAATCACCTTGGTTGCCCCTGCTGATCTTGGACAGGGCGAGACACCCCTGCTCAAGGTTGTGCAGGCCGGTGCGCCCAATTTCCCCTTGTGGATTTTTGGCTTCATCACCATGTTTGCTGTCGCCAACAGCGCTTTGATCAACATGTTGATGGCGAGCCGCCTCGTCTACGGCATGAGCCGCGAACATGTACTTCCGCCTTTATTCGGCAAGGTGCATCCAACGCGCCGCACGCCCTATCTGGCGATTGCTTTCACAACGCTCCTCGCATTTTGCCTGATCATGTTCGTCGGGGGAGTCCCGGCGCTGGGCGGTACAACTGCGCTGCTGCTGTTGTTCGTCTTCACGATCGTCAATATCGCCGTCCTCGTGCTGCGCCGCGAAGCAGTTGACCACGAGCATTTCCGCACACCAACATTCCTGCCGGTCCTGGGTGCAATCTCCTGCGCCTTCTTTGCCGGACCATGGACAGGACGCGATCCGGTGCAATACAAAATTGCCGGGATACTGATCGGCATCGGTGTCGTCTTGTGGGTGGTCACGATTCTCATCAACCGCGCCACAGGTGTCGTGCCCGCCGAACCGGATATGGAAGCCATTGGCGGCGATGGCCCCGTGAACTGAGCCCAAAACGCGAATCCCGCCAGACTTTGGCTGGCGGGATCCGATTGTATTACAATTGCTTGCATGAGATCAGGCAGCGCTCAACTTTGCCAGAACCTCGTCGCTTACCTCGAAATTCGCATAGACGTTTTGAACATCGTCATCATCATCCAGCGTCGAGATCAAACGCAGGACCGACTGGGCCTTTTCCTCGTCGACCGGAGCAGTAGTCTGGGGCTTCCAGATCGCCTTGATCGATTCCGCTTCACCCAACACGCCTTCCAGCGCCTTTGATACCTCGCCGATGTCTTCAAAAGCGCACAGGATGACATGACCATCTTCGTCGTTCGAAACGTCATCAGCGCCAGCCTCGATGGCGGCTTCCATGACTTTGTCGGCACTGCCGGCTTCCGGCTTGTAGGTGATTTCCCCGACCCGGTTGAACATAAAGCCAACCGATCCGGTCTCGCCCATGGCACCACCGGCCTTGGTGAACGCTGCCCGCACGTTCGAGGCAGTACGATTTCGATTGTCCGTCAAGGCTTCGACGATGACAGCCACACCGCCCGGGCCATAACCTTCATATCGTACTTCTTCGTAGTTGTCGGCATCGCCGCCTGCGGCCTTTTTGATGGCCCGCTCAATATTGTCCTTGGGCATCGACTGCGCCCTGGCATTCTGAACGGCCAGACGCAGTCGCGGGTTCATCGCCGGATCAGGCAAGCCCTGTTTGGCGGCAACGGTGATTTCGCGCCCGAGCTTGGAGAAGATTTTTGACCGAACGGCGTCCTGACGCCCTTTGCGGTGCATGATGTTCTTGAACTGTGAATGGCCTGCCATGGCACCCCTGCGTGCTTAATACGGTTGCTGATGTTCCGCGTCAGGGGCCCCTGCAAATATAGCTGCGGGCGGCACCGAGCGGAGACATGCTTCTGGAATGGCGCCCTTATAGGTAAAAACCGGCGTCTCGTCCAGCGTACAAGCGTGTTTAGCTGTCACAGTATTTTCAGGACGGCTTGAGGCGGGTATGGCGGTAGCCGGTTGCTGAAACGGTCGAACAGAGGTCAAACCACTCGCACCCGGTGCAGGCGGCACGTGTCTTACCGTTTAGGAAAGCGTCGCGGAGGTGGCCGAGCATTCTGTCGTCGAGCTTGACGACATCGCTAGCCTGGAGAGATTGGCCGAGCAGGTGGCCAACGTCGCGCCTTGCCTTGGCATCGCGCTCAACGACGCTGTCAAGCAAGCAGTGAGGTTCATCCGAAGCCAGGAGTGGCTGGCATATATCGTCAGGTCCGTCCTGGATAAGGATACCTTCGCCCGCTGCAAGCCTGGAAATGACCTTGTCGTAATTGGCGGTAAAAGCCGGGCTGTAACCTTTACCGACATAGGTCAGCATGCAGAGCAAGTGATGCGGGCGAAGTCTTACCGTCAAGAGAGACGAACCATGATCCCTGAACGGCGAAGCAGTTCAATTGTTGCCGCCGCAAGCGCCGACTTCAGAACGCCGCCAATGATGAATGGTGCGACGCCGAAGGTCCAGGCCTTTTCAAGTCCGATCATGTTTGCGAGCCAGGATGCGCCGAGCGCGAGGCACAGGACGTTCCCAAGTAGCATAACCGCGAAGGAGTAGAATGGATTGCGCGTCAGGCCGCGTTCGGCGAGCAAACCAACAAAGGCAGCCACAACAGGAAAGGAATACAGATAGCCGGCCGTCGGTCCGACAAAAGCGATCTGACCCGGCATGCCGCCGGCCAAAACCGGCAATCCGACGAACGATTCTAAGAAGCCAGACAACAACAGTGATCCCGCCAAGGCGCCAGCCATACAGTGCGCCGACCATGGTCACCGCGAATGTCTGCATCGTCACCGGCACCGGATACATTGGCACCTCGATCCAGGAACTGACAGCAAGAAACGCCGTGCCGATCAAAATAGCCAGGATCTTGTACGCCAGGGAGCGGTCGGCAAGTTTCAAGGGAACGAAAGCGCCGGAGAGCATGTGATGATTCATTGAGGTGACGTCCTTATAGCGATGTGATTACTTTGCAGCTTGCGCTTTCTTTTTTCTACGCCGTGCCAGCATGTTGAGCGCTTCGACAAGAGCCGAGAAACCCATCGCCGCGTAGATGTAGCCTTTCGGCACATGGAAGCCAAATCCATCGGCGATTAGTGTCATGCCGATCATCAAGAGGAAGCCGAGGGCGAGCATGACGATGGTTGGATTGGCGGCAATGAATCTCGACAATGGTTCGGCAGCGAGCAGCATGACCGTAACGGCGGCCAACACTGCGATCACCATGATTGCAATCTCATCGGTCATGCCAACCGCGGTAATGATCGAGTCCACCGAGAATACGAGATCAAGTACCAGGATCTGGGTGATCGCCGCGCCCATCGTCAAGGTGACGGCCTTGCCGATCACGTCATCCTTGGCATCCTCATGATCGACCGTGTGATGAATTTCCTTCGTCGCCTTCCAAACCAGGAAGAGGCCGCCGGCTATCAGGATCATGTCACGCCACGAAAAGCCATGACCAAAGGCTTCGAACACGGGCTCCGTTAATTGCACGATAATCGAAATGGTGAACAACAAGGCCAGGCGCAAAATGAGCGCTGCGCTGATGCCGAGACGACGGGCACGCGCCTGCTGTTCCTTCGGTAATTTGTTGGTGAGGATCGAAATGAAGATGAGATTGTCGATGCCGAGCACAACCTCCATCACGACAAGCGTGACAAGGGCGATGAGCCCGGCGGGCTGATAGATGAAATCGAAATGGGAGAGAAGCGCTTCCATGGGGGTCGTTCCTATGTTGGCCCGGATGGTGCAAACCGAAGGCACGACTTAAAGGGCCGTGCCAGTCTTCGGTCAACTCATTTCCAGAAGGAGGGGATTGTTTCTTCAAGTCTTGGACCAAGCCGCAACGGCGCGATCTTTTCAGCTAGCCCGGTGCGATCGGAAATCTCGACCCCGACGCCGCAGATCGTGGCCTTGCCGCTTGCCGCTTCAAATCTGCCTTTCGGAACCTTCGACAGAAAGCGATTGAGCGGTTCTTCCTTGTCCATTCCGAGCGATGAATCGTAATCACCGCACATGCCCGCATCGGACATATAGGCCGTGCCACCGTTGAGGATTTGGGCATCTGCCGTAGGGACGTGCGTATGAGTGCCGACGACGAAGCTGGCACGGCCGTCGACAAAATGACCGAAACACTGCTTTTCACTGGTGGCTTCCGCATGGAAATCAAAGACCACAGCATCGGCCTGTTCGCCCAGCGGGCACGCCGCCAGGATTTCCTCGGCGATCGTGAACGGGTCATGCAGGTCCGGGTGCATGAAAACCCGGCCCATGATGTTCGAAACAAGAACCCGAGCGCCGTTCTTGGCAAGGAACACGCCCGAGCCCTTACCCGCCGTGCCGAGCGGGAAATTCGCTGGACGCAGGAAGCGTTGTTCGCGTGTGGCGAAAACCAGTGCCTCGCGCTGATCCCAGACGTGATTACCAGTCGTGACGACGTCGGCACCCGCATTGATCGTATCGTGGAAGATTTCCTCTGTGATGCCAAAACCGCCTGCAGCGTTTTCGCCATTAACGATGGTGAAGTCGAGTTTCAGATCGGATATCAGACCCGGCAATTGCTCATAGACGGCCGTGCGGCCCGAGCGGCCCACCATGTCACCAAGAAAAAGTAGTCTCACGCGCGCACTTCCTGATACGAAACTGCCGCTCCCAAAGCCTATGGGTCTGGCGGGTTTGCAATTGTTAACTGGCTTTATCGGTCCTGCCAAACCGGCGCAACCCGCTTTCAGTCAGGATAGCCTCCAGCGGCATGTCATGCGGCTCATCAGGGACGATTTCGACCTCCTGACAGTCGAACGCCACGCCGATTAGCCGCGGATTGACGCCTATCTCCTGCAAGCGCGCAATTGCGCGGTCATAATAGCCTGCACCGTAGCCAATGCGATGCCCCCGCGCGTCAAAGGCCGCAAGAGGCACCAGCATGAAAGTAGGGTCAAGAACAACAGCATTCTCAGGCGGCCCCGCCGTGCCAAAGCCGGTCTCGACCATTGGCTCACCCCGTACAAGCTCGCGAAACAGAATGGTGTGCTTGTCGATGATCACTGGCAGGCAGAGCTGGGCTCCACGCTCGCGCAGTCCGAAAAGCAACGGGCGCAAATCCATTTCCGAACGGATAGGCCAGAAACCGGAAACGATCGCTCCACTCTCAAGTTCAAAAGACGCCAGGCCAATATCCGCGATCCGCACCGCCGCCTCGATCCGATATTCGACATCAAGAGCATCGCGCCGGTTCAAGGCTTCAAGCCGCAAATTTTTCTTCAGGTCTTTGATGGGGGAATGGTGCTTCACAGTGAATCTCATGAGGCGCCGGCAGCAACGCCAGCTCGGGATGAGCACGAAAACAAAGCGGCGTCCACACAACCGATGGAGAAGTCGATCCCGGGTACCTACAAAGTAGGTGGGCGCCGTGTGAGGAAGCCCACGGGCCTCCTCAGTGACAGCTCCCTAAGGGATCATTAAGGCCCCGGGGAATAAGTCTCTCCTGTCGAGAAGCGCAGAGCGCCGACGCGAATATAGGACGGATGCTTGTGTTGCACCAGTGGCGTTGTCGGCTAATTTCATACTCTTGCCCTTGTTTCGCTACGCCCCTAATCTCGCCCCATCACGAAAGGACCTATGATGCGGTTTGAAGGAACAGCGGCCTATGTGGCCGACAAGGACTTGATGGTAGCGGTCAATGCGGCGATCGCGCTGGAGCGCCCGCTCCTCGTCAAGGGCGAGCCCGGAACCGGCAAGACAGAACTCGCCCGTCAGATTGCATCAGCGCTCGGCCTCGACCTGATCGAATGGAACGTCAAGTCCACCACGAAGGCACAGCAGGGCCTTTACGAGTATGATGCCGTCAGCCGGTTGCGGGATTTGCAGCTCGGCGACGCACGATTCAACGACATAACCAACTACATCAAGCCAGGTAAGCTGTGGGATGCCTTCACAGCCGACCGGAAAGTCGTCCTTCTGATCGACGAAATCGACAAGGCGGACATCGAATTCCCCAATGACCTGCTGCAGGAACTCGACCGCAACGAGTTCTATGTCTACGAGACCGGCGAGACGATCCGCGCCGCCCATCGTCCCATCGTCGTCATCACGTCGAACAATGAGAAGGAATTGCCCGACGCTTTTCTGCGCCGTTGCTTCTTCCACTACATCAAGTTCCCCGACGTTGATACCCTGACGAGAGATTGTCGAGGTCCACTATCCCGGCATCAAGCAGAACCTTGTTCGTGCCGCCCTCACCCAATTCTACGAAATCCGCGAGGTCCCGGGACTCAAGAAGAAACCTTCCACATCCGAGGCACTGGACTGGATCAGGTTGCTCGTCGCCGACGACATAGCCCCCGAGGACCTGCGTGCCGACCCGAAGAATGCTTTGCCCAAACTGCATGGAGCGCTCTTGAAAAACGAGCAGGACGTGCATTTGTTCGAACGATTGGCCTTCATGGCGAGGAGACAGGGATAAATGAGTGTTCGCATCCGTCCCCTGCAAAAGTCTGACGAAGCCGAATGGCGCCGGCTGTGGACCGGCTATTTGACCTTTTACGAGACGACCGTTCCCGAAGAGGTCTATCGGACAACATTCGCCCGGCTGACTTCAGGCGCCGATCATGAATATCGCGGCCTCATCGCGGAACTTGACGGCAAGCCCGTCGGCCTCACCCACTATCTGTTTCATCGGCATTGCTGGAGCATCGAGAATGTCTGCTATCTGCAGGACCTCTTTCGCCGATCCAGACGTGCGTGGCAAAGGCATCGGCCGTGCCCTTATCGAGGCAGTGCACGCCGAGGCGACCAAGGCTGGTGCACACTCGGTCTACTGGACGACCAACCAGAACAACGCGACTGCGCGCCAGCTCTATGACCGCATCGCCAAGGTCACGCCTTTCATCAAATATGTGAAGATGGTGTGATCAATGTTCATCCCCTTCTTCCTTGAACTCAAAGCGGCGAAAGTTCCCGTGTCCTTGCGAGAATATCTGACGCTGCTCGAAGGCATGGATGCAGGGCTCGTGACCTATGATGTCGAGGCTTTCTACTATCTGGCGCGGTCTGCGCTAGTGAAGGACGAGCGCCACATGGATCGCTTCGACCAGGTTTTCGGTCATTTCTTCAAGGGCATTGAGGCCCTGGGCGGTGAAAGTGGCGTCGACATGGCCAATCTTCCCGAGGAATGGCTGCGGCGGCTGGCAGAAAAACACCTGACTGAGGAAGAGAAGAAATTGGTCGAAGCGCTCGGCGGTTTCGACAAGCTCATGGAAACCCTGCGCCAGCGCCTTGCGGAACAAAAGGGTCGCCACCAAGGCGGGTCGAAATGGATAGGCACTGCCGGCACATCACCCTTCGGTGCCTATGGCTACAACCCCGAAGGTGTTCGCATCGGCCAGGATGAAAGCCGCCACCGCCGCGCAGTGAAGGTCTGGGACAGGCGGGAATTCAAGAATTTCGATGACAGCGTCGAGCTTGGGACACGCAACATCAAAGTCGCGTTGAAAAGGCTGCGTCGCTGGGTCCGCGAGGGCGCCGAGGACGAGCTCGACTTGTCAGGAACCATAAGATCCACGGCCGAGCATGGCTATCTCGATGTTCTGACCCGGCCCGAACGGCGCAACCACGTGAAGCTCCTGATGTTCTTCGATGTTGGCGGCTCGATGGACGAGCATATCAAGATCGCGGAGGAAATGTTTTCGGCGGTACGCTCCGAGTTCAAACACATGGAATATTTCTACTTCCACAACTGCCTCTATGAGAGCGTGTGGAAGGACAACCGACGCCGCTATACGGAGAGCATCCCCACGCTGGATGTCATCCACAAATACGGCTCGGACTATAAGGTCATCTTCGTTGGTGACGCGGCGATGGCGCCCTATGAGGTCTCGCATCCCGGCGGATCGGTCGAGCATTGGAATGAGGAAGCCGGCGCGATCTGGCTCACGCGCGTTCTTGAACAATGGAAAAACACGGTCTGGCTCAATCCCACCAAGGAAGAATACTGGGACTACACCGCTTCTACGGCCATGATCCGCAAAATCTTCGCGCAGCGCATGTACCCGCTCACCCTTTCAGGTATTGAGAACGCGACGCGCGAACTATCGCACAGGCACTAGCCGAACGAATAGCCGGCGCCGCGCACCGTGCGGATGGGATCGATCGAGCGTCCGATATTGATCGCTTTGCGCAGGCGGCCAACATGCACGTCAACCGTGCGGTCATCGACATAGATGTCGGCACCCCAGACATTGTCCAGCAGCTGGCCGCGCGAGAAAACCCGCCCGGGTGATTGCATCAGGAATTCCAGCAGGCGAAATTCGGTCGGCCCGAGCTTCAATTCGCGTTCCTTGCGGAACACCCGGTGCTGCTCGCGATCGAGTTTCAGATCACCGAAGCTCAAGACATGCGACAAGAGGCTCGGATTGACCCGTCGCAGCATGGACTTGATGCGGGCAAGCAGTTCCGGCGTCGAGAACGGCTTGACCATGTAGTCGTCGGCTCCGGTCGAGAGACCCCGTACCCGTTCGCTTTCCTCGCCGCGCGCCGTCAGCATGATGATTGGCAGGATTTCTGTCTCGCGCCGTGCTCTCAGACGCCGGCAGAGTTCGATACCGGACAGGCCGGGCAGCATCCAGTCGAGGATGAGAAGATCCGGCACCTTTTCGCGCAACGCGATTTCTGCTTCGTCGCCGCGCGAAATCGTCTCAACAAGATAGCCTTCAGCTTCAAGATTGTACCGGAGAAGAACGCTCAAAGCTTCCTCGTCCTCCACAACAGTGATTTTGGGAGCTATTGCCATGGTCTGTCTTCGTCAAATTCACGGATGCTAGGGTTCGTCGACAGTGATGGTGTGAGTCTGGTCTTCCTTCGGCCTTTCAGTGGGCAGCTGCTCGCCGGTGACGATGTAGTAGACCGTCTCGGCAATGTTGGTGGCGTGGTCGCCAATACGTTCGATGTTCTTGGCGCAGAAAAGCAGATGCGTGCACGCCGAGATGTTGCGTGGATCCTCCATCATATAGGTCAGGAGTTCGCGGAACAGCGAGGTATAGAGAGCATCGATCTCGTCGTCGCGCTCACGCACGATGTTTACCTGCTGAACTGAGCGCGTCGCATAAGCATCGAGTACGTCCTTCAGCTGCGTCAAAGCGAGTTCCGCGATGGTCTGCAATCCGCGATAGACTGAAATCGTTTGGCGGGTGTCAGTCACCGCAACGACGCGCTTGGCGATATTCTTGCCGAGATCGCCAATACGCTCGAGATCTGAAGATATGCGGATCGTGCCGATGATCTCGCGAAGGTCGATCGCCATGGGCTGGCGTTTGCCGATAATGGTTATGGCCTTCTCGTCGATTTCCCGCTGACCCGCGTCGAGGATCAGGTCATCCGAGATGACCCGCTGCGCCAGCGCATTGTCGGAATTGACCATGGCAGTAATCGACTGTTCGACCATGCGTTCTGCATGACCGCCCATCTCTGCGATCTTGTGGGTCAGAAACTTCAGTTCATCGTCGTAGGAACGGACGGTGTGTTGCGATTGCGATTCGGTCATTTGTTTTCCTCGTTCCCTGGGTCGAAGCTCGATCAGCCGAAGCGCCCGGTAATGTAGTCCTGCGTCCGCTTTTCGGTCGGGTTGGTGAACATCATTTCCGTATCGCCCACCTCGACCAGATTTCCGAGATGGAACATTGCGGTCCGCTGCGAAACACGTGCAGCCTGCTGCATCGAGTGGGTTACGATGACGATCGTGTAGTTCTGCCGCAGCTCATCGATCAATTCTTCCACTTTGGCAGTGGCGATGGGATCCAGCGCTGAGCACGGTTCGTCCATGAGGATCACTTCCGGGCTGACCGCGATCGCACGAGCAATGCAAAGGCGTTGCTGTTGGCCGCCAGAAAGGCCTGTACCTGCCTCGTGCAGGCGATCCTTCACTTCGTCAAACAGGCCTGGCGCGGCGAAGGCTCTTCTCGACTATTTCGTCAAGCTGCCTGGCGATTCTTGGCCAACCCGTGAATCCGCGGGCCGTAAGCAACGTTCTCGAAAATGGATTTCGGGAATGGGTTGGGCTTCTGGAAAACCATGCCCACACGAGCACGTAGCTCGACGACATCGATCTTCGGATTATAGATATCCTCGTCATCAAGCGTGATCTTGCCACCGATTTTGCAACCTTCAATCGTGTCGTTCATGCGGTTGAGACTGCGTAGAAACGTGGACTTGCCACAGCCGGATGGACCGATGAGCGCAGTGACCATCTTCTCCGGCACATCGAGGCTGACACCGAACAGGGCCTGTTTGTCACCATAGTGAACGGTGACATCCTTACCTTGCATTTTGATTGCATTGGGCTGGGCGTTCATTTTGTCGTTTACCGCTTTTTCGAGATTTCGTTCTGTCATCAGGTTCATAGCCAGAGCCTTTCCCTTTACCAGCGACGCTCAAAGCGGCGACGCAGAATGATTGCTGTGATGTTCATGACCGCGAGGAAAAGCAACAGCACGATGATAGCGCCGGAGGTCCGCTCAACAAAGGCCCGTTCCGCCTCATTGGCCCACATGTAGATTTGTACCGGAAGCGCCGTGGCAGGGTCGAGCGGGGTGACCGGACTGTTGGCAACAAAGGCCACCATGCCGATCAGGAGCAGAGGCGCTGTTTCACCCAGCGCATGGGCAAGTCCGATGATTGTGCCTGTCAGGATGCCAGGTGCAGCGAGGGGCAACACGTGATGAAACACCATCTGTGTCTTGGACGCCCCAATCCCAAGCGCCGCAGCGCGGATGGAGGGTGGAACGGCTCGAAGAGCGGCGCGTGTGGCGATGATGATAGTGGGCAGCGTCATCAATGTCAGGACAAGTCCGCCAACCAATGAAGCCGAACGCGGCAAGTGGAAGAAGTTGATGAATACGGCGAGCCCCAGAAGACCGAAAACGATTGAAGGAACAGCCGCAAGATTGTTGATATTGACCTCGATAATATCGGTGAGCCGGCTCTTCTTGGCATACTCTTCAAGGTAGATCGAAGCAGCAACACCGATCGGAAGCGAAAGGGACAGCACGATCAGCATCATATACAGCGACCCGATCAGTGCGACCCCAAGGCCGGAGGTCTCAGGCCGGCTGGATGCACCATAGGTGAACAGGCCCGTATTGAAGCGCTGGGCCATGACACCCTCGCTCTTGAGCTTGTCCATCCACTCGACCTGTTTGTCGGAAACCTTGCGGCGGCTCTGGTCTACGCCAAGATCGATCTGGCCCTTGAAGGCGGAATCGATGTCGGCGCCGGTCAGCACCCAGACGTTCTGCGTCGTGCCAATCAGCGAAGGATTTTTGACAACCAATTCGCGCAATTGACCGCGAACGCCTTCAGAGAACAGTTTGCCAAGTTCACGCAAACCTGCCCGGTCGCTCGAGCTCACGCCGAGCTTTTCGGCAAGCGCATTACGCGCCAGAACCGGATAGTTTGCAGTCAGGAGAACATTGGGATCCGTCGCCCGCTTGTTGTCGGGATCAATGATTTTCGGATCAAGATTGATCGAAAGATTGACCTCTGTCTGCCAGAATGCGGTGTAGCCATTGGACAGCACCGAATAGAGCAAGGCGCACAGAAAGAAAATGCCGATGGCGATCGCCGTGATTCCGTAGAGCTTGAACCGGCGTTCGGCCGCGTAGCGGCGCTTAAGACCAATATCGCGACGAGTCGGTTTGGCCGAGATGGCAGCAGGATTGAGGGCTATGTCGGTCATTCGTACTGCTCCCGGTATTTGCGCACGATGTAGAGCGCGAAAATGTTCATCGCCAGCGTAATGAAGAAGAGTGAAAGGCCAAGGGCAAAAGCAACCAGCGTTTGCGGTGAGTTGAACTCCAGGTCGCCCGTCAACTGGTTGACGATCTTGACAGTGATTGTCGTCATCGCGTCGAAAGGATTGATGTTGATGTTGGCCGCAACACCGGCTGCCAGCACCACGATCATCGTCTCGCCAATCGCACGCGACGCGGTCAGCAGCAGCGCGCCGACGATGCCGGGCAAGGCGGCTGGCAAGACCACGCGGCGGATCGTTTCCGAGCGCGTTGAGCCAAGCCCGAGCGAGCCGTCGCGGAGAGATCCCGGAACAGCAGTAATGATATCGTCCGAAAGCGATGAAACGAAGGGGATCAGCATGACACCCATCACGATACCGGCAGTCAGGACGCTCTGCGCCTGGATGAAAGAATAACCGCCGGAAAGCGCCGCGCTGAGGTCGCGCAGGAACGGACCAACGGTTACGAGCGCAAAGAAGCCGTAGACGATCGTCGGGATACCAGCGAGCACTTCAAGCAGGGGCTTGACGATTGAGCGCACCTTTGGGCTGGCATACTCAGCCATGTAGATTGCCGAGAACAGCCCGACCGGCACGGCGAACAGCATGGCCACAAATGCGATGTAGATCGTACCGGCAAGCAGCGGGATCAAACCGAACTGGCCCTGCGATCCTTCCGCTCCCGCCGCGGCGAAACGAGGATCCCAAACCGTGCCGAAAAAGAAGCTTGCAGGCGAAACCGATTGGAAGAACGTCATCGTCTGGAAGAGCATCGACAGGATGATACCAACGGTCGTAAGGATGGCGATAGTGGAGGCAGCAAGCAGTGCGCCTAGAATGACACGCTCGACATTGTTGCGAGCACGGGCCCTCACTTGGACACCGGAAAGTCCAAAGATCGCGCCGGCGACGGCGAGAACGAGCGCGATAATACCACCAATAGTATTCGCCCGTACCGAGTTCTTGTTCCACTCGACAGCTATTGGGATCATATAATCCTGACCGTCCGGCGCGAGCGCAACGCCCTTTGCCGAGAGAAGCGGACGCAATTCGGCGCAACCAAGGTTTGCGGCAGGTTGGCTTTCTCTTCGCTGCTGAGTTTGTTGAGCCCGCGCGCTATGCCGCTGACCATGCCAAGTTCAAGACTTTGGCTGGCAATGACAGTGTCGGCTGTGCGCTCCGGCAGTTCAGCGATCGCGGTGCGTTCCAGGTAGAGGCTGGTGGCAGCTGCCCACACGGCAAGGAACAGGATCGCGGGCAAGGCAGACGCCAGGAAAACCCACCAGCCATGATAATGCGGCAGGGAATGTGGTTTGACGCTTCCACTATCTTTGCTGAGCGCGCGCTGGCGCCCGAGGAAGTATCCGACAACACCAATCGCAACGACAATCAAAAATACCAATGAAGTGGACATCAAAGCTTCCCCGATCTGTCCCGCAAATTCATAAGTTCTTGGCAGGTATGCGGGCGACAAGCGCCACCCGCATACACAGTTTCAGTCTTACTTCAACTTCATTGTCGTGCCAGCAGCAAAGGCATCGCGCTGGGCTTTGCGTTCTGCTTCTGGTGCGGCAACCAGGCCATATTCGACGAGCGGGCTGTCGTCGCCGATCATCTGGTCCGTTAAGGAAGAATTCGACATATTCCTTCAGGCCAGGAATGACACCAAGATGTGCCTTCTTAACATAGAAGAACAGCGGACGCGAAACCGGATACTTGCCCGACGAGATTGTCTCCGTGCTCGGCACGACGTCCGATACAGTAGCAACCTTCAGCTTGTCGGCATTGTTCTCGTAGAAGGCGAGGCCGAATACACCAACACCAGTCTTGTTCGCATCGATGCGAGCCAATGTTTCTGCATAGTCGCCATCGATGTCGATTGCCTTGCCGTCCTTGCGAACCTTGACGCAGGCTGCGGCGGCGGCCTTTTCATCCAGACCTAGCGTCTTGATGGTATCGGTAGCACCACTTGCCTTGCAGCCAGCGGTCAGGAGCTTCTCTTCGAAGACTTCGCGTGTGCCGTGCTTTTCGCCCGGGATGTAGGCGGCGATGTCCCAATCAGGAAGAGCCGAATTGACCTGGTTCCATTTGGTGTTTGGGTTGTTGACGAGCTTGCCGTCAACGATGACCTGGGCTGCGAGCGCCAGATAGACGTCCTTCGGGGTCAGCTTCCAGTCCGGACCCTTGATATCTGTCGCAAAGACGATGCCATCATAGCCGATACGGACTTCCTGGACGTCCTTGACGCCTGCGTCAACGCAGGACTTCAATTCAGTGTCCTTGATCGCACGGGAAGAGTTTGCAATGTCGATGGTTTCTTCGCCAACGCCCTTGCAGAATTCCTTGATGCCTGCGCCGGAACCGCCGGATTCAACGACTGGCGTTTTGAAATCTGGGAATGTCTCACCGAAAGATTCAGCAACGATCTTGGCATATGGCAGCACCGTCGAGGAGCCTGAAACCTGGATTTGGTCGCGGGCAGATGCGCCAACTGTCGATGCGGCCACCGCAATTGCTAGCACAGCGGCCGTGGAAAATAGCTTGTTCATAGGAGCAGCTCCTGTTGGTTTAATTCTTGTGACGCCTCCGACGTCGTCTGCGGTCTATAGAAGGTTTATTACAGTCATATGACAGCAATGTAACAGTTCTGTAGCGCCATTTTTGGCCAGCCAGACGGGATACCAGAATCGAAAATCTCTCTAAAACCATTAAGTTAACCGCCTACCTAACGTGATGCGAGCGGGGCAAAGCCAGATGTTCAACGATTCCAGTCACTTCTTGTCACCGCCAATTGCGACGAACGGCATGTATCCGGTCCCCCATCGCGGCGGACATCCGTCCTGGCAATTCGACAGCAACCAATGGCCTCGGAATCGATCAACTTTGGTTTCAGCGCACCCGTCAGTGTCACAATTGCGTGTTGACTTCGCATTCATGAACTCCTAGTAGTCAAGTCATCCGATGACCTTAGGACTTGGCAATGCAACCCGTAGCCCGCACAAATCTGGCAGACACCGCGGTTCATAGTATCCGCGCGGAAATCACGGCCAATCGCTGGCTGATCGGCGACCGCATTCCGAACGAAGCTACCCTTGCCGAGATGCTCGGTGTCAGCCGCGGTACAGTAAGGGAAGCCGTCCGGGTGCTTGTTGCCCAAGGCTTCCTTGAGACAAGGCAAGGGTCCGGTACTTATGTCCAGTCCGTGGTCGATATTGATGAACATTTTTTGCGAATCCGGCGGACCGGACTTCGCGACCAGGTTGAGACCCGATGCGCACTTGAGGTTGAGGCAGCACGCCTCGCCGCAACGCGTCACACCCCCGAGATCATCTCGAGGCTACGCCAACTGCTCGCCAGCCGCGGTGAATATGACGCCGCCCGGCACGACCTCTATGTTGAGCGCGATCTTGCCTTCCACAAGGCGGTGGTCGCGGCATCTGGCAATCATGCCCTGGTGGAGGTTTACGAGTTTTTCTCGACCTCGATCCAGGAGGTCATCAAGGCGACCGTTACGGGCGAACTTCCTGAACCGGATATGGCGTCACACCTATCCATTGTCGATGCAATCGCTTCGGGCGATCCCGACACGAGCTGCTTCCACGACCCGCGCTTTCATGGCCCCCATTCTTACCGAACTCGATCGGCTTCTCGCATGAACAAGCATCTTTCCCCCGACCCACTGCCCGATAGCATCACCAGCGACCAGCTGATAGATGCTGAAACCGACAGCGTTCCGCAGCCCAGACCTCCGGTTTTCACGAGCCGCGCCGCACAGATCCTCACCGGCTTCAGTCTTGTTCTTATTGCTTTCAATCTCCGCCCGATCTTTTCGAGTGCATCCGCGCTGCTGCCGGAGATCATCGAGCAAACGGGCCTATCCTCCTTTCGGAGCTGGTGTGCTGACGACCCTGCCCGTTCGTCTGCCTCGGCGTATTCGCCCCGCTCGCGCCGAGGCTGGCACAGCGTATTGGCGCTGAGCGCACGCTGCTGGGCGTCCTGCTGCTTCTGGCCCTTGGCACCGCTTTGCGCGGTTTCGGGTCGTTGCCACTGCTTTTCCTTGGAACCGCACTTGCCGGCGCTTGCATTGCAACTGGCAATGTTTTGCTCCCGGGTCTCGTAAAACGCGATTTCGCCAGCAGAACCGGAATGATGACGGGGCTCTACACCATGGCGCTGTGCGCGGGAGCAGCCAGCGCGGCTGGATTGACCGTACCTTTGCAACGGATGCTGGGTGGTTCATGGTCGCTGGCGCTTGGAGCCTGGGCGTTGCCGGCGCTTCTTGTCGCGCTGATCTGGTTCCCGCACGCCTTCTTTAGAAAAGTCAGGACGAAACATGCCGGCTTCAGGGTCGAGGGCCTTTGGCGCGATCGGCTTGCCTGGCAGGTCACGTTGTTCATGGGCCTTCAGTCGGCCCTGGCTTACTGTGTCTTTGGCTGGCTTGCGCCGATCCTGCGCGACCGCGGTCTCGACGGCGTAACGGCGGGCGTCGTGGTATCCGTTTCTGTCATGGCGCAGGTTTTCACCTGTCTGCTCGTGCCGTCGATCGCTGTGCGCTGCAAGGACCAGCGGCTCATCAACGTCGCGCTGATCACCTTGGCGGTAACGGGTCTGCTGGGCTTCCTTTTTGCCCCCCTGTCGATGGTTTGGCTCTGGGCAGTTGTGCAAGGCATGGGACAAGGCGGGCTCATTGCCGTTGCCATGACCATCATCGTGCTCCGGTCTGGGGATGCCCACGTAGCCGCCCATCTTTCGGGGATGGCGCAGTGTGTTGGCTACATCTTGGCAGCAGTTGGTCCACTCCTTGTCGGTCTCATTCACAGTCTGACCGGGACCTATGGCGCAACGGCAATCCTCTTCGTCCTCCTCGGTCTCGGTGTCGCAATATTCGGCTGGGGAGCGGGGCGCGCCACGCATGTGAAAGCACGCACTATCCAAATCTAGATGATTTGGGCATAATGGGCTCTCCAATCGGAACCAAATGCAGTCTCCGGCATTCCTCACGGTAGCCAAAGGGAGTTGAGTATTGGCGCCACGTGCGAACTGGAAGGGCTTTCTGAAGGTTGCGGAGCTTACCTGCCCCGTTGCCCTTTATACCGCCGCTTCAACGTCTGATCGTATAGCCTTCCACACCCTCAATCGCTCGACCGGTCACCGCGTCCAGCGCCAGTTCATCGACAGCGACACTGGCAAGCCGGTGGAGCGTGAAGATCAGGTCAAGGGCTATGAGGTTGGCAGTGGCGAATACATCGTGCTGGAACCTGAAGAGGTGGCCGCTGCCGTTCCCGATAGCGACAAGACGCTGGCGGTCGAAGCCTTCATTTCCTACGACGAACTCGACCATGTCTATTTCGACAAGCCGTACTATCTCACGCCAAGCGACAAGCTTGGCCAGGAAGCCTTTGCACTTATTAGAGACGGTCTGAAAGCCAGGAAGGTAGCGGCCCTTGCCCAGACTGTGCTGTTCCGGCGTGTCCGCACGCTCCTCATCCGCGCCGAGGATTCCGGACTGATCGCCACGACACTGAACTTCGACTACGAGGTGCGCTCGGCCAAGGACGCCTTCAGTGACGTTCCGGATATGAAGATCAAGGGCGAGATGCTCGACCTTGCCAAACACATCATCGAGACGAAGCACGGCACCTTCGATCCGTCCCAGTACAAGGATCGCTACGAGGTTGCCTTGGCGGAAATGGTCAAGGCGAAACTTGAGGGCAAGCCTATTCCGGCGAGGAAGCCCGCGAAATCCGAAAAGGTTGTCGATCTCATGCAGGCTTTGCGCGAAAGTGCGGGCCTGGCAAAGAAACCAGCCGCGACGAAGAAAACCAAGACGGAGCCTGCGCGGCGAAAAGCGAGTTAGAGGCTCTAATCCATGGTCGCGCTTGAAACCTACCGTAAGAAACGTGATTTCAAGACAACATCCGAGCCCAAAGGCCGCAAGGCGCGCAAATCGGGAAACAGCTTCGTCGTCCAAAAACACGACGCAAGACGGCTGCATTATGATTTCCGCCTGGAAATGCATGGCGTTCTAAAGAGCTGGGCCGTCACCCGCGGTCCCAGTCTTGTTCCCGGAGAGAAACGGCTGGCGGTTCACGTCGAAGATCATCCGCTCGAATATGGTGACTTTGAAGGAACGATCCCCAAAGGCGAATATGGCGGTGGCACCGTAATCATCTGGGACAGCGGTATATGGACACCTGTGTTCGATCCCGACCGCGGCTATGCCAAGGGCCATCTGGAATTCGAACTGCACGGCAAGAAACTCTCCGGCCGGTGGCACCTGGTTCGCATGCATGGCAAGCCGCGTGAAAAGCGCGAAAATTGGCTGCTGATCAAGGGCGAAGACGAAGCCGCCCGCTCAGAAGGCGATCCGGATATTCTTGAAGAGATGCCCAAATCTGTGAAGACCGGCCGTCAGATTGCCGATGTCGCGGGCGAAGCACCGGGGTGGTCGTCGAAGACAGGCAAGATCGACAAGAGCACGGCAAAATCAAAGACTTTAAAAAAATCCGTAGCACCCGAAACCAGCGTTCCCGATCCATCAAGCATCAAGGGAGCAAAGAAGGCCCGCCTTCCCGATTTCGTCGAGCCGACATTGGCTACGCTCACTCCGAGCCCGCCAAAGGGCGAACGCTGGATTCATGAGATAAAGTTCGACGGCTATCGCCTGCAGGTCCGGATTGAGGCCGGCCGTGTCAAACTCTTGACTCGCACCGGCCTGGACTGGACCAAAAAATTCGGCAAGCAGATCATGGCCGCTTTCCAGGAATTGCCCATTGGCACCGCATTGATCGACGGTGAGCTGGTAGTGGAGAACAATGCCGGTGCATCGGATTTCTCAGCGCTTCAGGCCGATCTCAGCGCAGACCGGACCGACCGTTTCATTTTCTACGTTTTCGACCTTCTCTATCTCGACGGGTATGATTTGCAAGCGCTGCCCCTCACCGAGCGCAAGTCCATGTTACAGAGCCTCGTTGCCAACGCTTCGACGCAGATTCGCTACAGCGAGCATTTCGAAGGCGATGGCGCTCTTATCCGTGACCATGCCTGCCGTCTTGGCCTTGAAGGGATTGTTTCCAAATTGCACAACGCTCCATACCGCTCTGGTCGCGGCAAAAGCTGGGTCAAATCCAAATGCTCCCAGCAATCAGGAGTTCGTCATTGCCGGCTATGTGCCATCCACGACGTCCCGCAAGGCGATTGGTTCGCTTGTTATGGGTGTCTACAACGGCAAGAAGCTGGAACATGTCGGTCGCGTGGGCACAGGGTATAGCGCTTCCGTGGCCGAAGACGTTTACCGCAGGCTCGAACGTATTCGTGTGCCCGAAAGTCCCTTTGCCGAACGACTGAGCGCAGATGCGGCGCGACAGGTACGTTACGTCAAGCCTCAGCTTGTCGCTCAGGTCGAGTTCCGTGCCTGGACGGCCGACGGAAACCTGCGGCATGCAGCGTTTCGGGGCCTGCGCGAAGATAAGCTTGCACATGAGGTCGTAAGGGAAACGGCAAAGTCGACGGTGCAACACAAACCACAGAGGCACACCGTGAAACTCACCCATCCGGATCGTATCTATTGGCCCGAACAGGGCGTCACCAAAGAAGGGCTCGCGGACTATTATACCGATGTCTGGCCCTTTATCTCGCCGTTCGTCGTTGGTCGGCCCCTCGCCCTTCTGAGAAGTCCTGAAGGCATCACCGGGCAGTCGTTCTTTCAGAAGCATGCCTGGAAAGGTCTCAATCCAAACATTGCTCTCGTGAACGATCCGAAGGACAAGGATGACGAGCCGCTCATCAGTATCAACGACCTTGACGGGCTGATAGGGCTGGTTCAATCCGCCGTGCTCGAAATTCACCCATGGGGTTCGACCGTCAAGGACTGGGAACATCCGGACATGATCATCATGGACCTCGATCCCGGCGATGGCGTGGCGTGGGAAAAGGTGATCGAGGCCGCGCACGAAACACGCCAGCGACTGGAACAGGCCGGCCTCAACGCGTTCGTGAAGACATCAGGCGGCAAGGGCCTTCATGTGGTTGCCCCGGTCAAGCCCAAGGCAGCGTGGCCGGAGGTCAAGGCTTTCACCAAGGCGATTGCCGATGCGATGGCCGCCGACAGTCCCGATCGGTACGTCGCGACAATCACCAAGTCAAAACGCGGAGGAAAGATCCTCATCGACTATCTGCGCAACCAGCGAGGCACCACAGCGGTCGCCCCCTATTCCACCCGTGCGCGTCCAGGCGCGGCCGTCTCGATGCCGCTTGAATGGGGCGAACTCACTTCCGGCATTGGTCCGGCTTATTTTACAGTACTGAACACGCCGATTCGGGTTGCATCCTACAAGACCGACCCTTGGACCGGTTTCCGTGAAGCCGCCGTTCCCATCGAAAAGCCGAAAACGTCACGCAAGAGGGTTTGAGCCCGTCTGGAAAGTCGCCGCGGTGAGGCATCTGGCGTGGTTTTCGAGAACCGGAGCGCTGGTACTTAAAGTACGTGAGCACCGGAAGCGCAGAAAATCGCGTCAGATGACTACCGCAGTAGAGTTTACAAACAGGCTCTTAGCGTTTTTTGGTCGGCTTGCTATCACTTGCAATACTCTTGCGCAAGGCATCCATGATGTTGATGACGTTGCTGGTCGGCTCCGGCTCGGCCGCCTTTGCGGCTGGTCGTTTCTTGCCCTTCTTCTTCGCAGCAATTATTTCCAATAGCCGGTCCTGAACCGGGTCATCGACCATCTTCGGGTCCCAGGGCTTTGTCCGCTCGTCGATCAGCGTTTTCACCAGAGTCATGAGTTGCGCGTCCGTCGTGCCACTCTTGATATCACCGAAATAAGCATCGCGGTCGCGAACCTCATCGCCATAGCGCAACGTCCACAGGACAATACCAAGGTCGCGCGGTTCAAGCATCACCGCCCGTTCGCGCCTGTACATGACCAGCCGTGAAATACCGACCCTGCCTGTGGCTTCCATCGCGTCGCGAATGACGGAAAAGGCCTCCTCGCCCACCGGATTGTCCGGGGTCAGATAATGGGGCTTGTCATACCATATCCAGTCGATGCTCTCGCGCGGTACGAACATCTCGATATCGATCGTCCGCGTGCTTTCAAGCGCCACCGCGTTGATCTCGTCGTCCTCAAGCATCACATACTCATCTTCGCCGCGCTGGTAGCCCTTGACCTCATCATCTTCGTCTACGGGTTTGCCGTTCACGGAATCCACGTACTGGCTCACGACACGATTGCCGGTTTTCCGGTTCAACGTATGAAAGCGCACCTTTTCTTCTTCCGTCGTGGCAGGAACCATTGCGACCGGACAAGTCACGAGCGAGAGCTTCAGATACCCTTTCCAGAATGAGCGCGGAGCCATGGCATACTTTCTCTTAGATTGGCATGAACGGATCGACTGCTAGTTGGTTCCAGATGATTGCTGGGCGTTCAAGGCAGCTTTGAAGCGAGCACGTCGAGCTTGTTGATCTGTGGCCGGCTTGCAAACAGCTCATCGGCCCGCGCCACCAGCGCTGCGGCAACCTTGCCCGACAGATGCGCCCCTCGCGCCTCCTCATCCGGAAACGCATCGAAAATTGCAAAGGAGCTTTTGCCGAGCCGGACGCCGAACCAGGCAATGGTCCCGGGCTCGTCATTTACAAGTGGCAGGCCGGAACGCAAAAACGCAGCAACCTCCTCTTCTTTTCCGGGCTTTGCTTCGAGCGGTACGTACAGGGCAAGCTTGACCATGATCGTTCCTCCGGGAGGTGAACATCGGTTGCCAACGGGAATCGTTTTCCGCGGCGGATTCTGCCACCACCATGCACCTTTTTGCATGCGCAGGGAACCGTTCTACTCGCGACTACGTTCCTCGCCCGCAGCAACAGGGTGAAGACATGCAGCCGGATTATGCAGATTACGCAAAAGAACTCGGGCTTGAGCTGGTCGATCCGGAAACATTCACCCTGAAACGCGAACCTTACAGAGGCAAGTTTCGGTACATCCGTACGAATGGCCGGCCAATCTCTCATAAGAATATCGAGCGTTTGGTGGCCTTGGTCATACCTCCCGCATGGACCGAGGTTCTGTGCTGTGACAGCGAGAACGGTCATATTCAGGCCGTCGGCAAAGATGACCTTGGACGCCGGCAATATATTTATCACCCAAAATGGGAGTTGGTGCGCAACAGCATCAAGGCCCACCGCTTGCTCGCCTTCGGCAAGGCGCTTCCTCGCATCCGCAAACGCATCCTTCGTGACATGCAGCGCCCCCCGACATCCGGCCGCCCGCTCGCCGCGCTTGCCGTAAAGTTGATAGACCAGAAAGCCTTCCGAGCGGGGCACGAGAAATACGCCAAGGATGGCGGCCGCGGTATCGCATCGCTCAGGACTGGTGACCTCAGGATCAGCGGCAACGTCGCGAATTTCGTATTTGCCGGCAAGTCCAAGAAAAAGCAGGAGATTACAATCAAGGATCAGTCTGCAGTGAAGCGATTGAAGACGTTGAAACGACGCGGAAGGCTATTCCAGTACAAATTCGAACGCCGCTGGCGTACCCTGCGCGCTAGCGAACTCAACAACTATTTGCGCGAGATCTCAGGCTCGAAGGTCAGCGCCAAGGATTTTCGCACGTTCCATGGCTCGGCACGCGCTCTTGAGTTTCTTGCCCAAGCCGGAGCAACGACTGATGCGGCCAAAAAACGCGCGATCGCTGCTGCCATGCGTAATGTCAGCGAGTATCTACGCAACACACCCGCCGTAACACGATCGAGCTATGTCCACCCATTGATTACCGACTGTTTTAATGCCGGTGAACTCGACACGTCGCTTCTGCGGGCTCCATTTCGCAAGGGCCTCAGCGGCGCCGAAACCGCCCTGATGCGTCTACTGGAACGGGCAAGCACGTGAACATTCTGTGGCATCAACCAACAGGATGAGCGCACTTCATCCGGCTTAGACAAAATGGTAGATGCGCCTTCGTCTAATTTGATGATACCGGCCATGATTTCGCATTGCGGTAAGTGGTGCGGAAGATTGCACAATTAAATTCGATTTGCGGCTGCTCCGGAAATGCGCTTAGCTTTTCTCAGTATTGCCAGTCTGCGGGATCGGCGACCCGCAATTTCTGATGTGTTCTCGCCCGAACAGATGGGAGCGTGTCATGGCATTTTCGGATCGAGACCGACGTATCTTTGCGACTACCGATTGGGAAATTATGCAGCGAGCTCACAACCAGGCATCTCGCTTGCTGGACCGTTGCCCCAAGACGCACGAGCGCTGCAACGACCTCGCCCGCATTATCATGGCCATATTCGAAAGCGGCGTTCGCGATGAAGACGAGCTAGCCGCAATGGCAGCAAATCGTGAACTCAACTTTCTGGCTGGACGCGGTCATTTCCAGAAGCCGTTTCCCCTTAGGAACGTTCCGATTGCGGCAAGTGAGTCTCGAACGGAGCACTGAAGCACAAAGGCAAGGCTTATCCTGCTAGCCTGTCCCTCTGCGCCGCAGCCAGACGAGCGTATAGGTCCAGCGAAGAGACCGGATGTGCAATTGCGTAACCTTGTAACGTATCGCACCCTAACCGGCGCAGGAGCCTTGCGTGTGCCGGCGTCTCAACGCCTTCGGCGATGACGCCTATCCCGAGTGTTTTGGCTATATCGACAATCGAACGGATGAGACTTCTCTGCTCGCGCGATTTTATGATCGGCGTGACCAGCCGCTGATCGATCTTGAGTCGCTTCGGCTTGAGCTTCAACAATCCGATGATCGACGCATGCCCTGATCCGAAATCATCGACTTCAATATCGATCTCCATCTGCTTCAGTGCGGCGATATTGGAAAGTACATCTTCCTCTATCTCATCGAGAAAAACAGTTTCCAGAAACTCGAAAGACAGTGTGTGCGGTTCGATCTGCAGTTGCTTGAGCTGATCGACGAGGGTCGGATCGGACAGCCGAGCGGCCGATGTATTGACTGCGATCCTCGGCACGGTGACCCCTAGCGTTTCCCAACTTTGCCGGTCACGTATGATCGTTCTGAGGATCGCTGCATCAAACTCGGCGATCAGCCCCAGTGTCGCTGCCACCTTCATGAACGATTCAGGTGTGAGCAATCCCCGTTGTGGATGTTTCCAGCGGGCGAGGGCCTCAATGCCAACGATGCTTTGCGTGCGCGCATCGACCTGTAATTGATAGAAGGGAACGAACTCGCCTCTTTCCAACCCAACTTTGACATGTTCCGCGATCTGCCGATCGCGCGACAGTCCCGTTTTCAGATGTGGTGCAAAAAATTCTACCCTGTTGCGCCCGAGCTTCTTTGAGCGATAGAGAGCAACGTCGGACTCGGCCAGCAAGCCCGCTGCGTTTCCGTCATTTGTCCAGGCCACGCCTATTGAAGCGCCCGTCTGCAGAAGCGAACCGCCGTAAGAAACACCCTGCTTGAGCAGCCTGACAATATGCTGCGCGACGATCTCCAGTTCCCCGAGTGTCGAGAAATTCGGGATCAGAATCACGAATTCGTCACCGCCCATACGCGCCACAAATCCATTTTCCGGGACGACCGATGCGATCATGAGCGCTGCGGATTTCAACACTGCATCGCCGGCCGCATGGCCAGCTGTGTCGTTGATCTGCTTGAAGTAATCCAGGTCGACATGCAGAATTGCCAGCCGTTCGATACTGCAGTCGGCAGACAGTTCTGAAAACCGCTTGTCAAAAAAACGTCTATTGGGCAGGCCCGTCAAGTAATCGTGTTCAGCGGCATATTCGATCTGGGCGGTACTCGCTTCGAGCGCCAGCGCCCTCGCCTCGGCAATCGCCTTCTGGACGGAAAGCTCCCGCGTCAACATTACATCCGCCGTCACATCCCATTCGGCACCGATGAATGTTGCGGTCTCACCGTCCTCATAATAGTGGGCTCTCGATCGGATGTGACGGATATCCCCATCCGGCAGCACGATCCTGAACTCGGACGAATAATCGCCTTTGCACCGGATAGCCTCTTCGAAATCCTCTTGGGCTCGCGCACGATCGTCGGGATGAATGGCATTGACCCAATGGTCGGCCGTTACTTCTCTCTGCGTTTTGCCCGTCGCATAGAGGCGGTGCATCTGCAGGTCCCAGAGGACTTCATTCTCGGCGCTGTGTTCCCAAACCCCGATTTGCGAAGCGTCAAGCGCAAGCTCCAGCCGCCGTAGAATATTTTGAAATTCCTGCTCTGATCTGGCCGGTTTCATTTGTTTTTTATTATAACTCCACCCTCAAACTCGACTCTTATCCTGAATACTCTCCCATGAAAATATTGTTGCAACATTTACCTGCTGGACTTTTCCTTTCACACCACACGCCACAATCCCCAGTTACGCTTCAAATAGCCACATTTCGCGGAAAATCAGAGAAATCTTAACAGTCCCGATGTCATTAATGGCCAACGCATGCTTACAGACCGGCGTCTCGATTTGTTGAGCAGGCTTGGGGGAAGTTTCTGAATGTCGCGCTATCTCGACCGGCGATGGTTCTTGGCAATGATGACTGTCGTGCTGATCGCCGCCGGCGCTGTCTGCGGCATGTGGATCAGCCGGCTCGTCGTCATGTCGGGCGATCGGGGCCAGATGCAGATATTCGCAGACGAGTTGCTGGATCGCGCGGTCGAAGTATTCGCCGAAGCCGACAGAATGCTGGCTGTCGCTAATTCCTCGCCATATCCTTTCTGCTCCGACAAGGAGATCATGTTTCTACGGGATACTTTGTTCAGCACCAAGTATCTCAAGGATATGGGCCGTGTGAAAGATGGCTTTTTTCATTGTTCGGCGGTCTTCGGCACAGGCAAGAAACCCATGCCGTTGATCAAGCACGATCTGGCAACGCCAGAAGGAAAACTGATCTATGCAACTGCCCGGCTGGCAATTTCCAAATCCACGGCCCCGATCATAGGAATTGGCAATGCCAATGTCGTCCTCGATCCGGCTGCTTTTGAAACGCTGAAGCATCCGGCTTACACATTCGGTGTGATGTACAATCCGCCGGATGTACCGTCGACCGTCGGCATGTTCGGTACTTTGAACATTGGCAAGATCGATATGAAGCTTCCCGTTGGCGCTGGGCGAACCGGCGATACTGTCTATCGCAACGTTTGTCGACAGATGGCATGCGTAACTGTACACGCCGATATCGGCAGCCTTGAATCATCGGCGCAGCCTTTGGCTTTAATCATCGCAACGTTCGGCGCCGCTCTCGGAGGCGCTGCCGCTGTCATCATGATCCTGATGCAACGCAACAATCTTAGCTTGAAGGCAAGGCTGCAACATGCCCTGAACGAAGACCGACTGACGGTTGAATACCAGCCGATCGTGGACGTGGCGACGGGCCGGACAGTGGCCGCCGAAGCCCTCGTGCGCTGGCGCGAGAATGGCGAGACCATACCCCCGGACGTCTTTATACCTGTGGCGGAAAAGGCCGGGTTCATAAATCGCCTGACGATGCGCGTCATCGACCACGTGCTGTCGGATATGGCTGCGGCGCTTCACGCCAATCCCGGCTTTCACGTCAGCATAAATATATCAGCGGCAGATTTGTCTGATCGGCATTTTGGCGCATTGCTGGCCATGCGGCTAAGGAGAGCGAGCGTTGCCAGCAGCCAGATAGCTCTCGAGATCACCGAGCGCACCACCGCCAATGCGGCTGACGCCAAAGAGGCTATTCAACACCTGCGCTCGCGCGGGCACAAAATCTACATCGATGACTTTGGTACCGGATACTCGAGCCTGGCTTATCTCGGCCAATTGAACGTCGATGGCATCAAGATCGACAAATCGTTTACGCAAACAATCGGAACAAGTTCTGTCTCGGTCTCGATCGTTCCCCAAATTATTGACATGGCTCGCGCCCACGGACTTGAGATTGTCGTCGAAGGAATAGAGACCCCGGCTCAGCGCGACTACTTTGCAGCTCTCAAACCCCAGGTAGAGGGCCAAGGCTGGCTCTTTGGCCGGCCATCTGGTGCATTTGCGATAAGGGAGACTCTGGAGGAAGTCTCTCCTGGTTTCGGCCCAATGTCTGCCAGTATTTCCAAATAATATAATGCGACGAAATCTGTTCATGATAAATCAAGTATGTTTACGCTTATTGACCAGCGCTCACAGTTTGTTCATTTCGGCTGCATCATTCTGTCATCCTGAAAAGTGGAGAACAGCCATATGAAAACGACATCTTTTGCAGTGGTAACAATCGCGGTTCTCACCTTTGTATGTGCGGCAACTGCAGATGAACTGAAGTTGAAGATAGCAACGGAAGGTGCTTATCCCCCTTTCAATTCGATCGATGCTTCGGGAAATCTCGTCGGGTTCGATGTCGACATCGCCAAGGCTGTTTGCCACGAAATGAAAGCCACATGCTCATTTATTGCCGTGCCTTGGGACGACATCATCACCCGGCTCGAAAACAATGAATACGACCTCATCGTTGCCAGCATGTCATACACCGACACCCGTGCAAGACGTATGGAGTACTCGGACTCCTATTATCGTTCGCATTCGGCATTTGCCGGTGACCCCAACAGATTCAAGGACATATCGCCTGCCGCTTTGAAGGGCTTGCGCATTGCAGCCGGCAGTCAGACAATCCAATCGGAATACCTGCAGAAAGCCTACACCGAAAGCACGATCGTCTTGACGAAGGACCAGCCGGAAGCGCAGAAGCTGTTACAGGCGGGTGAAGTTGACCTGGTCCTGGCCGACTCCATCGACTTGCTGACCTTTCTGCAGGCGCCGGAAAGTTCGAAGTTTGACTACGTCGGCGATCCAGTCACCAACGACTTCCTGAAAAGTTCCGCCCACATCACCGCTCACAAGGGCAACCGGGCACTGATAGCCAAAGTCAATGAAGCCATCAGTCAAATCCGGCTTAATGGTACCTACGACCGCATCAACAACGTCTATTTTCCCTTCAGCATCTATTAGATCACGACGAGAGCATGACAACAAAGACGGAAGGCTTTCAAATATCGATGGCTGCAGCCGGCAGGCTGCTGATCGGATTTGTGCTTTTTTACGCGATCATTGCTGCAGGCTTCTCCATCGTCTTCCTGCGCAAGATCGAGAACGATGCGCGATACACCCAGGAACAACAATTGCCGCTGGTCATGAGCCAGAACCGCAACGCAATCAAGGTCGAACGATTGGCGTCGCTTGCCCGGTCGATCTATCTCGCTAAGGACCGGGAGCTCGAGCGGCAACTTCAGCTGCAAACTCATGTGCTTGCCCAGAGCTTCACGCTCGACGAGAACAATGAACTGGCTAAAGGTGTCATGGACGTTGGCGCTTCCGTCAAGAAGATCGTCGCCATACGAGAGCAAGTCCGCAAGATGGATTCGGGCACAAGCGCCGTCATGGACCCCGGCATACGGGCGGATCTGGAAAAACAGGCCCTGGAAACCTACCAGAATGCGATGCAGATTACCGATAAGCTCAGCCAGTCCATGATCAGTGACGCCGCTGTTCTTGCCTATGGGATGTCAGGCGATATCCAGCGTACCGCCCGCGTGATCCAGATTGCTTGGATCATCATCCTGATCCTGCCGGTTATAACGGCCATCGGCGCCATCTACGTCGTCGCGAGGCATATCATCAGCCCCATAAACTCTGCTATCGAGGGCCTACAGTCGATCGATCGTTACGAGACGCGCGGCTTCAAGCTCCATCGGCCTCTGTTTCGCGAATTGTCTACCATCTATGAGGCTATTGAGGCTTACGGGCGGGTTTCGCATGATCTCTTGCGCACGAATTCCATTCTCCAGGCACTATCGGAAGAAGATGGCCTGACCACACTCGCAAACAGGCGAAGCTTTGAAAAGCGCCTTGAAGATGAGTTCGCAAAGGCCATGGGAGGTGAGACCGATCTCGCCATTCTCATGGTTGATCTCGACCACTTCAAATCCATCAATGATCAGCATGGCCATCAAATGGGTGATACCTGCCTGAAAATGACAGCGAATGTGCTGCGCAGCGTTGCTGCCGAGCGCGAATGCCACGCCGCCCGCTATGGCGGTGAAGAATTCTCCGTGGTTTTCCCGGGCTGCAGTCTGCAGGATGCGATCGCCGAAGCAGAAAAAATCAGGCTGTCGATCAGCAGTCTGATCATTAAGACAACCCATGATGAGGTCATTCGTATAACGGCCAGCGTGGGCGTCGCATCGGTCCGGAGCGCGACGTTCCAAGGCTCGGCTCAACTGCTGGAGAATGCTGACAGGGCTCTCTACCTTGCCAAACACTCTGGGCGGAACATCGTCAAAACCCTGCCCTCGTCCGGCCGATCGGATTTGAAATCCATACCCGCCTAAGCTTATGTGAAGACATGCGGCAAAATCGGGAGGGGACGATCCATGCCAACGCTCTATTCCATCAAGCCTGCATTCCAGAATCTCCTGCGCCCGCTCGTTGGCCGCTTGGTCGCGATGGGTGCGACAGCCAATCAGGTGACCATCGTTGCAACGGTGCTCTCAGTCCTTGCGGGCGGCCTGATCGCCCTGTTTCCGGCGGCGACTTTGCTTTTCTGGATATTGCCGGTGACGCTGTTCGTACGCATGGCGCTCAATGCCATTGACGGAATGATGGCGCGGGAATTTGGGCACGCATCGAAGCTCGGAGCCTACCTCAACGAAATCGGCGACGTTATCTCCGATGTGGCGCTCATTCTGCCCTTCCTTCTCGTCGCACCATTTTCTGGAGCGGGCGTCGTCGCTTTTGCAATTGCCGCGATACTCGCGGAATATGCGGGACTGCTGGGCGTCATGGTCGGCGGCGGCCGTGGTTATGATGGTCCTTTTGGCAAGAGCGACCGGGCGCTCGCACTTGGCATCATTGCCGCATTGATAGGTAGCGGTGTCGTACTGCCCGCTTGGTTCGGTTGGGCTTTTCCGCTGATGGCACTGCTGTCGCTCTACACCATGGTCAATCGTATTCGCGCTGGTCTCCGGCGTGCAGCGGGAGAGGAAAGAAACCGCAATGGATGAGGATGCTGCAACATTCGCTGCGCGCCTGAAGCACCGCGCTCATACCTACGGCTTCCTGACCTGCCTCCTCTTGGTTGCATCATCCATCGTCGGTGACGCCGGTGGGCCCCTGTTCAGCTGGCTCTGGCCGCTCATGATCGTCGGTGGGCTGATCACGCTCTTTCTTGCCATTTACCTGCGGTTCGATGCTGCTCTGTTCAATTTCATCGCGTCGCACGAGGACGAAACGGATGGCTGCAAGGCAGCGGATGATTTGCTTGAGCGCATGCACATTCGCAAATGCCCGAAAGTAACCCGGCCGCTCCGTGTGCGAATTGCCGCGACGAACGCCTTGCTGATGAAACTGCACCTTGCGTTTGCGGCTTCTCTTGCTCTATTCGCCGCTTTGACAGCTTATGGATTGTGGATTGTTTAGTGCCGGTCGGGGGGACGAAATGAACGCAAAGCTATTGCTGCGTCGCGCGGCCGCCATGGCGCTGGCCGGAATAGCGCGAGCGATCACAGGGGTGCGACCGATCTGGCAAGGCTGCGCACCGTCTGACCGGCAGCGCATCTATTTCGCCAATCACGCCAGCCATGGCGATTTCATCCTGCTTTCCGCGTGTCTTCCGCCTGACGCGCGGGAACGGACGAGAGCCGTCGCGGGGGCGGACTACTGGCGCAAGAACAAGATCCGGCATGTCCTCGCCCGCGACGTGCTCAACACCGTCCTCGTTGAGCGCAACTGGGTTGAGCGAACGGAAGATCCGATGATCATCATGCTCGATGCCCTGAACGATGGGCATTCCCTGATCATCTTCCCCGAAGGCACACGCAACATGACAGAGGAACCGCTCCTGCGGTTCCGTTCCGGCATTTACAATCTTGCCTTTGCCCGTCCCGATGTGGAACTCGTGCCCTGCTGGATCGAGAATATGTCGCGCGTTCTGCCGAAGGGTGCGTTCCTGCCCGTGCCGCTGCTGTGCCGCGTCGTCTTTGGCAAACCAGTCGTCCTTGAATCCGGCGAAGATCGCCACGCTTTCCTGCACCGATCCCGGCAAGCACTGCTCGACCTTAACCCCGAACATCAAAGGGCGCTCGACCGTGGCTGAAACGATCTGGCTGTTCCTTGGCCTGCTCACTGTTCTGACCCTCGCCAGCGCTATTGCGACCGTGCTTGGCTGGAAGAGCACCCGCAAGGGCGATGCCCTCCCCTCGACGCTGGTCAATCTCAATTCACGCATCAAGGCGTGGTGGATCATGATCGCCGCCATTTCCATTGCCTTCCTGTTTGGCAAGGGTGGCGTCATCCTGCTGTTTGCCTTCGTTTCGTTTGCGGCGCTGCGCGAATATGTGACGCTAACCCACACAAGGCGCGGTGATCACTGGATCCTGCTCGGCATGTTTCTGGTGATCATTCCGGTGCAATACTACCTGCTCTGGATCGACTGGTATGGGCTCTTTGCGATCTTCGTCCCGGTTTATTGCTTCCTTGCCATGCCTGCCCTGACGGCAATTTCTGGCGATACGGCCCGCTTCCTTGAACGCGTCAGTGAACAGCAATGGGGCATCATGCTGTCGGTCTATTGCATCAGCCATGTACCGGCATTGCTGACACTGGCTATACCGGGCTTTGTGGGCAAGGGTTTGTTGCTCATTGCCTTCCTCATTGCCACGGTCCAAGGCAGCGACGTACTGCAATATGTGTTCGGAAAGCTGTTCGGTAAACACAAGGTGGCGCCGAAAATATCACCCTCCAAGACCTGGGAGGGTCTGATCGGTGGCATCATAAGCGCCTCATTGCTTGGCGCTGCGCTTTTCTGGCTCACCCCCTTCACGCCGCTGCAGGCCGGACTCATGGCAGCACTGTCTTGCGTGATGGGCTTCTTCGGCGGCTTGGTTGCCTCCGCGATCAAGCGCGATCGTGGCGTCAAGGATTGGGGACACATGATCGAGGGTCATGGCGGCATGCTGGACCGGGCGGACAGCCTGGTCTTTGCCGCTCCGATCTTCTTTCACATGGTCCGGTATTTCTGGGCGTAAGCGCGAACTTACAACAGATCGGCCCTGCCGAGATCACGCATCAGATGGCTGGCGCCATAGGTCCACGGGGCGCATTCCGTCGAAAGCCGGACACGGTTCGACAGCGTTCCCAGTGAGGGCGTCGAGATTGAAACGACATCACCGATCTTGTGGGTAAAGCCCTTGCCCGGACCATCGCGATCCTTGACCGGCGCGAACATCGTTCCGAGAAAGAGGACAAGTCCGTCCGGGTACTGATGGTGGCGGCCGATGGTTGCCTCGACCAGCGATTCCGGTGTTCGCGAAATCTTCGCCATGTTGGAGTGTCCATCAAGCACGAAGCCATCCTCACCCTCGACACGCATGCTCAGCTCCGCGGTCTTGATCGTTTCAATAGTGAAATCGCCATCGAAGAGCCGAATGAACGGACCGACCGATCCGGAGGCATTGTTGTCCTTCGCCTTGCCGAGCAGCAGGGCCGAACGACCTTCGACGTCCCGCAGATTGACGTCGTTTCCGAGCGTTGCGCCGATGATCCGTCCAGCACTCGAAACGACGAGCACGATCTCCGGCTCTGGATTGTTCCAAATCGAAATCGGGTGCAATCCGACATCTGCGCCAAAACCCACCGTCGACATCGGCTGGCCTTTGGTGAAGATTTCCGCGTCCGGTCCGATGCCGACTTCCAGATATTGGCTCCAGACACCGCGAGCAATCAGCGCTTCCTTGACCTGCATCGCGGCGGGCGATCCGGGCACGATCTTGGACAAGTCCGCACCGATGAGTTTGAGAACATCCTCACGCAGAGAATCGGCCTTGGCCTTGTCGCCTTTTGCCTGTTCCTCGATGACGCGTTCCAGCAAAGACGCGACAAAGGTTACGCCCGAGGCCTTAACCGCCTGTAGATCGATCGGCGAAAGCAATGCTGGAATGGCAGGGTCGAATTTCCCGCTCCAGCTGTTCTGAACGATTGCATCGACATCGCCAAGCGGTGCCCCTGTTGCGCCGGCCACATAGGCTGCCGGATTTGCAAGCTCGGCAATATCCCGCACCGTTGACGCAGCTTTGCTGGTGACGTCGAATACCTTATCACCCCGGACCGTAACGATCCTAGGATGATCATGACCGGGAACACGCGCTCTCCCTACGAGAACACCTGCGTTTGGGACAAGGGCATTTGACATTGTTCGGGTTCCTGACATGTGGAATGGGAGACAAAGCTTTCGCGGGCCGCATTTATGCGGCAGGGCACCTGGCCAATCAAGACCGCACGTCACAAACTCTCGCGGCTTGTCCCCTGACACAGCATTGTCAGCAGGCTGTCAATTTTACGCGCTGATGCCTTGCCAAGTCTGGTGGACAGGGAGCTAGATCTCTACCGCGGAACACAAGTCACAGGACAATCCATGAACCCGGCGGCAGGATATCGACTTGGATTGATCCTGGTGACAGCGTCCACAGTGGCCTGGAGCTTGGCAGGGCTGTTCACGCAGGCCATTCCGCTCGACAGCTGGACGATCCTCGCCTGGCGCGGCATATTCGGTTCACTCGGAATTGCCGCTGTGATCGTGCTCACGGAAAAAGGCCCGATCTGGACAAAGCTTCTGGAATATTGGCCGCGCTGGCTGGCTTTTCGTCGCAGTGTCCGCGCTTGGCATGGTGTTCCTGATCAATTCGCTCAAGGAGACGACCGTTGCGCATGTGGCGGTGATTTACGCCACCATTCCCTTCGTCGCAGCTGTCCTCGGCTGGCTTGTAATGGGCGAACGATCGACGGTTAGTGCAATCCTTGCCAGCGTGGCCGCATTGACCGGCGTTGTCATCATGGTTGGCGTGGGCGCTGAAGGCACATTCTTCGGCGATCTCCTGGCTTTTGGCATGACTTTGTGCATGGCGGTGCTGATGATCATTGTCCGGCGCTCACCCGACATTTCCGTCTTGCCCGCCGCCTGTCTATCGGCCCTTGTCAGCTCACTGATCTGCTGGCCCCTTGGCAGCCCCCTCGCCGTCTCCGCGTATGACCTCCTCCTCATCGCCATGTTCGGCATTCTGGTCTCTGCAGTCGGCCTTGCCCTGTTTACCATCGGCGCCAAGCACCTGCCTGCGATCGAGACCGCGCTCATCGGTTCGCTGGATGCTCCACTGGCACCGCTGTGGGTCTGGCTTGTTTTCGGTGAGGTGCCGGGGCGGAGCACGCTCATTGGCGGCTCGATTGTATTCGCCGCTGTCATTGGTCACGTCATCACAGGAACGCAGAAAAAGGCGAAGCAGCAACGCTTGATGCAAGAGAAGCGTCTTGTCCTGATCCCCTTCTTCCGGAGCCTCAACGCGGAAGAACTTGCATTGTCATTGCTTGAGCGCGAATGTATGCCGACGACCGGTTGAAACTGCAGGTCACGGCAAGGCACATGAACAAGATCGAACTGGACAAACAGGCTCGCGATAATTCGCGGGAGATTGCCGATGCAAATCCGGCCAGGCTTGGTACCAGACTGAAACTGGCGCGCCAGACCCGCGGCTTGACGCTGAAGGCACTGTCCGAAGCTGCCAACTGCTCAGAAAGCCTTCTTTCCAAGATCGAGAACGGCAAGGCTTCGCCATCCCTGCCCATGCTTCACCGCCTTGTACAGGTGCTTGAAACCAATATTGGCTGGATGTTTGAAGAATCCGATGGCGACGAAGGCATCGTCTTTCGTGCCGGAACCCGGCCCCTGATTGCGCTCGATCCGCTACGGCGCGGCGAAGGCATTTCGCTCGAACGCATTATCCCCTATTCGCAGGGGCATCTGCTTCAGTGCAATATCCACCACATCGAAAAGGACGGGGCGAGCGCCGGCCCCATACAACACGCCGGCGAGGAGGTTGGCTATGTCCTTGCTGGGGAAATCGAGCTGATCGTCGGCGAACGACAGTTTCAGCTAGCGGCAGGAGATTCCTTCGTTTTCAATTCGGACCTGCCGCATCACTATCGCAACATCGGCAACGAGCGGGCAAGCATTTTCTGGGTAAACACACCGCCAACATTCTAGGCTGGAGCGGCCTTGGACTGATTTATCTCGCATTTTTCGATAACTGAATTTTCGGTGTTTCAAATCACTTGACATACATTCAAGTCTCTTGAATTATGCCTTTGCGTTCAGTTTATGCGCCCAGACATGGGCCGATTTAATCAGAAAAAGGGGAATCGGAATGCGTCTTACCAAGCTACTCTCCGGCTGCGCTGCAGCAATTGCCATTATGCTGGCTGTCGGCTCGTCTGCGCTTGCCGATACATTCGCGCTTGTTACGATCAATCAGCAGGCACTCTTCTTCAACCAGATCAACGAAGGCGCACAGAAGGCCGCTGATGCTGCCGGTGCCAAGCTCGTTATCTTCAACGCCAACAATGTACCGAGCGCCCAGAACGACGCGATGGAAAATTATATCACCCAGAAGGTCGACGGCATCATTCTCGTCGCCATCGATGTCAACGGTGTCAAACCGGCTATCACAGCGGCGAAGGCTGCCGGCATCCCGGTCATCGCCATCGATGCGCAGATTCCTGACGGCGACAACGTCGCTTTCGTCGGCGTCGACAACACCAAGGCCGGCGAGGACATCGGCAAGGCGTATGCCGACTACGTCAAGACCAACATGGATGGCACTGCCAAGATCGGCGTGATTGGCGCCCTCAATTCCTTCATTCAGAACCAGCGCCTCGACGGATTCAAGAAAGCCGTCGCGGACAGCGGCCAGAAAATCACCTTCCTCGATACGGTTGACGGCCAGAACGTTCAGGACGTGGCACTCACAGCCGCTGAGAACCTGATGACCGCCAATCCGGACATGACGACGCTTTACGCCACCGGTGAACCTGCCTTGATCGGCGCGGTCTCGGCGGTGACGAGCCAGGGCCGCACTGGTGACGTCAAGGTCTTCGGCTGGGATCTCACCAAGCAGGCTGTCGAGGGCATTGATGCCGGCTGGGTCGCGGCCGTCGTGCAGCAGGATCCAGCTGGCGAAGGCAAGGCTGCCGTCGAAGCGCTCACCAAGCTGAAGAAGGGCGAAAAGATCGAGCCGATCATCAACGTACCGGTTACGATTGTGACCAAGGAAAATGTCGATCAGTTCCGCGGCATGTTCAAATAGAGCAGAGTCCGCGACGGGCGCGGCCGCACATGCCGCGCCCCCTCCGGGTGAGAGCTTTTTGAACCCAACGGAATTGCGATGAACAATATTGACAGCGAAACATACCGGGTCCGCATGACCGGCATATCCAAGCGGTACAACACGATCCAGACGCTCGATAACGTCTCGCTCAACCTGAAACCCGGCGAAGTGCTCGGCCTTGTCGGCGACAACGGCGCCGGCAAGTCGACCCTGAGCAAGGTGCTCTCGGGTGCTGTCATCCCCGATTCAGGCACGATCGAGATCGACGGCAAGGTTGTTTCCTTTTCCTCGCCCGCCGATGCCCGGTCGGAGCATGTCGAGATGGTCTATCAGGACCTTTCCCTGTGCGACACGGTCGATGTAGCGGGCAACATATTCCTCGGGCGCGAGCCGCGACGGCGCGTGCTGGGCGTGCCGTTTCTTGACAAGAAGCGCATGCATGACGAAGCGCGCGTCATGCTCGACCGTCTCGGCATCGTGATCGCCGATACACGCTTGAAGGTCGAGAACCTTTCCGGCGGCCAGCGCCAGTCCATCGCCATCGGCCGCGCTGCATCCTTCGAGCCGTCGGTCCTCATCATGGACGAGCCGACAGCAGCCCTTGCGGTCGCCGAGGTCGAAGCCGTCCTTGATCTCATCCGTGCCGTCAGTGCGCGCGGTGTCAGCGTCATTCTCATCACCCACCGCCTGCAGGATCTGTTCCTCGTCTGCGACCGCATCCAGGTCATGTATGAAGGTCGCAATGTCGCCGAACGGCGCATCGAGGACACCAGCATCGAGGACGTGGTCAATCTCATTGTCGGACGCAAGTTCCAGGCGCGTTCGGCCCGTCGCGGCGAAGACAATGGAGCACGGCCATGAGCAATCCATCGACCTCCGGCGACAACGCTGCGCTTCACCCCGTGGCGGCCCAGTCCCGGGTGCGTGAAAGCACCCTGCGTGACCGATTCATGGCCAATGGCAGCGTTGTCTCAATCGCCATTTTCTTCCTCGTGGTGTGCCTGCTTTTCTCGGTCGTAACCGACGCATTTCTCACGGCGCCAAACCTTCTCAACATCGTCCGCCAATCGGCACCGTTGCTGATTGTTGCCGCTGCCATGACCTTCGTCATTACCACTGGCGGCATCGATCTTTCGGTCGGTTCGGTGCTTGCGCTGGTTGCCACACTGTCTGCAGCCACATTGCAGGCAGGCCTGCCCTGGCCACTGGTGATCATCGCCATGTTGCTGCTCGGATCGGCCGTGGGCGCAATCCAAGGTTTCTTCATTGCCTATGAGCGTATCCCGGCCTTTATCGTTTCGCTTGCAGGTCTCTCGGTTATCCGGGGCATCGCCCTCCTGATTACCGGCGGCTATTCGATCCCGGTTGAGGCGACCAGCCCGTTCACAGTCATCGGCCGTGCCTGGTTTCTCGGCGTTCCGGTGCCTGCGCTGATCGCGCTGGTCGTACTTGTAGTTGCCTATCTTGCCTTCAACGAGACACGCTTCGGCCGATACGTCACTGGCATCGGCGCCAATGCCGAAGCCGTGCGCCGCGCCGGCGTCGATACGCGCCTGACGACACTGATGGTCTATGTCCTTTCCAGCACGGCCGCCGCCGCGGCCGGCATCATCCTTGCTGCCCGGCTCGGCTCCGGTTCATCCAATGCCGGACAGGGCTTCGAGCTCGAAGTCATCGCGGCTGTCGTACTCGGCGGCACCAGCCTGTTTGGCGGCCGCGGTACCCTCGTCGGTACAGTACTCGGCGCCATGACGGTGGCGGTCATCGCCAACGGTCTGATCCTTGCGCACATGTCGCCATTCCTCACGCCAATTGTCACCGGCACGATTATCCTGATCGCCATCTGGCTGAATTTCCGCCTGTTCCGCGGTGCAATCAGGAGCCGTTGATCATGGGTCTCGACTTCGAAGCCAGGACACGCGGCAGGGCGGCCATCGGTGTCAAATCCGGGAAGGTGATGACCGTTCAGGGTCCGCTGCCGGTCGGCGAGATGGGCGTCACTCTGATGCACGAGCACATACTGCTCGATGGCGCGAGCTCCTGGAAATGCCCATGCCACCCGGACGAGCTTGCCATCGCCGAGCAGCCGGTTTCGATCGAGATCATCGGCGAACTGCGCATGAACCCCTATATCAACCGGGACAACGTCTCCCTCAACGACACCGATCTGGCGCTCAGCGAACTCAAGCGCTTCCAGGCGCTGGGCGGCCATACCGTCGTCGATCCGACCAATTTCGGCATCGGCCGCGATCCGGTGAAGCTGCGGCGCATCTCGCGCATGGCCAACCTCAAGATCGTCATGGGCTCCGGCTTCTACCTGCAGCACACCCATCCGGAATGGCTGAAGGATATGGATGTCGATGCAGTGACCGAATTTCTCGTCAATGATGTCGGCGGCGGCGAGACCCAACCCGAGATCATGGCCGGCATTATCGGCGAAGTGGGCGTCAGCAAGGATTTCACGCCGGAGGAGCGCAAATCCCTGCGCGCTTCGGCACGTGCTTCACGCATCACCGGCGTTCCGCTTGTCGATCCACCTTCCGGGCTGGGAACGGCTGGCCAATGAGGTGCTCGACATCGTCGAGGAGGAAGGCGCTGATCTGAAACACACCGTCCTCTGCCACATGAACCCGAGCCATGAAGATCTTGACTATCAGGCAGGCCTCGCCCGGCGCGGCGCCTTTCTCGAATACGACATGATCGGCATGGACTACTACTATGCAGACCAGGACGCGCAGTCGCCATCGGACGAACAGAATGCCCGCGCCATCCGCTCCCTTGTCGATATGGGCTTTGGCGACCGGGTGCTGCTGTCGCAGGACGTGTTCCTGAAGATGATGCTGACCCGTTTTGGCGGCTTTGGCTATGGCTACATACTCAAGCATTTCGTGCCCCGCCTGAAGCGGCACGGTGTCGATGCAGACATCATCGATCGCATGCTCACCGACAATCCAAGATCTGTATTTTCTGCGGCGGCCTGATCGCCCCACAATGCGCAAGGAGTTTTCATGTCCAAACACAAGGTTCTACTCGCGGGCGAGTCGTGGGTGTCCACCGCCACCCATATCAAGGGCTTCGACCAGTTCCCGACAGTCACCTACCATACCGGCGCAGACGAACTGCTGAAGGCGCTGAAAGACAGCGATTTCGACGTGAAGTTCATGCCGGCACATGAGGCGCAGCGCGATTTCCCGCAGACCATGGAAGCCCTGTCGGAATACGAAGCAATCATCCTCTCCGATATCGGCGCCAACACGCTGTTGCTGCATCCGGACACCTGGATCCATTCGAAGACAACGCCGAATCGCCTGCGCCTGCTTCGCGACTATGTCCGCAATGGCGGCGCACTCCTGATGTTCGGCGGCTACTACAGCTTCCAGGGCATCAATGGCGGTGCGCGCTATCACAAAACACCGGTTGAGGAAGTGCTGCCTGTCTCCTGCCTTTCCGTCGATGACCGTATCGAGGTTCCAGAGGGCTTTACCCCTGCGGTAACCGGCAACGCCAGCCATCCGATCCTGCAGGGCCTCGGCAAGGACTGGCCCGTCCTGCTCGGCTATAATGAAGTCTCCGTCAAGGATGGTGCAGAAGTCCTCGCCACAGTCTCCACCGATTATGGGTCGCAGCCGCTCCTCGTCACCGGCACCTATGGCAAGGGTCGGACGCTCGCCTGGACCTCCGATGTCGGGCCGCACTGGCTGCCCTCGGACTTCATCGCGTGGAAAGGCTATAAGACGCTGTTCGAACAGATGCTAGCCTGGGCGGTCGCCAAAGCTTGACCAGCAAATCCATGAACGCGGGCATCAAGATCAATGGCGACCGCCTGCTTGGCAGACTGGAGCGGTTCGCCGCAATCGGCGGCACCCCGGCCGGTGGTGTCAACCGGCAGGCTCTTTCCGAAGAGGACAGATTTGCCCGGGCAGAACTAGCCGGGTTGGCGGCTGATCGCGGCTTCACCGTGTTCCAGGACCCCATGGCCAATCTGTTCATTCGCAGGGGCGGACGTTCGGCCGACAAACCGCCGTTCCTCATCGGCAGCCATCTCGACAGCCAGCCAATGGGTGGCCGTTTCGACGGCGCTCTCGGCACGCTTGCCGCCTTCGAGGTGCTTGAGTCTCTGGACGACGCCAATATTCGCACGCCAATTGCAGTGGAAGTCGTCGCATGGACCAACGAGGAAGGCAGTCGCTTTGCCCCTGGCGCCATGGGGTCAATGGCCTTCGCTTCTGGTGCAATTCCGGAACAATGGAATGGGACGCAATCTGCCGATGGCTCGCTGCTGAAGCATGAACTCGCCGCCACTCTTGCCGCGCTGCCTGGTGCACGTCAGCGTCCGCTTGGCACACCGGTTGCGGGTTATCTCGAATTGCATATCGAACAGGGGCCTGCGCTCGAGCGAGAGAATATTCCGATCGGCATCGTTCATGGCATTCAGGGAACCCGCTGGCTCGAGGTTGTCATTACCGGGCAAACGGCCCATGCGGGAACGACACAATTGGCATTCCGCCGCGATCCCCTAGTTGCGGCGACCGAGGCGCTCCAATCCCTTTATGGTTCAATCATGCCCAATGACGAACAGGCGCGCCTGACGGTCGGGCGCATCTCGGTCGAGCCCGCGTCGATCAACGCCATTCCCGGCAAAGTCGCATTCAGTGTCGATCTTCGCCATCCGAGTGTTCTGGAACTGGACAGGCTGGAAAGTCAGGTGCGGGTAATCTGCGAAGAGAAGGCATTGGGACTAGGTTGCCAAGCCACCGTCCGCCGCACGTTCGACATGCCCCCGGCGCAGTTCTCACCGAACCTGCTGGATGCCGTGGAACAGGCGGTGACGCGTCTCGGTATCGCCCATAAACCAATGTTGTCGGGCGCTTTTCACGATGCACTTTTTTTGGCACGCGTCACGGACGCTGCAATGATTTTCGTGCCGTGCCGGGACGGCCTCAGCCACAATGAGGCTGAGTATGTCGAACCTGAACATTCGGTGCTGGGCGCCCAGGTCCTGCTCGAATCGACGCTGATTGCACTCCGACAGGATTGAAGTTTAGTGCTCGTTGAGTTTCTTGAGGTAGATCGACAGGAGTTGGGTCTGCGAGGAAATGCCAAGCTTACGATAGACGTTGCGTCGATGAACTTTCACTGTCCCGGTGGTGATATTGAGCCTTAGTCCAATCGACTCGGATGAATGTCCCTGCAAAACAAGTTCGATGATCGCTGCCTCGCGATCCGTAAGATTGAGGTCGCGCCACACCGTGTCGGCAGCATTCAGCTGGGCCTTGCGCCGTCCTCTGCCCTGCTTTGTGACCGCCGCATCGAACAGATGGCCCAAATCGGAGCAATATTGCCGGACCAGCGTCGCGACCAGCGGATCGGCTTTGCGGAGCAGTGCAAACTCCTGCGCCGGGAAATACCCCGTTTCTCCTCGCCGCATCAGCGACAACACGATCGTAATACCGCTCTCGACAGGTACAAAAAAGCCGACCTCCTCCGCAAGGCCGGTCTGAACATAATAAGTCCGGTAATATTCGCTCGAAAAGAACCGGTCGGGTGCCAGTTCGCGCATGCGCCAGACACCGGGCCTGGGCGCCCGCGCCGTATGGTAGAAGGGATCGAGCAAATAAGGGCCGGCCTGATACATGCTGACGAAGATCACGTGCTCGTCTGCGTTAAATGTGCTGTAGAGATCGATCGGCCGCTCATTGCCGCGATAGGCAAACACGACGACGTAGTCGAATTTGACCATCGCCCGCATCGATTGATGGAATAATTCACCGAATTCCTGCGGCGCCATCGATGATCGGCCAATAAACTGGCGGAACGCATCAAACAGCGCCTCAACATCAACGCTCATCGCCCCTCCCAGTCCAATTCCTTCCTACACCGGAGCATACACCTTACATTGATGAGATCCGGTTAAAATACCTCTTTCGGGGTATATACCGCGATATGGCTTGTTGACTAGTTTGTGATCAATGACGGTGGCAACAAGGCAGCGAAGACTGCCCCTTCTAACTCAAGCCGCAGGGGACCAAACGTGAAATCCGCCTCCACGAACGACATCGAATTCCGGTCGGTCAGCAAATCCTATGGCGCCGTGACCGCGGTATCCGACATTAATCTTCAGGTACCCAAGGGAGCCTTCGTCGCGTTGCTTGGTCCCTCCGGGTGCGGCAAAACCACCTGCCTCAGGATGATTGGCGGCTTTGAACAGCCCACGTCCGGTGACGTCTTGATCAATGGCCAACCGATGAATGGTGTTCCCGCCTATCGCCGGCCCGTGAACATGGTTTTTCAGCAGTACGCACTTTTTCCTCATTTCGACGTCGAACAGAACGTCTCCTACGGCCTGAGGCAGGCGCGCCCGAGAATCAATGCCAGGGAAATATCCCGCCGCGCCAACGAAGCGCTGGAGATGGTCCGCCTGGGCGGGTTCGGTAAGCGGCGTATCCACGAGATGTCCGGCGGTCAGCAACAGCGCGTTGCCCTGGCGCGTGCTCTCGTCAATAAGCCTTCCGTCCTGCTTCTCGACGAGCCGCTCGCCGCGCTCGACAAGAAATTGCGAACCGCCATGCAGATCGAATTGCAGACCTTGCAGCGAGAGCTTGGCATCACTTTCGTGCTGGTAACGCACGATCAGGAGGAGGCCTTGTCGATGAGCGACCTCGTCTGTGTGATGAATGCGGGCCGGATTGTTCAGCTGGCGGCGCCACGGGAAGTCTATGATCATCCATCCGATCTTTTCGTGGCCGATTTTGTCGGTAAGACCAATCGCATCGCAGCAATAGTCGAGGGAGACGGGTCGACAGTACGCCTCGCCGACGGCAGCAAACTGCTCATACCCGGCATAGGTGACCTCCGATCCGGCTCAGCCACGCTTGCACTGCGCCCAGAAGCAATCACCTTGCACCGGCAGAATGGCACGGCTACCGGCAAACTTTCGGGTGTCGTCACGCACCGTATCTTCCTCGGATCATCCGCCGAATATTCCGTCGCTGTCGATGGGCTCGGCGATTTCCTGGTTACCGCCGACAGACGTGACCTTTCCGACGGTGAACTTGTCGAACCGAGCGAAAGGGTCGTGCTGAATTTCGACCCCGGCGCTGTGCATATCTTTCCGGCCTGAACACAAAAACAAAGGGAACATCTTCATGTCCAAGTCATACAAAGAGAATGCCCCCATTTCCGGCGAACAGTTCATGGATGAACTGATGCGACTTAAGCGCGGCTCGGTCACGCGCCGTCATTTCCTCGGTGTCACTGGCCTTGGCCTGGCGACGGCTGTGTTCGCAAGCGAGAGCGGACTGCTCTCGACGCCCGCCTTCGCAGAGGACCTCGGCAAACAAATGTCGATCGCGACATGGCCGAACTATCATGATCCTGCGACGTTTGAAGCCTTCACGGCAGCAACTGGCGTCGCGGTCGAGGTCAATGTCTTCGGCTCAAACGAGGAAATGCTGGCAAAGCTGCAAGCCGGTGGGACGGGCTGGGACCTGTTCGTTCCGACGAATTACACGATCTCGACCTATGCCAAGCTTGGGCTGATCGACGCGCTCGACATGGCAAAACTGCCGAATTACAGCGCGGCAACGGAAACTGTCCGGTTTACCGCCGAAGGCGTCATCGATGGTACGACCTACGCGGTACCCAAGAATTGGGGTACGACAGGCATCGCCGTCAACTCGACAAAGATCAAGTCTCCAGTCACCAGCTGGAAGGATTTCTTCGAGATTGCCCAGGGAGAAGGCGACACGCGCGTCATGGTGCATGACTATCAGCTAACCACGATCGGCAACGCCCTCGTCTCGCTCGGATACTCCTTCAATTCGATCAAGCCCGAAGAGCTTGCCAAAGCCGAAGAACTCCTCGTGAAGGTCAAGCCGCACCTATACGCCATCAACAGCGACTACCAGCCCGCCATGCGTGCCGGCGATGCCTGGATGACCATGTGCTGGACCAATGATGGCGCGCAGCTTAACCGTGACATCCCGGAGATCAAGTTCGTGCTTGGCAAGGACGGCGGCGAGATCTGGTCCGACTTTTATGCCATCCCGAAAAGCGCGGCAAACAAGCCAGCCGGATATGCCCTGCTGAATTATCTGATGGATCCGGCGAATGCCGTGAAGGAGCACATCGCCAATGGCGCGCCGACAACGGATAGCCGCGTGCTTTCGCTCCTGCCAAAGGAAGTAACATCCAACACCATCGTCTATCCACCGGATTCCGAACTGACGCCGCTCGAATTCGGTGCTGCGGTCACGCTGACGGATCCGGCGCGCGCCGAAGTCATGGCACGTTTCAAGTCAGCCTGACACAACATTCCCTGCCTTCCCTTTTGCTTGCCGAAGGGGAAGGCAGGACCCAGCTGACCGAAGAGGCGATCAATGGCATTGGCAATTAATACAAAACGCGGGATTGTCACGGCGGCGCTTGTCGCGCCGGCTTTGGCATGGCTGTTCATTTTCCTTGTACTGCCGTTCATTGCCATGCTGGTCTTTTCGGTTGGCGAGCGCGCCCCCGAAGGCGGCTATCAGCCGGCCTTCACGTTCGCCCAATTCGCCAACCTGCCGTCTCGCGCTGCCGCCTACTGGAACACCCTCATCCTCGCACCTGTCGGCTCCTTTCTCTGCCTGATCATCGCCTATCCAGTGGCCTACTATCTCGCTGTGAAGGCTAGCCCTCGCTACCGCCTGGTCCTTGTCTCCCTGGTCGTCGTACCGTTCTGGACGAGCCTTCTGGTCCGGACCTACGCGTGGATGTATCTGCTTGGATCACGTGGCATTCCCAATCTTCTAGGAATGATCGGTATTGAGGATATCCGCATCCTCAATACACCTGGCGCTGTGCTTCTCGGCATTGTGTATGGATATCTGCCGCTGATGATCATGCCGATCTATGTCAGCCTCGAAAAACTCGATCGCCGTCTCCTCGAAGCATCTGCCGATCTCGGCGCAAAACCGGTCTCGACCTTTTTTAGCGTGACACTGCCGCTTTCACTGCCCGGCGTCATGACCGGTCTGGCGCTTGTCACCATTCTTTTGCTTGGTGAGTATCTGATCCCCCAATTGCTGGGTGGCGGCAAGGTGTTCTTCATCGGCAATGCACTGGTCGACCTCTTCCTGCAATCACGCAACTGGCCGTTTGGTTCGGCGATTGCTGTTACGCTCGTGGTTGTTGTGGTGCTGGTGCTGTTGATCGCCATGCGCATCGCGTGGAGGATCGCCGGAACCAAGCAAGTGGACCTCGTCTGATGCGCGCCTTTATCTCAGCTGTCTACCTGTTCCTCTATGCGCCCATCGCACTTGTCGTGCTGTTTTCGTTTAATGAGGGACGTAGTGCGAGCGAGTTCACCGGGTTTTCGACCATGTGGTACGGCAGGGCGCTTGACAACACGTTCCTTGTCGCAGCTTTGCAGAACAGCCTGATCATCGCCCTAACCAGCGCGGCGCTTGCTGCCATTTTCGGCACCATGGCCGCGCTTGGCATGGAACGCCTGCGTCCCGGCGCGCGCGCTATACTCGATGGTTTGCTTGCAGCCGCCATCGTGGTACCCGGCGTCGTCATCGGCATCGCCACGCTCGTCGCACTTGTCGAGGTGTTCTCCTTCCTGAACCCGGTCCTCGCATCCATATGGCCCGGCGGAAATCCACCGCAGCTTGGCTTGGGTTACGGGTCGATCGTTGCAGCACACGGCCTGTTTTCGATGGCGTTGGTGACGATGATCGTCAAGGCTCGCATCGCCAGCCTTGGCCGCGATATCGTCGAGGCCTCCTGTGACCTCTATGCCACGCCGCTGACCACTTTCCGCCTCGTCGTGCTTCCGCAGATACTGCCGTCAATTCTGGCCGGTTTCCTGCTCGCCTTCACATTCTCGTTCGATGATTTCATCATCGCCTTCTTCGTTGCTGGTTCAAAGACAACGTTGCCGATCTATGTTTTTGCATCCATCCGCCGGGGCGTCACACCCGAAATCAACGCCATCGCCACACTGGTTCTCGTCGCCTCGCTGATGATGATCCTGATTGCGCGCATACTCATGCGTGAGAAAAAAACAACAAACTGATGCAGGAAACACCCATGATCCTCAGAGATCGCGTTGCTATCGTCACCGGAGCGGGTTCGGGTATCGGTCAGGCCGGTGCCGCAATTCTGGCGCGCGAAGGCGCCCATGTGGTTGTCGCCGATCGAAATGCCGAGGGCGCAGGCACCACTGTCGAAATCATTGCAAAAGCGGGCGGCCAAGCAGAAACGCTGATCGTCGATGTTACCGACGATCAGGCACTCGCGGCCGGGATTGCCTCAGTCGTTGCCCGGCATCGACGTGTCGACATTCTTCACAACCATGCTGGCGCGCAAGTTGCGGGCGACCTTGAACAGGTTCCCGTGGACGGATTCGACAAGTCCTGGAGCCTGAACGTCCGGGCCCATTTCATCGCTGCCCGGCTCGTCATGCCGGTGATGAAAGCTGCGGGTCGCGGCGTTATTCTCAACACCTCATCGTCATCCGGGGTCCTCTACGACCGCGAGATGATCGCCTACACCACGACCAAGCATGCCGTGATTGCGATGACGCGGCAGATGGCGGGTGATTACGCAAAATTTGGCATTCGTGTGAACGCCCTTTGCCCTGGTTGGGTCGATACGCCCTTTAACGAACCCTTCATCGGCCAGATGGGCGGCCGCGCGGCGATTGAAGCCTATGTCCGCCAGCAAGTCCCTCTTGGCCGTTGGGCCAGCGTCGATGAAATCGCCGAATCCATCCTGTTTCTGGTGTCGGATCGCTCGTCCTATATCACCGGCCAAGCGCTTGTGGTCGATGGTGGCGAAACGGTGGTCTGATCTTTTATCCCGCCATCGTCTCGGACTGCGCGAGCCTTTGCATGAACCGGGGCGGCTGCCCGAACGCGCGCAGGAACGCGCGGCGCATCCGCTCACGATCACCGAAACCGACATCCCGAGCGATGGAATCGATGGGCATCCGGCCGGACTCGATCATCAGACGTGCGGCTTCGACGCGCAGATTTTCGACAGCCTTGGCTGGTGATTGCCCGGTCTCCGAATGGAACGCCCGGCTGAATTGCCGCGGGCTGAGATGCGCGACTTCCGCCAATTGCTCCACCGACAGTTCCTTGTGCAGGTTCTCCTTGGCGTAGGCCAGCGTGGTCTGGATACGATCCGACTTCGGATTGAGCTCCAATAGTGCAGAATATTGCGATTGTCCGCCCGCGCGGCGGTGGTACACGACAAGCTTCTTGGCAACCGCTTTCGCCACCTCGGCGCCCAAGTCCTTCTCTACCAGCGCCAGAGCCATATCGATACAGGATGTCATGCCCGCAGAGGTCCATACCGGCCCGTCTATGATGAAGATACGGTCTCCTTCGACCTTCACGTTTGGATAGGTGCGCTGGAAATTGCGGGCGTGGAACCAGTGCGTGGTGGCCCGCCGACCATCCAGCAACCCCGCCTCCGCCAGGATGAAAGCGCCTGTGCAGATCGATCCGATACGACGCGATCGCAGCGCGACCTCGCGCAGGAAGGCGATAAGCCCCTGAGATACCGGCCCTGGATGATTATTGCCCACGACCAGCACCGTATCAAAGGGGGCATCATTGAACGGAACTGTGCCAACAGAAAATCCCGCGGAGCAGGCGATAGGACCACCCTCTTCCGACAACAGGCTGACCTCATAAACTGCTTCGCCAACAGTCACGTTAGCGAACTCAAACACTGTAGCCGCAGCAAGGTCGAGGATCTGAAACCCGGGAAAAAGTATAATGCCAATGTTCTGCATTGCGAATTCCATATGTCCTAAAGGGTGGTAAATATGACATTTATGCCGCGAACTTATGCCTGTAAGTTCCAGTAGTCAATATCAACTTACGGAACAGGAAAATGACCAATACTTCATCCGGGGGCACCGCCCTCATCACAGGCGCATCGTCGGGCATCGGCGCGATTTATGCCGACCGGCTTGCACGTCGCGGCTATGATCTTATCCTCGTCGCCCGCAACCGCGATCGGCTCGACCGCCTCGCCTCGCGCCTGACTACCGAGACCGGGCGGACTGTGGAAGTCGTACCCGCTGATCTGGGCGCCAATGAAGGGATTACGCGCGTTGCGGAAATCCTGCGTACAGATGCCAGCATATCCATGCTCGTCAACAATGCTGGCGTTGGCGCCACAGCACCGCTCCTTCAGTCTGACCCCGACAAGATGGATGCGATGATCACGCTGAACGTCGTGGCACTTACCCGGCTTACCGAAGCCGTGGCACCCAAGTTCGTCGAGCGTGGTACCGGAACTATCATCAATATCGCTTCGATCGTCGCCATTGCGCCCGAACGCCTCAACGGTGTCTACGGTGGCACGAAGGCTTTCGTTCTTGCCTTCAGCCAGTCCCTGCACCACGAACTGGCCAGCAAAGGTGTCCGCATACAGGTCGTTCTCCCCGGAGCAACCAGCACTGAATTCTGGGAGATTGCAGGTCGGCCAGTTAGCCAGCTTCCCGAAGCCATCGTAATGTCCGCCGAGGATATGGTGGACGCCGCCTTGGCGGGCTTCAATCAGGGTGAACTGGTAACGATCCCCGCCCTGCCGGACGTCTCTGACTGGAATGCCTTCGAGGGAGCACGTCAGGCTCTTGGTCCAAACCTCTCACACCGCAAGCCTGCACAGCGTCTGCTGGCGAGTTGATTGGTTGTCGGGCAAACGCCATGTCGATTTTGCGAAACCTCGCTAGCCGCTACAGGAGAGCCTGGTTCACAACACTTTGACGCGCAATGCGGGTCGAAGGGGATCATAACATCTCGAGCGGCCGTTTTCGCTTTGGAGCCGGAAAGGCCTTATCGAGAACGGCCAGCTGTCCGGGTGTCAGCTGCAGATCGACGGCGCTGCGATTATCCCTGATGTGCGCAGGCGTGCTCGATTTTGGAATGGCGATGACGCCGTCATGCGTCAGCACGAACGCGAGAGCCACAGCTGCCGGTGAGGTTCCGCATTCCTGGGCAACTTGCGCAAGCGCTGGATGCCCCAACACCCGTCCTTGTTCGATCGGCGAATAGGCCATGACCGGAATGCGGCGTGCCCGGCACCATGGCAGGAGGTCATACTCCACGCCGCGCCGTGCAAGATTGTAGAGGACCTGATTGGTTGCGACAGCGTTGCCGCCATTGAGCGCCTCCAGCGCTTCGAGGTCGTCAGCATCGAAATTGCTGACCCCCCAATGCCGGATTTTTCCTGCCTTTACCAGATCCTCGAAAGCGGCAATCGTCTCATCCAGCGGATATCCGCCGCGCCAATGCAGGAGATAAAGATCGATCGTCTCGCACTTCATGCGCTTGAGGCTCCGCTCACAGGCGAGCATCGTGCCCTTGTGCGACGCATTCGACGGCAGGACCTTGCTGACAAGGAACGCCTCGTCACGCCGCCCGCTGATCGCCTCGGCAACCACTTCCTCAGCCCGGCCATTGGCGTACATCTCCGCCGTGTCGATCAGGGTCATGCCGAGATCGAGACCAAGCCGCAAAGCGTCCGCCTCCTGATGAAACTGCCGTCTGTCCTCCCCCATGTACCAGGTACCCTGGCCAAGCACAGGAACCGACTCGCCCGAGGGAAGTGAGGCTAACTTCATATCCGCGTGTTTCATCATTTTTCCTGCAATACTTCAGCCTGGCCGCCGCGAAGGGCGCCTTCGCCCTGGCAGTCCAGCATCGAACACTGTTTCGTGCAAGGGTTACGAGCTGGCCGGCAAACTGGAACCTTTGAAGCTCTAGACGTTGTCTCGGATTTCGCTGAGTTTTTCCGCCGCCGCCGCCGCAAGATTGTTGAAAATGTTGTCGAGGTCCTCGGCGACCTGGTAGTAGGATTCGGGCAAGTCGTCCTGTTCCATCTTTTCGAGGATTTCTTCCATACCCCGGGCGTGCTCCTCGAGGAGTGTGTATAGTTCCGTCGCCTGGACGAGCGTTAATGGCTCATGCGTGAGCATCTGGGGAATCTTTTTTCCCAACATCACAGCCAGTTCGTTCTTCTCGCGCAGAACCTCCAGCCAGTTCGCCACCAGTTTTGTTCCTCCCTGTTCAAGCCTTGCAGAGGAATGGATAGACTTCAACTAAGCCTTTCGACTTAAATAGGGCCTTCAACTTACACGAGAAATATCGTATTGTGCAGTGCGTAAAATCTCCATTCGCATGTGCGAAGTGTATAGCGGCAGGGTGAATCACCTTATTCCAGGAGCGTTTGATGATATCGAAATTGCTGCAAAACATTGTCGAAGCGGAGACCGCGACACTGCCATCAAGCGACACAAATGCCTTGAGCGTAAAGTCCGGTGGGCGAGCCACACATACGACGGTTATCACGCATTTCGAGCTGGCCAGGACGCTCGAACGAGCCAACCGGCGCTTTGCTTCATTTCTTCAGGCGGAAATGACCCGGCGAGGAGTTCAGGAGATTGGACCCGCTCACGCAATGCTGTTGCTTACAATCGGCAATGACGAGCTCTCGGTCGGCCAGCTGATGGACCGCGGCCCCTATGGCGGCACCAATCTTTCCTATTATCTTAAGCAGCTTGGCGAATACGGGTATATCGAACGTATTCCTTTGGCGCGTGACAGGAGAACGGCCCATATCCGCCTTTCAGAAAAGGCCCGCCAGCTTTGCGATGACCTGACAGAAGTTGCGGCGAAGTATCATCGGCTAGTTGCCGGCGATCCGGAAAACATCCGCAACTTGGAAGTAGCATTCGCAACCCTCGACCGGCTTGAGCGTGCGTGGGCGACAGCCGCCATTTTTGGATCTCCCAGCGAGCGATAATCCTATCGATCCGCTAGATCACGCTGACACGGTTCCGCCCTTCGAGCTTGGCCTGATACAGGCCTCTGTCCGCTCGCGCGAATGCCCATGTGACGTATCGCCTGGTCGCAAGGCGGTGATACCCGCGGAGCAGGTGTAAGGAGAATTCCGGACAGACACTCAATGGTCGCGCCAACCGTATTTTGTCGAGCACACGTTCGAGAAACTGGACCCCATCGCCAAGTGTGGTATCCGGCAGAATGAACATGAACTCCTCGCCGCCAATCCTGCCGAAGCAGTCGAGACGGCGCACGAACGAATGGGCGTGCCTGGCAAAATCTAGCAGCACTTCATCACCGGACTGATGGCCATACCGGTCGTTGATCGCCTTGAAATGATCGATATCGAGAACGGCGAGACAACCGTTTACGCCGTCCGGCATCAGATGTCGGCTGACCAGCGCGTCAAGTGTCGCCATGATAAAGCGGCGGTTCGCAACGCCTGTGAGTTCGTCAGTCTGCGATGCTTTTAGCGCCAGGTCCCGATCTTGCCGCAGCCAGCGATCGTCCGGGCGCAGTTGGGTGATGTCGCTGGCAATGCACAGCATCCATCCGTTCGGCTGCACGGTTTCCGTCATCCAAAGCCAACGGCCATCAACAAGATCGGTTTCGAATGCCCGGAACGCCACTTTGCCGCGGCGTGATTGCGTGGAAACCAGCCAGTCATCGAAGTTATCAGTTTTCAGAACGGTTCCAAGACCTGCCTCATAATTTCTGCGCATGATGGCGCCCCAACTCAGCTGCTCATCAGGCTCCAGATGGTATGCAGAACGAAAGCTTCTGTTCGCATAACGCAGAATATCGTGCTCGTCATACGCCGCGAACAGGACAAGACTATCGGCCTGCAATGACAGGAGATTCTCGGGATCTCGTCCGGGTTATTGGCAGGTTTCATGCTCACCGTATGGCAATGGACGCATTAACACGAAGACGATACCGCACATCCGAATCGGATACACTCAAACCATTCTTACAATAATCCATCGCAATAATCTGCGGTTCCATCGTGAGGCCCAAGAAATGCTCAAGCTGAGCCAATTTCCTCAATGAAGCCTCTCCACAGTTCCGGGAAATAGCCGACGCATTTACTGTATCGTAGCCGTATATTTGTGATGGTTCCATTTCAGGAACCGGAACGATTGCGTATCCTTGCAACTGTAGAACAATCTCGGAGCTTGGTAATGAACAGCAAACTCGGCAAAATCATAGTAGCGGGCGCGGTGCTCGGCCTCTGTATGACAACAGGCGTCACAGCAGCATCCATCAAGGAACTGCAAGGCGCGTGGACCATGGACGGCACTGAATGCTCGGACACATTCAAGAAGACAGGCAAGAAGGTCGAGTTCAAAGACCGCACGGCATCGACATCGACAGGATTACTGGTCAACGGGAGCCGGATCGTGGCGCCCAATGCCGCGTGCACAACCGGAACAGTCCGCAAACAGAAAGATCGTCTTACCGCAGACTTGACTTGCGTCGATTCGATGATCGAGTACGGCCAGACGGTGACCTTCAAGATTGTCGACAGCAAGACGTTCCAACGGTTCGACCCGTTTGGTGACAACATGTTCATCACCTATCACAAGTGCGACATGTGACGACACGCCGGCTCGCCTTGCTGTCGTTTAGCGGCCGATAGATCGGCGCATCAGAAATGCATGACGACGCCGAAGATCGGTCCCTGCTGGACGACGTCCATGACGAAACCGTCACTGCTGTAGTCGACACCAAGCGCACGGTAGCCTGCGACAGCAGAAAACCTGTCATTGAACTCATAGCCGATCCCACCGGCAACGTCCCAGTCGAGATCCGCACCACCGGCGCCGACCAGTCCCCAGCCGGTGAAGTAGACCTTGTCGGTGATCGAATATTTGGCCCGGACACCAGCCAGGCCGTCGACCCATGTGGCGCTGTCAGTCCGGTCGACACCATCGAGTATGCCGCCGCTGAACGAAATCTCGGTACTCGCGTGCCAGACCCTGGCGCCGGCGACCAGATCGAGATTGCCCCGGTCATCCTGCAGCACCGAATACCCGGCGCCCAAAAGGCCCGCAAACGTCTCCGATGTAACTTCGACGTGGTCGGCGATGATGCCCCTCGGCGTACCAGAACCGCTGGATATCTTGGAATACATGATATCGGTGAATATGCTGTAACGGTCGTAGCGGGCCTCGCCAATCGCCATGGCGGCGAAATCAAGCTCGTTCAGGATGTCGCTGAAGTCCATGTCCATGTGCACGGTCGGCAAACCGAACAGGCCCGTATCGCCTGACATGCCCGCCGCCCAGAAATATGGACTTACCGCGAAGGTCCATCCCTCCCTCTCGGTCTGTTTGAGTTCCGGCGCCATCGGCGAAGTGATGTCTGCCGCCCCTGCCGGGCTTGCTAACAGAAGACCTGCCGCAAGCGCCGTTCCCAAAGTGCCAGAAAGTTTCATCGCTGTTCCCCCTTTTTGAACGTCGCGATCAGTCGTCAACCGAATCCCATGTTTGATCCGGATTGAACGATCTTATCTCTTTCACCACCTTGTCGGTAGCCGGGCCGAGGTCCTTTTCGTAAATGGTCCCATGATGACTGACGACGAATGTCTTGATGCCGGTCTCGCCATATATGGCAGGCCAGGCAATCAACGCATGTCCGGCGATCATGTTGCCATTGATGACAAAGCCATACTTTCCGCCTGCGATGTTGCTGCCCTGAGCCCTGAGTATCCGGTAGCGATAACCGAAATAACCGCGGTCTGACGCTGCGCTGGCCTCAATCTTGGCATCATCTCCGAAACTGCCCGCAGGACTTTCCTCACCACCGGCCGATTTCCAGTAGAGCCCGTCCTGCTTTCCTTCGTCACTGACAGTCTTCTGGGCGAATTCGAGGACCCCATCGTCATCGTGATCGTCCCGTGCGTAGGCAGTCTGGGCAACAATGTAATTGCGGCATGTCCGTATCGCCTCGTTCTCGTTCTCGCCAATTCGCCGCGCCAGAATCTCCTCGAGCCCCTTTTGTGTATCGAACTGCCAGCCGGCGGCGTCCTTGACCAGGGGAAACGGAAATGGCCAGGTCAGATTGCCGAGAATGACTTCCTTGCTGCCATCTTCCCTGTCCCTCAGTTCGGCGCGCTCCCCGGAGGCCTTCTGAAGGTCGCCCAGCCGCTCGTCGAAGTCTTCGGACTTCTTCGCCGCTTCGGCGTTGAGACCAAGGATCTTGGCCAGAGCGTCGACATCCTTAGCGCCGAGATCCTTCTTCAGAGCCTCCAGCGCTTCACCCGGTTCCTTGAACGTTTCGGACTTTGCGCCAACGAAACGTTGAAGCGAGGGCTCCTGCCGCAATCAGGGGAGATGATGCCGCGAACGAAAGGAATGCGGAAGCGAGCAGTATTTTCAAAGTTGCGCGATACATTTTTGTAATCCCTTCACAAGGAATGGTCATGGCTCATGGTTGGTCAGCGACGACCGCCTCTGCCGCCACCTCTACCTCCGCCGCCTCTGCCTCCGCCGCCGCGCTGTACCCTGGGGCCGCCACCGCCCCTGGCGCGGGCGCCGCCGCCCTGGACCCTGGCACCGCCGCCACCCTGGACTCTGGCACGCCCTCCGCCGCCGCCCAGGCTGGCATTGCCGCGATTTGACGAGGCGCGGGCATCCCGTCCGGAACCATAATTACCCAGGGCACTTGGCTGCCTCGGACGGTTATCGACGCGGCCCTGCCGGCTTTTGCCGCGGGCGATCGGGACGACTGGCATTGGCTCTGTCCCGATTCGGGCGGTTGGCCCCTGCGCCTTGTCCGATGTTGCGATTGCCCGCCCCTGCTCCTTGCCCGATATCGCGATTGGCCGAGCCGGTTTGCCATCCTGGCCAGGACGATTGCCGGCGAAATTGCCGCCGTCCCTTTGCCTCAACTGGTTCTGCACATCGCGGCGTACATCGCTGCTGCGGATTCTCGATGCGACGGCGCCTGCGCCTGCGAGCCCGGCACCTGCGAGCCCTGCGCCTGCGAGCCCGCCAAGGTTGCCGAGCTGGCCATCGCTCCTCAGATCGAGCCGGTTTCCCCTGTTCTCGCGAATATTGTTCGCGATGGAATCCCGGTCGAAATTGAATTTGCTGCTATCGAAATTGAGGTTGTTGATATTGTTCCTGTCAAAATTGAAATCATTACGATTGATTTCACCGATGTCGATGTCGACGTCCTCACCTCCCCATGAGTGCCAATTATCCCAGTCGATGGCAGCGCCAAAAACCGCTCCGGTGATAAAACCCGATCCAATAGGGCGCGTAGGGGTAATAATACGAAGGATAAGGATCGCCATACACGATCGGTGCCGTCGCCACATAGGTCGGGCTGGTCAGGATCACGGGGTCATAGGTCGGAACGTACGTCACTTCCTTCTTGGCAGGACGAATGACGACATTGTTGTCGACGTTTGTCTCTACGACAACCTTGTCATCCGACTTGATGGAACCATTGTCCACTGCCTTGTCACGTAGCTCCTGTATCGCAACAAGCAGGTCTTTCTGCTGATTGACGACCGCTTCGCCCAGCTGTTCCGTCCAGTCCAGGTCGTCGTTCATCATTGTCAGAACTGTGGGATAGTTGAGAAGCGATATGACGCTTCCGTCCCATGATGGATCGGGTTTCGCATCAGGCTTGGCTTTGGCCTGATCCAGGAAGCGCGCCGCCTGGACGATCTGCAGAGGGTTGAGTGCGGCCGAGAGCACCAGCGCCACTAGGTCGTCGGGATAAAGCGCGATGCGCGCGGTCAGCGTTTGAAGCTCTGCCGCAGTCAGCAGTGCCGGCGCCGGTGCTGCCGGCTCCGTCGTTGCCGGTGCAGCCGGCGCTGTTGTAGCGGGCGCAGGCTGCGTTTGCGTCCATGCCTGCATGCCTGGCCCGCACATCAGCAGCGCTGCCGAAGCCACGACAGCAATCGTTTTTTGGTGCAATGACATAGCGGCTCTCCTCAAATTCCACGTCTTCTGCAACGTGCGGCTACCCATGATTTTTTGCAGTCGGTTCGCCTCAAGCCTTTTCCAGCGACAGCACGGTTCCTGCCTGATCGATCAGGCAGCTTGAACGCTGGCCCTTCGCTTCAAGGATGATCTGGTACTTGCCGCCATCGACAGCGCTTGAACTCACCGGGAGCGCCGAAGCGTGGTCTGCACCAAATTTGGTCGCTGCCGCGCTTGAACATGCCAGCTGCAGGTCGGCAGGTGCCGTCTGCGCCGTGTTTCTTGCCATGTTTTCGGGTGTGGGGCTGTTGTCCGACACACATCCTGCGAGCGCCAATATACCACCCGCAACGACAATGACGTTGATATTTTTCAAATGTCCTCGACCTGATTTGCAAAGCATCGTTTTCCCCCTGACTTTGCTACTCAAACACCTTTGTAGAGTGATGCGCCCTGCATGAGCACGATCACCTTCGCTCCGACCTCAATCTGCGAATGCGAGATCGACAATGTCTTCATTATTCATCCTGATGCAGCCGGACGAGACATTCAGGCCAATCGACCACGGTTCGGGCGTGCCGTGGATGCGGTAAATCGTGTCCTGGTCGCCCTCGTAGAGATAGAGCGCGCGCGCGCCGAGCGGATTATCAGGACCGCCTGGCATGCCGCCGGCAAACTTCACGGCGTTCGGATCACGCGCCACCATTTCGGCTGGAGGTGTCCAGGTCGGCCATTCGGCAACGCGGCCGACACGCACAATGCCTGCCCAGCCGAACCCCTCACGGCCGACCCCGATGCCGTAACGCACGGCCTGTCCTCCGCCCTTCACTAGGTAAAGGAAATGCTGGTTGCCATCGATGATGATGGTGCCGGGCTTTTCGGCCGTGCGAAACGGCACTACCTGCCGGCGGAATGCCTCGGGCACCTGGCCATTGGCGGCATAATATTTGCGCGCTTTCTTGCTGTCATAGGCGACCCATTGACGTGTCTTCGTATCGTAGATTTGGGTCTTCGGGACCTGAGCCCAACCAATGCCGGCCACGGAAGCAGCAAGAAATCCAGACAGCACCAGTCCAATGGTCAGCTTTTTGCTGCAAGGGAATTTTGGTTCCGGTTTCATTGACCTCTCCCCTTCAACCACTTGCCGACCCGGTCGCTGTTCTTCTCCACCCATGAGGCTGCATAGTCGGCAGGTGATCTGCGCTCGACTTCGACAGCATAACTCATCTCGGTGATCTCATCCGGGGTGAAATCAATGCTCTCAAGGAATTTGGTGACTTCGGGCTTCCGGGTAGCCAGCGTTTTTGCGTAGGCGATGTGGAAATGCGCGCGGTCCCAGGCGACCGGTGCGCTCGACTTGGACAGCCACATCGGATCGTCAGCCGGAAGCACAACATGCCATTTGGATGCATCGTACGCCGGCTCTTCGAGCTTGACGATGTTATGCAGCTTGAAGACGACATGCGGACTGTAGCAGGCAAATATGATTGGCCTGTCAGTCGCCTCGGCGGCATCAACCGACGCCATGCCCATCTCTTCGGGCATTTCAAGCAGGCGCATGGTCTTCGCATAGCCGTAGCTGTTCGCGCGAATGCGTTCTATCGCCGTCGATGACCATGTCTCGGCGCCGATCCACATCTCGCCCTGGCCGTCGCCATCTGTGTCGAAGGCTGCGGTCTTTTTCGGATCAAGGAGATCAGCGACGGCACGAATGCCGGTTTTGTCGACGGTCTGCTGGGTCGCGCAGATCCCTTGCCAGGCAGACACGCCGGTGTCGGCGAGCTGGACCGGGCCATCCTTGCCTGCATATTTGTCGACCAACGAGTTGAGGTTCGGCAGCCAGACTTCCGGATGGATGTCGACTTGCCCGGAAGCAAGGCCGGCAAAGGCAGTCATCGTACCCATCTCGCGAACCTCCACATCAAGGCTGAGATCCTTTTGCAGAGCTGATTTGATGATGTTTGCCGTCACCTGACCCGATGGCCAGTTCGGCATCGCGACGACAAGATCCGCGGCAAATGCTGCCTCCGCTTGCCCGAATGACGCCAGAAACATCACGGCCGCCAGACGGCCAAACATCCGTGCCCGGTGACGTTTCACGGTGTTGCCAAAGTCATGTTCGACCTGCAGATGCCGGTTCTTGAATGATGGTTGCGCCATCAGCCGTCCTCCCCGTTGATTCACTGCGGCCATTAGCGTTCATCGGGAACGATACCGGAAGTACGTAACTGTTAATTTTTGCCGGAAGCAGCTTTCCAGTGTAGGAGTGAACAGTGCTGCTTCCAACGCACTGCCACAATGAGACGTTCGAAGCCGGGCCACAAGCAGGGGTGACGATGACACGGATTCTGATTGCAGACGACCACGAGATCGTCCGTCAAGGCGTCAAAGCGATCCTGTCGAAGCGGGAACGCTGGGAGATCGTTGGTGAAGCTGCCGATGGGCGCGATGCCGTCGAGCAGGCACGTCTCACGCAGCCGGAAATCGCCATCCTCGACTATGCCCTGCCCTTCATCAACGGCGTCGAAGCCGCGCGGCAGATTCGGCTCAACAGCCCCAAGACCGAAGTTCTGATCTTCACGCAGCATGACAACGAAGCCTTGCTGCGTAATATTCTCGAGGCGGGGGTCCAAGGATATCTGCTGAAATCCGACGCGACACAATACCTCGTCCAGGCCGTGGAAGCGTTGGAATACCACCAGCCGTTCTTCACCAAGACCGTATCGGACATATTGGTGTCGTCATATCTCGCCAAGGCAGGGGGGGCGCCGAGTGTTCTCACGGCGCGGGAAACCGCAGTCGTCAAACTGATCGCCGAGGGCCACAGCAACAAGGAGATCGGCGGCAATCCTTGGTCTCAGCGAAAAGACGGTCGAAAGCCACCGATCGGCTGCCATGCGCAAACTCGACGCAAAATCGACCGCTGCGCTCGTTCGGTACGCCATCCGAAACCGGCTCATCGAAGCATGATTTGTTCGTTCGTTTTCGGGTTAAAACGATCGGGGGAAAAAACCCGTGCCAAACCATGCACTTTCATACCATACTGCCAAAACGGGAGTGACGTAGTGTCATACGTGTCCTCTATTGTTCAGTTGGAGCGGTCGAAAGCGTTAACATGAAGCGTCACACTGTAATCCTCGAGCGTTCTCGCCTTCACGCGGCCCTCTTGGTGCTTGCACTGGCATTGGCCGGCTGCGCTGGACATGCCAAAGGCGTCATGGCGCCCGTGATGCTTACGAGTGCGACCGGGGGCTCAACAGTCGATATGCTCGTCGTAACGAGCCGGGTACCATCCGATGACCCGGCAACCCTGTTCACCGGCGAACGCAGCCCCCACCCCTATTTGAACGATATCACTGTGTCGATCCCGCCCGACAGCAAGCGCAAGGCGGGCAGCGTTCAATGGCCGAAAGAGATTGCCTCCCAATCCGCAAACTGAATTTGCCGTTACAAATGTGAAGCAGTTGAATTCAGTCGCGGAGGGCCGATCTTGGTTCCGGCAGCACGCACAGGGCGGTCATGCACTGGTCTTCGTCCACGGCTTCAACAACCGTTACGAGGATTCGGTTTTCCGCTTCGCACAGATCGTCCACGACTTCGGGTGCTAAGGTTGCACCGATCCTCTTTACCTGGCCGTCACGAGCGAGTGTGTTCGACTACAATTACGACAAGGAAAGCACCAACTACTCGCGGGTCGCTTTCGAACAGACGCTGCGGACGCTCGCCAAAGACCCGGACGTGAAGGACATCACGGTCATGGCTCACTCGATGGGCACGTGGCTCGCGATGGAATCGCTTGCGGCAGATGGCGATCCGTGACGGTAAGGTGAATCCCAAGATCGACAATGTGATCCTCGCCTCACCTGACATCGATGTCGATGTGTTCGCACGCCAGTTCACCGAGATGGGCGACCGGCGTCCGCAATTCACGATATTCGTCTCCCAGGATGACAAGGCTCTCGCCGCCTCTCGCTTCATCTCGGGTGATGTGCAGCGGCTTGGAGCGATCAATCCAGCCGAGGAACCCTATCGCACCCAATTGGAAAAGGCCGGCATCACCGTGATCGACTTGACCAAGGTCAAGAGCGGGGATCGGCTCAACCACGGCAAGTTCGCGGAAAGCCCGGAAGTCGTGCAACTTATCGGTCAGCGCCTGGTCACCGGTCAGACACTGACCGATTCCAACGTATCGCTCGGTCAGGGAATTACCGCAGTTGTGGCCGGAACAGTTGGAACCGTCGGGAAGGTTGCGGCGACAACCGTAGCTGCCCCCTTGACTGTCCTGGAACAACAAAACCGGGCTCCGAAGAAACCCAGCAAGCTTGACGCGACCTTGGGAAGCAAAAACACGTCAGGCGAATTGAGTTACTGAGTTACCATGGCGAGGGCCCTAGCTAAAATCAGCCCGTCTAACTGTTTGCAGGGCCCCAGCGCTTGCGACCGGCGTCGGGGGCCCGGGCGAGACCGGAATCATCCGACTTCGCGGTGGGTGCAAGGGAAGCGAATCCGTCAGTTTCAGGTCCCGCCCGGACAGGCAAGCGAGGGGAGGACACTCCCGGTTGCCCATCACAAGGCTGATACAAAACAGTCGCTACGTCAAAGATGTTACGGTAACAAATCCCGGTGGTTTACGCCTCTCGCTCCGCCTACTTCACCCCTTCGATGTCAGGCAGTTTCCACGACCTGTCGAAAATACGGTTCTAGCGACCCGTAGAGCCTGAAATAGGCGAACCATGCCTTGCCCGGCAGCGTCGGAATCCAGTTCCTTTCGTGACCTTCAGGTGCCTTTGGACCGAAGTAGATTTCATAGGATCCATCACCGTTTTTCTTGATGTCGGACCGCGATGATTTGTCGGCAACTTCCTGCTCGTTGTCGATGAGGACGGGGGTCAGTGAGTCATAGACGGTGACGGACCAGAAGGGCCTTGCCTGCGCATCTGACGCAACGTTCAGCTTGTAGGACTTGCCGCCATCAAACCTGTTGCCATCGGCATCAATGACCGCGCCACATTCCCCGGAACCGGCATTGGGACAAGTACGGAACTGTTAATTGGAAGACGCTGCGGCTACCGGTTCAGGAAAATTGATGCCCGTTTTCATGAGCCCGGCGCCGAGCTGGTCGACGAGAGCGGGCGAATAGTAGCGTGCTGCCATGCTTGCGCGAAAAGAAGCCCAGAAATGCTCGTCGCGTGCATTGAGGCGTTTCACGGCTTCTGTCGCACTCGCCGGATTTCCGGTCTGGCCCGAAGCAGCCAGTTCCAGGACGTTCGCAACGTAATTGTCAGGACGGCCCATTTGCTGCACACGAAGCAGGGCTTTCGCGAAATCACCACGCCGGTAGGCATCGAGAGCCAGGGTGAGACCTGCGTCACTATGAGGAATGTTTTCGATCATGCCTGCCTTGACCGCCAGCCCCACTCCCTCCGCCCATCTGCCGTTGGCGAAAAGCATTGCACCCAACCGGGCAGGAATCATGCTGTTGTTCGGATTGAGCGTCATCGCACGGTAGCCGGTGGCGAAGGCCGCTTCAGGTTGTCCGTTGCGGAATTGCGCTAGCATCTGCGCGTAACCGGCGCGGTCCGATGTTGGTGCGAGCGCCACAGCCTTGTTGGCCAGTGCCAGCGCGCGCGACGTCAATTCTGTTGGCGCATCCTGTGCATCCATCTCCAGCTGTATGATTGCAAGCTCGGCGTTGATGTCCGGATCGTTCGGCATCGCCAGCAATGTTGCATCAAGGCAGGTTCTGACCTCCCACAGCCCGCCTGCATCGGGCCGTTCTGCGGCAACGGCAGAGCGTATTATGCAGCCGTTGCCGAAAGTCGGCGCAGCCAGTTCATGTGTCAGTTCCAGACCAGTGATTACCCCGCGCCCTCCGGCAAAACGGGCAGCAAGACGCGTGATCAGTTCACGGCGGACCTCGATCTCGGATGCCTTGTCAACGAAGACCCGCTCCACCCCCGAATATAAGGCTTCGCCCGTCGCAGGGTCGACGATCTGCCACCAGACCGAACGGTCCGCTGCAGATGGGTGGTATTTGAGGACCACTTGGTATGAACGTGCAATCTTGCGCGTCGGCTTGAAAAAGGACAGGCCTGCCGCAGACCGCGTGACAGCGGCCGTTGCGGCAACCTCGGATCTTTCTCCCGCCGCAAGTTTGAGTGTCTGGAATTCCGACAGAGCGATCATCAGATAATCGCGGATCAGGCCGGCTTCGATGTCGGTCTCATCACCCGCCATTCTCATTTCGATGGCGACGCTTGGCTTCTCAGAAAACACGGGGCCCTGATCGGCAATGAACCAGATGAAGCCGGACAAGGCCGCCGCAAGCAGAACTGCGCCAAGGACGAGCCATCGACCATAGATCGCACTCTGCCGTCCCGGAGCGTTCTCCTTGATATCGGGAGAGTCCGGCGCCTCCGTGTCCTCGGCGGCGTCACCCTGCGGCGGTGCCTTCGTGAAAACCGGTATGTACCTTCCGCGCGGCAGTTCAATGCGAACACTTCCTTCTTCGGCGCGGGCCTCATAATATTGAGCGAGCGATGCACGAAGCCTCGTTGCCTCTATCCGGACGATTGGATCGGTTGTCGGATCGAAACTGCAGGGACGCCCGAAAACATCAACGGCAATGGTGTAAGCCTTCACCGCTGCCGCGCGGCCTTCGAACATTTCCCTTGCAACAAATCTCAGGAAATTTCTGTTCCGCTCCGTTGAGTGGAACTGCGGATCAGACAGGAGCCTGTCCAACTCCGTCCGCGCCTCCTCCTCGGTAACCCTCTCCGTTTCCGGTACGTCGACATTCACGTCAACTTCCATGGCAGAACCCCCGGTTTCCAACCCGCGCTACAATTGAACGGAACGCGCCGGGACGCCATAGGGTAAATACCCTAGGTTGTGACGGAATTGTCCTGAGACAAGACTGTGCTACCAAAAAGCCAATAAAAATCAATGCGTTACATGGCAGGAAATGTCAGGGCAATTTACCACGCATTGAGATGCAAATATCGATAACCTCCCCCTCAATGTCGGAGCAAAGCATTTCGTATTCGGCAATGAGCTTGAGATCGCTCGATCCGTTTCGCCGCAACCGGTCGAGAGTGGAACTGGCTTCGTCGAACGCATCGCAAAGACTCAACAATGTGGTGTTCCGGGCGCTGAGCATTTGCAGCTGCCCGCGCATCGCCGGCAACTTGAGCATCAATTTCCACAGCCCCCTTTGAGTTGACACCGTTGTCATTGAGAACCCGCACCTACCCTGTTGATCGTTAATGGGCATGGTCGGATGGTCGGCGAACCGTCGATCTCCGATACGGCTCAATAATATTGCATAGATGGGTAGCTGCGGGAGTACGTAACGGTAAAAATCATGACGATTTGTTTTCGGCGGTTACATCAAACTCGGGATGAGGATAACCCGGCCGGCTTCTATTAATATTACATGCTCGTCAGCAATGCCGGGGCGTGCCGCGCCTATCCTGAATGGCACGTCTTTGCCGGTGTCGATTTCCGGCCCGCTTCCGGCGAACGATGCCTGCTACTTCGTGGTGATCTGGCTGAACGACATGCCGTCTATCTGGCCGTCATTCAATCGGTAGACAAGCGCCTGCAATGTCGTGAGGCCCAAATTGTCGGGGGGCATCTGGTTCGAATAGCGAACGATCCCGTCATTGACAGATTCTCCAAAGGTGTTCTGCAGCGCCCTTTCGTCGTCCTTCAGCCCAGGGACAGGCAAAACCCATTCGGTGAGCGTCTCCGGTCCCTGCGAACAACCGGATCGGGCCGTATCGCTTTCTTCGGCCGAAACCATGTTCAGCAGCCGTTTTGAGCCAGCGGCTTGCCCGTTCGAAATGAACCACAGGTTGGAGGCATGACCGTCAAGCGCCACCTGGTAACACAGCCAGCTCGCGACATCTGAACCAGCGCCGCGTTTGCGAATCTCACCACCGAACTCTTTCTGTATTTCGTCGAGTGTTGTCTCGCCTAAAATGATGTCGAGCGTGTCAGCCTTGATGAGATTCTTGAACGGCTTCGGAATCGTATAGGATGTCGACTTGGCCGTCCCGCCCGACAGAATGAGCGACGGAAAACCGGAGAGTTTTACGTCGTCGCTGTGGGCTTGCTGAAGCGGCAACAGCGAACTTGCGATGAATGCGATGGCAGCCATGCGCACCGGCGAGGTCCCCATTCTGGTCTCCTGTGGACTGACGTGTTTGATTACATTGCATCTTATGCCATTCGGAGAAACCACCAAGTACTTAACGGTTACAGAGGCGGCTTTGCACAGGTTTGCGCAAATTTGCCACAGAATCGACGTAGATCGTCCACTGGCTGACTACGCCGGATCAAACCGGCCGAAAACCCGCTCAATCCCGGCATTGTCATCTCCGAAAACCCTGTGAATCGTTATTTGTTACCGTTACGTACTTCAGTCCGAGAGTTCTTCTTCTCGATGTTAGTCCAAAGCGCATACGGAGACGAGACCGGATGACAGCTGTAATCCAGCAGGAGAACCTCGCCGAACCGTCCAGGTCAGAAGATGGCATGGTATGGATAGCGGGAAAGACCTTCATCATGGGATCGGACCGGCACTATCCCGAGGAAGCTCCTGGCCACCCGGTGGAGGTCGACGGATTCTGGATCGAGGAAACGCCCGTAACCAATCGCCAGTTCGTGGAGTTCGTCAAAGCGACCGGATATGTGACCTTCGCGGAAAAAGTTCCCGATGCAAAGGATTACCCCGGTGCGCTGCCACACATGCTGAAGGCGGGGTCATTGATGTTCGATCCGCCAATTCGTCCTGTCGCAACCCCGGATATTTCGCAGTGGTGGACATTCAAGTTCGGTGCGAACTGGAAACATCCCTATGGCCGCAGAAGCGACCTGAGAGGCAAACTGGACCACCCCGTCGTTCATGTCGCCTTGTGTGATGCCAGGGCCTATGCCGAATGGGCGGGCAAGGATCTGCCAACAGAGGCCGAGTGGGAACTCGCCGCGCGCGGCGGACTGGACGAGGCAGAATTTGCATGGGGTAACGATCTGACCCCCGGTGGCAGGCAAATGGCCAACACCTGGCAGGGCATTTTTCCCCATCACAACCTTCGCTCCCAAGGCGATGACCGGACTTCGCCCGTCCGCAGTTTCCCTCCAAACGGTTATGGCGTTTATGACATGATCGGAAATGTGTGGGAGTGGACGGGCGATTTCTGGTCCACCCGTCACCCGGAACCTGCCGCGAAAGCCTGTTGTATCCCCGTCAATCCGCGGGGCGGCCCAATCGAAGCCAGCTACGATCCGATGCAATCCGCCATCCGCATACCACGGCGCGTGCTCAAGGGCGGATCGCACCTTTGCGCGCCGAACTATTGCCGGCGCTACCGTCCAGCGGCCCGCCACGCCGAGCCGGAAGATACGTCCACGAGCCATGTCGGATTCCGCTGCGTTAAACGCCCGTGATCGACAGTTACTTTGTCGTCTGCCGACGGCCGAAATGGCGCGTGAAACGGCGAGAAGATGCGAGGAGAACTGCGAAGGGGGTCTTTCCCCCGGCGGAGCAGTTCGACATAGCAGCTTCGCCCGGCTACTTCGTCGCAAAGGCTCGAAAATGGACCAACATTTCCATCGCCTCTGCTCCTCGTATCCGAACGAAAAGCCTCACACCATTTCGACCAGATCGGTGGGTCTTGGCCCTAACCCCGAACCTTCACTGAAATGGTAGTGCCGGTCTTGCCGGTGGAAATATCGAGCGTGCCGTCAAGCGGGCGCAGACGTGCTTCCATACCGGAAAGGCCAACACCGACGCGACGGCGTCGGCGCCGTTCTATGCCGACGCCGTCGTCCCTCACGGTCAGCGAAAGCATCGAATTGGGGTTCGTGCCCCTGGCGGACCAGCCTGATCGTTGCCTTGCGGGCGTGGGAATGGCGGTAAATGTTGGTCAGTGCTTCCTGGACAATGCGGAAAATGGCGAGTTCGACGTCGGCGGGTGGTCTCTTCGTGCCGAGATCCGGGTCCACCCTCAGTTCGATTTCGAAACCACTCCGTTCCTCAAAACCAACCACAAGCAGTTCCAGTGCATTCGGCAATCCCGATTCGTCCAGCATCGGCGGATGCAGCAAATAAGAGAGCGTCCGAAGTTCCTCGTTGCTCCGTGAAATCAGATCTGCTGTACGCTTCAGCGACAGTGATGTTTCCTTGTCGACGATCGGGCATGCGCGATTTCACGTTTTCCAGTTCCATGGCCGCGCCGACCAGGTGCTGTCGCGGTCGAGTCATGCAGATCCCTGCGCAATCGAGCGGCGCTCCTCGTCCTGCGAAAAAAGAAGCCGCTCGCTCACTTCCCGCAGGGATTCGTTCGAATGCGTCAGCGCAATGGAACGGCGGCGCGCCAGAGAATGCGGCTGCGGTGCAGGCCGCCAGTGCGATGGCCAGAACGCTGCCGTAAACCCGAACTGATTGCCGCCAGCCCGTCAGCAATATCCGCTCGTCCACTCCATAGGTCACGTAGAACGGGAATTCTCCGACCTTCCGGTAGGCGATCAGCCGGTCGACGCCTTCCGGCATGGACCGGTAGCTGACGACGCCCGCTTTCGCATTTTCCTCAACCGCCTTGGCAAACCACTCGGGCATGACCGCACTACCCTCCCGGTACGGCACGTTCACGACCACCTTCCCATCCTCGCGCAGGAACTGCGCCACATCGGTTGGCGAGGCCGCCCCGTTGAACAGCTCGAGAAAATAATCGATCGGCATGGTGATGAGGATCAATCCGTCAAAGCCCCCATCCTGCCGGCGCAGGGCCTTGCTCATGGTCAGGGACGGTTTGCCGTAAACGCGGCCGACGATCGGTTCGCCGATAAACGTCACATCCGAAGGGTGATCCCGATGGAAGCGAAAGTAATCGCGATCGGTCACACTGAAGGGATTGGCCGGAAACCCTTCGCTGTAGGAAACCAGCGAGCCTTCCGGGCTGACAAGGGCGATCACGCCCGAATGCTTCAGGAACTGCTTCTCGGTAGCCAATAGTTTCCACACGCCTTCCGAGGCAATGATTTCCGGCCACGATCATCGGTTCGATCTCGGAAGCGATGTCCTTGATCACCATGTCATTCGCCTCGAGGATCTTGCTGACATAGGCTTCGAGGAGAGCCGTTTTCTGGCGGAGCTGGATCTTGGATTGCGCGACCATGCGGTCGCGGCTTTCAAGCACGCCAACGACGAACACCGATACGATGGCGGCAAGGCTGAGGGCCAGGAAGAAACCCGTATAACAGCGACGTCCATGTACTGGCATTCCCGGTCATGTCGGCGCGAACGGCCTTGCCGCCTGGAAACAACAGCCCGATACGCCGCGAAAGCGCCGGGACCGCTGTTAAGTTCCAGAAGTCATTGTATCTGCGCAGAATTTTCAATGAACGCTCCCCGTGCCGCGCATGATTACTTTTCGCAAAATTATTAATGGATCGCAACAGCAATGATCGGCCCAGGAATAGGTGCGGCATGTCCCCCTCAATGACACGGCTCCTAACATATCAGATTGTTCAGAGAAAGGCTCTACAATCCTTGGTTACCTGCCAGCGTATTCTCGAGATACGCGATAACTATCTCGACTTCTGCCTGGACCGCACGCCGGCAATACAACGTGTCTCTAATAAAAACGATTGACAAGCCGAAGCAAAAATCCAAATCTATTACATTAAAAGGGGATATATTCCATAATATTGGAATTCGACTTGAGGAGAGTCGCTTGGCTGATCTGCTTGTAAGCCTGTACGCCGACAGGCTGTCCGACCTGGAAGAACAGGCTCGCCGTGCCGACGTGCTCATTCGGCCGGTCCTTCCCCCGGAAATGCACCTTGTCGTGGATTGGGTTCGCGAAAATTTCAGCACCAACTGGGCAAGTGAAGTCTCCGTCGCCGTCGCGACGGCAGCCGTCCGCATGTCTTATCGCCATCGATAGCGGAAATCTCGTCGGTTTCGCCTGTTACGATACGACCGCTCGCGGGTTTTTCGGACCAACAGGTGTTCATCCGGACAGCCGCGGCAAGGGTGTGGGCATCGCTCTCCTCTCCGCTTCGCTGCAAGCGATGAAATCGCTGGGCCATGCCTACGCGATTATCGGCGACGCTGGCCCTGTCGATTTTTACGTCAATGCCGTCGGCGCCATGCCAATTCCTGCCGATAACAAGGGAATTTATCGAAGGCATGCTGCGCGTCAAGAGAACCTGAGCCCTGCCACCAAACACACAATCCTTATGGAGTGAAATCGTGCCCAGCCAGTCACCGCTCGCCCTGTTTGTCGGTATTCCGAACCCGACATTGTCACCGGACGAGATCGCCCTGTTTCGCGAAACCAATCCGCTTGGCCTTTTCGTCGGGCGGCGCAATCTGCGCACACCGGCCAGGCGAAAGCATTGATCGCAAGTTTCCGCGAGGCTGTCGGCCGCGATGATGCGCCCGTCTTCACCGACCAGGAAGGCGGCCGCGTCCAGCATCTCGATGCGGGTCCCTGGCCCTTGTTCCGCAGCTTTGGCCAGTTCGCCGAACTGGCGCGTCATGACCTCGACCTCGCCAGAAAAGCGCTGCGTCTTTCATCGCAGGCCATGGGCACGATGATGAGCCAGCTCGGCCTCACCAGCGGCTGCTCCCCGGTGCTGGATCTGGTCTTTCCCCACCACGAGCGCTGTCATTGGCGCGCGATCGTTCGGTGCACGATCCGGAACTTATCGCTGTCCTTGGCCGCGAGGTTGTCGAAGGCCTGCTCGAGACCGGCAACATGCCGATCATGAAGCACATTCCCGGCTCATGGCAGGGCGACACTCGATTCTCACAAGGAGCGCCCCGTCGTCGATGCGAGCCGGGAAACGCTGCTCGCCACCGACTTCAAGCCTTTCGTCGACCTGAAGGACACGCCCTGGGCGATGGTCGCCCACGTGGTCTATTCGGCCTATGACAAGGAACTCCCGGCCTCCGTCTCGCCCGTCATGCATGACGTGATCCGCAACGACATCGGCTATGAGGGCGTGCTGATCTCCGACTGCATCTTCATGAACGCGCTCGATGGCACACTGCCGGAACGCGTCAAGCAGGTACTCGACGCCGGCTACGACATCGCCCTTCATAGCCACGGCGATGTCGCCGACAGCGAAGCCGCCGCCAAGGCCGCCCGTCCGCTGAGCAAAGAAGCGATGCAGCGGATCGATGCGGCAAAGACCCGTCTCGGATCGCAAAGCGTCGACGTGGTCGAGACCCACGCCGAAGTCGAAAACATGTTTGCCAGTGCACTCGTCAGCTAAGCCAACAAGCCAGGGGAATAAATATGTTCAAGAACCATTTGCTTGCTGCCGCATCCGCCCTCGTCCTGCTTTCAAGCCCAGCCTTGGCGCAGACCGTCCTTACTGCCAATATTGAGCCCGCAACGACCTGGGTCAGAAACTTCAATCCGTTCAATCAGACATCAGCTCGCCAGAGCACGCTCGATTTCATCTATGAGCCGCTTGTCGTCTTCAACCGCTTCGACAACAACAAGCCCAGTTTCCGGCTGGCCGAAAGCTTCAAGCTCGCCGACGATCTGAAGAGCATCGAATTCAAGCTGCGGCCGGATCTCAAATGGTCCGACGGCAAGCCGCTGACGTCGGCCGACGTCAAATTCACCTATGACTACCTCAAGAAGTTTCCGGCCCTCGACTTCGTCAGCATCTGGAAGTTCATCGATGGCGTCGAGGCAGTCGATGCCCAGACGGTGCGTTTCACACTCGTCAATCCGAGCTCGCTTGCCGCCGACCAGCTGGTCCAGGTGCCGATTGTCCCGGAACACATCTGGAAAGACGTTGCCGACCCCGTCACCTTTGCCAACGAGACCCCGGTCGGCAGCGGTCCGCTGACCGAAATCCCGCGGTTTACCGGCCAGACCTACGACCAGTGCCGCAATCCCAACTACTGGGATGCCGCCGAACTCAAGGTCGACTGCCTGCGCTTTCCGCAGCTTGCCGACAACAACCAGCTCCTGACGGCGACCGCCGACGGCACGCTCGACTGGGGTGTTTCCTTTATCCCCGATGTCGACAACACCTATGTCGCCAAGGACAAGGAGCACTACCACTACTGGTACACGCCAAGCAGCATGGTGGCGTTCCTGTTCAACCTGGAAACAGCCAACGAGGCCAACCACAAGGCGTTCAACGACATCAACTTCCGTCAGGCCGTCAGCATGTCGCTCGATCGCAAGGCGATGGTCGACGTCGCCGGCTACGGTTATCCGACGTTGAACGAAGACCCGTCCGGCATGGGCGAACTCTACAAGTCCTGGTCCGATCCGTCAGTGATCGAGGCGTTCGGCAAGTTCGGCAAGCATAATGCCGACGCGGCCAAGGAACTGCTCGACGAAGCTGGCTATGTCGACAAGGATGGCGATGGCTTCCGCGACAATCCCGATGGCAGCAAGATATCATTCTCGATGATCGTGCCGAACGCCTGGACCGACTGGATCGACACGGTGCAGATCGCCATCGAGGGCATGCAGGAAGCCGGTCTCGACGCCAAGATAGCAACGCCCGAAGAGGCGGTCTGGACGGGCAACCTGATCAACGGCACCTTCGACATGGCCATCAACAGCCTGCCCGCCGCGGCGTCACCCTACTATCCCTATCAGCGGGCGTTCAACGAGACCGACAAGGGCAAGACCCGCTTCACCGCGCAGCGCTGGTTCAATGCCGATCTTGCAAAACTGCTTGTCGACTTTACCAAAACGGCAGATCCAGCGGCCCGCAAGGACGTCATGAACAAGGCCCAGCGCATCGTTGCCGAAAATCTTCCGCTGATGCCCGTCTATAACAACCCTAACTGGTATCAGTACAATACCAAGCGCTTCACCGGCTGGTCGACGCCCGACAATCCATTTGTCAATCCGTCGATCTCGCGTACCAATCCGGCCCGCCTGCTGCACCTCCTGGCGTTAAAGCCGGTTAACTGACCGCCGGGCGCAAGAGCGGCCGTTATCGCTCTTGCGCCATGATGGAGACGCCTATGGTTTTCCTGCTACGCCGCCTCGGATTCTATCTGGCAGCCTTTGTCGCGGCTGCCACCATCAATTTCTTCCTGCCGCGCCTGATGCCGGGCGATCCGATCGAGATCATGTTTTCCAGCGCTGGCGCCGAACTGTCGATAGAAAACCTGGCAGCACTGAAGCTGACCTTCGGTTTCGTCGATGGGCCGCTTTGGCAGCAATATCTGACCTATCTGCAGAGCGTCTTCACCGGTGACCTTGGCCGCTCGATCAAGTATTTCCCGCTTCCCGTCACCTCGGTCCTCGGCCACGCACTGATCTGGACGGTCGGCCTGATGGGCACCGCGACGATCGTCAGTTTCACGCTCGGCACATTCCTCGGCATTCTCGCCGCCTGGCGGCGCGGCAGTATTTTCGACATCGTCGTTTCGGTCGGCGCGATCTTCGCAACCTCGGTTCCGGCTGTCGTCACCTCGCTCATCGTCCTGTTCTTTTTCGGTTTCACTCTTGGCTGGTTTCCAACCGGCTATGCTGCCGATCCGGCGCTCGATCCTTCGTTCTCGCTGACCTATATCGGCAGCCTGCTTTACCACGGCATCCTGCCGATGCTGACGCTTTGCACCGTGCTCACCGGCGGTTTCGCGGTCACCATGCGCAACAACATGATCAATCTTCTCGGCGAAGACTACATCGTCATGGCCCGCGCCAAGGGTCTTTCCGACAGTCGCGTCATGCTCTGGTACGCAGCGCGCAATGCCCTGTTGCCAACCGTCAGCAGTCTCGCCATCGCCATCGGAACGGTCCTTGGCGGCTCTCTCGTCACCGAAGTCGTCTATAACTATCCCGGCCTCGGCAATATCCTCTATCAGGCCATCCTCGCCCGCGACTATCCGGTAATCCAGGGCCAGCTGCTCATCATGACTATCGCGATGCTCGTCGCCAACTTCATCGTGGATGTCAGCTACGTGCTGCTCGATCCGCGTTTGCGAGGCGCATGACCATGGGCCCGCTTGTCCGCAGTCTCATCCGCAACCGCAAGGCCCTCGTCGGCATGATCATCATCGCAGTCATTGTCCTGATTGCGTTGGCCGCACCGCTTTTGACCGAATACAACCCGGCCGCCCGCGTTGGCCGCCCGCACCAGCCACCGTCGGCGGAACACTGGCTCGGCACCACCCGCATCGGCCAGGACGTCTTCTCGCGCCTCATCCACGGCGCGCGCACGTCGCTCGCGGTCGGCTTTGGCGCCGGACTTCTGATTACTGCGCTTGGGACCGTGCTCGGCATCATTGCCGGCTACCACGGCGGCAAGACCGATGAAGTGATCAGCTTTTTCACCAACATGGTCCTGGTCGTCCCGAACCTGCCGCTACTTCTGGTCCTTGCCGCTTTCATCGGGCAGGCCAGCCCGCTGGTCATCGCCATCATCCTCGGTTTCACCTCATGGGCCTGGGGTGCGCGCGTCACCCGCGCCGAGACGCTTTCGGTCAAGCAGAAGGATTTCGTCAAATCCGCCGAGATGATGGGCGAACCGCGCTGGCGCATCATGACCTTCGAGATCTTTCCCAATCTCATCTCCATCGTCGGCATCAACTTCATCGGCAGCGTGATCTTCGCCATCATCACCGAAGCGACGCTGGAATTTCTCGGGCTCGGCGACCCGAAGACCGTGTCCTGGGGCATGATGCTCTACAATGCGCAGAAGGCCTCTGCCCTATCGGTCGGTGCCTGGTGGGACATTCTCACGCCCTGCTTTGCGCTCGCCCTCCTCGGCCTCGGCCTCTCGCTGTTCAACTTCGCCATCGACGAAATCGCCAATCCGCGCCTGCGCACCGGCAACCGCCTGAGTCGCTGGACCGCATTGATCCGTTCGGGAGAGGGCCGTCTGTGACCAAGCCCTTGCTTTCGATCCAGAACCTGACGATCGACTATATCGGCGAGACAACCGATTTCCGTGCCGTCAAGGATGTGAGTTTCGACATCGCCCAGGGCGAGTTCTTCGGCCTCGCCGGCGAGTCCGGCTGCGGCAAGAGCACCATCGCCTTTGCCATCAGCCGCCTGCACCAGCCTCCAGCACTGATCCGGAGCGGGCAGATCCTGCTCGACGGCCGCGACGTGCTCGACCTCGACGACGCGGCATTACGCAGCTTCCGCTGGCGCGAGGTCGCCATGGTGTTCCAGAGCGCGATGAATTCGCTCAATCCCGTGCTGAGCGTCGAGCCCCAGTTCTACGATGTGCTTGCGCACCCATCACGGCATGACCCGCGCGCAGGCGCGCGAGCGGACAGCCGAAATGCTCCGCCTCGTCGACATTCCGCCCGATCGCATGCGCGACTATCCGCACCAGTTTTCGGGCGGAATGCGCCAGCGCATCGTCATCGCCATCTGCCTCGCGCTCAATCCGAAGCTCGTCGTCATGGATGAGCCGACCACCGCGCTCGACGTCGTCGTCCAGCGCGAAATCCTCCAGCGCATCAACGAACTGCGCAAGAACTTCGGCTTCTCGGTGCTCTTCATCACCCACGACCTCGGCCTGATGGTGCAGTTGAGCGACCGCATCGGCATCATGCTCGAGGGAAAACTCGTCGAACAGAACAGCGCCGAGAATATCTATGCCAAACCGCAACACGACTACACCAGGAAGCTGTGGGCGTCATTCCCGTCATTGCACGGGGCAAGGTTGATGGAGATCGCGGCGTCATGACCAAAGCCGCCAATGCGATCCTGTCACTTGATCGCGTATCGAAAACATTTGGCCGCGCGCCCTTCATGGTAAAGGCCGCGCAGTCCGTTTCGTTTGACCTGCACGCCGGACGTACTTTGGCACTGGTCGGCGAATCCGGCAGCGGCAAGACCACGTGCGCCCGCCTTGTCATGCGGGAATACACGCCAAGCGAAGGCCGGCTGCTGTTCAAGGGCAAACCGGTCGAGCGCCGGTAACGCCAAGGCCCTTGCTGCGTACCGGCGTTCGGTGCAGATGATCTTCCAGGACCCATTCTCATCGCTCAATCCCGCCCACACGATCGCCTATCACCTGCGCCGCCCGTTGCAACTGCACCGGCACGATCTGAAGGGAATCCAGATCAACGAAGCCGTCGATGAGCTGCTTAGACGAGTCCGGCTCGATCCCGGGATCGTCGCCTCCAGGCACCCGCACGAGCTGTCGGGTGGGCAGCGCCAGCGTGTCAACATTGCGCGGACCCTTGCAGTCGGGGCGGAGGTGATCGTGGCGGATGAGCCGACATCCATGCTGGACGTATCGGTACGGCTCGGTGTCCTCAATCTTCTCAACGAGATGAAACGCGATATGAAGCTCGCGCTCCTCTATATCACCCACGACATTGCCACGGCCCGCTATGTCGCCGAGGACATCATCGTCATGTATGCCGGCCAGATCGTCGAATGGGGCAATGTCAACAAGGTGATCGACAATCCGCAGCATCCCTATACGCGCCTGCTGCTATCAGCAGTGCCCGACCCGGACGTGCGCTTCGATGACCCGAAAGCCCAATTGAAGACCGCCGATGTCGAAGCGGTTCGCCGTCTCGCCGCGATTCCCCAGGATCGCGTCGTCGCCATCGAAACCGATCATTTCGTGCGCCAGATCGCCGCCTAGCCGTTTCGCGCAGCGATGATCCAGTCGGCGGCCGCAGCGATATCATCAACCGTGGCGGTCGGACCCGGGCTGAAACGATCCTCGTCGCCGGGGCGGAATTTGCCCGTGCGCACCAGCAGGGCGTGGGCCAGTCCGGCCCGCAAACCTCCAGCGACGTCGGTTTCCGCGTCGTCGCCCACCATCACGGCCTCCGCCACCGGACAGTTCATGCTGGCGAGCGCCGACAGGAAGAAGGCCGATGACGGCTTGCCGAGGATGAGGGCCTGCTTCTGGCTGGCGAATTCCAGCGCGGTCACAAACGGCCCCGCATCGAGACTGAGCTTACCATCCGCATCCTTGAATGTCCGGTTCGGCGCCAGTGCCAGGAGTTCTGCACCCTCCAACAGCAGGCGAAACGCCTCGTTCAGTGCGGAATAGCTGAAAGCCTCACCCGCATCGCCGACAATGACCACTTTCCCGGCTCCATCTCCCGCACCATCAAAATCAGCCGCCAGATCCGGGTGAATCAGAAGATGCGGCGATCGATTGTGCTGAGTGAGCCATTCACGTGCCGCCTGCGCGGGCGTAAACAGCTCATCGCTTCTGCACAGAAAGGCCGAGCCGGCCGAGCTGGCCGAGGACGGCTTGCTTGGACGAGCGTGTCGTATTGCTCACGAAGCGCAGCGGAAGTCCGGTCATCGCGCAAGCGGGCAACCGCCTCCGCTCCGCCCGGTATCGGCACTTCGCCATCATAGAGGACGCCGGCAAGGTCGAGCAGCACACCACTAATCATCGGATTAGCATGACACGGAACTGCGTCGCGTCAATTTCCTTTGGATCATTTGCAGCCGATCCGCGTTGATAGTGTGTTAGCCACACCATTTACGGGGAACGATCATGAACACCGCCAATCTTCAGCTTGAGGGCCTTTGCCTCGCCATAGCCGCCATCAACCGTTCACTCGTCGTGAAAGGATTGCTGACCGATAGCGGAGATCGACACTGCACTGCGCAAGGCCGAAGCAGTGGCAGTCGGCGATGACCGCGCTGTCGAACAGCTTTCGCCCGCCAATCGTGACGCCGTCTGCTTCCCGATCCGCCTGCTGCAGCTTGCGAACAGTTCGGGAGCCGACACGCCATGGTCGTTCTCCCACCTTGCAAAACTGGTCGGCGAAACCAAGCGTCCCTATAACGATCAGCTCTAGGTTCGGCGAACATGGCCTTCAGACCCGCCCTGTAGCAGGTCGTCGCGGAGCTGCTCGACGAGGCGCGGATCCTTGTAGAACTCCGTCGCAACAAATCGCTCGACTGCAAAGTCGGGATCGATGATCCGAAGGGCGCACTTAGCGCTCTCCAGTCCGGCCGGATCGTCGAGGTGGGCATAGAGCCGCCACCCGGTACACTGCCGCAATGCGTGTCACGCGCGACAATTGCGCGACGACGGCGACGGTATCCGTGTATTGTCCGAGAAGATAGTACGCAACGACCTCCAGTTCACGGCAGTAGGCCGGAAGGAACGGGTCCAGCTGTCTTGCCCGCAACTGGTACTTCAATGCCGTCTCGCCATCGCCGAGAAAATTGTAGAGCTCGCCCATGCGTCCGACCACATAGGCATAATTTGGGTTGAGGTCGAGCGCGCGACGGTAATGATATTCGGCCTGGTCGTAATTTCTGGTCTGGAGAGCAATGGCGCCCGCAATCCGGTGACACTCGGCATCGCTGTCGTCAAGCTCGAGGCCGCGGCGCGAACTGGTCGAGCACATCGTCCCAGACATCATCTCCGGTCCAGTCGGCAAGCGTCGCAGATCGCGCAGGCACGCCATGCATAGGCGCGAGCGAAGATCAGGATCCTTGTCGATGGCAAGGTTGAACCATTGCAAGGGCCTCCTCCGCAGGTCTCTCGGGTAACGCCGCCAAGACGGTGATGCCCGAGCCCCCGCAACAGGCAGTCATTGGCATGCATGTCAGCTGGCTTCTTGCGCTTCGCCGCTACACGGCCCTGATGTTCGATCCGGCCGGCAACCATGGCGACGATAGCCGACGCAAGATCGTCCTGAACATCGTACAACTCTTCGAGCGGGCAATCATATTTCTCCGCCCAGACATGCTCCCCGTCTGGGTATCGGTAAGCTGGCATGTGATGCGAATCCGCGATCCAAGTTTCCGTACACTGCCTTCCAGACAATAGGCGACGCCAAGCTGCCTGCCGATTTGCTGCCAGCCAAGATTGCGTCCCTTGAGCGCAAAGCTGGCATTCCTGGAAATCAGGAAGATCTGGTGGAAGCGGGCAAGTTCTGTGATCAGATCCTCAGAGAATCCATCCGAGAAATACTCCTGCTCCGGATCCCCGCCGAGATTGGCGAAAGGCACAACCGCCAGCGAATGCGGGTTTATGCGCTTGATCTCCTCGCCGCCGTCAGCCGGCAATTGCACCGGATTGCCGGTGACGTAGCTATGATTTTCCAGGTCGCCGACAACGCGGAAAAGCCGGATCGGCTCGGAAATGTTCTTGAGCGATCGTTCACCCAAATCCTCGAACCGAAGCTTGGCCGCGCGCTTGACCTGATCGAACACGTTCTGGGTTATGAGGACGGAACCCGGCTCGCCGAGACTTTCCACTCTCGCGGCGATGTTGACCCCCTCGCCAAGCAGGTCCTGGCCGTCGACGACCGCATCCGCCAGATGGATGCCGATGCGCAGTTGCAACGGATTGCCGCTCGTCTGGTCCGAGGCAAGGAGAGTTCGCTGGATTTCAAAGCCTGACTGGACCGCCATGACCGGGCTTGGAAATTCCGAAAGGAACCCGTCTCCTGCTCTTGAAAACACCCGGCCATTATGCCGGCCGACCTGTTCGCCAATCATTGCGTGAGCGCTGAAAGCTGCCGGATCGTCTCGCTCTCTGACAGCTCCATCCGGGCAGAATAACCGACCACATCGGCGGCCATAATGGTAACGAGACGTCGTTCCATGCGGGGTGTTCCTTCTGGCCCGAATGCTACCACGACGAAACCGGAGATGCTACGCCGACAAAATCGTCGCGGGGTAGAGCACTCCCGCGGAATGCCCCTGCCCTGCGAAGTCGCCGGTCAGACCATCCCGAGCGCGTTCATGTAGAGTTCGAGGATCGCTTCCTCTTCCTTGCGCTCATTGGCGTCCTTCTTGCGCAGACGAACGATCGTCCGGATAATCTTGGTGTCGTAGCCTAATCCTCCCTACCCAATATGTCATCTGAATGCATTCCATCCCTGAACCACGATGGATAGCAATGGGGGCGGCGCTCCGTTCAAGAGGACGGTAGCCGACACCATTGCGGTTCACGACCGTAGCTGGTTGCGCTCCTTGGACCACCGCTAGGTCGGACTTGTACAGCGCGAGCCGAAAAAAGCGACCAACACATCGAGCGCTCAAACGTCGGTTGGTGCGCCCGCAGAAATTGTAGTATCCGCTTTCAGCCAGCATGGCCCCGTAACGCCTGCGGCCCGCGACGAAAATGGGAAATGCGGTAACCAATCCGCGGATGAGAGCATGATCAATGGTCGTCCGATTCGAAATCAGATGACGTCGATTTAAAGTCGGCGATATACCACTATGCTTTTCTTATCCCCATACTCATGAGAACGTACGATTTTCAGCAGCTCTTGTTCCATCCCCGAGGCGCTTGAGGACGTCGAGCAGGTCATCGACGAAGGTGAAGACGTCGGGGATGACGACGATGGCCATCGGCTGACGGAAACTCGGTCACCGCCGCTGATGCTGAGAGCCACCGGAAGCATGCCGCAAGCCATCGCGATTGTCGTCATGACGATCGGGCGGGCCCGCTTGTGGCAGGCGTCGATGATGGCGTCGAAACGCGAGAACCCGGCTCGCCGCGAGACGATCGCATATTCGACCAACAGGATCGAATTCTTCGTCACGACGCCCATAAGCATCAGGAGACCGATCACTACCGGCATAGAGAAGCTCGTGCCGGTCAACACCAGCGGCAGCAGTGCGCCGCCGAGTGATAGCGGAAGCGCCATGAGAATGGTCAGCGGCTGGAGGAAGTCGCGGAAGAGCAAAACCAGCACGGAATAGATGCAGAAGACGCCGATCGCCATGGCGATGGCGAAGTTGTCGAAAAGTTCGGAGCTGCGCTCTAACTCGCCCTGTTCAACGAGTTTGACGCCGTCGGGAAGGTTCTGAAGGGCTGGAAGCGCCTTCGCCTCGCGATAGACGTCGCCGAGGATGCGGCCGTTGAGCTCGACCGACAGCGTGACGTTTCGGGAGCGGTCGATGCGGCTGATCTCCGACGGGCTACCGCCGATCCGGACGTCGGCGACCGAGCCGAGGTCGACGCTGCCTCTGGCACCGGCAACGCGAAGATTGGCGATGTCGTCGAGTGTCGTCCGGTTGCCAGGATCGAACCGGACGCGAATCGAAAGCTGGCGCTGCGGCAGGTTGAGCTTGGCGAGCGAGGAGGAATAGTCGCCATTCGTCGCCACACGAGCCGCCTCGGAAATCGCTTCCGACGTGACGCCGAGGGCGGCGGCGCGGTCGAGGTTCGGCACGATCTGGATTTCCGGGGCCTGCAGGGAGGCACTGGAGGTCACCGCGCCTATGCCCTTGAGAGAGCGCAATTGCTCTTCGAGCGCGGCAGCCGCCTGATCGAGTGCATCGAAATTGTCGCTGGCGAGCGTGATTTCCAGCGTCGTGCCGTTGCCGCCTGTGCCTACCTCGATCCTGACGCCAGCGGCAGAACGGTAAGTGCCTGCCGGATGTCATTTTCGATCTCGGCCCTGCTTGCGACTGCGGTCGCCGTATCGATGGTCATGGAGGAATCGGTCAGGTCATCCGACGAGGCGCTTCCGACGGCAGAGAACACCCGCGTGACGACGGCCGGGTCATGGGCTTGTTGTAGGCAACTCTCATTAATTGCCTACAACAAATTGCAATCGGCAAGCTAATTTGATATGTTGTAGGCAACTAACGTAATTTGCCTACAACATGGTACCAATGCTCGACGATTGAAGAACTCCCGATTGCAATCCAGACCATCTTCGCTGACCTTGTGCACCGCGCGTGGACGGGAAATCTCTCCGCATTGACCTCACAGGGCGGCTCCGCATACACGCGCGAGGCGAGGGGCAAATTGTATTGGTACTGGCAGCCCCCGACAGCGCCTGATGGCAATCGTCCCTCCGCCAAATACATTGGCCCGGACAATGATCAGACCCGCGCACATCTTCAGCAACTGAAAGATCACGTCGAGAATCTGCGTCAGAGACGGGATATGGTACGCGCGCTTCGCGCCGCACGGCTTCCGGTTCCCGACAGGATGTCCGGCGATATTATGGCCGCGATGGCCGAGGCAGGCGTGTTTCGTCTTCGGGCTACCGTCATTGGCTCGGTTGCACTCCAAACATATTCTGGACTGCTCGGCTATCATTTACCGGCGAGTTTCAGCCGGACCGGTGATCTCGATATCGCTCAATTTCAGTCGATCGCAATTGCGGTCGAGGATAAGATTGAAGGCGCACCTCGAGTCGAGCGCTCAAGTCCGTCGATCCCCGTTTTTCAGCCGTTCCTTACTCGATCGGACGGACGCAATACGATGCGATACGCGCTGCGCGTGGGAGGTGATGAACGCTTTTCTGTCGACGTGCTGAGCCCGATGCGCGGCCCCGATCGTGCAAAAATAGGATCATTGCCAGCTTTACAGAGTGATGCTCAATTTTTGCGCTATCTCGACTTTCTATTGTATCAAGAGACAACCAGCGTAGCTTTGCATGGCGCAGGTCCGCTGGGGGCGGTATTCAACTTCTTCTATCAGGGCATAGCATGCGCCTCGGTAGTGCCGAACACGCCAGAAGACCGTCGTGGCTTGGCCAACAGGATCTTCAAAGGGCTCGCGCCCGTGCTGGCACGCACCAAGGCGCTGAAGTCGACGAACCGGCCGCTATACCGCGTCGTCAAGTGGTCGGTGAATATCCACCTGCTATTGTTGCTTCTGGCGCTGGTCATGGGCGTGGTGCAGTTGCTCGGTCGACTCGTCTGAAGGCATGGCGTGGTATGGATGGACGCGCGATGCGCTGCCTTCTCTCAACCGTGGGTCTTGCGGAAAGCGCCTCAAGCCGTCTCCCACACTCGGCTCCCGAGATAAAGCTCTGTAAAGGACCGCCACTAAGTAAACTCGGTTGCCCAGCACTAATATACTGGTCGCACGCCGATCGAATTGGTGCTGTGTGGTCTTGCTCTCTATGAGAAACTTAACCCGCTGAAGAAATGCCTTGCTATCGAATTTATCCCCCGAACTGATTTAGGCTCCCAGTAAATGACACAGGATAGAAAAAAATCTCAAGATTCACGACTGGCAACGATCTGATATTGCGTATGATACCAATATTGCGCTGCGTCGTTACCGCCAGCAAGTACTTAGCTGACCGTAAAGCGGAGGTCAAAGCCGGCATACTAGACGCAGCTGTCGCAGCATACCCATTTTCATTGAGTGTAGAAACGATAACGTGCGCAGCTCTTTCGGGGAGAAACACTAGAATAGCCGTTTGGCTATGGCTTTGCATATGTGATGTCACGACAAATTCTCCACCTATTTCGTGGCGAGAATACCGGACGGTAACGCTTCAGTTTGTTAAATTTTGTTTGTTTTTGTTTCGCAATCTGACCGAGCTATGGTTGTGTCCGAGTTTATGTACGGGACGGCATCAGCCGGGATCTAATCAGGTGCGCAAAGGTAAGGACCGCCGACGATTGGGGGGAGCTCAAGCTTCTGGCGCGCCCAAAACAATCGATGCATTCAAGGCCTGGCAAAATCTAGGCCCAAGCGGCCTTCCTCTAAGAGGGATGAGATAAAAATTCTAAGCTAACAAGTTCAAGAGCTCGAACTACTGCTGGCGGCACGCGACCTAGATCTCCTGGACATGGCGAACAAGTTGCGTGCCGCGAATACATAGCGCAGTTAATCAAACCATCCCGAGCGCATTCATATACAATTCAAGGATCGCTTCTTCTTCCTTGCGCTCGTTGGCGTCCTTCTTGCGGAGCCGGACGATCGTGCGGATGATCTTGGTATCGTAGCCACGGCCCTTGGCCTCGGCCATCACTTCCTTGATGTCGTCCTGGAGCGTGGTCTTCTCTTCCTCAAGGCGTTCGATCCGTTCGATGAACTGCCTCAATTCCGCAGCTGCCACGCCCTCGACACCGCCCTGCGCCGCCAAATCATCCATGCTCTTAACTCCGCTCTGTCAAAAAATCCGTTGTGCGACTCGGGTAGGCCGCGCGAACGGTTTCGATGCCCGACGAGTGCATCAGGAGTCAAGAACTAAGAGTCTCTAGCGAAACAACACCACGCTCAATGTGACGGCTTGTTCGCCTCGAACGCTGCCTTCTGGGCGTCGCTGGCTTCGCGCTGATGCTTGGCCTGCCAGTCCGCATAGGGCTCGCCATAGATGATTTCCCGCGATGCTTCCTTTGAGAGCGCTATACCGGAACCCTCTGCCGCCTCGCGATACCAGTTCGACAGGCAGTTGCGGCAGAAGCCCGCCAAATTCATCAGGTCGATGTTCTGCACGTCGCTGCGTTCTCGCAAATGCTCCACCAGCCTGCGGAAGGCGGCGGCTTCAAGCGCGATGCGCTGCTCGTCGGTAAGGTCGTTCACAGTCGATTTTCCTCCGATAGGACCCGTTCTGGAGCCGAACTGTCTGGCCACATGCATATCGGGATCGACATTGATCGCTTCAAGGATGGGCGCAAGGCGATCCGCCCAATGGGCGATCCCCGTCTCTTCGGCAATCAGGTCCTGCCGTAACCTCGATCAGCGCATGGGCGAGCCCTGGCACGATGCAGTGGCGGAACATGGTGTCGCCCTGCAGGGCGCCATCATAGGGCTCGTTGTCCCCGACAATCAATTGCGCGTCGGCACGCAAGCCCGCAAGCAGCGGCACAACGGCGCGCGGGTCCTTGTCCCACAATATGCCCGCATGCCAGGGACGCGGCGTGGTCTTCCAGAAGGCGGTGAAGGAATGGATCGAGATGACCAGCGGCGCCTTGCCGCTCGCAATGGTTACCGCTTCAATCGTCTTGTCGACCGCGTCATGATAGGGCCGGTAGAATTCATTGAGGCGTTTTTCGCGCTCTTCGGCCGGCATTGGATTGTTGCCCGGGATGATCGCGCCGTCGGAAAGCCGCATGATCAGCGTCGGATCGTCCTCGCCGCGGTTGGGATCGATCAACAGCCGCGAGAAGCCGCCGAGCACGGCAGGAACGCCAAGCATCGCCGCCAGCTTGCGTGTCAGTTTCTCGACGCCGATATCATAGGCGATGTGCCGTTCGAACTCGGAAGACGGCAGACCGAGCGAGCCATATTCCGGCGGAAGATCGCGGCGCGCATGGTCGGCGAGGAGCACGAGACCGCGCGCATGATCGCCATCGACGAGATGAAAGGGGGAGAATGGCATTCAACGAAGCTCTTTCAAGATGAATCGGGCTTGTTTTTTGTGTTCCATGCCTTTGCCTGCAACGCAACCATCATTCTTTTGTCGCACTCATGCACGAACTTCGCATTCAAACGATTAGCGCGTTGACAATGCATGTGAAACTACCGAAAAGGAATGCAAAGACGGACGGAGGCAATATTGCGCAGGGGCATCGAATTCCGCGCTGAACAGCATCAGCGGACGCGATTGGGCAGCTTTCTAGCGGCTTTTTTATTGATATTTGCAGCGGGCAGTTTTTTGGCCCCAGATAAGGCCCACGCTGATTTTCGCGTGTGCAACACCACGCAAAATCTTGTCGGTGTCGCGCTCGGCTACCGGGCGAATACGGGCTGGATCACAGAGGGCTGGTGGCATGTCAACCCCTCGTCCTGCACGACTCTGGTCGTCGGGCCGCTGACCTCGCGCTACTATTACCTCTATGCGGAGGATGCGCAGAGCGGCGGCCGCTGGGATGGCAAGGTCAACATGTGCGTGGCCGAAAACCAGTTCAAGATTACCGGCATCAACGACTGTTTCGCGCGCGGATTTCAGCGCTCCGGCTTTCAGGAGTATGATACCGGCGAGCAGACAAGCTGGATGGTCCAGCTCACGGAAGAAAATCCTCCTTCATCTCCAATTGTAACGGATACCCCTCCTCAATGAGACGCCGCCGTAAGGTCAAAATTCTAGCCACCCTGGGTCCTGCTTCCTCCGACGAGGCGATGATCCGCAAGCTGTTCGAAGCCGGCGCCGATGTGTTTCGCATCAACATGAGTCATGCCAGCCATGACCTGATGCGCGAACTGGTACGCCGCATCCGCACGGTTGAAAAGAGCCTCGGCCGGCCGATCGGCATTCTCGCCGATCTCCAGGGGCCGAAGCTGCGCGTCGGCAAATTTGAAGGCGGCAAGGTCGACCTCGTTCCGGGCCAGACCTTTACGCTCGATAACAATGACACCCCGGGCGACAAGAACCGCGTGTTCCTGCCGCATCCGGAAATCCTTGAAGCGGTCGAGCCTGGTCATCGCCTGTTGATCGATGACGGCAAGCTGGCGTTGGTCGCGGAAGCTTCCGACGGCAAGTCCATCCGCTGCCGCGTCGTTTCCGGCACGAAGATTTCCGACAAGAAGGGCGTCAGCCTGCCCGACACGACACTCGGCGTCGGTGCCCTGACGGAAAAGGACCGGCGTGATCTCGATGCCGTCCTGCAGGAAGAGATCGACTGGGTGGCGCTGTCCTTTATCCAGCGGCCGGAGGATCTTGCCGAAGTGCGCAAGATCTCGCGCGGCCGCGTTGCCCTCCTGTCGAAGATCGAAAAACCCCAGGCTGTCGCGCGCCTTGATGAGATCATTGAACTCTCCGACGCCCTCATGGTCGCGCGCGGCGACCTCGGCGTTGAGATGCCGCTGGAATCGGTTCCAGGCATCCAGAAGCAGATCATCCGCGCCTGCCGCAGAGCCGGCAAACCGGTTGTCGTTGCCACGCAGATGCTCGAATCGATGATCACGGCCCCCGTTCCAACGAGAGCCGAAGTATCGGACGTCGCAACCGCGGTGTTCGAAGGTGCCGATGCTGTCATGCTCTCGGCCGAATCCGCCGCCGGTGACTATCCGGTCGAGGCCGTCTCGACGATGGCCCGCGTTGCCGAAGAGGTCGAACGTGATCCGAACTATCCCGGCATCATCCATGCCCAGCGCCCGGAACCCAACGCGACAGGCGCCGATGCGATTTCGCTCGCTGCCCGCCAGATCGCCGAAACGCTGAACCTTTCGGCCATCGTGACCTATACCGCCTCGGGCACAACCGGTCTGCGCGCAGCGCGCGAGCGGCCTCTCCTGCCGATCATCGCGCTTTCGCCGGTGGTCGAGACGGCCCGCAAGCTTTCGCTCGTCTGGGGATTGCACTGCGTTGTAACGGAAGATGCCAGCGACCTCGATGACATGGTCGATCGCGCCTGCCACATCGCCTATCAGGAAGAGTTCGGCAATCCGGGTGACCGCATCATCATCTCTGCCGGTGTACCGCTGCGTACGCCCGGTTCGACCAACATGCTGCGCATCGCCTATATCGGCTCGGACGGTCTGACGGGGATTTAACTCTTTTCGAACGGCATCATTCCGTTCCGGCAAGCAAATGGAACGGAATGATCCGATTTTCATACGAGAACTACCGATTCCTGCACAGGAAATCGCGATTCCGGTACAGGATTCTCCACTCAAACGGGAAAATTGGTTGTGGCTACGTGCGCTGGCCGGTGAGTTCGTCGGCGAGCTCACCCGCTTGCGTCTGTGCCGCGCGCAGCATCGGATAAACCGCCAGCACCCGCTCGAATGCCTCCAGGGCCGCCTCTTTGCGCCCGGTATCCTTCAGGATCGCGGCCATTCCCGAAAGGGCTCCAAAGTGACGCGGCTCAAGCGACAGGGTCCGCTGGATATCGGCCATGGAGCGCCCGTAATCGTTCATCATGAAGTGTAAGGTAGCCCGCCGGTTCCAGCCTTCGGCATAGTCCGGTTTCATCACGACGACCTGGTCGAGAAAATCCAGCGCCACGGAATATTTCTTGTCTTCCATGGACTTGGCGGCCCAGCTCATCATCAGGTCGACGGTTGCGCTGCCGGAATTCTGCCATTGGCCCTGGATGAGCGAGGCGATGCGCGCCGCCTTGACCTCATTGCTTTCGCGCTTGAGCGAGGCAAACAATTCATCCAGCCGTGCGGCACGTTTCTCGGCCAATGTCTGGTTCGGCAGGGCAGCCTGCTGTTGAACCGGCTCCTGTGCCTGTGCCATGGCCAAAGCTGGCGCAATCGCCAGCAAACTCCCGATCGAAAATACAAAAACGCTCCGCATGATACGGATGGTAGTCCGTATCAGCGAAACGTCAAATGCAAATAACCGTGAGACGGTAAAGATCAGCCCTGGCGTGCTTTGAAGCGCGGGGCGGTCTTGTTGATGATGTAAATCCGGCCCTTGCGGCGGACCAGCTGATTGTCACGATGACGGCCCTTGAGAGCCTTGAGGGAGTTCTTGATCTTCATTTCAGCACCGGTATCTTTACGCCCGAAACCGGGCACCAATAAAAAGCGCGCCTGTAAAGCGCGCCGGAAAACACGTTGCGGGGAAATAGCCAAGGATTGCCTCTATTGTCAACACCCGGCTTACGATTCATATGGCGATTCCAGGCGATATCGCGCATTTATTTGCCGTCGGCGGTCTGTCAGCGGCGTTTCGTGATCCGCGTCACATGCCCCATCTTGCGACCGGGGCGGGCCTCAGCCTTGCCGTAGAGATGCACGACTGCACCGCTTTCCTCCAGCAATTCCGGTACCCTGTCGATGTCATCGCCGATCAGATTTTCCATGACGCAATCGGAATGTCGCCTGGTATCGCCGAGCGGCAGGCCGGCAATCGCCCTGATATGCTGCTCGAATTGCGATACCGCACAGGCAGCCTCGGTCCAGTGCCCGGAATTGTGGACGCGCGGCGCAAATTCATTGGCAAGCAATGTGCCGTTGGCGAGAACGAAGAACTCCATGCCGACAACGCCGACATAGTTCAGCCCTTCGAGCAGCTTGCGTGCTGCATCGGCGGCGAGGCCGGCAATCGTCGAGGACACCGATACAGGCACGGTCGAAGTCGCCAGAATGCCGTTCTTGTGAACGTTTTCGGCAATATCGTAGACCTGGATGTTTCCAGCCGCATCGCGAGCGGCGATCACCGAGATCTCGTGGGTGAAATCAACAAAAGCCTCAAGGATGGAGGGCACGCTGCCGATTGCGGCAAAGCCCGACTTCGCGTTCTGGCCTTTGGCACCGCTAAACTTGATCTGTCCCTTGCCGTCATAGCCGAAACGCCGTGTCTTCAGGATGCCTTTGCCGTCGAAAGCCAGCAACGCGGCCTCCAGATCCCCTTCATTTTCGACGATGCGCCATTGCGCGGTCTGGATACCAGCATTGTTGAGAAAACGCTTCTCCGCAACCCGATCCTGTGACACCTTCAGAGCCTCGGGTGGAGGGAAGACCGCCTTGTTTTCATTGAGGAATTCGGCCGAATCCACGGGAACGTTCTCGAATTCGTAGGTGATGACATCGCTGAGCTCGGCAAGTTGCTCCAGCGCGTTCGGATCATCGTAGGAAGCGACGATATGCTCATTCGCGACCTGGGCTGCCGGGCAATCGCCCTGCGGTTCGAGGATGACTGTCCTGTAGCCGAGACGTGCCGCCGCCATGGCGAGCATTCGCCCAAGCTGACCACCGCCGATAATTCCGATCGTCGATCCTGCAGAAATCATTATTATGCCTCGTCAGAAGGTCTCATCGCGACCTTGTCGCTTTGCGCCTGCCGGAAATCGTCAAGCCGCTTCGCCAGGGCATCATCATGGAGCGCGAGAACCGCCGCAGCCAGCAAGGCCGCGTTGACTGCTCCCGCCCGGCCGATCGCCAGAGTGCCGACAGGAATGCCGGCAGGCATCTGGACAATGGAGAGAAGAGAATCCTGTCCGGACAGAGCTTTGGATTCAACCGGCACACCAAAAACCGGCAAGGGCGTCATCGAAGCGGCCATGCCAGGCAGATGAGCAGCACCGCCAGCGCCGGCGATGATAACCTTGAAGCCCGCCTTGCGCGCGCCCTTGGCAAAGTTAACCAGCCTGTCGGGAGTTCTATGTGCGGAAACGATACGATCGTCATGGGGAATGCCAAGACTGTCCAATGTCTCAGCGGCGTGGCGCATGGTCGCCCAATCAGACTGGCTTCCCATGATGATTGCGACGTCAGCGCGTTTGTCTGCCATTGAGCATCCTGTGGTCTGTCGAGATGGGAGGCATTAAAGGAAAAGCGCAGGCGCCGCAAGTTGACTTGCGGAGCCACGGTGACCCCTTTGGGATATCAGGCGATTATGTCGGGCGTGATCTTGTCTTCTAGCTCGATGAGCTTGTCCTTGATGATCAGCTTCTTCTTCTTCATTCGCTGGATGCGAAGCTGGTCACAGCCCACCTGGATCATTGCTTGTATGGCGGCATCAAAATCCAGATGCTCTTGTTTCAATCTTGCGACTGCCAATCGAATGTCAGCCTGATCCTGGTCGGACATGCAGTGATTCCCGGTATTTGCTGTGGACGAATCCAGTCACTGGCATGGAGCAATGCAGCGCCCTGCCAGCACGTCGCCATATCATATTTCAAGAAACAATAAAATCCTAAGAAACAAATTCGACAATTGCTTAAAGTGGTGGCAGAGTGTCACGGCTCTGTCATAAACTTGCCTCTTGGCAAGCAGAGCATGCACGAGCAAGGAACCAACCAAGGGAGAAGCCGGATGGCCATTGAGTTCTCATCTTGAAACGCTTGAACGTAAGCATGGAGCGCTCGAAAAGGAAATTTCCGACGCGCTGTTAAGTCCCGCCTCCGACGACCTGAAGATCAGCGACATGAAACGACGCAAGCTCATGCTCAAAGAGCAGATCGAAAGGCTGAAATCAACCGTCACTCGTCATTGAACCGGCTATAAGGACGATACCGCAGAATTCCACTCGATGGCCTGAAAACGGCATCGTGCTGGCAGTTACAAGAAGCCCGGCCCTCGCACAAACGCAGGGTCGGGTTTTTGTTTTCAGTGCCGCCCTTCTCCCTTGTGGGGAGGGTTAGAGCTGTGCCACTGGCCAGCTCAGTCAAGACTACTCGCTCCAGAACTGGTCCAGCCATAAATTCAAGTGAAAGAAACCGCTGTCGTCGACCGCATAGATGCGGCGCGTTCCTTCGGCCTTGACCTTCACCAGCCGCGCATCGAGGAGCGCTTTGAGGTGCTGGGAGACGGCTGGGCGCGAAATTGGCAGTCCAAGCGCCAATTCATTCACGGTTTTTGGTCCGCGTCGAAGCTCCTCGAGGAGATAACGGCGGTTCGGATCAGAAATTGCTGCGAAGGCATCCGTTTCGACCATACGGAATAGTCGTTTTAAACCGGCTGGAATGTCAACGGATTTCGTATCGGAGCCGAATGGAACCAATCAATCCGGTAAATTCTCTGCGCGGGGATCGAGTTTGACTCCTTCGGGAGTGACGCGCTCCGCGCCAACTGTCTGAAAGTTATCCCTAAGTTCTATTGGCACCGGCGGGCGCATACGGGAGCGGATGATTGCATGGGTCATGATTGACGCATGAGCCAGAGCCGTGACGGCAAACAACCCTTCCGGTGTAATGCTCTCCATGGCCCAGGCGCCAAGAATCGGGCCGATCATCGTGCCGAAGCCATAAAGCAAGAGGAGTCCGCTCGTGACTTTGACGAAGCTTTGCTGATCCGAGAAATCGTTCGCGTGAGCAACTGCCACCGGATAGAGCGTATAGGCCAAGCCGCCATAGATGGCAGTCATCGCCAGAATGAGATAGGCGTGTCGCGGTGCGGTCAGGAATATCAACAGGCCTATCGCTGCCGCAGCGCCGCCGACAATAGCAAGAACGTAGCGCCGGTCCGTACGGTCCGACATGCGGCCGACAGGTATCTGCATCAGCGCACCGCCCATAACCGAGGCACTCATCATCAACGCGATTTCCGTGGTGGAAATGCCGGTTGCCGCGCCATAAACGGCGCCGAGCGTTCCGAACGCACCATTGGCAACGCCGATCAGGATACAGCCGAGGAAGGCGACAGGCGAATTGCGATAGAGCGCCTTGAGATCCAGCTGCACTTCCGTCAGCGGTTTCGGACTGCTGGCAGTGGAAATGGCTGTCGGGATCAGGGCCAGACAGAACAGAATGCCCGACATCATGAAAAACGTACCCGTCTTCACATCGCCAAAGCCGATCATCATTTGCCCGACAGTGATCGAAGCGAAGTTGACTACCATATAAAGGCCGAAAATCTGCCCGCGATTGGCATTTGTCGCGCGCTCGTTGAGCCAGCTTTCGATCACCATGTAGGATCCGGCCATGGCAAACCCGGTCAGGGCACGCAGCACGATCCAGGCGGTCGATTCCACCAGGAGACCGGTCATCAACGCAACGATCGCCGCTATTGAGGCGAAAGCGCTAAAGGCGCGCACATGACCGACGCGCCGGACCAGACGTGGCGCCAGAAGGCAGGAGGCAATGAACCCGCCTGCCCAGGCCGTGCCGAGCAGGCCAAGCGATGTGGTCGAGAACCCTTCCGCCCCGCCGCGCAGCGGCAGGAGCAGACCATGCAAACCCGACGCCATAACGAGAAAGGACGTGCCGCAGAGGAGTGCGAAGACCTGGATGAACGAACGGAACACGGTAAACCCTTCAAGCGAATCGGAGTGGACCAGCACAGAATCGCGCTGGAAGAGGTCGTGTCATGCAGCAATGCGGAAACTTGATGACATCCGCATTACCGGCTCAACGGAAAAGTGCTTCTGCAGCAACCTTGCTGTCACCTTTGCGGGACCGCTCCTCTTCGAGCCGGGTGATTTCAGTCCGCAACAGGGCGATTCGCTCATCGAGCTCCGCGACTGACAATAGCGACAGGTCCTGCCCAATATCATGTACGATTTTGCGCCTTGGCTCTTCATCGAAAAGTGACATTATTTCCTCCACTTGTCGCTCTAGTGTGCGAGAATACAGCGCAACCGCTTGGAATTGCAAATCATTCTGGCGAATCAATTCGGAGGACGATCCCCATGGCCGAAAAAATTCCGACAACAATGACGGCGATCGAGATCACGCAGCCAGGCGGCCCGCTGGTGCTGAAACCGGGCAAGAGAGGCGTTCCCGAACCAAAACAAGGCGAGCTGCTGGTCCAGGTCCGTGCCGCCGGAGTCAATCGTCCGGACGTGCTGCAGCGGCAGGGACTTTATCCGCCGCCGGCGGGTAGCTCCGATATACCCGGACTTGAGATAGCTGGTGATGTCATAGCCGTTGCCGCAGATGTAACACGATTTCGCATTGGCGAGCGCGTCACTGCGCTGGTTCCGGGCGGCGGCTATGCACAATATTGCACTGTGCACGAAAGCAATGCCCTGCCGATCCCCGCGGGCTACGGCTACATCGAAGCAGCAGCAATTCCCGAGACCTACTTTACCGTCTGGCACAATGTGTTCGAGCGCGGCGGATTGCAGAAGGGCGAGACGTTCCTCGTCCATGGGGGCTCCTCCGGCATTGGCACCACGGCGATCCAGCTTGCGAACGCGTTCGGAGCTTATGTAATCACAACCGCTGGCTCGGAAGAGAAATGCGAAGCCTGCATCAAGCTTGGCGCCGACCGTGCCATCAACTATCGCAACGAAGATTTCGTCGAAGCGGTAAAGGAAGCAACCAGTGGCAAGGGTGTGAACCTGACCCTCGACATGGTCGGTGGCGACTATATCGAGCGCAACTACGAGGCGGCGGCGGTTGACGGCCGTATCGTCCAGATCGCATTCCTCAACGGTCCGAGGGCGAATACCGACATCTCGAAACTCATGGTCAAGCGCCTCACCCACACCGGCTCAACCCTTCGCACCAGACCCGTTGAGTTCAAAGCGGGGATTGCCCGCGAACTCGAGCTCAAGGTTTGGCCGCTGCTGGTGGAACGCCGGGTCGCCCCGGTCATCGATATGGTCTATCCCCTGCACGAGGCATGGCGGGCACATGAACGCATGGAAGACGGACAGAACATCGGCAAGATTGTGCTCGACGTGAGTTAGGGAATATTCCGGCCAAACAAAAAGGCCGCGCCAATGACGCGGCCTTTGCTCTCATTTAAGCTATCAGTTTGTCGCCTGAACCTTGCCAATACCGAAGAACAGGGTTTCGCCCGAAGAGTCGTCGACCCCGTCATTATCGGTCACGGCATAGCCATTGCCGTCTGCATCGACTGTGAAGCCTTCAAGTTTCTCGGGAACGTAGCCGTTGGCAGACGTAAGATCGCCAATGAAATCGTGCGCGAGCGTCTTCTGGACCACCGGAAGCTTTTCGCCGATCTTGGCAGGCTTCAGTCCATCGAGCGCCACGCGGTAGAGCCGCTTGTTTCCGGCTTTTTCAGCAATCTGGTTGTCGCGTTCGATGATGTAGAGCTGGCCCTCATGGGCCGTGATCTCCGACAGGCCAACCCAGCCATTCTCGGTCTTGTCCAGCGGATAAGACACGGCGCCCCAAGCCTTATCCTTGATGTTGTAGCTTAGAAGTTTGACGAAGCCCTTTTCGTCATCCTTCCATTCGCGCTGGATCGCCATCCACAGCGTTGCCTGATCACCCTCGCCAACACGTGTGATGCCTTCGAGACCGAAGCGGATCTGGTTGGGCAACAAGTCGTCGGGAAGCGCGATTTCCTTCTTGATTTCGCCCTTGTCATTCACGTTGAAGATTGCATGCGGGACGAGCTTGGCCTGATCGCCCTCATTGGCGAGCCAGAAGCCGCCGTCACCGTCTGTCGTGATGCCTTCAAGGTCGAGCTTCTGGGCTGCCTGGCCGCCGCGCTTGACCACCAGGGCATCGGTGATCTTCGCCGGCGTCTGCTTGGCGTCGATCGTGTAAATCGTCGGAGACGAATAGTAGATCGAGTCGGATACTGCATACACCTTGCCGGCTTCCTTTGGATCGCCAACTAGGCCGGAAAGGGCGCCCCAGCCAAGCGGCGTACCGTCGTCTTTCATGGTCGAAACGATCTGCGGATAGTTCGCCTTCTGATCCTTCAATTCGTAGATCATCACATGGGACCGGACACCGCCATCCTTGATGAGATCGACTTCATTGGCGGTCACCAGCAGATTGCGCGACGGGATGGCTAGGACGCCTTCCGGCGCGATACCCGAGGGCAGCAGCTGGACGAATTCGGGTTCAGCGCCCGTGTCCTTGTAGACGCCGACGAGAGAGGCGCGCTCGCTTGCGACGAACAAATAGTTGGTATCGCCGAACTTGCCGACTTCGGCACCCTCCAGTTCGACGCCCTTCTTGTTGCGCTTGTCGGGATAATGTCCGGCCTCGGCCATCTTGAGCTCAAGCGACGGGCCGGATTCGTAGAGCACCTTGCCGTCCCTGGCGAAAATGCTGAAGCTGCGCGAACCGCCCTTGTAGTCGCCTTCGTTGGCAACCACGAAGCGATCATTGTCCAGCCACTTGATGGTGTCCGGCTCGCGCAAAACACCCTTCATGCTGCCGTCAAACTTCATCGCGCCATCGTTCTTGACGTCGATCTTGTCGAGATCGACCGTGCCTGCGGAAAAGTGCGATACGATCTTGCCGCTGGCCGCATCGATAATCGCGATGTGGTTGTTTTCCTGCAGCGTCACTGCAATTTGATTGTTCTTGTTGATCGAGACGAATTCCGGCTCAGCGTCTTCAGGAGCAATTTCGGAAAGACCCGTCAGCTCGACTGTCTTCATGCTCGCGCAATCCGGCACACCATCCTTCAGGACGAGGATCTTCAGGTTGCCCGAAGGAAGCTGCGGTATTTCACCATCATTCACCTCTTCATCGCGTTCATTCTCGATCGCAATCGTCGCGAAGGTCTTGTCGGGCGAGATGGCAACCGAATCCGGCTGACCGCCAAGATCGCATGCGGAGTCAACCTTGCGCGTTGCAAGATCGATGACATCGAGTCGGCCGGAGGGATTGGCCTTGTCTTTCGAGGTATTAACGGCAGCGAGGACCTTGCCGCCCGCGACAGCAACAGATGTCGGTTCGCCGTCAACCTTGATGAGGCCGCCTGGCTGCGGCTTGGCCGCATCGGTGATATCGATGAAGCCGATCGCGCCATAGGGGCTGTCGGAGTAGATCAGTGTCTTGCCGTCTTCGGAGGCCGTGATGATTTCCGACGATGTCGGCTTCGACTTGTCCGCATCCTTTGGCAGATTGTCGGCAACCGGGAAACTTGCGATACGGTTGAAGATGGGTTCGGCAGCGGCAGGGAATGCTACGGATGCAGCTAAGGCAGTCCAGAGACCGAGGGATTTGCGCGACATTATTTTAAACCTCCGATTGTTATTTGGAGATCGTTCGCGCAGGTGCATTGCAGTGCAATGACACTTTCATGACAGTTCGATGAAACGCTTGATCACATCGAATCGCACACTCAAAAAGCGATTCTTGCTCATCCATAAAAATGGCGCTATATAACGCCTCGAATTCCCGGAAATTGTGGTTGAACCCACGTCCCGCGCCACCGGAGCGGACGAACGAGAGGACTATATCTATGGCCACCCAGCTTCTTATGCCAAAGGCAACGGCCGTCTGGCTTGTCGACAACACTGCCCTGTCTTTCGATCAGATCGCTGCATTCTGCAAGCTGCATCCGCTCGAAGTGAAGGCCATTGCCGACGGGGAATCCGCGCAGGGCATCAAGGGCCTTGACCCGCTGATCACCGGCCAGCTGTCGCGTGAGGAGATCGCCCGGGGCGAAGCTGACATCAACCACAAGTTGAAAATCTCCGACCCGAAGGTTCGCGTACCGGAGACCAAGCGCAAGGGCCCGCGTTACACGCCATTGTCCAAGCGTCAGGACCGCCCCAATGCAATCCTCTGGCTGGTGCGCAACCACCCAGAGCTGAAGGATGCACAGATTTCACGCCTGATCGGCACGACGAAGTCGACCATCGAGCAGATCCGCAACCGCACGCACTGGAACTCCAACAATCTCCAGCCAATGGATCCGGTTACCCTTGGCCTGTGCTCGCAGATCGATCTCGATATCGAGGTTGAACGCTCATCCCGCGGCCGGCCGGTTCAGCCGGGCGAAGGCGGCGATACGTTGCTCCCGGCTTCCGCAACAGAAAATCTCGACATTCAGCCAACCGTTCGCGAAGAGGACGAAGAGCTCGATGCGGATAAGGTCTTCGCCAAACTGTCGTCCCTCAAGGGCCGTAACCAGGACGAAGACGAAGAATAATCGTGCGGATAATAATAAAGCAAAAAGCCCGGCATTGCCGGGCTTTTTCTCATGACGCCCTGGCTGCCTTGTTGTCCGGTGTCTCGCTGAGTTCAACCCGGCGGTAGAAGTCTGCCAGTGTCTTGCCGCGCTCCTGCCGGAAAATCCGGTCAGCTTTCTCGACCTTGGCGATGCGATCGATGCGGAACGTACGAAAATCATTGCGCAGCTCGCACCAGCTGATCAGCGTCCACACCTTGCCCCAGAACCACAGACCGAGCGGGCGGATATCCCGGGAGCTCTCATTTCCATCGAGATCCGTATAGACAATCGACAGAACCCGGCACTGCTCGGCCGCGTTCTCCGCCAGATCGATCAATGAGCGGTCATTGTCGCTGATATTGTAACTGGTCGAGTGGATATGCGTATTCGTAATGCGCGGCCGATCTTCTTTCGGCAGTACAGCACCGATCTTGATGATCGCCTCCTCGGCTGCACGCGCCATCGAGGCACCGCCCCACGCCGTGATCAGCCGGGCGCCAGCCACCAGCGCCACCACCTCATCGCGCGTGAACATCAGGGGCGGCAGGTCGAAGCCCTCGCGCAGGATGTAACCGACTCCGGCCTCGCCATCGATGGGCACGCCTGTCGATTGCAGATCGGCAATGTCACGATAGATCGTGCGCTCGGAAACCTCGAGTCTGTCGGCGAGCTGACGCGCGGTGACGAGTCGCCCGCCCCGCAGCTTCTGCACGATCTGAAAAAGGCGATCTGCTCTACGCATGAAACTCTACTCCTTCAGGCCTTCCCGCAGGCGCTGCTCCGTCACGAAGGTCGTCCCGAAGGACAGTTTGGATAGCGTTGGGGTCTGTGCATTCAGCACGCGCCAGAATGGCGTGATCGCATTGACATCGCCGGTTTGCTGATACGCCTCATAGGCGGCTTCGGCGACGGTTCGCAGGTGAAACCCCGTCGTAATCGGACATGTCACTTCGGCGCCATGCTGTCGTGCCATGGTGTGCCGGAGGGTTTTCACGTCCATGTGCTTGCCTTCGGGTAGATTGCGTATGAAATCGTCGACCTGACGGGCCGTTGGAACCAGCATGATCTCACCTGTTTTCATGCCGGCAATGTTGGTGGGCGCAGGCTTGACTTGCGGCGTGCCGAAATCCAGTTTCTCGGTCCAGCTTTTCATGATGATCAGCCCTGATATTCCCGCCCGATGAACTCCCGCATTTCGGCAACCTGTCCCGCATTTTCAGGGAAAAGCGCATCGAGGAAATTCGTCGTAAATGTGCCCGGAGCCGACCCTGCAGCGCTGATGATATGCGCATCGCGCACCGCATACGGCACATCCTGATAGAGGGAGGAACCGGCGTAATCGCCGATATGCGACTGCATCCAACCGGCGCCATTGCTGGTATGTTTGCGGCCCTCGAAGAGGCCGGCGCGGGCCAATGCCAGTGTGCCGCCACAGATGCCGCCAACAATGCCTCCACGTTGCAAAGTGGCATTCAAGAGCGGCGCAATGTCAGGAGCGTCTTCGCTTGGCCAGCTTTCCGCGCCGATGACAGCGACCGCGTCGAGATCGCTGTTTTCTTCGGCACCGACACCGCGATCGGGAACCAGTCTCAGGCCGCCAATCGAGCGAACCGGGCCCGCCAATGGTGACAGCGCAACAGCACGCGCAGCAAACCAGTCAGTGGCGGCACCCGAAAGCAAACCAAACTCCCAATCGGCGAACTTGTCGATGAATACGAACCCGATCGTCTTTTTCTGCTCCACGTCCGTCGCTCCCATTTCATGAATTCTTTAGTATTGTACCCTGAAAGAGCCTGAAAAGCCTGTCTTTCTCGCCCGGCGGGGCTTTGGCAATTCCACATGCCATGGAGCGAGATCGGCGCTGGCACCTGCCGTGCCAGCCTCCGTTCCTTTCATCGAACCCCGACGCGCCAACCGTTCTGCATAGGCATCAGGCCAGCCGATGTCCTTCAACACATGTTCGGGGAGTGAGTTGAGATGCCGCTCCGTACGCAGTTCTTCGCGATACGCTGCGAAGTCCGTGAGCAGGCGCCTTACCGTATGAACAATGCCAAAATCTACGTAAGTCATAACCCTGTCTCCTTGTGACTACGGAGACACTATCGCACACCCCTCCTGACAACCTACTGTCAGGAGGATGTCAAGAAGTCTGCTTTATCTGCAAACCGCTCTAATCGCCGCCAACACCGATTCCACGCGCGCGGAGCACGGCCTCGATCTCATCGAGAATGGCGGGATCATCGATGGTCGCTGGCATCTTCCAGGGCTCACTGTCGGCGATCTTCTGCATCGTCCCGCGCAGGATCTTGCCGGAACGGGTCTTCGGCAGACGTTTTGCCGTGAGGACCAATTTGAAGGCGGCCACAGGGCCAATCTTTTCGCGAATCAGGGCCACGCAATCCTGCTCGATATCGGCCTCTGCCCGGGTCACGCCGGACTTGAGAACGATGAAGCCGCAAGGCACCTGCCCCTTCAGATAGTCAGCAATGCCGATGACCGCGCATTCCGCCACGTCAGGATGGCTTGCCAGCACTTCCTCCATGGACCCGGTCGACAGCCGGTGTCCGGCAACGTTGATGATATCGTCGGTCCGGCTCATGATGTAGATATAGCCGTCCTCATCGATGATCCCGGCATCGGCCGTCTTGTAGTAGCCCGGAAACTCCGTGACATAGGCGTCGCGAAACCGCTGATCGGCATTCCAGAGAGTCGGCAGGCAAGAGGGCGGCAATGGCAGCTTGACTACGATATTGCCGAGTTCGCCGCGTTTGACCGGATGGCCGGCGTCGTCGAGCACCTGAACGTCGTAGCCTGGCATCGGCACCGTCGGCGAACCATACTTGACCGGCAGCATGCCCAATCCCGCCGGATTGGCAGCCATGGGCCAGCCGCTCTCGGTCTGCCACCAATGATCGATAACCGGTACGCCAAGCTTCTCCTCGGCCCATTTGATTGTGTCGGTATCCGCGCGTTCCCCGGCAAGAAACAGGTATTTCAACGAGGAGAGATCGTATTTGCCGATGAATTCGCCTTTCGGATCTTCCTTCTTGATCGCCCGGAATGCCGTCGGCGCGGTAAAGAGCACTTTTACCTTATGCTCGGCAATGACCCGCCAGAAGGTGCCCGCATCCGGCGTTCCGACCGGCTTCCCCTCATAGAGAATGCTCGTCGCACCGATGAAGAGCGGCGCATAGGCGATGTAGGAATGCCCGACCGCCCAGCCGATGTCGGACGCCGCCCAGAACACGTCGCCGGGATGCGTATCGTAGATCGCACCCATCGACCATGCGAGCGCCACCAGATGCCCGCCATTGTCGCGCACGACGCCCTTGGGTTGCCCGGTCGTACCGGAAGTGTAGAGGATGTAAAGCGGATCCGTCGCCTTTACAGAGGCGCAGGCGACCTTGCGTCCGGCAACTGCGGCGACAGCCTCCGCATAATCGAAATCGCGCCCCTCAACCAATTCGTGCGGCTGCTGCGGGCGCACAAGGATGAGGCAGGTCTCTACCTTGTGCACGGCCTGCTCGATCGCCTTGTCGAGCATGGGCTTGTAGGCGACCACCCGTCCAGGCTCGAGACCGCAGGACGTAGCGATGATCATCACCGGCTTAGCATCATCTATGCGCGTCGCGAGCTCATGCGCGGCGAAACCGCCAAAGACAACCGAATGGACGGCGCCGATGCGGGCGCAGGCAAGCATGGCGACAACGGCTTCCGGCACCATTGCCATGTAGATGATGACGCGGTCGCCCTTCTTGACGCCCTTGCCGGTGAGCACTGCGGCCAGCGCATTGATTTCATCGAGGAGCTGCGCATAGGTGATCTTGCGCTGCGTACCCGTAACCGCGCTGTCGTGAATAAGTGCAAGCTGGCCGGCCCGTCCATGCTCCACATGACGATCGACCGCGTTGTAGCAGGTGTTGCACTCGGCGCCGGCATACCAGCGCCCATAAGGTCCGTCGTTCGGATCGAAGACCTTATCCCAGGGCTTGACCCAATCGATGGCCACGGCGGCATGCGCCCAGAACGCCTCCGGATTGGACTGCCAGTCCTGATAGACCTCTTTGTATTGTGATGTCATGAATGTCCTCCCAAGCTAGAACATCCCCAATACCGATCGCAGAGTCAAAGCCGGAATTGACATTCCTGTGCGGAACGACCAACTCTCAACTCTCCGATCATCACGTGCAGGCAAACGATACCGATGACCAAGATTCTGCCATTCGCGCTGATTTTGATGATGGTGCTGCATGTGATCAAGCCCCTCGGGTGGCCGGGCCTGAAGAAGCGCGGAGATTTCTGGAAAATCGCTGCAGGTGCGATCCTGGCGATGCTTGTGGTGGTGCTGGTCGGCCACGCTGGCTAGGGCCGGAATCTAGGTCTGTGTGTGCCCGTTTTCTATATCTGGGAGATTGAGGACATAGGGCACAAGGTGTTTGGCCCAGGCATCATAGCCAAGTGCCGAAGCGTGAAAGCCATCACCGGAGAAGCCTTCCGGCCCTTCCACCGGCAACCGCGAGGCGGGGACCGCCATGCGTTCGCGGCACAAGCGTTCACCCATCTTGTTGATTGCGCTGGCCCGCCCCTCCAGAATACGGCCGAGAAGGCCAGGCATGGCAGGTACATCGCGAAAATCGATGACTTTTGACCAGACGATATGCGCCTCGGGCCAGCGCGCCTTCAGTGCATAGAGCAGGCCGCCGAACTCCCTTTTGAAGCGCAGGGTGGAGTGAAAATTCTTGGTATCGTTTGTCCCGGTCGTCAGCACAATGTGCGTCCACAGACCGCGTTCGAGATTGGGCACCACGTGATCGCGCAATTGACCGGACGTTGCCGAATTGAAGCCTGCCGCCCGCCAGATGACCTTGCGGCCGGTGCGTCCTTGCAAATGTACAGCCAACCGCACGCACAGACCCTGCCAGGCATCCGAGACGCCAACCCCGGCTGAGGACGAATCGCCAAGGACAAGCAGCCTGATCGCCGGGTCCTTACCGGCGATTTCACCAACGGGAAGTCCTGCTGGCGGCAACATGCGCTCGGTCTTCAAGCGTATTCCTATCCCCTGCCATGCATAGACGGGATAGAGCAGCCAACTAACCAGCGGATGGAAGGGCGAAGACGTCATTATCGGGTCAATACCTCAAAAAAGAACCCGGACTGATTCCCAGCCCGGGATCCATGAGATACGCTTTTGGATAAAAAACGCTTAAGCTGCCTTTTCCAGGTCTTTTTTCCATCCGCCGGTTGCGGCGAGGCCGTTCATCTTGGCGCGGTGCGTAAAGGCACGCTGGCCCGCGGCAACGTTCTCGGACTTGCCGTTCCAGGCGCTGATTGCAGCCGCCTGCAGGGCCCGGCCATAGGAGAACGTAAGCTTCCAAGGTGTCGTGAAGTTGGCGTTCATCGCCGAGAGATGTGCTGTCGCTTCTTCGTCGGACTGACCGCCCGAAAGGAAGGCGATACCCGCAACGGCTGCCGGCACAGTGGATTTCAACACGCGCACAGTCTGTTCGGCCACCTGCTCGACAGAAGCCTTGCGGGCATTCTTGCCATCGATGACCATGTTCGGCTTCAGGATCATGCCTTCGAGCTTAACACGTGCATCGTAGAGTTCATCGAAAACTGTCTTCAGCACCCATTCGGTGACTTCGTAGCAACGTTCGATCGAGTGGGTGGCGGGCTTGCCATCCATCAGCACTTCCGGCTCGACGATCGGAACGATTCCGGCCTCCTGGCACAGCGCCGCATAGCGGGCTAGCGCCTGGGCATTCTGCTTCACCGCACCCCAGGTCGGGATGCCCTCCGCGATACCAATGACGCCGCGCCATTTGGCGAAGCGGGCACCAAGCCCGTAATACTCCTGGAGGCGCTCACGCAACCCGTCCAGGCCCTCGGTGATGGTCTCACCTGGATAACCTGCTAGCGGCTTTGCACCCGCATCGACCTTGATGCCAGGAATGCAGCCGGCAGCCTTCATGATCTGAACGAAGGGCGTTCCATCCTTTGCACTTTGACGAATTGTTTCGTCATACAGGATAACGCCCGAAATGTTGTTCTTCATCGCCTCGTCGGAGCGGAACAGCATCTCGCGATAGTCCCGCCGGCTGTCGGCGGTCGATTCCAGTCCGATCGTATCGAACCGCTTCTTGATCGTTGCGGTGCTCTCATCTGCAGCAAGGAGACCCTTGCCGTTGGCAACCATTGCAATCGCGATGTCTTCCAGGCGTTCGCTCATAGACTAATTCACTCCGTTTCGCATGTTGCGGGCAATATCAGAAGCCTATGACAAACGGAATGGCGAACCAAGACATTGAAACGATTGAAATTTTTTCAACCGATTTAACGAGATAACATTTTCTGTTTTTCGTTAACCGGGGCGCTGAAATGATCGCGATTACTGCGGTCTCGGTATCATGAGATCGTTTGAGAAGCGCAGAAAACTGCATCAGATGCCCGTCAGGGTGGATTAATCAAATGATCTCATCGCTTGAGAACGTCCACGCCGGGAAGAGGCTTGCCTTCCATCCATTCAAGGAACGCTCCACCAGCTGTCGATACGTAACTGAAATCGTCGGCAACGCCCGCATGATTGAGGGCCGCAACCGTATCACCGCCGCCGGCAACCGATACCAGGCGGCCAGCCTTCGACCGCGCCGCCACGTGACGGGCAGCAGCGACCGTCGCCTGATCGAATGGATGCAGTTCGAACGCGCCCAAGCGGTCCGTTCCAGACCAACGTCGACGCATCGTCGATCGCCGCCTTGATGCGTTCAATCGATTGCGGACCGACATCAAGGATCATGCCATCCTCGGGTATAGCGTCGAGACCATAGGCGCGGTGCGGCGCATTGGCCTCGAAATGCCAGGCGACGATTGCGTCCACGGGCAGAATGATGGTGCAGTTGGCAGCGTTTGCCTTTGCCATGATTTCACGTGCCGTTGCAGCGAGGTCATGTTCGCAGAGTGATTTACCCACCTTGACGCCTTGGGCGGCCAGGAACGTGTTGGCCATGCCACCACCAATCACCAGTGCATCGACCTTCTGAACGAGGTTGCCGAGCAGATCGAGCTTGGAGGAAACCTTGGCGCCGCCAACGATGGCAACGACGGGACGTTCCGGGTTGCCGAGACCCTTTTCAAGAGCGTCGAGTTCCGCCTGCATGGTGCGGCCGGCATGGGCAGGCAGCACGCGAGCCAGTCCCTCGGTCGAGGCATGGGCGCGATGGGCCGCGGAGAACGCGTCATTGACATAGATGTCACCATTGGCGGCCAGGGCCGCTACATAGGTTGGGTCGTTCTTCTCCTCGCCCTTGTAGAAGCGCGTGTTTTCCAGGAGGAGGATGTCGCCATTATTCAGCTTTGCAACCGCTGCCGCAGCCTTGTCGCCGATGCTGTCTTCGGCAAAATGCACGTTGCGGTCGATCACTTTTGCGACCGCATGGGCGATAGGCTTCAAGGAAAATTCCGGCGTCGGTCCATCCTTTGGACGACCAAAATGCGCCAGCAGGATCACCTTTGCACCTTTGTCGGACAATTCAAGGATGGTTGGCGCCACACGCTCGATGCGGGTTGCGTCGGTCACGGCGCCATCGGCAACGGGAACATTCAGGTCGACGCGCACCAGAACGCGTTTTCCCGCAACATCGACATCATCAAGCGTCTTGAAAGCTGGCATCGTCATCACCCTCATTTGAAATGGCACACATCGGCCAGAAAGCCGGATGGACCGGATAATTCTAACACAAACAAATATGGCGGGTGCTGTCGACCCGCCATGTCGTGGTTCGCAGCGGCATTAATAGGAGACGTTTCGAGAATTCAACCTGATACGGCAGATGATGCGGTTTTCGAGAACCGGAGCCCAGTGGACATTTGCGTCCATGTGCACCGGAAGCACGGAAAATCGCATCAGATGCCCATCAGGTGGAAGTAATCGAAAGGGTCTCTTAGATGACCTTGCCGAAGGCCACGGCCGTATCACCCATGCGGTTCGAGAATCCCCATTCATTGTCGTACCACGACAGAACGCGCACGAATGTGCCCTCCATGACCTTGGTCTGGCTGATATGGAAAACAGAAGAATGCGGGTCGTGATTGAAGTCAATCGAGACATTCGGCTCGTCCGTATAGCCGAGGATGCCTTTGAGCTTGCCGTTGGCAGCTGATTTGATGGCGTCATTGATCTCGGCAATCGTCGTCGACTTCTTGGCGATGAACTTGAAGTCCACGACCGAAACATTCGGGGTTGGAACGCGGATCGAAGTTCCGTCCAGCTTGCCGTTGAGTTCCGGCAGAACAAGTCCGACGGCCTTGGCAGCACCAGTCGAGGTCGGGATCATCGACAGTGCTGCAGCGCGGCCGCGATAGAGATCCTTGTGCATCGTGTCCAGTGTCGGCTGATCGCCGGTATAGCTATGGATCGTCGTCATGAAACCGTGGTCGATACCGACCGCTTCGTTCAATACATAGGCGACCGGTGCAAGGCAGTTCGTGGTGCAGGAAGCATTGGAAATGACCATATGCTCCTTCGTCAGCTTGTGGTCGTTGACGCCGAAAACAACCGTGAGATCAGCACCTTCGGCAGGAGCTGAAACGATCACGCGCTTGGCGCCCGCTTCAAGGTGAGCCGCCGCTTTGTCACGTGCCGTAAAAATGCCGGTGCATTCAAGCGCGATATCGACGTTCAATTCTTTCCACGGCAGTTCAACCGGATTGCGCACCGCAGTGACCTTGATCGGGCCACGGCCAACATCGATCGTATCGCCGGAAACTGTGACCGTTCCGGGGAAGCGGCCATGCACACTGTCGTAACGCATCAGATGCGCATTGGTCTCGACCGGACCAAGATCGTTGATCGCTACGACCTCAATGTCGGTGCGGCCGGATTCCACGATGGCGCGAAGAACGTTGCGGCCGATGCGGCCAAATCCGTTGATTGCAACGCGAACTGTCATTTTGTCTTCTCCTTGGGTATTTCGGAGCCCTTGCCCTGGATTGTGCGGGGAATCCGCAGACTATTTCAACTTGCTTTCTGCCGCTGCGACAATTGCGTCCGCGGTAATGCCGAAATGCTTGTACAGCGCCTCGATCGGGCCGCTGGCACCGAAACCGGTCATGCCGACAAAGATGCCGTCGAGACCGATGAAGCGGTCCCAACCAAGGCGAATGGCGGCTTCAACTGCAATCTTGACCGGCGCATCACCGATAAGTGCGCGCCTGTATTCCTCGCTCTGCTGTTCAAAGAGCTCAAAGCACGGAACCGAAACGACGCGGGCCGGATGGCCATTTGCTTCAAGCTGCGCCCGTGCATTCAGAGCGATCTCGACCTCCGAGCCAGTCGCGAAGATCGTGACTTCCGCCTTGCCGCTTGCGGCTGCGAGTTCGTAAGCACCATAGGCGCACTTGTTCTCGTCGGTATGCTCCGTCCGGACCGTTGGCAGGTTCTGGCGCGTGAGCGCAATCGTCGATGGCGTCTTGCGCGACTTGAGCGCCAGTTCCCAACACTCTGCCGTCTCCACAACGTCTGCCGGGCGGAACACATAATTGTTCGGGATGGCGCGCAATGCCGCCAGATGCTCGACCGGCTGATGCGTCGGGCCGTCTTCACCAAGACCGATCGAGTCATGCGTCATCACATAGACAACGCGAATACCCATCAGGCTCGTAAGACGCATCGCGCCGCGTGCATAATCCGAGAAGGTCAGGAACGTACCCGAATAGGGGATCAGGCCGCCATGCAGCGCCATGCCGTTCATCGCGGCAGCCATGCCATGCTCGCGAATGCCATAATGAACATAGCGCTGACCATAGTCCTCAGGCGTAATGTTCTGGGTCTGGCTGGTCTTCGTATTGTTTGAACCGGTCAGGTCAGCGGAACCGCCGATCGTTTCGGCAAGCACACCGTTGATGACTTCGAGCGCCATCTCGGAAGCCTTGCGCGTGGCAACCTTCGGCTTGTCCTCGGAGAGCTTCTTCTTGTAGGCGACGATTGTCTCTTCGAAATTGCCTGGAAGATCACCGCGAATACGGCGCTCGAACTCCGATCGCGTATTGGAATCCTTGGCTTCGAGGCGCTGCTGCCACGCTGCATGATCACTGGCAGAACGCTGACCTGCACTGCGCCAGGCCTCAAGGATGTCCGCCGGAACGACGAAGGGGTCCGACGTCCAGCCAAGCGCCTTGCGGGCACCGGCAAGTTCTTCTGCCCCGAGCGGCGAGCCGTGAACCTTGTTCGTGCCGGCCTTGGTCGGTGCACCAAAACCGATCGTCGTCTTGCAGGCGATGAGCGTCGGCTTGTCGGATTTGTGGGCGGTCTCGATCGCCACGGCAATCGCATCCTGGTCATGACCGTCTACCTGGAGCGAGTTCCAGCCAGACGCTTCGACGCGCGCGCACTGGTCCGTATTGTCGGCAAGTGAAACCGGTCCATCGATGGAAATGTTGTTATGATCCCAGAAAACAATGAGCTTGTTCAGCTTGAGATGACCGGCCAGCGCAATCGCTTCCTGGCTGATGCCTTCCATCAGGCAGCCGTCGCCGGCGATGACATAGGTGTAATGATTGACGAGGTCATCACCGAAATGCGCATTCATGATGCGCTCGGACAGCGCCATGCCCACGGAGTTGGCAAGCCCCTGCCCCAGCGGACCCGTCGTCGTTTCGATACCGGAGGCGTGGCCGTATTCCGGATGACCGGCCGTCCGCGAACCGAGCTGGCGGAAATTCTTGATTTCTTCGATGGTCATGTCTTCGTAGCCGGTGAGGTACAGCAACGAATAGAGCAGCATCGAACCATGACCGGCGGAAAGTATGAAACGATCGCGGTCCGGCCAGTGCGGAGCCTTGGGATCGAATTTGAGGAAGCGGGTATAGAGCACGGTCGCAATGTCAGCTGCGCCCATGGGAAGACCCGGGTGACCGGAATTGGCTTTTTCCACTGCTTCCGCCGACAAGAAGCGGATTGCATTGGCCATTTGGTTGGATTTTTCAGAATTGGTCATGGTTACCGTCTTTCGAGGGATGAGGAGATGCCGTTTCTGGAAGCCGGTCAGACAAAATCCAAAAGGCACGCGACACATAGCAGGTGTCATCATGGAGTCAATAAAACCTAGGCAAAACCTAGGCCAATTTGGGATCGGGGGAAAACCTCTTCTTTCGTCGCACAGGATTATTATCGGTGCATGACTGAACGATGACAACGCGGATTGATTGACGCAACGTTGATGCAACCTCTAGACTTCCGGCCATAAGCTGTTCTTCTTTTTGCGATTCGCTCAAAAGAGAGACACACAGGGGAAACGTTGAAAATGGCATCGGAAGCCACCCTCAAACAGGTTCTTGAAAGATTGGGAAAAGCACTGACCCTCCTTGAGGATGCGGTTGAAATGCGCCTGGAACACGAGGGCGATTTTGCCGAAGCCGAGGAAGAGGTCCAGCGCATGAATATGGACCGGCGCAAGCTGGCCCAGGAACTCGATGCGTCGGAAGGACGGGCTGAACGTCTCGAAGCGGCAAACAAGGAAGTCTCGCGCCGTCTCGTCGCCGCGATGGAATCCATCCGTACGGTTCTTGATCGATAAGCATTTCCAGGAAAGTGGAAACGGTATTCCGTCAGGAAATGCGAAAAACAAAGAGTTAGACTGGAAAGAAACAACATGGCCACAGTTACCGTTACCATTGATGGCAAAGCCTACAGAATGGCTTGCGACGAGGGCCAGGAACAGCATCTGACTGGCCTCGCCGAGCGTTTCGACCGCTATGTCACGCATCTCAAATCATCTTTTGGCGAGATCGGCGATCTCCGCATCACAGTCATGGCGGGTATCATGGTCATGGACGAGCTTAACGAGCTGCAGATGCGGTTGAAGGGGCTCGAAAACGAAGCGGACGCACTGCGCAAGAGCCGCGACGAAGCCCTGGCCAAGGCAGACAAAAATGACGTCGCGATCACCGGCGTCCTCTCCGAAGTGACGACCCGTATTGAGACCCTTGCAACCAGGCTCGCGCCCAAGACGAACTAGCAACTTTTCGCGAATTCAGCTTGACGAGGCAGGTGGTGCGATGTTCGAGAACCGGAGCGGCGTGGACGTTTCGGTCCATGAGCACCGGAAGCGCAGAAGATCGTACAAGATGCCGGTCAGAATGGACTCTCAGCCTTCGATTTCTTCCCGCAGCATTTCCAGCTCGAGCCATTCATGCTCAAACGTCTCGAGGCTGTGCCGCTTCTTGCCGATTTCCTCGACAGTCTTGTTGAACAGCGCGGCGTTCTTAGTAAAGAATTCCGGATCGGCGAGCTTTGTCTCAAGCGCAGCAATCTCTGCGTGCAAGATCTCGATTTTTGCCGGCAGGGTTTCAAGTGCGAATTTCTGCTTGTAGGAAAGCTTGCGTTTTTCCTCACGCTGCGTTGGCGTTTTCTCTGTCTGGGCACCAGCAGCTGCCTGTGGCCTGGCGGACTTCAAATCCTTGCGGGTTGCCAGTGCCTCTTTGCGCTGCGCCAGCATGTCCGTATAGCCGCCGGCATATTCCAGCCAGCGCCCATCGCCTTCCGGCGCGACGACCGATGTCACGGTCCGGTCCAGGAAATCGCGATCATGGCTGACGAGAAGGACTGTACCGGCAAAGCCTGCCACCAGTTCCTGCAGAAGGTCGAGCGTCTCCATGTCGAGGTCGTTGGTCGGCTCGTCGAGCACCAGGAGATTGGCCGGGCGTGCCAGAACCCGCGCCAGCATCAGTCTGGCCCTTTCCCCGCCTGAGAGTTCACGGATGGGCGTGCGCAACTGCTCCGGCTGGAACAGGAAGTCCTTCATATAGGAGGCGACGTGACGCTGTTCGCCATTGACGACCACGTTCTCGCCGCGTCCGTCCGTCAGGTAATCCGATAGTGTCTGCTCGGGATTGAGGCTGTCGCGCCTCTGGTCGAGGATGGCGATCTCGAGATTGGTACCCAGCTTGACTAAGCCGCTGTCAGGCGCCAGCAGCCCGGTCAGCATCGATAGAAGCGTCGTCTTGCCCGCGCCGTTCGGCCCGACGAAACCGACACAGTTGCCGCGCTGGATCCGCGTGGAGAAATCGTTGACCAGCACCCGGCCGTCATAGGCTTTGATGAGGTGTTCGGCTTCGATCACCAGCTTGCCCGACTCCTTCGCATCACTGGCCTTCAGCACGGCCTTGCCCTGCGCGCCGCGATGGTTGCGGAACTCACTGCGCATCGACTGCAACTCGCCGAGCCGTCGCATATTGCGCTTGCGTCGCGCCGTGACGCCGTAGCGCAGCCAGTGTTCCTCGCGCACGATCTGGCGGCCAAGCTTGTGCAGGTCGCGCTCTTCCTCTTCGAGAACCTTGTCGCGCCACTCCTCGAACGCGCCGAAGCCCTGGTCCAGGCGTTTGGTGACGCCGCGGTCGAGCCATATCGTCGAGCGGCTGACATTCTCAAGAAATCGTCTGTCGTGCGAGATGACCACGATGGCAGAGCGGATCTGGCGTAGTTCACCCTCCAGCCACTCGATTGTCGTCAGGTCCAGATGGTTGGTCGGCTCGTCGAGCAGCAGGATGTCGGGTTGGGGCGCGAGAACTTTGGCCAGCGCCGCGCGGCGCGTCTCGCCACCGGAAAGATTGTCGGGCTTTTCCTCGCCGGTCAGGCCGAGATGTTCGAGCAGATAGCTGACGCGATAGAGGTCGTCGGCGGGACCCAGCCCCGCCTCCACATATTCGCGGACGGTAGCGAACCCGTCCATGTCGGGCTCCTGGGCGAGGTAACGCACCGTTACCCCCGGGTGCTTGAAGACTTCCCCGTCGGTCGGTGTCACGAAACCGGCAGCAATTTTCAAAAGCGTGGATTTGCCTGATCCATTGCGGCCGACGAGCGCAATGCGGTCGCCTTCGCTGACGGAAATGGCCGCATCGCTCAAGAGCGGCGTGCCGCCAAATGTCAGGGCAATCTGGTCGAGGCGAAGAAGGGGTGGAGCCATGGAAATGTACAGTTCTGGAAGTAAGAGCAACGATCGGGGGCCGGCTGAGGGCATCGAACGTGGCCTTGTCGGCGAGAATATCGCCGCTGTCAAATGAAACAGGCCGGAAATTCCGGCCTGTTCGAATTAACTCGGTAACGCTGCGGTCAGTAACCGCCGCCGCCGCCGCCTATAAGCGCCGCCGCCATTGCCGTCGCATGGGGCCGTATAAATCGAGCCATCCCGACGCTGATAGCGGCACAGGTTTTCAGTCTGTCCGCGCGGCGTCGTCGCCGTACCGACAGCAGCACCCAGCAGCGCACCGCCGGCAGCACCGACAATCGTGCTCTTTGTATCGCGCCCGAGCGCCTGTCCGGCCAGCGCACCAACGCCGCCGCCAATCAAAGCGCCCGTCCCGGCACGTTGATTCTGTTCACTTGTTGCGCAACCGGCAACAGATACTGCCAGAAGCGCTGAAACCGCTACGGCGGTAAGACGAAATCTCATAATAAATCCTCTCAATCACAATAGTGCGGCGCGATCCTGCTTACCTAATGCGGCAGAAGAAAGATCGTTCCGGTTTCAGACTATCGCTCAATAAAACAGGCCGGAAGTTCCGGCCTGTTTGTCATTCGCTTGATACTGAATGTTAATAGCGGCAAGGAGCCCTGTAACGCTCGCCATAGCGATTTTGATAAGTGCAATAGCCGCTGCTGGGGCGAGGATTGGTTGCGGCACCGACGAGCGCACCACCAGCACCACCGATTGCGGCGCCCGCCAGGGCGCCTTTGCCTCCGTCAATAGCACCGCCGGCCAATGCGCCCAATGCGGCACCACCGATGCCATAACCAGCAACGCGCTGGTCGCTGGTTGTGCAACCCGCCACCGAGAAAGCCAAAAGCCCCGCGACTGCTATCGTAGACAAACTTTTCAACATGGAACACCTCTCCGTTTCAAACTAAACTCACCAGCTTGCGTCCCCAATGCTGTACCGCAACATTGCACCTCCAGCCATATTTTACAAGCGCTGGGCTGTTTGCGGCGCAGCGATCAGGATCGCTTTACCCGAATGGAGCGATACGTGGAGATTTCCACACACGGCATTCGATACTGTAAGTGATGAACCGAAAGAAAGTTCCATATTTTCCAGCGGCCAGCGGGCACCTTCGATAAAAAGCCCCGATAATTGCGAAAATGCAACAATGCTGAAAAGCGTGCCATCGGCAAAATCGAAGTCGTAAGTGCCCGAGACCAGCGGGTGCGCCTCCTCGGTGCCGCTGGACAGAATCAGCTTTCGTCCTTTGGCCGCGTAGGCCGTCGCCATTGTCAGATGCAGCAGCGTATGATCGGTGCGAGCGCCCCCGAAAGCCCCGCACAGAACAACCTCTGTCGCCCCAAGCCGGTAGGCCTCGTCCAGCGCGAGTTCGCCGTCAGTCATGTCTTTGGCAGCCGGAAAAACCGAACGCGGCACGTCAGAATATTTTTTGTCAAGTTCGGGTGAGCTCGAGTCGAAATCGCCAAGCCAGAGTTCGGGCTTCAGGCCCAGCGCTTCGGCGTGCGCGATCCCCCCATCAGCGGCAAGAACCCGTGCCCCGGCGACAAGTTGCCGGAGGCGATCAGTGACGTGGACGGTTCCACCGAGAAGAATAACGAATTTGCTCATAACGCGCCCATAGCATGGGCATGGTCAGCCGCATAGCTTTGAGGGCCATTAGCGGTTATCCCAGCATTCCGAGGGTCATGACGGCAATACCGGCGGCCGCGACGCCGATGGCAAGAACAAGACTTGGATACATTGCCGCAAGCAGCCTCTGTTTCCTGCCGCGCAACAGAACCGGGATCTGTTTCGAAGGCTTCAGTGAAACATCTGCTTGAACTCTGACTGTGGAATACTGAAAACCCCGACCACGAAACATTATTGATCCTTTCGCATGGAATCCAGTTCACAACTGGATGGTTGCGGTCGTCAAAATAGCGGCATTGAAATCAGCGTTCGAGTTGGCAGACGGTGCCAAGGCATAAGGATATTATAGCCTTTCATCGGCCAATCATTGTACAAATCAAAAATATCCACAGCCACTTATCCACGTCCCCGAAACCTGAGCTATCCTGATGTCGTCCTTCCCGTGGGAACTGCTTCCGGAGCCGTTCGAAGTGGGAGAAGGACCGGCGCCTCCGATGGCGGGTGACGGACCCGCTGTCCGGGGAAGTTCCGTCCAAGGGTTCCCCTGCCGGTACTACGACCGGCGCGTGCTGGACGAGCACTTCGAAGGGGCCGTAGGCAACGCATGGAGTATCCCGCAAAGGCACCCCGACGTGCCGAGGCCCCCCAAGCGGAACGGACGGGATGAAAAGTCGCCGGACGGGCGGTCTTCGGATCGCATTATTCCTACCCCAAAGACGCGCTTCGACGACCGCCCGTCTTCCCAACCATTCAATGGCCAGACTCAGATGAGGGCGTGGCAAGGGGAGGGAATATGCCGAGGGTAAGCGCTTGCTAAGCCAAGGCTTTTTCTCTAGTGTTTGCAATGCTCTAACGGGGTGCCTGTTCGCAAGAACAGGCTGAGAGGCCTTGGGAGAAATCCTGCCAACCCGCGGAACCTGATCCGGTTTGTACCGGCGGAGGGATTAGACGCGGCAGGAAAGCCGGCGCATCAATCCTTTTGAATTCTCAACTCTAGGAGGCGCCGATGCGGACGCTCAAAACATGTATGAATTCTGCAATCCTGATAAGCGCTCTGGCGCTCGTTTCAGCAGTCCCGGCAAAAGCCGACGGGAAGCTCACTGTCTACACCTATGAAAGCTTCACAGCGGAGTGGGGGCCAGGGCCGAAGGTAAAGCAGGCATTCGAAAAACAATGCAACTGCACTGTTGATTTCGTCTCCGTCACCGACGGCGTCGCCCTGCTCAACCGCCTCAAGCTTGAGGGAGCATCCAGCAAAGCGGATGTCGTTCTCGGTCTCGATACAAACCTGACTTTCGAGGCGGGCGAAACCGGCCTGTTTGCGCCCCATGGGATCGATACCAGCGGGATTACCATTCCCGGCGGCTATAAGGACAATACGTTTGTTCCTTATGACTACGGCTATTTCGCAGTTATCTACGATTCCGAAGCTCTGAAGAACCCACCGGCAAGCTTGAAAGAACTGGTGGAAGGCGATCCAAAGCAAAAAATCGTCATCGAGGATCCGCGTACCTCGACGCCGGGCCTCGGCCTGTTGCTGTGGGTGAAATCGGTCTATGGCGACAAGGCCGGTGAGGCATGGAGCAAGCTGAAAGATCGCGTACTGACGGTAACACCAGGCTGGTCAGAGGCCTATGGCCTCTTCACCAAGGGTGAGGCGCCGATGGTGCTGTCCTATACCACATCGCCGGCCTATCACCTCGTTGCGGAGAAGACAGACCGCTACAAGGCAGCAGCCTTTGAAGAAGGCCATTACTTGCAGGTGGAGGTTGCCGCGCAGACCACAAACGGCGCCAGGAACCCGCTCTCCGCACAGTTTCTTAGCTTTATGACCGGACCGGCGTTCCAGGACGCGATCCCGGAAAACAACTGGATGTTCCCGGCTGCCAAGACGAGCGCTCCGCTCAATCCTGCTTTCGACACACTCGTCAAGCCTGCAAAGACTTTGATCTTCTCCCCGGAGGAAGTGTCGAAAAACCGCAAGGCATGGATCGACCAATGGCTGTCAGCGATGAGCCTGTAACACCGTGGCAGCTGCCCGCTCATTGAAACCTTTGGCGGGGGCACTGGCCCTCGCCTTTCTGGTTGTGCTCGCGGGTGGCGCACTGCTCAGCCTTGCCGTTGAAGCGTTGCGTGGAAGTGCGCAGGGTTTCGCCGCTTTCGATAGTTATCTGTGGCGGATTGCGCGTTTCACGCTGTTGCAGGCGCTTCTTTCGATGGTGCTGTCCGTGACCCTGGCGATCCCGCTTGCCCATGCGCTGCATGCGCATCCGGCCCTCCCGGGACGCGCGATGATCCTCCGACTCTTTGCGTTGCCGCTTGCCCTTCCGGCCCTTGTTGCCGTCCTCGGCATTACCAGCATTTATGGCCGGAACGGTCTGCTCGCCATTGCTCTCAAGGCCGCAGGCCTTGACGTTACACCTAATATCTATGGCCTGACGGGGATCCTCATTGCCCATGTGTTTTTCAATCTGCCGCTGGCGACGAGGCTTATCCTGTCAAGCCTCGATTCCATTCCCGAGGATTACTGGAAGCTGTCGTCACAACTGGGGATGGGGGGCTGGGCCCGCTTCCGGCTGATCGAATGGCCGGTGATCCTGCGCAATCTCTCTGGCATCGCCGGCTTGATCTTCATGCTGTGCATAACGTCCTTCACAATTGTGCTGACGCTCGGCGGCGGACCGCGCGCGACGACACTCGAAGTTGCAATCTATCAGTCGCTGCACTTCGATTTCGATATTGCACGCGCGGTATCGCTCACATTACTGCAACTCTGCCTGACCATCGCTGTCCTGCTGCTCCTCAGCCGGACAGGACGCCCCGCGGAGGAAGGCTTCAGCCTCCATACTACGCCAACGCGACGCTTTGACAGGCCTTCTCGCAAGACGAAGCTTGCCCATGCTGTGTTGATCTTTCTCGGTCTAATGTTTGTGGGACTGCCGATTGCTGGAACCGTCGTGTCAGGTTTGGCAGCCGACCTTTCACGGCTACTGCGCGAGAGCCTGGTCTGGCGGGCAATCTTGACCAGCCTGGTCCTGGGGGCAGGTGCTGCCGCATTTTCGCTGGTTGTTTCCCTTGGATTGGTGATGGCCCGGGAGTATCTCGCCACTGCACGTCATTATGCACCGCCTGGCGCGTTCGAGCGCGCACTCGATCTCGGTGCCAGCCTGATCATGGTGGTTCCACCTATCGTAATTGGTGCGGGCTGGTTCATCCTTTCACGCCATTTCGTCGATCCGTTCAGCATTGCACCAATCATGGTTGTGAGTGTCAACGCCGCAATGGCCATACCTTTTGCCTTCCGCATTCTGCGCCCGTCTTGGGATACGGCAGCAAGCCGGCACAACCGGCTTTGCTCGCAGCTCGGCATTGCCGGATGGAACAGGTTTCGGCTAGTTGATTGGCCGGTGCTCAAGCGGCCGCTAGGTGTTGCGTTTGCCTTTGCCATGGCGTTGTCGTTGGGAGATCTCGGAACCATTGCCCTGTTTGGCAACAATTCGATCCAGACATTGCCTTATCTGCTGTTACAGCGCATGGCGAGTTATCGGACCGACGATGCAGCGGGACTGGCCTTGATCCTTGGCTTGCTTTGCCTGGCACTGATGATTGTGGCAGACAGGGGTGCGAGCCGTCTGGAGCGAACGCGATGACCGTGCCTTCTGGCCTTCACAAAGGCGCCTCGATCCGACTTGATGCGGTGGATTTTGATTTTGGCGATATGGCGATGCATTTCGATCTCGTTGTCGAACCATCGACCATTGCCGCTGTCATTGGCCCCAGTGGTTCGGGCAAATCCACGCTGCTCAATCTCATCGCAGGATTTGAGACAGCGAAAGCCGGCAGAATCCTGATTGACGGCACCGACGTGACCAATACCGCGCCGGCCCTGCGGCCCGTCTCAATGGTCTTCCAGGAGAATAATCTCTTCGCGCATCTCGATGTAGCTTCCAATGTCGGTCTTGGCCGCAGTCCCGATCTCAAACTGAGCGAAGCTGACCACACTGCAATAAGCGAGGCTATTCGGAAAGTCGGTCTAGCAGGCAAGGAAAGGCGCAAGCCAGAGGCTCTATCTGGCGGCGAGCGCCAGCGCGTGGCGATCGCCAGGGCGCTTGTGCGAAACCGGCCCGTGCTTTTGCTGGACGAGGCGTTTGCCTCGCTCGGTCCAGCCCTGCGGCACGAAATGCTCGATCTCGTCGGCGAATTGCAAACGGAAACCGGCATGACCGTGATGATGGTCACACATCATCCGGACGATGCCCTGCGCCTGCCTTCAATGCTGTTCTTTCTCGAAAATGGAACAATCGCGGCTTCAGGACCCGCCAAAGAAATGCTCTCCGATAAGGGACCTGCGCTGTTGCGGAAATACCTCGGTGCAAAAGACTCTTCGCTTTGACATATTTTCGACGACTTGCCGCATTCAAGAAAACAATGAAATTCTTGCTCAAGACTGTTGGTCGGGCTAGCAAGAACAGAGGCATACGACTCTGCTGGCACGCGACAACAACGAGGACATGATTCTGGGTTCGCAAAATTCCCCCACAAGCAACGGATGGTTTCATCCAGCCGCTCGCGCGAGGAATCTTGCGTCAGCGACCTTGTTGCTTGCGTTTTTGTCAGGCTGCCAGGTGCTCAACCTAACCAAGGAAGATGCGCTCGGTCCGTCGTCAAATCCGGTGACAGTGGACAATGTCAGCAAGAATGACCGGCTGGCGAAACTCAGCGCCGAGCAGCACCCGCGTATTCTCGCGACCTATGGTGGCGAATACAAGGATGCAAAACTTGAGCGAATGGTCGCGAAGGTGGTTGGCAACCTGACCACCGTCTCTGACAATCCAACACACACCTATCGCATCACAATTCTCAACTCGCCCAATATCAATGCGTTTGCGCTGCCAGGCGGCTATCTCTATGTGACCCGCGGTCTTCTCGCCCTCGCCAATGACAGCGCCGAACTTGCGGCCGTCATCGCCCACGAAATGGGGCACGTGATCGCCAATCACGGCATCGAGCGCCAGCAACGTGAGCAGGAGGCCCAGATTGCCGGACGTGTCGTCTCAGAAGTGCTGCAGGATGACAGCGCGGGGCGTGAGGCACTAATCCGCGGCAAACTGCGCATGGCACAGTTCTCGCGTAATCAGGAGCTGCAATCTGATGCTATCGGCATCAAGATGATCGGCGAAGCGGGCTATGACCCCTTCGCCGCAGCCCGCTTCCTCCAATCAATGGCATCCTATGCTGATTTCCGCAGCGTTTCGGGAGCGACCGATGCCAGCCTCGACTTCCTGGCAAGTCATCCCTCGGCGCCGCAACGCATCGAGCTCGCGCGAGGCCATGCCCGCCGCGTAGGAGCGCCTGGCGTTGGCACGACTGATCGCGATTCCTTCCTTCAGGGCATTGACGGGATCCTGTATGGCGACACGCCCGAGGAAGGTTACGTCCGCGGGCGCAGCTTTGTTCACCCGCTACTCGGCGTCAGTTTCACCGTTCCTGAAGGCTTTGTCATCGACAACAGTGCTGATGCGGTGATGGCGACAGGACCCGGCGAGGTCGCTATCCGCTTTGACGGGACGCAGGTTTCCGGCAACCCCTCCATGACTGACTACATGCGCAGTGGCTGGGTAACGGGTCTGGACAATGCAAGCGTGACAGCTACGACCTTCAACGGTATGCCAGCTGCAACGGCGAAAGCCAGAGCCGACCGCTGGGAATTCGACATTTTTGTCGTCAACGCCGGCAGCAGGATCTATCGCTTCCTGACAGCAGCGCCAACCGGCAGTACGGTTTTGACGCCAGCCTCGCAAACCGTCATCCAGAGTTTCCGCCTGCTGACACCACAAGAAAAGGCCAGCATCAAACCGCTGCGCATCCGGGTCGTGACCGTAAAACCCGGCGATACGCTTACCAGCCTGTCGAACCAGATCATGGGAACCGATCGGAAGCTTGATCTCTTCCGCCTGATCAATGCATTGCCGCCGGGCGGAACTGTTTCGGTTGGCGACAAGGTCAAGGTCATCAGCGAATAAAAAAGCCCGGTATTTGCCGGGCTTTTTTTAGATAGATGATGATGCTGCTGGCTTATGCAGCCTCTTCCCGCTCGTCTTCAATGATAACGTCAGCGTCGGCTTCAGCATCCGCGTCTGCCTTGGCGCCGCGCTTGGGTCCTTTTGCGAGATTGACTTCGATCAGACGCACGGCTTCGGTTTCCGACATCTTGTTGACAGCAGAAATCTCACGAGCCATGCGATCAAGTGCTGCTTCATAAAGCTGGCGTTCCGAATAGGACTGTTCCGGCTGATTATCAGCGCGGAAAAGATCGCGAACGACTTCTGAAATCGAAATAAGATCACCTGAGTTGATCTTCGCGTCATATTCCTGCGCGCGGCGCGACCACATCGTGCGCTTGATACGAGCGCGGCCCTGGACAACCTTCAATGCACGATCGACATAGTCCGTCTCGGAAAGTTTACGCATACCAATAGCCGTTGCTTTGGCTACTGGAACCTTCAAGCGCATTTTGTCTTTCTGAAAATCAATAACGAACAGTTCTAACTTGTGGCCTGCAACTTCCTGTTCTTCAATATTGACGATTTGCCCTACGCCGTGTGCCGGATATACGATAAACTCGCCCGTCTTAAATCCAATACGCTGGGCGGTTTTTTTCTGCTGAACTGCTGTCATGCGCTTAATTACTCCTTGCTGCGCCCGGCAAAACGCACCGGCTAAACCAATCACTGGAAACCGGGTCCCGGTTTGTCGGCCGCCAATATTTTCACGCAAAAGCAATCCGGACGAAGCAGTGGGATGGAAAAAACAAACACCCATACCCTGAACTGATAGGTCCGGAAAAAATCTAGCCGATTGGTGATTTATGCTTTAGCGCCACGAAATTGACGTCCAATGATCAACATATCGGGGGAGCCTACCATGAAAAGTGATTAGAATCAACTTTTTGCTGCACTTGCTCAAAAATAGTCATATTGCAAGACTTGCATATTGCGGCAAATCAGGCTTGGCAATGTTGAATTCCAAGAATAATTCAGTCGCCTTCGCCGGGTTCTGGTGAAAAGAACTTTTCAAACTTGCCCTCGACACCATCCATCTCCTTGGCATCGGCGGGCGCGTCACGCTTTGCGGATATGTTCGGCCATTTTTCGGCATATTCCGCATTGAGTTGCAGCCAGCTGTCCAGCCCTGGCTCGGTGTCCGGCTTGATGGCTTCAGCCGGGCATTCAGGCTCGCAAACCCCACAGTCGATGCATTCATCCGGATGGATGACAAGCATGTTTTCACCTTCGTAAAAACAATCGACGGGACAGACCTCAACGCAATCCATGTATTTACAGCGGATGCAATTGTCGGTCACAACATAAGTCATTTGCTGGCTCCTGAAGACACCACTATCAGCGTCTCAGCGGTTCAGGTAACGATTTGACGCCGGGCTGACAAGGGGGGAAAAATAGGCTGCGGCACCAGAACGCGGCCCGCATCAATGTCCGAGTGCCGAACTTCGCCGTTCTTCACCCGAGCATAGGCCATTACCCAAGTACGCACGGCGCCATTCTTCGCATTGCGATGCTTGCGCAACAAGCAATCGCCATCCATTGCTAGCACATTCCGTAGAATATTATTTTATACTGCCGGTCGACATTGGAGATTATTTCGACAGAAGGGCCGATCTGCTTGATGGTCGCGCTCAGGGTCGGACGCTGAAGAGCAAGACTATTGATCCGAGCTATCATCGTCGCCCAGCATAAGCCTGTCGACCTGTCGCCGTTCGCGTTTCGTCGGGCGACCGCTGCCAGCATCTCGCATAGGCAATCCGTCCAAACGGCTCATACCGTCTTTCGCTGGCAAAGGCGGCGACATGTCCTCATACAGCGTTCGCGCTTCATCGGCTGGGCCTCGGCGGGTTCCGCCGGAAAGCACCCTGTAAACCAGAATGCGCCGATCCAGCGTAATCGTCAGCACGTCACCTGGTCTTACCCCTTGTGACGGCTGATCGATCTTGTCCTTGTTGACGCGGACACTGCCACCTGAAACGAGCTTTGCCGCCAGGGAACGGGATTTGACCACTCGCGCGAAGAACAGCCATTTGTCGATGCGCTGCTTCCCTTCTCCGGTCATCCAGGCGATTCCGTAATCCTATTTCTTCATTTGTTCTTTGAGAGCCAACAGTTTGGCGAAAGGCGAGTCCATATCGATTTTGACCGGGCGCTCTTCCCGTTCCGGACGTTTTGCATGATTTTGCGGTTTGCCTGCTGGCCTCCCGCCCTCCTGCTTGAAGCGTTCATTGCCACCGGGTTTGCCCTTGCCACGGAAATGCTGTTTGCGCTCGCCACGGTCGTTTTGCTGTTCAGTATTTCGCTCGGACCTTTGCTCGCCGCCCTGGCTGTTGCGCGGCTGATCGCTCCTTTGGTGTTCGCGCTTCTCATGGTTGCCGCGATTGTTGCGGCCCTCAAAGCGCAGCCTGACGCCAAAGCAGTATCGGTTTCGGAGCGTCCTCCATGACGACGGGCGCAACGATTGCAAGTTCCGCAGCGGGCTCATCAGGCTCGGCTTGTTCTTCGACAGGTGTCTCAGCTGTGTCGGCTGCAGTCGGTGCTTCACCTTCCGCAGGGGCCGTCTCGCTGCTTTCCGGCCGAGCAGCAGGTGCAGACGTTGCATCCAGCTCAACGAGCTTTGCAGCGACGATTGCCGTATCAACTGCCTCCGGACGATAGCCGAGGCTCTTGAGAATCTCTTCCATGTCGTCAGCGGTCGCGCCGAGGATTGACATCATCGACGGCGTGACAACGAAGCGTGTGCCATCATATGCGCCATCCGGTCGCGTGCCAGTGCCGGGCTTCCAGCCAAGCGCGGGCCGGATGAGATCGGCAAGGCGCTCAAGAATATCAATACGCACTGCGCGGCGCCCAAGAAGCCGGTAGCCTGCAAGCCGGTAGAAGGCAGGATCAAAGCTTGGATCGGTCACGACCGAAGTACGGCCAGCAGACAGAACCTGCACCACGTCACCGTAGCCGGGGCGATCCTTCGCATCTTCCTTGAGCGCCCACAAGAGTGTCAGAAGCCCGGCCGGAGCGGGCTTCAACAGCGCCGGGCAGGAACACATGATAGGCGCCGAACCGAACGCCGAGCCGCCGCAAGGCAGCGCGGGAGTCCTGATCGAGACCGCGGACATCTTCCGCCACGTCGCGTCTCTGCAGGACACCAAAATTTTCGACAAGCTGAAAAGCCAGACCTTTGGTGATCCCGACAAGCGCATCGGCATTGGCGAGATCGACAAGCGGCTTCAAGACCGTTTCGATGTGATGAGCCAGGAACCGATCGACCCGCGCCGCGACCTTGTCGCGAGCCGGACCGGTCAACTGCTCGTCCGCCAGCAGAACTGCGCGTGGCTTCAGCGCCTGCTCGCCGGAAACGACCGACGCCACAGGAGCGCCGATCCAGCGCAGGGTCCCATCGGAGCCCAGGGCGAAGTCGCCATTTGCCGACGCGTCAAAGCGAGTAGCACGGCTTTCAAACTCCACGCCCAAGGCTTTTTGCGCGGCAGCCCTGATGGCCTTCGCGTCCGTCCCATCAACTTGGGCGTCCGTTGTGAAACGGAACCCGTCCAAACGTCCAACATGATGCCCTTCGACAACAACGTCCCCGGCAGGGCTAATTTCGGCTTCTAGCATTGTATTCTCTCTCAGGCGCCTCATAAGCACGCTTGTCCTGCGGTCTACGAAGCGTTTCGTCAACCGTTCATGCAGTGCATCTGATAATCTGTCCTCTATTTCACGCGTCTTTTCTTGCCAATGTGCCTGATCTGCCAGCCAACCGGGCCGATGAGACACAAAAGTCCAGGTTCTGATCTGGGCGATGCGCCGCGACAGCGCATCAATATCGCCGTCAGTGGAATCAGCCCGTCGTACCTCTTCGGCCATGTAGTTTTCGTTCACATGTCCCGACTCAGCCAGGTCAGTATAGATCGAAGCGATAATATCCGCGTGCTGTGCCGGCGCAATCTTGCGGTAGTCGGGCAGCGCGCAGGCATCCCACAGTAGAGCGACGCGTTCCGGCGTATTGGCAAGTGGCGCCACATCCGGATCACGAGACAGAAATTCCAGTGCCTGCTGATCAACCGCCGGCAACGCCCGGGTCAATCCTTCGACAGGTGCGGGCGTATCGATGGACCGCTTCAGCGCGTCGATGCTCGAATAGTCGAACCGGGCGGTGCGCCATTGCAAAATCTTGACAGAATCGAACGCGTGCGACTCGACCCTGCTGATCAGTTCATCGGAAAATCCCGACACTTGCCCCGTCACGCCGAACGTACCATCCCGAAGATGCCGCCCAGCACGACCAGCGATCTGACCGATCTCGGCGGGGGAAAGATCGCGGAACTGGTAGCCATCGAACTTCCGGTCCTGGGCAAAGGCGACATGATCGACATCGAGATTGAGGCCCATGCCGATCGCGTCAGTCGCGACAAGATAATCCACATCACCCGACTGATAGAGATCAACCTGCGCATTGCGCGTCCGCGGGCTTAGCGCTCCCATGACCACGGCTGCACCACCGTTTTGCCGCCGGATAAGCTCGGCAATCGCGTAAACCTCTTCGGCGGCAAAGGCGACGACGGCTGTGCGCGGAGGAAGCCGCGTGATCTTCTTCGACCCCGCATAAGCAAGGTTGGACAGTCGCGGTCGCGTTATAACCGAAATTCCGCGAAGTAGCTTTTCGAGAATTCCCCGCATGGTTGCGGCGCCGAGCAACAAAGTCTCCTGACGGCCGCGAAGATGGAGTATCCGGTCGGTGAAGATGTGACCGCGTTCGAGATCATTGGCAATTTGCACTTCATCGATGGCAACAAAATCCATATCGGTCTGGCGCGGCATGGCTTCCACCGTACAGACCGCATAACGGGCGCCCGGAGGATTGATCTTTTCCTCGCCTGTTATCAGCGCGACATTCGCGGTCCCGACCCGCTCGGCGACGCGGTTATAAACCTCGCGGGCCAGAAGCCGCAGCGGCAGGCCAATCATTCCGGTCTGGTGAGCCAGCATCCGCTCGATGGCAAGGTGGGTTTTACCCGTATTGGTCGGCCCCAAGACGGCTGTAACATCGCGGCCCGTCAGGACGAGGGGAAGTTCAGGGGTGGGCATAAGGTTCATAAATTACATTCCAATACCGGCACGACGACGTTAACGATTGAGCAAGACGAGCCGGGCATGCATTCCGCGTAGCATTTCTAGCGTCCGACAGAAAGTATGCGGGGCTCTCCAGATAAACAATCATTTACCGATTCACGGAGTGTACCATTAGGAAATAGAACGCGAGCAGAACGAATCAGCTACGAATCGGATTTAGGATGAGATTCCTGATTTGTTCACTGCCATATGTAGCTTTTACCGGACAAGGTTTACACTAGATGCTGAATCGGCGATCGACGTATCCCGCTCATTTTAGTGCCTCCCGTTAACCTTTGAAGATTGGCTCGACAAATTCTAAAAATCGAACGATTTCTTATGTTTAATTATCAAATATCGTTTCTCCATGGTTAATTTCACGACGATTGGATCAAAGCCGGAATAAATCGGCAAGTCTTGATGCGCAATGAACTTTCATGCTTTGTTCCTAAGGAATTCTGTTTCAGACGGGTCCTCGTTCTGAATGCTCAAAAAGAGTTTTTCCTGGGACAGGATTCAGCACGGATTACTGACCCCTTGCCAAGGCTCCCAGCAATTGGTCCACAGGCGAAAACCAAACGCCGTGCATCGATTGACGCACGGCGTTTTAGAGTAAGCTCCGTAGAATTTAATCAGCTGAAGTATTGTCCGCCATTCGCCGATAGCGTCGAGCCCGTGATAAAACCCGCATCATCAGAGGCGAGAAATACAACGCAACGCGCGACTTCCTCCGGTTCGCCGAGCCGGCCGACCGGTATCTGCGGTATGATCCGCTCGTTGAGCACTTTCTCGTCGATCGCCCGAACCATTTCGGTACCGATATAGCCGGGGCAGATGGCGTTGACGGTGATTCCGGCGCGGGCGCCTTCCTGTGCCAAGGCTTTGGTGAAACCGATATCACCAGCCTTCGCCGCGGAATAATTGGCCTGTCCGGCCTGGCCCTTCTGTCCGTTGATCGAGGAGATGTTAATCACTCGACCAAATTTGCGGTCGCGCATACCGCTCCATACCGGATGGGTCATGTTGAACAGACCCGTCAGGTTGGTGTTGATCACTTCGCCCCACTGACCGGGGGTCATCTTGTGGAACATCGCATCACGGGTAATGCCGGCATTGTTGACCAGCACAGCCACAGGACCAAGATCTGCTTCGATCCTGGCAATACCCGCAGCGCATTCCTCGTAATTCGACACATCCCACTTGTAGGTCGGGATGCCCGTTTCCGCGGTGAATTTCTTGGCTGCATCGTCATTGCCGGCGTAGTTGGCCGCGACATTGTAACCAGCCGCTTTCAAAGCCACGCTGATGGCAGCGCCGATCCCGCGTGTTCCTCCCGTTACGATTGCCGTTTTTGTCATTGTTGCCCTCCCTCAAAAGGATTTCTCTCAAACGAAGTGTGGTGATAAAAGCACAAATCTGCGGTTGCAATTACACGGACCGCTTTGGAGAAACCGGCGCAACCGTAGCTCCGCCGGTTAAAACGACAATCAATCCTTGATGCGTTCAACACAAAGCGCGACACCCATTCCACCGCCGATGCAAAGCGTTGCAAGGCCCTTGGTTCCGTTCCGGCGCTTCAATTCGAACAGCAGCGTGTTGAGAACGCGGGCACCCGACGCTCCAATGGGGTGACCGATGGCAATGGCGCCGCCGTTAACGTTGACGATGTCCGGATTGAAACCGAGATCCTTGTTGACGGCGCAGGCCTGTGCCGCGAAAGCTTCGTTAGCCTCGACGAGATCCAGGTCCTCCGGCTTCCAACCGGCTTTTTCCAGTGCCTTGCGTGAGGCAGGGATCGGTCCGGTTCCCATGATCGAAGGATCAACACCCGCCGTTGCCCAGGACGCGATGCGGGCCAACGGCTTGATGCCGCGCCGATTGGCTTCTTCCTCGGTCATCAGCACCACTGCCGCAGCGCCGTCGTTCAGCCCGGAAGCATTGCCCGCCGTCACCGTTCCATCCTTGTCGAAGGCCGGCTTCAGCTTTGCCAAAGCATCGAGCGTCGCTCCGTGGCGGATATACTCGTCATCGGCGACCACAATGTCGCCTTTGCGTGTCTTGACCGTAAACGGCACGATCTCATCCTTGAACTTGCCGGCTTTTTGCGCCGCCTCGGCCTTGTTCTGCGAAGCGAGGGCGAAATTGTCCTGTTCCTCACGGGTCAACTGCCATTTACGCGCAACATTCTCGGCCGTGATGCCCATGTGGTAGCCATGGAACGCATCCGTCAGGCCGTCCTTGATCATCGTGTCAATCAATTTGAAATCGCCCATTTTGACGCCACTACGCAGATGCGCGCAATGCGGCGCCAGCGACATGGATTCCTGGCCGCCAGCTACGATGATGTTCGCATCGCCGGTTGCGATCTGCTGCATGCCAAGCGCTACTGCGCGCAAGCCGGAACCACAGACCTGATTGAGACCCCATGCTGTGGCTTCCTGAGGAATGCCGGCAGCCATGGCAGCCTGACGTGCCGGATTCTGTCCCTCACCAGCCCCAAGCACCTGACCAAGGATCACTTCGTCGACGTCCGCGGCATCGACCCCGGCGCGCTCCAGCACTTCCTTGATCACCGCTGCACCCAGTTCATGTGCAGGGACATTGGCGAATGCACCATTGAACGATCCAACAGCAGTGCGAGCCGCGCTGGCGATGACGATTGATTGGGTCATAGACGTCTCCTCATTTTGTCATGCTGAATTCGTGCAGCACATTCCTGAACAGAATTCCCTTCCCGAAACAGTTTGACAAGGCCCATTTAAGTCTAAGTCAAAATTATCCGGTTTTCGCGCCGCAGCATGGGCAGCACGCACTGCATTGGATGCGCTGCACAAATCGCTTTGAATTGCGCCGCTTTGCCCCTATCCTCCGAACTCTATCCGTAAGCCGGCACGCAAATTCGATAATGGGTACGAGTTGGGAGTGAGCAATGGCAAGTAAGACTGGCGACATCGTCATCAAGAAGTATGCCAACCGACGTCTCTACAACACCGGGACAAGCACCTACGTCACGCTTGAAGATCTGGCGGACATGGTGAAGCGAAACGAAGACTTCACAGTGCAGGATGCCAAGACCGGCGAGGATATCACCCATTCCGTCCTTACCCAGATCATTTTTGAACTGGAGAACAAGGATGGCCAGAACATGCTTCCAATCCCGTTCCTACGCCAGTTGATCGCCTATTACGGCGACCAGATGCAGGTCGTGCTTCCGACTTTTCTTGAACAATCCATGTCCGCTTTTGCAAAAGAGCAGGAGCGGATGCGCGAACAGCTGACCGCGGCTTTTGGCAAGACGCCAATGGACATGATGAATGTCAGCGCTCCGCTCAAGCTGGTCGAGGAACAGGTACGCCGCAACACGGAAATGCTGCAGAATGCAATGCGCATGTTCACACCGTTCCCTATCGGCAAGACCAGCGGCGCGGAGCCTGACGAGACCGCGGCCACTGAAAAGCCAACCAGAGATACTGGTTTGGACGAGCTGAAAGAACAAATCGCTGCCATGCAGCGCAAGCTCAATTCTCTCGACAAATAACGATCGAACTCTCAATGACACGATACAGGGCGCTGCCTTGGCGAAGCATCGTGTCAATTCAACAGCAAGCGTGGAAGACACAATCATGGCCCAGCTTACACTTTCCAAAGCCAACACAATCATCAAGGCTGCTCTGGCCAAAGGGACGGAGTTGGGATTGCGCCCCCTGTCGGTCGCTGTGCTCGATGCAGGCGGCCATCTCAAGGCATTCCAGAAGCAAGATGGCGCATCGATGCTGCGGTTTGAGATAGCCTTCGGCAAAGCTTTTGGTGCACTGTCCGTCGGCGCCGGTTCGCGCACGGTCGAGAAGTTCGCGAAGGAGCGCCCGCATTTCATAGAGGGCCTGGTAGCCGCATCCGGCGGGCACGTCATTGCCGTTGCGGGCGGTGTGCTCGTCAAGAATGCCAAGGGAGAAATTCTGGGCGCTGTCGGCATCACGGGTGATACATCCGACAATGATGAGACGGCGGCCATTGCCGGTATCGAAGCCGCAGGTTTTGTTGGGGACGGCGGCTGATCAGCTGCCCCTAAGGAGCGCTGCGGAGGAGCAAAGGTGCACGTCTCAGCGCTTCCTTCCGCCCAACATCGTTTTTTGGGCTGTCGACGCGACTATGCAGGAATCCCGACGCAACGTTTGCGAGCGATCCCCGATTGATCCGAGAATTGACTTACCGCAACTTCACGTCATGGCCGGCAGAACGAAGCGAAACGGTAAAGCTTGCCAGGATGTCCAAGAATGCCATCGCCATCAGGATGAAAAACAGCGAATGCGAGGCGCTTTGCACAAGAAGAAATTCGACCAGGAATGCAACAAAGACAAATACTGATAGCAGATGGTCGACGACCGAAGCGTTGTTCGTCCGTGTCGACTTCATGATCTCGAAGAACAACAACGCCAAAGACAGGACGACCATCAGATCGCCCAACGTCAGTCGCCAGATGGCTTCTGAAGGCATCTGCATCGAAAAAAGTTCGGTTGCCCAAGGCTCGTTACCGCCAACTCCGGCCAAGCCGGCAATCACCAGATTGAAAACGATGAGCGGTACGATCATCAACGGAATATTTGAGATCACAGTGTCCTCCCGCAACCACATGCTCAAACAAAAAGACCGGCACAAAGGCCGGTCTTTTTCTATCATGAATTCGAAAAAAGGATCAGCCCTCTTTCGGTGTCAGAACCTGACGGCCGCGATACATGCCGGTCTTCAGATCGACATGGTGCGGGCGGCGCAGTTCGCCTGAATTCTTGTCTTCAACGTATGTCGGTGCCTTCAGCGCGTCGGCGGAGCGGCGCATGCCGCGCTTCGACGGGGAAGTTTTTCGTTTAGGTACAGCCATTGTTCCAGCTCCAGTAATCAGTCAAAATCCGGCACTGGCCCGATTGAGCCTGTCACAATGGACAAAATTCCGGAAAGTTCGGCTGGGGCTATACACGGCTTGAGAGCTTTTGACCAGCAGGAGTCACACTTTTTTTGTCACAAAAGCTTTGAACCGATGATGTTGAGCCTCATCGAAACTAGTCGACGCATCCGATGTAGGCGCCCGCACCGCGTGCACGACGTTCATTTACCCTCGCAAGAGTCTGCAGACCGCGTCCCGGCTTTGCGGGATTGCGGACGATTGGATTGGGGAGTGTTACGGCAAGATAGGCAGCTTGACGCGGTGATAACTTGGCAGCACTGACATTGAAATGGTGTTGAGCGGCCGCTTCGATGCCGTAGATACCGGGGCCCCATTCCGCAATGTTCAGATAGATCTCCATCAGGCGACGTTTGGGCAAAATGAGGTCTGTGATGACAGCAAGTGGCACCTCCAGTCCTTTGCGGATGAAGGAGCGGCTTGTCCAGAGAAACAGGTTCTTGGCTGTCTGCATCGTGATTGTCGAAGCGCCGCGCGTCTGTTCACCATCAATTGCATCCGACACAACAGAATTCAGCGCGTCCCAGTCCACACCGGAATGAAAGCAAAATTTCGCATCCTCAGACATCATCACCGAGCTGACCAGCGTCGGGGAGATTTGGTCCATGGACACCCAGCGGCGGTCATAGCCAGAAAACGTCACAAGGTCTTTCACCATCAAGGTGGAGACGGGATGAATAAATGGCAGTCGGTACAGGCTGAGCAAAACGATAGGCAGCATGACCAGGATAATTCCGGCCAGAATCAAGTAGCGTGTGATCCGGCCAAGGGGTGAACGGCCAGGATCAACCATATAACCTCTGCCCCTCTTATTTCTGACCAAAACCCTCGTCACACATTCCGTCCGTGCTGAAAACTCCCGTTGGACATAGAGCAAAGACTGACAGAAGGGAATTCTTTCTGTGATTTTCTGCCCTGTACACACAGGCTCTGCCGCAAAAATGGCAATCACGGCGTCACACGGCCATTGACCGGACGGCCATTTTCCGGTCATTGCCAGAACATGATGACAGATCCGGGCTTTTCATTGTTCCAGATTGCTCTGCAGCAACGCGCTGCGGCCGTGGAGGCATTGTTGTCAGGATTGTTGTCGGACTTGCCCCAATGGGGTGAGATCAGCCGCCCCCCCCGGCTGATGGCAGCCATGCGGCACGGCGTCTTGAATGGTGGCAAGCGCCTGCGTCCATTTCTGGTTATGGAAAGTGCGGCTCTGTTTGCCGCTGATAGTCCGGCAGCTTTGCGGGTCGCGGCGGCACTCGAATGCATTCACAGTTATTCGCTCGTGCATGATGACCTGCCCGCAATGGACAATGACGACATGCGGCGTGGTCAACCGACTGTACACCGGAAATTCGACGAGGCCGCTGCCATTCTCGCGGGCGACAGTTTGTTGACCTATGCCTTCGAACTGATAGCCAGCGATGAAACCGAGCTGGATCCTCTTGCCCGGGTGGCGCTGGTTACGGCGCTTGCCCGCGCTGCCGGTGTTGGCGGGATGACCGGCGGCCAGGCACTTGATCTTGAAGCCGAGAAATACCAGCCGGACGAAGAAGGCATCATTCGCTTGCAGGCGATGAAGACTGGCGCGCTGATCCGTTTCGCATGCGAGGCCGGCGCCATAATAGGCAATGCCGACATCAAGGATCGTGAACGGCTGGCAGAATACGGATCTGCCATTGGCCTCGCCTTTCAGCTCGCCGATGACCTGCTCGACGTCACTGCGGATGCCAGTGATATGGGCAAAGCGACAGGCAAGGACGCTGCTGCAGGCAAGGCCACACTTGTTTCGATGCATGGCATAGAATGGACCAGGGATCAGTTGGCAGGTTTGGTCGCACAGGCAGAGGACCTTCTGGAGTCTTTTGGCGAGAGGGCCGCCCTCTTGAAGGATGCTGCTCGCTTTATAGCCGAGAGGCAGAGCTAGGCACTACTCGGCTGCGTGCGAACCGGCACCTTGGCCAAAACGGTTCTCGATATAATCGGATACCATCTTCTGGAATTCCTGCGCAATTCCGGCGCCACGCAGCGTCGCGACCTTCTTGCCGTCGACGAAGACCGGCGCCGAAGGCGTTTCACCGGTTCCTGGCAGCGAAATGCCAATGTCGGCCATCTTTGATTCACCGGGGCCATTGACGATGCACCCCATGACGGCAACGTTCAGTGCCTCGACGCCCGGATATTTCTCGCGCCATATCGGCATGTTAGTCCGGATATCATTCTGGATCGACTGCGCCAGTTCCTGAAAAACCGTTGATGTCGTACGTCCACAGCCTGGACATGCTGCGACGATCGGAATGAACTGGCGGAAACCCATGGTCTGCAGCAACTCTTGCGCCACCTGCACTTCACGCGTGCGATCGCCGCCGGGTTCCGGCGTTAGCGAAATGCGGATTGTATCGCCGATGCCCTGCTGCAACAGAATACCAAGCGCAGCAGACGACGCCACAATGCCCTTTGAACCCATCCCGGCTTCTGTCAAACCGAGATGCAACGCGTGGTCACAGCGCCGCGCAAGCTCGGCGTAGACGGCGACAAGGTCCTGAACCTGGCTGACTTTTGCTGACAGGATGATCTTCGAGCGCGGCAGACCGATTTCTTCAGCCAGCTGCGATGAAATCAGCGCCGACTGGACAATCGCTTCGCGCGTAACCTGCTCCGCGGTCAAAGGCGCGCCTTGAGCGTGGTTCCGATCCATGAGCGTCGTTAAGAGCTCCTGATCGAGCGACCCCCAATTGACGCCGATGCGCACAGGCTTGTCATAGCGGATCGCCATTTCGATGATTGCACCGAATTGTGCGTCCTTCTTATCCTTGAAGCCAACATTGCCCGGATTGATCCGGTACTTGGCCAATGCCTCGGCACAGGCCGGGTGATCAGCCAGAAGCTTGTGCCCGATATAATGAAAGTCGCCGACGAGCGGAACAGAAAGGCCAAGGCGATCAAGGCGCTCACGGATTTTTGGAACAGCAGCGGCAGATTCGTCCCTGTCGACAGTGATGCGCACGATCTGCGAACCGGCACGGGACAGTGCGGCGACCTGCGCAACGGTTCCGTCCACATCGGCAGTGTCCGTGTTTGTCATCGACTGGACGACAACTGGCGCGCCGCCACCTACCATGATGCCACCCACATCGACACCTACCGAGGGCCGCCGGGCAAAAGGCTGCGAATAGTATTCGGACATCTTAACAACCTCGGCGATAATATTGGTCCAGTTCTGTTTCTTGGATGGCGAGACAATCCACGCGGAAAGTGGCAAGGCCGATGTGTGTGCATCGAACGCCGCCGCCTGACAAGCTCCAGACATGCTGTTCAGGTGGCGCAGCTATCGCCGTTTGTCAACTGCACCCAGCATCGCAGCATGCTATTCGCGCAACCCCGACATGACAAACTGTTCATGCTCCCAGCCTAGCAATTTTGCTGCGATGCAATATATTCCGGACACTTTTTGAGATTAGGGTTGATCAGACCAAAGGAAATTATGTCATGGCCAAGAAGACAGCTGTCGTTACAGGTTCCAATTCCGGCATCGGGCTCGGTTCCGCGCATGCTCTTGCTGCAGCAGGATACAATGTCGTGATCAACTCGTTCACTGACCGGCCCGAAGATCATGCGCTCGCCAGGGAAATCGCCGAAAAGCACGGCGTGGAGGTCGCTTATATCAAGGCGGACATGTCCAATGGTCCCGAGTGCCGGGCCCTGATTGAAAAGGCAGTCGAAGCCTTTGGCAATGTCGACGTCTTGGTCAACAATGCAGGTATCCAGTTCGTTGCACCTGTCGACGAGTTCCCTGCGGAAAAATGGGATGCGATCATCGCCATCAACCTGACATCGGCTTTCCATACGACGGCGGCTGCCCTTCCCTACATGAAAAAGGCAGGCTGGGGACGTATCATCAACATAGCGTCGGCGCACGGTCTCAGAGCCTCGCCCTTCAAGTCAGCCTATGTCGCAGCCAAGCACGGCGTACTCGGCTTCACCAAGACGGTCGCGTTGGAAGTTGCGGAAAAACACATCACGAGCAACGCAATCTGCCCCGGCTACGTGCTCACGCCACTGGTCGAAGCCCAAATCCCGGATCAAATGAAAGCCCACAACATGGACCGCGAAACGGTTATCCGTGACGTCATGCTGGATAAGCAGGCAACAAAGGAATTCGCTACGGTCGACCAGATCGGTGCGACGGTGGTGTTCCTTGCCAGTGATGCAGCTGCTCAAATCACCGGTACTTCCATCTCCGTCGATGGAGGTTGGACGGCCGCATAATGACTATCAAACCAAAGACCATCAACATCGCGCTGCAGGGCGGCGGGTCGCACGGCGCTTTCACCTGGGGCGTTCTTGATCGCATCCTGGAAGATGGACGTCTGACAATTGAAGGCGTATCCGGCACCAGTGCGGGAGCGATGAACGCCGTGGCACTTGCCGATGGGTGGTCACATAATGGTGCGGAGGGCGCGCGTGCGAAACTGCACGAGTTCTGGCGCGCGGTCGGGCGCACCGGACAATTCAGCCCGGTTCAGCGCACGCCTTGGGACAGGTTCTTCGGTAACTGGTCCGTCGAGCACGGCCTTGGATACAATCTGTTCGAGCAGGTTTCCCGGGTGTTTTCTCCCTATGAATTCAACCCGTTCAACCTCAATCCCTTGCGGGATGTGGTTGAAAAGGAGATCGATTTCGAGCGAGTAAAATCCTGCTCGAAGCTCAAGCTCTTCATTTCCGCGACGAATGTTGAAACAGGGCGGTTGCGCGTATTCTCCCAATCGGAACTCAATGCTGATGTCGTCATGGCTTCGGCGTGCCTGCCATACATTTTTCAAGCAGTCGAAATCGACGGCGAGCCATATTGGGACGGCGGCTACGGTGGCAATCCCGCGCTGTATCCCTTCTTTTACTCCAGTGAGAGTGAAGATGTTCTGCTGATTCAGATCAACCCGATCGAAAGACGTGGGACGCCCAAAACTGCACGTGAAATCAGTGACCGCATTGACGAAATCACCTTCAACGCCGCCCTCTTGCGCGAGCTGCGTTCCATCGCGTTCGTCAACTCGCTGATTGGAGCCGGCAGGCTGCAGCATGGCGAGTATCGCAATATCCGCATGCACCGTATTGACGCGGATGAGGCCCTGGCAGGTCTCTCGGCCTCATCCAAGATCAATGCGGAATGGGCCTTTCTCGAATATCTGCGCGATCTTGGCCGTGCTGCCGCCGAAGATTGGCTGGAGGAACATTTCGATGCCGTCGGAGAGCACGCCACGCTTGACCTTTCAGGCGAGCTCACACCGGAAATGAATGTCGGACTTAAATCGCAGAAGCCCGGCAAGCGAGTCGCTGATTTTCTCTTGCAACGCAAAAAGCCCGCCGTCGCGACGCGGCGGGCCTGAAGTCATTTTCTATCGGCGCTAGATGCCAGATTAGCCATCAGGAAGACGACAATCAGGAGTGCGGCAAGCACCATGTAAATCGGCCCGAAGCCGGTCTTGCCCCCGACGAACCCAATCGCAGATGGTGCTACCAATATTCCTGAGTACCCCATCAGCGTGACCATGCTAAGCGCGACGCCAGAGGACGTTCCTTCCTGGTTTCCTGCCGCCGAAAAGGCGATGGGCACCATATTAGCAATGCCGAGGCCGGAAAATGCGAATGCAAGGATGGCGATCCATGATGTTGGCGCGACACTTGCCACCAACATACCGGCAGCGCCGATCAATGCGGAGTAACGCAATGTATTCACCGCGCCGAAGCGATCCCGCACACCATCCCCGAGGAAGCGCATGATCGACATGGTGCCCGAGAAAGCGGCAAAGGCGAATCCGGCTGTCGCGATGTCCGCACCGCGTTCCTGCTGCAAATAGAGCGCAGCCCAATCCAAGACGGAACCTTCCGGAACCATGGAAAACAATGCCATCAGACCGATGAGATAGATTAGCGGATTCGTCGGGAAGACGAGTTTCTGCTTCTCGTGCACAACTGGCGTTTCTTCAGTTATCAGGAAGCGAAAAGCCACAAGACCAAGCGCGATCGCGATGAGGGTAACAATGACCGCATGTACCAGATGACCGTGGGCTTCAATGAGAAGGCCCCCCAGACCGCCTCCGGCAAAACCACCAAGACTCCAGAATCCGTGCGACGACGACATAACCGCACGGGACAATTTCTTCTCAACCTCCACTGCATTGGCGTTCATAGCGACGTCCATTCCCCCAATCACTGCGCCAAAAAGAAACAAGGCCGGCGCAGCCATGAAAACGTTGGGCGCAAGAGCAACGAGCAGCAGCGAAAAGGAGCAAAACACCGCGAACCCATTCACCACCGCGCGGGATCCGAACCGGCCAATGAGGTAGCCGCACCATGGCATGGACGCGAGAGCGCCCACCCCAAAAATCAGAATCATCAGCCCAAGCGTGAACTCAGAGATACCTAGCCGTGTCATGAAAACCGGGATCTGCGGCGCCCAACTGCCGACCAAGAAGCCATTGAAGAAAAAGGCGCCCGCGACAGCCCATCGACCGTAAACAGCTTTCTTAAGATATACAGTGGCATCCATGGGTTCATCACCAATTAGAAGTTGTACTGGGGCAAAATATATTATTTGCCGGCTAGTGAACGCTTACCTAGGTTGGTCGCCAGCAACGATCACTTCGACACCTGCTTCGCTTATCCGCTCAAGGATCGACCGGTCGGCAGTCCTGTCCGTGACAAGTGTGGATACGATGGATATCGGGCCAATCGCGAAGGGGCCCTGTTTGACGAGTTTTTCGCTGGTTGCCAGAAGCATGATCTCATTGCAGGCTTGGCCAAGTGCCAGTTTCATGCGCGCGTCGTCATAGTTTTCAGCGCGCAGCATCAAGGCTTCATCGACCGCACAGGCACCGAGAACACAAAAGTCAACCCGCATCGATTGGACTTCAGCCAGTGTGGACTGCCCGATGGCGCTACGGGTCATCCGGTTCAGGCTTCCACCCAGCAGAATGACCTCACAACAGGGATGGTCGAGGGCTGCCGCGGCGATGTCTGGCGAACCTGTTATGATACATGTCTGAAGATCTGCAGGAAGCGCGCGGACGAATTCAAGGACCGTAGTGCTGGAGTCAAGTAGCATCGTTGCATTTGCTGGAATGCGAGCGGCAGCGGCAGCGGCGATAGCTTTTTTCCCTGCGGTGTCGTCGCGCGCACGCTGCTGAAAACTCCGTGGACCAGATCTGCTTCTCGCGGCGCCTCCGTGGAAACGCTGGACAAGTCCCTGCTCGGCAAGTTCCCGCAGATCCCGACGTATTGAATCTTCCGAAACGCCGAATTCGGATGCAATCGCATTTGCCAATACGCGGCCCGACTCATTGATCCGCTTGAGGATCATGGCCTTGCGTTCGTCCGGTGAAAGATCTTTCAACACCGATAGTGCCCTCCACCCGCTTTATATAGCCAATGATGCCGATATCGGCAATACTAAATGCGCATTCATGCATAAATAGGCAAATCGATTATGTTCCTGACACAAAAAAGCCCCCGTAGGGGCTTGTAGAACTCGCAGGAGGCATCTTGGCTATTCGTAAACGACCAGCAAGTCCTTGGCGTCGATCTGATCACCGGCGCGAACGAGCACTTCGGCAATTGTGCCGTCGCGCTCTGCGCGCAGCGCAGTTTCCATCTTCATTGCCTCGATGGAAAGCAGAACGTCGCCTGCATTGAGCTTCTGTCCGGTCGAAATTCCAACGGTGGAAACAATACCAGGCATGGGGGCCCCGACATGCTTGTCGTTACCGAGCTCCGCCTTGCGCCGGACACCAGAGCCGCTACCGGCGCGTGCTCTGTCGGGTACTTTCACACGTCGTGGCTGACCGTTCATCTCGAAAAACACGGTCCGCATGCCCTTCTCGTCGGCCTCACCCACCGCCTGGTTGCGTACGACGAGTGTTTTGCCGCGCTCGATATCGAGGAAAACCTCCTCTTCCTGCTCGAGGCCATAAAAATAGACATGGGTCGGCAAGACGCTCGTTGGACCATAGGTGTTGTGCGTGACGGCAAAGTCGGTAAAGACCTTCGGGTACATGAGATAGGAGGCGAATTCCTGGTCACTGATCTTGCGTTCCAGCTTGTTTTCGATCTCCTTGCGTTCTGCTTCGAGATCGGCCGGCGGCAGCAAAGCGCCGGGACGTTCGGTAAACGGCTTTTCGTCCTTCAGAACCTTTTTCTGGATATCTTTGGGCCAACCCTTCGGCGGCTGTCCGAGATCGCCGCGCATCATTGATACCACCGAGTCCGGGAAGGCTATGTCCTTGTCCGGGTTTTTCACGTCCGCAACCGAAAGGTCCTGGCTCACCATCATCAGCGCCATGTCGCCAACGACTTTCGAAGATGGTGTCACCTTGACGATATCACCGAACATCTGATTGACGTCCGCATAGGCCTGCGCGACCTCATGCCAACGGGTTTCGAGGCCGAGCGAGCGTGCTTGTTCCTTGAGGTTCGTGAACTGCCCACCGGGCATTTCGTGCAGATAGACTTCGGACGCTGGCCCCTTCAGATCGCTTTCGAATGCCGCATATTGCGTGCGTACCGCTTCCCAGTAGAACGAGATGCGACGGATCCATTCCGGATCGAGACCTGGATCGCGCTCCGTCCCCTTCAACGCCTCGACAATCGATCCGAGACATGGCTGGGAGGTATTCCCGGAAAGCGCATCCATCGCGGCGTCGACAACATCGACGCCTGCCTCTACCGCCGCAAGCACAGTCGCCGCTGAAATGCCTGACGTATCATGCGTATGGAAATGCAGCGGCAGATCAGTCGCTTCGCGCAATGCCTTGAACAATACCTTGGCAGCGCCCGGCTTCAAGAGACCGGCCATATCCTTGACGGCGATGATGTGCGCGCCGGCCTTTTCCACCTGCCGGGCAAGATCGACATAGTATTTCAGATCATATTTCGGCCGGGCCGAGTTCAATATATCGCCGGTATAGCAGATGGCAGCTTCGCAAAGCTTGTTCTCTTCGACGACCGCATCCATCGTGACGCGCATGTTCTCAACCCAATTCAGACTGTCGAACACGCGGAACACGTCGATGCCACCTCGCGCTGCTTGCTGCACGAAGTACTTCACGACATTGTCGGGATAGCTCTTGTAGCCCACACCATTGGCGCCGCGGAGCAGCATCTGCAGCAATATGTTCGGCGCCTGTTCACGGATTTCGGCAAGACGTTCCCACGGATCTTCCGTCAGGAACCGCATGGCGACGTCGAAGGTCGCGCCGCCCCAGCATTCAAGAGAGAACAGCTGCGGGAGGGCACGGGCATAGGTGCCGGCAACGCGGGCAATGTCGTATGTTCGCATGCGGGTCGCCAACAGTGATTGGTGGCCGTCGCGCATTGTGGTGTCGGTGAAAAGCACACGCTTCTCATTGCGCATCCACTCGGCAAATTTCTGCGGACCGAGTTGATCAAGAAGCTGCTTGGTACCGTCCGGAATCGGTGTTTCGATGAACGGAACGCGCGGCAGAGCCGCCTCCTTGGGCGGAGTGGCACGGCCCTTGGTTTCCGGGTGGCCGTTGACGGTCACATCGGCAAGATAAGTAAGAAGTTTGGTTGCGCGATCCTGACGCTTCACCTGCGCGAACAGTTCCGGCGTCGTGTCGATAAATTTGGTCGTATAGGAGTTATCCGTGAACTTTGGATGCGTGATGATCGCTTCGAGGAAGGTCAGGTTTGTGGCCACGCCGCGGATACGAAACTCGCGCAGGGCGCGATGCATCCTGTGGATCGTCTCTTCGGCTGTCGGCGACCAGGCCGTGATCTTCTCCAGCAAGGGATCGTAGAAACGCGTAATGACGGCACCAGAATAGGCCGTGCCGCCATCAAGCCGGATGCCGAAACCGGTGGCACCGCGGTAGGCAGTGATGCGCCCGTAATCCGGGATGAAATTCTGTTCCGGGTCCTCGGTTGTGATACGGCATTGTAAGGCATGGCCGTTCAGTTTGATGTCCTTCTGCGCAGGTACACCGGACGCAGCAGTGCCGATCGCTGCGCCCTCAAGGATGCGAATCTGTGCCTTGACGATGTCGATACCGGTCACTTCCTCCGTCACCGTATGCTCGACCTGGATACGCGGGTTGACCTCGATGAAATAGAAATCACCAGTATCTGCGTCCATCAGGAACTCGATCGTGCCGGCGCCGATATAGTTGGTCGCCTTGGCGATCTTCAGACCATAATCCGAGATTTCCTTGCGCTGCGCCTCATTGAGATACGGGGCCGGAGCGCGCTCCACTACTTTCTGGTTGCGCCTCTGGATTGAACAATCGCGCTCGAACAGGTGTACCGCATTGCCATGTGTATCGCCGAGTATCTGCACCTCCACATGGCGCGCCCGCTGCACCAGCTTTTCAAGATAAACCTCATCCTTGCCGAAAGCGGCCTTGGCCTCACGCTTGCCCTCGGTTACCTCCCGGGCAATATCGTCTGGCGAGAAAATCGCGCGCATGCCACGCCCGCCGCCGCCCCACGACGCCTTCAGCATGACCGGGTAACCAATCTGCTCCGCCAATACCTTGACGGCGTCCATATCATCAGGGAGAGGTTCGGTAGCGGGAACGACAGGGACACCGATTTGGATTGCCAGATTGCGCGCGGCAACCTTGTTGCCAAGCCTGCGCATGGTCTCTGGCTTCGGACCAATGAAAATAATGCCAGCCTCGCCGCACGCCTCGGCAAACTCCGGACTTTCGGAAAGAAGGCCATATCCGGGATGGATAGCATCGGCGCCGGACAGCTTGGCTACGCGAATGATTTCCTCAATCGAAAGGTAGCTTTCGATCGGGCCCATATCCTTGGCCAGATGCGGACCTCGCCCTACCTGATAGGACTCATCAGCCTTGAACCGGTGCAACGCCAGTTTGTCCTCTTCCGCCCATATCGCCACGGTTTTCATGCCGAGCTCATTTGCAGCCCGAAACACCCGGATGGCGATTTCCGATCGGTTGGCGACTAGGATTTTCTTGATAGACAAGGCGAAAACTCCGGACAGAAAAGACAGAAAATTCGCGGTCCGCAATTATCTGGCTACAGATTGCTGCAGTGCAAACAATGCATATTGAGCATAAGAAAGCGAAATGTCCAACTGCAAAATGCCCAGCAAAGCACTGGGCATTTCACAGTTTAATTCAGCCAGAGAACTTATTGCTGGAAATAGCTGATCTTGCCATCGGGACCCTTTTTCCATTCATACATGACATAGCCGGGGAATTTCGGATCCCCCTTCTCGTCGAACGCCAGATCGCCCAAAACCGTCTTAAACGGTCCCGACTCTTTCAATGATTTGGATATCAACTCCGGATCGTTTGTTTCTGCGACGTTTGCCGCAGCGGCGATGGCCTGAAGCGCGCCGTAGGCATACAGCGTGAATGCTTCCGGCTCAAAACCATCCGTCCTGAACTTCTCGATCAGTTCCTTGTTTGCCGGATTGTTGCGTGGATCGGGTCCGAAGGTATTGAGCGTACCGATGACGGCATCGCCCGCTATCGAGGCCAGCTCATTCGAAACGATCGCTGCACCTGAAGCAAATTGGACTTTAAGACCCTGATCCGACAATTGGCGCATGATCAGACCCGCTTCCTTCACCTTGCTGATCAGCGCAGAGAAGTCCTTGTCACCGGTATGGACACCCTCGTTGAGCACTTCGGTGATGCCTTGGGCGTTCAGTGCTTTCTTGGTCTCGTCGGCGAGCCCTTGGCCGTAGGGAGTCTTGTCATTGACGATGGCGATCTTTGCGTCCTTGAAATGTTCAGCGATATACGCCCCGGCGACCTTGCCCCGCTGGTGGTCGCGGCCACAGGTTCGGAACGTATTCCAGAGACCGCGCTCGGTATATTTCGGATTGGTCGAGGCCGGGGCTACCTGCAGGACCCTGACGAAACGTGGTTCTTGAATGTGAATGCCCAGCACCGGGCCGGGCATTCACTAGTTCCTTAAACGGAAAGCTTACTGCTGGAAGTAGCTGTACTTGCCGTCCTCGCCCTTCTTCCACTCATACATAACGTAGCCTGGAAGCTTGGGGTCACCCTTTTCGTCATAAGCGATATCGCCGAGCACGGTCTTGAAAGGACCCTTTTCCTTCATCGTCTTGGCAACAGTCTCAGGATCGTTCGATCCGGCTGCCTTCGCTGCATCGGCAATAACCTGGGCTGCCGCATAGGCGTAGAGGGTATATGCCTCAGGCTCAAAGCCTTGCGCACGGAACTTCTCGACGAGTTCCTTGTTGGCTGGGTTCTTGCTGGGATCCGGGCCGAAGGTGTTCAGCGTGCCTGCAACTGCATCGCCAGCTATCGAAGCGAGCTCGTTCGAAACGATACCATCACCGGAGATGAACGTGACCTTCAGGCCCTGGTCAGCCAGCTGGCGGATGATCAGGCCAGCTTCAGTGTGCAGGCCACCCCAATAAACAACCGTAACACCGGCTTGTTTTGCCTTGGCGATCAGAGCAGAGAAGTCCTTGTCGCCGACGTTCACGCCTTCGTACATCGCTTCCTTGAGGCCCTTGGCATTCAAGGTCTTCTTGGTTTCGTCAGCAAGGCCCTGACCATAGGGCGTCTTGTCATGAACGACGGCAACCTTGGCGTCCTTGAACTTTTCGGCAATGTAAGTGCCGGCTACCACACCCTGCTGGTCGTCGCGACCGCAAGTACGGAACGTGTTCCAGAGGCCGCGCTCGGTGAAGACCGGGTTTGTAGCCGCAGGAGTGATTTCAAGGATTCCGTTTTCGGCATAGACTTCCGACGCCGGGATTGAAACGCCGGAGTTGAAGTGACCGATAACGAACTTCACGCCGTCAGCAACGAACTTGTTGGCAACGGAAATGCCCTGCTTTGGATCGGAAACGTCATCGCCGAGCGAAAGCTTGACCTGCTCGCCATTGATGCCACCAGCAGCATTGATCTCTGCAATAGCGGCTTCTGCACCCTTCTGCAGCTGTGCACCGAAAGCAGCATTCGGGCCAGTCAACGGACCACCAACACCGATAAGCAGATCAGCATAGGCGTGTCCGCTCAAAGCGAGCATCGCAGCTAGTGCAACGCCCGAAAACAGTGACTTCTTCATTTGAAAACTCCCATTTTCTAGGTACTTACCAAACCCCTCGCGATGACCCTTTTCATCGCTTGAAGTGCACATTTGCCGATTTCCCGGCGGTTGTCACGCTGATTCATTTCGCTCCAGCGAGATTGATTAGGCCCTCGTTCTTTCCTTCCAGGAGAAAGGGGAAACTTTTTCATAGAGCCAATGATATTGCCGCACCATCTGCTTGGTTCGGGTGTAACGGTACCCCAGAGTGCCGATGATGATCAGCACGATTGTATCCACGATATAATAGTGGAGCGTCAGCATCGTGCCGCCAAAAAGCGCGAAGTGAATGAACCGGACGGCAATGCCGAGCAACAGCATGTAAAACACCAGGATCGGGATTGGCCGCCACGTTCTGGCGCAGGCTCTTCCGGTCATCCAGGCAGCCCACCCGCCCATGATGCAGGTCACCAGCAGGAACAGCCAGATCGAGGGTTCTTCGTACAGTATGCCTTGCATGGCAATATTCTCCTTGGCGCGCCTTCCCGAGCACAGGGGAATGGCGCCTGCTCTTGTTAGTGACGACCGCCCTCAAGATAGGCTGCGCGCACTTCCGGATTGGCCAGAAGGTCCGCGCTTGAACCGCTCATCTTCACAATTCCGTTCACCATCACATAACCGCGGTCAGCAAGCTTGAGAGCACCGAACGCGTTCTGTTCGACCAGGAACACCGTCAGACCCGTATTCTTGTTCAGTTCCTTGATAGCCTCGAAAATGTGCTTGATGATCAAGGGCGCAAGACCCAGCGATGGTTCATCGAGCAGCAACAGACGCGGACGCGCCATCAGCGCACGGCCGATGGCTAGCATCTGCTGCTCGCCACCCGACAACGTACCGCCACGCTGGTTGATGCGTTCCTTCAGCCGCGGGAACAGCTCGAAAACCATGCGCGAATCCTCATCGAAGTATTTGAGGTCGTCGAGGCTAGCACCCATCTGCAGATTTTCCTGCACAGTCATGCGCGGGAAAATCCGGCGACCCTCAGGCGACTGGGCAATGCGCATGCGGGCGATTTCGTGCGTCGGCAATTTGGTGATGTCTTTGCCATCGAAAATGATCCGGCCGGTTCGTGCGCGCGGCATGCCGAAGATCGTCATCATCAACGTTGATTTGCCGGCACCATTGGCGCCAATCAATGTAACGATCTCGCCCGGATTTGCGTGGACAGTAACGCCGCTGAGCGCACGAATATTACCGTAGTAGGTCTCTACATTCTCGATGCTGAGAAGGGCCTGTGGTTCCGACATTATTTAGCCCCTCCGGTCTTTTTTGACGCCGGTTTAACCTGGCTTTCCTTTGCCAGTTTTTTCGCTTGGCCGATCCAGTCTTCGCGCGCGATGCGCCCATCAAAGGCAAGGTAAGCTTCGGCGGCTATCACATCGGCCTTTTTCCACGCGGCAATCTGGTCAAAGTGGAAAATGCCATGTTCGTTAAGTTTGCGCTCGTTGACCGGACCGATGCCCTTGATGAGGATCAGTTTGTCGGGCTTTCCGCCGCGGGGTTCTGCGAGCGCATTCGATGTCGACCCGGCCTTGATTGCACTGGCTGTGGCCGTTGGCTGAGACTTCTTTGCTACCGGCTTGCGAGCAGATCTCGCCTTCGAGGGCGTCACTTCGGCTATAGCTGCTGCCGGTATGAGTTCAACCGGCTCGGCTTCCGGATGCGCTTCCACGATCTCATGGAGCGCCTCGGTCGATAGCAGGTCAACCGCAGCTGTGATGTCGTCGACACCGGCAGCTTCGGCCTGCTCGATCAACTCGACGACTTCCTCATCCTCAACGCCGAGGTAGGCGGCGATGACCTTCGGATCATTCTTGACCGTGTCGGGCGTACCGTCCGAGATCTTTGTACCATATTCGAGCACGACCACGTGGTCGGAAATCTCCATCACCACCGACATGTCATGTTCGATTAGCAGGATGGACGTACCGGTTTCGGCGCGAATATCAAGGAGAAGCTTATTCAGTTCCGCAGATTCACGCGCGTTCAGACCGGCGGCCGGCTCGTCAAGACACAGCAGCTCGGGTTCAGTACACATGGCACGGGCAATTTCGAGACGGCGCTGAGCACCGTAGGGCAGATCGCCTGCCGGATCGTCGGCGCGCTCGATCAGATTGATCTTCTCCAGCCAGAAACGAGCCTTCTCGATCGCGTCGGCGGCCGCCTTTTTGTAGGTCGGGAAACCGAGAAGTCCCAGTATGGTGAAGCCTGACGACAACATCAGCGGATTGTGCTGGGCTACCAGAAGATTCTCCAGAACTGTAAGTCCCGAGAACAGGCGAATGTTCTGGAACGTGCGCGCAACCTTTGCTTTCTTCGTGATGACAAAATCCGCCATCCGTTCAAGCAGATATTCTTCGCCGTTCTGGCGCGTCAACGTCAGCATGCCCTCGGTTGGCTTGTAGAAGCCGGTGATGCAGTTGAACACCGTAGTCTTGCCAGCACCATTGGGACCGATAAGAGCGGTAATTGCACCACGTTTTGCTTCGAAGTTCAGGTCGTTGATGGCGATAAGACCACCGAATTTCATTGAGAGACGTTCGACACGCAGGATCGCGCTCTTATTCGTTTGCACTTCCGAAACCATCAGCCGTGCCCTTCTTTCGTAAACTCACCAGACACTGCTTTGCGTTTGTGCAGGAATGCACTTGGCTCGCGGCTGCCGACGAAGCCACGCGGCTTCCACACCATGACCACGATCATCGCCAGGCCAAACAACAACATGCGATAAAGCTCCGGGGTAAAGTCATTGCCGAAGATGCGCTTCAGGAATTCCAGCTCGCGCAACAACTCGGTACCGCCGATCATGACCGCAGCAGCGATAGCGATACCGACCAGCGAGCCCATACCGCCCAGCACCACCATCGCAAGAATGATGGCCGATTCCAGGAAGACAAAGGATTCGGGGCTGACGAATCCCTGGCGTGCGGCGAAGAATGAGCCGGCAAAGCCGCCAAACATTGCGCCAGTAGCAAATGCAGTGAGCTTAGTTGTCGTCGTATTGATACCGAGTGAGCGGCAGGCGATCTCATCCTCGCGCAAGGCTTCCCAAGCACGGCCGATTGGCATGCGGCGAAGCCGAATGGTGACCCATGCAGTAAGCAATGCCAGAAGAAGAATGAGATAATAGAGGAATATCTTGTAATAAACGCCCGAATTCGGCAGGCCAAGCAGCGAGGCGAAACCGTTTGGTCCGGGCACAAAGGGAATGCCGAACAGCGTTGCCTTGGCGATACCGGAAATACCGAACGTTCCCTTGGTGACAACTGTCCAGTTGATGAGGATGAGGCGAATGATTTCGCCGAATGCCAGCGTGACGATGGCTAGATAGTCACCACGCAGACGAAGCACCGGAAATCCGAGAATGACGCCCCAGGTGGCCGCGAAAATGCCCGCCATGGGCAAAAGCAGCCAGAACGAAAATCCGAAATGAGCTTGAGAGAAGCGCGTAGGAATAAGCACCAACGGCATAGAAGGCGACATATCCAAGGTCGAGTAGTCCGGCGAGGCCGACAACGATGTTCAACCCCCACGCTAACATCACGTAGATCAGGATCTGGATGCCGAAATTGTCGACATATTTGAGTGAGCCTTGCAGCCCTCCCATTATCGAACCGTTATAGGCAGCGAGTATCAGGATCACGAGGAAAGGGTAGATGAAGAGGAGGCCGAGGCCGATCTTCGGGAAGCTCTTGCGGAAAGCCGATGGCTCCTTCGCCTCGACTATCCGCTTAGACTTTTTTCGCGCCTCCCGCCACGGTGCGGTATAAGTGATGAGGAACCGGGCGACCGCTGCGACCAGGACGAAGATCGCCAAAAGGCCCCAACGTTGCGTCAGAATGAGTTCGTTGCGGATGTTCTGATCAGTGCGAAAACCGACGATCAGGCAAAACAGCCCGAGGGCAAGCGCACCTGCGATGAGCCCCTCTTTCAGCGCTTTCGCGAAAACGGAATCCGATTCCTTTGGCTCGATATCGACTATAGGTTTCATGTGCTTAAACCTTTTCGACTTCGGGCCGGCCCAGAATACCGGATGGCAGGAAGATCAGCACAATCGCCAGGATCGAAAACGCTGCAACATCCTTGTAGTCGATGGAAAAATACGCTGACCACAGCGCCTCGATGAGGCCGATCAGCAGACCGCCGACCACCGCACCAGGCAACGACCCGATACCCCCCAACACCGCTGCCGTAAAGGCTTTGACGCCTGGTACGAAACCATCGGTGAAGGAAATCACACCATAGAACATGAGATAGAGCGTACCGGCGACCGCAGCGAGCATGGCACCCATAACGAAAGTCATGGAAATCGTCCGGTCGACATCAACTCCAAGCAATGCCGCCATCTTGCGATCCTGTTCGCAAGAGCGCTGGGCCCTGCCGAGGGTCGTCTTGTTGACGAGATACCAGAATGCTGCAAGCAGGATTGCTGTAACGATGATGATTACCATCTGCTTGTAAGCAATCGTGATGTTCGTTCCGTAAACGGTGATGCCACCATTAACCAGCGGCGGAATCGGCTTGTTGCGCGGGCCCTGTGTGACCTGAACGAAGTTCGACAGCGCGATCGACATGCCGATCGCAGTGATCAACGGCGCAAGGCGGAACGATCCACGCAGCGGACGATATGCAAGGCGCTCGATCGTCCAGCTCCACAGCCCTGTCAGCAACATGGCAACGATCATCATCAAGAGCAGGGCCAGAACGACCGGCACGCCGCCTATAAATGTTGTCAAAGCAAGAAAAACGATCATCGCCATGAAGGCGCCAAGCATGAAAACGTCGCCGTGAGCGAAGTTGATCATGCCGATGATCCCATAGACCATCGTATAACCGATTGCGATCAGGCCGTAGATTGAACCAAGTGTCAGCCCATTGATCGATTGCTGGATGAAGTACTCCATCGCAACGATACCCCTCATTTTCATTGGGAAGTTTTTTATCCGGTTTTTTTATCCGGTTCCCGTTTGCCCCAATATCTTACACCTAGCGTCTGCGCTAAAGAAAGCAACTGCTTTTTTGGCAAACACGACAACGTTACATTTGCTCGCACACATTTAATGGAAAGTTTCACCAAATTTTGCGCACTACGCAACGAAAATTACGCTCTTTTCGCTTCTGTTAGACGAATTGTCTAGACTTGCCCTATTCCCGGACCAGAGCGAATGGCTCACTTCACCACAAACCCGTAAGCGAATGGATCCCGGTCATCAATGAAAATCGTATTAAATCCGGTCATACGGGCCCAGCCGGATATGGACGGAATGATGGCAGGCTTTCCACCCACATCCCCCACCTCCTTCTCCACTCTGCCGTGAAACAGTGACCCGATGATTGATTCGTGTACGAACTCGTCGCCGGGCTTCAACTTGCCCTTGGCAGCCAATTGCGCCATGCGCGCGGAAGTACCTGTGCCGCAGGGAGAACGGTCAATCGCTTTATCGCCATAGAACACGGCATTGCGCGCATGAGCCTCGGCTTGCGTTGGCGCGCCAGTCCAAAGAATATGGCTGAGAACATTGATGTCGGGCTTTTCTGGATGCTGAAAGGAATAGCGCTCGTTCAAGCGCTGGCGCAGAACCGGACTCCAGCCAATAAGATCCAGCGCGCGATAATCTGCAAGATCAGTGAAATTCTTTTGACGGTCGACGATTGCGTAGAAATTTCCGCCATAAGCGACGTCCACTAGGAGCGTCCCAAGGTCCGGGCATTCGACTTCAAGCCCCTCGGCATAGAGAAATGCAGGAACATTCGTGATGCGAACGCTGGTGACGTATTGTCCTTCCTGAACATACTCGGCCACGACAAGCCCGGCAGGCGTGTCGAGCTTGATGATGCCCGGTGTTTTCGGGGTGATGAGTCCATGTTCAATGGCCATGGTCACTGTGCCGATCGTTCCGTGCCCGCACATGGGAAGGCAACCGGATGTTTCGATGAAAAGCACCGCCACATCGCAATCATCACGTGTTGGAGGATAGAGGATCGACCCGGACATCATGTCATGCCCCCGCGGTTCGAACATTAATCCGGTCCGGATCCAGTCGAATTCGCTTAAGAAATGCGCGCGCTTTTCCATCATGTTCGCGCCAGACAGATTCGGTCCGCCACCCGCCACCAATCGAACCGGATTGCCGCAGGTATGACCATCGATGCAGAAGAAGGAATGTCGCGCCATGATGCTCCTTGGGGGTCTAGAACCGTTGCGGGTTAAATGGTTCGATCGAAATTGACGGCTCCTTGCCACTAACGAGATCCGCAATCAACCGCCCTGTCGCGGCTGACTGGGTCAGTCCTAGGTGGCCGTGGCCGAAAGCATAGAGAACATTCTTGCTCGTTCCAGCATAACCGATGGCAGGCAAAGAGTTCTGGTAGCGACGGGCGATATCCCATCCACTGCCGTCCGCCGGCAGCTTCAAGCCCCGGCATGAATTTTTGCGCCTTCATAAGCATTGCTTCGGACCGCCTGTAGTTCGGCGGAAGATCAAGGCCGCCAAGCTCCACCGCCCCGCCGATGCGAACCCCGGTCTCCAGCGGCGTGACGACAAAACCATGACCGGAGAATATCAGTTGACGTTTCAGATCAAATGCTTGCGGCGGGCAGCGTCGTATTATAGCCGCGCTCGGTCTCAAGGGGAATTCTATCCCCCAAGCCCTTCGCCAGCCCGTGCGACCAGGCTCCGGCCGCAACAATTAGCTTTGATGCCTTGATCGTCCGGCCATCGCTCAGATGGGCCGTTGCACCGCTTTCCTTGGCAGCAACTGAATCGACCCCCGCTCGCATGAAACGGGCGCCCAGACGCTCTGCGTAATCCCACAGGCGCTTGCCGACATGCTGCGGATCGCTTACCGTTTTCCAGCCAGGCACAAATGTGCCCGCGACAAACCGTGAAGCGAGCCCCGGTTGGCAGGCCGTGAGTTGTTCGCCTCGCAGGTGCTCGAACGCGATTCCAGCCCTCTGCCGTGCAATCCAGCCTGGCAAAGCGGCATTCAATTCCTCTTCGCTTTCATAAAGCTCAAGCGAACCGTCCTCACGAACCATGTCGCGTATGCCGGCCCGCTGCATCAATCCGAGCATTTCCGGCTCGGCAAGACGCATCATAGCCCCTTGTGCCTTGATGGTTCGCTCCAGCATATCGGCGCGGCTGGCACGCCAGAACCGATAAAGCCATGGAGCGAGCTTCGGCAGATAGGAGGGCCGGATCGTGAACGGCCCCAGCGGGTCCATGAGCCAGCCTGGAACTTTGGCGAGAATCCCCTTGGACGCCATGGGAAGTATATCGGAAAAGGCCAAAGCTCCGGCATTACCGGAGCTCGTGCCCTCGCAAATCCCCTGCCGGTCAATGACGAGAACGTTGCGACCTGCTTCCGCGAGGCAAGCGGCAATGGCGATGCCGATAATTCCGGCACCGATGACGACTATATCCTCGTTGTCCGCCTGCTTATCCATAGATCGGCCGGTTGACCTTAGAGGAGTGGCAACTTCGGACGCGACGCAATGGCATCCTTGACAATCGTCTCGACTGTCGCGCGGCGTTCGCCACGCAACGGCTGGCGCGGCAGGCGGACACGGTCATTTGTGCCAATCTCGTGCACTTCAGCAAGTTTGATGTTCTGCACGAGGTAGGTGGAGACATCGAGGTCGAGCAGCGGGCGGAACCAGCGGTAGATTTCCAGCGCTTCCGCATAGCGACCAGCCAATACCAGTTTGTAGATTGCAACTGTTTCCTTGGGGAAAGCGGTAACAAGACCAGCAACCCAGCCGATCGCGCCAGCCGTCAACGCTTCAAACGCAAGGTTGTCGACCCCGGTGAAAAGATCGAAATGCGTGCCAAACGTATTGATAATATCCGTCGTGCGGCGAATATCGTCCGAGGACTCCTTGATCGCAACGAAATGCTTGTCCGACGCCAATTCAGTCAGGATCTCGCTGGTAACATCGACGCGATAGGCAATGCGGTTTGAATAGATCATCACTGGCAGATCACCGGCCGCTGCGACAGCCTTCAATGTCGTCACCGTCTCTTCTGGATCCGTGTGATAGATCGGGCTCGGAACGAGCATCAGACCATCTGCACCAGCCTTGGCTGCACGCTTGGCGAGCGACGCACCGTCGCGTGTTGCCGCCTCGTTGATCGTCAACAGCACCGGCTTGCCCTTGGCGACGCTCTGTGCGGTCTTCAACACTTCGATCTTTTCGTCATGGCTCAACATCGGACCCTCTCCGAGGGAGCCGGCAACTATCAAGCCGTCACAGCCGGCGTCTATCAGGAGCGAGAAGCAACGTTCCATTTCTTCACGATCGAGATTATCATCCTGAGTGAACTTGCTCGTAACTGCCGGGAATACACCTGACCACATGTCTCTGCTCCTTCTTGATATATCACAAATATATCTGTAAGCCTCATTGCTGTCAATCGCCTTAGAATGAAAGATCGACGTATGTATCAAACGGCCGTTCACCCCATTGCCCAGACAGGCGAGAGCCTCGCAGAGTTAGCTTACCGTCAGATAGAAGAGTTGATTGTAACGCTTAAGCTTGAGCCCGGCGTGATCGTTAACGAACGGGCATTGACCGATATTACCGGCATGGGCCGCACCCCTGTACGCGAGGCGGTGCAGAAGCTGGCGTGGGAGGGACTGATGGAAATCCGCCCTCGTTCCGGCATCGCCATTGCTGCACTCAATCCTCAGGATTTCGGCAGGGTGCTTGACGCTCGCGAAGGTGTGGAACGGGTTCTCGCCCGCGATGCTGCCCTTTATGGCGCGACAGTGCACCACAAGCGCCTGAAGGAAGCTGCCGGGGCAATGAGTGCAGCCGTGAACGCCGATGACGTGAGCGGTTTCCTGATCGCTGACAAGATTTTTGATACTGTCCTTGGGCAAGCTGCAGAGAACCCGTTTGCTGCCCGTCTCGCTTCGCCGCTGCAAACCCATAGCAGGCGGTTCTGGTTCCGGTTGCAAAGGCCAGGAAGCTTGCAGCAATCGGCCGGAGCTCACAGGGCATTGATCGATGCAATCGTCGCACGGGAATCCGAGGGTGCCGCCGATGAAGCCTCGAAACTGATCAACTATTTGCGCACGCTTGCACCGTGACCAGATACAAAAACGGCCGCGACGTACATGCCGCGGCCCATTTTTGCGAACGCTTCTTACTGTTATTTCATTGTCGGAATGACGAATTCCGCACCATCCTTTACGCCGGACGGCCAGCGGGATGTGACCGTCTTGGTTTTGGTGTAGAACCGGAAAGCGTCCGGACCATGCTGGTTGAGATCGCCAAAGCCAGACCCCTTCCAACCACCAAACGTATAGTACGCAATCGGAACCGGGATCGGCACATTCACGCCAACCATGCCAACCTGAACACGCGAAGCGAAATCGCGGGCGGCGTCACCGTCACGCGTGAAGATGGCCACGCCATTGCCATATTCATGCTCATTGGGCAGACGGATCGCGTCTTCATAGGTGTCAGCACGGACGATGCCAAGGACCGGCCCGAAGATTTCTTCCTTATAGATGCGCATGTCCGGCGTCACATGATCGAACAGGCAGCCACCCATATAGTAGCCGTTCTCGTATCCCTGCATCTTGAAGCCACGGCCGTCGACGACGAGCTTCGCGCCTTCCTGAATGCCGAGATCGACATAACCCTTGATGCGCTCGAGCGCCTGCCTGGTGACAACTGGACCATAATCGGCCGACATATCGGTTGATGGGCCAACTTTCAGGCTTTCGACGCGTGGTATCAGACGTTCGACCAGACGATCGGCTGTGTCCTTGCCGACGGGCACTGCAACAGAAATCGCCATGCAGCGTTCGCCGGCTGAACCATAGCCTGCACCGATCAGGGCATCGACGGTCTGATCCATATCGGCATCAGGCATGATGATCATGTGGTTCTTCGCCCCGCCGAAGCATTGGGCGCGTTTGCCGTTCGCTGTCGCACGGCTGTAGATGTATTGGGCGATCGGTGTTGAACCGACAAAACCGACGGCCTTGATGTCCGGATCATCAAGGATCGCATCGACGGCACTCTTATCACCATTGACGACGTTGAAGATACCGGCAGGAAGACCAGCTTCGATGAAAAGCTCGGCAAGCCGCATCGGCACGCCCGGATCGCGCTCTGAAGGCTTCAGAATGAATGCATTGCCGGAAACGATCGCTGGACCGGCCTTCCATAACGGGATCATTGCGGGGAAATTGAACGGCGTAATGCCTGCAACGACACCGAGAGGCTGGCGCATGGAATAAACATCGATGCCGGTGCCCGCATTGTCGGAAAACTCACCCTTCAGCATATGCGCAGCGCCAAGGCACACTTCCACCACCTCCAGGCCGCGCTGGATATCGCCCTTGGCGTCGGGAATGGTCTTGCCGTGCTCGCGAGCCAGAAGCTCCGCCAGGGAGTCATATTCGGCTTCGACCAGTTCGAGAAACTTGCGCATCACGCGGACACGCCGCTGCGGATTGGTTGCCGCCCACGCCGGCTGTGCAGACTTGGCGTTCTCGACAGCTGCCCGGACTTCGGCCGGTGTTGCCAAGGCCACTGTACCTTGAACGGTGCCATCCATAGGCTGGAAAATCTCTGTTGTGCGACCGCTTGTTCCGGCAACGTGCTTGCCACCGATAAAATGTCCAACTTCACGCATTGTGAGCAACCTCCCTGCAATTTTCCTTGAATTTCTGTTGTCCTATCATCGCGCTTCAAAATATTTATTGCAAGCCAAGCAAAAGCGTATCCGTTGTGCAAAAATTCAAGTACCACAATGTGGATCGGAGGACCTTTAATGAACTGGGATGACGTACGCATTTTCCTTGGCTGTCGCGCGTTCAGGACAAATCCTCGGGGCGGCCAAGCGCCTAGGCGTCAATCATGCAACAGTGGCCCGACGGCTCACAGCGCTCGAGAACGATCTGAATACAAAACTCCTGACCCGGCGCACCAATGGCTGCGAACTCACTCATGCAGGAGAGGAGTTCCTGCTCTCGGCCGAGCGCATGGAAGCAGAGATGCTCTCCATACGCTCATCACTTGGTGACGCCGACGTGTCCATATCGGGGTCAGTTCGTATTGGAGCGCCCGACGGCTTTGGCGTCACATTCCTGGCACCCCGTCTGGCGTCACTCACTGCCCGTTATCCCGATCTCAAAATCCAGTTGGTTCCAGTTCCCCGCTCATTCTCACTTGTCGCGTCGTGAAGCCGATATCGCCATCACAGTCGACCGGCCGGATCAGGGACGGCTGGTTGCTCGTAAACTGGTCGACTACAGCCTGTGCCTCTATGCCAGTCGTTCGTACCTTGAAGCGCACCCCGCTCCTAAGTCGATCGACGAACTATCGCAGCACCGACTTGTTGGTTATGTCGATGACCTCGTTATCAGCCAGTCACTGAATTATGCCCCTGAAATTACCCGCGACTGGCGTCCTGCCTTTGAGATTTCAAGTGCGCTTGGACAAGTGGAGGCGGTCCGGGCAGGCGCAGGCATTGGCATCCTGCATATGTTCATCGCCCGCGAGCATGACGATCTGATCCCGATCTTGCCGGACCGCACGATCCGGCGCTCCTACTGGCTGGCCTATCATGAATCGGTCCGGACCCTTCGGCGCATCACAGCCGTGTCAAGTTTCATTTCCGATCTGGTGAACAGTGAAACAGGTCGATTTTCCTGAACACCGCTTGTGTCAAATTGCAGGAGAAATGTGATTAACTGCCCGGAACAAAGTTGACCTTTTGGACTTCAGATGTTGCACCATTGCAGTCGACTCGAATCATATCGGAGAAGGAAACATGTACCGATATATCCTCGCATTTGTCATAGCACTCGGCGGCTCCCAGTTTTTACCGGAACCCGCTCAGGCCCAGAATTCGGTGAGATGTGAGTCGCGCAAGTTCCGATACACGGAATGCGATGTAGACATGCGCCGTCCACGCATCGCCCGCCAGATATCGCGTTCGCCATGTATTGCTGGCGACACTTGGGGATATAATCGAGGCACGATCTGGGTCGACAAGGGTTGCGCGGCGGTCTTTGCCGATTCCGGCCGCCGCCCACGTAGAGACTGGGACGACGATCGCTATCCGCCACGCAGGGACGACTATTACCGGCCAAGGAACGGCGTCGAGCTCGAACTCGACTTCTGAGCTATCTATTCCGAGCTGAGAGCAACTGCCGGCTGGAGCCTTGAAGCGTTTCGAGCCGGTAGATAGCCGAAGACCAACCCCGTCAGGAATGAACACGCGAAAGCCAGCGCCACGGGGCCGACTGTGAAACTGATCGGTGCACCAAGCACCTTGGCAAGCACACCCGTCCCAAGACCGGCCATGACACCGATCGCGCCGCCGATGGCTGAAACAACTAGCGCCTCGATAATGAACTGCAGCAGGATGTCGCGCTGCCGCGCGCCCGTTGCCATGCGAACGCCGATTTCGCGGGTCCGCTCGCTGACGCTTACCAGCATGATGTTCATCACGCCGATACCGCCCACCAGCAGTGAAATCGCAGCGACAGCTCCTAGAAACAACTTCAGCGTATTCGAAGTCTCGGTGACCGCCTCGCGTATGGACGCCATATTGGTGATTTGCGTATCCTGCCTCTTGTGACGCCGGTCAAGCAACGCCTGGATTGTCTCCTGCGTCGCATCGATTGCAGCACCATCCTTCACCTGAACAGTTATGGATCGGACGTTACGCTGGCCGAAGAGCCGCATGCTGCCGGTTGTCAATGGAACGAGGACGGTATCGTCCTGATCATTACCGCCCGGCCCCGCTCCCATTTCGCTCATAACGCCGATGACCTGGAATGGAATCTTGTTTACCAGGACATATTTGCCCAGCGGACTTTCACCATCGGGGAACAGCGTCTTCTCCACCGTCCTCCCGAGGACCGCAACCGGAGCGTAGGTGTCCATATCGTTCTGGTTGATGAACTCGCCCGTCCCGATCTTCCAGGACTTTGCTACTGGATACTGCGGAACCGTACCGTTCGCTGAGGTCTGATAATCGATATTGCCATAGCGGACAGTCACAGTGCTGGTCATTTCCGGAACGGCGAAGGCGACGTTGGGCTGTTCCAAGATGGCATCGGCATCCGCCGGTATGAGCGTAACCACACTGCCGCCGGTTCCACCACGGAAGTTGGCCATATTTGGCCGGATCACCAGCAGATCGGAGCCCATGGATGAGATACGGTCGAGGACCGAATTCTGTGCTCCTGTGCCGATTGCCAGCATCGCCACAACGGAACCGACACCGATAACGATGCCAAGTAACGTCAGAATGGTGCGGAACAGATTGGCGCGAAGCGCGCGGAGCGCCATCTTGATCGCTTCCGTCACGTCCGCGATCGCGGCAACGCCCTCAATTGCTTTCTGTTTCAAACCCGAAGCTGCCTCAGGGTTGCTCCGCCGCTTCTTGGTGCGGTCGGCGATGATCCGTGCCGTCGCGCAGTTCTATCAACCGGTCGGCCTGTTCGGCAACTTCACGCGAGTGGGTGATGACAATAATCGTATGGCCACTCTCGTTCATGCTGCGCAAGAGCGCCATGACTTCTTCGCCGCTCTGGCTGTCCAATGCTCCCGTTGGCTCGTCGGCGAGAATGACGCGGCCGCCATTCATCAGAGCGCGTGCAATGGAGACGCGTTGCTGCTGACCGCCGGAAAGCTGATTGGGCCGATGATCGAGTCTGTCGCCGAGCTTCAGCGAGTTGAGAAGCGCCTCAGCCCGGTCGTGCCGGTCGCGCGCCGAGGCACCTGCATAGACAGCCGGAACCTCGACATTTTCCTGTGCGCTCGCCGTCGGTATCAGATTGTAGCTCTGGAAGACGAAACCAAAGGTACGGCGCCGCAATGCAGCAAGCTCATCGGCATCGAAATTGGACACGTGTTCGCCGTCGAGCAGATAATCACCGCTTGTTGGCTTGTCGAGACAGCCGAGAATGTTCATCAGCGTCGACTTGCCGGACCCCGATTGACCGATGATTGCAACAAACTCGCCGGCATCGATATCGAGAGAGATGCCGTGCAGGACCTCAACGGCGAGGTCGCCATTGTGGTAGGTCTTGCTGATATCTTTTAGCGAAATGATGGCAGTCATTTGCAAAAGGTCTCTAGAACATCGGCGGCATGCGCATGCCGCGCTGCGAGCGATTGCCGGTACCGCGGCTTGGTGTTGCGCCGCCCGTATCGCTGTCGGAACCGATGACCACGAGCTCGCCTTCCTTCACCCCGCTCTTGATTTCAGCGTTGACCCGGTTACGGATGCCAACCTCGACTTCTCGCGTTTCGGTCGCTCCGGAGGGTGTGACGACTGTCACCTCTGCCTTGCGCGCGCCGCCGCTGGCGCCATCCTGACGTGAACTGCCTGTCGAGCTGATCGCGGAACTTGGCACGACAAGCACATCCTTGGCTGCCGACTGCACGAAGAATACCTGGGCGCTCATCGAGATCATCAGATCGCCGTCAGGGTTGGGAACGTCAAACAGTGCGTAATAGAGCACGACGTTATTTTCGATATCGGGCGTCGGCTGGATCTGCCGCAATGTGCCCGTATAGCGTTTGCCTGGCTGGCCCAGCAGCGTAAAATAGGCGTCCATGCCGATCTTGAGCTTGCTGACATCCGCCTCCGAAACCTGCGCTTTGACCGTCATGGTTGACAGATCGGCAATGGTAGCAATGGTCGGCGCGGTCTGGCTGGCATTCAGTGTCTGGCCCTCCTTAACCGGGACCGCCGCAATCGTACCGGCCATGGGCGCGTAAATCTTCGTATAGCCAAGATCGACCTGATCACCAGCAAGCGTTGCCTGCTGTTTGCGAATCTGGGCTTCCAAGGCATTCACATCGGCCTCTGCAGCGGCCAGATCGGCGATAGCTTGATCAAGCGTGGACTGCGAGACGCTGCGGGTCGCCACAAGATTGCGCTGGCGATCAATATTGGCCTGCTTCAGCACGAGCTGCGCTTGCTTGGAAACGAGTTGTGCCTGCAGGTTGGCAAGTTCGGCTTGGTCAATCTCGATGCGGTTTTGGATGGTGGCTGGATCAATCTCGCCAATGAGCTGGTTTTGTGTAACCTTGTCGCCGATATCGACATGCAGCACTTTGAGCTGTCCCGAGACCTGTGCACCGGCATCGACCGACTTGATCGAGTCAAGTGTGCCAACGGCTGTTACAGCGTTCTCAATGTCACCGCGCAAAACCGCCTGTGTGACCACTGAGGCCGCCGAAGTCGACGTTCTGTACTGGGCCCACGCGTAATATCCCGTGCCTGCGACCGCTAAAACCACAGGCAGCCAGATCCAAAGGCGAGATCGCCGCTTTGTCCTTCGTGGAGGAACCGCTCCCGGAATGAATGTGACATTGGACGTAGCGGGCGACGCCATGTCCTGTTTGGCCGTTCTGACTGTCTCGGTCATGTGAAACCCGCTCCATCTCGTTATGCAGACGATGAGCTCATCTTGATGCATCCTATCAAGAAATGGAGATGAGGGGTTCGTCCGAAAAGCATTGAGATCATTATATTTTTGTAATGATCACGCCGCCATTATCCTTAAGGAGGATGAACCACGGCTGAACGGGCTTAGGCCCGGTGATAGGGATGTCCCGAAAGGATTGTCGTTGCGCGGTAGAGCTGCTCAGCCACGAGGATGCGGACAATCTGGTGGGGCCATGTCATGGCGCCGAGTGCCAGGACGATATCTGCGCGGTTGCGCAGAGAGGCATGGTGCCCGTCCGGCCCGCCAATAGCAAAGAGCAAATGGCGTTTGCCATCGTCGCGAAAGCGTGCAATCGCCCCGGCGAAGGCTTCCGATGGCATGGTCTTGCCCCGCTCATCGAGAAGAACCAGGACTCCGCCCGGTTCCAGCTCCTCCAGAACCTTCGATGATTCTTCCTGCTTGCGCAGTTCTGGCTGCGGGGCACGGCTTTCAATGATTTCTATGATGGAACCGAATTCCAGACCGAGGGGGCTGCCGGTCTTTTTCAAACGATCGAAGTAGCGGTCTGCCAATTCCCGTTCGGGGCCAGCCTTCATCCGGCCCACGGCGAAAACGGTAATACGCATGGCACACTCCAGTCCTCAGTTATTCCGGCTCGAAGACAATGCTCCGGCCAGCAACCGGTCCAGATAAATCAGCCGTCCAAAGCGTCGCATGGGGCTCAAGCCCCAGACGCCTCGATCCGTCAATTAGTGTACGGTCTCTCCGTCGAGTTCGGGAGCCTGCCACATCTTTTCGATGTTGTAGAACTCACGCACTTCGGGGCGGAAAATATGGATGATGATATCGCCCGTGTCGATCAACACCCAATCACCGCTGGCAAGACCTTCGACCTTCGCACCGTTGCCCTGCCCGCTTTCTTTCAGAGCGCGCAAGAGCTGGTCCGCGACCGCCGTTACGTGACGATGCGAACGTCCTGACGCGATGACCATATGGTCACCGATGACGGACTTGCCTCGAAGGTCGATGGGGACAATGTTTTCAGCCTTGGAGTCTTCGAGACTGGCAAGGACTGACTGGAGGGCAAGAGATACGGAATTGATTCCGTTCATCTCCGCCGTTGAAGGTGCCAAGGCATCCTTCTTCTGAAATGCTGTTCTCAGTGTATTTCCTTTCCCTTAAGAACAACGCAACGCAGCTCATAATCATACTGCACACAGCTAAGATAGGCAGAGTCGCATGACACTTTCAAGACGCCGCGGCGAACCCATTGATCCCACTTTGTTCTTTTCACTTTGCCACGCCGTTGCGGATAGCGGTCGATGACAACAATGACCTCGGTCCATGAATGAACGTCCAGGCCGGCGCCTTTGAACGGGCGAGCATCGGAGCATCGGTCTCGTCGATGCGGGCATAGTCGAATGTCTTTGCCATGCGCGACGAGAGAAATGCCAAGGTCGACCCAGGTCGATCAATGACCGCTATTGGAAATGTCAACGCTATCTCTTGCCAACGCTGCCAGCGGTGAAAATTCGCCAGGTTATCGGCGCCCATAATCCAGACAAAATGTACGCCCGGATTACGGGCCTTGATCAATCCCAGAGTATCAGCGGTAAAGCGCATGTTATGACCAGCTTCAAACGCAGTGATCTTTATCCGCGGGTCGTGGACCTGTGCCTCGCACAGGCTGAGCCGCTCGGCAAGTGGTGCCAGATGAGTGGTATCCTTGAGTGGGTTACCCGGCGTGACGATCCACCAAAGCTGATCGAGTTTGAGACGCCGCAGCGCGATTTCAGCAACGAGGGCATGTCCCGCATGCGGCGGATTGAACGAACCGCCAAACAGGCCAACGGTCATGCCTTTCAAGGCGGAAGGCATGCGCAGATGCGCTGCGCTGACACCCGGAAAGCTGGTCTGCAGCATTGTTTTCAATGTCACGGGCGAGTCTGGCCACTGCCGCGAACGCGGTATTTGAACGACGTCAACTGCTCGACACCGACGGGACCCCGAGCATGCATCTTTCCGGTAGCGATACCGATTTCCGCGCCCATGCCGAACTCACCGCCATCGGCGAACTGCGTTGAGGCGTTGTGCAAGAGGATTGCCGAGTCGATCTCGTTGAAGAACCGTTCGACCACATGCACATCTTCGGCGATAACAGCCTCCGTGTGGTGGGAGGAATATTGGTTGATGTGCTGTATCGCCCCATCGACACCATTGACCAGCCTCACGGATATGATTGCATCCAGATATTCGGTAGACCAATCCTCTTCAGTGGCAGGCCTGGCGTCCGAAAAGAGCTCCACGACCCCTCCATCGCCTCGAATTTCACAGCCCGCAGCGCGGAGGTCCTCAAGGAGTGGCACCAGATGCGATGGTGCGATCAATCGATCGACCAGAAGTGTTTCAGCGGAACCGCACACACCCGTGCGGCGCATCTTTGCATTGACCGCAATCTTGCGCGCCATCGCCAAGTCAGCCGAAGCATCGATGTAAAGATGGCAGAGCCCCTCCAGATGCGCAAAAACCGGCACGCGGGCTTCCGATTGGATCCGCGCTACCAGGCTTTTGCCGCCGCGTGGAATGATCACGTCCAGATTGCCTTCCAGGCCCTTGAGCATTTCGCCAACCGCTGCCCGATCAGTTGTTGGAACCAGCTGGATCGCATCTTTTGGCAGACCGGCCACATCAAGCCCTTCCAGCAAGGCATTGTGAATGGCCTTCGATGAATGGGCTGAATCCGAACCACCCCGTAGGATAACCGCATTGCCAGACTTGAGGCAGAGCGCAGCAGCGTCGGCGGTAACGTTTGGACGGCTCTCGTAAATGACGCCAATAACGCCGAGTGGGGTCCGCACGCGTTCAATATGCAAACCATTCGGACGATCCCATTCGGCAATGATCTCGCCGACAGGGTCTCCGAGGCCGGCGATCGTCCGGATACTTTCCGAAATGCTGGCAATTCGCTGCTCATCGAGCTTCAATCGATCGAGCAGGGAGGCTGCCATGCCCGTCTTCTCACCGTTGGCCATATCTTGTTCATTGGCCCGCAAGAATCTCGGCCTTCCGCTGATCGACCGCCTCAGCCATGGCAAGCAGCGCTGCTGCCTTTTGGTTTGGAGAAGCGATGGACAATGGCTGGGCAGCGGCACGTGCCTTCCGGCCAATATCGGCCATGAGATCAGCAATGGGCTGTTCTGCATCAACTCGTCCCAACATCGCTCACTCCTTAGCCGCGGTATCCCGCCTTGCCGCACGTACCACCAGATCGTCGCGATGGATCATCGCCGAACGGGCATCATAACCGAGAATTTCTGCAATCTCATTGGTCTTGCGCCCGGCAATCTTTACGGCATCGGATGCGTCGTAGGCAACAAGCCCGCGCGCCGCTTCGCGTTTATCGGGGCCGAAGACAGCAACAGTGTCGCCGCGCATGAATTGCCCCGCCACTTCGCGCACACCGGCCGCAAGCAGCGATTTACCGGATTTCAGCGCTGCCAATGCGCCCTCATCAATCACTAATCGTCCTGATGGCTCAAGATTGCCCGATATCCATGTCTTCCAGGCATTGACCGGAGTGGGACTGGCCTTGAACAGCGTTGACCGCTCACCCCTATCGATCGCCGCCAATGGATTAAGGCGAGTACCTGAGGCTATGATCATGGCTGTCCCCGCAGCATTGGCGATCTTGCCGGCATCAAGCTTGGTCTTCATGCCTCCACGCGAATACTCTGATGCGGCTGCTCCCGCCATGGCCTCGATATCGGGCGTAATGGCCTCGATGACGGGCAGGAATTGCGCATCGGGATTTTGGTGCGGCGGAGCACTATAGAGCCCATCGATGTCGGACAACAGGATGAGGAGATCGGCGCTCATCATGGTGGCTACGCGCGCGGCGAGGCGATCATTGTCACCATAGCGGATTTCGGTGGTGGCTACAGTATCATTCTCGTTGATCACCGGTACGGCTTTCAGCCGCAGCAAAGTGCCAATCGTGGCACGCGCATTGAGATAGCGGCGCCGCTCTTCCGTGTCGGCGAGTGTCAGAAGGATCTGACCAGCTCGCAATTTATGATGGCTGAGAACTTCCGCATAGGCTTTGGCGAGTTCGATCTGACCGGCCGCAGCCGCCGCTTGGCTCTCCTCGAGACGCAAGGGGCCTTTTGGCAAGCCGAGCACGGTTCGGCCGAGGGCGATCGCCCCCGACGACACGATCATCACTTCGACACCATTTTCGCACAGGGCGGCAATATCGTCGCCGAGACTTTCGAGCCAATCTCGCTTCAGGCCGCTGGCACGATCGACCAGCAGTGCCGATCCGATCTTCACCACGATACGCCGATAGCTGTATAGCTTTGGGCGCCTCGACTCTGCCTCGTCATTCTCATGGAGCTGTGCGGATTTCACGGACATTGCATCTCTAATATTTGAAGCGTGTATCGACCTCGACAGGCGCTTCGAACTCACGGGATTGCAGGATGATCGCTGAAAGGGCACGCAGGACCTGCTCAACCCCCTCCCGGCTTACGGCAGACAGGAGCATGGGTTCGCGTCCGGCCGCTTTCTTGAGTGCAGCAACCTTCTTCTTGCGAGACGCGGCGTCCAGCGTATCGATCTGGCTAAGGGCCACGATTTCCAGCTTGTCTGCAAGCCCGTGACCATAGGCTTCGAGCTCGGTCCGTACCGTCTTATAGGCTTCCGCCACGTTCTCTTCCTGCGCAGACACCAGATGCAGCAGAACACGCGTCCGCTCGACATGTCCAAGGAAGCGATCACCGATGCCGACACCCTCATGTGCCCCTTCGATGAGACCTGGAATATCGGCGATCACAAACTCACGAGCGTCCACCCGTGCAACGCCAAGGTTCGGGTGCAGTGTTGTGAAGGGATAATCAGCGATTTTCGGCTTGGCGGCTGTCACGCTGGCCAGAAAAGTCGACTTCCCGGCGTTGGGCTTGCCGAGCAACCCCGCATCGGCGATCAGCTTCAACCGTAGCCAAAGGTTGCGCTCTTCGCCTTCGAGGCCAGGATTGGCGCGACGTGGCGCTTGATTCGTCGACGTCTTGAAATGCAGATTGCCGAAACCGCCATTGCCGCCCTTGGCAAGACGATAGCGCTGCCCGACAACGGTGAAATCACAGATCAGTGTTTCGTTGTCTTCCTCAAAAATCTGCGTACCGACCGGTACTTTGAGGACGACATCTGGACCCTTGCCGCCAGTCATGTTGCGGCCCATGCCATGCATGCCGGTCTTGGCCCGGAAATGCTGCTGGTAGCGATAGTCGATCAGCGTATTGAGGCCATCGACGGCCTCTGCCCAGACATCGCCACCACGCCCGCCATCACCGCCATCGGGGCCGCCGAATTCCAGAAACTTTTCACGGCGGAACGATACCGAACCGGCACCACCATCGCCGGAGCGGATATAGACTTTCGCCTGATCGAGAAATTTCATGGAAGTTCAGTCCTTGTTTATGTTTCGAGGCATTACAGGAAAATCCCCGAGAAGAAAACTGGCCGCTCAATGACTTGAATCGGCCAATTCATTTCTATGACGTCCAGCTGCGAAGGCCAATCCAGGTGCGCCGGTCGAGCATGTAGCGCTCCACCGGTACATTGCCTGCCGCCAGCGAATCCATCATGCCGGTGTTGGCATACTGAAAGCCGCTCTTGTAGATGACCCGACGCGACGCAATATTGGAGACACGGCAGGAAGCATGAAGCTTCTCCACCTGTGTCGCCCGGAACACGAGATCAACGAGCGCGTGCGCAGCTTCAGTCGCATAACCCCTGCCCCAATAGGGCTCGCCCAGCCAGTAACCTATCTCCAGCTCATCCTTGCGCGAAGACGTATGCTCGTCCTTGTTGCGCCGATAGTTGATACCACAGCAACCGATGAACGTGCCTGATTGCGCAAGGGTAATGGCGTAGACGCATTTGCCGATCTCGCCCGCATTGGCACGGCGCACGAAGTCCACCGCGTGTTCCTTCGTATACGGGTGCGGCATGCGGGACAGCATTTCGGCAACGTGAAGGTTATCGGCGAGACGGGCAATTGCATCGACATCCTCGTTACGTGGCGCCCGCAAGACAAGACGTTCCGTAACGAGAACCGGACAGTCTATCAGATCCAGCCGTTCTTCATCGTCTTCCAGTATTTCAGCAACCATTTGTCGTTCCTCCAGATACGAAAAGGGAGATGGGTGGTTATCCCATCTCCCCTTTGATCTTTTGGCGGTTGCCATTCACCGGGTCCGATGGGACGCCGGTGCTTCAAGCAGGACCGGCTATTCTGCTGCTTCGGCGATCGGGTTGACGATCGACACGTAGCTACGGCCGTTGGCTTTGGTACGGAAGGAAACGACGCCTGCTTCAAGTGCAAACAGGGTATGATCCTTGCCCAGGCCAACGTTGACGCCGGGATGCCATTTGGTGCCGCGTTGACGAACGAGGATATTGCCAGCGAGAACCTTCTCGCCACCAAACTTCTTCACGCCAAGGCGCTTCGATTCTGAATCACGACCGTTGCGTGACGAACCACCAGCTTTTTTATGTGCCATCGGATTGCTCCTCTAAACTTTTATCTATTCGCCCTTAGCGGGCTTCTCAGCCTTGGCGGCAGCCTTCTTTGGCGCAGCTTTAGCCTTAGGTGCGGCTTTCGTCTCGCCAGAATCTGCAACCACGTCAGCGGCAGCGGCTTCGCCTTCGGAGCAGCTTCCTTCTTGGCCGGCTTTTCAGCGACCTTCTTGGAAGGCTTCGCGCCATCGGTCAGGATTTCCGAGATACGGATCGTCGTCAACTCCTGACGATGACCGCGCGTACGCTTGGAATTCTGGCGGCGACGCTTCTTGAAGGCGATGACCTTGCGTGCACGGCCCTGCTCTACGACTTCGGCTGTTACCAGCGCACCACCGACAACAGGAGCACCGATCGTTGCGTCGGCTCCGACGCCAACCATCAGAACTTCGGCAAATTCAACGATATCACCGGCGTTGCCGGCAACTTTCTCGACCTTCAACAGGTCATTGGCGGCAACGCGATACTGCTTACCACCGGTCTTGATGACTGCGAACATTTTTTCCCTTTCGGCGTTCGGTTCGGTTTCGTGCCGATGGATCGACAGTAACCGTCTTTTTGTCAGTCGTGACAGATTGATCGAAAGGCGCTTTAATCCGTATGAATGAAGGCACCCGAATTCAAAAACAAACGGCGCGGAGAATCCCCCACGCCAGTCGTTGGGCGCTTATAGGATCAGCTTTGTCACGGAGTCAAGAAATTTAACGCAAAATTGCTCTTGTATCGAACGGCTTTGCCCGCTATCTAGCGCGTCGCACGCTCAAGCCAAGCCCTTCGGGGCATCGCGGCACCGGCAGGGTCCAGTTGCCCCACCGACATATCCGGGATCGATCTTTACAAATGATCCCTTACGCGGAGAGGTGGCTGAGTGGTTGAAAGCACCGCACTCGAAATGCGGCATGGGGGCAACTCCATCGGGGGTTCAAATCCCTCCCTCTCCGCCATTATTCTCAAGTCGCCAGATGAGCGTTGATGAACGCGCCAGCGGAGGCGATCGCCATTCGCCCCGAAGTCAGCCGTGCCGCCCACAGATGCCACGCGTGGATCATGTGTGGCCAGATCTCCAGGTTCGTCGCCACGTCGACCGCCCCAAGCCGCCGGGCGATCCGCACTGCATCGTCGAGTAGTGTCTCGGCCGAACCAACCTGGATCAGGATCGGCGGGAGTCCTGCAAGATCGGCATGGAGCGGCGAAGCGAGCGGTTCGCGAGCGCTGGCGCCACCAAGATATGCGCCCGCAAGCTCTTCGAGATAGTCGCGGTGAATCAGCGGATCGACGGCGGCCTTCTCGTCAATACTCGCACCGGTCATTTCGAGATCGACCCATGGAGATACCAACCAGGCGCAACCGGGCAGCGGTTTGCCAGCGTCACGCAGACGTATCATGGTAGCGAGCGTTACCCCGCCGCCAGCACTGTCACCACCGATCGCGATTGACGCCGCAGGGACCCCTTGGGCGAGCAGGAATTCGAACGCGGCCAGCCCATCATCTAACGCCGCCGGAAACGGGTTCTCGGGCGCGAGCCGGTAACCGAGTGCAAGCGTGCGGACGCGCGCAGCGCGACCCGTCTCGGCAACCATTCTGCGATGGCTTTGGATCGATCCCGAGCAATAGCCACCGCCATGGAAAAACAGCAGCGTCTTGGTGGTGTCGCTTTCCGGTGCCAGCGACCATTCTGCCTCAAGCATGCCGACCATTTGACGTCTGAAATGGATGTCTGGCGCAACCGGATCTGCAGATGCCACGAGATCGAGGCGCTCGCGCCGCTCAGCGAGGCTCGTGGGCCGCGGACGGGATTGCAGCAGGGCCCTGACGGAATCGATCTCGTTTTCGCACATTGTCGCTACCCCCTGGGACCAATGTCTTGAAGATCATCAAAACCAATCCCCTTCTCAGTAATCCTGGGAAGACAGTGGAACGATAGCACAGACCGAAGGATTTGAACTGTCCTGACATGGCAGTATCTGCCTGACACACACAAACTCTCGCATTTTGGCTTTCTGTGCGGCTGGCGCATGTCGCCGATCTCGACGTTCACGCCGATTTCCCGGTCCGTGCCGATATACGAGGGTCGCTGCAGCCGTTGGTATCCTGGACTGGAGAAATTGCCACTAAGGCGATACGCTCTAGTTCGTGGGCTTTTTCGAGGGCGCAGTCATGAGAGTTGATGGTGCATGCCATTGTGGAAAGATCGCATTCTATTGCGATGCCGATCCGGGACAGGTGGGCATTTGTCATTGTACCGACTGTCAAACCCTCACAGGTACTGCCTTTCGCGTGTCGGTTCCGGTAGAAGCAAACAACTTTCACATCCTTTCCGGCGTCCCAAAGCTCTATATCAAGACCGCGGACAGCGGCGCGCGCAGGAGACAAGCCTTTTGTTCCGATTGCGGCACGCCGATTTACGCCACATCGGACAGCGAAAACCCTCTCGTCTATGGCGTCAGGGTCGGCACGCTTCGACAACGTAGAGAACTGCCGCCGACACACGCGGTTTGGCAGAAATCCGCACTCCCTTGGATTCCCGCTTTCGCCGGTATTGAAATCTACGACGAAGAAGACGAATAAACACAGCCCACATCAAGGCGCGGCTGCACGATGGCTCGCCACTATGCTCAGACACACCAAATCACAACGCAGCCGACTGCGGCAGGACAAAAGGAACATGCTTCGCCGGCAACGCCCCCACCTTCAGCGCGCATTCATAAACACGCAGTATGCGCTCGTTGGTCAGGACCTCGGACGGCGTTCCGACGCAATCGATATGGCCGCGATGCATGACGACGACACGGTCGGAATACATCGAGGTCAGGTTGAGATCGTGCAGAATGGCAATGACGCCGCCGCCGCGATCCGCAAAAGCACGGGCGATCTGCATGATGATGAGCTGATGCTTGATATCCAGGCTGGAGACCGGCTCATCGAGAAAGAGAAAGCGCGGCTGGCCGTCGAGAATGGGTTGCCAGACCTGACAGAGAACGCGGGCAAGTTGCACCCGCTGCTGTTCACCGCCGGAAAGCTCCTGATAGAAGCGGCCGCCGAACCCAGTGAGGTCGACCAGTTCCAGCGCTTCCTCCGGCAGCACTTCCATCTCGCGTCGTGTGGCACCGGAACGGCCGCTGGTGAGCCCGAGCTTAACGATTTCGTGCACGGTGAATGGAAAGGATAGTGATGTCGATTGCGGCAGGATCGCCCGCATCGCCGCCATCTGCCACAGTTTCAATTCGGCCAACGAATGTCCGTTGATGGCGATTTTTCCGGTGAAGCGGAGATCGCCGGATAGCGCCCGCATCAGCGTCGTCTTGCCGGAGCCATTCGGGCCGACGATGACCGTGAACTGACCCGCCGCGGCGGTGAAGCTAGCGTTATTGATGATCTTCTGCTTGCCGAGACAGACGGAAACGTCGGTGACTTCAATCATGGTCATAGGTCCAGGATGCCGCGGCGGCGCAATAATATCCAAAGGAAGAACGGTGCGCCGACGGCCGCGGTGACGATGCCGATCGGCAATTCCGATGGCGCGACGATGGTGCGGCTGACCGCATCAGCGAGCAGCAGCAGGCTTGCGCCCAGCAATGCCGCGGCCGGGAGCAGGTAGCGGTGATCCGGCCCGATCACGAGACGCAAGAGATGCGGCACGACCACGCCGACAAAGCCGATACCACCGCTGACGGCAACCGAGGCGCCGGTTGCCGCTGCGACCACAACGATGGCGATGCGCTTGAAGCGCTGCACCGGGATCCCGAGATGGCTTGCCGCCGCCTCCCCCAAGGCAAGACCGTTGAGACCACGCGCGAGAAAGGGCGAGACCAGCAGCGCCAGAATGATGAACGGACCAGCGGCGGCGATCTTCACCCAGTTAGCCCCGGCAAGCGAGCCCAGGCCCCAGAAGGTCAGGTCGCGCAATTGCCGGTCGTCGGCGATATAGACGAGCACGCCCATATAGGCTCCCGCCATGGCCCCGAGGGCGATGCCGGCAAGCAGCATGGTGGCAATGGAGGTTTGCCCGTGCCGTGTGGCAACCCTGTAGAGAATGAGCGTGAAGGCGAGCGCACCGGCGAAGGCGGCGAGCGGCAAGGCATAATAACCGAACAGGGTGATGAGCGGTGCGAGAGCGGTGCCGCCTAGGACGATCATGCTGACCGCGCCGAGGCCCGCCCCGGCCGAGACGCCGACAATGCCCGGATCAGCAAGCGGGTTGCGGAACAACCCCTGCATGACCGCACCAGAGACGGCAAGCGATGCACCGATCAGCGTGCCTAAAATGACCCGCGGCAGGCGGATATCGTAGATGATGATGCGATCACGAAGAGGCAAAGCACCACTGTTGCCATCCGCAGACGAAAGCAAGGCACTGATGACGGAGACGATCGATGCGTCGGAAGCACCTGCGGCAAGGCTGAACACAATCGTTGCCAACAGGACAAGGCATAGTGCTGCGATCACGCCTTTGGCGAGAAAGGAGCGGTCGCCATCCGCACGTGTTTTGCCGCCGCCGCTGTTCGATTGGATGGCGGCGGATTTCATGACAATGGACGCGCTCATTGGCTCAATTCGTTGCCATAGAACGCCTTTGCCAGGTCATGCGCGGCCTGTGCCGTGCGTGGACCGAAGCCAAGCAAATATTGTCCACCCATGCGCACGATATTTTTGGCTTCGCCGGCGGGGGTCGCTGCGATTGCCTTGTTGGCGAGGAGATCGGTATTGACAGCGATATGATCGCCGCCGCGGTCCATGACGAGAATGATGTCGGGCTTTGCGGTTATGATCGACTCGTCCGTCAGCGGCTTGTAGCCCTGGAACCCGGTGATGGCATTCTCAGCGCCTGCGAGTTCGATGATGCCGTTCGCCGCCGTCTTGGTTCCTGATGCCAGTATCTTGCCGCCCTGAGCGCTCAATATGAAGAGAACGCGCTTGCGCGCCTTGATTTTGCTGGTTTCGGCCTGCGCGGCCGCAAGATCCAGTTCGACCCTTTGTGCAAGTTTTTCTGCCTTGTCGTCGACTCCGAGTGCCTTGCCGACAATTCGGATCTTCTCGGTGACGCTGGCGGCCGTGTAATTTTCCGGCACAAAGACGAAGGGAACACTTGCCTTTTTGAGGACTTCGATTGTTTCCTTCGGTCCGCTGCCCTCGACGGCGATGATTGCGGTCGGGTTGATCGACAGGACACCTTCCGGTGACAGCGCACGCATATAGCCGACATCGGGCAGCCTGTTCGCCGCATCGGGATAGGTGCTGGTGGAGTCACGGCCAACGAGCCGCGCCTCCTCGCCCAGCGCAAAGACGATCTCGGTGATGGAATCTCCGATCGAAACGACGCGGCTCGCATCGGGGACCCGGCCGGTGATCTCTTCAGCGGAGGTGTGTCCAGGCAATGCCAGCATGCCTAGCATGACGGCGATGAGCGGTAGTCTGATCGTCATTCTCATGTCCTCAGGCTGCAGCGCGCATCAGGCGTGGCAGGCCCTCGACAAGCCGGCGCCAGTCGCTGCGTTCGCCCGCACCTTCATGCCGCTTGCCGAAGAACTGGATGATCATTTCACCTTCTGCGCCATAGGCCTCGAACGAGGTGACATGACCATCTTTCGTCGGCTTTCGCACAGCCCAGACCTCGGCGATGTGATCTGTGCGCAGGTGCATATGGAAAGTCTCGTCGAGGATATTGATCCAGGGGCCCATCGACGTGATGTTCTGGACCGGACCCGAATGAATCTGAATACAACCGCGATTGCCGACGAAGCACATGATCGGGATCAATTCCTGTGCCGAATGTTGCAGCATGGCAGCCAGGGCACCGGCATCGAGCTGCCAGGCATAATCCTGGCCAATCACCTGCACCGCCTGATGGCGTGTCATCTTGAGCGAGCGCAGAATACCGAAGAACTCGTGCACGTCACGCATCTGACTCCAACGGTCTCGCAAGCCTGCAGCGTCGAGTTCTTCGATCTCAAGGATCTTCTCTTCCGGCTTTGGCAGCGATGTCAGTTCGACCGTCTGGGATTGGTCGTCCAGCCGCAGGCTGGCAACGAGCGCGTTATAGGCGTCGAGGTTGGATGCCGCACGCAAATGGATCTTGTGGATCGCTTCGCCGGCGGCATCGAAGAATTGCAGGCTGCGGCGGACGGAATCGCCATCGTGCTTTTCGACGGCAAAGCCGTGGGCCCAAGAATTCGGGAACAGACGCATGTCGATCTGCTCGCCGAGCAGCAGCGAGGCATGCTTGCCGACAATGGGCTTGTCGTAGACGCCGATCTTTTCGTGCACGGCACTTTCATTGCGGGTGAGCGCCATGACTTCGCCAAGCGATTGGATTTCGGTGAGAAACGTCTCGATGCGCGGGCTGATTCGAATGGCGTTGATTCCACACCAGGCCGCAACGAGATCGGCCTCGGAAATTCGCAACTGTTGCGCGAGGTCACGCTCTCGCATCTTCGGATTATCGGCCCTCGCCTGCCGGATCGCCTCGGGTGTCGGTTTTACAGTCTCGGTCATTCTCGTGCCTATGGTTCTTTACTTGTTCAGGATCAGCTTGCCCTGGCGGGTGATTTTTAGCCGGTAAAGCGAACCGGCATGTTCAATACCAACTTCATTGGAGCCGTCGAACAAAATGTCGCTGCCAAAAACGCGAATGACCTGTTTCACGGGTCTGCTTAAATCGGATCGCATCGGCGTAACGTTCGGTAGACGAACCTGCAGATCGATGATTTGACGTCGCGACATGGCAATTGGCCTTTTTTGTTGCTGTTTGTCCGGAACAACGCCGCCGCATTATTCCGTTTAATTAAACTTGACTCGTATTAATCATATTTATTACTCAACCTAAAGAAGAGTCAATCAGTCAAGTTTAACATGGCCTTCTAAAAAGACAAAAAACTGCAAGCAAGCATTGGAGCATCGGCACGAAGCTCTCCCGGCCAGCCAGCGACAAACTGAACCCTGGAGAGAATGAGAATTATGGGGCTGGTGGCACGGAATGTAACTGCTTTGCTTGGCGGAGCGGCAATGACGATCATGGTCGGAGCGCATGTTGCTGGGGCGCAGCAGGCGGAACAAAAAACGGAAACGGGTGAGCAGACCCAGGCGGGTGCTGCAAAGAAGGGGCGCGTGACCCTGTTGCAACGCCTTGTGGTGGGCGCGGGTGTCGATAAGATCGCCATTGATACGCCGCAGGCGGTAACAGTCGTTGATCAGGAACAGATCGACCAGGACCAGCCGCAGACCATCGGCGACACCCTACGCGATGTTCCTGGCGTGACAGCCATCGGCAGCGACCGCGTCTTCGGTGAGGCCTTCAACATCCGCGGCATCGGCGGAGCAGCGGCTGCGGACGAGTCCAAGATCATCATCAACGTCGACGGCACGCCCAAATTCTACGAACAATACCGGATGGGATCCTTCTTCAGCGATCCCGAGCTCTACAAGCAGGTTGAAGTACTGCGCGGTCCAGCGTCATCGACGCTTTACGGTTCCGGCGCTCTCGGTGGCGTCATCAATCTGACGACGAAAGATGCGGCCGATTTCCTGGCTCCGGGCCAGAACAATGCCGTCCGCGTCAAGAGCGCCTATGACTCCAATGGCACCGGGCTCCTGGGTTCGACCATCTATGCAACCAGGCTCAACGACAATTTCGAGTTCCTCGGCATGGGTAATTATCGCCAATCCGATGACTACAAAGATGGCAATGGCGACGAAATACCAGGATCGTCATTCGATTCCTGGTCCGGTCTTGCCAAAGGAACCTACCGCTTCGGTGACGGCAACGAGCAGTCGATCCGGCTTTCCTACCAGCGCTGGCAAGGCGATGGCGATGATCAGGCCTATGCACAAACAGACGATAACGATTTCGGGACAGTCGATCGCAAGGTCACCGATCAGACGGTCGTCTTTGCCTATGAGAATCCGGCCAGCGACAATCCCTGGCTAGACCTGAAGTTCTATCTCTCCTATTCCGACACATCGAACGAACAGTCGAATGCCTCGGGAATAGGAATGCCTAACCAACTGTTCGACGATTCGGATTATTCCTATCAGACATTGCAGGCGCGCCTCGAAAATACGTTCGAGTACAAGACCGACAATTTCGAGAACTATCTGACTATCGGCACCCAGATCAGCCGCCAGGATCGCGAAGCCGAGTCGATTGACGGCATTCAGCCGGGACCGATCCTTTTCCACCCGGAAGGCACCGAGAACAAGTATGGGTTCTACGCACAGAACGAGTTCGTCTGGCGCGAAAAGCTGACGTTAATCCCCGGTATCCGTTATGATTACCGCGATACGTCGCCAGCAGGCGGCATTGTCGGCGCTGAAGACTCGTCGGACGATGCGATTTCGCCAAAGCTTGCTGCTCTCTACAAGCTCAATGATAACTTCTCCGTGTTCGGCTCCGTGGCGCACACCGAGCGATTCCCGACCATCGATGAGCTCTATTCGACGTCGGGCCCGGGGCGCACCTATCCCGGCGGGCGGACCGCGAGTTCTCGACCTCGAGAAGGAAACGTCCAACAACTACGAGGCGGGCTTTTCCGTCTCGGGTTACGATCTCGTACGGGCCGGCGATACGTTGCAACTGAAGACGACCGGCTTCTACAACCAGATCCGCAACCTGATCAGCACCAATCCAAACAATCGCAGCCGGTTGCCGGTGACCTACTACGTCAACATCAATGAAGCCAAGATCTACGGTGTCGAAGTCGAGGGCTCCTACGATGCCGAAATCTTCTTCACCCGCCTTGCATACAGCAACATCAAGGGCGAGGACGAGGAAACCGGGCGAACCCTTGACCACCATCCCGGCGCAGACACTGACGATGACGGTTGGCGGTAGGGCGATCGACTACGGCGTCGAATATGGTTGGCGCAGCACATATGCCGCCCATGCCGACACCGGGTTCACCGGCGAACCGACCGCGGGCTACGGCGTGCACGACATCTTCGCCTCGTGGAAGCCGGTAGACGAAAAATATGCCGGCTTCGAAGCCCGCTTTGCCGTCGAGAACCTCTTCGACAAATTCTATCGCAACAACCTGGCTGGGACTGACGCGAAGGGACGCACCTTCAAGATCACACTCGCCAAACAATTTGGATGGTAATCATGAAATTTGCAGCAAGTCTTGGCCATAGCATGACCGCTGTTACAGCCATATTCCTACTTGCTGCAACAGGGTCGGCGTCGGGGCAAGAGTCCTCCCCGGCGCCAACCCTGACACTTGAACTCAATGCACTGCAGCCCTCCGACAAGGGCTGCAGACTGACATTTGTCGTCACCAACAATCTCAAGGCGCCGCTCGACAAGGCGGCGTTCGAGATCGCGCTGTTCAATCAGGCGCAGGTGGTGGATCGCATCACCGTGCTTGACTTCAAGGACCTGCCGCAGGGCAAGACCAAAGTACGACGCTTCGATCTCGGCGATACGGATTGCTCCAAGATCACCCGCGTGCTGGTGAACGACGCAACGGAATGTTCGGGCGCGGGCGTCGACCCGAAAGCCTGCATCCGCCAACTCAATCCGATGACGAAATCCGGCGTGCAATTCGGAAGTTAGTGATGGCTTACGCGCTCGCTTTCCAAACAGAGACTTCCGCCGTCGTCAAACGGAAGGATCCGCCAGCGCTTTTTGTTATCGACAACGACGCCCTTCCGGGTTTGTCAGACCAGGGACCGGATGCAGTAGAGCTTGCCGACACGGCCGGAGCGGAGCTTTCACCAGACGCCGCCAGGCACGGGAGCATGGCCGCAAAACCGCAAATACCCACTATCAAGTGGTATCGGAAACTTGCGCTTTCCTGCGGATTTCACGCTGTGCTTGCGGTGCTCCTTATCGGGTTCGTCACCGACGAAGTACTCATTGCCGGCAGACCAGACACGATGGCCGCTCTGCTTGGAGATGGTTCCGTAGACATGAACTCTTCCGGCACCCCAGACCCAGCCAGCATTGATGCAACGAACGTTTCGCTGGTGACAATGGTGATGCCAAAGCCTGTGCCGGCAAAGGAAGTTGAGCAAGGGGCGCCCGTCGAAGTGAATGAGGCGGTTGAAGCTATTGCGCCGGTCGAACCTGTTGACGCACCTGAACCCGCCTCCGAAGTGGCGGAAACTGCGCCTAGTGAGGCGCCAGAAATACTCAGCGTCACGCCGCTCCAGCCAACGCTGGACGAAAATGTCGTGCAGCAACCTTCGGAGGCCATGGTGCAACCGGTCGAGGATGCGGAACCAGTAACGAAGCCATTGGAAAAGTCTGCAGCTCCAAAGCCGGTCGTCGAAAAGCCAGCCGACGCAAAGCGGGCCGACGAAAAGCCCAAGGAACCGGCCAAGACCGCGACGCCGGCAACAAAAGCCACGAAAGCCCCCGTATCCAAGGCAGCGTCGGGGCGTGACGGTGTCAATGAGCGGACGGCACGGACCGGCATCGCCGATGGGAAGAATGACGGCCAGAGAAACGCCGACGGCAATGCACGCGGCAAGTCTTCAGCAGAGGGGAACGCCGCGGTTTCCAACTATCCTGGCACTGTGACGTCGAAACTCCGCCGCGCATTGCGGCGGCAGGGACGATTGCGCGGCGAGGTTCAGGTGCAATTCGTTGTCGCCAGCAATGGCAGCGTGACAGGCGTCGGCATTGGCCGCAGCTCCGGTAACGCGGCCGTCGACAAGGCTGCCATGGACACGGTCCGCCGGGCAGCACCCTTCCCGCCCATACCCGCCGATGCGGGCCGGTCCACCTGGGCATTTAACTTGCCCTTGGCATTCGGCGGTTAGTCATCGCTTCGTTAGGTTCTGTCGCAAATCGTTTTGTAGCCTCCAGGGGCCTTACTAGCGGGTATCCCACGTCGTTTCGTGACGGTGGCGTGCAACCGGTCCGATGGCTCGCGGCTAAGTTCGTCCGCCATTCGAAATCCTCTCCGTGTCATGATTCTCTCCTGCTATCCATTATCGGCGTGGAAAAACCGTATCAGAGCACGGCCAGACTCGTTTGTCGAAGCCTTAACACCGACCTTCTCCAATAACGTTACAACACTGTCCCGTGTTACTGTTACGTACTTCACCGGCAGCTGATGATCGGAATACTCTCCGGGATCGCAAGCATACGTGAACCAAATCCTTCGGATGAGTATTGATGAATTCTGCACAGCACCGCTGCTGGGTTTGCATGCCCAGTGAATCTTCAACCAGTCACATCTTTGGTTCGCACAGCTTGGGATGGAGACCGTTCAATTCACGCTAAACGCGGAACCAACTTGCAACTGACAATTTCAACGGAGGAGCTGAAAATGAGTTGCACTATCCTTAACTGCGGCCTCGGAGCGTTGGCTGCAGCTGCCGCGCTGTGGGGCGCTCCTGGCACCGTTCAGGCGCAGGACGCGCAAAAGAAGCCCAACATCCTGTTCATCGTGTCCGACGACACCGGCTATGGCGATCTCGGCCCCTATGGCGGCGGCGAAGGGCGCGGCATGCCGACGCCGAGCATCGACAAGCTGGCGAGCGAAGGCATGACCTTCTTCTCGTTCTACGCACAGCCAAGTTGCACGCCCGGCCGCGCCGCCATGCAGACCGGGCGCATTCCCAACCGCAGCGGCATGACCACAGTGGCCTTCCAGGGCCAGGGTGGTGGGCTGCCGGCAGCGGAATGGACGCTTGCCTCAGTGCTGAAACGCGGTGGCTACCACACCTACTTCACCGGCAAATGGCATCTCGGCGAAGCCGACTACGCGCTGCCGAATGCACAGGGCTATGACGAAATGAAATATGCCGGCCTCTATCATCTCAACGCCTACACCTATGCCGATCCGACCTGGTTCCCCGACATGGATCCGGCCCTGCGGGCGATGTTCCAGAAGGTGACCAAAGGTGCGCTGTCCGGCAAGGCCGGAGGCCCGGTGACAGAGGAATTCAAGATCAATGGCCAATATGTCGATACCCCGACGATCGACGGCAAGGAAGGTGTCGTCGGCATCCCGTTCTTCGACAGTTACGTCGAGAAGGCAGCGACTCGAATTCCTTGATGCAGCGTCGCAGAAGCCGGACGAACCTTTCTTCATCAACGTCAACTTCATGAAGGTGCATCAGCCGAACATGCCGGCACCGGAGTTCCAGCTTAAATCACTGTCGAAGAGCAAATATGCGGATTCGGTTGTCGAACTCGACACCCGCATCGGCCGCATCATGGACAAGCTGCGTGAAACCGGCATGGACAAGAACACGCTTGTTTTCTACACGACCGACAACGGCGCGTGGCAGGACGTCTATCCGGACGCCGGTTACACGCCCTTCCGCGGCACCAAGGGCACCTTGCGCGAGGGCGGTAACCGTGTTCCCGCGATCGCGGTATGGCCCGGCAAGATCAAGCCCGATACGAAGAATCATGACGTCGTTGGCGGCCTCGATCTGATGGCCACATTCGCCTCGGTTGCCGGTGTTCCGCTGCCCGACAAGGACCGCGAAGACAAGCCCATCTATCTTCGACAGCTATGACATGTCGCCGGTCTTGCTTGGTACCGGCAAATCCGAGCGTAAATCCTGGTTCTATTTCACCGAGAACGAACTTTCACCCGGTGCTATTCGCGTTAACAACTACAAGTTCGCGTTCAATATTCGCGGCGATGACGGAGCTTCGACCGGCGGCTTGGCGGTCGACTCCAACCTCGGCTGGAAGGGCGCGGAAAAATATGTCGCCACGGTACCCCAGGTGTTCGACCTGTGGCAGGACCCGCAGGAACGCTACGACATCTTCATGAACAACTTCACCGAGCGGACCTGGATGGGCGTGGTCATGGGCGAGGAGTTGAAGAAGATCATGGCCACCTATGTCGAGTATCCCCCGCGCAAGCATGCAGAGCCTGACCTACACGGGTCCGCTCACGCTTTCGAATTATGAGCGGTTCCAGTGGGTGCGGGACTCGCTCGCGAAGGAAGGTGTCACCATTCCGTTGCCAACCGGCAATTGACACTCAAAAGACCCCCGGCCCTGAACCGGGGTCTCTCGTTCGCTCTGCCGGCGCGTCTCGAAACACGCAGGCGGCATTGGAGGATCTAATCATGTTCGCAGCATTTGATCTTGCTCAAAGTCGCCCGCGCCGCGGCGCTGGGTATCGCGGCCATCCTTCTTGTCGCTGTCCCGGCATTGGCGCAAAACGATCCCTTCCCGTCGTGGAACGACACGGCACCGAAGGCGGCAATCGTCGACTTTGTCAAAAAGGTGACCACGGAGAACTCGCCCGACTTCGTCCCGGAGCCGGAGCGCATCGCCGTCTTCGACAATGATGGCACGCTGTGGGTCGAGCATCCGATGTACATCCAGCTCGCCTTCGCCCTCGACCGGGTGAAGGCTGAGGCCGCATCGCATCCGGAATGGAAGGACACGCAGCCATTCAAGGCGGTGCTCGAGGGTGACATGAAGACCCTCGCCGCAGCCGGCGAAAAGGGGCTGGTGGAACTCATCATGGCGACGCATGCCGGGATGACCAGCGAGGAGTTCCAGACAGATCGTAACGGACTGGATTGCAACCGCGCGTGACCCGCGGTTCAAGAAGCCCTACACCGAGCTCGTCTATCAGCCGATGCTCGAACTGCTCGCCTATCTGCGTGCCAACGGCTTCAAGACCTTCATCGTATCGGGCGGCGGCATCGAGCTGATGCGGCCCTGGAGCGAAAAAGTCTATGGCATTCCGCCCGAACAGGTCGTCGGCTCGTCGATCAAGACGCAGTTCGAGATGAAGGACGGCGCACCGACCCTGATGCGCCTGCCGCAGGTCAATTTCATTGATGACAAGGCCGGCAAGCCGGTCGGGATCAACGAGCACATCGGCCGCCGTCCAATTGCCGCGTTCGGCAATTCCGACGGCGACCTGGAAATGCTGCAGTGGACAACATTGGGCGGCAACGCCCGGTTTCGGCTGATCATCCACCACACCGATGCCGAGCGCGAATATGCCTACGACCGGAACACGGAATTCGGCCGCCTTGACACGGCGCTCGATGCTGCAGCTGTAAACCAGTGGACAGTCGTCGACATGAAGGCCGACTGGAAACAGATATTTCCTGACAAGTAGAGTGTGGCGCCGTGATATCGGCCGGGCAAAGTCGGATGCGAGAATGAGCTTGTGCTAACTGAGATTCGAGGCGTTCAAGCAGCCATTGTTGTATCGGCCATGCTCTGGGCCGTTTCATTTGGAGCTTTGCTTTTCACCGGTCAAGCCTTTGCCGCTGAAGGAGCCCCTGCGCTTCCTGTCGATCCGCGTATCTCGATCCATGAGGGATTCGTGGATGAAAAGACATGCACATCCTGCCACGCCAACCAGGCGGCAGCATTCGCCAAGTCGAACCATGCCAAGGCGATGGCCGTCGCCGATGACAAGTCGGTGCGGGCAGATTTCAACAACAGCCGCTTCGAGCACGATGGTCTCGGATCAACCTTCTTTCGCCGGGACAGACGGTTCTTCGTCCGCACCGAAGGGGCTGACGGCAAACAAGCGGAGTTTGAGGTCAAGTACACTTTCGCCTATGAGCCGCTGCAGCAGTATTTGGTCGATATCGGTGGCGGCAGACTGCAGGCACTCGACGTCGCATGGGATACGGGAAAGCAGCAGTGGTTCTGGCTTGGCGAAGGCAATGCCAGAAAAACCGGGGTCCACATTCCATTGGACAGGTCCATTCTATCGCTGGAACCGCACTTGCATCGACTGCCATTCCACCGACCCCCGGGCCAATTTCCAGCCGGAGTCGAGCGAGTACAAATCGTCCTACGTCGCCACAAGCATCGGGTGCCAATCATGCCACGGCGCGGGCGCAAAACACGTCGCATGGGCCGAGGGAAAAACCAGAGGATGCCACAGCGTCCGCGGATCCGGACTTAGGTCTGTCGAAGGTCGATGCGGGCGCTTGTTTTGCCTGTCACTCGAGACGTACCAAGCTCGTTGACGGGTATCGACCCGGAAAGCCCTTCCTCGACTATTTCTCCCCAGCACTGCTCCGTCAGGACCTCTACTTTCCCGACGGACAAATTCTCGACGAGGTTTTCGAGTACGGCTCTTTCCAGCAAAGCAAGATGGCAAAAGCCGGTGTTACCTGCCTCGACTGCCACACGCAGCATGAAGCCACACTGAAGGCGCAGGGCAACGCCTTGTGCACGCAATGTCATACGAAAATGGCGCCGGAGCGCTTTGTGAAATTCAATCCGGGCGGCGACTTCGACACTCCCGACCATACACATCACCCGATGGGATCGACTGGAGCGCAGTGCGCCAACTGTCATATGCCCCAGCGCACCTATATGAAAGTGGATCCCCGGCGCGACCACTCCTTCGTCATTCCGCGTCCTGACCTATCGGCGAGCTATGGTACGCCGAACGCCTGCACTACATGCCATGAGGGCAAGACCAATGCCTGGGCGGCCGAAACCATGGATCTGTGGTACGGCAAGGCCTGGCGTGAACGCCCGACGACTGCACATGCCTTTGCGGGTGCTGCCCAGAACGACCCGGTATCGATCGAGGCCTTGCGAAAGATCGTTGCTGACCGGGAACAGGCGGGCATCGTCCGGGGCAGCGCGGTCGCTGCGATGAGCCGCGTAGGAGGAGCCAACACTGCTGCTGACGTAAAGGCGGCGGCGGGAGACCCGGATCCACTCGTTCGGCTCGGGGCGGCGGAAGGCGCCGCCAATCTGCCGCCACAGCAACGGCTGGATGCGATAGGGCGCCTCCTTGCCGACGAAACGCGTGCTGTGCGCGTGGCGGCTATTACCGCTCTTGGCAGCACCCCATCGCTCGGTTTTCTGGGTGATGCCAGAAAGAGTTTCGACGCCGCAATCGATGATCTGCGTGCCTATGTGCGGGCCAATGCCGATGTTGCTGAGACACAGAACAATTTTGGCACCTTCCTGTTCGGCCAGCAACGTGCGGACGAGGCCGAAAAAGCGTTCCGCCAGGCGATCATGCTCGATCCAGCGCTTTCGGGTGCGCGTATCAACCTTGCCGAACTCTACCGCGCAACGGGGCAAAACGAAAAGTCCGAGCAGGCATATGCCGAGGCGATCAAGGTCTCGCCCGATCAGGCCGACCTGCGCTACGGACATGCTCTGTCGCTCGTCCGTCAAAAAGCCGTTCCGGAAGCGATCGGCGAGCTTAATGAAGCCATCCGGCTGGACCCCGGCAATGCCCGGTATAAGACAACGCTTGCAATTGCGCTCGATTCGGTAGGGCGCACGGGGGACGGCCTCACCGTGCTCGATCTTGCGGTCGCAGGTGGTGAAACCGACGCCGATCTTCTCGGCGCGGCCATCCAATATGGACTGAAGCTTCAACGCTATCCGGAAACACTGAAATATGCCGAAGCGCTGGCACGCCAGCGGCCGGATGATCCACAACTTGCCGAACTCATCAGGCAGTTGCGGGCGGCGATCGGTTCCAAATAGGCAACGTTTCAAGCAGACCGGCAGATGGTCTAGGCTGGCGTCATTTCGGAAAGAGAAACGTAACGGCTAGCCTGGCGCCGAAGCCATCAGGACCATTCTCCGGGCTTTCTGCCCAATAGCGCACGCCGGCGGTCAGGCTGATCGGCGCTTGTCGATCTTCACGAGCTTCGACAACGGTGAAATTAAGCGGGACCGACCACTGCTCTCCCTCCCAGTCATAGGTCGACTCGGTATTGAGGGTAAACGTCCAGGCATCCTTGGTCGTGTAGGAAATGAAGGGTTGCAGGAAGGTCGAATTGACGTCGTTGCGATCCTCGTCGCCGGCGAAAGACCAGATGTGATTCGTCAGCGCGCCAATGGTCCAGGGCCATCCTGCTTCAAAATCACCGCTGTTGGTCCCGCGCCCCATTTTTCGCCGCCAAGCAGATTGTCAGTCGCCGTCGGCAACAGGAACACTGGTCCAGCGCCCCAAATAATGCCGCCGGCGGTCGGCTGCTTCGGTGAGAAGAAGAAGCTCTGGACTGTATCACCCAGACCAAACTGATCGCCGGACGGTCCGGCGATATCGTCCTGCCAAGCGATCGGCAAGATCGTTCGCGAGATGACGTTCCAGTTCTCGTTCAGCGTGAACGGAATGACGGGCTGCACATTGACATAGTATTTCTCGCCATCATTGGGACCGTACCCGCTATCGTAATTGAACTGAAACGGCACACTGATCAATGACGCGATCGGATTTGACAGCTTCTTGGCGAGGTCCTCGCTTGATTCCTGTGCCGATGCACCCGAATTTATCATCAGGAGTGTAGCCGCAGCGACCGGGATCGAATGCCAATTCCAGACAATATCCATGTGTGATTCCCCCAGCGATAACGTAGCACTGTTCGACCGTGCGCACCATCAACACTCAATGATGATGGTCAAGTTCGCTCACAGCAAGCCTTACGTCCTGCAGGAATCGGAACAGAGCAGCGACCAGAAAACACAAAGACCCAATAAACAGCACAGCTGCGCCGGGCTCATGGCGATAACCCAAAAAGGCAGCCACAAAACCAAACAACAACAGCACTGTGATCCCGATTCCGCCAATCACCGCAAGTTGCAGGGATTGGTTCAATAGGATCTCCCGGCGCTTCAACCGGATGATATCGGCCCTCAGCCACTGGCGCCCTGTGTCGTCGTCGGTAATCTGGTTGAGGTTTCGAATTCGGTCCGTCACCCCTGCCATTCGACTGATCAGGATCGACACCAGAGCCGCAATCGAAGCCAGCAGAAATGCCGGGGCCACAGCGTGGGAGATCATTGTCGAAAGTTGTTCGACGTTGACGGAAATCTCGAACGGCATTTTTTGCGCTTGTCTGTTGTTGCGGAACCGGACTTATCGGCACTGAGCATGCCACCAACATAAGATTTCAGCAAACCAGCATCCCAAACGGCCTTGTGACTGTGCCACAGCAGGACTAGGCTGCCGCTGTGATCCTCTCGATCAAAGCAGGTTCGCGGTGGATCTCCGGTTTGGGGGACCAAGGGTGATAAGCAATCGTCACGATCTCATGCGCCCTGACGCGTTCAGCTGCCAGCTCGAATGTATCGGAATGCGCTTGAACCATCCCGAAATCGCGGACGTTCAATCTCCATGAACGAACCTGGGGAAACCATTCGCGACGAGCCACGCTGGACAGCAGCCCTTGCGATTATTGTGGTGCTCGGCTTGCTGGAAGTGCTTCCTCACCACGTGCAGGTGATGCCGAAGTGGTTTTCCCATGTCGTGGCGCTTGCAGTGCTTGTGCCGATGGTTGTCGTCACTATCACAACAGCGAACACGATGTGGCAACGCATTGAGCGGACGGTGATCCTGTTTCTTGGCGCGGCCTACGTTGCCAACACGGCTGCGGAACTGGCCGACATGATCGGCATCATCACACTGCACCCGCCGGAAACTCGCGCAGTCTCGCTCCTCTCCTCTTCGCTTGCGATTTGGGTCACCAATGTACTGATCTTCTCCTTGCTTTACTGGCAGATTGATCGGGGCGGCCCATTCGCTCGTGCGAGTAGGGCAAGCACGAAGCCGGATTGGCTGTTTCCACAGGCAACTGCGCCAGAAGTCGCATCGCCCGATTGGCAACCATTGTTCCTCGATTACCTGTTTCTCGGATACAACACGGCGACAGCATTCAGCCCTACTGATGTTCTGCCGCTGACAAGAAGGGCCAAGATGCTGATGATGCTCGAAAGCGCCATCTCGCTTTTGACCCTCGTTATCGTCGCGGCTCGCGCAGTCAACGTTCTTCCCTAGCCGCACCGGCTGCAGAGTTAGGCAAATAAAGCTTTCGCCAATCTGATATAGTGCGGTCGGCCCCAACAAAGGCAGGCGTTTCTCCGCCAAGGAACAGCCAAAGCTGTCCTCCACAGAGTTCAGAATCGCGTACAAGCCGCTGCGTCAGTCAAATTGAGAAATGCAGGGTGCGCTGCTGCGCCACCCCTTCCACAAAACATCAAGGAGATGGCATGAAAGAGGCCGCGTCCGCTGAGAGAACGGATCACTGAGATGCCGATGATGATCGAGGGACAGTCACGCTACCAGCCTTTCGGCTTATCCTATTGGGGTTTCGAAGATCTCAACAAGGGAGTTGGAAGCATGACTGCCTCTTATGATTACCATATCGGCGTGGACTACCACAAATCCTATAGCCACCTGGTGGTGCAGGATAGCAGCGGCAAGACGCTCAGATCCGGCCGGGTGAAAAACGATCGCCAGTCGCTTGGCGGGTTTCTGGAACGCTACCGCGAGAACTCGCATGCGGTTGTCGAGGCGACCCGCAACTGGATGGTGATGTACGACTGGCTCGACGACATTTGTGATGATGTCGTTCTCGCCCACCCGTTGAAGGTCAAGGCGATCGCCGACGCCAAGATCAAGACCGACAAGATCGATGCGACGGTGCTGGCGCATCTGCTGCGAGCTGACCTGGTGCCGGAGGCCTGGGCGCCCGGCGAACGATCGCGAGAGCTTCGCATCGCCCTGCGCGAGCGGATGTTTTACGTGCGGCTGCGCACGATGACGAAGAACCGGATCGTCACGGTGTTCGATCGCTATCCGGAGCAGACGGCGCAGCTGAAGAAGCTCGGTGATCTGTTCGGCAGGGCCGGCCGCATCCAGTTGGCGCAGGTCAAGGTCTCGGAAATTGACCGCATCCAGATCGACCGTGGCCTCGAGTTCATCGGCGACATCGACGTGCGGATCAAGCAGTCGGAAGCAACGATCCGGGCGATGACCAAGGCCAATGCCAACGTCAAGCTGTTGAAGACGATCCCCGGCATTGGCGAGTTCTTCGCCCGGCTGATCGACGCGGAGATCGACGACATAGCGCGGTTCTGCACGCCGAAGAAACTTGCCGCCTATGCCGGGCTTGTGCCGTCGACCTATTCGAGCGGCGGGAAAACCTGGCATGGCAAGATCATCAGGCAGGGCAACAAGTGGCTGCGCTGGGCCTTCGTCGAAGCGGTCTCTCCCGCCATCGCCAGCGATGCGCAGCTTCGGGTCCAATACGAGCATCTGAAGATTAGAGGAACCAACAAGGCGCGGGTTGCCATCGCGCGCAAGCTTTTGACGATCGCCTTCCAGGTCCTGCGTGACCAGCGCGCTTTCGAGCCGCGCGGCGAAACCACCATGGAAGGCGCGTCGACGATATCCCGGCTGTCCTGATGACTGTCTAGCGAGTCCGGCAGGACTGGGCTGCGCTCCCAAGGAGAATGGGAAACCGGGAGCCGAACGCCACTCTGTGACCGAAGCCACAGGCATCAGGTCACGCATTGGAGACTGGTTCGAGAACCGAGGAGCGGGAAAACACCCATCCAGCGGAAGGAAGAGATTTAGCCGATCGGCGCAAATGCCGGTCAAAACACAACCGAACCCAAGGAAAGCCGCCAAATGGAGGTGTTTTGCCCCTTGAGTTCTTTCATTGGAGACAATCATGACAACTCAAGAGACACCTAGAACACCGACGATCGACATGAAACTTGAGATCGTCGTCATTCCTGTTTCGGACGTCGATCGCGCGAAGCAATTCTACGCGAGCCTCGGGTGGAGACTCGACGCCGATTTCGCCGGCAATGATGGCTACCGTGTGATCCAGTTCACGCCGCCTGGCTCCGGGTGCTCGGTCATCTTCGGCAGGAACGTCACCGCTGCATCACCCGGCTCTGCCCAGGGATTGTACCTGATCGTCTCCAACATCGAGGCCGCGTGCGCAGAGTTGCGCGGTCGCGGCGTCGAAGTCAGTGAAGTGTTCCATCACGCCGGCGATACATATACGGGATCCGATGCGCCCTATCTCTTCGGACGAATCCGCGTTGGTGGTCCGGACCCCGATCGCGGCAGCTACCGCTCGTTCGCCTCTTTTAGTGATCCGGATGGCAACGGCTGGCTATTCCAGGAGATCACCGCACGATTGCCCGGACGCGTTGACGCAAGTGACACGACCTTCACCTCGTCGATTGAGCTTGCCGCAGCGCTCCGCCGTGCGGGCGCTGCGCACGGAGAGCATGAGAAACTGACGGGCCAGCATGATGAGGGCTGGCCGGACTGGTACGCCGAGTACATCGTTAGGGAGCAGGCCGGACAGGAGCTGCCGAAGTGAGCAGCGGGAAATGGTAGGCTATCGTGGGAGGATATTCAGCTAATCAATGGTAGCCGTTATCGGCTGTGACGGCTGGCTTTACCGACTGCGAAGCCCGGCGATTGGCCAGCCGCACACTCCGTACGGAGACCTTGGTACCTCCTTGGTATCAAGGCTCTGTCACCGTCACCTTACCCTTCATGTTCGGGTGAAACCGGCAATAGTAATCAGCCGACTCCACCTTGTCCAAAACCAAACGTGTAGATTTGCCAGCCGGGATCATCACATCCCAGCCCCCTTTTACCGTCGCGGTGTGGACCAGAATGTCCTTGTTGAACCATTCGATAGTGTCGCCGACCGTTGCATTGACGTTCGCCGGCGAGAACACAAGTTTGTCGATGGTAACCTGAAAGGTCTCTGCCAAGGCAGGCCGGGTGGCTATTTCCAATGCAGCGGCAATGCCGATCCACAATTGCCGTTTCAACAACATGTTTTGTGCCCTCATTTGAGTTCGGCGGCGACATGCTCGGCATGCTGCTGGTGCCCCTGGAATATCTTCAGACCAGTCTCCAGCAAACTCTTGAGTTCGGCATTACTTGCTGAAGGGATCAGCAGAGTTTCCAAAGCCTCATTCACTTGCTTGTGGTAGGCCACCTCGTTCTCGACATAGGCCTTGTCAAACGCGGCGCCGTTGAGTTTTGCGAGTTTGCTTCGTTCAGCACTTGCGGCCATAGCCAAGGTTCGGCTGGTGTCATTGTCTTCCGGTGTGACCTTCAATTTCTTGACGAGATCAAGCGCTTGCTTGTTCACAGCTTCGTGGTCGCGAACCATGTCCTTGGCGAAGCCGACAACATTCTCGTTCTTCGACATTTTAATCGCCTGTTGCGCAGCTTCGATGTCGATCGTGCCGGCCGTGTAGGCGATATGCGCGATCTGCGGATCGGTTGGCTTGTCGTCCGCGTGCGTCAGGGACGCGCCGAGCAAACAGAATGCGGCAAGCACTGCTGTCTTGCGAGAAAGCATAATATCCTCCTTTGCCCTGCTGAGCGGCGGGCATTGTCTTGTGTTTGGCAACCATTGGATGCTTTCGCGTGGAAAGGGTTCCTGAAAATTATTCGGGAAAGCCAAGACGCTGCATGACCGCAATAGTCAGGCGCTCGCATCGCCGACCTGCGAACGGGAACGCATCAAGCAATATCGGCCCGATGTGTTCGTCCAATTGTTTACGCACAAGGTGCCTGGCACGGTGAAGCCTGGTCTTGACCGTTTCAGGCCGGATATCGAGCAAATTGGCTGTCTCCTCGACACTCATGCCCTCGATCACGCGGGCGACGAACACTAATCGGTATAAATCAGGGAGTTTGTCAGTAGCCTGTTCAATGAGCTGCAGTATCTGTCGTTGCGCCATCCCTCGCTCAGGGTCATCGCGAAAGGCGAGCGGAAACTGAATAATCTGTGCGTCCTGAATAAACGCCGCTGCAACATCGGATGCCCGTCGCCGCTTGCGCAAGCGTCCAAGTGCTTTATTGATCACGATGCGGGAAAGCCAGGTAGCGAGTGAGGAATCGCCGCGGAATGTATCAAGGTGAGTAAAGGCGCTTAAGTAGGCCTCCTGGACGATGTCCTCGGCCTCACCATCATTACGCACAACGCCACGGGCAATCCTGTAGAGCCTGCGGTTATGCGTTCGGACGATCGTACGAAACGCATCGGCGTCACGGGTCAGGGCGCGCCGAACGAGATCGAAATCGCCCGACTGATCGGATGCCGTACTTTTGTTAATCGAAATCGCAGGCATCGCCAATCTCCTCATCAATGCATTGGATGCACCTCCCGCGGAAAAGTTCCCGAACTATATTCGAGTGCCAAGGCTCCAAGGCACTCGCCACGATGATTTCGGTGGTCGTTGCTGTTCATTCTACGATGGATTTTCACCGTACGCGCCTACGTTAGCAGATTTATCTCGCCTTCGCGCCAAGGGAGGAATCGCATTCTACATGTAAAGCAGAATGAGTACGTTTATTCGTTGCTCAAAAGTTAGGCTGTCTGCTATTCATTTGGGCAATCATATCAGCCGCGCGGCCAAGTGCCCAAAGGCCAACATTTCCGACAGGTTCCGTTCACGATGCTTTTGAGCACCTTCAAGCGCTTCATCCCTGCCGTTGCGCCCATCAGTCGGCTGGAGCGGATGCGGGCGTGCCTTGGAGCGCTCGTGGGCATTTTGTTGACAGGCCTTGTCAGCAAGCTAGCGCTCGGACCCGATGTTAACTTGCCCCTCCTGATTGCGCCAATGGGCGCATCGGCGGTGTTGCTTTTTGCGGCTCCCACAAGCCCCCTGGCACAACCATGGTCGATACTTGGCGGCAACATCCTGTCGGCATTCGTCGGCGTAACCTTCGCAATTGTCATACCTGATCCGATTGTTGCGTCCGCGCTGGCGGTGTCGGTTGCCATCGGCCTGATGCTGGCATTCGGCTGCCTCCACCCTCCAAGCGGAGCGGTCGCGTTGACGGCCGTCCTGGGGGGCCCGGTCCTGCATGCCGAAGGATATGGCTTCGTGTTTTGGCCAGTCGGCCTGAATTCCATATTGCTGCTCGCGACCGCGTTGCTGTTTAACAACCTGACCGGCCGGCGTTATCCTCATCTGGTGCCCGGTGCACCAACCAACATCCACGGCACCAGCGACCCGGTGCCAACTGCGCGCATCGGCTTCGTCCCTAGCGACCTGCAAGATGTGCTGGCCCAATACGACGAGATCATCAATGTAAGCCCGGACGAACTTGATGCCTTGCTGCACCAGGCGCAGATCCGCTCCTATGAAAGGCGCTCGGGCGAGATTACCTGTGCCCAGATCATGTCGAGGGACGTGGCAACTGTACGACCGGGGACCCCATTGCGCGAGGCGTGGAAACTTCTGATCAATCATCGGATCAAGGCACTGCCCGTCACTTCAGCGGATGGTGAATTGATCGGCATCGTCACCCAGACGGATTTCATGCGGGCATCGCTTCTGGCAGAGGATGGCCGCCTCCAACTCGGCTGGCGTATCCGCATCGGGAACAGGTTACGGCTGGCACGCCAATCCGAGCATACGGTGGCGGATATAATGACGTGTCGAGTCCAGTCGGCGGTGCCCGAAACGATGATCGCCAAGCTTGTGCCGCCAATGGCCGACATGGGACTGCATCATATGCCGGTCGTTGACGCGGACAACCGGGTCGTCGGAATCGTGACCCAGTCGGATCTGATCGCAGCGCTGTTTCAGGAAAGACAGATTGGAATTGCGAAGGACGAACTCGCTAACCCGTCTCGTGACAGCCGAGCAGCTTAACCGGCAGCACCAACGTTTGGTGATCAGCCATCGAGAGCGACCAGCACGCGATGAGCGGCGACATCCTGGGTCTGCCTATTAATGTGCGCTTTCCGGAAGATAGTTTTACTACGGCGTCCTGGAGGCATCGGCGGAGGTCAGCCGGATTTTCCCTCTCAAGGATGGCAAATATATCATGCCGTTTTCCGAACTCGGCGCAAACTATGAGTTCGAACGGCCGAATGGCGGCCAGATCCTGACGGGAGATCTGAAAGAGGCAACCCCTTCACCCTGGAGCTTCTCGCTGAGGGGAGGTGCCCGCATGTTGCTGACCAATGCGCTGCAACTCGAACAAGCGCTGGGTATCTCAGCTTCGGTCAGGACGGTCTCGATATCTGGGAAGGCAAGCTGCATCTGTCGTATGTCTTCTGACAACTCCAATGCGGGGCAGCCCATCGGCTGGCCGCTCTCCCACGGCAAGGCGATCTGGGCAATTCGTGTATCTTCGGGTCATTCGTCTGCTGGGCGTCTGCTCCCCATACACAGCCTCAGCAGTAATAAACGCCAGCCGCGCAGCGCCGTGCTGTCCGCCGCGCCACCCCGGCAACACTGACTGGGGTGAGCGGGCGCCCGACCCTGGCCTCGGCTGTCGTCACAAAACTCGACACACCAGGTATCGTAAGTTCCGATCCGGCTTCTACTCCGAACAAACCGGCGATCCCCGCCAACAGGGCGATCCTGAGTCTCCTTGAAACGTTCATTTGGTGCCTCCTACGGCAAGGTGATCTGGAAGCTCATCGATATTCGCGAGCTTCTTCGGATCGTCGACCTGCTTGGCGTCAGCGGGTTTCTTGAAGCCGAAATCGTCCGCAACGGCGTCAGTCCCTGCCTTCCAGTCGCTGATTTGGATGCTGTACTGCGGCCCTTGATCAACCTGGCTGGCGGTAATGACATACCTGCAAGGATAGGGCTGCTCGCCTTGAGCGATCCAAATCTGCCAGTCGACTTCCTTTGTCCGGAACGCGAGATGATCACATTCAGTCCCGCCGATCACGCCACTGCCAAGATCCTTTACGTCCACGACATCGCCCATCAACTCGTCATAGACATTCGGCAACAGAAGATCAGCACCTGGGAGGGGCCTGTTGTATTTATCCCTCAATGCATCGACCAATTGGTCGATCGCACCGGGCACCTCGGCCTGAGCGTAAACTTTGTCATCTTTGTTGAACAACGTCAGCGTTTTGCCGTCAAAAGTCATCTCGACATTGGCAAATCCGCCAGTGCGTGTGACTCGGATTTTGTCTGGGCGGCCCATCTCGACCTTGCCGGAGCTCGCCAGAAGCAGTTTCTGGTGGTCATTGGTGACAACCTCGAGATTGGTGTCGTAATTGAATGAAATGGCCTTCTGCCCGGCGAGATATTCGGACATCGCCTTAAGAAGCTCTTTGGCCTCCGCCTCACCGGCCGCTGCGATAGACGTCGTACCTGAGACGAGTGTGAGAGCAAGCGCCATTGATGAAACTGCGCCGGAGGCGACCGCCACGGCCTTTCGCATAATCGTCATCATTGAAGTATGCCTCCTTTGGGTTGCACTTCGTCAGATATCGATCTGGTAATTCTGCAGGCTTTGGAGAATCCCGTTCGGTCGGGAAATTGTGATTACCCGCACGGCGAAGACTACACGTTGTGGTACCGAAAGACCCGTAACATCGGGTATATTACGGTACGCTCGGTATGCCATGGGACCGTGCTGATCGCCCTGGGCGATAGTCGACCCTGGATCTGCCGGAATCGCCAGCGCTGCCTTGCGAATACCCGTCATTGTACGGATCCCGGGCCGAACCGGCGCATAATCCACGCGCCAACTCGAGACACTCTGGAATCCCTACAAGGGCATTATGAACGCTGACGCAAATTAATAGGCTGATGTTTCGCCATTGACGTCCTGCTGGTCATAGAGGCGCGATAGTTCGAGTTCGACCGCAGTGAAGAAGGCCCCGACTTGCTCATCCTGTTCATCTTCCGGAGCACCGATCTTGTCCAGATGTCTGAACAAGGCGTCCGCAACCTGATTACGATAAGCTTCCGCTTGCCGGTCGGTGGTCTTTTCCATGATCCGTGCCGCTACGTCGCGGACCTTTGCCACCCTTCGCGTGAGAGGAAATGGAATGACCTGGCATGGCGTCGGGGTTGTGGATTCGAACATGCGCGTTTTTCCCAGTCCGGCAAGACTTGCTTGATAATTGATTCGCCTGACGATAGCGGAAATTGTCCTAACAATTTGTTTCGAAAGGTCTTTGGCTAACCGCGCACCTTCCCGATCCTCTGGTTACGTAACGGGCTGTGCGCAGCAGGCTGGCAAACAGATTGTGCGTAACGACATCATAATGTTGCCGGTTACTGCACGCATGCCTATCACGGAAGGGTAAAGTGATTCGCATTCGTTACGGCGCAGACAAAAAATATGGCACTCAGCAATGCAGAGAGGCAGCGACGGCACCGCGAACGGCAGAAGCTGAAACTTGCCGCGGTTGCTCCGGACCTTGCTGCACAATATGAGAACGTCGGAGCCGATTTGCGTGAGAAGCTTTATGCTCTCATTGACGCGGAAAATGCTCGCAGGCAACGTTACGTAACCGCCAGGCCAGCCGAGACAACAGATTTTCGCCGGGTCATCCTCGACATTGCACTCAATGAAAATCGCTCCGGCATTGCCGATGCCGCGCGCATGGTTCTGTTGCAGGCATTGTGCATGGGGGAAAGCTCGGAAAAGGAAATCCTTGAAGCGCGCCAGCAAAAAGAAGCTTTGGCGCGCGAAGAAGCCCGAAAGCCGCGATTCCAAGGAACAGGTGATTCCTCTTGCCCACTATGTGCGGGTTCCGAATTTCGGCTAGCCTCGCCGTTTTACTTCTGTTTCCAACTTCTGCTAGGCTGATGGAACAGCCTTCCCGAACAGTCCAACAAACATGAGGACATTCCCCATGGCGCATCCGGCTTTTTCAGCATCCAATGTCGCGGTTATTACCGGAGGTGCATCCGGCATTGGCCTGGCAGCGGCCAAGCGTTTCGCCTCAATGGGTCTGAAGGTCGCTATTGCCGATCTTGGCGGAGACAAACTCAATGCTGCACATGCTCTCGTCGCGCAACGATCTGATCCCGATAGCGTCATTGCCGTCGAGACGGACGTTACCAGCATAAGCGATTTGCAGCGACTGCAAGCGACAGTGGAGCAAAAGTTTGGCGGCGTTGACATCCTGATGAACAATGCCGGCATTCAACCTGGCAGCAGCATATTCGACACCAGCAGATGGGACCAGATCATCGCCGTTAACCTGTTTGGCGTGATTCGAGGCAGCCAGGTGTTCGGACCAAGGATGATCCAACGGCAAAAACCGGGGCTCATCATCAACACCGGCTCGAAACAAGGCATCACCACGCCGCCAGGCGATCCTGCCTATAATGTCTCGAAATCCGGCGTGAAAACCTTCACCGAGGCCCTCCAGCATGAGTTACGTAACACCAGCAATTGTCACGTAACGGCCCATCTCTTCATTCCCGGCTTTGTGTATACGCCTCTGACCGCCGGCAACCGGACGGAGAAGCCCGCAGGCGCATGGACGCCGGAACAAACCGTCGATTTCATGCTGGAGCGTGTATCAGCGGGAGACTTCTATATCCTCTGCCCCGACAACGATGTAGCCCGCTCCATCGATGAACGGCGGATACTCTGGGCTGCGCATGATATCATCAAGAACCGTCCGCCATTGTCCCGCTGGCATCCGGATTATCAAAGCGAGTTTGCCGATTTCCTCACACGCAAGGATTGATAAACGACGTCGGCTTGATATCGCTGATTGTCCGGTTCTATGTTGCCATTACCTTCATCCAGCAGCATGGATTTACAATGACCTCATCCCCCAAAATACCCTCCGTTGACCCCGTCAAGCTCGACCGTCTCGCGGAAGTCGCCATCAAGATCGGCCTGCAGCTGCGGCCCGGACAGGATCTCCTGATCACTGCTCCACTAGCCGCATTGCCATTGGTGCGCCGCATCACGGAACACGCCTACAAGGCTGGCGCGGGATTGGTGACATCGTTCTACAGTGACGAAGAAGCAACCCTCATGCGTTACCGCAACGCGCCTGACGACAGTTTCGACCGCTCCGCGGGCTGGCTCTACGAGGGCATGGCCAAGGCCTTCTCCGCCAACACAGCACGTCTTGCCGTTGCCGGCGACAATCCGATGCTGCTTTCCTCGGAGGATCCGGAGAAGGTTGCGCGTGCCAACAAGTCGCAATCGCGCGCCTATCAGCCCGCACTGGAAAAAATCGCAGGCTTCGATATCAACTGGAACATCGTTTCCTATCCCAATCCGTCGTGGGCGAAGCAGATGTTTCCCGATCAGGATCCGGAAGTGGCCGTCACCATGCTCGCTGACGCGATCTTTGCGGCCTCCCGCGTCGATGTGGACGATCCCGTCGCCGCTTGGCGCGACCATAATGCAGCGTTGCGCAAGCGGACCGAATGGTTGAATGAGCGGACATTCTCCGCGCTTCATTTCAAAGGCCCGGGTACCGATCTCACCGTCGGGCTTGCCGATGAGCATGAATGGCATGGCGGTGCTTCGGTTGCCAAGAATGGCATCACCTGCAACCCGAACATCCCGACCGAAGAAGTCTTCACCACACCGCATGCGCTTCGCGTCGATGGTCACGTATCCAGCACCAAGCCACTTTCCCATCAGGGTACGCTCATCGAGAATATCCGGGTGCGTTTCGAGGGCGGCAAGATCGTCGAGGCCAAGGCGACGCGCGGTGAGGAAGTCTTCAACAAGATCCTCGGCACGGACGAAGGTGCGCGGCGCCTTGGCGAAGTTGCCCTCGTCCCGCACTCATCGCCGATTTCGGCCTCCGGCCTCCTGTTCTTCAACACATTGTTTGATGAGAACGCCGCGAGCCACATCGCACTCGGCCAGTGCTATTCGCAATGCTTCATCAATGGCAGTGAGCTTTCGCCCGAAGAAGTTGCAGCGCGCGGCGGCAACAAGAGCCTCATTCACATCGACTGGATGATTGGCTCTGGCGAGATCGACGTCGATGGCATCAACAATGATGGCTCGGTCGTGCCGGTGATGCGCAAGGGCGAATGGGTCTAGAGCAATTTCAGGAATGAGCCTTTTCCATCCAAGTTATGAAATTTGAATTTTCAGGCATAAAAAATCGCCACTGCCGGGCAGTGGCGATTTTTGTTCCAGCCTGTTGTCAGGCTACGAGCCGTCCGGCTGATTCCGCCTGCGCGTAGGCCTTGCCGAAGCGGTTGGCGAGGAATGCATCGAGCGCGATGTCTTCCTGCTTGATGAAGCCCTGCTGCGGCAGGTCACCTTTGGCGAGCATGTCAAGCACGGCGCAGATTGCCGATGCCGTCGTGATCTGGATGCCGCTATAGAGCTGCGTGCCAATGTGATTGCTGTACACCTTGTTGGCATAGGTTTCCTGCAGAAGGCGACCCTTCTTGCGCCCACTGACTGTGACGAAAATCACGACGACGTCTTGCAGCGTCGAAGGCAATGCGTTCTCCAGAATATCCTTGAACACATCACGGCGGTCGCGCAGTCCGAGATCGTTGAGCAAAGCCTTCATGATGGCGGCGTGGCCAGGATAGCGGATGGTGCGGTAGTTGAGGGTACGTACCTTCCCAAGCAATGTCTCGCACAAGGTCCCGAGACCGCCGGACGTATTGAAGGCCTCGTAGGTGACGCCGTCGAGTGAGAACTCCTCGCGCTCTTCGAGCGGCGGCACTTCCGTCAATTCGCCATCGACGATGGCCTCGCAAGGCTCGCAATACTCGTTGATGACGCCGTCCGTGCTCCACGTCAGGTTGTAATTCAGTGCGTTGGACGGATATTGCGGCAGTGCGCCGACCCGCATGCGCACGCTTTCCAGCGAGTCGAAGCGTTTTGCCAGATCATTGGCAACAATGGAGATGAAGCCGGGTGCAAGACCGCACTGGGGAATGAAGGCGGTTGTCGCCTTTGCCGAAAGCTGCTTGACGATACGCGTGCTTGCGACATCTTCGGTAAGATCGAGATAGTGCACGCCGGATTTGGCAGCGGCCTCGGCAATGCGGGTGGTCAGATGAAATGGTGCTGCACTGAGCACTGCAAATTTGCCGTCTAGGACCTGCTCGAGTGCGCCGGCTTCGGCAATTTCGATCTGCTTCGTTGCAACGAGTGGCGATACATCGAGCGCATCAAGCTGAGCCTGGACGCGATCAACGACGGTGACGCTATAATCTCCGGTACCGGCCAGAAGATTGGCGATGGTCCCACCGATTTTACCTGCGCCAACAACAACGATCTCTTTCATATGATTCCCCATGGATATAAAAAACTTATATGAATTTCGCAGATTGCTCGGCGAAATGAAGTGTATAAACTGACGATATTACGTGCTAATTTGAGCAATACGCCGAATGGATTTGTCATTATGCTGACAGAAGCTGATCATTCCCTGTTATCGTTGCTGCGCGAGAACGCCAGAGCATCGACTGCCGACCTTGCCCGTAAGCTCGGCGTCTCTCGCACAACGGTGCAAAGCCGCATCGAGAGGCTGGAAAAACGCGGCATGATCCGGGGTTATAGCGTTCAGCTCTCGCCCGAATATGAGCAGAATCTCGTCAGGGCGCATGTACTTGTGACAGCCTTGCCAAAACTGGCAACGAAAGTTGAAGCGGCCTTGCGGAAAATCACCTGGGTGCGAACCTTGCATTCGGTCAGCGGCCAGTTCGACATGATTGTCATTGTCGAGGCACCATCCATTCAGGAACTGGACAAATTGCTGGATGAGATCGGAGCACTGGAAGGTGTCGAGCGCACCATGTCGTCGATCATCCTCTCCACCCGTATCGACCGCTGAAGGACAAATACAACAACCTTACATATGCTCCTTGACTCCTCCTGTCATAGGATTCCATAATAGAACATATCATGAACATTAAAGGGCTACCGTGGTGACAATCGTCGATCTTGCGGCGTTGCGGCGCGACATCGCGTCCATCAGTGAGCAGAATGCGCAAGCGGCGCAACGCTCCGCCTTTGACTTCGGCGATAAGGGGGTTGACCGCGTTTTCCGCGACGGTCTGCAGCGTGGAGCCGTACATGAAATCTTCGCTGACGAAGCGGGTGATGCAGGAGCTGCAACAGGATTCGCCATAGCCTTGGCTCTCCGCGCATCTTCGGTTCATAGCCCGATTCTATGGCTGGAAGAGGATTTTACCGCGCTGGAGCACGGTTTTCCCTACGCACCTGGTCTGCAGAATATCGGTATAGATCCCCAGCGTCTGGTCATTATACGCTGTGCCTCCCCGCAGGATGTCTTGAAGGCAGCATCCGATAGTCTCAGCATTCGCGGTACGGGCGCGGTCATCATCGCACCATGGAGCAATCCGAAGTGCCTGGACCTGACTGCCTCGCGCAAATTACTGCTGACGGCGCAACAGACCGATGTACCTGCCTTTCTTCTGCGACTGGGGGCAAGCCCGAGTGAAAACGCGGCTGTTACGCGTTGGCTGATCCGTTCTGCACCTTCGCAATCAAGTGGTGCCAATTCACAGGGACATCCCATGTTTGACGCCACCCTCATTCGTAACCGTCAAGGCATGACAGGCCATTGGACCCTGCAATGGGAGAGTGATTATCATGTTTTCAGACAAATCGAACCGGTTTCTGGCGCTGTGGTTTCCTCACCTGCCCACCGACCGCCTCAAACGCGAAAATCCCGCGCGCAGCCGTACTGATCAGCACCTGATCGTCGTGGACAAGCTTGCCAATGCCCTTCGATTGACGGCCGTTGATGAACGGGCTGCAAAGGCAGGTTTACACACAGGTATGGCCCTGACCGATGCGAGAGCGCAATTCGAGCATCTGGATATCGCTTTCGCGTCTCCGCGCAAGGATAAGGTGCTGCTTGACCGGTTAGCCGACTGGTGCGACCGCTACACGCCGCTTGTCGCACTTGATGAGCCGCATGGCCTGCTTCTCGACATGACTGGCTGCATTCATCTTTTTGGAGATGAACCCTCGCTCGTGAAAGACGTCCACAGGCGGCTGCATCAACATGGCATGATCGTCAGGAGTGCTCTTGCCTCGAATGCTGCAGCTGCCAAGGCCTTGGCCAAGCATTCACACGGCGGAATTGTAAGCGGACAAGATCAGCAGCGCAGGCTATACGGCCTGCCGCTTGTCAGCCTGGACATTGAAGAGAACCATCTCGTTGGCCTAAAGCGTGCAGGACTACGCAGCGTTGGCGATGTGGATGTCTTGCCCCGGGGAGCACTCACCGCTCGCTTTGGCACCAGGCTTGTCGAACACCTCGATGCAATGTTCGGACGGCAAAGCGAACCGATTTCGCCACGCCGCATCATTCCGGTTTGCATGGCCGAGCGCCGCTTGGCCGAACCGCTTATCGCCATGGAATCCGTCGAACTTGTATTGCAGTCCCTTGCCAGTGAACTTTTCCTGCACTTGCAGCAAAGGGTCGAGGGCGCACGTGAGGTCGAAGCCAGTTTCTTTCGTGCCGACGGGAATGTACGGCGTATCAGCGTTCAGACCGGGCGGCCGGTCACCGAAACGAAGACCCTCTTCCGATTGCTGAAAGAACGGCTTTCTATGCTCAGCGACCCGCTCGATGCAGGCTATGGCTTTGATCTCATCAGGCTTTCTGCAGTGCAGGTCGAGAGAAGCCAGGCAATACAAAAAAGCCTCGACAACAGGGCTCAGGAAACAGAGGAAATCAACACACTAATCGACCGGCTTTCCATACGTCTTGGCAACGCTCGTGTCCTGCGGCCGGTTGCGGTCGACACGCACATTCCTGAACGCGCTGTCTCGCTCGAACCCGCCGCCAGGACAAAACACGACTATTCACTGGAATGGGCATCAGAGCATTATCCGGGAAATCCGCCCGGGCGGCCCATCCGGTTGTTTGAGCCACCCGAGCGTATCGATGCAACCTTCGAAATCCCCGACGCGGCACCAGCACAATTTGTCTGGCGCAGAGTCCGTCATACTATCGTTATGGCCGAGGGTCCTGAGCGTATTGCCCCCGAATGGTGGCGCGAACATGCAGGAGCGTTGACCCGGGATTATTACAGGCTTGAGGACTCGACCGGAAAGCGCTTCTGGGTCTTCCGGGAAGGATTGCATGAGCGCGGCAACCCTAATCCTCGCTGGTATCTGCATGGGCTCTTTGCGTGACCAGGTGATCACTATGCCGGATTACACCGAACTTGCCGTCACCAGCAATTTTTCCTTTCTGGAGGGTGCATCTCATCCGGAAGAGCTTGTGAAGACTGCCGCTATGCTCGGTCTTTCTGGCATTGGCATAGCCGACCGCAATACTCTTGCCGGCGTGGTGCGTGCCTATACGGCACATAAGGAAATTACAGAAAAAGTAGAGATTGGTCTGAACCTTTTCATAGGATGCAGGCTGGTGTTCATCGACGACACACCTGATCTTCTGGTCTATCCACGCGATCGCACTGCCTATGGTCAGCTTTGCCGTCTTTTGAGCGAGGGCAAGACACGTGACGGGGGTCAAGGGCGAGTGTCATCTGTTGTTTGAAGATTTCTTCTTCCGTGCCAAAGATTTTCAAATCGCGGTTATGCCCCCTGCCAACCCGGATGAAAAGCTTAAGGCACATCTTAAAAAACTCAGTATGGCAGCGCCTGGCTCTGTCTGGCTCGGTCTTGCCATGACACATCAGGGATCAGACAGACGGCGCGGCGAACAGCTCGCGCGCATTGCAAATGAAGCCAATGTTCCCTTGCTGGCGCTCAATGATGTGCTCTACCACACCGCTTCCCGCCGCCCCCTGCAGGATGTCCTTACCTGCATACGTGAGCATTGCACTATCGATACAGCCGGACGCAAACTGGAAAAGAATGCGGAACGGCATTTGAAAGCACCCGATGAAATGCAGCGGCTCTTCCGGTATTTTCCCGCAGCTCTTATGGAAACCCGGCGCTTTGTTGAGCCGATCAGCTTTTCCCTTGATCAACTGAAATACGATTACCCCGATGAGCCGGTGCCCCCCGGCAAGACACCGCAACAGCATCTGGTCGATGAGACCTGGAAAGGTGCAGCAAAACGCTACCCCGAAGGAATTCCGGGTAAGGTGCGGGAGCTTCTGGAAAAGGAGTTGACCTTGATTGGTACGCTCAAATACGCACCCTATTTTCTGACTGTCTACGACATCGTTACACATGCCCGCTCGCTCAATATTCTCTGCCAGGGACGTGGTTCGTCTGCAAATTCCGCCGTCTGTTATTGCCTTGGCATCACGGCCGTCGATCCGGTCAGGATCAATTTGTTGTTCGAGCGTTTTCTCTCTGCGGAACGCAAGGAACCCCCGGATATCGATGTCGATTTCGAGCACGAGCGGCGTGAAGAAGTGATGCAGTATGTCTATAAACGCTATAGCCGGGAACGGGCTGCCATCGTTGCCACGGTTATCAGTTATCGCCCGCGTAGCGCAATCCGCGATGTAGGCAAGGCTTTGGGGCTGACCGAAGACATAACTGCTGCGCTTGCCAACACGGTCTGGGGTAGCTGGGGATCGACAGTCGAAAAACAGGAGGTTCGGCAGGCAGGACTTGACCCTGATAATGTTATGATCCGCCGTGCTGTCAAACTTGCCACCGAATTGATTGGCTTCCCACGTCACCTGTCCCAGCATGTCGGAGGTTTCGTCCTGACTAAGCTGCGGCTCGACGAAACGGTCCCGATAGGTCCGGCCGCCATGGCAGATCGTTCCTTCATCGAATGGAACAAGGATGACATCGATGCACTCAATATCATGAAAGTCGATGTTCTCTCGCTCGGCATGCTGACCTGCATTCGTAAAGCTTTTGACCTGATCCATTTGCATGGCGGCAAGCGATATGAATTGGCCACTGTCCCTCCTGAGGATGGAAAAGTTTACGACATGCTCTGCAATGCCGATTCCCTGGGAGTTTTCCAGGTGGAAAGCCGAGCTCAGATGAACATGTTGCCGCGGCTGCGGCCAAGAAGTTTTTACGACCTGGTGATCGAAGTCGCCATTGTCCGCCCCGGCCCTATTCAGGGAGATATGGTTCATCCTTACCTGCGGCGTCGCAATAAGATAGAAAAAGTCCATTATCCATCCCCTTCCCCGGATAAGGGCGACAAGGATGAATTGCGCAATGTCCTTGAAAAGACACTCGGTGTTCCCCTGTTTCAGGAACAGGCAATGCGCATCGCCATCGAGGCGGCAAGGTTTACCCCTGATGAAGCCAATAAACTGCGCCGGGCCATGGCCACTTTTCGCAATGTCGGGACGATTCACACCATGCAGGAGCAAATGGTGGAAGGCATGGTGCGCCGTGGTTACGAGCGAAGTTTTGCCGAGAATTGTTTCAACCAGATCAAGGGCTTTGGCGAATATGGCTTTCCTGAAAGCCACGCCGCCAGCTTCGCCATTCTTGTTTACATTTCATCCTGGATCAAATGCTATCACCCTGCAGCTTTTGCGGCAGCATTGTTGAATTCGCAGCCGATGGGCTTCTACGCCCCGGCGCAGATCATCCGCGATGCGCGGGATCATGGCGTCGAGGTCCGGCCCGTCGATGTCAATTTCAGCGAATGGGACAACACCCTGGAGCGTGTCGATGCCACGAGGCTTGCTCTGCGCCTGGGCTTTCGACAGGTCGAAGGTTTTTCGAAAGCTTGGGCGGATGGAATCTGCGCAAGGCGCGGGAAGCGCTACAAAGGTATCGAAGAGCTGCGCCGCCTGACCAGGCTTGGAAGAAGGACCTTTGTTCTTCTTGCCGATGCAGATGCATTCCGGTCGCTGGCTATTGACCGGCGCGAAGCGCTTTGGGCAGTTCGCCGTTTTCCCGATAATGAAACACTGCCTCTGTTTCAGGCTGCCGACGCCAATGAACTTGCGCAAGAAACAGAAACAAGACTGCCTAAAATGAAAATGTCAGAGCATGTGATTGCCGACTATGAATCCACGCGTTTCTCGCTGAAAGGCCACCCGATGCAATTCTTGCGCGACGTGTTCAGCGCGGAAAGTGTCTCAACATGCAGGCAGGCTAATAGCTTGGGAAACAATACGCGGGTAAAACTCGCTGGCGTAATCACGGTTCGCCAGAGACCTGGGAGCGCGAGCGGTGTTGTCTTCATGACAATTGAAGATGAGACCGGAATTGCCAATATCATCATCTGGCCAAAACTGATGAAAACCTACCGCAAGGAGGTTATGGGCTCACGCCTGATCCTAATCGAAGGAACAGTTCAGAGCGCCGAAAATGTCGTGCATGTTGTCGCTAGAAAACTGTTCGACCGCACAGGCGATCTCTACAGTCTTTCCGAGCAGCGTCCCGCATTGCCCGTGTCACGCAGTGACGAAGTGGTCCACCCTGTTTCGGACGAGCAAAGGGGTACCCATCCGCGCAAGGTTCGTATTCTCCCAAAGTCGAGGGATTTTCACTGAAGCTTCAAGCCTCTCTGCTCTCCTTGGCCATTGCGGCCCTGTCGATAGCCGTGATCATGCAGATTTCTAGATCACCCAGACCATCCTTGATCTCGGACACCGAAATACCGGCAGCTTCGGCATCGGCGGAGCATTTTGCGGCCAATTGCTTTGGCCGGCGGTCATGATGTGCCATGTCCGCCGGGCGGCTGGCATCAACATTTGCCGAGATCCAATTATTGACGAAGTCGATCGCTCTTTGGCTCATATGTTCCTCCTTGGCACTGCCAATCTCCCGAACAAAACTTTCGGAAGGGGAGAAGGTTGCGAAAATCGCCCACTCAAGGATATGCCGTTATCAGTCATATATCCAGTGGCATGGCACTGTCCGGAAAAACCAGCCGACCACAAAATGGCCAGCTGCATTTCACAAGACAATCAAGCTCTATCGATGACCTTTTTGACTGCATCTTTGGCCTTGCCCTTGGCCTGCTGCGCCTCACCCTTCATTTCCTGAACCTTGCCTTTGGCTTCCATTCGTTTCGAGCCGGTCACCTTGCCGGCAACCTGCTTCAGGTTTCCCGCTGCCTTGTTGGCCATTCCGGAAACTTTGTCACTTGTGCTACCCATTGATAGACTCCTCATGTGTTCACTTACCCGGAGCTAAACGGACGTTATTCGTTTCGCTCCCCGTAAAGGATGGGACTCATAACATATTGAAAAAACTGTAGATTATGATCCAACACAAATAGCCCGGCGCCCACGGGGGAACAGGCACCGGGCCTTACGCTGCTGATCAATGCTTCGATCAGCTACAAGAAAACGTCACAGATACGTCTTGGTTCCCAGAAAGCGAGCCGCGTCTTTAATGTTCACCTACCCGCAAACATGCTCGATCGCAGCCTCGATCGATGTGGCAAAATGACAGTTGCGCGTAGAGCCAACAATTTTCTCGCCGTCGACCTTGTTTGCATCATCTCCCCAGAACCCAACGATGATCTTGATCCGGGCATTGCGCCGCCTTATCCGGCGCACAAGGTAGCGCGCGTGAGCGACGAAGAGTTATTGAGATAGCTCACATAGATCGCGCTGACGCCTACGAGATCGAGCTTGTTGATATTGGCTGCTTCGAGCTCATCATGCGTTATATCGTCAACTTCGAAAGTCCTCGCGTTCAAGTATAGTCTCCGACGATCACGGCGGCGGCATCGTCAAGATTGCCGCGCCCACCGGCCGAGATGATCCTCTGCTGGCTCTCTGCCTTTGGCTTCCTTCGCGCCGTGTCACGCTTGTCGACTTTGTCCGGCTCCGTTTCTGTCCTCTTCCTCGTCCACCTCGTCATGATGGTCGGAAAGGTTCTCGACCAGCAAGATCATGCTTTGCGTAACCCGGCGCCGCCGCGAAGCATCGAGCACGCCTCTCCCCCTGTCATGTTCCGCAAGGAAGAGCGCTGGCATCGCAACAGAGGCGTAGTAATCCATGATTGTCGACGACTGCAGATATTCTTCTGCCTTCTCAGTCGCCTCATCGGGATCGCCCGACAGGAGCCTTTGATAGAGTTGTTGAGGTGGTAACAGCACCGGCTCGTTTCCAAGCAGCACATCGAGAAACTCGAACTTCGGCACATGGCGACCAAGGACGACAAGGCACACTGTAAGTGGTGTCGACAGGATCAGTCCGATTGGACCCCAGATCCATGTCCAGACAATTGCTGCCATAAGGATCGCTACTGGTGAAAGACCGGTCCTGGAACCGTAAAGCAACGGCTCCATGACGTTGCTGCTGATCAGCTCGAGCACGATGAAAAGCGTCGCTGTCCAGACCAGCAGCATCCATCCCGGATCGACCGCAAGCGACAGGATGAGCGGAAAGGCGGCAGCAATGATCGGGCCGATATAGGGTACGAAGCGGAGCACAATCGCCAGAAGCCCCCACAGCATGGGGTTGGGGATTCCGATGAACCAGAGCCCTATACCGATCGGTACGCCAAAACTGACATTGATGATCAGCTGCATGAGCAGATACTGGCCGACGCGCTTGCCGGCATCGTGCAATGCTGTCGTGGTGCGGTGGATATCACTGGCGCCAACCAGCCTGATGAAGCGATCGCGCAAATCCTCCCGCCGCATCAGCATGAAGATAACCACGACAATGACGATACCGATCGTCGCCATGGGCTGGATCAACGGTCCGGCGAATGTCTGCAACAAACTTAACGGATCCGGCGGCGGGTAGCGTATCTCCACAGGAACAGGTTTGTTCGGGTCCTGCCCGCGCAAGGGTGGGGCGGGTTCGCGCTGCGATTCGACGTTCTGCGGAGGTTGTCGTTGCGGATCTGTATTCGTTGCGCTGCATCGCTGTCAGTTGCAAACCGCTCGACTTCATCCGAACGGCCGATTTCATCGTTGAGCCGTTTGAACATCCGCGCACCACGATCGAAGATGCTATTGCCCGACTGCGCCTCCTTGATCGTATGTATCTTGGTCTCGAGATTGTATTGATAGCTCGGCAGATTCTGTGCCAGCACCGTAAGCTGGCTCACAACAATGCTCACGAAGACGAAAATCACCAGAAATGCGGTCACGACCACGCTGATCACCGCGACGACTTTGCGGAACGCCGGAGCGGTAAAGCCGGATGACCAATGGCGACAACGCAAAGGTCAGCAGCAGCGCCAGGCCAGGGGAACAAATATCTCGCGAGCGAAATAGAGTGCTGCCACGACGGCGATCGCAACGACGACTGGTGGAAACTGTGAAGTGCTATCCGCATCCACAGAGGCCGGCGTATAAATCGATCTTTGGGTTACACGCTCGACGGCGCGCGGCGACTTCCCTCCGGCATTTTCAGAAGGCATGAAAGTCCCCCGATATTAGATCCATGGATACCCGCCTCCAGTGAACGCCGGGACAGGAACGAAGTCGGCTCAGTTTGGTTGCATCGGCCCTACAAATCTTCACGCGCATTGCAAGCCATTGGAACCAAATCACTCAGTTTACGTGTTTGGGCTCCATCAAGGTCCGAATGGGAGGGAGAAATGCCCCTTACGACAATTCTGATTATTATCCTCATTTTGGCACTGATCGGCGTCTTCCCGACTTGGCCACATGCGAGAAATTGGGGCTACGGCCCGTCTGGACTGCTCGGCATCGTCCTCGTTGTGTTGTTGGTACTGCTGTTGATGGGACGCATTTAGTTAGTTTGTTGTTTGCCGCTCTCAGCCGTGGTGGCCTGAAGAAGGAGTTTTCAGAATATGATGCGTGGTGTTTTGCTTTGGCTCATCGGTTTGCCGCTACCCGATAATCCTCATTCTTTGGCTTTTGGGCTATCTGTCGTAAGAGTTGCCGTACGGATTAGCAACTTCAACTTGCAGCTGCTCTTGCAACGTGGAACAAATCGTTACGGCTGACGTTACCGAGCAACATATATCCTGTTTTCTCAAGGAGTTCTCCAATGGCCACAGCTACTTCAAAAGTACGCAAGACCGTCGACGACGCATCAGACATTAATCCTGACCTGCAAGCCCAAGTTGCGGCGTTGAAGGAAGATATTGCCAATATTGCCGCGACACTCGCAAAGATCGGCAAGAATACAGCCAAGGATGCGACACGCAGCGCAGCCAGTTCCTATGAAACGGCCAAGGTTCGTGGCGAGGAAGCTCTGGATGATATTCGGTTGCAGGCACGCGAGCTCGAAGATCAGCTCGCCCAAACCGTTCGCGAGAATCCATTGACGACCATTGCCGTCGCCGCTGGCGTAGGCTTTCTCCTGGCGTTGATTGCCCGTCGCTGACATGCTGAAGCTTTTGACGCCTTTTTTGACCAGCCTGGCGGCCGGTGAGGTCGGTTTGGCGATAGCGAAAGCCAAACGCAGCGCCATTTTCATGGCCGTTATCGCGATCCTTGCAGCGATTGGCATTTTCTTCCTGCTGATTGCGACTTATATCGTGCTCGCCGAGCAATATGGCGAAATGCGAGCCTCATTGATCCTTGCGGGCTGCGCTTTTGGCTTGGCGATCCTTGCCTACGCTATCATGAAAATTTCAGAAGCGATCGCACGCAGTCGCCAGCGTGATCGCGCGAAGATCGAAACGTCCACGCTGTTGACAATTGCTGCGCTTGCGGCCGCACCGACTGTCCTGCGCTCTCGGGCCCTGCTCATGCTTGCAGTACCCTTGGTGGCGTTTGGCGGCCTTTCCCTTCTTACCAAGAAGAAAACACGGCGATCAGATAAATCAGATACGCCGTCAGCGGGCGACGGAATTTGACCGCTCACCGATTGGCATGGAAATCAGGGCCTCCATGCCTGTTTCCGGATAGCTCAGCCTGACGCTGCTCGACAGCACCTTGTCCAGGCTCCGCTCGATCAACCTTTCTCCCAATCCCCGCGCCTGCGGCGGAGATACGCGCGGACCACCCGACTCGATCCAGTGAATCACCACACGCGATTCATCGAGTCCCGGTTCCTCTTGCCAGGAAACCCGCACATGCCCGCTGGCTACCGAAAGCGCCCCGTGCTTGGCAGCATTGGTGGCCAGTTCATGCAAAGCAATGCCTAATCCAAGGGCGTGGTCCGGAGGCAGAACCATATCCTCGCCAGCAAGTTCAATCTGTGCAGGGTCAAATATGGCATAGGGTTCGACCTGCTTGGTAATGAGGTCAACCAGCCCGATACCGCTCCACTCCCTATCGGACAGCAAAGTGTGAGCCTCGGATATCGCTCGCAAACGTCCGGAAAACGCCTCCATGAACTCTGCCGGATCCGAGGTGCGATTCAGCGTCTGCCGTGCCAGCGATTGCAGCATTGCAAGCGTGTTTTTTACCCGGTGATTCAACTCCCGCAACAGGAGTCGGGTCTTCTCTGCTGCATTCTTGGTTTCCGTGATGTCAATGTTCACGCCAACAGCCACCGCCGGCTTTCCCACCGCGTCCCGTTCGAAAATGCGACCGCGGCCCAGAAGCCACCGGCCGGAAGAAGCTGCACGAAATTCTCCCACATAGTCCTGATTTTGGGCGAGCGCCCGGGTAAACGCAGATTTCATTGCCGGAAAATCGTCAGCATGCATCGCCCGGAAACACGTCTTCGCCGCTGACTTGTTGATCAGGGCTCAAACCGAGCATCGTATAAGCCATGCGGTTTCCGGAAAATTTGCCCGTGCGCAAATCCCAAACCCAGCTGCCGACATTGCCGACTTCAAGCGCCATCGCGCTGCGATCTTCGTCCCGATGTAATGTTGAAATCGCATCGGCACCCAAGCGTGAATCGCGTCGGAGCTCGAGTAGAGACCCTGCGAGCCTGGCCAATTGCATCAACTGAGTCTGCTGCAATTGATCGAATTCAACTCGTGGCTCGCTCGACATCACACTCAGCACGCCGACACATTCTTCAGAAACACAGATCGGCGCCACAGCAATGAACCTTATATTCGGCGTATGGGTCACCGCATCAATGTCGGCAAAGCGGACATCTTCGGCGGCATTGAGCACGACCAGACAATTCCGCTCGGGCGCAGCCAGCGAGCTCGCCTCGATCATCCAGATATTCACTGCGCCGAGGATACCGGTACTTGATAGCACCTGGCTTTGACTCTCATGGACCAACGAGATTTGCGCTCCACCTGCATCAGACATGGACAGAGCGAGGTCCGCCACACCGTTCAGGTCTCCATCTTGCTGAAATTCAAGCGGCTGCAATCTCGAAAGTACGTCGATCCGAGCTCCCCCTGACAAATATTCGGACGTGTTTTCTGAAATGTGTCTTGTCTTCATACCTACGCGATGTCTCTCAACACGAAACAGCTTTACCCATGAACGCCACCCTTTCGGCTTTGTTCCTTGCCGGGAACATTTAATCGGCAGCTTCGTTTCTCTTCGGTAAACAGAGGAGGCCGCTATGCAGGACCCGAAAGACATCCTTTCCAACGACCGTTTGAGCAGGATCGAGAAAATTGCCAAGCTTCAAGACCTCTTGAGCGAGGCACGGGGCTTGCAACGCGCCGCAACGGAAAGCGGGATGGACCCGGAGGATGGTGTGACAAGAAATTTACGCGATATCGAACTCGCCCTTGATCAACTGAGCGCCGAAACACGCGAAACGGGCGCAGCCACCCTCTGAGATTTCTCTATTGTTTACCTTCCACGTGGTCTTGCGGCTCTACCTCGGCAAGCGATGGGAAATCCAAGGTAACGATCGTTCCGCCACCAGAGTTCGTTGAATAGCTCGCTGATCCGCCGTACTGCTGGCAGAGCTGATCCACGATGAGCGAACCCAAGCCGGGCGAATGCCGGGATCGCTTTTTCTGCAAGCCCACCCCGGTGTCGACAATCTCCAATCGAATGACTTCGTCCGTCCCGCGCGCAAGCGTGATGCTTATCTCGCCCGATTTCTTCCCCGGAAATGCATGCTTGATCGCATTCATCGTGAGCTCCCCGATGATAATGCCAAGCGTGGTTGCATCGCGAGAGCTCAGATTGATGGGCCCAACATCGGCGCGAATGCTGATATCGCGATCATGGACATTCGCTTCTTTGATGTCTGCGATTACGTCCGGCAGGTATTCGTCCGCCCGAACCGTTTCGTGATCTTCCCCGAGCCGCAAGCGCCGGTGGGCGGAAGATATGGTTTGGATACGGTCCCGTGCCGCACCGAGCGCGGCTCGAATTTCCTCAGAAGACACATCGCGCATCTGGATGCCAAGCAGCGACGAAACGGTCGCAAGCGAGTTACCGATGCGGTGATCGGAATCCTGCAACAATGCTTCCACACGCGCTCTTTCACGCTTCGCGATAAGCATTGCTTGTTGCAAATCCGCCGTCCGGCTCTGAACCATGTTTTCAAGTACGGATTTCTCGGAAAGCAGAGCCGATTGTCCCTCCGCCAGCTTGCGAACGTAGCGTCGCGTGCGGCTGGCAAGAACTGAACGCCAAAATGAGAGCGCCGCCCAGCGAAGAGAGAGAGGCTATCGTCAGCCAGCTTCTCATGCTGTCCATGGCTATGTTTCGTTCGATCAGTCTGCGATCTTCTTCACCGAGGAAACTGTTGACGGTTTTGGTGATTTCGTCGAGCTGACCAATGCCGAAATCTCGGCCCGAGAGAAGCAAGAGCCTCGGCGTTCTTGCCTGTCAGGGCAAACGAAACGGCTGTCTCGACCTTTGCCTGCTTGTCTTTAACCAAATCCCGGATTCGGGTGACCATCGCCAGTTGGCGAGCGTTGTCTCGGGTCATTTCGGCAAGCGTATTGAGATTCTCGTCAAGTCGCGCAGCCGCATTCCGGTAAAGATCGAGAAAGTCCGGATTCTGGGTGAGGATAAATCCGCGCTGTGAGCTGTGAGCTTCATTGAGAAGCGCCAATGAACTGTATGCCTGCTCGCGTACTTTGTACGTCGCGACAACGTCATCAATCTGATTGTTGAAACTGCGCGCAAGGATAATCGTTGACGCGGCTGCGCCGATGATAAGGCCAAGCGACAGCATGATCGCCAGGCCCCGGAGAGGCCGTTGGGAAAAGTTCATAACAAGTTTGCGCCACCAGAGCAAAAAGCCTTCCTCCATGCCGTTGATTAGCGACGGCCACTCATTTGCCACGTCCCGTTCAAATATAGGGTCGAGGTGCAGCAGGCAGGCCCTGCCATCCGGATATATCCATCAGCATTTGTTCATCAAGCACGTCGCACCCCCGGTCAAGCCACCGGAGCGCCCCGCGCCCTGCGAGCTTTCTCAAGGTTTTGTTAGTGTGAACAATCGACAGGCCAAGCGTGTCCGCTACATGCTGCTGCGTCACTGGTACGGTCAGCTTGCCATTCTTGACCATGGCCACCGATTTGGCACGCTGAAAAATGAAAGCAAAAAGATATGCCGCCCGCTCCAAGGCCGTGCGACGCCCTACGCTCAGGAGAATCTCGTCCAGCATCTGTTCCTCACGGGAGGCGAGCCAGGTGATATCGTATGCGAGGTTGGGAAAGTTGCGAAACAATTCTGGCAGTTTGTCACGTTGAAATACGCAAAGGATCATCGGTGACAGCGCTTCGATGGAATGTTGCATCTCCTTCATCACCGATCCCTGCAGGCCGATGAGGTCGCCCGGCAAAACATAGTTGAGAATCTGCCGCCGCCCATCATCCAGTGTCTTGTACCGAAATCCCCAACCGGAGAGTACTGTGAACAAATGAGCACTGTTGGCACCCTCCACGAGTACGGTCGTACCGGAATCTGCAACAAGTTCCCCCGTCTTGAACCTGGAAAGGAAACGAATTTCTTCTTTCTCGTGCAGCTGGAAATGTGGAAATCCCTGCAAAGGACATTTGTCACAAGGAAACTGCCGCGCCGCTGCACCCGTTGTTGTTTTCATCCTGGCTGCTCGGTTGATCATCATGCATTACGCTAGCATGTCACTTGTTAATTGCTCCAAATTTCTTTGCATTTGATATGTCTTAGTTAAATGCACAGCAGCCCGGTTACGTGCATATCTGTTTCTCAGGTCGTGATCGCATGACCTCAGGAGCAGCAAATATGGAATTGACCGGCATGCGGCTACTGGTCCTGGAAGATGAATACCTGATCGGACTGGAGCTGGAACGCATCGCCGAGGAGTGCGGAACAAAATCCGTGCACCTGGTTTCGACGATAGACGAGTTGCTTTTCTGGATCGGCAGCGGTGCCGAATGCGACATTGCAATCCTCGAAGTCCAGGCGCACGGCAAGTCGTCGCTTCAGGCAGCCTCACATTTATTGCAGCGTGGCACCCCTGTCATATTTTCCACCGCCTACGACCAGCAACGAGATGGCATTGAAGGCTTTCCCGATACGCCGGTCCTGGTCAAACCCTATGGCAAGTCTCAGATAGTGAAAGCTGTGTGGTCTGTCCTCAGCTCGCGACAGGCAGACGGGACGTCATGCAAATTTGTTTGACGTAACCTGCGTTGCAATCGAGTCAGGTCCGTAGTCGACCTCTCCCTGGACATTGAGGAGTTCCTGCAAGCGCGTTCTGGCACGGCTGACACGGCTCTTGATCGTACCAACTGCGCATCCGCAAATTTCGGCGGCTTCCTCATAAGAAAACCCGGACGCCCCAACGAGAATGATGGCTTCACGTTGGTCGTCAGGGAGCTTCTCGAGTGCCTTTCGAAAATCCTGTAAATCAAGCGCACCATACTGTGATGGATGAACGGACAGCTGCTCGGTAAACACGCCGTCTGAATCCTGGACCTCGCGCCCACGCTTGCGCATCTGGCTGTAAAACTCGTTACGCAGGATAGTGAACAGCCAGGCCTTGATATTGGTGCCGGGTTCAAAGGAATCCTGTTTGGCCCAGGCCTTCATGATTGTATCTTGGACAAGATCGTCCGCACGATCCGGGTTACCGACCAACGAAACCGCGAACGCCCGCAACTTTGGCAGGGACGCAATCAGGCTTTTCTTGAAATCGCTCGATTGATGTACCATTCAGCGGCCTGTCTAATTGGACGATTGCGCATGATTGCGTTCAGCCTCATCGAGCTTCTCCAGAAGATCTAGAAAACGAGCCGGAATTTCCTCCTCCTGTACGGATGCATAAAGCGCGCGAAGCTTCAAACCAATTTCGGTCTCCGCATTCTTTATATCGCGGCGACGGACCCGCCCCCTCTCAGGGGCGTCGAAGGAGTTCTTTTTTGCGTTCATCATCTGGTCTTTGCTGGTGGTTCGTCGCTGCGTTGCTAATGAAATCGAATTTTGAGCACATTAATGAGGACAATACCTTACCCAAGGAAAAGTTCCGTTACGCGGAACTATTTTTTTGCGAATGTGTTTCTGGTCGTAACTCTCGCGTTGTCTGATTACCCACCCGAAACAGGGAACTTGCCATAATGTCATTATCCACCCGGATAGCCCCACACCTGCCCTATCTTCGTCGTTTTGCCCGCGCCATAACTGGTTCCCAGTCCTCAGGCGACGCTTATGTGGCGGCGACACTGGAAATTCTGATCACAGATGTCTCTCTTTTTCCGGAATCCGCTTCGGATAGAGTGAGCATTTACAAGCTGTTGGTTCAGCACTTCAACTCGGTCAATGTGCGCCCGCTCGAACTGAAGTCGGAGTTTGGCTGGGAAAAACACGCAGCCGCCAATCTGACCGCCATTGCTCCCAAAGCCCGGCAGGCCTTTCTGCTCATTAGTCTGGAAGGCTTTAGTCAGGCCGAAACAATGGAAATCCTCGACGTTTCGGAAAAGGAGCTGTTTGCGCTTCTTGACGAGGCTTCCGTTGGCATTTCCCAGCAGATTGCCACTGACATCCTGATCATTGAAGACGAGCCCCTGATCGCCATGGATATCGAGCACATGGTCGAAAGTCTCGGGCACCGCGTCGTGGGCATTGCGCGCACTCGCAACGAAGCATTGAAGATCTATTCTGCCACCCGCCCAAGTATGATCCTTGCAGATATCCAGCTGGCAGATGGCAGTTCAGGCATCGATGCGGTGAACAATATCCTGAGCCAGGACGCCATTCCAGTCATCTTCATCACCGCGTTCCCCGAACGTCTGCTGACGGGCGAGCGGCCGGAACCCACATTCCTTGTAACGAAACCCTTCAATCCGGACATGGTCAAGGCTCTCATTACCCAGGCGCTGTTCTTCAAGGAAAGCAGCAAGGCCAAGGCGTAGACACGCAGCATCGCTCCCGTTCGGGCTGGAACAAAACAGCGTTCCATCCGTTTCGAATGTGACCAAACAGGGAGAGGATAAATGCTCTATTACGCTGTAATTTTTCTGATCATTGCACTTGTTGCGGGCGCTTTGGGATTTGGCGGCATTGCCGGAGCTTCGGCCGGCATTGCTCAGATCATTTTCTATGTTTTCCTGGCTTTGCTGCTGATTTCGCTTATTGCCAGCATTATCCGGCGCGCCTGAACGGCCGGCAACATGATGAAACCGCCGCTTGCGTGCCGGCGGTTTCATTTTCCAGTTTATTTTTTCCTGATTAACCAGACAGACACAGCATTGCAGCGCGTTGCACTTTCATAGTAGGTCACCGTGAAAAGAAACGGCGAGGCCCAAAGTGCTTTGGCGAAATTTTAACTTTGCCGCACTTGACGGCCCCGCGATCAATTGGTCCTTCCTCGCACGGCGGGCACCATTCGCTATCTTCGTCTATATCGCGGTTCTCATCGCTTTGCGCCTTGGCCTTTCTCCTTTCATGGAGATTGACGAGGCCCAATTCGTCGGCGAAGTGGCATTTGCCTGGAATTACGGTAATTCTCACCCGCCGCTATACAACTGGCTGGTTCGCCTGGCGCTGGAGGTCACCCGGTGGCACTGGGTCCCTGCGGTGGCCTTCGTAAGGCTTTCCTTACTTGGACTGTATCATTGGCTGTGCTTCGACTCGGCACGCCGGCTTGCGGGTGATCGCGCCGGTATTTTGGCACTGACCGCCTCTGCCCTGCTGCCGCAGATTATCTGGATGTCGATCCAAACGACCGCCCACACCATTCTGGTAATCGTTGCATCCGTTGGTCTTGTGCACGCCTTCACCCTGATGCGCTCCGGCAAGGGTATCAGTGCGTATATCTGGTTTGGGGTCTGGGCAGCTGCCGGCGCGTTGGCCAAGTACAATTTCTTTATTTTCCTCATCAGCTTCATGATCTCGGCATGGACGATCCCGACCGTACGTCAACAATTGTTTCGTCGGCCGTTCTGGCTCTCGATGGCAATTCTCGTCGCCGCTTTCGCGCCGGTCGCGATTGCTTCCTTCAATGCCCCGCTGGCCGCCACTGCCGGTAGGATGGCCAAGCTCAGCAATACCATCGGCTATCTCGAAGCGATTGATATACCCCGTCTTGGGGTTGATGGGCTGTTCAGCCTGTTGGTCTCAACGTTCCTCTGGTCAGGTCCTGCCGTCATCGTCTTTCTGATCGGTCGGCTGCGTGACCATCCCCGCCCTGCCGCCGACGGCGACCCTGAAGTTCGCAGGTTTCTGTTGCGCACGGTTTTCGTCGGCCTTGGGGCATTCGCCGTGCTCGTGTTTGCCGCCGACTATCATTCCGTCGCCGAGCGATACATGGCACCGATCCTTGCACCCACGGCGATCCTGATTGCGCTTTATCTTCCGCAGGTACTCGGTGCGCGTAATGTATTGGCATTCTCAGGCGCACTCTATGTACTCGCGCCCATAGCGATGGCGGCGATTGCACTGTTCGGTGCGGACCGTATCACATACCCGTTTGATGCTGTCGGCAGTGCCATTCGCGCGCAAAACCCAACTCCGGCGAGAATTGTCTCCAATCGTCAGGATGATGCCGCGAATGTTGCCGTGACTCTCCACTGGCCGCCGGAACAGGGCGATGCCGAAGACATCGTTCTTGTCTGGCACGGGGATGGTGCACCAAGCGATGCCGCTTTGGAACGCCTGCCGGCGGATGCGACACCGATCGGGCCGCTGACACGCGTCTCCGCGCCAACTAGGAACTTCAACCGCAAGCTCCAGACCTTCACCTTCCAACGCTATTCATCTCGACTACCGCTACCGGATCAGAATATCGGCGGATGAGCCAGAAGACACCGACTGTGTCCAGAAATGCCACAGCGGCGCGATCAAAGAAGCCGTATTTCGAAACCCCTGCGAGGCGCGGACGGTCTTCCACATCCACTTCCACGACGACCAATCCGGCGCGGCGCGACAAGGCTGGGAGAAAGCGGTGCATGTTGTCAAAATAGGGCAGTGTGCGAGCGAAAGCAGCTGGCAGAACCTTGAAACCGCAGGCAGCATCCCTGCAGTCGTCTTTCAGTAGACGCTTGCGGACGAAGTTCGCCAGCTTTGACGTGAGCAGTTTGACTACACCGTCATTGCGCCGTTTTCGGATCCCGGCGAAACAAACGGGCTCTGACGTTTGAATTCGTGGCCAAAGCCGAATTATATCAGCCGGGTCGTTCTGACCGTCGCCATCAAGCGTTACGATCCATTTCCCATTGGCCGCGTGAAAACCGCTAACGAGCGCCCGCGACTTGCCCGTGCGCTTTTCATGGCGAAGAACGCGGACATTGTTACCGGCGTCCATCGCCTCGTCGGACGAACCGTCCTCAGAACCGTCGTCAACGACAATAATTTCATAGATTGGTCCCGCGACCAGCACCGAATTGATTTCCCTTACGAGTGTACCGATATTTCCGGATTCATTATGGACAGGAATTACGATTGTCAGATCGGTCATATTTTGAAACCATTGTGAACAGGTGAATCGCGCAGGTTTGCGCTTGAACCGGCTGTATTGACATATAGGTCCAGGCGTTGGGTGGACAGTAATTTTACGCAAGAAACCACGCACGCCGCAATTCCGCCATGCCGATCAATACAAAAATGGATGGCTTTCGACGGGACCGGTTTATGGTTAATACTTCATCAATCGAAGTCTTCCTAAAGTCGGGATCACACCATAATGATGTTCCGGACAAGCAATGAAATTTGAGGCACTCAAGGCAATCCAGCATTCAGACAAACACGTATTTTTATGTGTTGTTCTTCTTGCGCTGACATTTGTCTGGGATTTCCCTGCCTTTGCCCAGGAATTGTCCCCGCCCGCTGCCTCGCAACCTGCAGCCGGAGTCCCTTGATGCGAAGCGGACCAGAACCCTCAAGGAACTTGAGGATCTGACAAGTCAAATATCCTTGTCTTCAGAACGCGTAGCTAAGCTCGACAGTGATATCTCCGCTTTGAAGAAGGATCAGACCACAATTACTGCCGCGCTTATCCAGTCTGCCAAGACCGAAAAGAAGCTCAGTGAGGATATTGCCGGTTTCAGTGAAAGGCTGACCGGCTTGCGTGAACAGGAAGATGGGATCAAAAACTCCTTGAAAGAGAGGCGCGGTGCCTTGGCCGAAGTCCTGGCGGCGCTCCAACGTATGGGCTTGAACCCGCCGCCGGCCATCCTCGTCCGCCCCGATGACGCCCTGGCTTCCGTGCGAAGCGCGGTATTGCTCGGTGCTGTCGTGCCAGAGATGCGTCAGCAGACTGAGGTTCTGATAGCGGATCTTGAGGATTTGAGCCGGGTGCGGACGTCTATCTCTGAAGAGCAGAGCCGTTTGACGGCGACGCTCTCCAGCCAGGCAGAAGAAAAGAAACGCCTTGATCTCTTGTTGACAGAGAAGCAGAAGCTGCAATCGACGTCCGAAGCTACTCGGCAGGCCGAGCAACAGCGGGCCGAGGAGCTGGCTGGGAAAGCCACCTCTCTTCGCGATCTGATAGCCTCCATGGAAAAAGACATGCAGGAACTCAAGAAGGCAGCTGACGCTGCTAGCGCACAGGAACAGCAGAAGCTTGCAGCAAGCCAGCAACGCGCCGAGGATTTTGCTGCCAACCAGAACCGGCTCTCGGCCCAGGTCAATTTTGCGTCGCTGAAGGGCCACCTCTCGATGCCAGCCGCAGGCAAGCTGGTGAAGCACTTTGGCGAGGATGATGGCTTGGGCGGAGCCTTGCAGGGTGATACACTTCAAACGCCTGCAGGTGCGACAATAACGTCACCAACGGACGCAGTTGTCCTTTATGCTGGCACATTCCGGTCCTATGGACAGCTCTTGATCCTGGATGCCGGGAACGGATATCATGTCGTTCTGGCGGGAATGAAGAAAATCAACGTCTCCCAGCATCAATTTGTCTTGGCGGGAGAGCCGGTCGGTGTGATGAACGAGCAACTTATTGCCAGTACCGCACCTGTTCCGATGGGAAATGGAGCTCCAGTGCTTTACATTGAGTTCCGAAAGGATACAAAACCTGTTAATCCCGCCCCTTGGTGGGCGGATCGGCTTGCTGGAAGGACCGCAAATGATACGTAGGCTAACGCTTCTCATGGCTGGAGCGCTGATGGGTGCGACGGCAATGGTTGTTGTGCAAGGGGCTTTGCCCACAACCGCTGCCGAAGCAGCGGGCACCGACACCTATAAACAGCTATCAATTTTTGGTGATATTTTCGAGCGCGTCCGCGGCCAGTACGTCACTCCTCCGGATGACAAGAAGCTGGTTGAAAGCGCCATCAACGGCATGCTCACCTCGCTCGATCCGCATTCGTCTTACATGAATGCGGAGCAGGCGCAGGACATGCGGGTTCAGACCAAGGGCGAGTTTGGCGGCCTTGGAATCGAAGTGACCATGGAAAACGAGCTGGTCAAGGTCATCGCTCCGATCGAAGACACTCCGGCCTCCAAGGCTGGCGTTCTGGCGGGCGATTACATCTCGCAGATCGATGGTACCGAGGTTCGCGGAATGACCTTGACCGACGCGGTCGACAAGATGCGCGGTGAGGTAAACACACCAATCGAACTGACCCTCATTCGCCAAGGTGCTGACAAGCCGATCAAGCTGACCATCGTGCGCGATGTGGTCAAGGTCAAGGCCGTGAAGTACCGCGTCGAGAATGACGTTGGCTATGTGCGGGTGATCTCTTTCACCGAACAGACATTCGAGGATCTGCAGAGGGCGATCAAGGATATCGAGAGCAAGGTTCCGGGTGACAAGCTGAAGGGCTTCGTCCTTGACCTGCGACTGAATCCCGGCGGACTGCTTGATCAGGCCGTTGCCGTGTCGGATGCCTTCCTCGACAAGGGTGAAGTTGTGTCGACTCGCGGCCGCGATCCGCAAGACATCACCCGTTTCGATGCCCGAGCAGGCGATCTGACCAACGGCAAGCCGCTGATCGTCATGATCAATGGCGGCTCGGCCAGTGCTTCCGAAATCGTGGCTGGCGCGCTCCAGGATCATCGCCGTGCGACCGTGCTTGGCACCCGTTCCTTCGGCAAGGGCTCCGTACAGACGATCATCCCGCTTGGTGAAAATGGTGCTCTTCGCCTGACGACGGCGCTCTATTACACACCGGCTGGCAAATCCATTCAGGGCAAGGGCATCGTACCCGACATCGCTGTCGAGCAGCCGCTGCCGGATGAACTCAAGGGTCAGGACGTCACTCGCGGCGAATCTGATCTGAAGGGTCACATCAAGGGTGCCCTGGAAGATGCGGAAGGCTCCGGTTCGATAGCCTATGTCCCACCGGATCCAAAGGATGATCTACAGCTCATCCAGGCGCTTAAGCTGTTGCGCGGTGAGCAGGCAAACGCGGCTTTCCCGCCAGACACCAAGAAGGGCGTGCCTAACTGATATGCGAAAGGGGATCGGGCTTTTTCATCTTAGTCTGATCCCCTCGGTCCATTTCATCGGCCCCGATGCCGCTTACCTCTCCACTCTCTCCGGCCAAAACGCGTGAACGTTGATCTCAACCGGCCGCTGGGACAAAACAGCAAACGGCCAGACAAATCTGACAAAAAGACTATCCGCTGGCTGCTGCCTTCGGTTGCTGTTCTCGGCATTATAGGTCTTGCCTCGCTCGTCACCTTCACGAGCCACCAGGGATTTCGCCGCCCGGCCCCTGAGACACCGAAGCCGCAGATAGCAGAAGCTTCTCCTCAACCGACACCGACCAAACCAGCAACTGTCCGGTCGGATAGTAGTAGCGACGCCGGCAAGGTCATAAGTCCCGAGGGCGGAGCCAAAGTTATCGTCGTCGGCGATCCGACAAGGCGTATGCAGGATCCTCGCACCGCACATCTTCCCGAGCGGGACATGCTTGAAGAGAGCCCGCAAGGGCCGCTTCCGGTCATCGCCCCGGATGGCCGTCGTGCTCTCGACGTCTATGCCCGGCCATGGTCCGGCGCGCGCGGCGCCCGCGTCGCCATCGTCATTGGCGGCCTCGGCCTGTCCCAGACCGGTTCGCAACAGGCCATTCGCGTACTCCCTGGAGAAATCACGCTGGCGTTCTCGCCAGAAGGCAACAGTCTCGGCCGCTGGATGCAGGCAGCACGCCAGGACGGCCACGAAATCCTCATGCAAATCCCGCTTGAGCCGTTCGACTATCCGCGCGTCAACCCCGGCCGCAACACGCTGACTGTCGATGCAACGCCACAAGCGATACTGGAAAACCTGCACAAGACGATGGGCCGCATTACGAACTATACGGGCGTTATGAACTATATGGGTGCTCGTTTCACCGCAGAACCCGCGGCCATGACCCCTGTCATTCAGGACATTGCCAAACGCGGCCTGCTTTATCTTGATGATGGCACCTCTGCGCGTAGCCAGGCAGACGCTATTGGCCGCCCAGCAGGGCGCTCCCTTTGCCGCGGCGGATGTGCTGATCGACGCGTCGCCAGAGCGCGGCAACATCTTGAAGAAACTCGACGAGCTCGAGCGAATTGCCCGTGCGAAAGGCACCGCGATAGCGACCGGATCGGCATTCGACGTCACTGTCGAAGCAGTCACGTCCTGGGCCAATGAGGCCAAGGCGCGAGGCATCGAGATCGTGCCCATCTCGGCTCTTGTCCGTGATCCTGAAAGAGGTTAGCACCGGCCAAAGCGTTTGGAGCAAGAGCATGAGCAAGAAGAAGCCCGTCGAACCGCAATCCCTGCCTTATCGCCCCTGCGTCGGCATCATGGTCCTCAACAAGGAGGGCCTGGTCTGGGCGGGTCACCGGATCGTCATAGCGAACGACGAAATGGACGGCGCGACCCAGCTTTGGCAGATGCCGCAGGGCGGTATCGACAAGGGGGAAGATGCAGAGCCCGCTGCGCTGCGCGAACTCTACGAAGAGACCGGGATGAAAACCGTCAAGCTGCTCGCTGAGGCGCCAAACTGGATCAACTACGACCTGCCTCCCCATCTCGTCGGCGTCGCACTCAAGGGCAAATATCGCGGTCAGACCCAGAAATGGTTCGCCTATCGCTTCGAGGGCGATGAAGGTGAAATCGCGATCAACCCGCCACCCGGAGGGCACACACCGGAGTTCGACCGGTGGGCGTGGAAACCAATGGCGCAATTGCCGGATCTGATCGTACCCTTCAAGCGCACGGTCTATGAGCAGGTCGTCGCCACATTTAGACATTTAGCCGGCTGAACAACACAACAAAAAACGGGCCCGAAGGCCCGTTTCCGACAAATAGACTTGATCGTGGCCTAGGCCGCCTTGATGGCTTCCTCAAGCGTCGTCAACTGACCAAGCAGGTCCTCGGCCTTTGCCCGGTCTTCGCGGGTCGTCGCATCTTCAAAATCTTCCTTGGCGTCCTGAATCCGGCGCTGCAACTCATCAGCCTTTATATCGGTGACGTGTACTGCTGATTCTGCGAGCAGTGTGCAGCCATCTGGCGTGATATCGACAAAACCCCCAAAGACGACATAGCTGTCAGGCTTGCCATCCGCCGTCTTCACGGTGACGACGCCCGGCTTGACCGTCGCCATCAAGGGAGCATGATGCGCCATAACAGTCATGTAGCCTTCCGTACCCGGAACCACGACTTCAATGACCTGTTCCGAGAGGAGCAGGCGTTCTGGCGACACGAGTTCGAACTGGAAGGCTTCTGCCATGATATTCACTCAATCCTCAAGGTCTTGACCCGGAGCAACTCCAGGAAAAGTGCAAAGCGGTTTTCCGTCCGGAGCTGCGTCAATATGAAGTTGACAAAGGCGAGCCGGTAAGCCCGCCCTCGTCGGTCTTGCAATCAGGCAGCCTCGGCTGCCAAACGCTGTGCCTTTTCGATAGCCTCGTCGATCGAACCGACCATGTAGAACGCTGCTTCCGGCAGATGATCATAGTCACCGTTGCAGAGGCCCTTGAAGCCCTTGATTGTGTCGGCCAGATCAACCAGCTTGCCCGGCGAACCGGTGAAGACTTCAGCAACGAAGAACGGCTGCGACAGGAAGCGTTCGATCTTGCGGGCGCGAGCAACCGCAATCTTGTCTTCTTCCGAAAGCTCGTCCATGCCAAGAATGGCGATGATGTCCTGAAGCGATTTGTAGCGCTGCAGAATCGACTGAACCTGACGTGCCGTCTGGTAGTGTTCATCACCAACGATCAGTGGATCGAGCATGCGCGATGTCGAGTCCAGCGGATCCACAGCCGGGTAAATACCCTTTTCGGAGATCGCACGATTGAGAACCGTCGTCGCATCAAGGTGCGCAAAAGAGGTTGCCGGTGCCGGATCGGTCAAGTCGTCGGCGGGGACGTAAATCGCCTGCACCGAGGTGATCGAGCCCTTGTGCGTCGTGGTGATGCGTTCCTGCATCGCGCCCATGTCGGTCGCCAGCGTCGGCTGATAACCCACGGCAGACGGGATACGTCCAAGCAGAGCGGACACTTCGGAACCAGCCTGCGTGAAGCGGAAGATGTTGTCCACGAAGAACAGAACGTCCTGACCCTGGTCACGGAAGTGCTCGGCGACAGTCAGACCGGAAAGAGCAACACGGGCACGGGCCCCTGGCGGCTCATTCATCTGACCATAAACGAGGGCTGCCTTGGAGCCTTCGCCGCCGCCTGCCTTGTTCACGCCGGATTCGATCATTTCGTGGTAAAGGTCATTGCCTTCGCGGGTACGCTCACCCACGCCGGCAAATACCGAGTAACCGCCGTGCGCTTTCGCGACGTTGTTGATCAGTTCCATGATCAGAACTGTCTTGCCAACGCCGGCACCGCCGAAAAGACCGATCTTTCCGCCACGCGCATAAGGCGCGAGCAGGTCGACGACCTTGATGCCCGTCACAAGGATCTGGGCTTCTGTCGACTGCTCGACATATTCCGGCGCCGGCTGGTGGATGGCACGGGTCAGCTTGGTCTTCAGCGGTCCTGCTTCGTCAACCGGCTCACCGATAACGTTCATGATGCGGCCGAGAGTTTCCTCACCGACCGGCACCAGGATGGGCGAACCGGTATCATAAACGGCCTGACCGCGAACGAGACCTTCTGTCGAGTCCATGGCGATGGTACGGACGGTGTTTTCACCGAGGTGCTGGGCAACTTCGAGAACAAGACGGTTGCCGAGGTTGTCGGTTTCCAGCGCGTTCAGGATCTGCGGCAGCACGCCGCCATCAAAGGCAACGTCAACAACAGCACCGATGACCTGGCTGACGCGTCCGGCAACACCGGTCGCCTTGAGCGTTGCCTTCGGTGCTGCAGCCTTGGCTGCCGGGGCTGCCTTTGCGGGTGCCTTGGGCGCAGCAGCTTTGGCTGCTGGCTTGGCAGCGGCTTCCGCCTTGACGGCTGCCGTCTTGGCGGCCGCTGCCTTCGGTGCAGCTGCCTTTTCAGGCTTGGCTGCTGACGCAGCCGGCTTGGCTGCGGTTGTTTTCGGGGTCGCTGCTTTTGCCATCGATCCTTACCTTCGCGATTAGAGCGCTTCCGCGCCCGAAATGATTTCGATCAGTTCTTTGGTGATCTGGGCCTGACGCTGGCGGTTGTACGACATTGTCAGCTTGTTGATCATGTCACCGGCATTGCGGGTTGCGTTGTCCATGGCAGACATGCGCGCACCCTGTTCCGATGCCGCGTTTTCAAGGAGAGCGCGGAAAACCTGGACTGAAATATTGCGTGGGATCAGGTCACCCAGAATGGATGCCGGATCCGGCTCATATTCGTAAACTGCATCGCCTGCGCTTTCCGGTTCAGCATCGCCGATGGAATTGGCCGGTATAAGCTGCTGTGCGGTCGGTATCTGCGAGATCACAGACTTGAATTCCGAATAGAACAGCGTCGCAACATCAAACGCGCCTTCATTGAAGAGCGCTATGATCTTGTGCCCGATCTGGTCGGCGTTCACAAAACCAAGTTGCTTGACGTCACGCAGATCGACATGGTCGATAATGTGCTTGCCAAGATCGCGGCGCAGAATGTCCGCACCTTTTTTGCCGACGGTGATGACTTTCACGGTCTTGCCGTCTGCGATCAACCGGCGGGCGTGTTCGCGAGCCAGACGTGCAATCTGCGCATTGAAGCCGCCGCAAAGGCCCCGCTCGGAAGTGCAGACGACGAGCAGATGCACGTCATCCTTACCGGTCCCGCTCATCAGCACTGGCGCATCATCGCCATCCACATTGGAAGCGATGTTTGCCAGAACCGCAGCCATCCGCTGCGAGTAGGGCCGCGCAGCTTCCGCAGCTTCCTGCGCACGACGCAGCTTCGCCGCAGCGACCATCTGCATCGCCTTGGTGATTTTCTGCGTCGCCTTGACCGAGGCGATCCGGTTTCTCAGATCCTTTAACGAAGGCATCCGTTCATCCCGTCAGTGAGTTTTAAGCGAAGGACTTGGCAAAGGCGTCAACAGCCGCCTTGAGCTTGCCTTTGACATCGTCGCTAAGCTGCTTTTCCTTGGCAATCGCGTCGAGAACATCCTTGTTCTCCGTGCGCAGCCATGTGAGCAGACCATGCTCGAACTTGCCGACCTGATTGACAGCCAGCTTGTCGAGATAGCCATTGACGCCCGCGAAGATCACCGCAACCTGCTCTTCCGTCTTGAGCGGCGAGAACTGCGGCTGCTTCAGAAGTTCTGTCAGTCGCGCGCCACGATTGAGCAAACGCTGCGTCGAAGCATCGAGATCGGAACCGAACTGCGCGAAGGCCGCCATTTCGCGGTACTGCGCCAGCTCACCCTTGATCGAGCCTGCAACCTGCTTCATCGCCTTGATCTGAGCAGCAGAACCCACACGTGAAACCGATAGGCCGACGTTCACGGCCGGGCGGATACCCTGATAGAACAGGTTGGTTTCGAGGAAGATCTGGCCGTCGGTGATCGAGATCACGTTCGTTGGAATATAGGCCGACACGTCGTTTGCCTGCGTCTCGATGACTGGCAATGCGGTCAGCGAACCGGCGCCATTGTCGTCATTGAGCTTGGCAGAACGCTCGAGGAGCCGTGAATGCAGGTAGAAAACGTCGCCCGGATAGGCTTCGCGGCCTGGCGGGCGGCGCAGCAGCAGCGACATCTGGCGGTAAGCCACAGCCTGCTTGGACAAATCGTCATAACCGATCAGCGCATGCATGCCGTTGTCACGGAAATATTCACCCATCGCGCACGCGGAGAACGGTGCGATGTATTGCATCGGCGCAGGATCGGATGCCGTGGCAGCAATAACGATCGAGTATTCGAGGGCACCGCGCTCTTCAAGGATCTTGACGAACTGGGCAACGGTCGAACGCTTCTGGCCGATAGCGACGTAAACGCAGTACAGCTTATCGGATTCGTTACCGGCATCGTGAGCCGGCTTCTGATTAAGGAAAGTATCGAGAATGATCGCGGTCTTGCCGGTCTGGCGGTCACCGATGACCAGCTCGCGCTGGCCGCGGCCAACCGGGATCAGCGCATCGATGGCCTTGAGGCCGGTCGACATCGGCTCATGCACCGATTTGCGCGGGATGATGCCGGGGGCCTTGACGTCAACGCGCGAGCGCTGCGTCGCCTTGATTGGACCCTTGCCGTCGATCGGATTGCCGAGCGCGTCGACGACGCGGCCGAGCAATTCCTTGCCGACTGGAACGTCAACGATGGCGCCGGTACGCTTGACTGTATCGCCTTCCTTGATGTCACGGTCCGAACCGAAAATAACAACACCGACGTTGTCGCTTTCAAGGTTCAGGGCCATGCCACGGGTACCACCCGGGAATTCGACCATTTCACCAGCCTGAACGTTGTCCAGACCATATACACGAGCGATACCGTCACCGACGGACAGAACCTGACCGACTTCGGAGACTTCTGCCTCCTGGCCGAAATTCTTGATTTGCTCTTTCAGGATTGCGGAAATTTCCGCGGCGCGGATGTCCATCAGCCGACCTCTTTCAGTACAAGCTTAAGCGAAGAAAGTTTTGTGCGAAGTGAAGTGTCGATCTGGCGGGACCCCAACTTGACGATGAGGCCTCCAAGAATCGACGGATCAACGGTGACATTGATTGTCACGTCCTTGCCGGCAACGCTTTTTAGCGTGGCCTTCAATTCTGTTTCCTGCGCTGCCGTCAGGGCATGCGCGGTAGTTACATCGGCCGTAACTTCGCCGCGATGATTGGCGGCGATCTGGCGGAATGACTGGATCATGGACGGCACGGAGAAGAGACGGCGGTTCTGCGCGACGACGCGCAGGAAATTGCCGACGAGGCCGCCGATCTTGGCTTTGTTCAGGATGGCAGAGATTGCCTTGACCTGATCATCCGACGAGAAAACCGGGCTTTGGATCAGCCGCTTCAGATCGGCGCTGCCATTGACGAGAGCCTCGAACGCATCGAGATTCTTTTCGACCTCAGCAAGCGATTTCGCTTCCAATGCGAGGTCGAACAACGAACCCGCATAACGCTGGGCAACACCGGATATGAGCGACGAAGTTTCTGCCACGAACGACAAGCTCTCTGCGTTGGAGCCAAAAATCAGGAAACCGGAAGGAATTTTCGGTCAAATCTTTGGCATTATTGATTTTTTTAACCGTCTGGACACAACCCGAAAGCCGCCCCCCACGGGATTTGATTGCCGTCTAGCATAGGAAGACAGGACTCGCAACACGCGAATCCGCGAAAACAGGCGGCAGAAACGCCGCAGCTCGGGATAATTATGACTCCGGGATTCCAGTAATCATCGAATGGCCTATGCGACGAAGCCGAATGCAAACAGCAACGGGCCCGCGGCGAGCGCGAGTTCAACTATGACGGATACCCAGTTGTAAAGCGTGTTGCCACGGTCGGACATCATCGAGATCAGGCGGCCGAAGACCGTGAAGCCCCAGGATAGGCCAAGCGCGATCCACAGGAACGGCTGGGCGAAAATCAACGCGCTGAGGCCGAGGCCGAGATAGAATCCCGCAAACGTGCCGCGAATTTCGGAAAGGGCCTCCGGTCGCTCCGGCTTGGTCTGGAGCCGGAGAATCCTCAGGGCGACACGCGGTGCAAAGAACAGAACCAATCCGAAAACAACGGTGATGGCTGCTGAAAGCCACGCCATCCACTCGCCTGTGCTTGCCGGCCAATAAAGTTCCATTTCTATACCCTTTCCCCAAGTATCTTGCGTGTAGCGCCGACCCAAAATTAGTCATGGGGTGGCGGAAATGGTGTTTTGCGAGCACCGGAGCGCAGCGTATTTTTGGATACGTGAGCACCGGAGCACAGAAAAACACCATTTGCAGCGCGCCGTGGCGAATTTTAATGGTTTTATAGAAAGCTTTGCGGATCGATATCAACCTGCACACGCACCGATCCCCGTTCTTTTGGCCCCGCGGCCAGCATGGCGCGGATGAAGCCCTGGATGTCCGCCTTGCGGGTGCCGTGGATCAAGAGCCGGAACCGGTGTCTTCCTCGGATCAGCGCAAGCGGCGCCTCTGCCGGCCCCAGCACGCTGATCTGCGGCGATGCAGGCGCAGCGCGGCGCAAGGCGCGGGCATGGTTCTCCGCCTCGATACGTGTCGCCGCCGAGACGATCAGCGAACCCAACCGTCCAAATGGCGGCAGACCGGAGCGCTCGCGTTCCTCGATCTCGCGCTCATAGAAGGCTTGCGCATCACCTGAGATAATTGCCCGCATTACCGGATGGTCGGGCTGGTAAGTCTGCAACAGCCCGAGGCTCTTCTTGCCGGTGCGCCCTGCGCGACCTGTGACCTGGCTGAGCAGCTGGAATGTGCGCTCGGCCGCCCGTGGATCGCCATTGGCGAGGCCAAGATCCGCGTCGACAACGCCGACCAGCGTCATGTTGGGGAAATTGTGCCCCTTGGCGACGAGCTGCGTGCCAATGATGATATCCGCCTCGCCCCGGGCGATCGCATCGAGCTCGAGCCGCAACCGCTTTACGCCCATCAGGTCGGAGGACAGCACGATGATGCGCGCATCGGGAAACGTCTTTTCGGCCTCTTCGGCAATGCGCTCCACGCCGGGTCCGCAGGCCACCAGATGGTCGAGCGTACCGCAGGACGGACAAGCCTCTGGGCGCGCTTCATGGTGGCCGCATTGATGGCAGACCAGTTGGCCGCGAAACCTATGCTCGACGAGCCAGCTTGAACAATCCGGGCACTGGAAGCGATGTCCGCACACCCGGCACAAAGTCAGCGGCGCATAGCCGCGGCGATTGAGAAACAGCAGCGACTGTTCCTGGCGATGCAATGTCTGGTTGATTGCCTCGACCAGTGCGGGTGACAGGAAACCGCCAGGGCGTGGCGGCGACCGGCGCATGTCGATCGATTTGAGATCGGGCATAGCCGCTTCGGCGTAGCGGCCAGTCAGCCTGATACGGCTGTAGCGGCCCTGCTGAGCGTTGACCTGGCTTTCGACCGACGGCGTTGCCGAGGCGAGCACCACCGGAAAATTGCCGATATGCCCGCGCACCACGGCCATGTCGCGGGCATTGTAGTAGACGCGGTCTTCCTGCTTGTAAGCGGGATCATGTTCTTCATCGACAACGATGAGGCCAAGGTCGTGGAATGGCAGGAACAGCGCCGAACGCGCCCCCGCGACAACCCGGATTTGGCCTTCCATCACCTGCCGCCACACCCTTTCGCGCATGCGCGGCGGCAAATCGGAATGCCATTCCCCGGGCTTCGACCCGAACCGGTCGTGAAAGCGGTCCAGGAATTGCTGAGTCAGCGCGATTTCAGGCAGCAGGATAAGCACCTGCTTACCCTTTTCGATCGCTTTGGCAACAGCCTCGAAATAGACTTCTGTCTTGCCGGAGCCGGTAACCCCGTCAAGTAGCGACACTGAAAACCCGTCGGCTGAAACCGCGTCCACCAGCTGGGCCGCGGCACCCTCTTGTTCGCCGGACAACGCGGCCTTCGCGTAGTCCACGTCCGGCGCCGCCACGACGGGTCGCGGCGGGATCATCACGTGTTCGAATACACCCTGCGTGACGAGGCCATCGACGACCGTAGCCGAAACTCCCGCCGCATGGGCAAGCCCGGTCCGCGTCCAGGCCATGCCGTCCTCAGCCAGTTCCAGCACGCGGGCGCGCGCACCCGTCATCCGGTCGGGCTCGCGGCCGGCAAATCGCAGGCCCGGCACTGGCGGTTCCGGATCGAACGCCGCAGGAACCCGCAGCACCATCCGCGCCACCATTCCGGGCGGCGAGATCGTATAGTCCGCGGCCCAGCGCATGAAGCGCAGCATGTCACCGTCGACAGGCGGACAATCGAACAGTTCGGAAATCGGCCGCAATTTCTTGGCGTCAATCGAGTCCGTAGAGCCATCCGTGACAATCCCCGCCACCTCCCTAGGGCCCAGCGGTACGCGCACGATTGAGCCGGCTTTCACCTCCATGCCATCCGGCACGGCATAGCTGTACGGCCGCTCGGCCGGCATCGGCACAAGCACCGGAACTATTTTTTGCGGGATGAACGAATCCTGGCTCATATGGGCGTGACCTTGCCGTGGCTTTGGGATAAAGAAAAGCCACTTTCCGGAGAAATATCCCATCTCCGATATCAGGCCACGGGTCACACTGGGCCATCTGTCATATCAGGAAGGACTGCACCGATGAAATTCTTTGTCGACACTGCCGATGTAAAGGAAATCCGCGAACTGAATGATCTCGGATTGCTCGACGGCGTGACCACCAACCCGTCGCTCATCCTGAAGTCTGGCGGCAGCATCTTCGAAGTTACCAAGGAAATCTGCTCGATCGTCAAAGGACCGGTTTCGGCTGAAGTCACCGCAACCGAGTACGAAAAAATGATGAAGGAAGCGGCCGTCCTCGCCAGGATCGCCGACAATATCTGCATCAAGGTACCGTTGACCCTCGATGGCCTCAAGGCCTGCAAGGCACTCCGTTCCGACGGCCACCTCGTCAATGTAACGCTCTGCTTCTCGGCAAATCAGGCGCTTCTCGCTGCGAAGGCCGGCGCAACGTTCATCTCGCCCTTCATTGGCCGTATCGACGATATCGGTATCGATGGCATGGAACTGATTTCTGAAATCCGTACCATCTATGACAATTACGATTTCCAGACGGAAATCCTCGCTGCCTCGATCCGCACGGTAAACCATGTCAAGCAAGCCGCGCTGATCGGCGCTGACGTCATAACCGCGCCGCCGGCAACGCTCCGGGCATTGGTCAAGCACCCGCTGACCGACAAGGGCCTTGAATCCTTCCTTGCCGACTGGGCGAAGACCGGCCAGTCGATCGCCTGATCAGGTTGATGCCGCTATCTCTCCCCTTGCGGGAGAGATAAATGCCTTATCGATTGTAGAGCTGATCGAGAATCTGGCGCTCAAAGAACGCCAATTCAGGCGATGCATGGCGGCGAGGACGCTCCACTGGAATATCGAGATCGAGCGCGATCCTGCCGCTGTCGATGACGACAACACGGTCCGCGAGTGCCACCGCCTCGGTGACATCATGGGTAACCAGTACCGCGGTGAACTTTTTTGCGAGCCAGATCCGTTCCAGTAGCTGCTGCATTTCGATCCGTGTCAGCGCATCGAGCGCACCAAGCGGCTCGTCCAGAGCCAAAATGGACGGATGACCAACGAGGGCGCGTGCCAGCGCCACCCGCTGCCGCTGTCCGCCCGAAAGAACCGACGGCCACTCACCCCCGCGATCGGCCAGGCCAACTTCCGCCAGAATTTCGAGACCTTTCTTCCGCGCGGCTTCGCCTTTCTCAATGCCAGTCAGGCCAACTTCGACATTGCGCGCAACACGCGCCCACGGCAGAAGCCGCGGCTCCTGAAACATAATGCGCGTGCGCTTGTGATCATTCGAGCCCGATCCGTGCACCAGTTCGCCGGATGTCGGCTTGTCGAGCCCGGCGAGCAGACGCAAAAGCGTACTCTTGCCGCAACCGCTCTTGCCGATGACCGCAACGAACTGCCCAGCATGAACGTCAAGATTGATGCCTTGCAGAACGGCCTTGCCGCCAAACTGTTTCGCCACGTTGCGAAAGGAAAACGCGATATCGCCTTTTGGCTCGGACGCATACGCTCTTGCGGACGGGGCGGCGAACAACTGGCGTGCTGTGATGGTGGCGGCGGTCATGTTCTTTCCTCAAGCGGTCTGGAAGGCAGGGTGCCATTGCAGGGAAATCCGCTCGAGAAACCGCGCCAATGAATCGGCCAGCTTTCCAAGCAGCGCATAGATCAATATCGACAGGACAACCACGTCGATGAGCAGGAATTCACGCGCCTGCATCGCCATATAGCCGAGGCCCGACGATGCAGAGATGGTCTCGGCAACGATTAGCGTCAGCCACATGATGCCCAGGGCATAGCGCAAGCCAACGAAAATCGACGGCAATGCCCCCGGCAATATCACCCGCAGGAACAACTCCCTTCGCGACATGCCGTAGATGCGGCCCATCTCGACAAGCTGCGGATCAACGCCCTGGATGCCAAGCAACGTGTTCACATAGATCGGGAAGAACACGCCGAGCGCGACGAGAAACAGCTTTGCCTGTTCGTCGATGCCGAACCACAGGATCACCAGCGGTATGAGCGCCAGATGCGGAATATTGCGGATCATCTGCAGCGTCGTATCGGTCAGTTCGCGGCTCAGAGCTGAAAGCCCATTGGCCAGCCCGAGCGCAAAGCCGATGGCACCACCGATGACAAAGCCGCTCAGCGCCCTAAGCGTCGAAATGCGGATATTCTCGATGAGCTCGCCCGACCAAAGCAGTTTCCAGAAGGCTTCACCAACGGCCGACGGCGCGGGAAGAACATTAGCGGGAATGAGACCCGCTCTTGATGCGCCTTCCCACCCGGCGAGAAGAACTGCAGGCAACAGCCAGCCGAGCGCGCTACGACCGAGGTTGTTGAGCGCGCGGCTCATGAGGACGCCTGCAAGCGTTTGTTGCCATAGAAACCGACACCGAACTCATTCTCGATCGAACGGCGCGGCGTGCGGCGTTGTCCATCCAGTCCAAGCACCGGGAACAGCAACTCGGCCACACGATAAGCCTCTTCCAGATGCGGATAACCCGAGCCGATAATGGTATCGATACCAATGGCCTGATATTCGCGAATGCGCGCGGCGATACTCTGTGGCGAACCGACCAGGGCGGTCCCCGCTCCGCCGCGTACCAGGCCAACTCCTGCCCACAGATTGGGCGCGACTACCAGTTTGTCACGGCGCCCGCCATGCAGCTCTGCCATGCGTCGCTGTCCGACGGAGTCCATCTCTTTCAGAAACCTCGCCTGTGCGATTTCGATCTGCTCATCGGTGACCTTGCTGATCAGCCGGTCTGCCGCAGCCCATGCCTCGTCTTCCGTTTCGCGCACGATGAAGTGCAGGCGGATGCCGAACCGTAATTGGCGGCCTCGAGCCGCCGCCTTCTTGCGGGCACGCTCGATTTTCTCTGCAACCTGGGCCACCGGCTCGCCCCAGGTCAGATAGAGCTCAACCTGCTCGGCAGCCAGTTCCTGTCCGGCATCCGATGAACCGCCAAAATAGAGCGGAGGCTTTTCCTGCGCCGGTAAAAGATCGAGCCGTCCACCCTCGACACGATAATGTTTTCCTTTGAAATTCACTGTTTCACCTGAAACCAGCTGGCGCCAGATTGTCAGGAACTCGGCCGCCTGTTCGTAACGTTCGTCATGAGGCAGAAATACGCCGTCGCCCGCCAGCTCAACCGGATTACCGCCAACCACCACATTGAGCAACAAGCGGCCGTTGCTCAGGCGATCCAGCGCCGCTGTCTGCCTTGCAGCAAAGACCGGTGATGTAACGCCGGGACGCAAGGCAACGAGAAATTTCAACCGCTCCGTATGCGCGGCAAGACCAGCGGCTGTAATCCAGGAATCCTCGCAGGATTGTCCGGTAGGCAGCAGCACGCCGGGAAAGCCGAGCCTGTCAACTGCTTGCGCGATCTCGCGGAAATAAGCGAACTCCTGCGGCCGTTGTTGACGCTCGGAACCGAGGTAGGAGCCATCCCCATGGGTGGGGATGAACCAGAAGAAATCGAGCGCAGGGTTGTTTGCTGGCTGTGTCATACGAAAATCCAATCCTGAATGTATAGGCTGAGGCCTGTAGAGATTCGGGTCATGATGAGCCAAGGATGGTGGTTTTCGAGAACCGGTACGCAGCATACATTTTGGTACGTGAGCACCGGATCGCAGGAAAACGCCATTTGCAGGCCAGCATGGCGTGAATATCAACAGCCTCTAGTTGCTTGGGGCAGTCCATACGGCATCGGCAATCTTGATGGCGTTGGGGATGAGTTTCAGCCGGTAGAAACGGTCCGCTGTCTCCTGCTGGTGCGCAACGATTTCCGGGGTGACCGGTCCAACGCTGAATACGGATCGATCGGCAGCAAGGGTCTGCGCATCCAGGGGAACGCCCGTAACCTCGTGTAAGGCCTCAGCGACCTTGTCCTTGTTGGCGTTCGCCCAGATGGCGGCATCCTTGAGTGAACCAATGGTGGCCGTCACGATTTCCGGATGCTTGGCCGCAAAGTCGCGATTGGCGATGAAATATGTGCTGACGTCGAGAACGTCGCTGCTGCGCGCCAGGATGCGCGGCTTGTAGCGAGTCTCCGCGATGGCAAAGAAAGGGTCCCATACGGCCCAGGCGTCGATCTTGTCGCTGGCAAACGCCGCGGCCGCATCGGCAGGACTGAGATAGACCGGGGTGATTTCATCAAACCCGACATTCGACTTTTCCAGCGCTGCTATCACGAGGTTATGGGCGCTTGTCCCCTTGCCGACGCCGATCTTCTTGCCCTTGAGGTCCGCCAGACTCTGGATCGATGAGTCCGGCTTGACGAAGATCGCCTCGCCCTTGCCGTTTGGCGCTAGCGCCGCCGCATAGACGATCGCCGATCCCGCTGATTGGCCGAAGATTGGAGGTGCATCGCCAACCCAACCGACATCGATGCTGCCGACATTCAAGGCTTCGACCAGTGGTGGGCCTGCGGTGAACTCGACCCATTTCACAGTGATATTCTTGGGTTCCAGCGCTTTCTCGATCACACCTTGTTGGCGGGCAACAACGGGGAGCCCCGTTTTCTGGTAGCCGATTTTCAATTCCGAGAGTGGTTCAGCGGCAAAGGCGATGGTCGATGCAAAGGCTGCGGCTGCAAACAAGGCCGCGCCAAATGTTCTGCGTGTCAATCTGGACATGGTCCCTCTCGATGGCACGGGCTTTGTTGATCTCGCAATCTTCCCGCCCGGTCAGGAATGGAACCAATGCTAGTTAACTCGACCAATATGGTAGAGAAAAGAATTTTCATAGAATTGCACGGGGCGGGATTAGTTTTCTCAGGTGCCTGCGAGCCCGCGCAATGTGGGCGTAGTTCGTGTCAGGTCTTGGCGTCAGCGCAGTTGCGGAGCAGCGGGGTCTCAGTCGTCCTCGAAGCCGCCGCCAAGCTTCATTCCCTCGATCGATGTCGCGCCATCCCGCCTGACAACAGTCAGTGCTCGAACACCGGTCCGCGCCGTGATCTCATCGGCGAGCACGCGTGAATGGGTTACAATCCACAATTGGGTCCGTTCGGCCGCCTGGGCAATCATGTCGGCGAGCGCCGGGAGCATCGAAGGGTGCAGGCTGGTTTCCGGCTCGTTCAAGGCGATCAGGCGAGGCAGCCGGTAGGAGAGGAGCGCCCCCGCAAGGGCGAGAAACCGTATTTGACCATCAGAGAGCTCTTCCGGCCGGAACAGGCGCTGCGGAAACTCCGGGAGGCGTAACCCGAACGTCGCCGTTTCACCGGGCACAGGCACATCGAGCGTTGCTCCACCCAGCGCATCGGCAATGCAGCGATCGAGGTCGGCCGTGTCCTCGCGAATATGCACGAGCGTTGCAAAAACCGCGGCAAGATTGCCGCCGTCCTCGTCGAGAAGCGGGGCGGTAATCGCCAATGATGGTTGACGAACCGGCGAATCCCGATCCGTCCGGAATCCATGATAGAAGCGCCAACCGAGAACCGTTGCACGCAGATCGCCAATTTCCGGATAGCGCCCCGAGCTGCCAAGGATGGCCAGCGCTGTCTCGGAATCGAGCAGCCTGACCGGATGTTCAGTGCGCCGCCCCGAATCGTCGCGCGCAAACACCGACGGTCCCTTGCGGCCCATCATCTCGACAGGTCTGCGGCCGCTGTCGATTCGTAGCGATTCTTCCTTGATCTGCGGCTCGAAGGCAAAGCCCGCGGCGGCCGGCGGTCTCAGCCCGACCTCCACCTGGTAACTTGGCGCTAGGCCGGTTTCAACCGAATAACCCGACCGGATTGCGGTTTCATGGTCGTCAAACTCGGCATTGAAAACCATGCGGACAGGCCCGGATCGGCGCTTGCCGGTCCACAATGCCGATTGCATGCCGCCCTCGCGCGCAATCTCGTAAGACAGCGTTCCCTCCGCCGATGCTTTGATGAGCTGCATGGCCCGATAGAGGTTCGATTTCCCGACGCCGTTCTCGCCGACGAACAGAGCGAGCCCGCCAATATCGAGACGGATGGAGCGCAGCGACCGGTAACCGGTCGCGGAAAGCGAGGTCAGGCGCATTCGAACCCCGAATGGTCAGAGACGGATTGGAAAGTCGCTGCGGCGAGGCAGATGACGTGGTTTTCGAGAGTCGGAGCGCAGCGCACGTAGAGGTGCGCGAGCACCGGAAGCGCAGAAAATTGCGTCAGATGGCCACCGCAGTAGAATCTCACAACAGTCTCTTAGAACTTGGAGAGATCCTGCGCCACACTGAGATTCAATGCTTCCGCAAGTTCGCGCGCAGCGCGATTGGCCGCATCCCGCACGGCTCTCGTCACGGCATACCGCTGTCTCGGCGCATCATAATTGGCAGTTACGAGCCGGCTTCCCCTTCCAACGACCTGCCCATCGGAAATGCGCGTCAGCACATAATTGCCTGTCATGCGCACCAGACCGGCCGTTGGCTGACCCGATTTGTCGTTGGTCGCATTCTGTACCAGCATCAGCGACAGATACTGCGGGATCACGCTGAGCTGCATCGAATAGGCCGGGCTTGCCGGCTCGCCTGCCCCACCTGCAAACAGGAAGATCAGATGGTTGCGGACTTCCTGTGATTCACGGGTGCCCGGTTGATTGATCGTGATGGAAGAGAGCCTCGAACGTACGTTGTCAGTTACACCGGCGCCGGTGCTGGCCACGGGGCTGAGGTCGGAATACAGCGGCCGCACCTGACATCCCCCGGCGATCAAAGCCATACCGAGAACGCAGGCGCACAAAAGGCGCTTTGGGACCGGCTGAAAACGATCAGGCAACGACATTGATGATCCTCTGCGGTACGACGATGACTTTCTTCGGCGAATTGCCGTTCAACGCTGCCTTGACGAAATCAAGTGCGAGCGCGGCTTTTTCGACCGCCAATTGATCTGCATCGCGGGCAATTGTCAAATCGCCGCGTTTCTTGCCGTTGATCTGGACGGGTATGGTAACGTCATTCTCGACGATCAACGTCTCGTCATATGCCGGCCAAGCCTGGTGGGCCACAAGGCCGCTGCCATTCAGTGTCTTCCAGCACTCTTCGGCCAAATGCGGCATCATCGGCGCTATCATGGCAACCAGCATATTGGTTGCCTCCCGGCACGCGCCGATCAAAGCCTTGTCGGCCTCTCCGGCAGCAATCTTCTGCAAGGGAGCCGACAGGACATTCACCAGTTCATAGAGACGCGCGACCGCCTTGTTGAACGCCAGCTTCTCGATGTCCTCACCGACCGCCTTTACCGTCTTGTGCGCGGCCTTCGAAACCAGCAGCGCTTCACCCTCCGAGGCAGCGGCCGGTTCGACAGTCTTCAACACGTCGGCCGCTTCGGAAATCAACCGCCAGACGCGCTGTACAAACCGGTGCGCACCCTCGACGCCGGCTTCCGTCCAGATCACATCCCGTTCCGGCGGCGAATCGGACAGCATGAACCACCGTGCCGTATCGGCGCCATAGGACGCGATGATATCATCCGGATCGACAACATTCTTTTTCGACTTCGACATTTTTTCGATCGAGCCGATCTCGATTTCCTCGCCGCTATCGATTCTGACCGCACGGCGTTGCCCGCCCTCTTCCTCGAGCCGGACCTCTGCCGGCGTGACCCAGCCATCCTTGCCCTTATAAGTCTCGTGTACGACCATGCCCTGTGTGAACATGCCCTTGAACGGTTCGCTGATATCGAGATGCCCTGTCAGCTTCATCGCCCGGGTAAAAAAGCGCGAATAGAGCAGGTGCAGGATCGCGTGTTCGATACCGCCGATATACTGATCCACCGGCAGCCAGTGATTGGCGGCTTTCGGATCAGTCGGTGCATCTTCGTGAGGGCTGGTGAAGCGGGCGAAGTACCACGATGAATCGACAAATGTATCCATCGTGTCCGTTTCGCGGCGGGCAGTCTTGCCGCACTGCGGACAGTTGACGTGCCGCCAGGTCGGGTGACGGTCGAGCGGATTACCCGGACGGTCGAACTCGACATCGTCCGGCAACTTGACCGGCAGATCGGCTTTGGGAACCGGAACCACACCACAATCGTCGCAATGGATCATCGGAATAGGGCAGCCCCAATAGCGCTGGCGCGAAATGCCCCAGTCGCGCAAGCGGAAATTCACCTTGCGCTCGCCTTGTGAGCGGTTACCGATAGTCTGCTTTTCCAGCCGGTTCGCTACATCATCGAAAGCCTCGGCAGGTGACATGCCATCGAGGAACCGTGAATTGACCATCACCCCGTCATCGACATAGGCGGTTTCGGTGATCTGGAACGTCGCTGCATCCGCGTCCTTCGGCATGACCACAGCGACCACAGGAAGGCCGTATTTATTGGCAAAGTCCAGGTCGCGCTGGTCCCCGGACGGGCAGCCGAAGATCGCGCCCGTGCCGTAGTCCATCAGGACGAAATTCGCGACATAAACCGGCAGCTTCCAGTCCGGATCGAATGGATGCTCGACACGCAGTCCGGTGTCGAAGCCCTTCTTTTCAGCCGTCTCCAGCGCAACGACCGACGTGCCGGCGTGACGGCATTCCTCGTTGAATTTGGCCAGCTCCATATTGGCTTCCGCTGCCTTCTTGGCGAGCGGATGATCCGCAGCAATTGCGATAAACGAAGCGCCAAACAAGGTATCCGGGCGGGTGGTATAAACCTCGATCTCGCTTTCGCCTCCGGAGTGCGACTTTTCATCCAGCGCCCAACGGATCAGCATGCCCTCGGACTTGCCGATCCAGTTGCGCTGCATCAGGCGCACTTTTTCCGGCCACTGATCGAGACCGTCAAGCGCGCCCAGCAACTCCTCATTGAAATCGGTGATCTTGAAGAACCATTGCGTCAACTCGCGCTGTTCGACCAGCGCGCCGGAACGCCAGCCGCGGCCGTCGATCACCTGCTCATTGGCAAGAACAGTCATATCCTCCGGATCCCAATTGACCTTGGAGGATTTGCGCGTCACCAGGCCTTTTTCGACAAAATCGAGGAACAGCATTTGCTGGCGATGATAATATTCGACATCGCAGGTAGCGAACTCGCGTGACCAGTCGAGCGAGAGGCCCATGGATTTGAGCTGGCCACGCATCGTCTCGATGTTCTGGTAGGTCCATGCCTTCGGATGGACCTTGTTTTGCATCGCGGCGTTCTCTGCGGGCATGCCGAAAGCGTCCCAGCCCATTGGGTGGAGAACGTTAAATCCCTTGGCGCGCTTATAGCGTGCCACGACGTCGCCCATGGCGTAGTTGCGCACATGGCCCATGTGGATGCGTCCCGACGGATAAGGGAACATCTCCAGCACGTAGTACGGATCGCGCGGATCGTCATTCGGCGTCTCGAAAAGTTTGGCGTCGTCCCAAACCTTCTGCCAGCGCTTTTCGGCTACACGTGGATTGTATCGTTCGGTTGCCATGAACGGAATTCTCTTGCAAAGGATATAATTGCGGGACCTTCACCATGGATTGGTCAGACCGTCAACCACTTGAAGGTAACCCGGCGTATGAAACTACGCCGTAAACCCATAATTAGGACTTAACTGCGCCATGCCCAATGCCGTTGATCAACTTTTTGCCGTTCAGAATGCGATCCGCAAAGCGGAGTCTGACGCGAACCGTTCGAACGGTTCAGTGACATTGGTTGCGGTCTCCAAGACATTCGACGCAGATACGATCCGGCCTGTCATTGAAGCGGGCCAGCGCGTCTTTGGTGAGAACCGGGTGCAGGAAGCGCAATTGAAGTGGCCTTATCTGCGCTCCGATTATCCGGATATCGAACTGCATCTAATAGGGCCGCTGCAGTCCAACAAGACACAGGATGCGGTCGCTCTTTTCGATGTCATCGAAACCGTTGACCGCGAGAAGATTGCCGCTGCATTAAGCCTCGAAATGAAGAAGCAGAACCGCTTCCCGAGGCTTTACGTCCAGGTCAATACCGGTTCAGAGCTACAGAAGGCCGGCATAGAACCGAAAGAGGCCGTATCATTCGTCACGCGCTGCCGGGACGTTCACGGGCTCATCATCGAAGGGCTGATGTGCATCCCGCCGGCAGATGAAAACCCGGGACCGCATTTCGCGCTGCTGGAAAAAATCGCACGCGAATCCCAGGTCGAGAAGCTCTCCATGGGCATGTCGGGAGACTATGAGCTTGCCATAGGCTTCGGCGCGACATCGGTACGGGTCGGTTCAGCCATATTCGGCAGCCGTTAGATCACCAGCTGCGGCGCGGTCCCGTATCGATGTGATAATAGCCGGCAGGATAGCGTTTCAAGCCACCGACCTCCTTGATGCCCGACAGATGCTGCATCAGACCCGACGCTTTGCCATGCACGCGAAAGTCAACGGCCTGGCAGTTGAGGTGATAGGACTTGTCCCGGCCGCCGACGCTGCGGTTGCGCGATCGTGACCGAACGGTCGAATTGACGGTGAGCGGTCCATACTTTGCTGAAACGCGATTGAGAACGTTCTTCAATTGTTCCGGAACGCATTTGGAAGGCGCCTTGTAGTCGATATAGGCCTTGCCGCGCGGCATCGCTGCGAGCACCAGGGGACTGATCTTGTCGAAAACGGAATCGTTCAGGAGATGTGCGTGCTCTTCGTCAAAAAGATGGGCACCCACCCGCTCCTGCGGGTTGGAAGGCTCAGGCAACGTCCCGGCATCCGCTGGAAGGGCCAGGGCAAAAACGGACAGGGCAAGCGGCAGGAATTTCGCGCGGAACGCAACGCTGCGCAAGGGTTGAATTTTCATTCTTCGATCCTTGGTGTGGCGCAGACTTTTTGTGATTGTGCGGCGCGCCTTATGTGTCCTCCCAAGTCAAGGCGGCGACCGTTCACGCCTAAATGTGTTCAAAATGGACCGGGTTCCATGACAAAATGTAACGGTATATTACAACGCTTGGTTGCGCTGTCCGGCCGCGGCATCGCTTCATTCTGCTGATTTGCCATATTTACGCATTGATTTGCTTGATGATAATGAAAGCTATTCGTCTCCCGCCCGGGAGACATCGGGTGGAGGCCCGACATCTCAGATTCTGGAGGAAATTGATGTCCGAGAAGGTTTATCCCGTGCTGGCAAGCGCGAAGAAAGACGCGCTCATCGACAATGAGACCTATCTCAACTGGTATAAACAGAGCATCAAGGACCCCGAAAAGTTCTGGGCAAAACACGGGAAGCGCATCGACTGGTTCAAGCCTTATACCAAGGTCAAGAATACCTCGTTCGAAGGCAAGGTCTCGATCAAATGGTTCGAGGACGGGGTCACCAATGTTTCCTATAATTGCATCGACCGCCACCTGAAGAAGCGTGGCGATCAGGTCGCCATCATCTGGGAAGGTGACAACCCCTACCTCGACAAGAAGATCACCTACAATGAGCTTTACGAGCAGGTCTGCCGCCTCGCCAATGTGCTGAAGAAGCACGGCGTCAAGAAAGGCGACCGCGTCACCATCTACATGCCGATGATCCCCGAAGCATCCTACGCGATGCTCGCCTGCACACGCATCGGCGCCATCCATTCCGTTGTTTTCGGCGGCTTCTCTCCGGACGCACTTGCAGGGCGCATCGTCGACTGCCAGTCGACCTTCGTCATTACCTCGGACGAAGGCATGCGTGGCGGCAAGCCGATCCCGCTCAAGGACAATACCGACAAAGCGATCGATATCGCCGCCAGGCATCATGTGATGGTGAAGAACGTGCTTGTCGTACGCCGCACGGGCGGCAAGACCGGGTGGGCGCCGGGCCGCGATCTCTGGTACCATGACGAAATTGCCAGCGTTAAGCCGGAATGCAAGCCGGAGAAGATGAAGGCGGAAGATCCGCTGTTCATCCTTTATACCTCCGGTTCAACCGGCAAGCCGAAGGGCGTCCTGCACACCACAGGCGGCTACCTGGTCTACGCCTCGATGACCCATCAATATGTCTTCGATTACCATGATGGCGATATCTATTGGTGCACGGCCGATGTCGGCTGGGTCACCGGCCACTCCTATATCGTCTATGGTCCGCTCGCCAATGGGGCGACGACGCTGATGTTCGAAGGCGTTCCGAACTATCCGTCCGTATCCCGTTTCTGGGAAGTCATCGACAAGCACAAGGTCAATATCTTCTACACCGCCCCAACCGCCATCCGCGCCCTGATGAGCGCCGGCGATGAGCCGGTCAAGAAGACGTCGCGCAAGTCGCTGCGTATCCTCGGTTCGGTGGGCGAACCTATTAATCCGGAAGCCTGGGAATGGTATTATCAGGTCGTCGGCGACAAACGCTCACCCATCGTCGATACCTGGTGGCAGACCGAGACAGGCGGTATCCTCATCACGCCGTTGCCCGGCGCGACTGCTCTGAAGCCAGGCTCTGCAACACAGCCCTTCTTCGGTGTGCAACCGCAGCTCGTCGACAATGAAGGCGATGTTCTCGAAGGCGCTTCCGACGGCAACCTCTGCATCATCGATTCCTGGCCCGGCCAGATGCGCACGGTCTACGGCGATCACAAGCGCTTCATTGAGACCTACTTCTCCACCTACAAGGGCAAGTACTTCACCGGCGACGGCTGCCGCCGTGACAAGGACGGCTATTACTGGATCACGGGCCGCGTCGATGACGTCCTCAATGTCTCCGGGCACCGCATGGGAACGGCTGAAGTGGAATCGGCGCTGGTATCACACGACACCGTTTCCGAAGCCGCTGTCGTCGGCTATCCGCACGATCTCAAGGGCCAGGGCATCTACTGCTATGTCACGCTGATGGCAGGTCTGGAGGGCACGGACGAATTGCGCAAGGAACTCGTCACCCACGTGCGCAAGGAGATCGGTCCGATCGCCTCGCCGGACAAGATCCAGTTTGCTCCGGGCCTGCCCAAGACCCGCTCCGGCAAGATCATGCGCCGCATCCTGCGCAAGATCGCGGAGGATGATTTCGGCGCGCTCGGCGATACGTCAACGCTCGCCGATCCGGCTGTCGTCGACGACCTCATCGCAAACAGGCAAAACAGGAAGGGCTGATCTTTGCTTTTACCCTCCCCCTTGTGGGGAGGGCACCGATCTCAGTGATCGGATTAACCGCTCTGATCATCCATACAAATCAGCCCGCGTCTGCGGCACGGCCGACAACCCCCGCTTGCGCCTTGACGCCAACGTCTGATTGATCTGCACGGTGCCTCGCTCGAACGCCAATGCGCAGCCGGTCAAGTAGAGCAGCCAGAGCCGGGCCTTGGGCGCGCCAACTTCGGCAATCGCTTCGTCAAACCGGGCATGCAACCGGTCAGCCCACATCCGGCAAGTCCGGCCGTAATGCTCGCGCAGATTCTCGACATCGTGCACTTCGAAGCCGTAACCTTCGAGGTTCTCGACTGTCATGCCGAGGTGATCCAACTCGCCGCCCGGGAAAATATACTTCACCAGCGCCAGGTGCTCTGCGCTTTTGCGACCGAATGTCTTCTTGTTGCGCTTCATGCGCCGCGTGATCGCGTGATGCAGGTAAAGTCCGCCGGGCTTCAGCAACCTGTGCACGCTGGAATAATACGTGTCGTAATGAGCGATGCCGACCGCTTCGAACATGCCGATCGACGAGATCTTGTCGAACTGACCCTCAAGATGCTCGTAGGATTTGACGTGGATGGTGATCTTGTCTTCGAGGCCTTCGGCCTTGATCCGCTCGCGCGCCAGCGCGGTCTGCGCCTCGGACAGTGACACGCCCGTCCCCGTCACGCCATAATGCTTCGCCGCATAGATCAACATGGCGCCCCAGCCGCAACCTATGTCCAGCAGGCGGTCGCCCGGCTGCAACCGCAGTTTGCGGCAGATGAGCTCCAGCTTGTCGGCCTGCGCCTGATCGATCGTATTGGCCCAATCGGTGAAATAGGCACAGGTATAGACCATGCGATCGTCGAGAAAGAGCTGATAGAACGCGTTCGACACATCGTAATGATGGGTGATGGCTTCCTTGTTGGAGCCGCTGACATAGGGATCCTTGCCGCCTAATCCGGAATTGCTGGCCTTGCCGCGGCCAAGCAGCAGCGACGGCACATCCTTCAGCAGCTGCCACTTGGGCAAGCTCTTGAGCTTCTGTTTGAATTTTCCCTTGGGGCCTCGCTCGACGAGATCGAACAGCGTGCCATTCTTCACGTCGATTTGTCCGGAAACCCACAATTCGACGATCGAGCCGATATTCGGCTTCAAGGCGATCTGGCGCACCGCCATCGGGTCGTTGATGGCGAGAACAGGACCATCCGTTTCGCCAATCCGGGTACCGTCCCACAATTCGACGGCAAACTGCGGCTCGAGTACATCGATTACCGTGCGGATGATCCGCGCCGCCTTCTCTTCTACTGCCATTCCTTGCCCCCGAACACCAAGCCCCATGCCGGAGTACCGGGTGCGTTTCGAAAAAACATTTCTCTGGCTTATGGCCGCAATCCGGCATTTGCAAGCCATCAGGAAGTGCCGTCAAATTTTTCTCTTGAAACGCGGGCAAAGACACCCCATTCTTGTTTTTGTGTTCAACGAATGAAAAGGAGGTGATCCGATGTCTCGTGATTTCGAAAACTGCCACAAGGCGTCCGATGCTTTCCATCGGGGATCGTCTCTCCGTTGAATAAGCTCCCGGTGAGAACCGGGGAAGAAGGCCAAAACGACAGCTTTGTGCCAGACGGAATTGCGGGGCCACCCTTCGGGGTGGCCCTTTCCGTTTATGCAGCGCGCTTGCCGCTGATCTTGAAGCCGATCGCTTTCAAAACGGCGATCGTCGTTTCAAGCGTCGGGTTTCCGTTCTCGCTCAACGAGCGATATAGCTGTTCGCGTGCCAGACCCGTCTCCTGCGCGATCTTCGTCATGCCCTTTGCGCGCGCCACAACACCGAGCGCTCGCGCGATGTCCCGCGCATCTCCGGTTTCGAAGGCATCGTCGAGGAAGACTTCTATTGCCTCGTCGGACTTCAGCGCCTCAGCAAGATCATAGTCGAATACCTTCATTATCATCCGTCACCTACCCATTCTCGCGCCAATCGTTTCGCCCGCTTGATATCCCGTTCCTGCGTGCCCTTGTTCCCGCCGCATAACAACAGCAAATTTCGCACCCACGTTGTTGAAAATACACACGATAGCCAGTCCCATAGTGAATGCGCAGTTGTATCCCTAAACACCCGCAGCTGACACCAACGGCAGATTGCAACGCTCTGGGGTTTGCTCTTCCGCAAATTGGTGATACCAAGATTTTGCCTGAAAACGGTGCAATCTGCCTTTATTGAAGGCAAACCCCTCTGAAAGATCGAACAAATGTCGGTTGCTATAGCCCAAAACGCTGAGTCGAAGCGTGCATGGCGTGATGAAATCGTTGCAATGCTCTCCTTGAGCTGGCCGATGATTCTCACCAATCTTGCACAGACTGCGATGACGGCGACCGACGTCATGATGATGGGCTGGGTCGGAGCAAGTACGCTTGCCGCCGGTGCGCTTGGAACCAACCTTTATTACGTCCTCATGATCTTTGGCCTCGGCCTGATGCTTGCGACCTCACCGATGATGGCGCGCGAACTCGGCCGCAACAGATTTGCCGTGCGCGAGATCCGCCGCACGGTGCGTCAAGGTCTGTGGATCGCTGTCACTGTTTCCATTCCGATCTGGCTTGTCCTGTGGAACACCAAACCGATCCTGCTGGCGATGGGCCAGGATGCAAACCTTGCTGCGGAAGCCGGCAATTACGTGCGCGCGCTGCAATGGGCGGTATTGCCCTTCTACGGTTATATTGTCCTGCGTTCCTTCATCGCTGCGCTTGAGCGCCCGGGTTGGGCGCTGGTCATCGCCCTGCTTTCCGTTGCCTTCAATGCCCTTGCCAACTGGGTGCTGATTTTCGGACATCTCGGTTTTCCGAAACTCGGCATTGTCGGCTCCGGCATAGCGACCACCCTCTCGTCCATCATGATGTTTGCCGGACTGGTTGTTGTCATCTCCATGGACACCAAGTTCCGGCGTTACCGCCTGTTCGGCCGGTTCTGGCGTGCCGACTGGCCCCGCTTCGCCGAATTGCTGCGTCTTGGCTTGCCTATCGCAGCGATCTTGAGTTTCGAAGTGACGATCTTCAACGCGGCGGCCTTCCTGATGGGATTGATTGGCGCAGATTCACTCGCCGCGCATGCGATTGCCATCCAGATCGCCTCGATAGCCTTCATGGTGCCAATGGGCTTCGGCCAGGCTGCGACGGTGCGGATCGGTCGCGCCTATGGCGCGCAGGATCGCGAGGGCATCAAGCGCGCCGGATGGGTCGCATTTGCGTCCGGTACGGGTTTCATGGTCGTGACCGCCTTGCTGATGCTGCTCGCGCCCCATCAGCTGATCAGTGCGTTCATCGATATCAACGATCCCGCCAATAGCGGTGTGGTTTCACTCGCCGTGACCTTCCTTGCCTTTGCAGCGCTGTTCCAGATTTTCGATGGCGGCCAGGCCGTCGCCAGCGGCATGCTGCGCGGCCTTCACGATACGACCATACCGATGATTTATGCCGCGATCGCCTATTGGGGCATCGGCCTGCCGCTCTCCGTTGGCTTCGGCTTCTGGCTTGGTATGGATGGGGCAGGCATCTGGCTCGGGCTCCTATGCGGTCTTGCCGCGGCTGCTGTCCTGCTCATCAGCCGGTGGTTGCGCCGGGAGAAACTCGGGATCGAAATCATCCGTTAGAAATCGATCGTTCGACCCTTGATCTCCCAATCGCCGAACCGCGCCGGATCCTTGCCGCCACGGCCGCCAATCTCGCGCGGCCGATCGGCGTCTTTCGCCTCTGCCTTCCGCCGCTCCTCGGCCTCCTTCAGCGCCCGCTGGGCAGCTGGAGGGAGTTGGTCGAACGCCGGACGCGGCCGCCGGTCGTCATTGTCCGCATGGGGCATCTCTGATGTCGGGTCGTCATTCATTGTCGATTACACTCATCATTGAAGCTTGCTGTATAAAACACCATCATATAGCGGAACATGTTCAATATAGGGAATGATGTCCACGGCAACAATTCAAAACGGGAGGCTAACGCCATGAACGTAATGCGCACCGCAATGCTGCTGGCCTTCATGACCGCCCTGTTCATGGGTGTCGGCTTTCTCATCGGCGGCACTGGCGGCATGATGATCGCGCTCGTGATCGCCGCGGGCATGAATCTGTTCAGCTACTGGAATTCTGACAAGATGGTGCTTCGCATGCACCACGCGGTCGAAGTAGACGAGCAAAACGCGCCCGAATATTACGGCATCGTCAGGGACCTCGCAGCTCGTGCGGGCCTGCCCATGCCCAAGGTCTACCTGATCCAGAACGACCAGCCGAATGCATTCGCCACCGGCCGAAATCCCCAGAACGCCGCCGTCGCAGCCAGCACGGGGCTCCTGCAACGCTTGTCCCCCCAGGAAGTTGCTGCCGTCATGGCGCATGAACTCGCCCATGTCGAGAACCGCGATACTCTTACCATGACGATTACCGCCACTCTCGCCGGCGCCATATCGATGCTCGGCAATTTTGCCATGTTCTTTGGCGGCGGCAATCGCGAAAACAGTAACCCGCTCGGTTTCATCGGCGTCCTCATCGCCATGATCGTTGCGCCGTTTGCCGCCATGATCGTGCAGATGGCCATCAGCCGCACCCGCGAATATGCCGCCGACCGGCGCGGAGCGCAGATTTGCGGCAATCCGCTTTGGCTGGCTTCCGCCTTGAACAAGATCGCACGCGGCGCCCAACAGATCGTCAATGAAGATGCCGAGCGCAACCCTGCGTCCGCGCCGTTGTTCATCATCAATCCGCTCAGCGGCCGCGGTGCCGACAATCTGTTCTCGACCCATCCAAGCACGGACAACCGTATTGCGGCGCTAGAAGCCATGGTCGACGAGTTCCGGCAGACACCGCCCGCGCCACGGCAGACGAATATCCCCGAACCGCCGATTGATGATGACGAACCACGCGAAGACCGGCCAAATCCCTGGGGCCGTGACGGCGCCAGCCGCAAAGGCCCATGGGCATGAGTGCAGATAAGGGCATGAGCGTTTCGCATGGCACCAAACGGGCATTCGGCAAGAAACAGAAACCGGCAGATTACATCGATGCGGAAGATCGTCCCGGCCTTGCCGCAAGGCAATGTGCGACGCGCCTCCTCGGCGCCGTCATCGAGAAACACACCTCGCTTGACGGTCTGACCGACAACACCGGCGGCCATCCGCAATATATGGCGCTCGATGATCGTGACCGGTCGCTTGTCCGTGCCATCCTCGGCGCTGCCCTGCGCAATCGCGGCACGATCGAAACCGCGATCGGGCAGTTGATCGACCGGCCCTTGCCGGAAAATGCAGTAGCCTTGCGCCATCTGCTGCATGTAGCCGCGGCGCAGATCCTCTATCTCGATCTGCCAGATCGCGCCGCCGTTGATCTGGCGGTGACGGCCGCCAACAACGATCCGCGCAATCGCCGTTTCGCTTCGATGGTCAATGCGGTGCTGCGCCGGCTGTCGCGGGAGAAGGAGAACGTCCAATCCGAAGCTAGCAATGTTCCGGCCTGGTTCGAGGAAAGTCTCGTCGCTGCCTATGGCAAGGAAAAGGCCAGCGCCATCCTTGCCATCCAGAGCAAGGAACCCCCGATCGACTTGACCGTGAAGGGCGATCCGCAGGAGTGGGCCGTAAAACTTGGCGGCATTGCGCTGCCAACAGGCTCCGTCCGCCTCGGTAGCGTCGATGGCGCACTTACCGCTCTTCCCGGCTTCGCGGAGGGCGATTGGTGGGTGCAGGATACGGCCGCCAGCCTTCCGGCGAAACTTTTCGGCAACATCAGCGGCAAGCGGGTCGCAGACCTTTGCGCCGCGCCAGGCGGCAAGACCGCGCAGCTGGCGCTCGCAGGTGCCAATGTCACCGCGCTTGACCTCTCCGCCAACCGGCTGAAGCGGCTTCGCTCAAATCTGGAACGCCTCCAGCTTTCCGCCGAAACCGTCGAGGCCAATCTCTCGGCGTATCAACCCGCCGAGCTCTTTGACGCCATTCTCCTCGATGCGCCCTGCTCGTCGACTGGCACAGTGCGGCGTCACCCCGACGTGCCGTGGACCAAAACCCCACAAGACATCCAGAAGCTGGCGCAGCTGCAGGCGAAACTTCTCGACCACGCGGTAACCATCGTCCGGCCCGGTGGCATCATTGTCTTTTCGAATTGCTCGCTTGATCCGCTCGAAGGCGAAAAAGTCGCCAATGATCTCCTCACCAAGAACCCTGCGATCGAACTCGTTCCGGTCACCCAAGATGAAGTTGGCGGCCTTGCTGAACTCATCACCCCGGAAGGGTTTGTTCGCTCCACCCCGGCGGATCTTCCGCATGAAAATGCCGCGCTTTCCGGCATGGACGGGTTCTTTGCCGCACGTTTCCAACGCAAATACTAAAATCTTGGAGGGCGTTTGGAAGCTCGCCGCGGCGAGGCATATGGCGTGGCTTTTCGAGAACCGGAGCGCAGCGTACTTAAGGTACGTGAGCACCGGAAGCGCAAAGAAGCGCGTCAGATAACCGCCGCAGTAGAGTTTACAAATGGTCTCTTAACCGTTTTGATTACATAGTTTGCCTTTGTCGACGACGATTCGAAGCAATAACAACATGGTCGCGCTGAGCGAAACACCGCAATTGTGGGGACTTGCAACGGCGCAACTGTGGCGCCGCTTCCGCAGGCGTGTACGCATGGGCCCGCTCTATCGCTGGCGATTCACCGGCTTCACACCGGAACGTGTACTCATAGCACCTCAGGACCTTCGCCCGGCCGATCCGCAGACTCGCCGAAGAATTTTACCATGGACGCTTTGCCCTTGCGGGCAAGGTCGTCGAGACCGGCGGGCGGTCACCGTTCCTGATTGAACCGCCAAATGCTGCCTGGCAGGCTGCCCTGCACAATTTCGGCTGGCTGCGTAACTTGCGCGCAGCAGGCACCGAACTCGCCACCGCCAATGCACGGGCTCTGCTCGGCGACTGGATCACAACCCACGGCCGCTCGATTGGCGGCCCCGCATGGGTACCGGAAGTCACGGCGCAGCGCATCATAGCGTGGCTGCAACACTCAAGCCTGATCCTTGCCGGAGCGGACCTGCGTGCTTATCGCCAGTTCATGCGTTCCCTCGCCATGCAGGTGCGTTATCTGCGCACCATGGCCGCCGTCATGGATGACGGCGAAGAAAAACTGCGAGCCCGTATCGCCCTCGCGCTAGCAGCCTTGGCCTTGCCCGTAGCGTCGAGTACGAGCCGCTCGGCACGGCGCAATCTGGAATTCGAACTCGTCCGGCAGATATTGCCCGACGGCGGCCACATCTCGCGCAACCCGCTGACTGTTCTGGAACTGTTGGCGGATCTGTTGCCCTTGCGTCAGACCTATGCGAGCGGCCAGGAAGCTCCTCCCAAGGCGCTGATCGAAGCGATCGAGCGCATGCTGCCCGCCCTGCGATTCTTCCGCCACCACGATGGGAGCCTTGCCCTTTTCAACGGCGTGGGCGCCACCATGCCGGAACGGGTCATTGCCGTGCTGCGCCATGACGATATTGGCGGCCTGCCACTCATCCATGCCGCTCATTCCGGCTACGAGCGCCTTTCAATGGATTCAACGACCATCATTGCCGATACCGGCCTTGCCCCGCCGGTCACCGCCTCGCGCGATGCTCATGCGGGCTGCCTCTCCTTTGAGATGTCATCGGGACGCAATCGCTATATCGTCAATGCCGGCGTCGACCGCTACGGCCCGCCGGAGTTCCGCCCCCTGGCGCGTTCAACCGCCGCCCACTCGACCGCAACGATCAATGACACGTCGTCCTGCCGGTTTAGCACCACGTCCGGCCTTTCCAATATGATCGGAACGCCGATCATTGCCGGTCCGACAAAGGTCAATATCGAACGCATCGAACGTGAGGGCGTGATCGGTTTCGTCGCCAACCACAACGGCTATGTCCGGCCGTTCGGCATTTATCACGAGCGGCAGATCGTCCTGTCGCACAATGGCAGCGTCATAGAAGGTATCGACAGCTTCTTCGCCGCAGGACGCAACCCGCTGCGCGACACCGGTGCAGAGGATGTCGTCATCCGCTTCCATCTGCATCCCTCCGTTGCCATTACCGTCGATGACAACGGACTGATCATCCTCCAGGCGGAGAATGATGATATCTGGATGTTCTCGGCGACCGTGCAGCCTTTCATTGAGGATTCACTGTTCTTCGCCGGCTTCCGCGGACCGGTCAAAACCCGTCAGATCACGCTTTCGCTCAATGCTTCGCAGCGATCCGAGGTCGAATGGCAATTCACCAGGACGACACTCGGCGTTTACGGTTAGGCCTTTGATTTTGGGTACATGAGCACCGGATCGCAGAAAAGCGACGTTTGCAGGCCGTCATGGTGTGAATATCAATAGACCTAGCTCGTTGATTCCGCCATGACCTCGCGCAACAGGCGACCGAGACGCGCGATGCCCGTATCTGCCACCTCTTCACTCGCCAGCGAAAAACTCAGCCGGATAGTGTTGGTTCCGCTGCCATCCGCATGGAACGCTTGTCCGGGAACAAAGGCGACACGCTCTGTTTCGATCGCGCGGGCAAGCAGTGCCGCGCCATCGATGCTTTCCGGCAGTGTAACCCAGATGAACATGCCGCCTTCCGGCTTCGTCCAGCTTACGCCTTCCGGCATGTATTTCGCGAGGGCGCCAAGAACGTTGTCGCGCCGGCGCCCATAAGTCGTGCGCAGAAGCTCGATCTGCCTGTCGTAGATGTCGACAGCGGCATGATACATCGCCATCTGGTTGATGGTCGGGCTGTGGAGGTCGGCCGCCTGCTTCATCAGCACCAGCTTGCGGATGACCGGCTTCGCCGCGCAGACCCAGCCGAGCCGCAGACCGGGCGACAGTGTCTTTGAGAACGTGCCGCAATAAATGGTCCGCGTCTCGTCAATATCGCCCTTCCGCTCGATATCCAGGGCAAGGATCGGCGGCACAGGTTCTCCATCATAGCGAAGTGCCTGGTAGGCCCCATCTTCGATGACCGGAATGTTCATCTCGTCGGCGAGATCGAGCAGCCTTTCACGCGCAGCGCGATCGAGTGTCTCGCCCGCCGGGTTAGAGAAATCCGGATTGACGTAGGCAAACTTCGGCTGGCCGCCTGCATTTGCCGCGGCGTCGCGATACGCAGCCGGCGTCATGTTACCCTGATCCGGCAGCAGGCGGTCATATTGCGGTTCATAGGCATTGAAGGCCTGCAACGCGCCGAGATAGGTCGGGCTCGTGACCAGCGCCGTATCGGACGGCGACAGGAAAAGCTTGCCCAGGTAATCGAGCGCCTGCTGCGAACCTGACGTGATGACGATGTTATCGATACTGCAGTCGATGCCGACCCCGGCGAGATTTGCTGCAATCCACTCCCGGAGCGGCGCATATCCTTCGCTGACCGAATACTGCAGCGCGGCACTCGCCTGATCGTCCGAGAGGGCCCGCTCATAGGCTTTGCGAAAGGCTTCAGCGGGAAACAGTGCCGGGTCAGGAATACCGCCAGCAAAGGAAATGATGTCCGGCTGGTCGAGCAGCTTCAGAAGCTCGCGAATTTCGGAAGCGCGCATCCGGTTTGCACGCGTTGCATATCTGGCGTCCCAGTTGCTCATTTTTGCACTCATCCGATCGTTCCATCCAGAATTTGCTTAGACGCCTCCCGTTCGGAAATTTCATCTCGAACGCCGTGTAAGCCCGCGCGATATGATCGTTCGGCCAATAATATGTCAATGTATCTGACCTAATTTCTGCTATGTTAGATGCAGAAAATCCGCATTGGGCCAACAAATGCGTGTTCGGACGTAGGATTCCTCGGCTGCCTATGCTAACCGGCTGGCAAATCCGTAACATTGAATATCGCTGAGGACGAACACCCATGGCCGTCGCCGCAAAATCATTCACCCCTCCGAACCTTCATCCTGTGCGGCGGGCGCTCCTTTCCGTCTCCGACAAGACCGGGCTGACCGCTCTCGCTCATGCGCTGCACCGGCACGGTATTGAGATCCTCTCCACCGGCGGCACGTCCAAGGCGATCGCCGCCGAGGGCATCCCGGTTCGCGACGTCTCCGACATCACCGGCTTTCCGGAGATTATGGATGGCCGCGTCAAGACATTGCATCCGAAGGTTCATGGCGGCCTGCTTGCCGTGCGTGACGATCCCGAACACGCGGCGGCCATGGAAACACACGGCATCGGCGCCATCGATCTCGTGGTGATCAACCTCTATCCGTTCGAAGAGGTCCGCCACTCCGGCGCCGACTACGCGAATATTGTCGAGAACATCGACATTGGCGGTCCAGCCATGATCCGCGCTGCTGCGAAGAACCACGCCTATGTCGGCGTTGTCACCGATACCGGCGATTACAACATGGTCATTGCCATGCTCGACAAGCATGACGGCTCATTGCCCTATTCCTTTCGCCAGAACCTCGCTGCCAAGGCCTATGCCCGCACCGCCACCTATGACGCGGCGATTTCCGGCTGGTTCACCGAAGCCCTGATGACCGAGACGCCATCGCGCCGTGCCATTGGCGGCCATCTGCATTCGGTCATGCGCTACGGCGAGAATCCGCACCAGTCGGCAGGCTTTTACCTCACCGGCGAGAAGCGCCCCGGCGTTGCCACCGCAACCCAGTTGCAAGGCAAGCAGCTTTCCTACAACAACATCAACGACACGGACGCCGCCTTCGAGCTCGTCGCCGAATTCGATCCGGCCCGCACAGCAGCCGTCGCGATCATCAAGCACGCCAATCCATGCGGCGTTGCCGAAGGGCGAACGCTGAAGGAAGCCTACCTCAAGGCGCTTGCCTGTGACCCCGTTTCCGCTTTCGGCGGCATTGTTGCGCTCAACGGCACGCTTGATGCGGAAGCGGCCGAGGAAATCGTCAAGACCTTCACCGAGGTCATCATCGCCCCCGATGCGACGCCGGAAGCGCAAGGCATCGTCGCGGCAAAGAAGAACCTGCGCCTGCTCGTCACCGGCGGCCTGCCCGACCCGCGAGCCTCCGGCATCAGCGCGAAGACCGTCGCCGGCGGCATCCTAGTCCAGTCGCGCGATAGCGGAGTCGTCGATGATCTGGAACTCAAGGTCGTCACCAAGCGCGCACCTACCGAAGCGGAAATGTCCGATCTCAAGCTCGCCTTCCGTATCGCCAAGCACGTGAAATCCAATGCCATAGTCTATGTCAAGGATGGCGCGGCTGTTGGCATCGGCGCCGGGCAGATGAGCCGCGTCGACAGCGCTCGCATCGCGGCGCGCAAAGCAGAGGATGCGGCGGAAGCTGCAGGGAACACGACGCCCTTGACCAATGGCTCCGTTGTCGCCTCCGACGCATTCTTCCCCTTCGCTGACGGCCTGCTTTCAGCTGTCGCTGCCGGTGCCACCGCCGTGATCCAGCCGGGCGGGTCGATGCGCGACGACGAGGTGATTGCCGCCGCCGACGAGCATGGCATCGCCATGGTCTTCACCGGCATGCGCCATTTCAGGCATTAATGTGCGAGGCCGGATAGGGCGTTCGCCAGAGGATCGCCAGTCCGGCCAGCAGGAACAGGATGATCATCGCCATGCCAAGGCGTGGTGATCCGCTCAGCACTGTCACCGTTGCCACCAGGAAGGGTGCCAGAAAGCTCGTTGCCCTTCCTGACAGCGCATAGAGGCCGAAATAGCGCCCCGCCTCATCGGACGAAATGCTGCGCGCCATGTAGGAACGCGATGAAGCCTGCACCGGCCCGAAGGCAATGCCGATGAGCAGGCCGAAGCCGATATAGGCCTTTTCCGCCGGCGTTCCGAACAGTCCGCCGCTATCGGCGCCCGGCAATTGCACGAGACCGAACAGGGTGAAGCCCGGACCGGTCGAGACGATGCCGATCGTTGCGATCAACAGCAGCAGCAGCGCAATCACCACCACGACCTTTGACCCCAGCATCGTATCGAGCCTGCTGGCGGCAAGGCACCCAAAGATGGCGACGACATTCAGAATGATTCCGAATATGCCGATTTCTGCCGTCGCCCAGCCGAACATGGTGGCGGCAAAGGCGCCGCCGAGTGCGATCAGCGCGTTCACACCATCCTGGTAGATCATGCGGCCGACGAGAAAGCGGAAAATCCCCTGGCGCTGCCGCACCTCGCTCAATGTCGACTTCAGTTCGCCAAGTCCCGCACGCACCGCCCTGCCGGCCGGAAGGCCTCTCGTGCCATCCGGCGTGAACAGGAACATCGGCAGGATGAAGACGAGATACCACAGCGCCGAAAGTGGTCCGGTGGCCCGGTCGCCCTCGCCGAGCGCGGGGTCGAGCCCGAAGATCGGGGCAAGACCCAGCATCGTCTTGCCCGTCTGCGGGCGAACCGGCCATGAAGGCAACGACGAAGATCAGCACGATCATGCCGCCGAGATAGCCGAGCCCCCATGCCATGTTTGAAATGCGGCCGATATCCTTTGGCGCCACCAGCCGCGGCATCATCGAATCGTTGAAGACGATGGAAAACTCTGCCGCAATCGATGCCAGCGAGAAGAACACCAGCGGCAATATCAGGCCTGAGCCGGGCGCGGCGAACCACAGCATGATCAGCGACAGGATCTTGATGATGGCGAAGAAGCCGATCCATGGCTTGCGCCGTCCGGTCTGGTCGGCGATCGAGCCCAGCACCGGCGAGAGCACGGCGATGATCAGACCGGAAACGGCGATGCCGTAACCCCAGGCCGCCTGTCCGATCGCCGGATCGCTCGCCAGGCGCGAAACGAAATACGGCCCGAAGATGAAGGTGGTGACAACCGTGAAGAATGGCTGCGCCGCCCAGTCGAAGAGCATCCAGCCCCAGATGCCCCTTCTTGGCATAGCCATTCCCGATCCTTTTTCGATTGCTTCCAAACCGCTTATGACAGGTCGGAGAGCAGACCGGCAGCGACCGCCAGTCGCGAAACCGTCAAATCGCCGGTTTCCACGATATTGGCCATGCGCTGGCGCACCTCATCGACGCGCGCACCGCGACTCTACCAGCCAATCCTTTGCCGGATCGGTCTGCTTCCCGTATTTGCTCAGCGCAGCGACGGCGATGCCGCGCCGCGCCTGACCGATCAGGTCCGTGGCACGGGCAAGCGCCAGCCCGTCATAGTAGTCGGCGACCGAAACGCCGCGTGCCGCGTCCTCGATACGCCCGATACGGAAGGCCTCGGAAATATCGAAATAAGCCTTGCCGGCACTGGCAATGTCGATATTCGCCTGCTGGGCAACGGCAGCGATGTCCGGAATGATCGGCGCGATTTCGAGCCTTGCCAGTTGTCCCGCAAGCGCCGGGGAGGCACCAAGGGCGGCATTGCTTGCCGTATCCTCGCGAATGAGCCCGGTCATCGACATGGGCAGCAACTTGTCCAGACGCGGCTGCAACGCATTGCGAGCCTGGCGGATTTCGTCGATCGCGGCTCTGAGCCCGACCGCACCTGTCCCATTGCGCAGCACCCAGGCCGTCGTCCAGTTCAGCATCTGCGCCACCTTGGCGTAGAAACCGTTCTGGGTATCACCAGAAATTGCATTGTCCAGCGCGTCGATCCCGGCAAACAGCCCGTCAAGCTCGAAACCATCGCGGACGATCACGTAGGCACGAACAATCTCCGGCCCTGACTGGCCGGTCAGATCCGCAAGCCGGCTAACGAAGGTTGGTCCGCCCCGGTTGATCACGTCATTGGCAAGCTGTGTTGCGATGATTTCCCTGCGCAGCCGGTGCGTGCGAAGCTCGTCGCTGAAACCGGCCTTCATCTGGCTCGGGAAGTAATCCATGAGCTCCTGTTCGAGATAGGGATCGTCGGGCAGGTTGCTCGCCAGCAGCTGATCGGACAGCACGATCTTGGCATAGGCAAGGAGAACGCCGAGTTCGGCGCGGGTCAGCGGTATCCCGTCCACCTGCCGTTCCGCCAGCGCCTTGTCATCCGGCAGCGTTTCCACCTTCCGATTGAGAAGTTTCTTTGTTTCGAGATCGCTGATGAAGCGAGCCTGATAGGCAAGGTCGGCGACACCACGCCGCTGCGCCAGCGACAGGGCCAGCGTCTGCAGATAATTGTTGCGCAGCACCAGATCGCTGACCTCGCCGGTCATCGATTCCAGAATCGTGTCGCGCTTCGCACGTTGCAGTTTGCCGGTGCGCATGGCGTGCGACAGCGCGATCTTGATGTTGACCTCGACGTCGGACGTGTTGACGCCGGCCGAATTGTCGATCGCATCGGAGTTGCAGCGGCCGCCGAGCAGACCGAACTCGATGCGCGCCTTCTGTGTCACGCCGAGATTGGCGCCCTCGCCGATGACCTTCGCCCGCACGTCGCTGCCGGTGATGCGGATCGCATCGTTTGAGCGGTCGCCCGCCTCCGCGTCGCTTTCCAAGGTCGAGCGCACATAGGTGCCGATACCACCAAACCACAAGAGATCGACCGGCGCTTTCAGGATGGCCGTCATGATTTCGAAAGGCGTGGCCGTGGTCTTGGCAAGACCGATAACCTTGGCCGCCTCCTTCGACAATGTGATTGACTTCTGCGAACGTGAGAAGACACCACCGCCCGCCGAAATCTTCGTCTTGTCGTAATCCTGCCAGCTGGAGCGCGGCAGGTCGAACAGCCGCTGGCGCTCCTTTAGGCTCGCCTTCACATCCGGTTCCGGATCGATGAAAATGTCGCGGTGGTCGAAGGCGGCCACGAGCTTCGTTTGTGGTGACAGCAGCATGCCATTGCCGAAGACATCGCCCGACATGTCGCCGACGCCGACCACGGTGAATGGTGTCTTCTGGATATCGGTGCCGATTTCGCGGAAGTGGCGCTTGACCGCTTCCCAGGCACCGCGGGCGGTGATGCCCATCTTCTTGTGGTCGTAGCCAGCGGAGCCACCGGACGCGAATGCATCGTCCAGCCAGAAATCATGTGCCTGGCTGATCGCATTCGCGGTGTCGGAGAATGTCGCCGTACCCTTGTCGGCCGCGACGACGAAGTAGGGATCATCGCCGTCCAGCCGGATAATGTTTGCCGGCGGCACAACCTTTTCACCGTCCAAATTATCGGTCACCGAAAGCAAGGTCGAAATGAAGGTGATGTAAGCAGCACGCCCTGCCTCGAAGATGGCATTGCGGTCACCCCCTGTCGGCAGGTGTTTCGGATAGAAGCCGCCTTTCGCGCCCACTGGCACAATGACAGCGTTCTTCACTTGCTGTGCCTTGACGAGGCCAAGCACTTCGGTGCGATAGTCCTGGGCGCGGTCAGACCAGCGCAGACCGCCGCGGGCAACAGGGCCGAAGCGCAGGTGCACGCCCTCGACTTCAGGGCCGTAGACAAAGATCTCGCGGTAAGGCCGTGGCTCCGGCAGGTCGTCGAGCAGGCGCGGATCCAGCTTGAAAGCCAATGTCACACGTTCGCTTCCATCTTCCTCCGGCGCGAAAGCGTTGGTCCGCAGCGTCGATTCGATCAGATTGAGGAACCGTCGCAGGATGCGGTCGTCATCGAGACTTGGAACGCCCTGCAGCGCCTCCTCGATTGCCGCCTTGATTACCGTCTGCCTGCGCTGCGATTGGGCGGCACCGGCCTTGGCGGGGTTGAGGCCCTGCTCGAACAGCTCGAACAGCTGCTTCGCAATAAGCGGGTAGCGGTTAAGCGTTGCGGCAATGAAATCCTGCGAATAGGGGATACCGGCCTGTTGCAGATAGCGGCCATAGGCGCGCAGTATGATGATCTGGCGCGCTGTCAGCTGCCCGGTAAGGGCTAGCGCATTGTAGCCATCATTGTCCGACGCACCGCCCCAGATGTTGCGGAAGACATCCTCGAACAGATCGCCCTTGTCGGACAGATCAATCGGCGACCCAGAGCTGCTCACAAGCTCCATGTCGTGCACGTAAAGCGGGCTGCCGTCGCCGGCAGGAAGTGCGAAGGTCTGCTCGCTGATAACGCGAAAGCCCATATTCTCCAGGAGCGGTACGCGCTGCGACAGGGCAACGGCCGAACCGTAATGATAGATCTTCAGCGAGGCAGCATTCGGCCCGTCGGTCCGATGCCGGTAGAAATCGACGAACAGCGGGTTGTTTCTCGACAGGCCAGCAATGCGGCTCGCATCGACCAGCGCCTCGTCGGCCGAGAAATTCTCGCGATAGGAATCCGGAAACGCTGCGGCCAGGCCGTTGAATTCGGACAAGCCAGTGCGGTCACCGACTTCGGCCACCGCATCGTCCCAGGTGCGAACGATGGCGCGGACCGCTTCTTCCAGCGTCTCCCGCTTGACCTTGGGGAACTCTTCCTCAGCATGGCCGATGATGAAATGCACACGGGCAAGATTGCCCTCAGGAAATGCCGGATAATAAGCCGAGACATGCCCCTCATAGATGGAGGCGAAGTAAGAGCCCATCTTCTCTCGCACCACGGAATCATAGCGCTCGCGTGGCACGAAGACGATGATCGAAGCAAAGCGGCCGAACGGATCGACGCGCGGCAGCACGCGGACACGAGGGCGCTCGCCGAGGGCGAGAATAGCTTCGGCGTAGCGGGTCAGCGTCTTCACATCTATCTGGAACAGATCATCGCGCGGATAGCTCTCGAGAACATTGAGCAGCGCCTTGCCGGAATGGTCTTCGCGATTGAATCCGAGCCGGTTGATGACGGCTTCCGTCTTCGAGCGCAGATACGGGATCTTGAGCACGGAACGCGTATAGGCGCCCGACGTGAAGAGGCCGACAAAGCGAATTTCGCCGGTGACGTTGCCGTCACTGTCGAAGGTCTTGACGCCGATATAATCCATATAGCCGCGGCGGTGCACCAGCGACTTGGTGTTCGACTTTGTGACGATCAGCGGTTCCGGGCCGGTGAGGAAGGCGATGATCTGTGGAGTAGTGGTGACACCCTGACTGCCGCGCTTCAGCACGCGCACGTCCGGATCGGCCAGAATGCCGAGCCCCGTCTTGCCTGAGCGCTCCAGTTCGCCGGCGCCTTCGCCCCCCAAATAGTCATACTCGCGCACACCGAGGAAGGTGAAATTGTCGTCGCGCAACCATTCGAGAAACGCCACGGCTTCGTCGGCCGCTGCCTTCTTCATCGGCAGCTTGCCGGTCTTGTAGGCGACGATCGCGTCACTGAGGCGTGACACCATCGGCTTCCAGTCTCTCACCGTCTCGCGGACATGTTTGAGCACGAGAGTAAGCGCCGCAGTCATGATTTCGCGCGTTGTCGCATCGAGCGCCGGGACGTGAATCTGCATCACGCTGACGCGCAAAACGTCCTTGCCGGGCTTGTCCGGACCGGCTGCACCGATAACTTTGTTCGACTTCGCATCGATGTCCATGACTGGATGCAGCACCAGATGGACGGTGCTGACCCTCTCGCTGATCTCGCCGAGAACCGAATCGAGCAGGAACGGCATATTGTCGTTGATCAGTGAGATAACGGTAACGGGACGGCCATCGCGGTAGACGAGATTGTTCTCGCTGACATCAACGACGGACTGCCCCGGTGTAAAGCGGGCCAGCGCTGCTTCGGCGAACCCTGCAGAGGTGCTTACCGCCCCGGCATCGTAATCGGCCAGATCTTCCTCGGGGGCCCGGGCAAACAACAGCTCTTCGAACAGCCCTATTTCAGCTTTTTTCTCTTTTGCAGCTTTTGGCGGCTTTGACTTCGTCGCGGCTTTTACGTCTGTTTTCTTCTTGGAAGCCATAAATATTCCCCCTCGGCTCTATAATTGAGCCGATCATAGCCATTCGGAAGGCATTTTCGACCACAAACTGCACGGTTGCGGTGAAAATCATGTGACACGCAATAAAAGTTACAGTTCGACCAGATGATCATCCAGTTCGTTGACGTCGTCGGGGCCTGTCGGGAAATGTTCTTCCAGCAAGAGACCCGCTTTTTCGATCGCCTTGAGGAAGCCGGCGGTCAAATCGTCCCTGGCCGCATGATCCGTCAGAATCGCAACAATACTGTTCCATTCATCCTGATGCACCTTGGCGTTGATGCCGGCATCCGCAACGACCTCGGCATATTGTTCGGCCAGTGAAACAAACAGCAGGATGCCGGTGCGCTCGGTGGTCAGGTGAACATTGCGTGCGAGGAACTGCTGGATGGCATTGAGATGCGCCCGCCGGTAGAGGATGCGCTTTGGAACAAGCCACAGCGTAATGCCCGGGAACAGCCACAACACCAGTACGGCCGTCAGGAAAGCAGCGAGAATCGCAAGGCCGAAGACCGGCAACGGCACGGTGTACCAGTACCAGTGCACCGTCACGGCGACGATCACCGCGGCCAGCAGAATGCCGCAGGCGACAGTAAAGCCCGCAACGAAGAAATAACTGTCGCTGCGGCGCGCCAGCACCGCATAGATTTCGCCGCTCGTGCGGCTTTCCGCATCACGGATCGCCTCGGCTATGCTCTTGTGATCAGCTTCGTTCATGAGTTTCATGATTCACCAGCTCCCCGAAGCGCCGCCACCACCGGACGATCCGCCGCCACCGGAAAAGCCACCGCCTCCCCCGCCGCCCGACGACCAGCCGCCTCCGCCACCCGAAGACCAGCCGCCACCGGACCATCCGCCACCATTGGAACGCCGCCGCGGGCGGTTGTCGACATGCATGCCCAGCCACTCATATTGGCCGGGACCAATCTTGCGGCCGAACACCGGGGCAAGCACGGCGACGGCAAAGCCGCCGAAGAAGATCAGCACCCAGATCGTGACGAAGATCACCAGGAACCAGTCGACATCAGAGGATTGTTCCTGGACATTGCGCCTCGCCCGCGCCTCGAGCTCCGCCGCGTCGCCGGACAGCACGGTCAGAATGCCGTCGACGCCGCGCGAAATACCCCCGGAGAAGTCGCCCGAGCGGAAGCCGGGAATGATGGCGTTTTCGATAATCAGCTTCGAAAGGAGATCGGTCAGGGTGCCTTCGAGACCATAACCCACTTCGATCCGCACCTTGCGGTCGTTCGGGGCTACGACCAGCAGCACGCCATTGTTTTCCTGTTTCTGCCCGAGCGCCCAGGCACGGTAGAGCCGGTTGGAATAAGGCTCGATCTCCTCGCCGTCGAGGCTTGGCACGGTCACCACGACCACCTGGTCAGATGATTTCGTCTCGAAAGCTGCCAGTTTCTGGGTAATCTGCTCCCGCGTCGCTGGATCGATCACATTGGCAGCGTCGACCACACGTCCGGTGAGTGCAGGCAACTCGGCGGCAAAGACGCCGGCGAGCGTCAAGAGAAGTATTACGGCAGCCAGCAGAAAGCTGCCGGGCATCAATCCGGCCGTTCGCTTGCGGTCGGTCATGACCGCGATTTGACCCGAAAGGGGCATCGCAAGGGCCTAGAATTTGACTTGTGGCGTCTGCTTGGCGGCGTCGTCGATGGTGAACGTCTGGTAGGGCTCGTTCCCGGTGAACCAGATCCAGTTCCAGATCATCGTCGGCATTGTCTTGAGCGACGTATTATAGACACGCACCGCCTCGATATAGTCTCGCCGTGACACCGCGATGCGGTTCTCCGTACCCTCAAGCTGCGACTGCAGCGCCAGGAAATTCTGATTCGATTTCAATTCCGGATAGTTTTCCACGACAGCCATCAGCCGCGACAGTGCTCCGGTCAGCTGTGCCTGATTTTCCTGAAAAACCTTCATCGCATTGGGATCGGTGAGGGTTTCCGGCGTCACCTGTATGGATGTCGCCTTGGCCCGCGCCTCGACGACGGATGTCAGCACATCCTTTTCCTGCGCCGCAAAGCCCTTGACCGTCTCGACGAGGTTGGGGATGAGATCGGCGCGGCGCTGGTACTGGTTCAACACCTCGCTCCAGGCTGCCTTTGCCCGTTCCTCATTGGTCGGGATCGTGTTGAACCCGCAGGCAGAGAGCAGCGGTACGAGAAGCGCGAGAGCTAGAACGGAAAGCGCGCGGCGTGGCGCCGGAAGGCTGGTCACATAGTGCATCGGAATCCTCTCCCCGAGTGGCCGGACGGCCTAGTGAACGAAGCACGGCGAGCGTAGCCATTTTTTTCTGCAAAAGGAACTGGCAAAGCGCTATGGTGATTTGCTTCGCAATCACATGGAACTGGCATGCCCGAACACGACCAAAATCGCGAGCACGAAACCGAGTCCAAGCGCATTCTGGATCGGCTCAACCACGAATCCGCGGGTGGCGGTCTTTCCGCGGTCGACCGCGCCAAGGGCCATTTCTCCGCCAGGGATGCCGACGCGGCTGACCCTATCGAAGTCTGGGGCACGCGAATCGGCCGGTTTCTGGGATTGCTTGTCGTGATCGCCATGTTTATCTGGTTCCTCGCTTCCATTTTCGGCATGGTTTAAGCTTGCTCCCCCTCCTGCATGAGTTTCCAATGACACGTTCTGCCGCCGTCTCCTCCAATGCCGTCATCGTCATATCCAGCCACGTTGTGCGCGGTTCTGTCGGCAATCGCGCCGCTGTCTTTGCACTTGAAACCCTTGGCCACCCGGTCTGGGCCGTGCCGACGGTCATTCTTCCCTGGCATCCGGGTCATGGACCGGCCAAGCGCATCGTGCCGGAACCCCAGCAGTTCGACGATCTGATTGCCGATCTGGAGCGCGCGCCCTGGCTTGGCGAGGTCAGTGGCATCATGAGCGGATATCTCGGCAATGCGGCGCAGGCTGCCGCCGTCGCACGTCTCGTCAAGACCGTGAAAGCCCGGAACAGGAATGTGCTCTATCTCTGCGATCCGGTGATCGGCGACGAGAAGGGTCTCTATGTTCCCGAAGCAACCGCCATCGGAATTCGAGATCAATTGATGCCGCTCGCCGACATTGCGACGCCAAACCGCTTCGAACTTGCCTGGCTGGCGGGCGCTGAGCTTCCCGACAACAAGGCAATCATGCAGGCGGCACTGCATGCCGGGCCGGGCACGATGCTCGTCACGTCCGCGCACCCCATGATTGCCGGGAGTACCGGCAACCTTCTCGTCACGCACTCGCTGGCGCTCCTTGCCGAGCACCGCCTCGTCACCGGGCCAACCAACGGCCTTGGCGACTTGACATCCGCACTGTTCCTCGCCCGCGTGCTCGCCGGCCTCGATCTCGAACAGGTATTGCAACGGACCACGGCCTCGGTATTCGAGATCATGGCCCGTTCGGCCAAACGCGGCGCTGACGAACTGATGCTCGAAGCCGACGCATCAAGCCTCTCAACGCCGATGGCGATGACGCAGATGCGCCGTCTGGTCCATCCAAGCAAAGGCGTGCGGGCGTGAGACAAAGGGTCAATTGATCTTCGGAACAATCGGGACTACAGGAAATGCATGACCTTGCTTCCTGAGAAACTCCTCACCGGCTATCGCAACTTCATGGCGCATCGTTATGCGAACGAGACGATGCGCTACAGGGAACTCGCCGATCGTGGTCAGACACCTGAAACGCTGGTCATCGCCTGCTGCGATTCCCGTTCGGCACCGGAAATCATTTTCGATACGGCGCCGGGCGAAATCTTCGTTGTCCGCAACGTCGCCAATCTCGTACCGCCCTATGAACCGGACGGTGAATACCACGCGACATCCGCGGCGCTGGAGTTCGCCGTACAAAGTCTCAAGGTCAAGAACATCGTTGTCCTCGGCCACGGCCGCTGCGGCGGCATCAAGGCGGCGCTCGACACGACGAGTGAACCATTATCGCCTGGCGACTTCATCGGCAAATGGATGAGCCTCGTTGCGCCCGCCGCCGAGGCCGTTTCCGCCAACGCTCTGATGACCCCGTTCGAACGTCAGACCGCCCTCGAGCGCATTTCCATCCGCTATTCGCTGAAGAATTTGCGCAGCTTTCCCTGCGTAGACATTCTCGAGAAGAAGGGGCGCCTTAGCCTGCACGGCGCCTGGTTCGACATCTCGACCGGTGAACTCTGGATCATGGATCCGGAAACCGGCGATTTCCTTCGCCCCGACCCGGAAGAGGTCGGCGCTGCGACGCTCGAATAGGAGAAATCAGAATGGCGCGGTTGATATTCACGATCGCCGTCATTCTTTCGCTGATCCTTCCTGCCCTGGCGGATGATACGCCGGAGAGCGCTCGTCGACCGGTGGTATGCAGGTCTTGCCAATGCTGACCGGGCCACATTCAGTGAGCTTCTGTCCGATGACGCGAAGGTCATTCTCGAAGATATCGATGCGATCCAGACCAAGGAAGAATTTCTCGGCTCTCTCGACGAATGGAAGAATGCCGTGCGCGGCGCCACGATCCGGCATCGGATCAGCAACATAGGGGATGGCACGATCACCGTTTTCGTTTGCTATCAGTTTCCTAGCCAACACGACCTACACCCGGGAAATTTTCAACTTTCGCGGCGCGAAGATCATCGAAAGTGCGCAGAGCTCTGTCGGCGAGGCCTGCGAGGGTTTCTAGAGCAATTCCAGGAAAAGTGCGAAGCGGTTTTCCGGTCGCAATTGCGTAAAAACAAAGGCCGGCATCGCGCCGGCCCTTTCACACTTGTCAACCGGCTTGATTACTGACCGTCGATCTGCGCGCCAATGATAGCGATTGCCTGCTGGTAGACACTGGCAGCGTTCCAGCCCTGGAGGGCACCGAAGTTCGCCTGTCCGGGCTGGTAGCCAGCGCCCGCCTGCCAGCCATGGCCGCGCAGGAAATTAGCTGTCGATGCAAGTGCATCGGCCCTGGAACGAACCATGTCGACACGCCCGTTTCCATCGCCGTCGACACCATATCTCAGCACGTTGACTGGCAGGAACTGCGTCTGGCCAATCTCGCCATGCATGGCGCCTATGGCATCGGGCGAAAGCGTTCCGTTGTCGATCAGTTGCAAGGCAGCATCGAGCTGGTTGCGGAAATACTCTGGCCGCCGGCAATCATAAGCGAGCGTTGCGACTGCCGAGAGCGTGTTCTGGTTGCCCATGAAACTGCCGAAGCCGGTTTCCATGCCCCAGATCGCGATCAGCGGACCCGCAGGAACACCGAAACGCTTTTCGATACTGGCAAAGAGCGCGGCATTTTTTGCCTTCTGGGCTTTGCCGCGAGAGATGATCGTCTGGCCGCCACGCACTTGCATGAACTTGTCCAGCGAATATTTGAAGCTTTTCTGGTTGCGGTCGGCATTGATCGTCTTGGTTGAATATTTGGCGTTGCTCAACGCGCCTATAGCCCGGTTGCCAATACCTCGCGCCTGCGCCTGCTGCCCGTATTCCTGGGCCCATTCCGAGAACCCTGCGGAGTTGTTTCCGCACCCGGCAGCGGCCTGTGCCGCGCCGGCCGTCACGAGAAGTGCGGTCGTTGCAGCCGCAAGAATTCTGCCTTTGGCAACAAATGCCATGGATATCTCCTTAGAAGTTAAGTCACTGGTGGTTCGATTCTGACATTCGCATCCCATTTTTGCAGAGCACTTTTGCGAAAGTCAGAATCAAAGGACCACCAGGAAAACTATACGATTCTAGTGGAACTTTGAGGTTGACATTTGAGCACGAGCGTTGCTGCCACGCGGGACTCAAATGTCAAATTCGTTCCACTAGTGCCCCTATCTGCCACTTTTCTATAACTGTGTCATCTGGGACAATCCCTGATTCTATGTTCAAAATGTCCCAATTTTGTTTAATTCAGGGCGATTTTGCAGGTCTTGCGCCCTCCGTGTCCGCTCGGCAACATTTCTATGGCCCGAAGCAATTTCAATTTATAGTTGCAAAGTAACGTCGTCTCGACGACTTCGCCTATCTAGTGTCTCGTCGTGCTTATATACCAGAATGCCGGTTTAACGGAAACAGAGCCTCTTCCCGTGCACCTTGACTTTATGCTGCACATCCTGTTTAAGCCGCGCTATCCACCGCGACGAGTTTTGTACTCCGAGCAGCCGACCGGGACCCCAAAAGGGTTCAAACGATCCCGGAGGTCAACACCCGACAGCGCGATGCGCCCTCGGGTGCCATTTTGCTTTGAGCCATTGCCATGGCGCGGTTGATGCCTACCTTTCCCGGAAACGGTTCCCTGAAAGGAAGAAGGAAAACTGGATGTTTGAGAGCTTACAGGAACGACTAGGTTCGATTTTGAACGGCCTTACCGGCCGTGGCGCGCTGTCGGAGGCCGACGTCGCGGCGGCCCTGCGCGAAGTTCGCCGCGCCCTGCTCGAAGCCGACGTCGCGCTTGATGTCGTTCGCTCCTTTACCGACAAAGTCCGCGCCAAGGCCGTCGGTGCCGAAGTTCTGAAAAGCATCAAGCCCGGCCAGATGGTCGTCAAGATCGTCCATGACGAACTTGTCTCGATGCTCGGCGAAGAAGGCGTGTCCATCGATCTAAATGCGCCTGCCCCGGTCGTCATCATGATGGTCGGCCTGCAGGGTTCCGGCAAGACCACGACCACCGGCAAGATCGGCAAGCGTCTTACCGAGCGCTCGAAGAAGAAAGTTCTGTTGGCGTCGCTCGATACGCGCCGTCCCGCCGCGCAGGAGCAGCTGCGCCAGCTCGGCGTGCAGACCGGTGTCGATACCCTGCCGATCGTCGCGGGCCAGTCCCCGGTCGAGATCGCCGCTCGCGCCGTGCAGGCTGCCAAGCTGGGCGGCCATGACGTGGTCATCCTTGATACAGCAGGCCGTACCCATATCGACGAGCCGCTGATGGTCGAAATGGCCGACATCAGGAAGAAGGCAAACCCGCACGAAATCCTGCTCGTCGCCGATGCGCTGACCGGTCAGGATGCCGTCAATCTTGCCCGCTCCTTCGATGAGCGTGTCGGAATTACCGGCCTCGTGCTCACCCGCATGGACGGCGACGGCCGCGGCGGCGCGGCGCTTTCGATGCGCGCCGTCACCGGCAAACCGATCAAGCTGATCGCCACCGGCGAAAAGATGGACGCGCTGGAGGAGTTCTATCCCCGGCGTATCGCCGACCGCATTCTCGGCATGGGCGACATTGTCTCGCTGGTCGAGAAGGCAGCTGAAAACATCGACGCGGAAAAAGCCGCTGCGATGGCCAAGAAGATGCAGTCGGGCAAGTTCGATCTCAACGATCTGGCTGACCAGATCGGCCAGATGCAGAAGCTTGGCGGCATGGGCGGCATCATGGGCATGATGCCGGGCATGGGCAAGATGAAGGATCAGATGGCTGCCGCCGGCCTTGACGACTTCATCTTCAAGCGCCAGCTCGCCATCATCTCGTCGATGACGGCCGCCGAGCGAACCAATCCCGACATTCTCAAGCATTCGCGCAAGCAGCGCATCGCCAAGGGTTCCGGCACCAATGCCGCCGATATCAACAAGCTTCTGAAAATGCATCGCCAGATGGCGGACATGATGAAAGCGATGGGCGGCAAGGGCAAAGGCGGCATGATGAAACAGATGATGGGCGGTCTTGGCGCGAAGATGGGCCTCGGCGGCTTGGGTGGCCCGGGTGGTTTCGGCGGCGGCATGCCTGATCTGTCCAAGATGGATCCGAAGCAGCTTGAAGCCCTGCAGAAACAGGCGGAAGCTGCCGGTTTTGGCAAGGGCGGCGGTCTGCCTGGCGGACTCGGTGGACTTCCCGGTGGCCTCTCCGGCGGCATGCCCCGCCTGCCTGGTCTTGGTGGCGGCCTTCCCGGTCTTCCGAAGAAGAAAGGGTAATCATGTCCTCATCGTCTCTCCCGAAGGAACTCATCGAACTGCGCGCTTCCATCGACAATATTGATGCGGCGCTCATCCACATGCTCGCCGAACGTTTCCGCTGCACCAAGGAAGTGGGCCTGCTGAAGGCCCAGAACGGCCTCGCACCGGCCGATCCAGCGCGAGAAAAACTCCAGGTCGAACGTCTGCGCTCGCTTGCCCAGTCGTCCGGTCTAGACCCCGATTTTGCCGAGAAGTTCCTGAACTTCATCGTCAAGGAAGTGATCAGGCATCACGAAACAACAGCCGCCAAGGAAAACGGCGGTTAACTCAACTATCAAGGAGAATACAAATGTCACTGAAAATCCGTTTGGCCCGCGCAGGGTCGAAGAAGCGCCCTTACTACCACGTTGTCGTTGCTGACGTCCGCGCACCGCGCGATGGCCGTTTCATCGAAACCGTTGGCGCCTGGAACCCGATGCTCCCCAAGGACGGCGACCGCATCAAGCTCGATGCCGAACGCATCAACTACTGGATTGGCCACGGCGCACAGCCGACGGACCGCGTTCTGCGCTTCCTCGACCAGGCCGGTATCGCCAAGCGCGACACCCGCAACAATCCTGAAAAGGCCGTTCCGGGCAAGAAGGCACAGGAGCGCGTTGCTCTCGCCAAGCAGGCTGAGGAAGATGCAAAGGCAAAGGTCATTGCTGATGCGGAAGCTGCCGCCGCCGCGGCTGAGGCTGAAAAGGCTGCCGCCGCTGAAGCTGCTGCTGCTCCTGCCGAAGAAGCTCCGGCTGAAGAAACTGCAAGCTGATCATCAGCTTCTGCTGTTGACAACGAGACGGGTGGCTTTGCCGCCCGTTTTCGTTTGTACCCCAACGTGGTTCTAAAACTTCACACGACTGTAAAAATCCCGCAACATTCTCCGCGCAAAGAAGTGGCAGCCAGCGACCGCCAGCCCCGGAGACTATCCATGACCAGATCTGCTTCCGTCACCCGCCGTCATTTCCTCGCCTCATCAGGGGCCATTGCCCTCACCGCTGCATCAGGGCTCGCCCTGCCGTCCTACTCACGTGCCAATGCCCGCCCCGTCTTCACCCATGGCGTGCAGTCGGGCGATGTCGATGCTACAACCGGCATGATCTGGGCACGAACTGACAGGCCGTCCCGCGTTAATATCGAGGTTTCAACCACGGAAAGCTTTGCAAACGCGGTCCGACTGCCGCCGCTCAACGCTTTTCCCGACAGCGATCTTGCCGTGAAGCAACTGCTCACCGATCTCGCATCTGATCAGGACATCTTCTATCGCCTGACCGCGGTGGATCTCGGCGACCTCAATGCTGCGTCGGAACCAATCATTGGCCGTTTCAAGACAGCACCAATGACAAAGCGCAATATCCGCTTTGCCTGGTCTGGCGATACAGTTGGCCAGGGCTGGGGCATCGATGAGACAGGCATGAAAACCTACGCCACCATGGCTGTTCACACCCCCGACTTCTTCCTGCATTCGGGCGATACCATTTATGCCGATGGACCTCTGGTCGAGGAGGTCGATCTGAAGGATGGCACCAAATGGAAGAACCGCATCGTCACCGATGAAAAGCGCAAGGTTGCCGAGACGCTGGACGAGTATCGCGGCCAATGGAAGTACAACCTTCTCGACGACCATGTCCGCTCGCTGAATGCAATCTGCCCGACCTTCTTCCAATGGGATGATCACGAGGTGACCAACAACTGGTCAGCGTCGAAGATTCTCGATGAGCGCTACGAGGAAAAATCCATCGCGCTCCTCTCGGCCCGCGCCGGCCGGGCTTTCCATGAAATGACCCCGATCCGCTATACCCCGGCAGAACCCGGGCGGGTCTATCGCAAGATTGCCTATGGCCCCCTGCTCGATGTGTTCTTCCTCGATCTGCGTTCCTATCGCGGACCCAATGGTCCAAGCATGGAAGACACGATCACACCGGAATCCGCCATTCTCGGCGAGCGGCAGGTACGGTGGCTGAAACAGGAACTTCTGAACTCCAGGGCCACATGGAAGGTAATCGCGTCGGACATGCCGCTTGGGGTCATCGTCTGGGACAATGCCAAGGACAAGAAGGGCACTGAGGCCGTTGCCAATGGCGATAATGGCCCGGCAAAGGGCCGCGAGCTCGAGATTGCCGGCCTTCTGCGCTTCATCAAGTCGGCAGGGATCACGAACACCGCCTGGTTCACCGCCGACGTGCACTACACGGCAGCGCATTACTACAATCCGGACAAGGCGCAGTTCCAGGATTTCGAGCCGTTCTGGGAATTCGTATCCGGCCCACTTCATGCCGGAACCTTCGGCCCCAATGATCTCGACCAGACTTTCGGCCCCGAACTCAAATTCATCAAGGCGCCGACGCCCGAGCAGGGCCAGAACCTGCCGCCCTCGGCGGGCCTGCAGTTCTTCGGGCTTGTCGATATCGACGGGATGAGCGAACAGATGACTGTGCGCCTGATGGACCGCGACAATGTGGAACTCTACAAGGTGACGCTGGATCCCGTCCGCTCGATCTGAAACGGACCACAGCTTGCAGAACGGGCGGCCTTTGCCGCCCGTTTTCGTTCTAAGCGGTCTGCAAGGTCAGCGCATCCCAGGCGGCCATGGCAGCATCAGCGGTTTTCAAGAGAGCCTCGACCGTCGCTCCGTCGCGCGCCGTGATCGACATGCCATGCTGCACCGTCGCATAGAAATCGGCGACCTTTTGGCAATCGACGGATGCCGGCAGTTCACCTTCGCGCACGCCGCGTTCCAGCCGTTCGCGCAGTTTCGGTACGTTCTCCAGCCGCCGCTTGCGTAAAAGCGCGCAGGCCGCCTCCGATCCCGGTTCGCCGTGCAGCGCCCCGAGGACAATCAGGCAGCCATGCGGCTGATTGTCATGCGTATAGGCAAACGCGGTCTCTTTGAGGAAGTTGGCAAAGCCCTCACGCGCCGTCGCCGCTGCCGGCAGGGCGTCCCAGATCTCCGCCCCTACCTTGGTGCTATAGACCTCGACGGCCTGCGTGAACAATTCCGCCTTGCTGCCGAACGCTGCATAGAGACTTGGTGCATTGATCCCCATCGCTCCGGTGAGATCGGCCATGGAGGCGCCCTCATAACCCTTGGCCCAGAAGATTTCCATGGCGCGTGCAAGGGCGGCATCGCGATCGAATGCACGCGGACGGCCTCTTTGCGCCATGACACTCTCCTTTCTGTAATGTTCAGTACATAAAACACTTGACGTCTCCACGCAAGCTCCCTACTTCTTTCTGTATCGATCATTACATAAAAGGAATTGAGCATGACCCGTCTCAATAACAAGGTCGCCCTCGTCACTGGCGGAAGTCGCGGCATCGGTGCTGCGATTGCGCTCAAGCTGGCCGAGGACGGCGCAGATGTCGCAATCACCTATTCAAGCGCAGGCGAGAAGGCTAAAGCCGTTGTCAAGGATATCGAAGAGCTTGGCCGCCGCGCGATCGCCATCAAGGCTGATAATCTCGACGCCGCCGCCGTCGAGGCGGCTATCAATGAGGCACATGCGAAGCTTGGCAGGCTGGATATCCTGGTCAACAGCGCCGGTGTCTTTTCGGTTGATCAGATCGAAACGGCCACCCTCGACGAGTTTGACCGCGTCATGTCCATCCACGTCAGGGCAAGCTTCGTTGCATCAAAGGCAGCTGCAGCGCTCATGGGAGCTGGCGGGCGCATCGTCTCGATCGGCAGCAACCTTGGCGAGCGCGTCCCGTTTCCGGGCGTCAGCATCTATGCGACCAGCAAGGCCGCGCTCGTCGGATTGACGAAGGCGCTGGCGCGCGACCTCGGACCGAAGGAAATCACCGTCAATATCGTCCAGCCCGGCTCGACCGACACGGATATGAATCCCGCCAATGGCGACCATGCCGATGCGCAGCGCGCGCTCATGGCTATACCGCGCTTCGGTCAGGCGAAGGACATCGCCGGGCTCGTCACTTTCCTTGCCGGCGAGGAAGGCCGCTTCATCACCGGCTCTGCATTCACCATCGACGGCGGCACCAACATTTGACAGCGTGAATTTGCGCAAGGGCGGCGTCTCAATTGTCGCCCTTGCGCACAAGCTTGCCCTCTTCCGCCTTGTGGAAGAATTGCGAGCAGACCAGCCAGCCCTTCAGCGGCCGCAACAGGATGAGGCTGCCGAGCAATGTCAGCGGCAGCGTCGTGAAGAGATGCACCCAGATCGACACTTCGTAGGTCGTCTGCAGCCAAAGCGCGAAGATCATCGCGGGTACCGCGACGATGGTCATGGCAAAGAATGCCGGCCCGTCAGCCGGATCGGCGAAGGAATAATCAAGTCCACACACCTCACACGACGGCGCCAGTTTCAGAAAGCCGTTGAACAGATGCCCCTGCTGGCACTGCGGGCAGCGTCCGAGAATGCCGGTCTTCATCGGATTTTCGGTCGCATGATAATGGACGTGTGACATGGCTCCAGCCTTTCATCGCAGATCCGCCCGATGGCTCAATCTATGTCCATACAATTCGGATCTTTTCTGGCTACTATATACTCCTTGTATGGATAAAAATAAAGAGCTTCCCGACAAATCGCGACAATTTGGCTTGAATGCGCCTGCCTTCTACTATAATTGTATGGACAATACCCATACAATAGGTTCGTCATGGCCATCTGGAAACCCCGTATCGAAGCCGTTGCCCGGTACAAGCATCAAGGCATAGCCGAAGCGCTGCAGGCCGATATTGCCGCGGGTTTGCTCGTGGCCGGAGACGCATTGCCTCCGCAGCGCGAGATTGCCCGCCAGCTCGGCGTCGATCTGACCACCGTGACCCGCGCTCTCAACGAAGCACGGCGTCTCGACCTGATCGAGGCGAGAACCGGCTCCGGTACCTTTGTCAAAGCAGGTCCCATTCAGCCGAAGCCCGCCACACCGCCCGCGACAGTCGAGCTGGATCTGAGCATGAACATCCCGCCGCAACCCGCCGAGGCCGATCTGCATGGGCGCATGGCGAGTGGCATCAGCGGCTTGCTTCGCAATGCGGCCAGCCATTTCCTCTCCTACCAGGAAACCACCGGCACGGAAGCAGATCGCCGTGCGGCGGCGCAGTGGCTTGCGCCGCGCTTTGATGGCCCGCCTGCCGTCGACCGGCTGCTTCTCGCGGGAGGCGCGCAAAGCGCCCTCTTCGCCATCTGCAATCTGGTCGCCGCAGGCGGCAGCATCTGCGCCGGTGCCATGACCTATCCTGGCCTGAAATCAGTGGTGGGCGTTCTCAACCTGACCGTCCACCCGCTCGCCATGGACGAATTCGGCATCATCCCCGAGGCTTTTGAAGAATGCTGCCGGCGTCATTCTCCGAGGGCGCTTTATGTCATTCCGTCTATAGACAATCCGACCACAGCAACCATGCCGCTGACCCGGCGGCAGGCGATCTCCCGCCTGGCAGATCGCTACCGTGTCGCGATCATCGAGGATGATCCCTATGCCGAGTTGCTCGATCAGCCATTACCTGCCATTTCGACGCTGGCGCCGGCCATCACCTGGCACATTGCCACCCTGTCCAAATGCGCAACACCGGCGCTTCGCATTGCCTATATCGCCTGCCCCTCGCCTCTTGATGTCCTGAAACTTGCTTCCAGCTTGCGCGCCAGCAATCCGGGCGCCTCGCCGCTGCTGGCCGCGCTGGCAACTCACTGGATCGAAGGCGGTACATTGCAGCAGATCGCCGCCGCGATCCGCGCCGAAAGCCGTGCACGTCAATCCCTGGCTGCAACCATTCTGAAAAACTGGACCTATGCGGCCGAACCTGCCGGCCATCATCTCTGGCTCACGCTGCCCCGCGCAGTGGCAGGCAGGCGAGTTCGCGGGCCTCGCGCGGCGCTCGGGCCTCGGCATCGTTCCCGCACAAGCCTTCAATCTGGGTCCATCCCCAACCGAAGCGGTCCGTATGTCGCTCGGTGCAGCACCGGACCGGGAAAAACTTGGACAGGGACTGGTCCTGCTCGACCGTCTTCTGCGCGAACCACAATTCTCGACTGGCTTGATTGTCTAGGTTTCGGCGTCGGTAAAGGAAATTTTCTTCATTCAAGCTTAGGGCACTACCCTAAAACAGGCTTCCCTGCGCAGTGATCGGATGAAACACCGGGCGATTTGCCATGCCTGCGAAAACCCGGTGTTCCAGATCAAGCAGGAAGCGCTTGCGGCGCTGGCCGCCGCCATAACCGGTTAGCGAGCCATCCGCGCCTATGACGCGATGGCAGGGAACGACAATCGCCACACGATTCTGTCCATTGGCTGCGCCAACGGCACGGCTGGAGCCCGGCTTGCCGATGGCCCGTGCCAGATCGCCATAGCTACAGGTCTCTCCATAGGGAATGTCCCGCAGTCTTGACCAGATTTCCAATTGGAACGGCATACCCGGCAGCAGCAGCGGCGTTTTGAATTGCGTCAGTTTGCCGGCGAAATAGCTATTCAACTCAGCTTCGATCTGATCGAGAATGGCATTTTGTCCGGGCTCGATCGCATAGCCGTAACGCTTTTCCAGCTCTTCGATTTCCGGCGGCAGGGCGGGCCGGTCGTCGAATTCGAGCAAGGACAAGCCGGCGTCGCTCGCCATGGCAACCATCGGGCCGATAGGGGTCTGTATTTTCCTGTGCTGCAAAAGCTTGGTCACATCACCGCTCCGATTCGGGGCAATTTTAACACCGTGAGAAATCGGGCCAATCCGATTCTGTCAGGAGTGTTTGGATGCGACAGTGACCGTGGTACCGGCAGCTCGGAGTGCGTGGAGAATATCATCCGGCGGCTCCTGGTCCGTAACCAGTTCACCAATGCCTCCAAAACCGCAGACCTGCACCAAGCCGCGCTTGCCGAATTTCGTCGCGTCGGTGATCGCAATGGTCCGGGCACCGCGTGACAATACGGTGCGGGCGAATTCCGCCTCCTCCAAATCATAGTCGGTGATCCCGCCCGCCGCGTCGATCGCACCCACGGAAATCACAGCGTGGGAAACGCTGAAGCGGCTGACGAAATCATTGGCCGAAACACCAAAGGCGGCGCCGCTGTCGCTGCGCAACTCGCCGCCGGCCATGAAAACCTTGTTGCCGTTGACGGTGGCCAATGTGCGGGCGATATCCGATGAATTGGTCACGACAGTGAGATTGCGGTGCTGCAGGAGTTCGCGCGCCAGAAAGCTTGTCGTCGTCCCCGTATCCAGCATGATGGATTCTCCATTCTGGATCGTTCGCGCTACAAACTCGGCAATCGTGCGCTTGGCGCCCGCATTCTCGCGCATCCGCAGCTCGAACGGCGCTTCACCCAGGTATTGCGGCACGCCAACGGCACCGTGCACACGGGTGAAGATGCCAGCATCGGTCATTGGCTTGACGTCGCGCCTGATTGTCTCGAGCGAGACCCCCAGCTTCTGCGCCAGATCTGCAATCGAGATCGTTCCTTCGTCCTGCAATAGCCGCGTGATTTCACCACGTCGTTTGGAACTCATGCCCGAAACCTCATTATCCCACGCTACTATACTAGCATTATCACAGAATTTGTCACCGTTCCGACATCAAAACCACAAATTACCACAAAAACCTGTTGACAGGTGACCGGCAATGGGTGAACCTCCCTGTATGGGATTAATGGTAGTGCGTGGTTCGACAGGCTCACCATGAGGGGGGCGTTTCCTTGCAGGTACCCAAGATGCCGATGCGGGGATTCTAGAGTGAAAGTCTTTGCCATAGACGAGATTCCTGCAGATGGAGAGCCCACAACCCTCTTGATGCAGGCTACCCGCCTCATGGTGAGTCTATCGAACCACGCGTCGGTCCGCCCATGACCCTTCCTGAATCCATCAAGGAACGCATTGCTGCAATGCCATTCTGGCAAGGCAATATTCATATCGCGCTGCTCAAGGGCGGCATCAGCAATGAAAGTTATGTGGTCGAAGACGACAATCGCAAATATGTCGTTCGCTTCGGCAAGGACTATCCATTTCATCACGTGTTCCGCGATCGGGAGGCGATGACCGCTCAGGCCGCGCATCGCGCTGGCTTTGCTCCCGAACTGTTCCATGCCGGCGACGGTGTGATGGTCACAGCCTTCCTGGGAGCGCGCACCTACAATGCGGACGACGTACGGGCAAATATACCGCGCATAGCCGAACTGATCCGGCAATTCCACACGACGATGCCGGAACACATTCTCGGACCGGGCTTCATGTTCTGGGTCTTCCATGTCATCCGCGACTATGCCCGCACCCTGCAGCAGGGCAAAAGCCGCATGACTTCGAAGCTTGGCGGTTACCTTGCCATCGCCGCCGAAATGGAGGCTGTGCAACGGCCTCTCCCGATTATCTTCAGCCATAATGACCTTCTCCCCGCCAATATACTTGATGACGGCAAACGCCTGTGGCTGATCGACTACGAATATGCCGGTTTCTCCACCGCCATGTTCGATCTTGCTGGTCTTGCATCCAATGCCGGGCTCGATGCCGCGGAATCCGACGCCTTGCTGGCGGCCTATTTCAAAGACCCGCCAGATTTTGAGCTCAAGCGCGCCCATGCCGCCATGCAATGTGCTTCATTACTGCGCGAAGCCATGTGGAGCATGGTTTCCGAGCTCTATCTTGACGCTCCCGGTGTCGATTACGTCGCCTATACGACCGAGAACCTGCAGCGCCTTGATCAGGCGCTCGATCACTACCGGACCACCTACGGAAAGACGGCCCCATGACCATCCCTTCACATGCCCAGATCGTCGTCATTGGCGGCGGGATCATCGGCTGCTCGACGGCCTATCATCTCGCCAAGGAACACAAGGCCGACGTGGTATTGCTGGAGATGGGGCAACTGACCTCTGGCTCCACCTGGCACGCGGCGGGGCTGGTCGGGCAATTGCGTTCCTCCGCGTCGATCACGCGTGTCCTCAAATACTCCGTCGATCTCTACAAGCGCCTCGACGAGGAAACCGGACTGGCGACCGGCTGGAAAATGACCGGCTGTCTGCGCCTTGCCACCAACCAGGACCGCTGGACCGAGTTCCGCCGCCTCGCTACTACTGCGGGAAGTTTCGGCATGGAGATGCACCTTCTGTCGCCGCAGGAGGTCAAGGCCATGTTCCCGCTGATGCGTGTCGATGATCTCATTGGCGCCAGCTGGCTGCCGACCGACGGGCAGGCCAGTCCTTCCGACATCACCCAGTCTTTGGCCCGCGGTGCCCGCATCCATGGCGCGAAACTCATTGAGAATATCCGCGTCACCGGCTTCGAGATGAACGGCGACCGGATCGTCAAGGTCAAGACCGACCAGGGCGACATCGCCTGCGAAAAGGTGGTCAACTGTGCCGGCCAATGGGCGCGGCAGGTCGGTGAGATGGCCGGCATCAATGTGCCGCTGCAGCCGGTCAAGCATCAATACATCATCACAGAAAAGATCGACGGGCTTTCATCCAACGCACCGACGATCCGCGACCCGGACCGGCGCACCTATTTCAAGGAAGAAGTCGGCGGACTGGTCATGGGCGGCTATGAGCCCAACCCGCAAAGCTGGATGACCGGCGATGTGCCGAATGACTGGCAATTCCGCCTGTTCGATGATGATTTCGACCATTTCGAACAGCACATGCTGCAGGCCATCGAACGGATTCCAGCGCTGGAAACCGTTGGCGTCAAGCAGATGATCAACGGCCCGGAGAGCTTCACGCCCGACGGCAATTTCATCCTCGGCGTCGCGCCGGAATGTTCCAACATGTTCGTCGGAGCTGGCTTCAACGCGTTCGGCATCGCCTCGGGCGGCGGTGCGGGCTGGGTGCTGGCGCAATGGGTCGTCGATGGCGAAGCGCCGCTCGATTTGTGGACTGTCGATATCCGGCGGTTCTCCAATCTCCACCGCAACCGCGATTGGGTACGCGACAGGACCCTCGAAGCCTATGGCAAGCATTACACCATCGGCTTCCCGCACGAGGAATATACGTCTGGCCGTCCGGCCATCGTCTCACCGCTCTATGAGCGCTTGAAGCAGCATCGCGCCGTCTTCGGGTCGAAGCTAGGCTGGGAGCGTCCGAACTGGTTTGCACCGGAGGGCACGCCCGCCGAAGACGTCTACTCCATGGGCCGCCAGAACTGGTTCGAGGCTGTCGGTGCCGAACATCGCCAGGTGCGCGAAAAGGTTGGCATCTTCGACCAGTCATCCTTCGCCAAGTTCGAACTGACCGGCAAGGATGCGGCAAGGGCTCTGGACTATATCTGCGCCAATGACGTGTCGAAACCAGCCGGGCCGCCTCACCTATACCCAGCTCCTCAATACACGTGGCGGCATCGAATGCGATCTCACTGTCGCTCGTCTTGCCGACGACCGGTTCTATATCGTCACCGGCACCGGCTTCCGTACCCACGACTTCGCCTGGATCAGGGACCATATCGGCAAAGGTCTCGATGCGGCGCTGGATCGACGTCACGGAGGATTTCGGCACGCTGTCGCTGATGGGTCCGCAGGCCCGCGCCGTCCTGGCCCAGGTCACCAATGCCGATGCCGGCAACGCTGCCTTCCCCTTCGGCCATGTTCGCGAGATCGAAATTGCCGGCACCACGGTCCGGGCGCTACGCATCACCTATGTCGGCGAACTCGGCTGGGAGTTGCACGTTCCGATCGCTGCAACCGGCGCTGTTTTCGATGCGCTCATGCAGGCCGGCAAAGAATTCGGCATCCGGCCGACCGGCTATCGCGCCATTGAATCGCTGCGGCTTGAAAAGGGCTACCGTGCCTGGGGCTCCGACATCACACCGAATGACTCGCCCCTCGAAGCCGGGCTTGGCTGGGCTGTCAAACTCGGCAAGGACATCGACTTCATCGGACGCAAGGCGAGCATGGCTATTGGCGCTGCCCCGCTGAAAAAACGCCTCGCCTGCTTCACGGTTGCGGAAAGGAATGTCGTTCTGCTCGGCCGCGAGACGATCCTGCGCAACGGCGAACCGGTGGGGTACCTGACGAGCGGCGGTTACGGCTACACGCTCGACCAACCCATCGGCTTTGGCTATGTCCGCAGCGCCAATGGTGTGAGCGACGAATTCCTGACCGGCGGCAATTACGAGCTCGTCGTCGCCAATGAACGCTTCGCTGCCAACGTTCATCTGGAGCCGCTCTACGATCCCCGCAACGAACGGGTCAGAGGGTGAGTCTCGCTGCGACAAAATCGCCCTGACGGCAAGACATTCAAACGGCGTCGAGAACTCTCGTATGTGCAAATTCGATTTCGGACCTGTTTTTGGACGAGATGAGACAATTCTTGTACGGGAATCGGCAAAAGCCGCACAGGAATTCCCGATTCTGGTATAAGATTCTCAATCTCAACGGGAGTTTCAGGTGCATGAAGTTGTGTTGGTGCCGGCAAATCGCCAGGGGTTGACTTTGCGAGCGTGTAGGACCAAATGACGCCATGCAGAACTGCATCTCGCAGGCCCCTGCGTATTTTCAACCGGAGTTTATCTCTTATGCCCAACGACGACAGTCATAGTCGATTGTTTGCGCCGTCCCTCGGCGATCGTGGCCTGATTTAGAGATCAGCTCGCCTCGATCCCCTGTGACGGCGGATCGACAGAAAGGCGAGCTAAAATGAACGACCTTCGCTCTACAAGGGATGCAGTCCATGGCGGACACGCACCTGTTTTGACCCTTCCCGAGCAGCTTGCAACCATGCAGGCTGCTGATGCCGTCGAGCTTCTCAACGAGCTCGAACTTGCTGATTCCATTGACATTATCGCCGGAATGCCGCGCGATCATGCCGTGTTGATCCTCGATCAGCCGGAGCTGCATTCGGCTGCCGCGATCATCGAGGCACTACCTGTCGCAATCGCGCAGGAATTGCTCGACGCCATGTCGGCCGATCGCGTCACCGACATTTTCCATGAGTTCGATACCGGAACCCGTGCCCGGCTGGTACCCGGTCTCGGCCACGAAACGAAACTGGCGTTGAACAAGCTGCTGCGCTACCCGCCCCACACGGCCGGCAGCTTGATGACGACCGAATTCGTCAGCGTTCCATCCGATTGGAGCGTTGCCCGGACGCTGCAACATATTCGCGAGGTGGAGCGTTCGCGTGAGACCATCTATGCGATCTATGTCATTGATCCTGCTACAAATAAATTGCTGCGGGCGGTGACCCTGCGCCGGCTGATCACCACTGAACCCGACGTCTCCATCCTGCATGTCGGCCGCGATATCGCCCCGGTGACGGTCGCGCCGCTGACCGATCAGGAAGACGTTGCCCGGCTCTTCCGCAAGCATGATCTTCTCGCTGTTCCCGTGGTCAATGACGGCAACCAGATCATCGGCATCGTTACCGTCGATGATGTGATCGACGCCATGACCCAGGAGATGACCGAGGACACCCTGAAGTTCGGCGGCATGGAAGCCTTGAGCAAGCCGTACATGCAGATCGGCTTCCTGCAGATGATCCGGAAGCGTGCCGGCTGGCTCGGTATATTGTTCTTGAGCGAGATGCTGACCGCCAGCGCTATGCAGCATTTCGAGGGCGAACTGGAAAAGGCGGTGGTCCTGACCCTGTTCATTCCGCTGATCATGAGCTCCGGTGGCAATTCTGGCTCGCAGGCCACCTCGTTGCTGATCCGCGCTCTGGCGCTGCAGGAATTGCGGCTGAAGGATTGGTGGCGGGTCGCCATGCGCGAAATACCGACGGGCCTTGTGCTCGGATCCTTCCTCGGACTGATCGGCGTTGTTCGCATCACCACGTGGCAAATGCTCGGGCTCTATGATTATGGCGAGCATTGGCCGCTTGTCGCCGCAACCGTTGGTACGGCCCTCATCGGAATTGTGACCTTCGGGTCGCTCGCCGGTTCCATGCTGCCGTTCATCCTGCAGAGGACAGGCTTTGATCCTGCAAGTGCCTCGGCGCCATTCGTTGCCACATTGGTCGATGTCACCGGACTGGTAATCTACTTCAGTATTGCCCTCGTGATCCTGTCAGGGACCTTGCTCTAACCATTGGCCTGCATGGCAGCCATGCAGGCCATAACGCTTTGCCCCCTTTCGCAATTGCGAAAAAACATGTATGGAGCGCGCAAATGTAAAGCGGCGCATCATACGTGGCGTCCACAATCCTCCAAAAGAGATACTCATGAAACTGCGCAACATCGCGATCATCGCACACGTTGACCATGGCAAGACTACCCTTGTCGACGAACTATTGAAACAGTCCGGCAATTTCCGCGACAATCAGCGCGTTGCCGAACGCATGATGGATTCCAACGACATCGAAAAGGAACGCGGGATCACCATTCTCGCCAAGGCCACATCGGTTGTCTGGAAAGACACGCGTATCAATATTGTCGACACCCCCGGCCACGCCGATTTCGGTGGTGAAGTTGAACGTATCCTCAGCATGGTCGACGGCGCGATCGTTCTCGTCGATGCTGCCGAAGGCCCGATGCCACAGACGAAATTCGTCGTAGGCAAGGCTCTCAAGGTTGGCCTGCGCCCGATCGTTGCCATCAACAAGATCGATCGCCCTGACGCGCGCCACGAAGAAGTTGTGAACGAAGTCTTCGATCTCTTCGCTGCACTCGATGCAACCGATGAACAGCTCGATTTCCCCATCCTTTACGGCTCGGGCCGCAGCGGATGGATGGCCAAGAACCCCGAAGGCCCGCAGGATCAGGGTCTCGGCCCGCTTTTCGATCTGGTTCTCGACCATGTGCCGGAACCAACGGTTGGCGAGGGTCCGTTCCGCATGATCGGTACGATCCTAGAAGCCGACCCGTTCCTCGGCCGCATCATCACCGGACGCATTCATTCGGGCACGGTCAAGTCGAACCAGCAGGTCAAGGTTCTGCACGGCGACGGCACGCAGCTCGAAACTGGCCGTATCTCCAAGATCCTGGCCTTCCGCGGCCTTGAGCGTCAGCCGATTGAAGAAGCTCAGGCGGGCGACATCGTGGCAATCGCCGGCCTGCAGAAAGGCACGGTTGCCGACACGTTCTGCGCGACCGAAGTTACCGAGCCGCTCCAGGCCCAGCCAATCGATCCGCCAACCGTTACGATGTCCTTCATCGTCAACGATTCTCCGCTTGCCGGCACCGAAGGTGACAAGGTAACGAGCCGCGTCATTCGTGATCGCCTTCTCAAGGAAGCAGAAGGCAACGTCGCTTTGAAGATCGAGGAATCGAGCGACAAGGATTCGTTCTTCGTTTCCGGCCGCGGCGAATTGCAGCTCGCCGTACTCATCGAGAACATGCGCCGCGAAGGCTTCGAGCTTGGCGTTTCGCGTCCGCGTGTCGTCATGCAGAAAGACGAAGACGGCAACATGCTCGAGCCGATCGAGGAAGTGCTTATCGACGTTGACGAGGAATATTCCGGCACGGTTGTCCAGAAGATGTCCGAGCGCAAGGCCGAAATGGTCGAACTTCGCCCGTCCGGCGGCAATCGCGTGCGCATGGTGTTCTACGCGCCAACCCGCGGCCTCATCGGCTACCAGTCGGAGCTACTGACCGATACGCGCGGCACTGCGATCATGAACCGCCTGTTCCGCGCCTATGAGCCTTACAAGGGCGAAATCGCCGGTCGTAACAATGGCGTTCTGATCTCCAATGATCAGGGCGAGTCCGTCGCCTTTGCCATGTGGAACCTCGAGGACCGCGGTCCGATGGTTATCGATGCGGGCGTCAAGGTCTATGCCGGTATGATCATCGGTATCCATTCGCGTGACAATGATCTTGAGGTCAACGTCCTCAAGGGCAAGAAGCTGACCAATATCCGCGCTGCCGGCAAGGACGAAGCGGTCAAGCTGACGCCGCCGATCCGCATGACGCTGGAACGCGCTCTGTCCTGGATCCAGGATGACGAACTCGTCGAGGTCACCCCGAAATCCATCCGGCTGCGCAAGCTCTATCTCGATTCGAATGAACGCAAGCGTTTCGAAAAGGGTAGCAAGACGGCGGGCGCGGCGTAACGCGGCATCACTGTCAAAGACTGAGGAAAGCGGCGGATTTCGCCGCTTTTCTTTTTCGTGCACGAGACCAAGATTCATTTTCGCGGATAGTTGCGAAACCTTGGGCAGCGGGTCTATGGTTAAAGAACCATGAACACCCATGTGATCGAAATTAGACGGGCTGAGCTGGCCGACGCTGAGGCGATTTCGGCCATACACCTCGCTGCATGGAAGGGCGCCTACACCGGAATCATTCCGCATCGGGCCCTCAATACCATGCTGGAACGGCGTGGCGCTGCCTGGTGGACCCGCGCTATTCAGCGTTCAACGCAAGTTCTCGTTGCTGACGTGGGCGGTGTCGTTGCCGGTTACGCTACGCTTGGTCCCAATCGGGCGCGTCAGCTTCCCCAGAAGGGCGAAGTCTACGAACTATACATCAGACCGGAATATCAGGGCTTCGGGCTTGGTTCCCGGCTCTTGGGAGCAGCGCGTCGCAGCTTGGTCGACCAGGGTCTGAAGGGGCTCGTTGTATGGGCTCTTGAAGATAACGACCTTGCGCTTTCGTTCTATCGTGGCGCCGGCGGGAGCGACGTCGCCGAAGGCGTTGAATGCTTTGAGGGCAAGACGCTCAAGAAGATCGCCTTCGTCTGGAACTGACGGCCAACGCGATGACATTCGCTCCCTTCGACACCTCCGTACGATGCCAGCTCGACCTCGTTTTTTGCCAATCCAAGTCAAAAAGCCTATCAAACGACCTCATGGTCGCCTAATAGGCGCGCAAATGTTGCGCCGCGGCGTAAAAATCAGTACAGCACTCCCAAACCAACAAGGACTCTGAAAACATGCGCATCGATGCCATTCCTGTCGGCAACAATCCCCCTGAAGATGTCAACGTAATCATCGAGGTTCCGGTCGGCGGTCAACCGATCAAGTACGAGCTCGACAAGGACTCCGGCGCACTGTTCGTCGATCGCTTCCTGCACACGCCCATGACCTATCCGGGCAACTACGGCTTCGTACCGCATACGCTTTCGGATGACGGTGATCCGATCGATGTTCTGATCTGCAACACCCGCGCGCTCATGCCAACGAGCGTGATCAATGTGCGCCCGATTGGTGTTCTAGTGATGGAAGATAACAAGGGCCAGGATGAGAAGATCATCGCTGTGCCTTCACCGCACCTGACTCTCCGCTATGAAAAGGTTCACAACTACACTGATCTGCCCGAGATCACGCTCAAGCAGATCCAGCATTTCTTTGAACACTACAAGGACCTGGAACCCGGCAAATGGGTGAAGATCGGCGACTGGGGCGATGAAGATGCGGCCCGTCAGCTTATCACTGAGGCCATCGAGCGCCACAAGGCCAAAAAGGGCTGATCGATTATTGCTCGGGCGGTGCGAGAGCGAAAAGCTTAACAGCCAAAGCTTCCGGATCGCCCGAAATTCTTATCTGTTTCAGACGTGATGTCGCGCCCGACGCAACCGTTACGTCCCGCGGCGCAAGCTCCAGCCATTTCGCCAACAGTTTCTCCAGTACCGCATTTGCCTTTCCGTCTTCCGGAACCGCACGAACACGTGCTTTGATGTAAGCCCGCCCGTCATCCATCGTTTCCACACCTTCAATCGCATCCCGTGAAGACTTCGGCGTCAGTCGAACAAAGAGCGTGACGCCGTTTACGTCCTTGCGAAAGAAGCAGGGTACGTTCAAACCAGCATCGGTGCGATGGTTGTCCACAGAAGCTGCCGAATGAAAAAGATGATCAGCAGAAGGACGATCGGTGAAATATCGATCCCGCCCAGATCTGGAAGAAAGCGGCGGATCGGCCGCAAAGCTGGTTCCGTCACACGGTAGAGAAAATCTCCAACCGAAGCGACGAAGCGGTTGCTGGAATTGATCACGTTGAAAGCGAACAGCCACGAAAAGATCGCACTGGCAATGATGATCCAGGTATAGATATCGAGGGCCAGATCGATGGTACGGATAAGGGCGAGCATATATTTCTCCTAGAACAATCACGCGACATGTAGCGATTGGCTGGCTCGCGAGCAAGGGGCTGTCGCGAATGCTGGTTGAATGTGCGAGATGCTTGGGGCGCTTTACAGTATTCGTTACAAGATGATCGTCAGCAATACGAAAGTCTAAGGTATTCGTTCAACCCGATATTCAACGATATTGTTGAATTCAAAAAACAGGAATAACTTTGGGCTTGTGATTCGGGCTATCCCGGCCTGCTCTCCATCCTAGGGGGTTTCGATGCTCAATAAATTGTCGGCCGAATTCTTTGGCACATTCTGGCTCGTCTTGGGCGGTTGCGGCAGCGCTGTTATTGCCGCTGCATTTCCCGATGTCGGTATTGGTTTGCTTGGTGTTGCCTTTGCATTTGGTCTTACGGTACTAACAATGGCCTACGCTGTTGGCGGTATCTCCGGTGGCCATTTCAATCCTGCTGTTTCGCTTGGTCTTGCCGTAGCGGGACGGTTCGACTTCAAAGATCTTATCCCGTATTGGGTTGCACAGGTTGCAGGCGCTATTGCTGCAGCCACAGTGCTCTATCTGATTGCATCCGGCAAAGCCGACTTTGTAGCCGGTGGCTTCGCGTCCAACGGCTATGGCGAACTTTCGCCCGGCAAATACGGCCTGACCGCCGCGCTTGTCGCAGAGATTGTATTCACTGCCTTCTTCGTCATTATCATTCTTGGCGCAACGTCGGCTTCTGTCCCGGCCGGGTTCGCACCAATTCCCATTGGCCTTGGTCTCACGCTGATCCATCTGGTTTCGATCCCCGTGACGAATACCTCCGTCAATCCGGCCCGCTCCACAGGGGTCGCCCTTTTTGCTGAAACTGCAGCGCTCGGCCAGCTCTGGTTGTTCTGGGTTGCCCCGCTCATTGGCGCGGTGCTGGGTGCAATTATCTGGAAATCCCTGCTCAGCAATCATTCCGACACTTCTGTAACCGAAGCCGTTAGCGCAGCTTGAACCGAAACGGGCCGGCCCAGCCGGCCCACTTTATTCGCCTGCAACGTATTATTCCTGATTTTTCTATCCCCATTCTTCACGAACTGGTCTAGAAGAAAGCTCCAGATTCCGGAGCCTTCAACCAAATGTCCGTTCCCGAAATGACTGCGGCCCATGATCGCTACGCCGCTTTCCGCCATTCGTCATTCACCCTCTATTGGCTGGCCCGTTTCTTCGGCTCCTTCGCGATCCAGATCATCAGTGTGTCTGTCGGTTGGCAAATCTACGATTTGACGCGAGATCCCTATTATCTGGGTATCGTTGGCCTCGTTCAGTTTGCTCCATCACTGCTACTTGTGCTTGTCACCGGTGCGGCATCCGACCGATACGGGCGGCGTCTGATAATGGGCCTGTCATTGTGCGTGGAAGTCATCTGCGCTGCGCTGCTTCTCCTGCTGACGGTGACCCATCAGTTCACGCCCGGGCTCGTCTTCGTCATTCTCGCTGGCTTTGGTGTCGGGCGCGCATTCCTTGGGCCCGCCTCGGCATCGCTTGTGATCAATCTCGTCCCAACCGAAGCTTTCTCAAACGCCGTATCGTGGAATTCGTCAGCCTGGCAGGTCGCAACGATTGTCGGTCCCGTAGCGGGCGGACTGCTCTACGGCATCTCGCCAATTGTCGCTTACGGCATTGCCAGCATCATGCTGGCAATAGCCACGATCTGTACTTTCGCCATTCCCAAGCCCGCACAGCACACATTATCTGAAAAGAGATCGCTTCAGACCCTGCTGGCCGGTTTCCATTACATCTGGAAAGAAAAAGTCGTCCTGGGTGCGATCTCACTCGATCTCTTCGCGGTCCTGCTCGGCGGGGCTGTTGCGCTGCTCCCTGTCTATGCACGCGATATACTCCAGCTTGGTCCATGGGGTCTTGGCATGCTGCGCGCAGCGCCCGGCATTGGTGCTATCCTCACCGCCGTCTGGCTGACCGGCCATCCGATCCGGGATCATGCGGGATTGATCATGTTCGCCTTCGTCGCGCTTTTTGGCCTGCTCACCATCATGTTTGGCGTGTCGAACATTGCCTGGTTGTCGATCATCGTGCTCGCGCTGATGGGGGCTGCTGATATGATCAGTGTCTATATTCGCGAGACGCTGCTGCAACTGTGGACGCCCGATCATGTGCGCGGCCGCGTCAATGCCGTCAACATGGTGTTCATCGGCGCATCCAATGAACTTGGTGAATTCCGTGCCGGTATTATGGCTTCTTTGATCGGGACAGTTCCTGCCGTGGTATTTGGCGGTTTCGGAACCGTGGCGGTAGCAGCCCTTTGGGCTTACTGGTTTCCGCAATTGCGCAAGGCGCGCAACCTGCAAGGGAGAACCTGAGGATGTGCCTCAGGCGAGGACGGGAACCCCAAAGATCGTGCCAAGAAATCGGTGCAGCCAGGCCTTGAGCACAGCATCATGGATCATCCTGCCCTCCAGATGATCCCTGCCATGCTGCGCGCCGCACAGCGCAAAGCGTTCAGAGCCACGCACAACCCAGCGCTGCATCATCGCACGTGTCAGCTCCGCGTGGAACTGCACGCCCCAAGCATTCTTGCCGTAGCGAAACGCCTGATTGGGATAGTTTTCGCCGGTAGCAAGCAGGGTTGCCGTCTGCGGCAGCTCAAAACCTTCGCGATGGAAATGATAGACCATCGACGGCCAGTCCATCAGAGCCTGACCGGCTGCCGTCGGCTCCAAAGGATACCAGCCAATTTCAACAAGCCCGCCTGGATGAGGAGCGACCCTTCCGCCAAGATGGTTGGCAAGCATCTGCGCTCCAAGGCAAATGCCAAGGAACGGCTTGTCTTCTTTCAAGGGCACTGCGAGCCAATCGGTTTCGTTGCGGACGAAATCTTCGGGATCATTGGCACTCATTGGACCGCCAAAGATGACAGCGCCCGCATGATCTTCCAGAGTTTGCGGGAGAGGATCGCCAAGGGGCGGACGCCGGATGTCGAGCGCGAAACCGGCTTCAACCAGCAGGTGACCGACTCTGCCGGGACTGGACCTTTCCTGATGCAACACCGTCAGGATTTTTGGGCGTCGTGGCTGCCTGCTTTCCATCCAGTCGGTCTGGAACATCCGTTTTGGTCCTATTCCTCTTGCACCGTTTGCTTGGCGCGAAGCGCTGCTTTCTGCTTCATAGTCACGCGGTCACGCGTCGAGACACCGATCAATTCCGCAACCCGCCAGACGACATTGTCCTCCAGCTCATGAGCGCTGCCATCAGCGAAAACGACGTCCCACATGAGCTCAATGAATCGGATACGTGCCGCTTCGTCAAGATTGCGTTTGATGATGCTGGTGAAGCTATAAAGGTCGACCGCTTCCTGATCCGCCTGCTCGCCATCATTCAGCAAGCGTTTCAACGCTTCGCCCTTGAGACCATAGGCTTCGGAAATAAGCTGCGAGACACGCTTCCGCTCAACGTTAAGGCTCTCGCCGTCCGCATCCATGACGTGGAACAGCAAGGCCGCTGCTGCAAGACGCGGATCATTCCTGGAAAAGTGCTCCTTACCGTTTTCTCCAGGCGGCAAGGATCTGAGAAACGTCACAAGACGGTCGAGCATATGAGATATCTTTCAGGTTCATTGGCAGTATGGAGTCAACAGATAGCGTGCCAATACTATTCCCGCTACTGTTCATCTTGCCGCAAAGGACCGTTGAGTATCTCTATTCACCATCAGAAAAGCCGGAACTTCTTGCCCGCTCGTTCCGCTTCATCCTCGGGACGCACGCCCGGGTCGTCAGGTACGGGAAAGGCAAGTTCTTCGTCCTTCTTCTTGGAATTGACCTTTTGCTCCGGAAAAGGTGGCAAAACTGACGCGATTCGCTCGTTGCCGTCCGGTTGCGCCAGCTTTGGGCCAGACTGCTTCGCCACCTTGGCCCGAGGCTCCAACCGCACAACTTCAGCATCCACGATGTCTTGCTCGCCCAGTCGCGCTTTGGAAAGCGTCTCGGCGGTAACTGACTTTGCCGGAATAAGCGGCTTCAAATCTTCGCGAGGTGGCGCAGGGCGGACAGGTTCCGTGGCCAGGGCTTCATCGAAATCACCACGATAATCGATCACCGGCCCGAGATGTTCGATCGGCACTTTCCATTCAAACGCGTTAAGTCTACCAGTTACTGGCGAAGCGGGCGCCCAGCGATCGGACACATAACCGTCAGCCGTCCAGGCTGGATCGCGTGGTGCCTTGACCGCCCGCGACAACCACTGACGCACACGGCCCTGATCCCCCGTCTGGGCTTCCTCGATATCCGCCAGCAACAGATAAGCACTTTCTCGCGGCGCAGAGCGCAGTACAGCCTCCGCCGCCTCCCGCGCTTCCTTGAGTTCGCCTGCTGCAAGGGCGGCATGCGCTATCGCCAGACTGGATTCCGGATGATGCGGATACAGCGCCGCCAGATGACGGGCGCGCTTCAAGCGGTCGATCGCTGAATCGCCGAGCCGGGCATGAACATATGTCTCCGCAACTTCCGGGTGCGGCTGCTTCTTCCACGTGTATTCGAGGATCTTGGATCCCTTGCGCAGATCGCCCTGCTGAAACAGCGTCTTCGCAGCGATGATCGCCGCTGGTACCAGATCCGGCGCCAGCTTGTTGGCCTCGACGGCAATCGTTTTGGCGCTCATCGGATCCGCGTCGAACATTTCTATTGCCTTGGCGGTCAACAGTGCCGCGCGTTCACGTTTGGCCTTGTCCTTGTCGATTTGCTTGGTTGCCTTTTGTTTCTCGAGCAGCAGCAGTGCTCCATCCCAGTCGCCATGCGTGGTCTTCTGCCCGAGAGCAGCCGACGCCGCCCATTCGACGTTGGGCGCGAGCAAAGCGGCTTCCTCGGCATAGTGACGCGAGGCGTCGCGAGCGCCAAGCCGCTGCGCTTCCAGATAAAGTCCGCGCAGGCCAAGGAGCTTCGTCTCCGGGTCATCGAGCATAGCCTCGAACTTGGCTCGCGCATCGTCTGCACGGCCCTCCAGCATCGCGGCCTGCGCATCGAGGAGCTTGATCAGTGGCTCCTGATCGACATTCAACAGCTTTTGGGCCTGACCGATCATCCGTCGTGCCGTCTGACCGTCACCGGCTCCGGCGGCAATCAGGCCGGTAGACAGCGATTGGTAACCGCGGTCCCGCTTACGCGCACGAAAATGCCTGCGCAGCGCATAGGGCGATGTAACGAGACTCTTGATGATCCACCAGACGAGCATGACGGCCGCGACGATTGCCACAACGGCCGAGGCTGCCACCATCAAGGTAACCCTGTACTGCATGCCGGCAAAGGTAACGACGAGATCACCGGGCCGGTCTGCAAGCCATGCAAAGCCTACACCGAGCAAGAGAACAACGAGGAAGAAGCATAGAATACGGATCATGATCTGCTTGCTCCTAATTGGCCGCCGGTGGTGATTTGATGCCGGTCAATGCATCCGAAAGAGCCTTCGACACCAATTCTCCTGCTACTTGGCGCGCTTTCATAGCATTGGCAAAATCCATTGAAACGGCCTTGGCGTTCTCAGGCAGCTTTTCCCATTCGGCGATGGCGGCGTTCAGATCGGCTGCGTTTAGTTGCGCCTCGATACGCGCTGTTATTGCATCGACCCCCTCGCCCTCGATCATCCCGACGGGACGGGCCTCAACAAGGCTCCCGGCGCTGGCCCACAGCCGGTCCAATACGCCGGCATTGGGATCGACGTTACGGGCCGTTGCGATAATTTTTGGCGCCACATCGCCAAACTGGCTTGCGAGCATGCTGACTGTCGGAACACCCTTTGCGGCCGCAGCGCGAAGGCCCTCGAGGGCACCGGGGTCGGGCGCAACCGCCGCATAGGTCTCAAGTTCCGCCGCGAAGGGTGAGCCCCGTTCAATTGCAGCCTTCAGGCCAGTCGCCGCCATCGCAAGTGCCATATTGGTCTGGCCCGACGTGTCATTGACCCGTGCTTCCAATGCGTTGAGCCTTGCTGTTGCTCCGGAAACTGCACCCTCGGCATGTTCCGCTGTCTGCTGACTGGCGTTCAGCCGCGTTTCCAGTGCTGCGATGCGCTCATCGATGACGCTGGTGTCAACGCTTGCACCTGTAGCCGAATTCTTTTGGATGTCTGCGATGGTTTGTTTGATCGAACTGATTTCGCTTGCAAGACCTGTCACCTGACTTGACGCCTGTTTGGCATTCTCAACGGCACCGCTCAGCGCCACCTGCGCTCCCTCATCCAGCGTCTGGCCCGTTGCAGGGGCATTTCGCAATTCTGCAATCTGTTGTTCAAGCGCCGAAATATCCGTGCCCGGGGAAGGCAGAATCCCCGACCATTGCAAGGCAGCGGCACCGAGGAGTGCGACGACACCGCCAATGAGCCCCGATGCAAGGCGGCCAAGCACGTCACCGGATCCCGGCTTGGACACAGGAGCTACCTCATCCTCCTTGGCAACACCGGCAGGTTGCTCGCGCCCAAACGATTGTGCTTGGGCTGATGGGCCGGTCACTGCCGGCTGCCCGTCATCTTGAGGCATGAAACTATCGCTGGTCACACTCGTCTCTGCATGTTTCGCATTGATATCCGGTTCAAAGCCAACCGGTTCCGGCTGCGGCACGGCATCGAGGGCTTGGTCTCGGCCGCTCGAGAAGACTCCAGTTCTATGGTCACCGGCTTGCGGGAAGGTTTTGAGTGACGCGGAACGGAGGGTCTGGCCATGAAATGATTCTCTCGGTCTAACAATCTGGTCCGTGAGAAGCTAGCAAGGAAGTTCCGCCGACGAAACGGTACAATTTGACGAGAGACTGGACTGAAAGAACTATCCCTGCCGGATGAGCTCAAGGAGAGCGCTCTCGTTTGGCCTGTCCGCGACATGAATCAAGGTCTTGTCCAATCCATTCAACGCCTCGGCTATTCGGGACGAAAGGCAAAAAATAGGTGTATTATCAAAATGATGAGCGATTTCCTGCCGCCTATCAAGCGCCTGAATTCTTCTGCGCCCCAGTGGGAATAAAGCAGGCAGCAATCAACTCTGCCCGCGTTGAAAAATTTCACCAAAAAATCAGTTGTATAACTGACTGAAACCGTATCATAGGTCTTCATCGTACGAAAATGAACATCGGCTTTCGCAATGCACACTCGAAATCCGGCGCTCGAACACGCCCCGTCAAATAGAGAATACGATGCTTCGTGCAAAGTTCCTCGACTCACCGTCTGCGCCAGCGACGAGCCGTCCCCGTCCCCGGTCGTGACCGTTTCGAAGCCCCGCGCGCGCGCCGCTGCAGCCGTCGTTTCGCCAACGACGAAGCACGGCAGCTTTAGCAGAGGTTCTAGCGCCTGGTCCGGAGCCTGCCGCAATGCGCTCGCACTCGTCACTGCAACCGCGTGGAACGTGCCGCTGGGATGTTTCACCGGCAGCGAAACGATCTCAGTCAACGGCAAGACCAGGGGTAAGAAACCGCTGCACAGCAAGCGTTCGGCGTTTTGGTCGCGCCAGGCTGAGGCCGTGTGACCAAAACCGTATGCATCGTCTAGACCCAATCCGTGAAGAAATGCGCGCCTGCCCGCTTTCCTGACGCGCAAGGCTGCATCCCGGCCAATGTCCATGGCATCGGAGAGCGTCCCCTCTCCCGTCACTTCATGGACTTCGCTGCCGTCCGGCAGAAGAACCATTCCATGGAACTGCAATCGATCGCCCGACACGGTAGCAAGACCGGCGATCGGCGTCCGGCATGACCCGTCGAGGCCGGCAAGGAAGGCGCGTTCGCAGACGAGAGCAGTTGATGTGGGCCGGTGATTGAGTGGCGCAAGCAGCGCATCTATCCGCTGATCACCGATGCGGCTTTCCACTGTAATCGCCCCCTGCCCCGGCGCTGGCGGAAAGGTTTTGACATCCATCAATTCGCTAGCGACTTCCCCAAGGCCGAGACGGCGCAAGCCCGGCATAGGCGAGAAACGTCGCGTCAACGTCGCCAGCGTCCAGCTTACGAAGGCGCGTCTCGACGTTGCCGCGAAAATTGACCACTTTGAGGTCAGGGCGGGCACGCCGGATCAGTGCCTGTCGTCGCAAGGAAGCAGACCCGACAACCGCTCCGTGCGGCAAATCAAGCAATCGCTTGACGTCCCGTCCGATGAACGCATCGCGCGGATCTTCACGCTCGAGAAAAATCGAAAGATGCAGGCCTTCAGGCAAGAATGTCGGCATGTCCTTCGATGAATGAACCGCAAGATCAATACGGCCGTCAGACAGCTGTTCTTCAATCTCAAGCGTAAACAGACCCTTACCACCAACTTCCGCCAAAGGACGGTCTTGAATACGATCACCACTCGTGGAAATGACGACGATGTCGATCTCGTCCTCGCGCAGTCCATGCGCTTTTATTAGTCTGTCACGCGTCTCACGGGCTTGTGCAAGCGCAAGCGCACTCCCACGTGTACCGATCTTGAGCGTTTTTGTTTGCATTGGCCGCTGTCCGTGTTACGCGAGTTCAGTTTGGAACGTCTAATAACGAGCTTCCCCTCGACGGGCAATGCGTCGAAGGATATCAGGTTTTATCGATGCGTGTTCTAGGTATTGAGACAAGTTGTGACGAAACAGCTGCTGCGATTGTCGAACGTGACGACGAGGGCCACGGCCGCATCTTGTCGAACGTCGTCTTGAGCCAGATTGCCGATCACGCGCCCTATGGTGGCGTTGTACCGGAAATCGCTGCGCGTGCCCATGTCGAAGTGCTCGACCGGCTGATCGACCAGGCATTGCACGAGGCACACATCACGCTGAACGATGTCGACGCGGTGGCCGCGACCGCCGGTCCCGGCCTGGTAGGCGGTTTGATCGTCGGACTGATGACCGGAAAAGCGATTGCCATGGCGGCGCAAAAACCCTTCTACGCAATCAATCACCTTGAGGGTCACGCACTTACGCCGCGGCTTACAGATCGCATCGATTTTCCCTATCTGCTTCTTCTGGTATCCGGCGGTCACACGCAGATGGTGCTGGTCAAGGGTCTTGGTGACTATGAGCGGCCTTGGCACGACCATCGATGATGCGCTTGGCGAAGCATTCGACAAGACCGCCAAACTGCTCGGTCTTCCCTATCCCGGTGGGCCCGAGGTGGAGAAAGCGGCCCTTCTGGGCGACCCCTCCCGCTTTATCTTGCCGCGCCCGTTAAAGGGCGAAGACCGTCTGGATTTCTCGTTCTCCGGTCTGAAGACAGCTGTCCGCCAGTTGGCGACATCATTGGAGCCGCTATCTCAATCGACATCAACGATATTTGTGCAGCATTCCAGACCGCCGTCGCAGACACGCTCGACGATCGCGTATCGCGGTCTCTGCGGCGATTCCGTCAAAGCTTCCCCGATGTCGAGGAGCCCGCACTGGTCGTCGCAGGAGGCGTTGCCGCAAACAAGGTGTTGCGCAACTGGTCTGCAAGAAGCTCTGCTCGGAGAATGGCTTCCGCTTTGTCGCGCCACCGCTGGCGTTGTGCACCGACAATGCTGCAATGATTGCCTGGGCAGGCGCCGAACGCGCCAACGATCACGTACCTGCCGATTCCCTTGATATTGCGCCGCGCTCGCGATGGCCGCTAGATATGCAATCAGCGCCCTTGATTGGCGCGGGCCGAAGGGGTGCCAAGGCATGAACAGCCAGCCAACGATCGCAGTACTCGGTGGCGGTGCCTGGGGCACTGCCCTCGGTACGCATGGCGGCATCCAACGGCAATGCGGTTCGTCTCTACGCTCGCGATGCTTCGACCGTTGATTCCATCAACAGAAATCACCGCAATAACACTTATCTTCCCGACATCGATCTCCATCCGATGCTAAAGGCCAGTACCAATGCCGAAGAAGTGATGAGCAACAGTGACCTGATCCTGTGTGTTGTTCCCGCCCAGTCCCTGGCCGACGCGATGGACGGATGGAAAGACGTCATTCCCGCGGCAACTCCGCTCGTCGTCTGCGCCAAGGGCATTGAGCGCAAGAGCGGACTGCTCATGTCCGACCTCGTCGCCCAAATTTTGCCGGGTCATGCACTTGGAGCTTTATCCGGACCAAGCTTTGCCACCGATGTGGCGAAAGGACTGCCAACCGCCGTGACCGTGGCTGCGCGCAGTCAAGCGCTCGCCGACCGTATCGCACAGATACTGTCCGGCCCAACCTTCCGATGCTATTCGACCGATGATCTGACCGGCGTCGAGGTCGGTGGAGCGCTCAAGAACGTGCTCGCCATCGCCGCGGGAGCCGCTGTTGGAAGGGGTTTCGGGGCCAGCGCCCAAGCAGCACTTGTTACCCGCGGTTTTGTCGAGCTGCGCCGCATCGGCCAGGCGCTTGGCGCAAAACCGGAAACCATCATGGGGCTTTCGGGCCTTGGGGACCTGATGCTGACCTGCTCGACGCCTCAATCGCGTAACTATTCCTATGGGCTTGCCCTCGGCAGAGGCGAGGATCTGGACGGACGACCGCTTGCGGAGGGCGTCGCAACAGCCGCCGTCGCTGCCGAGCTTGCCGTCCGCCACAAGATCGAAGCGCCAATCATCGCCGCTGTGGCGGAAATCCTCGATCGGCGCATCACCATCGATGAAGCGATGGAAGCCCTGCTTGCGCGTCCACTCAAGAACGAAGACTAAAGCGATTCCAGGAAAGTGGGAACCGGTTTTCCGTCAGGAATTGCGTTGAACGAAAGAGTAAACCCGGAGACGACGAATGCACTATGCCCTTCTTTGCACCGACAAACCCGACCACCTGCAGGTGCGGCTTGACACACGCGCTGCCCATCTCGACTATTTGAACGGCCTGGGTGATCAACTGAAGTTTGCCGGACCATTCCTCGGCGAGGATGGAAAACCCAACGGAAGTCTCGTGGTCATCGACGCTACTGATCCTGCAGCGGCAAAAAACATTGCCGCCGGCGATCCTTATGCCAAGGCTGGTCTCTTCGCGTCAGTCGATATTCGCCCATGGAACTGGGCAATTAAAAACCCTGACAACAAATAGGGCTCTAAAATGGCTTTCTGGCTTTTCAAATCCGAACCGGACGCATGGTCGTGGGATAAGCAAAAGGCGGCTGGCGCCAAGGGTACAGAATGGACCGGCGTGCGCAACTACCAGGCACGCAACAACATGCGCGCCATGCAAATCGGCGACAAGGGCTTCTTCTACCACTCCAATGAGGGGCTGGAGGTTGTCGGTATTGTCGAGGTATGCGCACTGGCACATCATGATTCGACGACAGACGATCCCCGCTGGGAATGTGTCGATATCCGCGCCGTCAAGGACGTTCCTGTTCCGGTGACGTTGAAGGACGTCAAGGTCAATCCGAAGCTGGAAAAGATGGCTCTGGTCACGTCCATGCGTCTTGTCGGTTCAACCGGTAACAGCTGACGAATGGAAGGAAGTCTGCCGTATGGGCGGACTGGTCCCGGCACCGGAATGACCTTTGTCGATGGATGAAGCTGCCCTCGACCCGGACACTGATCGCTATCGCCGCTTCGTGCTGGCCAACACTGCTCTCCAATCACCGCCGCACGTGCCGGAAATAAAGCTCCATCTCGCCGATGAAGCCCATGATCTCTGGCACCGGACCGAAGAGGAACTGGCGACACTCGGATTGCCCCCTCCATTCTGGGCCTTTGCCTGGGCTGGCGGCCAAGGCGTGGCACGCTATATCCTTGACCACCCGGCGACAGTTGAGAATGCTTTTGTGCTCGATTTTGCATCGGGTTCCGGTCTCGTCGGCATTTCGGCGATCAAGGCAGGAGCGGCCCGCACTGTCGCCTGCGATATCGATCCGTTTGCCCGTCCGGCAATTGCACTCAATGCCAATGCAAATCAGGTGACCCTCGAAGTCAGAAGCGAGAATTTGATCGGGAGTGACGGCGGCTGGGATGTCGTGCTGGCGGGCGACGTTTTCTACGATAAGACGCTGGCCGACCAGCTCCTGCCTTGGTTCACGCGTCTGGCGAAACGCGGCGCCAGCATCATCATTGGCGATCCGGGCCGCTCCTATCTGCCCAAGGAGCTCCTCGAACCTCTCGCAGTTTACTCAGTTGCAGTGACGCGAGCCCTTGAGGACGCCGAGGTCAAGCGGACGACCGTCTGGCGCTTCAAGCGCTAACGCAGAACGCGAATAACGGTTCGGCCAGAAAGAAGCGGCAGGAGCCGATCCATATCGGCACGGCTCAATGCAATGCAACCTTCGGTCGGTGTGTAACCCGGTCGCGCAAGATGAAAGAAGATGGCGCTGCCTTTGGCACGGCGTCGTGGCCTTATGTTCCAGTCCATGACGATGCAGACATCATACAGATTGTCCTTGCGCCACATCGTCTCGTGGCTCGCGCCATAGGGTATGCGGACCTTGCGGTTGTAATTGCGATCGCTGCTGACCTCACACCAGCCGTCATTGCTGCGGAGTGGTCTTAATCTCAGCGCGCTCGGGCTTGCCACGTTCTTGTCGGGACGTTTGAAGCCATAGAGGAGCCGCATGCGTGCCAGCGGCGTCGCGCCGTCCCCTTCACGTTTCAGCGCCGTGATTCCGCCTTTGCCAAGCGCGCACCGCAGAACGATGTTTCCGGCGATCAGCTGGCCCTGACTTTGGTTACCTGGTCTCGAACGAACATCGATCAATTTCAATGACCTGCGACTCATCCTTGCCTCATAAAAAGCATTTTTGTGTCAGACTGATGCGCTGCAGAAGCAATATCAAGTCGATGCTCTTTCTTTCCTGTCTAATTCGACTTAAATTCCAACGACTTCTTTCCAATTTGCGGGAGATCTGATGACAGCGCGTACCATTCTTATCGTCGACGACGATTCGGACTTGCGAGCAATCCTGGTTGAACAGCTCAGCCTCTATGAAGAGTTTCAGATCATAGAGGAAGACAACGCCACCAAAGGCGTCCAGGCAGCAAGAAACGGGGTCGTCGATCTTCTGATCATGGATGTCGGGCTGCCCGATATGGACGGACGCGAGGCGGTCAAACTTCTTCGCAAGGGTGGGTTCAAGGCTCCCGTTATCATGCTGACCGGTCATGACACCGATTCGGACACCATTCTCGGTCTCGAATCGGGCGCCAATGACTATGTGACCAAGCCGTTCCGGTTTGCGGTGCTGCTTGCGCGCATCCGCGCCCAGCTTCGTCAGCATGAACAGAGCGAAGACGCGACCTTTGTCGTCGGGCCTTACACGTTCAAGCCCGGACAAAAGATGCTGATCGACGCAAAGGGTGGCAAGATCCGGCTGACCGAGAAAGAGGTCGCCATCATAAAATATCTTTACCGCGCAGGGGGTAAAGTCATCACCCGCGATGTTCTTCTGGAAGAGGTTTGGGGTTACAATTCGGGGGTGACCACGCACACGCTGGAAACCCACGTCTATAGGTTGCGGCAAAAAATTGAGCACGATCCGTCGAATTCGACCATACTCGTTACCGAAAGCGGGGGATACAAGCTCATTCCTTGATGCCGATGGGGCCAATCTAGGTATATGTCTGTAATTGCATGGCAATTGAAGATGATATTCGCATTCTGGAGACGGTGGGGCTGTTCGAGACGTTTACGCGCGACCAGTTGCGGTTGCTCGCCTTCGGAACGGAGCGGCTTGTCCTAAGGGAAGGCCGCGAGCTCTACCGCGAAGGTCAGTCCGCTGATTGCGCCTATGTCATTGATCGCGGTGAGATTTCCCTGTTTCGCGAAGGTCCGTCAGGTCGCATCGTCCTGAAGACCGTGGGGCCGGGCGCTGTCCTCGGCGAGATGGCGATCATTGCCCAAACCAAGCGATTGACCAGCGCCATGGCCGAGACAGAGACCGAAGTCATCCGCCTCAATCGCTCGCTTTTCCGGCGCATTCTCGAGGAATATCCCGAAATTGCCGCCGCCCTGCACGATCAGATCGCTTCAGACTTGAAAGACATGATCGAGGCGATCACCCGGTACGAGCATCTGTTCGGCGAGCGTTAAGTTCGCTTCAGCACAACCAAATTTCCCGCGCCAGTTGAGAATCTTGTATCAGAATCGAAAATGCTTGTACGAGAATCGCGCAAACCTGTACCGAACTCGCACAAGTTTGTCCGATTCGTGTTTCGGATTCTGATTAGTCGAGATTAAAACGGGCAATGACCGGCACATGGTCCGAGGGCCGGTCCCAGCCGCGCGCCTCACGCAGCACGGTGATGTCGGCCAGGTCATTTTCGAGATCTGGCGAGCCCCAGATGTGGTCGAGGCGGCGGCCGCGATCGGCAGCCGCCCAATCGGCTGCGCGGTAGCTCCACCAGGTGTAGATTTTCTCGTGTCGCGGAATGTGGTGGCGCATGAGATCGCTCCAGCCACCATTCTTCCGCAAGGTCTCCAACCCCTCGGTCTCGACCGGAGTGTGGCTTACAACCTTCAACAGCTGTTTGTGGGACCAGACGTCAGTTTCCAATGGCGCAATGTTGAGATCGCCCACCAGCAGGGACGCATGTCCATCGCCATAATCGGCATTCATGGCCTTCATCTCGTCGAGGAAGCCGAGCTTGTGAGCGAATTTTGGATTGATTTCGGGGTCCGGTTCGTCGCCGCCGGCCGGGACGTAGAAATTATGGATGCGCAAACGTTTTGATCCGGCAGTCACCACCGTGCTCAAATGCCGGCAATCCGCAATATTGCAGAACCCTACCCTTTCCGGATCCGTCAAAGGACGACGCGAAAGCGTAGCAACGCCATGATAGCCCTTTTGACCGCTGACTTCGACATGTTCGTATCCCGCCTCGCGAAAGGCGTCGCGGGGAAAGAGCTCGTCGGGGCATTTCGTTTCCTGCAGGCAAAGCACATCCGGCTGATGGTCACCGAGGAATTGCAGGACCAGCGGCAAGCGCAGGCGCACCGAATTGATGTTCCAGGTAGCAACGGAGAAAGGCATGGGAAGCTGGACTCGCGGTATGGGGATGGAGCCGCGAGACTAGAGCAAGTTCTGCCGAATGAAAACCAAAAGACCGGTCATCCACAAGAGCCGATGGTTACTTCTTCATCGCGATCCGGGTGTAGTCGATCTTGAACATGTCATCGGCAAAACGCACGCCGGTCCGCACATTGGTGATCATCACCGTCGTATCCAACCCCTGGGCATCGGTGATCGTCCACTGGCGCAGATCGTATGATTTGGGATCGAACATCATCGTGATCGTCGAATTGCCGAAGACCGACTTGTCGCCGAGGACGATTGTGGTCATGTCCGGTTCCTGTTTGACCGATTTGACCTTTCCGCCGGAAAGATCGATCTGATTGCTGAGAAGCAGCTTCAGCGGTGTCTTAGATAGCGGATAAAGATCCCAGGTGTCGAGTTTGCGATTGTTGATCACAACCGAGCTTCCGTCCGAGATCACACGTATGGGCGATGGCTTGTTGTAATTGAAGCGTATCTTACCCGGCCGTTCGATATAGAACGTACCTTCGGTCTGTTCGCCGCGAGGGCCGAACTGAACGAAATTCCCTGTCAGCGTTCTTACGCCGGAGAACTTGTTGGCTATCTCTTGCGCCGCACCTATTCCGGCGGGCGCCGCCTGGGCGAGGGCCGGAGTTACCAATGTGGCGCTCGCACCAAGGAAAAATCCCATTCCGACCATGGACGCAACCGCTGAAGCTCTGGCCAGCGAGCCAATTGCGCGAAACGGTACTCTTGTCTTCGTCATGGTCGTATCTCCTGTCGTCTTGTCTCGCTTCTACGCAGCCAGTTTGGCTTCAGTATGGCTAAGAAACGGCAGTTGCCCGTTTCTTGTTCCGCAATGACGTTACGTAACCGCATTATTTGAGCGTTATGTAATGATCCCGACTTGATCATACCATAACTGACAACAAATTCGTTACGTTACGGCACCTTTTGTCAAAACTCGTCATCCTGTGTCGGCACGAGAATTTCGCGCTTGCCCGCATGATTGGCTGGTCCGACCAGCCCTTCCTGTTCCATGCGTTCGATGATGGAGGCCGCGCGATTGTAACCGATACCGAGCCGGCGCTGAATGTAACTGGTCGAGGCTTTCTTGTCGCGAAGAACCACCGCAACCGCCTGGTCATAAGGATCATCAGAATCCTCGAGGTTGGAGGTCCCCATTGGCCCGCCGCCCTCGTCCTCGTCATCCTCTTCGGTGATCGAATCGAGATATTCCGGAACACCCTGCAACTTCAGATGCTGGACGATCTTTTCCACCTCGTCATCGCCCACGAATGGTCCGTGCACGCGCTGGATGCGGCCGCCACCGGCCATGTAAAGCATGTCGCCCATTCCGAGCAGTTGCTCGCCGCCCTGTTCCCCGAGAATGGTGCGCGAATCGATCTTTGACGTCACCTGGAACGAGATACGGGTCGGGAAGTTTGCCTTGATCGTGCCGGTGATCACGTCAACCGACGGGCGTTGCGTCGCCATGATCACATGAATTCCGGCCGCACGCGCCATCTGTGCCAGGCGCTGCACCGCGCCTTCGATGTCCTTGCCTGCAACCATCATCAGGTCGGCCATCTCATCGATGATGACGACGATGTAGGGCATTGGCTTCAGATCGAGTTCTTCTGTCTCGTATACGGCTTCGCCCGTTGCCCGGTCGAAGCCGGTCTGCACAGTACGGGCAATGCGCTCACCCTTCTTGTGCGCCTGTTCGACACGCTGGTTGAAGCCGTCAATATTGCGCACACCGACCTTCGACATCTTCCGGTAGCGGTCTTCCATCTCCTTGACCGTCCACTTGAGTGCAACGACGGCCTTCTTCGGATCGGTGACGACTGGCGTTAGAAGATGCGGAATCCCGTCATAGATCGACAGTTCCAGCATCTTGGGATCAATCATGATCAGGCGACACTGCTCAGGGGTCATCCGGTAGAGCAGCGAAAGGATCATTGTATTGATGGCGACGGATTTACCCGAACCGGTAGTGCCGGCCACCAGAAGATGCGGCATCTTCGCAAGATCGGCGATGACCGCTTCGCCATTGATGGTCTTGCCTAGCGCCAGCGCCAGCTTGGTCTTGGTCTGTTCGAAATCCCGGCTCGCCAGAAGTTCGCGCAGATAAACCATCTCGCGGGTCTGGTTCGGCAGTTCGATGCCGATGGCGTTGCGTCCGGGGACAACGGCGACACGTGCGGCGATGGCGCTCATTGATCTGGCGATATCATCCGCAAGTGTGATGACCCGCGAAGACTTGATACCGGGCGCGGGTTCCAGTTCGTAAAGTGTAACGACGGGGCCCGGACGAACATGGATTATCTCACCACGCACACCGAAATCTTCAAGAACGCCTTCCAGCAACCTTGCATTCTGTTCCAGAGCTTCCTTGGACAGGCTCGGGTTTCGCACGACGTTCTTGGGTTCGCTGAGAAAGTGCAGCGATGGCATCTCGAATTCATCAGATTTGATGAGTGAGGTCTGAGCCTCGCGCTGGACACGCGCACCGGCCCGTGGCGCGGGTGCCGGCGTATCGATGCGTGCCGTGACGGGGCGGGCGGGCTGCATGGCTTCCGCTCGTGCGGGCGCCCTTTGCGGCGCCCAATCGTCGATATCCTCGTCCTCATCGTCGAATGCAACCGGATCGAAGCGATTGGACCGTTCATCGAAGTCGCGCCCGATATCGATTGATGGCGCCTCGACCCGTGGTGCGTCGTCGTAGAATCCGGGCTCACGGCGCACGCTGCTGCCATGCTGGCGCGGGGCCGGAACGTCGTCGAGGAAATCGTCTTCACTCCGGCGGATATTGCGGGCGCTACCATAGAGACCTGCGCCATGCCCGAAAATACGGCGGAACAGTGCCTTCGCGCTCAGGAACCAGTGGGTGAGAGCGCCGAGGGCCAGCAACCCACCGCCCTCGTCCTCATTATCCTCATCGTCGCCATAATCATCATCCTCCGCCGCATGGCGCTTGGATTTCTTGAGCATGGCAGGTTCGCTGTCACGGTAGGTGAGACCGCTGGCGAAGGCGAATATCCAAAGGGTCGGGATGGTCAGGATGGCAACGAGGATCATTGCCAGGCCGCCGCGCGGAAATGTGCCGATGACGATCCCTGGAATCTTGAGGACCATATCGCCAAAAACGCCGCCAAGACCGATCGGCATCGGCCAGCTTGCAGGAATTGCAAAGCAACCGGCCATAGCGGCGGCCATCAGCGACGCGCAGAACCACGCAATGATGCGGCGGGGCATGCGGTCAATGCCGCGCCCGGTCAACAGCAATCCACCCCAGAAAAGCGCAGGCATCAGCGCAGCAAGCATCGAAAGCCCGAAGAACTGCATACCGAGATCGGAGAAGACTGCACCGGGATATCCGAGGGCATTATGCACGGGATTGGACGTGGCATGGCTGAAACTCGGATCGGTGACGTTCCATGTGGCGAGGCTGCCGATGGCGAAGGCAACAAAGCAGAATAGCGCCAGGCCCCAGAGGATATGGATCTGCCGGCGGAAGATACGGGTCAACCCTTGCCGCTCGTCCTCAATTGCATAAGACGCTGAATAAGCTTGACGCATGAAATCCGGTCCCACGTGAACGCATACTGGCGGCTGTGACATGCCGCAGATTCGAGAGTTCCCAAATTAAGACGCGGATGGTTAAGGGGGCATTAACCATGGGAGCGAGTCGGAGGAAATTAACGGGAAGGACAAGTTGGGCCAAAACAAAATGGGCCCGGAAAACCGGGCCCATCGAATTGCTGTTAAAGCCGTCCGTTATGAGTGGTAAGCCGCTTCGCCGTGCGAGGTGAGGTCGAGACCTTCACGTTCGGCTTCAGGAGCTACACGCAGACCGACGATCAAATCAACGATCTTGTAGAGGATCGCGCTGCCGATACCTGACCACAGGAGCGTAACGGCCACGCCCTTGAACTGCGCCCAAACCTGGGTAGCAGCTCCCGCATAGCTGGCAGCAAAGTCGGCCGTCGAATAATCGACAATGCCAGCACCACCGAGAGCCGGGTTGACCAGGATGCCGGTACCGAGAGCGCCGACGATGCCGCCGACGCAGTGGATGCCGAAGACATCGAGGCTGTCATCATAGTCGAATGTGTTCTTCACAACGGCAACGAAGAAGTAGCAGACCACCGTCACAACGGCGCCGAGTACGATGGCGCCCATTGGACCGGCAAAGCCAGCTGCCGGAGTAACCGCAACCAGACCTGCAACGGCACCCGAAACCGCACCCAGCATGGAAGCTTTTCCGCGCAGGACGGATTCCAGCAGGATCCACACAACTGTCGCGGCAGCGGTTGCCACAAAGGTGTTGATCATTGCAAGACCGGCATAGGCATTGGCTTCGAGGTTCGAGCCTGCATTGAAGCCAAACCAGCCGACCCACAGCAAGGATGCTCCGACCATGGTAAGCGTCATGGAGTGAGGCGCCATGATGTCTTTCTTATAGCCAGCTCGCTTGCCGATCATGAGGGCGCCAACCAGGCCGGCAATACCAGCATTGATGTGAACGACCGTGCCACCGGCGAAGTCGATTGCTCCAAAGCCAAAGATCAGGCCTGATGGGTCGGAATAGGCGCTTGGACCGCCCCAGAACCACACCATATGGGCGATGGGGAAATAGACGAACGTAACCCACAGTATGACGAAAAGCACAACTGCCGAGAACTTGATGCGTTCGGCAAAGGCGCCGACGATCAGCGCAGGGGTGATACAGGCGAAAGTCATCTGGAAGACGACGAAGACCAGTTCAGGAATGGCAACGCCCTTCGAGAAGGTTTCCGAGAGCGTCGTCACGTCGACGCCGGCCAGAAACGCCTTGGAGAACCCACCGAAGAAAGCGTTGCCCGGCGTGAATGCAAGGCTGTAGCCATAAAACACCCAGATCAGCATCACGACGGCCGTGATGGTGAAGACCTGCATGAGAACCGACAGCATGTTTTTGGCGCGAACAAGCCCGCCATAGAAGAGGGCGAGGCCCGGAATGGTCATCAACAGCACCAGGACCGTTGAGATCATCATCCAGGTGGTGTCACCCTTGTCGACCGTAAAGGCTGGCGCTGCGGCGGCCGGAGCAGCTGGTGCGGCTTCCTGAGCGAAGGCAGCCAGCGAACCGAATGCGATCAGCGCCAGCGATCCCAGAAGGGTGCTGCGTGCCGCAGATGTCAGACTGGTTGGAATTTTCATTATGCTCTCCTTGAACCCCAAATAACTCACAACGCGTCGGTGTCGGTTTCGCCGGTGCGAATACGGACAGCCTGTTCGATGCTTAGAACGAAGATTTTTCCGTCACCGATCTGGCCGGTTTTAGCGGCTGTCGTAATGGCTTCGACGGCGGTGTCGACAAGCTCGGAGGCGACCGCCACCTCGATTTTCAGTTTGGGCAGAAAGCTGACCGCATATTCAGCACCGCGATAAATCTCGGTGTGCCCCTTCTGGCGGCCATAACCTTTCACCTCGGTGACGGTCAGGCCCTGGATGCCGACAGCGGTGAGTGCTTCCCGCACTTCGTCCAGCTTGAACGGCTTGATGATGGCCATCACAATTTTCATTGACTATACCCCTGCGCTAGCGCGGTACCCCCGGGTGGAATTACCCGAAGAGCAGTAACCGCGTTGAACCCATCGCCTAAAGCCCTATACGGCCATGGTGACTGCCCAAGAGTATTCAAGTTCCGTGCCAGACTCGAAGGAGGCGGGCAACCTATTGATTACAAACAGATATTTTTAGTTTATAGTGCTTTCACTATGCGATCCGCAGCAACATGCTTAAAAAATAGGCAGTTGTGAAGGATTCAATAAATCTCATTCCTTAGGATGCACACGAATTAGGCCCTCCTGGGCCGTCGAGGCAATCAAAGCGCCGTTACGGCTATAGATTGCACCACGATTGAAGCCACGCGCACCGGATGTACTCGGGCTGTCTGCCGTATAAAGCAGCCAGTCATCGAAACGGCAGGGCCGGTGGAACCACATGGCGTGATCGAGGCTGGCGACCTGCAGATCGCGATCGAAGATCGACCGGCCGTGCGCATAGAGCGAGGTGTCGAGGAGCGTCATGTCCGACAGGTAGGCGAGAACGGCCGCCTGCACTGCGCGATCATCCGGCACGGGCCCCGTGGCTCTGATCCAGACATTTTGTTCCGGCGGCAATTTCTCGCGCGAAAAGTAGTGCGTTAGCGACAGCGGTTTCAACTCGATCGGCCGGTCCTGCTCCCAGTACCTGCGGATACTCTCAGGCGCGTTCTGAAGATATTGCTCTTTCAGATCCTTGTCGCTGATCAGCTGTTCGGGCGGCGTGATGTCGAGCGGGCGAGGCTTCTGGTGTTCCAGCCCCGCCTCCTCGATCTGGAACGACGCTTCCAGCGAGAAGATTGCATGGCCATGCTGAATGCCGACAACACGGCGGGTGGTGAAGCTCGAGCCGTCACGTATGCGGTCGACTTCGTAGATGATCGGCACTTTCGGATCGCCGGCGCGCATGAAATAGCCATGCAGAGAATGCACATGCCGGGCGGGGTCGACGGTGCGCTGTGCTGCGACCAACGCCTGACCGATGACCTGTCCGCCAAACACCCGCTGCCAGCCAACCTGCGGGCTGCGACCTCGAAACAGGTTGTGTTCAAGCGTTTCAAGGTCGAGTATGGACGAAAAGCTCTTTCATGGCGTCAGACATGAACGGCATCTCCTGTTCGCGTATCTCCAACGCTTGCAACAGGAACAGGCTAACAAGTCAAGCACCGCATTGGGCACAACCCGGAGGCAACCATGGTCGAACGAACCCGGAAAGAACAGCCAGCCACCGATATCATTATCGCTGGCGCGGGCTATGTGGGGCTGGCAACCGCCGTCGCGCTGAAATCCTCGGCGCCGCATTTGGGCGTGACCATCATTGACGCGGCACCCGCGGGCGTCTGGCGCAACGACACCCGCGCCTCGGCGATTGCAGCGGCGGCAAGCCGCATGCTCGACAGGTTGGGCTGCTGGGATGCGATTCTTCCCGAAGCGCAGCCTATCAATGAAATGACTGTCACCGATTCGCGCACCGCCGATCCGGTGCGGCCGGTCTTCCTGACCTTCAATGGCGAGATCGAACCGGGCGAACCCTTTGCGCATATGGTGGAGAACCGCGTGCTCAATGCGTCGTTGCGTACCAAGGCGGAAGAGCTCGGCATCAGCTTCATCGAAGGGGCGCCGGTCAATGGCTTCGAGCACGGCGAAGCGTTCCTGAAAGTCCACTACGCAGACGGCAAGAGCCTGCGCACGCGGCTCCTGATCGCTGCCGACGGCGTGAAATCCCGACTGCGCGACATGGCGGGGATCAGATGTGTGAATTGGGAGTACGGCCAGTCCGGAATCGTCTGCACTGTCGCGCATGAGCGTCCGCATCATGGCCGCGCCGAGGAGCATTTCCTGCCTGCCGGTCCGTTCGCCATCCTGCCGCTCAAGGGCAACCGCTCCTCACTGGTCTGGACAGAACGGACGGACGATGCGGAACGGCTGATCAACGAGGACGATTTCGTCTTCGAACATGAACTCGAACAGCGCTTTGGCCTGAAGCTCGGCGAGCTGCGGGTCGAAGGCGGGCGCAAGTCGTTCCCGCTCGGCTTGACCCTGGCGCGCGATTTCGTCAAACCGCGCTTTGCGCTTGCCGGCGACGCGGCGCACGGCATTCACCCGATCGCCGGCCAGGGCCTCAATCTCGGTTTCAAGGATGCGGCCGCGCTCGCCGAAACGATCGTCGATGCTGACCGGCTTGGGCTTGATATCGGCTCGGTGGCAGTGCTCGAGCGCTACCAGACCTGGCGGCGCTTCGACACGGTGCAGATGGGCGTCACCACCGATGTCCTGAACCGGCTGTTCTCCAACGACAGCGTGCCGGTGCGGGCGCTGCGTGATTTCGGGCTCGGCCTCGTCGAACGGATGCCGCGGCTCAAGGGATTCTTCATCCGCCAAGCCGCGGGACTGTCGACGACGGCGCCGAAACTGTTGCAGGGCCAGCCGATCTAAAGCGGGCGCGGATATTTCCGGTAGATCGCTTCGATTTCCTTGAGCACCTCAGATGAGAGCGTGATCTGGCTTGCCCAGATATCAGTCTTCAATTGCTCCATCGTCGTCGCTCCGATGATGACCGACGTCATGAACGGCCGTGTCAGGGCGAAGGCGATCGCCATCTGCGCGACGTCGAACCCCTGCTTGCGCGCAAGGTCGATATAGGCCCTCACCGCAGGCGTCGAATGCTCATTGTTGCGCCAGAGACCGCCCGGCTGGATTGCGCCGCGAGTTCCGGCCGGCATCTTTCCATCGAGATACTTGCCGGTCAGGACGCCGGAGGCCAGCGACGAATAGGCCAAAAGCCCGACATCCTCATGATGGCTGACTTCGGCAAGATCGAGATCGAACACCCGCTGCAGCAGGCTGTATTCGTTCTGCACGGACGCCACGCGTGGCAGGTCGTGGCTTTCGGCAAGCTTCAGCCACTGGCCGATGCCCCACGCCGTCTCGTTGGACAGGCCGATATGCCGGATTTTTCCTTCTTTCACCATGTCATCGAGACCTTGCAGCGTGTCTGCGATCTGCGCGGTGACGCGCTGACTATCCTGGTTCTGCGGTGCATATTTCCAGGCCGATCCAAAGTGATAATGCCCGCGGGCAGGATAATGGACCTGATAAAGATCGATGTAGTCGGTCTGGAGCCGCTTGAGGCTGCCTTCCACGGCCTCGCGCACCGATGTCCGGTCGGGAGGCGTTCCATGGCGAATCCAGCTATTTCCTCCACCGGATATTTTGGTGGCCAGCACAAACTGGTCGCGCTTGCCGGTTTTCTTGAACCATGTGCCGATATAGGTCTCGGTCTTGCCATACGTCTCCGGGCTTGACGGAATCGCATAGACTTCCGCCGTGTCCATGAAATTGATACCGGCATCGAGCGCATAGTCGATCTGCCGATGCGCATCTTCTTCCGTGTTCTGCACGCCCCAGGTCATGGTGCCGAGGCAAATTTCCGTAACGTCGATATCCGTTCGGCCAAGCTTTTTCAGTTTCACGGGATTTTCCTGTTTTTGAACTTCGGTTGATCAGTCGACCTGGAGTCCAAGTCTCTGCTTTAGCTTTCTGACGCGCTGGCCGTAATGTTGAGAGACGGGAACGGCGCTAGCGGCGTCGTCCACCATATCAATCAATTCGCACTTTTCCAGTTCACTAAGCTGCTGGCGCAAAAACGGTGAGATTTTTTCGATCACTATCACGGTATCACCAATCTGGCTGAAAGCCCACTTTGCGTAGATCATCGCTTCGTCTGCCTTTCTGGGATTGCTGATATCGAGAATCACACTCCTCGCGACATCAAAGTGATCGTCGGTGATCAGCACATCTTCGGCGATGATCGCAAAGATCAATGTCGCCGCGGCGAGTATCGGATCCTCAATTGCTGTCAGCGGGGAATGCTCCGCCTGCATGCGTATTTTCCTGCGCCGGAAATATCCGCGTATGCGCCCGGCACCGTCGATGATATCGCCCGTCGCCTCATTCAGCATCTTCAACCTGTACCACCAGAAGAGCCCGCCGCCGAGGAGCCCGAGAACTGCGAGAACAACATGCATGATCAAAATCCCTCAATGAAAAAGTCATTCTTAAGAGGGGGAAAATCAGACCGTAAATTAGGCGATGGAATAATGCGGTGCCATGGATATGATACGGAACCATGCTAGCACGGAACCGTTATTGCCAAGCCCGATCACGGCGCACCAAACGTCTTGCAACCAACTTCAACGAGGGAGATAGAAATGGACAGACAAGCAACGGCAATCTGGAAAGGCGCTCTTACCGACGGGTCCGGCACACTCGACACGCAGAGTGGGGCGCTCACAGGTCTTCCCTATAATTTCAAGGCCCGCTTTCAGGATGAAAGCGGCACGTCCGGCACCAATCCGGAAGAGCTGCTTGCCGCAGCCCATGCCGGATGCTTCGCCATGCAGCTTTCGCACTTCCTCGCGGAGAACGGCACACCGGCGGAGAATCTTGAGGCCAAGGCAAAGGTGACCGTCAATCCTGCCGCCGGCGGTGGCTTCGAGATCACCAAGAGCGCACTGACGCTGGTCGGCACTGTTCCGGGCATCGATGATGCGACGTTCCAGAAGCTCGCAGGACAGGCGAAAGCCAGCTGCCCGCTGTCGAAGGCACTCGGTGCGATTGAAGTCACGCTGGACGCAAAATTGGGGTGATTGAGCCGACCTGGTGTTGAAGCAGAACGGGCGCCATTGGCGCCCGTTTCATTTTTCTGGTCACTCAAAAACATGTACGTGGTTCGACAAGCTCACCATGAGGGAGGGTTGTTGATTGCATGGACCCCCAAGTTGGTTTGGCAACCTTAGTGATCCACCAGCGTCATTTGGTTCGACCCACTTCCCTCATGGTGAGCTTGTCGAACCACCACAGCGGCACTGTCAACGTCAGATCAAACCCGCCGTTCCACCATCATCTTCTTGATCTCGGCAATTGCCTTGGCCGGGTTCAACCCTTTGGGGCAGGTTTGCGCGCAGTTCATGATCGTGTGGCAACGATAGAGCCGGAACGGGTCTTCGAGATTGTCCAGACGCTCGCCTGTTGCCTCGTCGCGGCTGTCGATCAGCCAGCGATAGGCCTGCAAGAGCACGGCCGGGCCGAGATAGCGGTCGCCGTTCCACCAATAGCTCGGGCAGGATGTCGAGCAGCAGGCGCAAAGAATGCACTCGTAAAGACCGTCAAGCTTGGCGCGATCCTCGTGGCTTTGCAGCCATTCCTTAGCCGGCTCAGGAGAGACCGTCTTCAGCCACGGTTCGATCGAACGGTGCTGGGCGTAGAAATTGGAGAGGTCCGGCACCAGATCCTTGACCACGGGCAGATGCGGCAATGGGTAGATCTTCACCGGCCCCTTGATCTCGTCCATGCCCTTGGTGCAGGCGAGTGTATTAGTGCCGTCAATGTTCATGGCGCAGGAGCCACAAATCCCCTCACGGCAGGAGCGGCGCAGCGTCAGGGTCGGATCGATCTTGTTCTTGATCCATAGCAGGCCATCAAGAACCATCGGGCCGCAATCGTCGAGATCGACATAATAGGTATCGATACGCGGGTTCTCACCATCATCCGGTGACCAGCGGTAAATCCGGTACTCGCGCAGATTGTTGGCACCCTGTGGACGGTCCCAGGTTTTGCCGGGCCGCATCTGCGAATTCTTGGGAAGTGCAAGTTCAACCATAATGCTCTGATCCCTAAATCAATACACACGCGCTTTCGGCGCGATCTTGGCAAGGCTGATGCCGCCATCCTCTTCCTTGACCAGCGGGTCGAGGTGGACCGGACGATAGCCGAGCGTCACCTTGCCGTCCGGGGCAAGCCAGGCGAGGCTGTGCTTGCGCCAGTTGACGTCATCGCGGCTGGGGAAATCCTCATGCGCATGAGCGCCGCGGCTTTCCTTGCGCGCTTCGGCGGCAACGACCGTGGTCAGGGCGTTTGCCATAAGGTTTTCCAACTCGAGCGTCTCGACCAGATCGGAATTCCAGATCATCGAGCGGTCGGTGACCTTGACGTCCGGCAGCTCGCTCCAGATCTTTTCCATGCGATCCACGCCGGACTTCAGCGATTCCGACGTCCGGAACACGGCGGCGTCCTCCTGCATGGTCCGTTGCATCTTTTCGCGTAAGACAGCCGTCGGCGTGCCACCATTGGCGTAACGCAGGCGGTCGAAACGGTCCATGATCTTTGTCACCGAAGCCTCATTGATATCCGGCACCTTGGCATTGCGATCGATCACTTCGCCGGCGCGGATTGCAGCGGCGCGGCCAAACACGACAAGGTCGATGAGCGAATTGGAGCCGAGGCGGTTTGCGCCATGCACCGAAGCACAGCCCGCTTCACCCACGGCCATCAGGCCAGGCTGGATGCGGTCAGGATCTTCCTTGGTCGGATTGAGCGCTTCCCCCCAATAGTTGGTCGGAATGCCACCCATATTGTAGTGAACCGTCGGCAGGACCGGGATGGGCTCCTTGGTTAGGTCGACGCCGGCGAAAATCTTCGCCGATTCGGAAATGCCGGGTAGGCGCTCATGCAGGACCGCTGGATCAAGATGATCGAGGTGCAGGAAGATATGGTCCTTGTTCTTGCCGACACCGCGGCCTTCGCGGATTTCCAGCGTCATGCAGCGGGAAACGACGTCGCGCGATGCCAGATCCTTGGCGGAGGGCGCATAGCGTTCCATGAAGCGTTCGCCTTCGGAATTGACGAGGTAACCGCCCTCGCCGCGTGCGCCTTCGGTGATCAGACAGCCGGCGCCATAAATGCCGGTCGGATGGAACTGCACGAATTCCATATCCTGCAGCGGCAGCCCGGCACGGGCAACCATGCCGCCGCCATCACCCGTACAGGTGTGAGCGGAGGTTGCAGAAAAATAGGAGCGTCCATAGCCGCCCGTGGCCATGACAACCATCTTCGCCGCAAAGCGGTGGATCGTGCCATCGTCGAGATTCCAGGCAACAACGCCAGTGATCGTGCCGTCTTCATCCTGAATGAGATCGAGCGCGAAATATTCGATGAAGAACTGCGCATTGTTGCGCAAGGACTGGCCGTATAGCGTGTGCAGAATGGCGTGCCCCGTACGGTCGGCCGCAGCACAAGTACGCTGCACGGGCGGACCATCGCCATAGTTCATCATGTGGCCGCCGAAGGGGCGCTGATAAATCTTGCCCTCTTCCGTGCGCGAGAACGGCACGCCGTAATGTTCAAGCTCATAGACAGCGGCCGGCGCTTCGCGTGCAAGGTATTCCATGGCGTCGGTATCGCCGAGCCAATCGGAACCCTTGACGGTATCATACATATGCCATTGCCAGGAATCCGGGCCCATATTGCTGAGCGAGGCGGCAATGCCGCCCTGCGCCGCCACAGTGTGCGAGCGGGTCGGGAATACCTTGGTGATGCAGGCCGTCTTCAGGCCTTGCTCGGCCATGCCGAGCGTCGCACGCAGGCCGGCACCGCCAGCACCGACCACGACCACATCGAATTTGTGGTCGACGAATGTATAGGCCTTGCCGGCCTTGGTATCTGTTGGTGCCATGATTAGGCTTAGCCTCCGAAGCTCAGCTTGAGGATCGCAACGATGCAGGCTACGCCGACCGCCAGGGCGAAAAACGTATTAAGCATTAGCAGCACGATCTTCGTGCCTTCGCCATGTACGTAATCTTCAATGATGACCTGCATGCCGAGGCGCATGTGATAGAGGCCGGAGATGACCACCATCAACAGAACCAGCGAAGTCAGCGGATGGGACAAGGCCGCCCTCGTTTCGGCATAGCTTGCGCCATGCAGAGACAGGATCAAGCCTATGAAAAACAGCATGAGCGGAATGTTGGATACGGCCGTCAGCCGCTGACGCCAGAAATGATCCGTGCCCTCTTTCGCAGAACCCAATCCGCGAACCTTGCCAAGCGGCGTGCGCATATCGCCCATCGTTCGGCCTCCTTTAAGCTATTGTGAATGCGGCGATCCAGACGAGGATCGTCAGAGTGACGGAAAGCACCAGCGAACCCCACGCCATCTTCGTGGTCGTCTCCTTTTCAAGGCCACGCCCGGTATCCCAGATCAGATGGCGTATGCCGCCAATCATGTGATGGAGAAGCGCCCAGGTATAGCCTAGCAGGACGAGACGGCCGATCCAGGAGCCGTAGATCGCGTTGACGAAATTGAAATAGTCTTCATTCGTCCCTGCAGCGATCAACCACCAGGCAACCAGCAGCGTGCCGAAATAGAGCGCCCCGCCGGTGATACGGTGGACGATCGACATGACCATGGTTGGAATTGGCTTGTAGATTTGCAAATGCGGCGACAGCGGCCGGTTTGCATGAAGTGATGTCTTGCTCATAGCGTCCCCAAGAGTAGCGCCGCGCCTGAACTGGCGGGCAGGGCCGAAAAGGCTGGATAGAGGCAATTTAGAAGGGTTTTAATCCGGTTTTTGCACTGCGTCAAAGCCCCATTGCGCACCCTCATGCGGCGAATTGGCACCAATAGCAAGTCAATAAGGTTTCTGCTTAAAATTCAATCGTTTAAAGCTCGCGAAACGGCCTCGAAAGCGCAAATTTCTGACGATGTGTGGTGCAAAAAAATAATTGACTGAGTCCGTCCGTTTTGGGTCAAGATTTGCTTGCTTCAGGTTCGTTCGAGCCATGTTTGTATGCGACAAGCCGGGTCGTTCGCAGAATGCCGCCCCATCGCGGCACTCCGCAACGAACTTCAGTTATTGATTGCCGAAGCGAATAATAAAGCTGGTCCAGTCCGCGGGAGCGGCAACCTGTTCGTAAAGCTTGCGCCCGTCTTCCGGAACGCGCGGCGCATTGAGCGAGAGCTTGGTCCAGCCGCGCTCTTCCGCCTTGTCGGCAAGCACGTCGATCAGGGCCTTGGCGATGCCTTTGCCACGGTGGTCGTGATGGACATAGATGTGGTCGACCTGACCGGCGCGCATGCCGGAAACCGGCTCGGGCAGATCGTAGAAGATCACAAAACCGACGAGATGGCCGTCGAGACGTGCGCCGGCGATTTCGGCCGCGCGATCGCGCAGGAGATTTTCCGCATAGTAATCATCGGGCCTGCGCGGGGCACCCCGTTTCAGCGCCTGGGCGTAACTGGCAAGCAGCGGAGCGAACTCATGGGCATCGCTCAGATGCAATAGGGAGATGTCGATGGCGTGTTCATCTGCAGTCTTTTTGCTCATGATTGCTTCCGTCCCTTCATGCCTGCTCTCGTTCGCCTGAGGATTGGTTGATTGTATCGCGCCCGTCAACCTGCGCCCGGTATGAAAATCGATTTGATTAGACTTTGGGCAGATGACAATTGTTAATAAAGGGTTAATCTCGGGTGGAGGAAAATTCGACCATCCGAGGGCCGCCATGTTTCATAAGAAGAATCTTACCTGCTCAGTGCTGGCGTCACTAGCGCTCGCAATCAGTTCGCAGATTGCGGCAGCAGACGAGTTCAATCCCGGCAACAGCTACGGCGACGAATATGGCAATGTGATCCTGCACGAGGCGGGAGGCCCGAAGATTATCTTTGTCGGCGCCGCCGCTGCGAAATCCGACAAGCTGGGCCGGGATATCCGGCGGCAGGTACCGGTCTACAAGCGCGGTAAAGGCCCGTCGGTAATCTCGCCTGTCGGCGATCCGCTCGTCGTAGGCGTCGTCCCGGCGCCCAATAGCGGGGGCTGCGACAGCCCGTTTCTTATTCAAGGGCGTGGCTATATGTATGGTCTCGACCGCAACGAAACGCCGGTTCTTGGCCATCCCGGCTGCGACTAGAGCCTTCCAGCTTCAAGATTTGATTTGCCTCCATTAGCTGCGCCCTGTATTGGGGGCCGCTTTCAACGAGGTACTCATATGGCTCGCAGTTCCGACGGCGCACTGGTCCTATTTTCCGGCGGGCAGGATTCTGCCACATGCCTTGCCTGGGCGCTGTCAAACTTCGATCGCGTCGAGACGATCGGCTTCGACTATGGCCAGCGTCACAAGGTCGAGCTCGAAGTGCGTCGCCAATTTCTTAGCGCGGCCATTGCCACATTCCCGCAATGGGCGGCACGGCTGGGCGACGATCATATGCTCGACGCCGGCATTGTCGGCCAGCTCGGCGCATCGGCCATGACCGACGACATCGCCATCGAGTTGGCTGACAACGGCCTGCCCAATACCTTTGTGCCCGGCCGCAATCTGCTGTTTTTCACGCTCGCTGGTGCGCTGGCCTACCGCCGCGGCTTGCGGGTCATCGTCGGTGGCATGTGCGAGACCGATTATTCCGGCTATCCAGACTGCCGCGACGATACGCTGAAAGCGCAACAGGTGGCGCTGTCGCTCGGTCTCGACCGCCGCGTCACCATCGAGACGCCGTTGATGTGGCTCGACAAGGCCGAGACCTTTGCGCTGGCGCAAGATCTGGGCGGTGAAGCACTGCTCGACCTGATCGTCGAGAACACCCATACCTGCTATCTCGGCGACCGCTCGAAGCGTCACGCCTGGGGTTATGGCTGCGGAACCTGCCCGGCCTGCGACCTGCGATCGGCAGGATGGCAGAAATTCAAGGCGGAACCCGCATGACCTACGCCGTCAAGGAAATCTACCTGACCCTGCAGGGCGAGGGCAATCATACCGGACGGGCGGCGGTCTTCATGCGGTTTGCCGGCTGCAACCTGTGGTCTGGTCTTGAGCGCGATCGCGAGGAGGCCGTCTGCCAATTCTGCGATACGGATTTCGTCGGCGTGAACGGACCAGGGGGCGGCAAGTTCAGATCCGCCGATGCGCTGGCCGATGCCGTCGCGGCGCGCTGGCCCGACACGCATAATTCAAGGGGGAAACCCTATGTCATCTGCACCGGTGGTGAACCGCTGCTGCAGCTCGACAGCCCACTGATCGCGCGCTTTCCACGCACGCGGCTTCGAAGTGGGCGTCGAGACCAATGGAACCATCGCCGCGCCAGCCGGGCTCGACTGGATCTGCGTTTCGCCCAAGGCGGCCGCGCCATTGGTGCAGACCAGCGGCAACGAGCTCAAATTGGTCTTTCCGCAGAAGGAAGACGAAACTCACCCATCGCGCTTCGAGCAGCTTTCCTTCGAGCATTTCTATTTGCAACCACTTGACGTTATCGGTGATCCGGCGCAAACCGCATCGCATGTGGCATCTGCAGCGGCCTATTGCCTCGCCCACCCGCTTTGGCGGCTGAGCACGCAGACACATAAACTGATCGGCTTGCCCTGAGGGCGAGCTTTAGAGCATTGACGCAATTCCGGACGCAACACCGATACACACTTTTGCTGGAATTGCTTTAGCGGGCGCCTGTATTGCGCCAGAGCTGACGGAGCATCCATGAGAATCTTCAACGAATTCACGTTTGAAGCGGCCCATCATTTGCCGCACGTTTTTCCCGACGGACATGTCAACACACGTCTGCACGGCCACAGTTTTCGCGTTCGCGTGACGCTGGAAGGCAAACCGGATGCGAGGACAGGCCTCATTTCCGATCTCGGAGCCGTTAAGGACGCCTTCGACAGCGCACTCGAAATACTCGATCACCGGTACCTCAACGAGATCCGGGGGCTCGAGACACCGACGCTTGAGAACATTGCCATCTGGCTTTGGCGGCATTTCGCGGCGGTCCTGCCCGGTCTGGCGCAGGTTGGCGTATACCGCGATACGTGCGGCGAGGGCTGCGAATATCAGGGTGAATATGAAACACAAGAGGGTAAGGCAACATGAGTCATTATGCAGAGCAGGCGACGATGCTTGGCAAGGATGTGAAGATCCCGCAGCATCCTGACGAGGCAATGCTCGACGCCGTCCCCAATCCACAGGCGGGAACGCTCTTTCTCGCGCGCTTCGCCTGCCCCGAATTTACCTCGCTTTGCCCGGTCACCGGCCAGCCGGACTTCGGTCACCTGGTGATCGACTATGCGCCGGACCAGAGCCTTGTCGAATCCAAATCGCTGAAGTTATTTCTTGGCAGCTTCCGCAACCATGGTGCCTTCCACGAGGATTGCACTGTCAACATCGGCAAGCGCATAGTCGAGGCAGTAAAGCCCTTATGGCTGCGCATTGGCGGCTACTGGTATCCGCGCGGCGGCATTCCGATCGATGTCTTCTGGCAGACCGGACCGGTACCGGAAGGCCTGTGGCTCCCGGACCAGGGTGTTCCGGCGTACAGGGGACGGTGATTATCGCGAACTAAAGATGGGCGTGAACGATTCGGCTTAACCCTCCCCCTTGTGGGGAGGGAGGCTGCGAAGCAGCAGGGTGGGGCTTTTGACGCCCTCAACCCAAATCGTCGATGTCGTATTAGCGAAAAGCAAATACCCCTCCCCGGACCTGCAGTCCGCCCCTCCCCGCACGGGGAGGGTTAAGTCAGAGCTAGCTTATTTCCACTCGCGGATATCGACGAAATGGCCGGCAATCGCCGCCGCTGCCGCCATGGCCGGCGAAACGAGATGCGTGCGGCCCTTGAAGCCCTGACGCCCTTCGAAGTTGCGGTTTGACGTTGACGCGCAGCGCTCGCCCGGCTTCAGCCGGTCATCATTCATGGCAAGGCACATGGAGCAGCCTGGCTCACGCCAGTCAAATCCGGCTGCCTTGAAGATCTTGTCGAGGCCCTCGGCCTCCGCCTGTTCCTTGACGAGGCCGGAGCCCGGAACGATCATTGCGTCAACCGTCTCGCTGACCTTGCGGCCTTCGACAACCTTGGCAACTTCGCGCAAATCCTCGATGCGGCCGTTGGTGCAGGAACCGATGAATACACGGTCAAGCTTGATGTCGGTGATCGGCGTGCCGGGCTTCAGGCCCATATAGTCGAGTGCACGCCACTTCGACGAACGCTTGGTCTCGTCGGCGATATCGTCCGGGTTCGGCACCGCGCCGGTGACAGAGATAACATCTTCGGGAGAGGAGCCCCAGGAAACGATTGGCGGCAGATCGGCCGCATTCAGCACGACGACCTTGTCGAAATGCGCGCCCTCATCGCTCTTCAGCGTCTTCCAGTATTCGACGGCCTGCTCGAAGGCTGCGCCCTTTGGTGCGCGCGGCTTATCTTTGACGTAGGCGAATGTCGTCTCGTCGGGAGCAATCAAACCGGCGCGAGCACCGCCTTCGATCGACATGTTGCAGATCGTCATGCGGCCTTCCATCGACAGCGCGCGAATTGCCTCGCCCGCATATTCGATGACATATCCGGTGCCGCCAGCAGTCCCGATCTCGCCGATGATGGCAAGGATGATGTCCTTTGCGGTAACGCCAGCCGGCAGCACGCCATCGACACGCACCAGCATGTTCTTGGCTTTCGACTGGATCAGCGTCTGGGTGGCGAGAACGTGCTCGACTTCCGATGTGCCGATGCCGTGTGCCAATGCGCCGAAGGCGCCATGCGTGGACGTGTGGCTGTCGCCGCAAACAATGGTCATTCCCGGCAGGGTGAAGCCCTGTTCGGGTCCGATGATGTGAACGATACCCTGGCGGATATCCTTCTCGGAGTAATATTCAACGCCGAAATCCGCGGCGTTCCTGGCAAGCGCCTCGACCTGAATGCGGCTTTCTTCGTTCTTGATACCGTGGATGCGGTCCGGCGAAGTTGGCACGTTGTGATCGACGACAGCCAGTGTCTTTTCCGGATGGCGGACCTTGCGGCCGCTCACGCGCAAGCCTTCGAAAGCCTGCGGGCTCGTTACCTCATGCACAAGATGGCGATCAATATAGAGAAGGCACGTGCCGTCAGCTTGGCTGTCGACCAGATGGTCATCCCATATCTTGTCATAGAGTGTACGTGGCGCAGTCATCACAATATCCTCGGCACGGTTCCGTGCTTTTCAATTATTTCGTGGACATATGCACTCGAGGTCTACTTACGTCAAGAAACAAGCGAAAAAAGTAATATTCCGGCGACAATGCGCCGCTCTTTGACAGCGGATTAGCGCTACGTCACGCGCGATTATTCCTGCTCAATCGCCGCTCCACCCAGCGTAATCCGAGTGACAGGCTGATCGTCAGGATCAGATAGACATAGGCAACGACGGAATAGGTCTCGAAGAAGCGGAATGAGCCGGAGGCATAGACTTTGCCCATTTGCGTGACATCGACAACACCAAGCACCGATACGAGCGATGAATCCTTCACCATAGAAATGAAATCATTGCCATAGGGAGGAAGGATCGTGCGGATAGCCTGCGGCATGATGATGAGGCGAAAGCGCTGAAATCGCTTGAGCCCGACCGCCTTGGCGGCTTCGATTTGGCCCTTGTCCACCGCCTGGATTCCAGCACGGAAAATTTCGGCCAGGAAGGCAGCATAGGCAAGCATGAGCGCAATGATGGCGCGCCAGAGCAGCGAAAAATCGCGCACCAGCATGGGCTCGATGATCCCGGTGCTCTGCAAGGGCTGGGTGATGAAATTCCACAGAGCGACAACCGCCGGTGCTCCGACGAAGGCGATGTAGAACAGCAGAACGAGCAGGGGGATGCCGCGTACGATCTCGACATAGAACCGTGCGATCTGCCGCACGGCGATATGGTCCGACAAACTCATCACCGCCAGAAGCAGGCCAAGTGCAGAGGCCAGAAAGAAGGCCAGCAGCGAGACCCAGACGGTGATCCAGATACCTTGGGAAACCGTGGAGAAGACCTGTCCGTAGATCGGGCTGACAAGGATGGCCATGCCGAGCAGAAAGGCAATTGCCACCGCTACAAGCAGCCACCATGGAAAATCCTTCTTCTCCGAAGGTCTCCGTATCTGAGCGTTATCCGTCAGCTTACTGGCCAAGCTTGTAATCAAGGAACCACTTCTTGTTGAGCGCCTCGAATGTGCCATCGGCCCTCAGGGCGGCGATTGCAGCATTGACTGGTGCAACCAGATCCGAGCCCTTGGGGAAGATGAAGCCGAAATCCTCGGCACCGAGCGGTCCGCCAATCAGCTTCAGGGCGCCGCCCGACGCATCGACATAGCCCTTGCCGGCCGTGCTGTCAGTAAGGACAAGATCGACGTCACCGGTCTTCAGGGCCTGGATGGTCGCACCAAACGTTTCGAACAGCTTGATGCGCGGGTTCTGTTCATTGCCGTCAAGGACGTTATAGACGGCGACGTAGAAATTGGTCGTGCCCGGCTGGGCCCCGACGAGCGTATCCTTGACCTCATTGAAACTCTTGGCGTCGGTGAACCGCTTTTCATCGCTGCGCACCAGCATGAACTGTTCGGAGCGCATGTATGGTTCCGAGAAGTCGACCTTCTGCTTGCGCTCGTCATTGATGGTGATACCGGTCATGCCGATCTGATACTGATTGTCCGAAACCGCCTGGATCATCGCATCCCAGCTCGTGTTCAGATACTCAACCTTGAGGTTCAGCCGTTTCGCAATCTCGTTCATCGCGTCATATTCCCATCCAACCGGCTTTCCGGTCTTCGGGTCAACAAATTGCAGGGGTGGATAGGCATTCTCTGTCACAACCGCGACCTGCTTGCCCCCAAGATCAGGCAGATCGGCGGCCAAAGCGGAAAATGGCGTCACGGCGAGCATCAGCCCTGCCAAAAGAACGGATCGCAAGTTCATCTCAAACCCCTGTCACGTGTTTGCGTCGGCAACAGATTTCACCTTGTCACCGGCGCGTCAATCCCTGCAAGCACGTCCATTCCTTTCATGCATGGACAGCGCGAAGATTTTCGCTGCGCAAACAAAAAAAGGCGGCCCGAAGACCGCCTTTTCAATATCTATGCAAGCTGTGCTTATTCGGCAGCTGGTGCCTTGGCAACAGTGGCTTCCGTAACCGTCTCGGCAGAGCCGGTGGCCGGAACAACAGTCTTGCCCTTGCGGTTGTCTTTCTTCTCGGCAATACGGGCAGCCTTACCGGTCAGGCCGCGCAGGTAGTAGAGCTTCGCACGGCGAACCTTGCCGCGGCGAACAACTTCAACGCCTTCGACGAGCGGGGAAATGACCGGGAATACGCGCTCAACGCCTTCGCCGTAGGAAATCTTGCGAACAGTGAAGTTCTCATTGATGCCAGCGCCATTACGGGCAATGCAAACGCCTTCATAGGCCTGGACGCGGGTACGGGTACCTTCCGTCACGCGGACATTGACACGAACCGTGTCGCCCGGTCGGAAATCCGGAAGCGTGCGCTTTGCTTCGATCTTTGCTCTCTGCTCCAGATCGAGCTGACGAATAATATCGACGGTCATCGTCTTCATCCTTTTCTTGTCTTCTCGAACAGTCAGAGCGCTCAACACTTGGCACGCAGCACCATTGGCCGCATTTCTATGCCTCTGAGGAGGCAGGAGCGAATTCACCATTCATTGATTAATGGACCGGGTTTTCCCGAGTTGGCGGGCTGATACACCATAAAAGCCGCTTTGTCACCTCTGGCGGCGATTCTTTTTGCCTGCTCATTTTTTTTGAGGTGCGTTATGGGTCTCCCAAAGGTCGGGGCGCCTTTCCCGCGTCAAGCGTTCTGCCTCCGCACGCCGCCACTTGTCGATGGCGCCGTGATTGCCGGACAATAGCACATCAGGAATGCGCCGGCCCTCCCATTCCTGGGGTTTGGTATAATGCGGGTGTTCGAGCAGACCGGTTTCAAAGCTCTCGGTTTCTCCGGACAGGGCATTGCCCATGACGCCGGGCAGGAGCCGGACGATCGCATCAAGAACGACGATCGCTGCGGTCTCGCCGCCCGACAGGATATAGTCGCCGATGGAGACTTCTTCGAAACCCCGGGCTTCGATCAATCGTTCATCCACCCCTTCGAACCGTCCGCAAAGTACAATCGCGCCGGGCCCGGCGGCAAGTTCGCGCACACGAGCCTGGCTGAGCGGCTTGCCGCGAGGGCTCATGAACAATTTCGGCCGATCGTCCGCGACGTGATCAACGGCACGCGCCAGCACATCTGGCTTCATCACCATGCCAGCGCCGCCGCCAGCCGGTGTGTCGTCGACCATGCGGTGCCTGTCAGTCGCAAAATCGCGGATCTGTACTGTCTCCAGCGACCATGCACCCTCTTTCAACGCCTTGCCGGCAAGGGAAACGCCGAGCGGCCCCGGAAACATTTCCGGATAGAGCGTCAGTACCGTGGCGCGAAAACCGCCAGCTATCGATGTCATGGCCGCTGCTTTCCGCCGCCCTCGCCGCCGAGTTGACGCCGGCGCTCCTCGTCCTCGTTCTCGTCAGGAACGAGACCGGCCGCCGCAGGATCAATGACAATATGCCCCGCCTTCACGTCGACATGCGGCACGGCAGCCTGCGTGAACGGGATCAGCATGGGACGCTTGCCCGGTATTGTCAGCTCTATTAGATCACCGCCACCAAAGTCGAACATCGCAGATACCTTGCCGTGGCGCTTGCCCTCCGCATCAATGGCCTCAAGGCCGATCAGGTCGGAATGATAATATTCATCTTCGTCCAGGTCCTGCGGCAGTTGCGAGCGGTCGATGAACAGGGTCGTCCCATTCAGGGCCTCGGCCATGTTGCGGTCGTTCACGCCGCGAAAGCGAACGACAACAACTGTCTTTGATGGACGGATATCCAGAACCTCGAAGGCCCTGCCCGTCACGTCGTAAAGCATGCCGTAATCGCCGAGCGCCATCGGATCGCCGGTAAAGGTCTTCACCCTGAGTTCACCGCGCGTTCCATGCGCTGCACCGATTACCGCTAACTGTACCGGATCATTCAACTTCGCCATGGGCTTTTTCCATATTCACGTCTTAAGCCCGAATTAGAGCAAAGTACGCGCAAAACCAAGGCCGAAACGTTCTCGTAAGGAGTCCTGTGCCAGGGTTACGGTACAAAATCGAGGGACGATGCCATGGGCGTGCAGCCGCAGACCGAACAATTTCTGGTTTCCGCCAAAGCCGACCTGATCGAGGCGCGCGAAAACTGGCTGAAGTCGCTGAAGAACACAAGGCGGCTAGCGAGGAACACGCTGGAGGCCTATGAGCGCGACACGCGCCAGTTCTTCCAGTTTCTCACCGGCCATCTCGGCGAACCTCCTGCACTGGCAGATGTGGCGACACTGCGGATCGCCGATCTGCGTTCCTTTCTGGCGCGCAGGCGCAATGACGGCGCGGGCGCCCGGACGCTTGGCCGCGGGCTTGCAGGCATACGCTCGTTCCTGCGCCATCTGGAAAAACAGGGCATGGCAAACGCAGCGGCATCCATTGCCATGCGCGCACCGCGTCAGCCGAAATCATTGCCGAAGCCGCTGACCATGGTGGATGCAAGGCGCGTCGTCGAGACAGGTGAGCAATTGAATGAGGAGCCGTGGATTGCCGCGCGCAATGCGGCAGTCCTAACCCTGCTCTATGGTTGTGGCCTGCGTATCTCCGAGGCGCTCGGCCTTGATGGCGGCTCATTGACCGATCCTGACGCCCGCTCGATCGCAATTACCGGCAAGGGCGGAAAAACCCGCATGGTGCCGCTGCTGCCGGTGGTGCACAGGGCCATTGCCGAGTATCGCAAACTCTGCCCCTACACGCTCGACGAAGGCAAACCGCTTTTCCGTGGAGCGCGCGGCGGCGAGCTGCATTCGGCCATCATCCAGCGCGACATGCAGCGCATGCGAGGGGCACTCGGCCTGCCGGATACCGCCACACCCCACGCCTTGCGGCATTCCTTCGCGACCCACCTGCTTGGCCGCGGCGGCGATCTGCGTACGATCCAGGAACTGCTCGGCCACGCCAGCCTGTCGACGACGCAGGTCTATACCGGTGTGGATACGGAACGATTGATGGAAATCTACGACAAGGCGCATCCTCGCGCCTGAACCCGCATGAATTTCATACTGCAGACAATTTGCTGGCAGAGATTAACGTTTTCTCCGCAGGCGCACGGATAGAACCTCGATATGAACGACAAAGACATTCTCCCTGCTCTCGACCGTATCGCAGATGGAATTCTGCGGCTTTGCCTGGCTGCAAGTTGGCTGCTGCTCGCTTCGTTTCTTTTCGTCGCTTTCAGCGCCACCCGCGTTCGGGCGGAGGAGATCAGCTGCGGCGGTCACGACCTGATCGCCGACATGGCGAAGACCGACCCGGCGAAGCTGGATGCACTGCGCAAGGAGGCCGCTGAAACGATAAATGGCAAGGGATTGCTCTGGAAAATCGAAAAACCCGGCGCAATACCGTCATTCCTGTTCGGAACGATGCACCTGACCGATCCTCGTGTGCTCAAGCTCCCCGATGCTGCGGCAAAGGCCTATGACGAAGCCGATACTATCGTCATCGAGACAGAGGAAGTCCTCGACCCCAAGGCTCCGATGAAGGTTATGGCCGAAACACCGGATCTCATGATGTTGACGGACGGCACGACGCTGGACAAGCTCATCCCCAAAGACAAGCTTGAGACTGTCAAGACTGCCCTTTCCGAGCGTGGCATCTCCCTTGCTGCGGTCAACCGCATGCAGCCTTGGATGCTGACAAGCATGCTTGCCATGCCTGCCTGTGAACTGGCACGCAAGCAAGAAGGGATAAACTTCCTCGATATCAAGCTGGCCGAGGAGGCAAGAAAGCACGGCAAGCAGATCGCCGGCCTCGAGACCATCAAGGACCAGCTCGGAGCCATGGCTTCGCTCCCGGCGCAATTTCACATCGACGGCCTGATCGAAACGCTGACACTGTGGCCGAAACTGCCGGACGTCTTCGAAACGATGACTGTTCTCTACACGCAAGGTGATATCGGCATGATCTTCCCGCTTATGCGCTCGGTATCCCCCGAGGGGACCGAAAGCGGTCAGAATTATGCGGAATTCGAAGAGAAGATGATCAATACACGCAACCGGACCATGGCGGAGCGTGCCGCGCCGATTATCGACAGGGGCAATGCATTCGTTGCGGTGGGCGCCCTACATCTTCCGGGCGAGCAAGGTCTTGTCTCGCTGTTGAAAAACAAGGGCTATACAATCACGGCCCAATGATCGCATTACCTAAGTATTTAGCCGCAAGACGGACGTAAAACCGCGCACCTCTGTTAACCATACCCCTGCAGTTGTTGGATATTCTGGAACTAAACGGCGAAATAACCGTTGTTCGTTTATCCTTGTGCAAAGGAATGTCACGGAGGACACGAAATGACCTATGATCCAAACCTGCAGCAGCGGCCGATGGAGTCCGATCCGACAAATCCGAAATCCACTGTGATCAAGTCTGGCGGTGGCGGCAGCAGTTTTCTGATCGCCGGCATTATTATCGCCGCGCTGGTCGTGGGAGGTTACTATTACCTCAACAGTGGCGGCAGCGAAATGACCGCTCCAACGCCACCAGCTCCGACGAGCGAGGCACCGGCTCCGGCAACGCCACCGGCACCTGACGCAATGGCACCTGCGCCGACAGCTCCGGCCCCAGCCGAGCCTGCCCCGGCACCGTCTACGACGCCTGCACCGACAACCCCGGCTCCGGCACAGTAATCAGTAACGCATGAGCCAAAAGAAAAAGGCCCGAGACATCGCGGGCCTTTTTTATGTACGCCTGTAGTTGATTACATATGGATTGGCTTGGCGAACGTAGCGAGTGCTGCCTCGCGCACGGCTTCCGACATGGTCGGATGAGCATGTGTCGTGCGTGCCAGGTCCTCCGACGATCCCCCGAATTCCATCAGTACGGTCGCCTCGTGGATCATTTCGCCAGCGCCATAGCCGAGAATGTGAACACCGAGGACGCGGTCAGTCGCCTTGTCAGCCAGAATCTTCACGAAACCGTCCGTGTGCAACATGGCGCGCGCGCGGCCATTCGCCGTGAACGGAAATTTGCCGGCTTTGTATTCGATGCCGGCCGCCTTCAGTTCTTCCTCGGACTTGCCGACAGACGCCACTTCCGGCTGCGTGTACACGACATTTGGAATGGCATCGTAATTGACGTGTCCGGCCTGTCCGGCGAGGATTTCGGCAACGGCAATGCCCTCATCTTCAGCCTTGTGCGCCAGCATCGGGCCGTCGACCACGTCGCCAATAGCGTAAATTCCCGGGACGTTGGTTTGCCAATGATCATTGATGGCAACGCGGCCGCGATCATCCACTGCTACGCCGGCTTCCTTGAGGCCAAGCGCATCGGTATAGGGTTTGCGCCCCGTGGAGACGAGCACCACATCAGCATCGATCGTCTGTGCCTCGCCGCCCTTGACCGGTTCGAAGGTAACCTTGGCACCCTTGCCGGATTTTTCGACGCCGGTGACCTTGGCGCTCATCTTGAACTCGATGCCCTGCTTTTCGAGCATTCGCTGGAACTGCCTCGAAACTTCGCCGTCCATCGGTCCAAGGATCTTGTCCAGATATTCGACGACGGTCACTTTGGACCCAAGGCGGCTCCAGACCGAACCGAGTTCAAGCCCGATGACGCCACCGCCAACGACGACGAGACGTTCCGGCACCTTCTGAAATTCGAGCGCTCCGGTCGAGGAAACAATGACCTTCTCGTCAAATTCGACCTTGACGCCGGGGATGCCCGCGACGTCGGAACCGGTTGCAATGACGATGTTCTTCGCTTCGATCTCCTGCACCGACCCATCATCGGCCGTCACGGAAACCTTGCCGGCGCTCAGTATCTTGCCAGTGCCGATAAACGCGTCGATCTTGTTCTTCTTGAACAGGAAGGCGACACCGTTGACGTTGGCTTCCACCGTCGCGTCCTTGTGGGCCAGCATGGCCTTCAGGTTGAGCTTGGGTGTGCCAACGTCGACGCCGAGCGTAGCGTGGGAATGACCGGCCTCGTGGAACACCTCTGAAGCGTGAAGCATCGCCTTTGAAGGAATGCAGCCAATGTTCAGGCAAGTTCCGCCGAATGTTGCGCGCTTCTCGATCACTGCGGTCTTCAAGCCAAGTTGCGCCGCCTTGATCGCGCACACGTAGCCACCCGGACCTGTTCCGATGACGACGACATCATAAGCCATAATTCAATCCTTCTTTTGGGGAGCTCACGCGAAATTACTGTTCGGGTATGCATTCTTTGAAACGGAAGACTTCCCAGGGGAGAGTCTCGATGGGTTTTTCGAGTTTGAAATTGAACCCGCTGATGGAGCTGGAGAAACCCGGGAAGAGCAGGGCCTGCGCCGCGGGTTCCTTGGCTTTGGGCAAGAGGTCAGCGTCCGCCCCCTCCGTCAGGGCATAGATGACGCCGCGCCATACGGTGCATTGCTCCAGTTCCTCACCGGTGACATCACCGGTCGGGCACCGGTACATGATGATGCCATTGGGCCGCGGCACAGCGTCACTCCACAACACCACGCCATCCATTTTCAGGTCGCTGCCGTTCATCTGAAGCGAGAATTCGTTGGATGTCATCACCGGGAGGTTTTCCGGCACACTATTGAAGGTCAGCGTATAGGCGTCATCCCGATCCGTATAAATGGCGCGGTCCTGCGTGCAGGCGGCGAAGGCTGGCGCTGTCACGAATGAAGCCGCGGCCATCAGGGTAGCGACGGTAAATGTGGAATGGGAACGGGCGCCAAAAACCATCGGATTTTCTAACCCGCCTGCTGGGTGGCAAGCTTGACACCAAGCCCTATGAACACAACACCCGTGACGCGGTTGAACCAGCGCCCCCAGGCAACAAAGCGGTCTCGCACGGACTGCATCGTGAAGAAGACGGACACGGCGATGAACCAGGATATAAGCGCCGCCGACATGACCACGCCATAACCGGCCTGGACCAGGATGGGTGTTTCGTGACTAACCAGTGCCGAAAACAGCGACAGGAAGAACAGCACGGCTTTCGGATTGAGCGCGTTCGTGACGAACCCCATCAGGAAGCAGCGCAGGGCGGAAAGCTGTCGGGCCGGCTTGCTTTCTGCCACTCCGGCCGGAGCTTCTGGCGCCGGGGCGCGCAACGCCTTGACGCCAAGATAGAACAGATAGGCTGCACCCGCCCATTTGAGCATGCTGAAGAGATAGAGGGACTTCGATACGATAAGCCCGAGCCCCAGTACCGTATAGCTGATATGGAACAGCAGCGATGCGCCGATACCAAAGCTGGTGATGATGGCGCTGCGCCGTCCATGCACGATGCTTTGCCGGACGACGAGTGCGAAATCAGCACCCGGCGACACGATCATGATCGAAAACACCGCCATGAGGCCAAGCAATTCGTAGAAATATTGCGACATGCCTATGCTCCGGGCGCCGCTTTACCGAGCGGTGCATTGAACGCCCAGATATGGCCAAATGGATCTCTCACACGTCCATAACGCGCGTTCCAGAAGGTATCTTCGACGGGCATGATGAGTACTGCACCCGCCTTGACAGAGCGGTCGACTGCCTGGTCGACATCGGCAGCCTTCGGCAGGTTGATGTTGATAGCGACACTCGCGCCACCGCGGCTGGCCGGCGATAAAACATCGCCACCATACTCCGGAAACTCGTCATGCATCATGATCGTGCCGCCAAACAGTGACAGATTGGCGTGCAGAACGCGTTTTCCATCCTCAGTCATCTGCTTGAACGTATTCGTGGCGCCGAAAGCCTCTTCATAAAAGGCGATGGCTTCGAGGCCACCCTTGACGCAGATGTGCGGCTCGACAGGCGGGAATTGAAGTACATCAGCCATTTTGCTTCGCCTTTCATCGTATGCCGGGCATCAATCGACCGGCAGAGCATTGATACGAGACATCACAACCAACCAAACACACATTTTACTCTGGCCTTTGGCCGAGACTATGCGATTTCAGTTCGATGTACCACGGGGCCACGTCAGCCGCAGCCCCGCCCATCGGCGGAGTATTACAGATCGAGAACGAGGCGTTCCGGATCCTCCAGGCTTTCCTTGACGCGCACCAGGAAAGTCACCGCTTCCTTGCCGTCAACGATGCGATGATCATAGCTCAGTGCGAGATACATCATCGGACGGATGACGATTTGTCCGCCAACGACAACCGGGCGATCCTGGATCTTGTGCATGCCAAGAATACCGGATTGGGGCGCATTCAGGATCGGCGAGGACATCAGAGAGCCATAGACACCACCATTGGAGATGGTGAAGGTGCCGCCCTGCATGTCCGCCATGGAAAGCGCACCATCGCGTGCGGCCCTACCAAGACGGCCGATTTCCTTTTCGATCTCGGCGATCGACATCTGGTCGGCATTGCGAACCACCGGAACAACGAGGCCCTTGTCCGTGCCGACGGCAACGCCAACATGGGCAAAATTCTTGTAGATGATGTCTGTGCCGTCGATTTCCGCGTTAACAGCAGGGATTTCCTTCAGTGCATGGGTGACCGCCTTGGTGAAGAAACCCATGAAGCCAAGCTTCACGCCGTGCTTCTTCTCGAAGAGATCCTTATAGCGGTTGCGCAGATCCATCACTGCCGACATGTCCACTTCGTTGTAGGTGGTCAGCATGGCAGCGCTGTTTTGTGCATCCTTGAGGCGCTTGGCGATCGTCTGGCGCAAACGGGTCATCTTCACCCGCTCTTCGCGCGATGCATCGTCGGCTGGCGCTGCCGGGCGTGCGACAGCTGCCGGTGCCTCGGCGGCCGGCGCGGAGATGCCCTTGGCAACGGCATCGAGCACATCCCCTTTGAGCACCTGACCGCGCTTGCCTGAACCGTCGACCTGCGATGCGGAAACACCCTTTTCTGCCAGAAGCTTGGAGGCCGCTGGCGAAGCCGGCATTTCACTGGGCTTGCGCTGGGCAATCGCCGGCTCACCGGCAATTTCGGCTGTCTTCGTCGCGGCTTCCGCAGTCGAAGTGGCAGCGGCGGCGCCCGATGCCTGGGCAACAGCTTCCGGCTTTGCCGCTTCCTTCTGCGGAGAGGGGGCGGCTGCCGCGCCATCGCCCGATCCGATCATGCCGAGCAAAGCGCCTACCTCGACCGTGTCACCTTCCTTGGCGGTGATTTCAGCGAGCGAGCCGGCAGCAGCTGCCGGCACCTCAATCGTAACCTTGTCTGTCTCAAGCTCTACCAGAGGTTCGTCAACGGCAATGGCCTCGCCGACCTTTTTGAACCACTTGCCAATGGTCGCTTCGGAAACGGATTCGCCCAGCGTTGGGACGCGGATTTCGGTTGCCATGTTCTTAGCTCTCGTTGATCTGTCTAATTATGAACCCAGAGCATCTTCAAGGAATGCTTCGAGCTGTGCAAGGTGTTTGGACATGAGGCCGGTGGCGGTCGATGCGGCGGCAGGACGTCCGGTATAACGAACGCGCTGATGCTTGGCGTCGATATGCGCCAGAACCCATTCCAGATAGGGATCGATAAAGGCCCAGGCACCCATGTTCTTGGGTTCCTCCTGGCACCAGACCATTTCCGCATTGCGGAAGCGGGAGAGCTCTGTGATCAGGGCTTTTGCCGGGAAAGGATAAAGCTGTTCGACGCGAAGGAGATAGACGTCGTCGATACCGCGCTTCTCGCGCTCCTCGTAAAGGTCGTAATAGACCTTGCCTGAGCACAGGACCACGCGGCGGATCTTTGAATCCTTCTGCAGCTTGATCGGCTGATCCTTCAGCAATTGCGCATCGTCCCACAACAGGCGGTGGAACGAGGAATCGCCCGTGAATTCACCGATCGAAGAAACCGCGCGCTTGTGGCGCAACAACGATTTCGGCGTCATGAGGATCAGCGGCTTGCGGAAGTCGCGCTTCATCTGGCGGCGCAAGATGTGGAAGAGGTTGGCGGGTGTCGTGCAGTTAGCGACCTGCATGTTGTCTTCGGCGCAAAGCTGCAGATAGCGTTCAAGACGGGCCGAGGAGTGCTCCGGTCCCTGCCCCTCATAGCCATGCGGCAAGAGGCAGACGAGACCGGACATACGCAACCACTTGCGCTCGCCGGAGGAGATGAACTGGTCGAAGATGACCTGCGCCCCATTGGCGAAATCGCCGAACTGCGCTTCCCACAGGGTCAGGGCGCGCGGGTCGGAAAGCGAGTAGCCATATTCGAAGCCGAGCACGGCCTCTTCGGAAAGCATCGAGTTGATGACTTCGTAGAGCGCCTGGCCCTTTTGCAGGTTGTTGAGCGGGATATAGCGCTGTTCGGTGTCCTGATCATAGAGCACCGAATGACGCTGGCTGAATGTGCCGCGCTCGACGTCCTGGCCGGACAGGCGCACCGGGTGACCCTCGGTGACCAGCGAGCCGAACGCCAGGGCTTCCGCTGTCGCCCAGTCGAAACCTTCGCCAGTCTCGATCATCTTGGCGCGGTTGTCCTGGAAACGCTGGATGGTCCGGTGAACGTTGAGGCCAGCCGGAACTTCGGCAAGCTTCTTGCCTATTTCCTTGAGCGTCTTTACCGGCAGTCCGGTTTTTCCCCGACGCTGCTCATCGGCATTGTCCGCCGTGCGCAACCCGCTCCAGGCGCCGTCCAGCCAATCGGCCTTGTTCGGCTTGTAGGCTTGACCTGCTTCGAACTCCTGCTCGAGCGCTTCGCGCCATGCGGCACGCATCTTCTCGAGATCGGCCTCGGTAATGAGACCTTCCTCGATCAGCTTGGCTGAGTAGAGCTGCACAGTCGTCTTCTGGCCGCGGATCGTCTTGTACATGATCGGCTGCGTGAATGCCGGCTCATCGCCTTCATTGTGGCCGAACCGGCGATAGCAGAACATGTCGATGACCACCGGCTTGTGGAACGTCATGCGATACTCGGTGGCAATCTTTGCCACATAGACCACAGCCTCCGGATCATCGCCATTGACGTGGAAGATCGGCGCTTCGATCATCTTCGCCACATCGGAAGGATAGGGCGATGAACGCGAGAAACGCGGATTGGTGGTGAAGCCGATCTGGTTGTTGATGATGAAATGTACGGTACCGGCAACGCGGTGACCGCGCAGGCCGGAGAGGCCGAGGCACTCTGCCACAACGCCCTGGCCGGCAAAGGCGGCATCGCCATGCAGGAGCAGCGGCATGACCTTTGAGCGCTCGGACAAGGGCACGATCTCATCACGTTCGCGGCCGGCAAGCAGATCCTGCTTGGCACGCGCCTTGCCCATCACTACCGGATTGACGATTTCGAGGTGCGACGGGTTGGCGGTCAGCGACAGGTGAACCTTGTTGCCGTCGAACTCACGATCCGACGAGGCACCGAGATGGTACTTCACGTCGCCGGATCCTTCGACATCGTCGGGTGTATAGGAGCCGCCTTTGAACTCATGGAAAATCGCGCGGTGCGGCTTGCGCATGACCTGGCTGAGCACGTTGAGGCGGCCGCGATGCGCCATGCCGAGGACGATTTCCTTGAGACCCATGGAACCGCCGCGCTTGACGATCTGCTCCAGCGCAGGGATGAGCGACTCGCCGCCATCCAGACCAAAACGCTTGGTGCCCTTGTACTTGACGTCGATGAACTGCTCGAAGCCTTCCGCTTCAATCAGCTTCGACAGAATGGCCTTCTTGCCTTCGGCGGTGAAAGCAACACCCTTGTCCGGTCCTTCGATGCGCTCCTGGATCCAGGACTTCTCCACCGGATCCGAAATGTGCATGAACTCGACGCCGATGGTCGAGCAGTAGGTGCGCTTGAGGATATCGAGCATCTGCGGGATCGTCGCATACTCGAGACCCAGCACATTATCGATGAAGATCTTGCGATCGTAGTCCGCCGGTGAGAAGCCATAGCTCTCCGGGGACAACTCGTTATAGTCTTCCTTTACTTCCGCAAGCCCGAGCGGATCGAGCTTGGCATGCAAATGACCGCGCATGCGATAGGCGCGGATCATCATGATCGCGCGGACGGAATCGCGCGCTGCATGAATAATGTCTGCGTCGGAAGCGGTCGCCGCGGGAGCAGCAACACCGTTCGCCGCAGCCGCCATTGGCGCTCTTGGCCTTCAGCTTGTCAGTGATGTGCTTTTCGACTTCGCCCCAATTGCCATCGAGCGCCGAGACGAGTTCGCCGTTGCCCGCGATAGGCCAGTTTGGCTTTTCCCAGGACGCGCCCTTGGCGTTCTTGAGAACATCATCCTTGGGATCGCCCAGATTGGCGAAGAATTCCTGCCATTCGGGATCGACCGATGCCGGATCTTTCTCATAACTCGCGTGCAGTTCCTCGATATAGTGGGCATTGCCACCATAGAGAAACGAGGTGAGCGCAAAAATGTCGTTGGCCTGTTCTTGACGTGCCATGATTGTGACCGGAGCCCGCGCTCCGTCTCCCTTGATGAGAGTTCACCGGTTCAAGACAAACCGGAGACACTCTGGCTTGAGGCCCGCATGGCCCCGTGGATTGGTCGGGGCGGCAACCGCCCCGATCCATGTCTGTTATGCTGATCTTAGCCCTTGAGAACTTCGACCAATGTCTTGCCAAGCTGCGCAGGCGATGGCGAGACGCGGATACCCGCGGCTTCCATGGCTGCGATCTTGTCTTCCGCGCCGCCCTTGCCACCGGAAATGACGGCACCGGCATGACCCATCGTGCGTCCGGGAGGAGCCGTGCGTCCGGCGATGAAACCGGCCATCGGCTTCTTGCGGCCGCGCTTTGCTTCGTCGGCAAGGAACTGGGCTGCATCTTCTTCGGCCGAGCCACCGATTTCACCGATCATGATGATCGATTTCGTCGCTTCGTCGGCAAGGAACATTTCCAGTACATCGATGAATTCCGTACCCTTCACAGGATCGCCGCCGATACCGACAGCGGTGGTCTGGCCAAGGCCTTCATTGGTGGTCTGGAACACAGCTTCATAGGTAAGTGTTCCGGAGCGGGATACAACACCCACGGAACCCTTCTTGAAGATGTTACCCGGCATGATGCCGATCTTGCATTCTTCCGGTGTCAGCACGCCCGGGCAGTTCGGGCCGATCAGACGCGATGTGGAGCGGTCAAGGCGGGCCTTGACCTTCACCATGTCCATGACCGGAATACCCTCGGTGATGCAGATGATCAGCGGAATTTCCGCATCAATCGCCTCGATGATGGCTTCTGCTGCGCCTGCTGGCGGAACATAGATCACAGAGGCATTGGCGCCGGTGCGGTCCTTGCCTTCGGCCACGGAGGCGAAAATCGGAAGCTGGGCGCTCGAACCCGTAGGCAGCTTGCCTTCCCAGGTCTCGCCGCCCTTTTTCGGATGGATACCACCGACCATCTGGGTGCCGTAATAGGCCAGTGCCTGTTCGGTATGGAATGTGCCGGTCTTGCCGGTCAGGCCCTGAACAAGAACCTTGGTGTCTTTATTTACGAGAATAGACATATGAATCTCACTTTGATGAGGGGATCAAACGTTGAGAAAACCGTTTCAACACTCTGATCAGGAGAATGAGGGCTATCGGGGCATAAATCATAAGCATGGCAATGAGGAGAGTTTCCGATGTCTCTGCAAGGGTTTCTGAAGAAGCATCGGAAACATCCAAGTCACCCACGTAGCTTTGGTGCAACCAAGACACAGCAGCCACCGGCAACCCTATAATACAAAGGGAAGCAAGTGCCCGTCCTGTAGATTCCACCAAGCCCATGGACAATTATCCCTTCACGGCCTTGACGATCTTCTGCGCGGCATCATCGAGATCGTCGGCGGAGACGACATTGAGGCCGCTTTCGTTGATGATCTTCTTGCCGAGTTCGGCATTGGTGCCTTCGAGGCGAACAACGAGCGGAACCTTGAGGCCAACTTCCTTCACGGCGGCGATCACGCCTTCGGCAATGACGTCACACTTCATGATGCCGCCGAAAATGTTGATCAGGATGCCTTCGACTGCAGGATCGGCAGTGATGATCTTGAACGCAGCCGTCACCTTCTCCTTGCTGGCGCCGCCGCCAACGTCGAGGAAGTTAGCCGGCTCAGCTCCATACAGCTTGATGATATCCATCGTTGCCATGGCGAGACCGGCACCATTGACCATGCAGCCGATATTGCCGTCGAGGGCAACATAGGCGAGATCATATTTGGATGCTTCGATTTCCTTGTCGTCTTCTTCCGTCACATCGCGCAGCTCGACCACGTCCGGATGACGGAACAACGCATTGCCGTCGAACGATACCTTGGCGTCGAGAACGCGCAGACGGCCATCCTTCATGACGATCAGAGGGTTAACCTCGAGCAGGCTCATATCCTTCTCGGTGAAGGCCTTGTAGAGGATCGGGAACAGCGCGTCGCCGTCCTTCCGCGCTTCGCCAGTGAGGCCGTAGGCGTCATTGATCTTCGCGGTGTCTTCGGCGGTTACGCCTTTTTCCGGATCGATCGCCACGGTCAGGATCTTTTCCGGCGTATCGTGGGCGACCGCTTCGATGTCCATGCCGCCTTCCGTGGAAACCACAAAGGCAGGGCGGCCAACGGAACGGTCCACGAGGATCGAAAGATAAAGTTCACGCTCGATATCGGCGCCGTCTTCTATGTAAAGGCGATTGACCTGCTTGCCCGCCGGGCCTGTCTGCTTGGTCACAAGAGTGTTGCCCAGCATTTCCCTGGCGTTGGCAACGACCTCCTCTACCGACCGCGAAAGGCGAACGCCGCCCTTCGCATCGGGACCGAGTTCCTTGAACTTGCCCTTGCCACGACCGCCAGCATGAATCTGACTCTTAACCACATAAAGGGGCCCGGGGAGCGTCTTTGCCCACTCTTCCGCTTGTTCGACGGAGTAGACAGCGACGCCATTGGCAATCGGCGCGCCAAAACTATGCAGCAGACGCTTGGCCTGATATTCGTGAATATTCATTATCTAATTTCCTTTACGAAGAATCCTGACATGGCCAGGATCGTTTCAGGATGATTTCAGGCCGGATTACTTGAGGTTCGGCGCGATGGCGATGCAGGCTTCGCAAAGACCGGCGACAGAAGCGACGGAGTTTTCGAAGGCTTTCTCTTCGGTTTTGTTGAGATCGATTTCGATAATGCGCTCGACGCCGCCGGCGCCAATCACGACCGGAACGCCGACATACATGTCCTTCACGCCGTATTGGCCCGATAGGTGCGCAGCGACTGGCAGGACGCGCTTCTTGTCTTTCAGGAAGGCTTCGGCCATCTGAACTGCAGAAGACGCAGGTGCATAGAAGGCAGAGCCGGTTTTCAGCAAGCCGACGATCTCGGCGCCGCCATCACGGGTGCGCTGCACGATCTGGTCGAGCTTCTCCTGGCTGGTCCAGCCCATCTTGACCAGATCCGGCAGAGGGATGCCGGCAACGGTCGAGTAGCGGGTAAGCGGCACCATCGAATCGCCGTGTCCACCGAGAACGAAGGCCGTGACATCTTCGACGGAAACCTTGAATTCATCGGCAAGGAAGTAGCGGAAACGGGCGCTGTCGAGAATGCCGGCCATGCCGACAACCATGTTCTTCGGCAGGCCGGAGAACTTCTGCAGTGCCCAGACCATCGCATCGAGCGGGTTGGTGATGCAGATCACAAAGGCGCCAGGGGCATATTTCTTGATGCCGGCGCCGACCTGTTCCATGACCTTGAGGTTGATGCCGAGAAGATCGTCGCGGCTCATGCCGGGCTTGCGCGGAACGCCTGCAGTAACGATGACAACATCCGCACCTTCAATGGCCGAATAGTCATTGGCGCCGACGAGCTTCGCATCGAAATCGTCAACAGGCGACGACTGGGCGATGTCCAGTCCCTTGCCCTGCGGTATGCCTTCTGCGATGTCGAAAAGCACGATGTCACCGAGCTCCTTGAGCCCGATCAAATGTGCAAGCGTTCCACCGATCATGCCTGAACCGATGAGGGCGATTTTGTTACGTGCCATGCTGGTTGCTTCCCTGATCTGAAGTCGTGACGGACGCCAAAGAACATATTTCGATAGTCGGACCGCCAGATGGCAAACCTCACACCACATGCCTTCGCGTTGGGACGTTCGAATATTCCTCTTTGCTAAATAACTCAACCGAAAATTTTCGCCTCAATAAATTCAATCGTTTAGATTTAATGGGATTTACGTAAACGTCAAATATTTCGAATAGCAACGATGCGAAAGTCTACTTATTCTACCATAAACAACATATCAAATTGATGAAAATATGGAGGTCTGCCAGACCCAAAAACCACACGCTCAGCCCTCGGCGGAACGCGCCTCTGCCACTGGACTGAGCTTGCCGGTTACGGCCAGATACTCTTCGCTCTGCATCTCAAAAAGACGCGACGCCGTCCGGTCAAATTCGAACGCCTCGGTTCCCGACTTCGCCGCATAAAGCTTGTCCGGAGACGCGGCCGCAGAGATTACAAGATGGACGTTTTGGTCATATAGAATGTCGATCAGGATGATGAACCGCTTGGCCTCATTCCGCCTTGGATAATCCAGGATCGGCACGGCATCGATGAAGATGGTTCGGTAATGCTGGACAATCGCGGTGTAATCTGCAGCACCGAGCGGCTTGGAACAGAGATCCGCGAACGTAAAGCGAGCTGCGGCGGTATGTGGCGCGGCCTGCGGGATAAGCACGGTGTGGCCTTTCACCTTCAAGCTATCCTGCACCACGATGGCTCCGCTCGTTGCTGCGTGCCAGGCCTCGTTCATCAACCGGTCAGTCTCTTCATTCAGAGGAGAAAGATAAACCGGCAAACGGTTTAGCTTCTCCAGGCGGTAATCTGTGCGGGCGTCGAGATTGACGACGTCCACATGCGTTTTCAGGAGCTCCACGAACGGCAGGAAAAGCTGGCGATTGAGACCGTCGCGATAAAGGTCGTCTGGCTGGACATTTGAAGTAGCGACGAGTACGACACCGCGCTCGAAGAGCGCCCGAAACAGCCGGACAGGATCATCGCGTCAGCAATATCCGTCACGGTAAATTCGTCGAAACACAGAACCCAGGCTTGTTCCGCCAGCGCGTCTGCGACGGGCGGTATAGGATCATCCTGCTTGGTGTCACCATTCTTCAATGCCTGACGATGCGCGTTGATGCGCTCATGCACATCGGCCATGAAATCCAGGAAATGCGCGCGGCGCTTGCGTTTGGCCGGCACGAGCTGGTGAAACATATCCATCAGCATCGTCTTGCCGCGTCCGACCTCACCGTGAACATAGAGACCCTTGATGATCTCGCGACGCGGCGCACGGCGGCTGAACAGCCAGCCCAGCGCACTTGATTTGGTAGCGAGCCGTGTTGTCGCAAGCTCCCGGATCAGCAGATCAAAGCGGTCAGCCAGCTGCTGTTGTGCCGGATCCATATCAATATCCCCTGCCTGCACGAGCGCATCGTAGCGCTCGCGCACGGAGGGGAAGACTTTCAGATTATCGTGCGACAATGCAGTCTCCGGGCGCGCTTAAGAAAAGCGCGCTCCTTGCTTAGCGTGACAGGCTGAGGTTCTGCCCGCCTGATGTCTGGCCGTCGAACTTTGACGGCGCCGACGAATAGAGGCGCGCGACAGTGCCGCCAGCAGCGTCGTAAAGGACAAGCTGCTTACCGCTGACCGCCCATGATGAAAGGTTGGCAAGCTCACCCGGGCAGCGTAGCGGACCCGCACGGTATCCCTGGCCGAACTTTGTCTGTGGCGTTGCAATCTTGCAGCTCTGTCCACCCATCGATGCATTCCAGACGCCGGCGACACTGCTGGCCGTAAGGTCCGGAGCGTTTGCTGGTGGCACGGCCGCGACCTGGGTATTACCTTGTGTGCCCGGTGCCGCGCCGCCCGTCGTTGGGGCGGTCGGGAACTGGTTGGCACCGCCGGGTGGCGGCAGCTGGCTCTGGCTGACAGCGCCTGAGGGAGCGGCCTGAAGTGGTGCGGGCGCGGACGAGACGGGGTCCATTCGTGAACTCTGGCATCCCGCCATCACCATGCCGACAGCTGCAACAGTCAGCAAATTGACTTTCAAAGTCCCCATAACCTCAGTTCTCCATCTGCGCATCCATGTGAGGAATGCGATTCCATTTGGGTTCTTAACTATACACAATGGCGATCTTGGCCAAATTTCAACCCGCGCATCAGAGAATCCGGTCATATTTGTCCGATTCTCGCGCTTGCACCATCAAAAAATGGCAAAAATGACAATATCGCCACACTCTCCAGCGTCTGTCTTCGATAGCAAGAATCGACGACATTAACCAATTCAATCATTTCAAAGTGAATAAAGTCTTATACAAATTTCCACCCGTATAACGGAAATGTGTGAGAACCCCAATTGAAACGACGAGTGCGTCGCGATATTTGTTGACAATGACACTCATAAATAAATCTGCCCAAAGAATCCGCCATGAGACCCGCCTACGGCTGCTCGAAGTTCAGGCGGTCAAATACATCACCCCATTGATGCTGCGCGTGACCCTTGCGGGCAACGAGTTGCAAGGCTTTACCAGCCCCGGCTACGCGGACCACATCAAGATCTTCTTCCCAACTGCCGGTAGTGAACCAGTGTTGCCGATACTCGGCCCCGACGGTCTCACATTCCCTACCGACAAGCCCCGTCCGGAAATGCGCGATTACACACCGCGTTCTTATGATGCAGCATCGAACACTCTCGACGTCGACTTTGTTCTGCATGGCGACGGCCCCGCCTCAAGCTGGGCAGCGCAGGCGGAAATCGGCCAAAAGATCGTGATCGGCGGCCCGCGCGGCTCCATGATCATTCCGGACGCCTTCGACTGGTATCTGCTCGCCGGCGACGAAACCGCCCTGCCCGCGATCGGCCGCCGCCTTGAAGAATTGCCTGCAACGGCACGAGCACTTGCCGTCATCGAGGTTGCCGGCAAGGAAGAGGAACAAGCATTAACGACGGATGCCGGGGCGGAAATCTTCTGGGTGCATCGCAATGGTGCCGAGGCTGGCAACAATGATCTACTGCTCCAGACCATCGCGCAGCTCAACTTGCCTGAGGGCGACTGCTATGCCTTCATCGCCAGTGAAAGCAGCATCTCCAAAGCCATACGCAATCATCTCGTCGAACAGCGCGGCTTCAATGGCGAATGGATCAAAGCAGCAGGCTACTGGCTGCGGGGCGTCGCCGACGCCCATGAGCCGCACTGATTCGCCATCAGAGCTTGGGTTCGTGCCATCCGACGCAGCTTTGATTTGCGCTGGTACTGGCATTTCCTCCCCTTTTCCGCCATATAAGCCCTCTACGACCCAGAGACAGTATCCAAGGACTGACGACGAGTATGGCGGCGCGCGCGCAATTTGCGAAGATGAACGGGCTCGGCAACGAAATTATCGTTGCCGATATGCGCGGACGCGCGGACCGGATTACGCCGGAGGCCGCCATCGCGCTCGATCACGATCCGGCGACCAAGTTCGACCAGATCATGGCCATTCACTCGGCCAGGACCGACGGCACAGAAGCCTATATCGAGATTATCAATTCTGACGGTACGCAGGCGCAGGCATGCGGCAACGGGATGCGTTGCGTGGTACAGGCACTGAGTTCCGAAACAGGCAAGCGCGAATTCACCTTCGAGACCATTGCCGGAATCCTGACTGCGCACGAACATCCCGACGGGCAGATCTCAGTCGACATGGGGATGCCGCGCTTCGACTGGCAGGACATTCCGCTGGCAGAACCGTTTCATGACACGCGCAGGATCGAATTGCAGATCGGGCCGATCGATGCGCCGGTCCTGCATTCACCTTCGGTTGCCAGCATGGGTAATCCGCATGCCATATTCTGGGTCGACCAGGATGTCTGGACCTACGATATGGAACGGTTCGGACCTCTCCTCGAAAATCATCCGATCTTTCCGGAGCGCGCCAACATCTCCGTTGCCCATGTGACCAGCCGACACGCCATTACATTGCGCACCTGGGAACGCGGCGCAGGGCTGACCCGCGCCTGCGGTTCGGCAGCCTGCGCGGCTGCCGTTTCGGCGGTACGCACGGGGCGCACCGATAGGACCGTCACGGTTACCGTTCCGGGCGGACCGTTGCTGATCGAATGGTTAGAAAACGATCACGTCATGATGACCGGCCCGGCCGAATGGGAGTTTTCGGGATCCTTCGATCCGCAAACCGGCGCTTGGCAGCGCGATGAAACGCCATCGCAGGGAGCCGCCTGATGGCAGTGGACGTCGTTACCTTCGGCTGCCGCCTCAACACCTACGAATCCGAGGTGATGAAACGCGAAGCCGACGCTGCGGGCCTCGGCACGCTGGAAAATGGTGCAATCATCTTCAATACCTGTGCCGTCACCAGCGAAGCAGTGCGCCAGGCGCGCCAGGCGATCCGCAAGGCACGCCGCGACAACCCCGATGCGCGCATCATCGTTACCGGCTGCGCTGCACAAACCGGCGCGGATGAATTTGCCGCCATGGATGAAGTCGATCTCGTTCTCGGCAACGAGGAGAAGCTAAAATCCAACTCCTATCGCATGCTGCCAGATTTCGGCGTCAATCAGTTCGAGAAAGTCCGCGTCAACGACATCATGGAGGTGCGCGAAACCGCTTCGCACATGGTCGACGCCATCGAGGGCCGTGCCCGCGCCTTTGTTCAGGTGCAGAACGGCTGCGATCATCGCTGTACCTTCTGCATTATTCCGTACGGCCGAGGTAACTCTCGCTCGGTGCCGATGGGCGGTGTTGTCGAACAGGTCAAGCGTCTGGTCGGCAACGGCTACAATGAAGTGGTGCTGACCGGCGTCGACATGACCAGCTACGGCCCCGATCTTCCGGGAAATCTTCGCCTCGGCAAACTGGTGAAAACCGTGTTGAAAGAAGTGCCGGATTTGCAGCGCTTGCGCCTGTCATCGATCGATTCGATCGAGGCCGACGAGGATTTGATGGAAGCCCTGGCAAACGAGGACCGGTTGATGCCGCACCTGCATTTGTCGCTGCAATCGGGCGACAACATGATCCTGAAGCGGATGAAGCGCCGGCACCTGCGCGAGAACTCGATCGAATTCTGCGAGAATGTCCGCCAGATACGTCCTGACATCGTCTTTGGCGCTGATATTATTGCTGGTTTCCCGACCGAGACAGACGAGATGTTTGAGAATTCGGTCAAAATCGTTGAAGAATGCGGCCTGACCCATCTGCATGTGTTTCCGTTCAGCCCGCGCGAAGGCACGCCTGCGGCGCGGATGCCGCAAGTCAACCGCCAGGTCGTTAAGGCGCGCGCCGCGCAGGTTGCGCGCTGCCGGTGATGCGGCCTATCGCAGCGCACCTCGAAAGTCTGGTTGGCACGGTGCAGAAAATCCTCGTCGAACGCGAAGGTATCGGCCGTACGGAAGGCTTCAGCCTGGTCGGCGTTGATGGTGGAACGCCAGGCCAAATCATCGAGCGCGCGATCGACGGACATGATGGCGACAAGCTGCTGGCCAGCGATAGCGGCAATCGGCGCGCAGCATAAACTTTAGCAAGCAAAGCAGCATTCATGGCTCTGGGTTTCATCAAGAAGATTTTTTCCTTCGGCAAGAAAGAGGTCGAAGAGGTCCCCGCCGAGGAAATCCTCACCCCAGCGGAGGCACTCCCAACGGTCGAGCAGACCTATGAAAATACGGCTGCGGAGGAAGCGCTGCCTGTCACGGATGAGCCTGAAGTCGTTGCAGACGAGCGGGTCGACGATCGTGCGGTTATTACTGCGCGCGAGGCTATTGATGAGCCTGTGCTGGAACCCGATCTGCTGCCCGATATCGACCCTGCCCTCGCGGAAGAGCCTAGAGTTGCAGAGGTTGAATCCGCACACGCATACGCACCACCAGTAGAGCCGGGCGAAACAACGGCTCCTGAAGAAGAAACGATCCTTGAAGCGTCGCCGGAAATCTCCGCTGAAGCCGTCGACCTGCCGATGGACGAGATCGAGATCGAAGCGGTAGCAATTCCAGCTCCAGAGGCTCCGATCGCAGAGGTTGCCGAACCTGCGCCCGCTCCGGCGAAACAATCGCCATCCAAAGTGACCGTCAGCAGGACGGTGGAGGAAAAGCAAGCCGACGAACCAATCCCTGTTGAGCCGGAAAAACGGCTTTCCTGGTTCGAGCGCCTGCGAAAGGGACTATCGCGCTCCTCGCAGCAGCTTGGCGATTCCATTGGCGGCATCTTTACCAAGCGCAAGCTCGATGAGGACACGCTGCAGGATCTGGAAGACGTCTTGATTCAGGCCGACCTCGGCATGGAAACCGCGATCCGCATCACTGATAGCTTGAGTGCCACCCGTTACGGCAAGGACATCAGCACTGAAGAGGTCCGCTCCATCATGGCATCGGAAATCGAAAAAGTGCTGGGGCCGGTGGCCAAGCCTCTGGAGCTTGATCTTTCGCACAAGCCGCATGTCATCCTCGTCGTTGGCGTCAACGGCACGGGCAAGACCACGACAATCGGCAAGCTTGCCGCCAAACTGACTGCAGGCGGCCTGAATGTCATGCTGGCGGCTGGCGATACGTTCCGGGCCGCAGCCATCGAGCAGTTGCACATCTGGGGAAAGCGCACTGGGGCGCCCGTTGTCTCGAGCAAGATTGGCGCTGATGCTGCAGGGCTTGCTTTCGATGCCTGGAAGCAGGCGAAGGAAGCTGGCAGCGATGTTCTGATCATCGATACGGCCGGCCGTTTGCAGAACAGGGCAGAGTTGATGGAGGAGCTAGCGAAGATCGTTCGCGTTCTTGGCAAGAACGATCCGGAGGCGCCGCATACGGTCCTGCAGACCCTCGACGCCACAACGGGCCAGAACGCATTGAACCAGGTCGAGATCTTCAAGAACATCGCCGGCGTCAATGGTCTGGTCATGACCAAACTTGACGGCACGGCGCGAGGTGGCATTCTTGTCGCCATCTCGGCGAAACACAGATTGCCTGTCTATTTCATTGGCGTTGGCGAACAGGTCGATGACCTCGAACCCTTCGCCGCGAGAGATTTTGCCAAAGCCATTGCGGGAGTTGCATGATGGAAGAATCCGTATTCGAACGCGATCCGTCCGATCCGGCACGCAAGGAAGTTCAGCCCCTGTTGAAACTTGCGCTGGAACTTGGACCTCTCATGGTCTTCTTCTTTGCCAACGCGCGTGGTGAATGGCTGATCGGGCGATTTCCCGCTTTATCCAATATTGGCGAGCCGATTTTCATCGCCACTGCCCTTTTCATGGCCGCTACGGCTATCGCACTCGCTGTTTCCTGGATCTTGACCCGCAGCCTGCCGATTATGCCGCTGGTGTCCGGCATTGTCGTTCTGGTTTTCGGCGCGCTGACGCTTTGGCTGCACAACGAGACCTTCATCAAGATGAAACCGACCATCGTCAACACGCTGTTCGGGGTCATTCTGCTTGGCGGACTCTACTTCGGCAAATCGCTACTCGGTTATGTGTTCGATAGCGCCTTCAAGCTAAATGCTGAAGGCTGGCGTAAACTGACCCTGCGTTGGGGAGTTTTCTTCCTTTTCCTCGCCGTTTTGAACGAAGTGGTCTGGCGCAGTTTCTCGACGGATTTCTGGGTTGCCTTCAAGGTCTGGGGCACCATGCCGATTACGCTGCTTTTCACCTTTGCGCAGATGCCATTGGTCATGAAATATTCGATCGAGCAGGCAACGCCCGAAAAAGCGGCAAGCAAAGACCAATAAATCCGCCAAACGGCCATAATTTACGCCTGATCGCGACGAAATCCCGCCGCGATCGGCGCTCAAGAATTCCGGTACCGGCAACGAATTCTCAGAAAGCGCGACCCATGAAAACGGCTCTCATCGTGATGACCCTGATGGGTTGCGACTGCGATGCGAAAATCTGCGAATATATCAAGACCGCAGATGCCGGCTGGACCAGCATTGAGCGCTGCCGCGCCGATCTCGAAAGCGAGATTCGCCGAAACACCAAGACCGGTTACCCGCTGATCACTGCGACATGCACAGTAAAGTCCGCGCCAGGGACAGCGGTCGCCAGCGGCTCTTTCACGGTACCAGCGCCTGCGGCCGACCGGCCGATCGAGACCTTGGCCCTTGGCACGCCCATCGATGCTCCGGTTACAGTCGCAACAAAGACCAGCTTTGGCTACCGGATGATCACGGTTCCCCTTACCCATGCCTATGACAGCACCGCGACCGCGGCGACGCGTGCGGCGGGCTGGGTACGGCACTATGCCATGTTGGACAACTGAGGAACCCTATTTCGCGTTGAGCGCGGCTTCGACCGCAGGCATCAGGTCGTCGCGGATCGACTCCGCAGTGAACGGTCCTACGTGCTTATAGACGATGTTGCCATCGCGGCCGACCAGGAAGGTTTCCGGCACGCCATAGACACCCCATTCGATTGCGGCGCGTCCATTGCTATCCGCACCGATCATCGCATAGGGGTTGCCGAGTTCGTCGAGAAAACGCAGTGCGTTTTCGGTTTTGTCCTTGTAGTTCAAGCCAGCCAGACGAATTCGCTTGTCCTGGGCAAGTTGCATCAACAGCGGATGCTCAACCCGGCAAGGCAAGCACCAGGAGCCAAAGACGTTGACGAGCGTGACCTGCCCCTTAAAACCCGCGGGATCAAGGCCGGGGACCGGCTGCCCGTCTTTCTGGAGACCCTCGACCGGAGGTAACGACAGGTTTGGTGCTGGCTTGCCGATCAGGGCGGACGGGATAACAGATTCATCGCGGCCGGAGGCCAGCTGGAATGCGAATATGCCGGCAAGCGCTGCAAAAAGAATGAGCGGCAGAAAGACGAACAGCGAACTGCGCCTTGCGAGGGTTTTTTCCACTTGATCCTGACCGGTCACGATGCCCCCATCACGATGCAGTATCCGTCTTTGTCTCCGAACGGCGGCGGACACCGCGTGATTCAAGCTCCTGCAAGGCCTGACGCTGGATCCGCTGATCCATAAAGATCCAACCGATCAATCCGGCAAGAACAACAAAGCTTGCGCCGTAGGAAGCGAGGATGAAGGCGGCATGGCCGGTCATTGCGCCACCCTCCGTTCCGCACTTCTGGCAGCGACTCGGCGCATTGCAACGACCCGGCGGCGCCAGATTTCATTGCGCATCGCCATGATGTGCAAGCTGAAGAACAGCAGCGTGAAGCCAATCGCCATCACCAGCAGCGGCCACAGCAGTGACGGGTCAATGGTCGAACCGCCCATACGCAAGACCGATGCGGGCTGGTGCAATGTGTTCCACCAGTCAACCGAAAACTTGATGATGGGGATGTTGATGAACCCCACCAGCGTGAGGATGGCCGTCGCTTTGGCGGATTTCGCCGGATCGTCCATAGCGCGGGTGAGCGCGATAATGCCGAGGTACATCAAGAAGAGCACGAAGACCGAGGTCAGTCGCGCGTCCCAGACCCACCAGGTGCCCCACATCGGCTTGCCCCAGAGCGAGCCAGTGATCAGCGCAAGCGCGGTGAATACGGCGCCGATCGGCGCAGCGGCCTTGGCGGACACATCCGCCAGGGGATGGCGCCAGACCAATGTACCGAGCGCAGCGATAGTCATGATGGTGTAACACATCATCGAGAGCCAGGCGAAAGGCACATGGATGAACATGATCTTGACGGTCGCGCCCTGTTGGTAGTCGTCTGGCGCCTGCATGGACATCCAGAATCCAATCGCGAGGACAAGCACCGTCAACCCGCCAAGCCATGGCAAAATGGCTCCAGCGAGGCTCAGGAACCTGGTTGGATTGGCCAGGTCGATCCATCGTCCAGTCTTGGAAACAGCATCACTCATGATGTTCTCTTAGCTTTCTGGTGCCCTTTTCGCAATTCACTCCTCTGTCAGTCCGCCGAGGATTTCAGCGCTGCGGCAGCTGCCAACGGTCCCAGAACCGCAAAAAACAGGGTAATCGCAGCGAGAATAAGGAAGGGTGCCAGAAATGGTGCCGGGTCTTCAACTGCGCCATAGGACGCAGATACACCAAAAATCAGTACGGGTATGGTCAATGGCAGGACGATGACCGAAACAAGAAGGCCGCCGCGAGGCAGTGAAACGGCCACCGCTGCCCCCACGGCGCCTATCAACGTGATCGCTGGTGTACCGACAAGCAGTGTTAGCGTCGTCGCTCCGATCGCCGGCGGCTCCATGTTCATGAAAAGACCAAGAAGCGGCGAGGCAATCACCAGCGGCAGGACGCTGATTGTCCAATGCGCCAGGCACTTCACCAGGACCGTGAGTGCCAGCATGTGTCGCTCCTGCGCCATAATCAAAAGATCCAGCGAACCGTCGTCCCTGTCCGCCTGAAACAACCGGTCGAGGCCGAGCAGCGTCGCCAGCAGTGCGCCGATCCACAGCATGGCGGGACCGATTCGGGCGAGCAGTTTCAAATCAGGGCCAACACCGAAAGGAATGACTGCGATCACCGCGAGGAAGAACAGAATGCCGATCAGTACTCCGCCCCCGGCGCGCAGCCCCAGCCGGACATCGCGGATGAACAAAGCTCCCATTACGCGCTCGTCCCCAACGAAAGTTCTTTCGCCGCAAGCCCTAGCGGCAGATGCGTCGCGGCAACAATGATCCCACCACCCGCAAGGTGCTGTTGCATCAGCCCCGTGAACTGAATCTCCGACACCTTGTCCAACCCGGCAGTCGGCTCATCCAGCAGCCATAGAGGACGATCACTGATCAGGAGGCGGGCAATACTGGCGCGCCGCTTTTGACCGGTCGAGAGATAACCGAATGGCAAATGGCCGATATCCGCAAGGCCAACACGATCGAGCGCCTCCACGATTGAACACCGACCGGTGCCGTTGAACGACTGCCAGAAGCGCAGATTTTCATCGATGCTGAGAACCGGTTTCATGGCGTTCAAATGGCCGAGGTAGTGCGTGGCTGCGACAAGGCTCTCATATGCCTGTGGCTGCGCCTCGAGGCGAACTGCACCCTCGGCCTGCACAAGCAGCCCAGCAATGATTCGCAGCAGGGTGGATTTTCCGGCCCCGTTGGGTCCCGTGACAAGCAGCGCGTTGCCGGCGGAAATCGTAAAATCAAGGCCAGAAAACAATCGCTCCCCACCTCGTTCTCCGCCCAAGTTTTCCGCGATTAACCGCATGAATGACCCGCTTTTTTTCCAACCCCGAATACCGCGTGATCATTTCGACGCAGCACGCATTTTTGACGAACATCGGTCTGGCACAGATCGACGAAAAACTCTATATAGCTGGCAACCATGCCAGCGGTCGGTGTGGAAACCATTTTTGGCCGATCTCGGTACGGGTTCTGTTTTTGGACCTGTTGCGGGACGGACAGCGGAAATGACTGCACCCGCACCTTAGCGCGTCCTTGAAACGCGGCAAAGGCGTTCGTCCCGGGTTAGGCCTCAGCATAAGGACGAACGAAAAATGTCTCAGATTGACAGTTTCAAATGCCGTAAAACCCTCACCGTAGGGGACAAGGAATATGTCTATTACAGCTTGACCGAAGCCGAGAAGAACGGCCTGGAGGGCATTTCCAAACTTCCGTTCTCCATGAAAGTTCTGCTCGAAAACCTGCTTCGTTTTGAAGACAACCGCTCGGTTTTCAAGAAGGATATCGAGAATGTCGCCAAATGGCTTGTCGACCGCGGCAGCGCCGGCGCAGAAATCGCCTATCGTCCAGCCCGCGTCCTGATGCAGGACTTCACCGGTGTACCAGCAGTCGTGGATCTTGCAGCCATGCGCGACGCTATGGTCAATCTCGGTGGCGATCCCGAGAAGATCAATCCGCTCGTCCCGGTTGATCTCGTTATCGACCATTCGGTGATCGTCGATGAATTCGGCAATCCCCAGGCCTTCAAGCGCAATGTCGATCTTGAATATGAGCGCAACGGCGAACGCTATCGCTTCCTGAAATGGGGCCAGCAGGCGTTCAAGAACTTCCGCGTTGTTCCGCCCGGCACGGGCATCTGCCACCAGGTGAACCTCGAATATCTGGCCCAGGCCGTGTGGACCAAGGAAGAAGACGGCGTGACCGTCGCCTATCCGGATACGTGCGTCGGCACTGACTCGCACACCACCATGGTCAATGGCCTTGGCGTGCTCGGCTGGGGCGTCGGCGGCATCGAAGCCGAAGCTTCCATGCTCGGCCAGCCGGTATCGATGCTCCTGCCGGAAGTCATCGGTTTCCGCCTGACCGGCAAGGTCAAGGAAGGCGTGACGGCAACCGATCTCGTTCTTACCGTGGTACAGATGCTGCGCAAGAAGGGCGTCGTCGGCAAGTTCGTCGAATTCTTCGGGCCTGGTCTCGAAAGCATGACACTGGCCGACCGTGCCACCATCGGCAATATGGGTCCGGAGTATGGCGCGACATGCGGCTTCTTCCCGATCGACCGCGAAACCATCAACTACATGCACATGTCCGGCCGCGACGAAGACCGCCTGGCCCTCGTCGAAGCCTACTCGAAAGCGCAGGGCATGTGGCGCGAGCCAAACTCCGCTGATCCGGTGTTCACGGATACGCTGGAGCTGGATCTTGGAACCGTCGTGCCGTCTATGGCCGGACCAAAGCGTCCGGAAGGCCGTATCGCGCTGGAAGGCATCGCATCCGGCTTCCATGAATCGCTGCAGCAAGAATACAAAAAGACCACACAGCTCGACGCCCGCTATTCTGTCGAAGGTGAGGACTACGATCTCGGTCACGGCGATGTCGCCATTGCCGCCATCACCTCCTGCACCAACACATCCAATCCGAGCGTTTTGATAGCGGCCGGTCTTCTCGCCCGCAACGCTGCTGCCAAGGGCCTGAAGTCCAAGCCATGGGTCAAGACATCGCTGGCGCCGGGCTCGCAGGTCGTTGCCGCCTATCTCGAAAGTGCCGGATTGCAGAAGGAGCTCGACAAGCTCGGTTTCAACCTCGTAGGCTTCGGCTGCACGACGTGCATCGGCAATTCCGGTCCGCTCCCGGCACCGATCTCCAAGACCATCAACGACAAGGGGCTGATTGCTGCGGCAGTGCTTTCCGGCAACCGCAACTTCGAGGGACGCGTATCACCCGACGTGCAGGCAAACTACCTGGCCTCGCCGCCTCTCGTCGTTGCCTACGCATTGGCGGGCACTGTGACCAGGGATCTGACGACCGAACCACTCGGCGAGGACAGAGAAGGCAATCCGGTATTCCTCAAGGATATCTGGCCGTCTTCGCACGAGATCCAGGAGTTCATCACCAAGAACGTTACCCGCAAGCTGTTTGCAGCCAAGTATGCGGATGTGTTCAAGGGCGACGAGAACTGGCAGGCCGTCAACGTGCCGGCGGGCCAGACCTATGCATGGGACGACCAGTCGACCTATGTGCAGAACCCGCCTTACTTCGTCGGCATGGGCAAGACGCCCGGCAAGGTCAACGACATCAAGGGAGCGCGCGTTCTCGGCCTGTTTGGCGACAAGATCACGACCGATCACATTTCGCCCGCCGGTTCGATCAAGGCCGCCTCTCCAGCCGGCAAGTACCTCACCGACCATGGCGTTGCTCCGCTGGATTTCAACCAGTACGGTACGCGCCGCGGCAACCATGAGGTGATGATGCGCGGCACGTTCGCCAATATCCGCATCCGCAATCATATGCTCGGTGAAAACGGCCGTGAGGGTGGCTACACGATCCATTATCCCTCCAAGGAAGAGATGCCGATCTATGATGCTGCCATGCAGTATCGTGCGGAGAATGTGCCGCTGGTGATCTTTGCAGGCGTGGAATACGGCAATGGCTCATCACGCGACTGGGCTGCCAAGGGCACCAATCTGCTCGGCGTACGCGCCGTCATCGCCCAGTCCTTCGAACGCATCCACCGTTCGAACCTGGTTGGCATGGGTATCGTGCCATTCGTTCTCGAAGAGGGCACGAGCTGGCAATCGCTGGGACTGAAGGGCGACGAAGTCGTCTCGATCGAGGGGCTGGCCACGATCCAGCCACGTCAGAAGACGTTTGCCACGGTGACCTATGCCGATGGCAGCAGCAAGCAGGTCCCGTTGATCTGCCGGATTGATACGATCGATGAGCTTGAATACCTCAAGAACGGCGGCATTTTGCAATACGTTCTGCGCGACCTGGCTGCGTAATTGCAGTCAACGTGACCCTGAGGAAAGACCGCCGGCTGCCCGGCGGTCTTTTGTTGGGTGAGCCCGCGAAACGTGATCGAATTCACCTCAAAGTGACTTCCTCTTGAGACGCACGGCTCCTATCAATCATCTCGCAATCATTTTGACCGACAACAAGCCCATTCAAATTGGGAAGTGAATAGAACCTGTGCCCCTGCCCGCTCTGTCCAGACGTATTCTGATTGGCGCTCCGCTTCTGGCGGCCGCCGCATATGTGCTGCCAGTCTGCGCAGAGAATGTCGGCAAAAAGCCAGACGGCGTCGTCGAGCTCTATACGTCCCAGGGGTGTGGCTCCTGCCCACCCGCAGATGCGATTCTGAAACAGCTTGCGACGGAAGGGGAAGTTGTCGCCCTCGCCTTTCACGTCGATTACTGGGACTATCGCGGCTGGACAGACAATCTTGCACTGCCGGAAAATACCGATCGCCAAAACGCCTACAGGACCACTCTGGGCCTGAATGGCATCTATACGCCTCAAGTGATTCTCAACGGCCGTGAGCATGTGAACGGGCAGGACGGACAGAAAATTCGCAGGCGCATCGCGGAAATGCGCGATACCGCGGCTGGCCTCACCATTCCCGTTTCCATTGAGAAGACCGCGCCAGACCGTTTGCTGATTGATATCGGCTCCGGTCAGGCCGCAAGGAACCCGGTCCGGGTGCTGCTTGCCTACTTTAATCGGGAAACAATCGTCGAAATACCTGATGGTGAGAATGTTGGCCGCAAGGTGAATTATTCCAACAGCGTGCGGGCAATGGAAACCGTAGGCATGTGGGATGGCAATGCGAAGCAGATCGAGATTCCACTGAGTGAGATCGCCAGCAAGAAGGCAACCGGATGTGCCGTGCTGCTGCAGGAAATGCTCGGCGAAGGCAAGCCGGGGCCGATTATCGGGGCATCCATCATGGCGTCCAAACCCTGATTAAAGTGATCCCCAAACAAAAACAGGCCGGATAAATCCGGCCTGAGGTATTGGGGCATGTTGCCAAATATGGAGACTGATTGGTTCGGACCCAACCAACCCGTTGGGCGGGGGGCTTGGGGTATCGGGCTGTTCGAGGCGAACCGTCTCAGACAACATTCGCCGATGGTGGGTTTCGAATGGGGCGGCAATGCGAACAGATTATGGCGAGAATATGTCGTATCATCACCATTGGAATCAAGCCGTATTGCTTCGTGAGAACGGTCAAAAAACGGTTCTAAAGCCAATTATTGCCCATTTCACGTTCACACCGGCCTTGTAAAAACTAGCAGAACAGGTCACCTTTATGTCATCCAGGTGTCACACGACAATTAAGGCGGTTGATTGATGGACGGCAATGCGAGTGGCGATGAATCGCAACAGCAGGCGAAACTTATCTCTCTAGTACGCACCAGTGATCCGCCCGTTACCTTTAACCGGCGTGAACTCGATCAAATTCTCCGCATATATGGCTTCATGGTCTCCGCAGGTGAATGGCGCGACTATGCGATTGACCATTTGATGGATCGCGCGGTGTTCTCCATTTTTCGGCGGACAAGCGAAGTGCCAATGTTTCGGGTTGAGAAAAACCCGCGGCTTGCCCGCAAGCAGGGTGCGTATAGCGTGATCGCAGCAAGCGGGCTCATCCTCAAACGGGGGCATGAGCTCGACCGCGTGCTCCGGGTATTCGACAAGGGTTTGAGCGTCGTGCGGGGATAGGCTCTACCGCTTGGCTATGCTCTTAGTGGCGGCTTGCCGGGTAACGTCTCGGAGCCGCCGTTCATATCGAGCTGCATGAGCACCGTATCCAGCCAGCGGCCATGCTTGAACCCTGAACTCTTGATGGTTCCGGAGTACGTGAAACCAGCACTGGCGTGAAGTTTCACCGAAGCCGAGTTGTCATGCCCGTCTCCTATGACAGCGATGAACTGCCGAAAGCCCAGCGCGGTGCAGTCGACAATCAGCTGGTTCAACAGCGCCTTGCCAAGGCCGCGGCCTTTGGCCTCGGGCGCAATATAGATCGAGTCCTCCACTGTCCACCAATAGGCAGGTCTGGTCCTGAAGTAATTTGCATAGGCATAGCCCATCACCTTGCCATCGATCTCCGCAACGATATAGGGAAAGCCTTCAGCGGTAATTGCATGAAACCGCCGCACCATTTCCTCATAGTCAGGCGGATCGATCTCATAAGTCGCCGTTCCATGAAGGACAGCGTCGCGATAGATTTCGGTGATGGCGGCAAGATCGGCAGGACGTGCCGAGCGGATTTCTAAAGGAGACATGGGCTTCGCGGGCAAAGGATCAATCGTGATTGTTTCATGCGCTTCTTTGCCGGTAATTTGAAGGGGCCAGAGCGGGAATTTTTCACCGGACAATTGGACAGGCACAAAGAAAAGGGCAGCGTTTCCGCTGCCCTGATCTCAATTCATGTTCGAGCGATTACTCGCGATTGCCCAGGAACTGGAGCAGGAACATGAACATGTTGATGAAGTCGAGGTAGAGACGCAGCGCGCCCATGATTGCCTTGCGGCCATAGGTGTCAGCAGCATCACCTTCGTAATACATTTCCTTGATGTTCTGGGTGTCATAGGCGGTCAGGCCAGCAAAGACCAAAACGCCGATGGCCGAGATTGCAAACTGCAATGCGCTCGATGCAAGGAAAATATTGACCACAGATGCCAGGATGATGCCGATCAAGCCCATGAACAGGAACGAGCCCATCCCGGACAGATCACGCTTTGTGGTGTAGCCGTACAGGGACAGCGCGCCAAACGATGCAGCTGTGATGAAGAACGTCTGAACAATGCTTCCGGTCGTATAGACCAGGAAGATCGAGGACAGCGATACGCCAACGAGCGCGGCATAAACCCAGAAGGTTGTCTGGGCAGCAGCGACGCTCATCTTCTCGATGCGGAAGCTCAGGAAGAACACCGCTGCGAGAGGCGCGAGCATGACAACCCAGCGCAAGGGCGAGCCGTAAAGCGCCACGCCAAGATTGGTCAGCATTTTTCCGTTTGGCAACTGTGCTGCGGCGAGAGATGCATCATTGGTGGTCGCAAGATAAACAACTGCCAGCGCTGCAAGACCGGTCACTGCGAGACCGATCCCCATCAAATTGTAGACCTGTAGCATGTAGCTGCGCAGACCCTGATCGATCCCCGCATCCACACGCACTCCGGCCGGTGTACGGGCCTGGATGTTGCGATAGTCAGCCATGGTTTTCCTCATTTGCTTCGTCCCGTCGGGTGTCGGGTTTATCCCCAGGCGCCGCTGGCGGGACCCCAGCATGCCTTGGGACAAATTATGGGGATTCGTACGATCCATAACAAGACCTGATTTACTCAAGATTGCGTGTAATCCGCCAAAACATGATGAATCGAACGAAAATTACACTCTTTTAACGATTTCAGAGGTTTCGCAGGACTGGCGCCGCCTTCTGTCCAAGGATTCGCCACGTACCCGCAAGACCAAACCCGACAGTCAAGACCAACGCGATGATCACGGTCATGACGGCGACATCCGGCTGGAAGGATGCGGGCAATGTCATAACCCTGACAATCACGTACCAGGCTGCCAGACCGCCGGCAAAGAGCGCAAAAACCGCCGTAGCGAGACCGAGCAGCATATATTCGAGGGTGAAAGCCCTGATGAGCGTTCGTCTGGTCGCGCCGAGAGTCTTCAGTACCACAGCGTCGTGAACGCGCGCCCGGTTGCCTGCCGCCAGCGCTCCGCCGAGCACGAGAATCGAGGCGATCAATGCCACCGAGGCCGCCGCACGAATTGCAACGGCAAGCTGGCCGACGAGTTCATTGGCGATGGTGATCGCATCCTTGACACGAACCGTCGTGACAGCCGGGAACGCGCGGGTCACGTCTCGCATGACAGTTGCCTCCTGCTGTGGCGTCGATGAGGTGTCGGTCAGGGTCGCCAGCCAGGCGTGCGGGGCACCGGCAAAGGTATTCGGTGAGAAAACCATAACGAAATTGATGGCCAGCGATTCCCATTGCAGCTGACGGAAATTGGCGATGCGTGCCGTGACGTTGCGGCCAAGCACGTTGACTGTCACGGTATCGCCAATCTTGAGACCAAGATTGGCGGCCTCTTCCGCCGAGAAGGACACAAGAGGCTCGCCCGAATAGTCGGCTGGCCACCACGTACCAAGCGTCAACTCGGAGTTTTCCGGCACATTCTTAGCGTAGGTGATGCCGCGATCACCACGCAGGACCCACGCCCCTTCCGGAGGTATTGTCAGCTTGTCGACGCTGGTTCCGTTGAACGCGACGATGCGACCGCGTAACATGGGCGCGCTTACGATCTTACCGTTCGGCGCTGCCTTTTGCACGAGACCGGTAAACTGATCCACCTGCTTGCTTTGAATGTCGACGAAGAAGAAGTTCGGAGCCCTTTCCGGCAAGTTGCCCGCCAGTTGCCGACGTAAGCTGCCGTCAATGAGCGCAAGCGTGACAAGAAGCGTCAGTCCGAGACCCAGAGACAGAACCACAGAGGGTGTGAGGGCACCCGGACGATGGATATTGCCGATGGCGAGACGCAGTGCGGTTGAACGAACCCGCGGCGCGCGGCGCGCCGCCCACTGGACCAGGCCTGAGACCGCCCGCAAAACCAAGAACGAAAATGCCACCGCGCCGATGAAAATTAACGCAATCCTGCGGTCATAGGCGAAGAAAACAGCGAGCAGGCCGAGGACGGCAATCAGTACCGCAGCAACGGCCACATAGAACAGCTTTGGCCAGCCCCGCTGTTCAAAGCCCTGTTCCCGGAAAAGTGCTGTTGCCGGAACATCGCGCGCACGCCCGAGAGGCAGGATCGCGAAAGAAAGCGTCGTCAGAAGTCCGAACAACGCCGCCCATGCCAATGCACCCGGATAAAATCCGCCTTTGGCTGCGATGGGCAGAACGTCCCTGAGGGCGTAACCGGCCGCATAGGGAATGATAGCCGCAATCACGAGACCGATAACGATGCCGATAAGTGCAATGATCGTGATCTGGATCAGATAGACCGCGATGACAAACCAGCCGGGCGCTCCGAGCGATTTGAACGTCGCTATGACGCCGCGTTTACCGTCGAGATAGGCCCTCACCGCATTGGCGACGCCAACGCCGCCAACAATGAGCGCCGTTAGCCCGACCAAAGTCAGGAACTGAGAAAACCGCTCGATATTGGCGCTGAGCGACGGGGCGGCATTGGTCCTGCTGCGTATGGTCCAACCGGCCTCTGGGAATTTGAGCCGCGCCTCATTGCGGAGTGCCGTGATCGCGGCTTCGCTGGTACCGGCGGGGAGCGCGAGTTTGTAGCTGTGATCGACGAGGCTGCCCGGTTGGACGAGGCCGGCAGCCGCGAGACCTTCAAGCGAAACCATGAAACGCGGCGCAAAACCGAAACCATCGGATAGTAGATCGGGTTCATTGGTGATGATAGAACGCAATTCGAAAGTCGCCGATCCCAACAGAACGCGGTCACCAATTTTGAGGTTGAGCCGGTCGAGAAAGATTTGGGCAACGGCTGCGCCAAACGCTCCATCCTTTTCAATGAACAACGCCTCGTGGTCGAGTCCCGGCGCCGTCTCCAGCTGGCCATAGAGCGGATAGGCTTCATCCACCGCCTTCACTTCGACCAGCGACTGGTCGGATCCATCAACTAGTCGCGCCATGGATCGCATATTGGCGCTGACCGCGACACGGCCCTTGGCATCAAGAAAAGCGCGCTCGTCGGGAGTGACTTCGCGCTGGTTCAGTTGAAAGCGGATATCTCCACCCAGGATGCTTTGCCCCTGCGTGGAGATACCTGCGGTAACAGAATTGGCAACAGAATTGACGCCGCCTATGGCCGCGACACCGAGGGCGATGCAGGCGAGGAATATGTAGAACCCGGACAAGCCGCTGCGCATTTCGCGCAAGGCAAAACGCAGAGCCAGTTTGAGCGATGGTGAAGAGCGGATTGACGAGACGTCACTCATGCGCTTTTCGCCAATTCCGGCGCACCTTCATCCGCCTCGATCAGCCCCGAGCGGACCCGGATCTCGCGGTCACAACGCGCCGCAAGGGTGGCATCATGGGTCACAAGCACCAAAGTGAGGCCGAGTTCCCTCTGCTTTTCGAACAGAAGGTCGGCAATTTGCTTGCCGGTCGCGGTGTCGAGGTTCCCCGTAGGCTCATCCGCGATGAGGATCTTCGGCGACGGTGCGAGGGCACGGGCGATCGCAACCCGCTGCTGTTCGCCGCCGGAGAGTTCCCCGGGGTAATGCGTAACACGATCAGCAAGCCCGACCGCCGCAAGGACGCGTTCCGCTACGGCAAAGGCATCGGGATTGCCAGCCAGCTCCAGCGGAACCGCGACATTTTCGAGCGCTGTCATGTTGGGGATGAGGTGAAAGGATTGAAAGACGATGCCGATATTCTTGCCGCGAAACGCTGCAGCCTCGTCCTCATTCATGATCTCCAGCTTCTCGCCAGCGATCCGAACTGACCCGGAATCCACGCGCTCCAGACCAGCAAGAACCATCAACAGGGTGGATTTGCCTGAGCCTGACGGCCCGACAATGCCGACGGACTGGCCGGAATTGATATTCAGCGAGATGCCTTTCAGAACATGGACGGAGGAAGCACCCGTGCCTAGTGTCAACTCAATGTGATCAAGCGCGATGACGGATTCAGTCACGAAACGACTTCCTTTGCGATATGGTCGGCACCGACTCTGGTTGCAGTTGGTCAGATATGGGTACCCAAAAATGAGATTCAAACCATTGATACAATTCCTAGTTTCACTTGGTCTTGTTGCCTTGCCGTCCTTGGCATTGGCCAATCAAAAAAACGTGTCCGACCACCCGCTGACCGTTGTCGGTTTCGGGGACAGCCTGATGTCTGGCTTCGAATTGCCCATGCAGGACTCCTTCACCGCGCAGCTGGAGCAGGCCATGAATGCAAAGGGCATCGCTGTGACGATCGCCAATGCCGGTGTTGCCGGGGAGACTACGACAGACGGTCTTTCCCGCCTCGATTGGTCCGTGCCAGAAGGAACAGATCTCGTCATTCTTGAATTTGGCGCCAACGATGCCTTGCGCGGCATCTCGCCGGAGCTGAGTGAAAAAAATCTTGCGGAGATCATCGAGAAACTGAAGCAGCGTAACGTGCAAGTCATTCTCGCCGGCATGCTCGCACCGCCCAATATGGGCGACGACTACGAAGCGAGGTTCAACGCAATCTTCCCGCGGCTGGCCGAGAAGTATGATGTCCCGCTCTACCCATTTTTCTTGGAGGGCGTGGCCACTGAAAAATCATTGCAGCTGGAGGATGGCATGCACCCCAATGCCAAGGGTGTCGCCAGGATGGTCGAAGGCTTCATGCCCGTCATCGAGAAGACCATAGCGGAAAACAGCTCTGCCATCTCGCAGTAGCAATCGCTGTCGCGCTCCCGAGAAATGGTCTTCGGAGCGAGCAAAGGCGTGCGTGGCCAATTTGTCGCGTGGGAAAAGAATATGATTTTTCGCCTTGCTCCCGGACTCATTCAATGATTCTCTAGAGTTACAACTCGATTCGGGGAGGATGCCTTATGCCGCGTCTCTTTACTGCCCTCGAAATCCCGAGGGACGCCGCTCTCTCACTGTCGCTCTTGCGCGGTGGTCTGCCAGGCGCCCGATGGATCGATGTCGAAAACTATCACATCACATTGCGTTTTATCGGCGACGTTGAAGGCCATGTTGCCGACGAAGTAGCCAATGCGCTTGATCGTATACGGCGGCCGGAATTCACTCTCAAGCTTTCCGGTGTCAATGCGTTCGGTTCGAAAAAACCACACAGCGTCTTTGCGGCGGTATCACCGTCGCCGGATATTCAGGCACTGCAGGCCGAGATCGAACGCATATGCCAGCGCCTGATGCTGCCGGCCGATCCGCGCAAATTCACACCGCATGTTACGCTCGCCCGATTGCGCAATGTGCGCAATGAAGAGGTCGCGCATTATCTCTCCTCGCGCGGTAACTTCTCCACGGCACCGTTCACGATTGGACGGTTCGTTTTGATGTCGTCGCGCGATTCGATCGGTGGCGGACCTTACATCGTCGAGGAGGCATGGCCGCTCGAAGCACCGCGCTCTACCCGTCAGAACAGCTTCGAAAGACCGTCCGAAGCGGCTAGGATCATCCGGTAGACACGCTCGAAGTCAGCTTGGGTACCATAATACGGATCGGGAATTTGACGGCTCTCGCCAAGCGCGATCTCATAGAAGAGCCCGGTTCTTGCACGAGCGTTGACGGGCAGGCGCGCCTCGATTGTGGCGACGTTGGCGTGGTCCATGCCAACAATCAGATCAAACCGCACGTAATCCTCTGAGGTCAGTTGCCGGCAATGCTGACGTGAGATGTCGATCCCATATCTGGCTGCGACGGCAATGGACCGCCGATCCGGTGCTTCGCCCGTATGGTATCCGTTGGTACCGGCAGAATCGATAATGACACCATCGCCCTTCCCCGACGCTGCGAGCACCGAGCTGAAGACCCCTTCTGCCAAGGGCGACCGGCAAATATTGCCGAGACAGACGAAAAGAACCGAGCGCAAGGGAGGCATTTCCATAGATGAGGGAACCGTGACTTTGAATGAGTTATTGCCAGATATGAAGAAAAAACAGGCATGCGCAACCGTTAGGACCAGCCTCCCGGCTAACGTCCATCGACGTCGACATTTCAGACCCTCGCGAAAATCGATAAATTCACGGCAATTTGATCAAAACTCTTGCACCTTGCCGCAAGCCTACCCATGTCTTCAAACGCAACCTTAAGGACGAGGAATGGACGACATTAAAATTGGCGAAATTCTTGAGCCGGGGAGCGAGGACAACCAGCGTTCTCGCGAAGAGCGCGTCCGTGCGCGGTTCTGGAAGACCGCCGGCAAAGCGGCAAAGGCCATTCCATTTCTGGACGAGGTGATTGCCGGCTATTTCTGTGCGCTCGACCCTGCAACGCCAACAAGAGTTCGCGGAGTTCTTCTGGCGTCGCTGGCCTATTTCGTTCTGCCACTCGACTTCATTCCCGATTTTCTCCTTGGCCTCGGGTTCACCGATGACATGGCCGTTCTAATGGCGGCTTTGACCGCTATTCGCACCAACATTACGCCCGCTCATCGCGCTGCAGCGAAGAAGGCACTTGAGGATCTCGATCGGGATACCTCGCCACAGGGAAGGCGTTGAACTGCTTTGGCGCTTTGCGGAACCCAAACCGCGGATCACAACGATGTGATCCCTGCAAGCGTCAAAGTCTCGCCGCTTTTGTTTGGCTGGAGTTCCCGAGTGGGACTTCGATTAGGATGTGACCTTCTCGGCTCTCGATCAGCTTTTTTGACCCGGTCTTCACCGTTTGGTAACCCAGATTAAGTCAAATTAAGAGGAGCGAACTGGACAATGCGGCATCCGGATATCTCCGGACCATTGCCGGTTCACGAGTTGTGAAGCGTACGACAGAAACTGGTAGGTAAAATGTTTGGAAAATCAATCGTAGCGACCTCTGTGCTCATGCTTGGGCTGACAGGAACAGCTCTTGCCCAGACCCCAAGCCAGATCAGCCAGTTTAACGCGTGGGGCGCTTACAGTTACCAGCAGGGCAACGGCAAGGTTTGCTACGTCTTGTCAGTCCCCATCGATAAGCAGCCCGCGAGCGTTGATCACGGGGATAACTTCTTCATGGTGAGCCAGAAGCCCGGTCAGAATGTAAGCTTTGAGCCGCAGTTCAAGGCTGGCTACGATCTGCAGCAGAATTCGAAGGTTACGGTGACCATCGATAATCGCAACTTTTCGATGTTCACCAACGGCAGCCATGGCTGGATGGAAAACGCCGCCGAGGAACCGCAGCTCGTCGCTGCGCTGCGCTCCGGACAGAAAATGTCCATTAGCGCGGTATCAAAGCGCGGCACCAAGACCAGCTATGCCTATTCCCTGAAGGGGGTGTCAGCGGCACTGAAGGCGATAACGACCTGCAAATAGTCGGCAGCAGCGCTTGCTTTCAAAATATTGGCCGGACAGCAGTGTCCGGCCTTTTCGCGTGCGGAGGTGACGCGGGCCCTGGAACGTGATATGAGCCCCGCTTCCGAGAAGAACGTTAGAAAACCCCATGTCCATATCGCTTGACCTGACACATCCTGTTGCCCGGGACAAATCCCGCGACGCCCTTCGCACCTCGCAGGCAGAAATGCCGTCGCTGATCGGTCTGTCGCGCGCGGAAATGGGGGAAGCACTTGCGGCTATCGGCGTTCCGGAGCGGCAGGTAAAGATGCGGGTCGCCCAGCTCTGGCACTGGTTATATGTGCGCGGCGTGTCGAATTTTGCCGATATGTTGAATATCTCGCGCGACATGCGCGAGCTTCTGGCCCGGCATTTCACCATTGCCCGTCCCGAGATCGTCGAAGAGCAAATCTCCAACGACGGCACGCGCAAGTGGCTTTTCCGCTTTCCGCCACGCGGTGCCGGACGTCCTGTCGAGATCGAAACCGTTTATATCCCCGAGGAAGGCCGCGGTACGTTGTGCATATCCAGCCAGGTCGGCTGCACACTCACCTGCTCCTTCTGCCACACCGGCACTCAAAAGCTGGTGCGCAATTTGACCGCCGAGGAAATCCTGTCACAATTGCTGATCGCCCGGGATCGGCTCGGTGATTTCCCGGATCGCAACACCCCTGACGGCGCCATGGTCCCGGCTGAGGGCCGCAAGGTCTCCAACATCGTCATGATGGGCATGGGTGAGCCCCTCTACAATTTCGACAATGTGAAGAAAGCCCTCCTGATTGCCTCGGACGGCGACGGACTTTCTTTGTCGAAGCGTCGCATCACGCTCTCGACCTCTGGCGTTGTGCCGGAGATCTACCGCACAGGCGAGGAAATCGGCGTCATGCTGGCTATCTCACTGCACGCCGTGAATGACGACCTGCGCGACATGCTCGTGCCGATCAACAAGAAATATCCGCTGAAGGAATTGCTTGACGCATGCCGGGCCTACCCCAGCCTCTCTAATTCCAAGCGCATCACGTTTGAGTACGTCATGCTTAAGGGCGTCAATGATTCTCTCGACGATGCGAAGGAACTCGTTCGCCTTCTCAAAGGCATCCCTGCCAAGATCAACCTGATCCCGTTTAATCCGTGGCCCGGCGTGAACTACCAGTGCTCCGATTGGGAGCAGATCGAGAAATTCGCTGATTATGTGAACAATGCCGGCTACGCCTCGCCGATCCGCACCCCGCGCGGCCGGGATATCCTTGCGGCCTGCGGCCAATTGAAGTCGGAATCGGAACGTATGAAAAAGACGGAACGCCTGGCGTTCGAGGCGGCCATGATCGCCGGGCACGGTGAAGATTGAGCCAGTTCCTGCTCTATCTCTTGCGTTTTGCGCTGATCGTTCTCGGCTTTGTGTTTGCCATCGTGGCAGCATCCCTTTTTCTCAACATGCTGCTTCTCGGCAGTTCGCAGCTCATCGGCGCAGAGGGGCCGTTCCTCTATTCAACAGTGCCGGTTTTTGCGGTCGTCATTGGCTATAGCGTGTTCTTCCCTGCAGCCGTCCTCATCCTCTATGCCGAATTGACCGGCTGGCGCGACTGGCTTTTTTATGCTCTTGGCGGCGCAGCCATCGCTGTTGTCGTCATCGTCTGGAAGTGGCAGCCGCAGACCGAAGATATCGGTACCTTCGCGGCGATCCTCGCTACAGGCGTCGTCGGCGGCTTTTCATACTGGCTGGTTTCCGGACGCAGCGCCGGGCTAACGGCCCTGCCGAAAAGCTGACGCAGGCTACTTTGCTTGCGCCATCAGAATTTTTGCGGCGAATGCAGAGAACACTCCCGCGAACAGCCAATCGGTGATCCGCGTCACGGTCGGATTCTTCTTGAGCAAACTTGAAAACCTGTCCGCGGCAATGATCATTGGCGCCACGACCGGCAGGGCTAAAGGAATGAACAAGACACCCAGAAAAAACAACTTTCCGGGAGCGTGCGGATCCGTGGCCGATACGAATTGCGGCAGAAACGTCATGAAGAACAGGATGATTTTCGGGTTCAGCAGATTGATCCCAAGCCCGGTCAGCCAATTCTGGAACAACGTGTGCGACTGGCCAATCTTCTTTTCCGGCGAGAACGCCGATCCGTGGCGGATTGCCTGATAGGCAAGCCATACCAGGTAGCCCGCACCTACGATCTTGAGGGCAAGGAACGCGCTGGGCGAAGCGACGATCAATGCCGAGAGGCCAATAGCGACCATTGTCGTATGAATCACAATACCGCTGCTGGCGCCTGCCAGACAGGCAAACCCGGCCGCCTTACCTTCCGACAAGGCCCGGCCGACAAAGAGCGTCATGTCGGGACCCGGCGTGATGGACAGAACAAAGGTTGCGATTGTAAATTGCAGGATAATTGGCCATTCCGGAATGAAGTTCATTCTATAAGCTCCGCTACGAATTTGACGGAAGCTAACGCGACTATCGGATTTTAACTACCCGCTTTCGACGCCTGACGCCTGTTTAAGTGGAATTATCTTTAGCAGCACGCGAGGCCGGCAGTCGCAGGGTTGACCGAACGACACCAGCACTGCACAAGCAACTGGCAGCGAAAGCCCCGGCCGGTTGAAACCGGCCTTGCCAACACCACCGCACCTGATAAAAGACCTGCAAGAATAGCCGATATGCAGGAAAACAGAATGAACAAGTGGAAAGACGTCAAGAAAGTCGTGCTGGCCTATTCGGGCGGTCTCGATACATCCATCATCCTGAAGTGGCTGCAGACGGAACTCGGCGCTGAAGTCGTCACCTTCACCGCCGATCTTGGCCAGGGCGAAGAACTCGAGCCGGCGCGCAAGAAAGCCGAAATGCTCGGCATCAAGGAAATCTATATCGAGGACGTGCGCGAAGAATTTGTCCGGGATTTCGTCTTTCCGATGTTCCGTGCCAATGCCGTCTACGAAGGTGTTTATCTCCTGGGCACCTCCATTGCCCGTCCATTGATTTCCAAGCATCTGGTCGAGATCGCAGCCCGGACGGGTGCCGATGCCATCGCCCATGGCGCGACGGGCAAGGGCAACGACCAGGTACGCTTCGAGCTTTCCGCCTATGCGCTCAATCCCGATATCAAGGTGATCGCGCCATGGCGCGACTGGACGTTCAAATCGCGTACAGATTTGCTGGAATTTGCTCGCGAACACCAGATTCCGATCGCCAAGGACAAACTTGGTGAGGCACCGTTCTCGGTCGACGCCAACCTTCTGCATTCATCTTCCGAGGGCAAAGTGCTGGAGGATCCGTGGCAGGAAGCGCCGGAATATGTCCACCAGCGCACGATTTCCCCGATGGACGCCCCAGACATTGTGACTGAGATTGAGGTATCTTTCGAAAAGGGCGATGCCGTTGCCATCGATGGCAAGCCACTGTCACCAGCGACCCTCCTGAAGACGCTCAATGATCTTGGTCGCGATAATGGCATTGGCCGTCTTGATCTGGTCGAGAACCGGTTCGTCGGCATGAAATCACGCGGCGTCTACGAGACACCAGGCGGTACCATTCTGCTGGCTGCCCATCGCGCCATGGAATCCATTACACTGGATCGCGGAGCTGCGCACCTGAAGGATGAGTTTATGCCGCGCTATGCCGAACTCATCTATAACGGCTTCTGGTTCTCGCCGGAGCGCGAAATGCTGCAGGCAATGATCGACAAGAGCCAGGAAGACGTTGAAGGCAGCGTCCGCCTGAAACTCTACAAGGGCAATGTCATGGTTTCCGGCCGCAAGTCGAAGAAGTCACTTTATTCCGATGCACTCGTCACTTTTGAAGACGACCGGGGCGCCTATGACCAGAAGGATGCGGCAGGGTTCATCCGCCTCAATGCGCTGCGTCTGCGGACATTGGCTGCGCGCAAGCGTTCCAGTTAATTGCTTTCCAGCGACAGATCGAGCGGGGCCCTGCCCCGCTTTTTTGTTTGCAGCGATGCCTGATACTTTCTTCACAACGCGGCTTGTGGCTGCACCGTCTCCGTCCTAGATGTTAGACCTTGTTGTTCTTGCCACCTGACGGAGCGCGCCTATGTCCTCAACGAAAACGGCCATCAATCCCGCACTGACCGACTGGACTGGACCGCTGGGCTTGCCGGATTTTACAGCTTTTGGTGACAATGATTTTGCAGCTGCCTTTGACGCTGCTCTCGCCAGCGACCTCGCCGACATTGATGCGATTGTCAATGATCCCGAGGTTCCAACCATCGACAACACCCTGAAGGCATTGCAGCAGTCTGGAAAAGACCTTGATCGTGTCTCGGCCATCTTCTGGCTGCGTGCCGGTGCCCACACCAACGATACGATCCAGGCGCTGGAGCGTGTCGTTGCTCCGAAAATGTCGCGTCACTCTTCATCCATCATGATGAATCCGCTGCTCTTCGCCCGGATCGACTCGCTCTATGAACAACGCGATCTCCTTGGGCTCGATCCCGAGACGGATCGCGTGCTGGAAAAGACCTGGAAAGGTTTCGTCCGGAGCGGCGCACGACTGGATGAAAAGGGTAAGGGCCGGCTCGCTGACATCAACGAAAGGCTGGCCAGTCTGGGTGCGCAGTTTGGTCAGAATGTCCTCAAAGATGAAGCGGACTGGGCACTTTTCATCACCGATGAGACAGAGTTGGCTGGCTTACCGGATTTCGTACGCGATGCGATGCGCGGCGCTGCCGAGGAGCGCGACCGCCCAGAGACTTGGGCGGTAACTTTGTCGCGCTCGATCATCGAGCCGTTCCTGTCCTTCTCTGAAAACCGGGCTTTGCGCGAGAAGGCATTTCGCGCCTGGGCAGCGCGTGGAGAGAACGGCGGTGTAACGGATAATACGGCGATCGTCGCCGAGATGGTGAAGCTGCGCGCGGAAAAAGCTGGAGTGCTGGGCTATCAGAGTTTTGCGGCTTACAAACTCGACGACACGATGGCGAAGACGCCGAAGGCCGTCATGGATCTACTTGAACCGGTCTGGGACAAGGCCCGGGCTCGCGCCGCCGAGGAAGAGGTCGATCTGCAGAGACTGATCGCAGGCGAAGGTCGCAATCACAAGGTGGAGCCATGGGACTGGCGCTATTATGCCGAAAAGCTGCGCAATGAGCGTTTTGCCTTCGACGAGACGGAATTGAAGCCCTATTTGCAGCTGGAGAAGATCATCGAAGCCTGTTTCGATGTAGCGACCCGTCTGTTCGGTGTTCGCTTTCAGGAGAAGACCGGCATCCCGACATGGCATCCCGACGTGCGTGTCTGGGAGGTCCTCAATCCGGACGGCAGCGAGCGTGGCCTGTTCCTTGGTGATTACTTCAATCGCCAATCGAAACGGTCCGGCGCCTGGATGAGCGCACTGCAATCGCAACACAAGCTCGACGGTGAGCACAAGCCGATCATCTATAATGTCATGAACTTCGCAAAGCCGCCGAAGGGTGAGCCCGCCCTGCTCTCCCTCGATGGCGCGCGGACCCTGTTCCACGAGTTTGGCCATGCTTTGCATGGGCTCCTGTCGGACGTCACCTGGCCTGCCGTTTCCGGCACGTCTGTATCGCGCGACTTCGTCGAACTGCCGTCGCAGCTCTATGAGCACTGGCTGACGGTGCCGGCTATCCTGGAAAAATATGCTATTCATTACCGGACGGGCGAAGCCATGCCAAAAGCTTTGCTCGACAAGGTACTCGCCGCGAACACGTTCAACGCCGGCTTCAATACGGTTGAGTTCACGTCTTCCGCGCTGGTGGACATGGCATTCCATGCGGAAGGCACAGCGCCAACGAACCCGATCCAGTTCGAGGCTGATACGCTAAAACAGCTCCAGATGCCCGAAGCCATCATAATGCGTCACCGCACCCCCCACTTCAATCACGTGTTTTCCGGCGATGGCTACTCCGCCGGCTATTATTCCTACATGTGGTCGGAAGTACTCGATGCTGACGCTTTCAAGGCTTTCGAGGAAACCGGAGACGTCTTCAATGCCGATCTGGCGGCCAAGCTGAAGCAATATATCTATTCAGCTGGCGGTAGCCGCGATCCTGAAGAGCTTTACAAGGCGTTTCGCGGGAAGATGCCCACGCCCGATGCAATGATCGAAAAGCGTGGGCTTGACTGAGTCGGATCAGGCTCTGGCAAAGGCGAGCAGGTCTTTGTTAAGCTCGTCTTTGTGCGTCGTGGCAAGGCCATGCGGCGCGCCTGGATAGACTTTCAAGGTTGCATTCTCTACGAGCTTGACTGCCTTGCGGGCTGCATCGTCGATTGGCACGATCTGGTCGTCATCGCCGTGGATGAACAATGTCGGCACGTCGATCTTCTTCAGATCTTCGGTGAAGTCCGTTTCAGAAAACGCCTTGATGCAGAAATACGAGGCCGGCATTCCGGCCATCATTCCCTGCAGCCAGAAAGCTTCACGGACGCCTTCGGAAACTTTCGCACCAGCGCGATTGTAGCTGTAGAATGGAAGCGACAGGTCCGTGAAGAACTTCGAGCGGTCGCCAATGACACCGTCACGAATGCCGTTGAACACATCGATAGGCAGGCCTTCCGGATTGGCGTCCGTCTTTAGCATCAGCGGCGGCACCGCGCCGACCAATACAGCCTTGGCAACCCGTTTCGTACCGTGCCTTCCGATATAGCGCGCAACTTCTCCACCGCCGGTTGAATGGCCGACCATGATTGCGTCCTTCAGGTCGAGCTTTTCAAACAGTTCCGCCAGATCATCAGCATATTGATCCATGTGGTTGCCTTCCCACGGCTGGCTCGAACGGCCATGGCCGCGGCGGTCATGCGCGATGACCCGGTAGCCATTGGAAGCCAGGAAGAACATCTGGTCTTCCCAGGCGTCGGAGGTGAGCGGCCAACCATGGCTGAACACGATTGGCTGACCCCTGCCCCAATCCTTGTAATAAATCTCCGTTCCGTCCTTCGTCGTGATCGTGGTCATTGCATTGCGTCCTTTCACAGATTGGCTGGATGTTGGTGTCTTGGGTGTTGCGGCAGAGACGTCCCCCGCCGGCAGACTGATTGCGGCCACAAGGCCAGCTCCGGCAGTCAGAAAAGTACGGCGGGATGTGCGGTGGGATAGTGCATCGTTCATTCTGTAGCTCCCGTAGATGACCGTAGTGCAACAACCTTAGGTGTCAATTGATCGAAATACGTACATTCAGGTTGCTTCGGGTTGCTTCCGAATAGGGGCAGACGACGTGTGCTCCATCGACGATTTCGCGCGCCTGTTCTGCTTCGATACCGGGCAGCGTGACGGCGAGGGCAACATCGAGGCCGAAGCCTTTGCCATCGTCGCGCGGACCGATACCGACAGTTGCGGTTACGGCTGTTTCGTCGGAAAGTTTGATTTTTTTCTGCGCGGCCACATACTTCATAGCACCGAGAAAGCAGGCGGAATAACCGGCTGCGAAGAGCTGCTCGGGGTTCGTGCCATCGGCACCATTCCCGCCGAGTTCCTTGGGCGTTGAAAGCGAGACGGCCAATCGTCCATCTTCACTGTTGGCGCGGCCGTCACGGCCACCGGTTGCTGTTGCCTTGGTCGTATAGAGAATACTCATTTGCCTATCCTTTCGGGTGACGTTGGTTGACATCATATCAATTGCATACAATTAAATTGTTCGCAATAGGAAAATCGGCTATATGATGAAAAATTAAATGATGCGCAATTCATCTCTTTTGATTATCGTGCGCTGTAGAAGGAGTTGCCCGATGGAAAACGAACCGGCAAATGCCCAGCAATCGAATCTGAAACTGTCGAATTTCTTGTGTTTTGCCATATATTCGACGGCAAACGCGGTCACGCGCGCCTACCAGCCGCGCCTTGCCGCACTCGGACTGACATATCCGCAGTATCTTGTGATGGTGGTTCTGTGGGAGGAAGAAAATCAGACAGTGAAGGCGATAGGCGACAAGCTCAGCCTCGATTCCGGAACTCTCACGCCATTGTTGAAGCGTCTTGAGACCGCAGGATTGATTACCAGACGGCGTGACACAGTCGACGAGCGCCAGGTGCTTATCGGCCTTACGGAGACGGGCCGATCAATGCGCGAGCGCGCTGAAGCCGTGCCTGTCGCCATGGGGCAGGCCTTCGGCTGCACGATGGGCGAAGCTCAGGCGATGCGGTCAGAGCTGATCGCCATGCGCGATAATCTTGTGGCGAGTATTGACGAGGCAAAATGAAAGGCGCGGTTTCCCGCGCCTTTCAACAATGCTTCCACTTCTGGTCAGGCCGCAATCTTCTTTGGCTGAATGAGCCCTCGAGCGACAAGAAGTTCGGCAATCTGGATCGTGTTGAGCGCGGCACCCTTGCGCAGATTGTCGGAGACAACCCACAGGGAAAGACCGTTCTCCACGGTGATGTCTTCACGGATGCGGGAAATATAGGTCGCATCCTCGCCTGCAGCCTCATAGGGTGTGATATAGCCACCGTCTTCAGCACGATCGACGACAAGGCAGCCCGGCGCATTGCTCAGGATCTCACGGGCTTCTTCGGCGCTCATCGGGCTCTCGAACTCGATGTTGACTGCTTCCGAGTGGCCGATGAAAACCGGCACGCGGACACAGGTCGCCGTCAGCTTGATCTTGGGATCAAGCATCTTCTTGGTCTCGGCAACCATCTTCCACTCTTCTTTGGTGTAGCCATCTTCCATGAAGACGTCGATGTGCGGAATAACGTTGAAGGCGATGCGCTTCGTGAACTTCTTTGCCGTCACCGGATCAGCGACAAACACCGCGCGGGACTGCTCGAACAGCTCGTCCATGCCTTCCTTGCCGGCACCCGAAACCGATTGATACGTCGAGACAACGACGCGCTTGATCTTCGCCTTGTCATGCAATGGCTTGAGGGCGACGACGAGCTGCGCCGTGGAGCAGTTCGGATTGGCGATGATGTTCTTCTTCGTGAAGCCCGAAATCGCATCGGGATTTACTTCCGGTACGATCAACGGGACATTTGAATCATAGCGCCAAGCCGAGGAATTATCGATGACAACGCAACCCTGTGCGCCAATCTTCGGCGACCATTCCTTGGAGATATTGCCGCCGGCCGACATAAGGCAGATATCAATATCGGAAAAATCGTAGGTATCGAGCGTCTTCACCTTCAGCGTCTTGTCGCCAAATGACACTTCAGTTCCCTGTGACCGACGCGAGGCCAAAGCGACGACCTCACTGACCGGGAAGCCGCGCTCTTCCAGTATTGTGAGCATTTCGCGGCCCACATTGCCTGTGGCGCCAACAACTGCAACCTTGAAACTCATCTGTAGTATCTCCTGTCCCTCTCTGCTGTTCAGAAACCCGCTGGCCACTGCGGGTCTTTCTCCCCGGGCCGGACCCGGGAGGGGGCGAGCAGGCCAAGGGAAATCAGACCGTTTTGGTGGTCGTTTTCGCAGTCTGTTTGGCCGAAATGTCAAGGATAAGGACAGGCACATCAATGCATCCGGCAACATTGCTGGAACCGTTTGTCAAAAACTGCGCTGTTGATTCGCTACCCACGTTGAGGGTCTCCTTGTCCGCTTGTGCTTGTACGCGGTTTCCGAAAAGAGTCAATTGTCTCGTCAAATGACAAGAATATGTCGTGTTACGCACAATTTTAGACAATTGACGTAAGATGCGGGCTTTGCTTTCATCAATAATTGTTGAACACTCCGCGCGTGCGTAAGGCGAATGATCTTAGGGAAGGATACTCCGAAGGACATGAACCGGCGTGTGGTTTTGCCGCGTTAAGAAAGTGCGGCAAAGGCGCCATGCGTAGTTTCAATGGTTGAGGGCATGATGGAGGGGTTAGAACTAATCATGTCCTTGGCTTAACTGCTGTTTTCTGGGAGGAATAGTAATGGCAACCACTTCTGTGGCCGACACTTCTAGTCGGGGTATGACGAGGGAAGAAAAGAAGGTCATCTTCGCTTCTTCGCTCGGAACGGTTTTTGAATGGTATGATTTTTATCTGTATGGCTCTTTGGCCGTTTTTATCGGCGCAGCCTTTTTCAGTGAGTACCCGGAAGCAACACGCAATATCTTTGCGTTGCTCGCGTTCGCGGCAGGCTTCCTGGTCAGACCTTTTGGTGCATTGGTCTTTGGTCGCATCGGCGATCTGGTCGGCCGCAAATATACATTCCTTGTCACCATCATGATCATGGGCCTCTCGACCTTCCTGGTGGGTGTGCTTCCCGGCTCGGCCAGCTGGGGCATCGCCGCGCCAATCATCCTGATTGGCTTGCGCATGCTGCAGGGGCTCGCACTTGGCGGCGAATATGGCGGCGCAGCGACCTATGTCGCCGAACACGCACCCGACAATAGGCGGGGTTACTACACTTCCTGGATCCAGACCACGGCAACACTCGGTCTGTTCCTTTCCCTGATCGTCATTCTGGTCATCCAGAACTGGCTCGGCAAAGACGCCTTTGCTGCCTGGGGCTGGCGCATTCCGTTCATCCTTTCTTTCGTTCTTCTCGGGATTTCGGTGTGGATTCGACTGTCGTTGAGTGAATCACCCACGTTCCAGCGCATGAAGGATGAGGGCAAGGGCTCGAAGGCTCCGCTCTCCGAGGCCTTTGGTCAGTGGAAGAATGCCAAAATCGCCCTTCTCGCTCTGTTTGGTCTCACCGCCGGTCAGGCTGTCGTCTGGTATTCCGGACAGTTCTACGCGCTGTTCTTCCTGCAGAACGTCCTGAAGGTTGACGGGCAGGCGGTCAACATCATGATCGCGATCGCCCTTCTCCTCGGCACTGGCTTCTTCGTCTTCTTCGGCTGGCTATCGGATAAGATCGGCCGCAAGCCGATCATCATGGCTGGATTGGCGCTTGCCATCTTCACCTACTTCCCGCTGTTCAAGGCGCTGACGTGGGCGGCAAACCCAGCGCTCGCCGCTGCGCAGCAGGATGTTCGTGCGACGGTGACGGCTGCGCCTGGCGACTGCAAGTTCCAGTTCAACCCGACCGGCACGGCAAAGTTCACTACCTCTTGCGATATCGCGACATCATTCCTGACCCGGAACTCGGTACCCTATGACGTTGTTGCGACCGCTGCACCGGGCACGGCAGCGACGGTGAAGATCGGCCAGGAGACAGTCGAGTCCTACGATGCCGCCGCTGCCGGCGCCGATGCCAAGACCAAGGAAGCGGCTTTCGCAAAGGCAGTAAACATCGCACTTCAGGACGGTGGCTATCCCCTCGTCCGCGATCCGGTGAAGGTTGCCGACTCAAAGCTTGACGCTCTGGTCACGGCCAATCCGAAGCTGGCGCTCGATGCAGCTGCTATCCGCGCTGGCGAAAAGACCATGGTTCCGGTCGACCAGGCCGTCAAGGACAAGCTTATCACCGCAGAAGAGGCGGCTGGCGCGACTGAAGTAGCGGTCTACACGGTTCCGGGCGCAGGCGCCTTCAAGATGGTGGCTGATCCGGCTGCCGTTAGTTGGACCAAGGTCATTGCGATCCTCTTCGTGCTCGTGATCTATGTGACGATGGTCTACGGCCCGATCGCAGCGATCCTCGTCGAGATGTTCCCGACCCGCATCCGCTATACGGGCATGTCCTTGCCCTACCATATCGGTAACGGCTGGTTCGGCGGTCTGCTTCCTGCAACCGTCTTCGCGATGAGCGCATTCAAGGGCGATATCTATTACGGTCTCTGGTACCCGATCGTTATTGCCGCAATGACCCTGATCATCGGGCTCATCTTCGTGCGTGACACCAAGGGCACGGATCTTCACGACGTGAAGTAATCAGCCAAGACAGAAAAGCCCGGCGCGATCACTCGCGCCGGGCTTTTGTTTGTCCGGAATTTCACGATCAGGCAGCGAGTGCCTTGAACTTCGCCAGGATTGCATCGCCCATTTCGGCGGTACCGACCTTGGTCTTGCCTTCAGACATAATATCGGCGGTACGAATTCCGTCATCGAGCACGCCCGCGATAGCTGCCTCCAGCCTGTCGGCTTCCGCAACCATGTTGAACGAATAACGCAGGCACATGGCGAAGGACGCGATCATGGCAATCGGGTTGGCCGCGCCTGTTCCGGCAATGTCCGGCGCTGAGCCATGGACGGGCTCGTAGAGCGCCTTGCGGCTACCGGTCTTGGCGTCCGGTGCGCCGAGCGAGGCAGAGGGAAGCATCCCGAGCGAACCGGTCAGCATCGCCGCGATATCGGACAGCATGTCGCCGAACAGATTGTCGGTGACGATGACGTCGAACTGCTTGGGCCAGCGGACGAGCTGCATGCCGCCGGCATCCGCCAGCATGTGTTCGAGTTTGACATCGGAATATTTCGCCTTGTGGATCGCCGTAACGACTTCGTTCCACAACACGCCGGATTTCATGACGTTGCGCTTCTCCATCGAAGTCACCTTGTTGGCGCGTGTGCGTGCCAGTTCAAAGGCGACACCCGAGATGCGCTCGATCTCGTAGGTGTCATAGACTTGCGTGTCGATGCCGCGCTTCTGGCCATTGCCAAGATCGCGGATTTCCTTTGGCTCGCCGAAATAGACCCCGCCCGTCAATTCGCGCACGATCAGGATGTCAAGACCTTCGACAACCTCTTTCTTGAGCGATGATGAATCGGCCAAGGCGGGATAGCAGATCGCAGGGCGCAAATTCGCAAAGAGCTCCATGTCCTTGCGCAGGCGCAGAAGACCGGCTTCCGGACGGACATCATAGGGAACGCTGTCCCACTTCGGGCCGCCCACGGCGCCGAAAAGAACAGCATCCGAGGCAAGTGCCTTGGCCATGTCGGTTTCGGAGATAGCCTGGCCGTGTGCATCGTAGGCCGAACCGCCAACCAGCCCTTCATCGAGCTCAAAGCCGCTCTTCAGCTCGGCATTCATGTAAGCGATGATCTTGCGGACTTCGGCCATTGCCTCGGGACCAATGCCGTCGCCGGGAAGAAGAAGGAGCTTTTTCGATGCCATGCTGGGAAACCTCGTTGATGAAGATCGCGGTAGTCAGGATGGCGCGTACTTAGCGCAAGTTCAGCAAAGATGGAAACTCATTTGCGAAATTATCTTAGTTCCACGGGGCAGAAAAAGCCCGGATGATCGGGCCTCTTTGACTTTCCGTGGGTGAGTGCTATGCCCAGGGATGCTTTTCCGCGTTGGCCGATTCGAAACTGTCGATCTTGTCGGCCTTCTCCATGGTCAGGCCGATATCGTCGAGGCCATTCAGCATGCAATAGCGGCGGAATTCATCGAGTTCAAAACTGATCGTACCGCCGTCCGGCCCCTTGATCGTCAGGTCCTCGAGATCGATGGAAAGGGTCGCATTGGCACCGCGCTGGGCGTCATCCATCAGCTTGTCGAGGTCTTCCTGGCTGACACGTATCGGCAGGATCCCGTTCTTGAAGCAGTTATTGTAGAAAATATCGGCGAAGCTCGTCGAAATCACGCAGCGAATGCCGAAATCAAGCAGAGCCCAGGGAGCGTGCTCGCGGCTGGAGCCGCACCCGAAATTATCACCAGTAACCAGAATCTGCGCCTTGCGGTAGGCCGGCCTGTTAAGGACAAAATCTGGATTCTCGGAGCCATCATCATTGTAGCGCATTTCGGCAAACAGCCCGGTGCCTAGGCCGGTCCGCTTGATCGTCTTCAGGTAATCCTTCGGGATGATCATGTCCGTATCGACATTGATGATTGGCAGCGGAGCGGCAACGCCGGTGAGCTTGGTGAATTTGTCCATGATGTCTGCCTGTAGATCCTGCGGAATAACTTTGCGTCTCGCTTTACACCAGCTTTGATTCGAATCAAAGAGTTTCCCCTGTGGCACTTTGGGCAGACGACACGTGATTGCTCTTGTCTTGGCCTACCGATCAGGGCAAAAAGTTCAAATGAACAAACCTTCCCGCCCTCGCCGGTCCGTCCTTTATGTTCCAGTCTCGAATGCGAAGGCGCTGGCCAAAGTTGTTTCGCTCAATGCTGACGCGATCATTTTCGATCTGGAGGATGCCGTCGCGCCCGCTGCGAAGGAAGACGCACGTGAAGCCTTGCGCAGTTATTTTCTTGCGCACCCAACGAGCAAGAGTGAACGGATCATCCGTATCAACAGCCTTTCGAATGAATGGGGTCCCGAGGATCTGCTCGCAGCGCGGGCCTGCAAACCCGACGCCATCCTCCTCCCCAAGGTTGAGAAGCCACAAGACATCACCGGTGTGACCGAGGTTCTCGAGGAAACAGACGCTTCAGAGCAGATTCGTCTCTGGGCGATGATTGAAACCCCGCGCGGTATTCTCAATGCGGATGAAATCGCCGAACTCGGATTGCGATCAACTGCGAGACTTGATTGCTTTGTTATCGGAACCAACGATATCGCCAAGGAAACGGGTACACGATTGATCAAGGGCCGGGCGCAGCTCGTTCCTTGGCTGATGCAAATATTGCTCTGCGCCAAAGCCGGAAAACTCGACGTGATTGATGGCGTTTATAATAATTTCGCCGATCTTGATGGCTTTGCCGCAGAGTGCACTGAGGCCGTCGGAATGGGCTTCGACGGCAAGACCCTGATCCACCCGTCCCAGATTGAGATGGCAAATGCCGCCTTTCTTCCGGATGAGCATGCTATCGCCGAGGCACAGTCCGTCGTTGAGGCCTTCGCCGCATCTGAGAACAAGGGCAAGGGGGTCATTGCGCTGGGCGGCAGGATGATCGAGCGCTTGCATCTCGAATCCGCTCAGAAATTGCTGGCAAAAATCGAGACAATCGGCAGAAATTGAAATTCGAATTTCGATACGCGAAACAGGATCGACCGGCGCCGATCCAAGTGTGGGAAAACAATCATGAAATTATACCGGCTTCTTACAGGTCCCGACGATTCGAGCTTCTGCCACAAGGTAACGGCAGCGATCAACAAGGGCTGGCATATCTATGGATCGCCAACCTATGCGTTCAATTCAGCCACGGGCGTCATGCAGTGCGGCCAAGCGGTCGTCAAGGACGTTGATGGCGTGGATTACGATCCCGGGATCAAGTTGAGCGACTATTGAGTTGCTGCGCCAAGCGGCTTTTGAGCGCTCGATACTGCAGCTCGGACGTGTCCGCTATGGCTTCCTCACGCGTGGCCGGGCTATCTTCGAATGGGATAGGCCGGTCAAACTGGCTGACTGTCATGTCCCATTTGACGCCATCAATGACATTGTAGAAATGCGTACCGCCATAAGTCTTCGTCTTGAGGAACTGAAGAAAAATATTCTGGCTATTCGACAGTTGCTTCGATTCGTTCCATATCCTCGTCCGATAGGCCAAAGTGATGCCCTATCTCGTGGATAAGCACATGTGTCACGATATCGCCTAGGGCTTCCTCATACTCTGCCCAGTAATCGAGAACGGCACGGCGGTAGATTGTTATGCGGTTGGCCTGCTCGCCAGTCTGGAGCGAAAAACGCTCGCCAATACCGGTTCCCTCGAAGAGCCCCAGGAGGTCGAAGGGTGATTCCAGACCCATATCCTCGACGATCTGATCGTCAGGAAATTCGGAAACCTGAATAGTGATATCCCCACAAAGCGCGCGAAATGTTTCGGGCAGATGCGCATAAGCCTCGATTGCCAGCGATTCTATCTCGCCGAGCGACGGCGACAGACGATTACCCCAATCAGCGGTTTGGTTACTTCGGGCCATCGGAACTCCTGGCAGGCTTTTCTGGCTTCATATAATGCGTATCGGGGCCAGATGCGAGGGGGCCTCTCCGACAGTCAGTTTCGCGAGGGCGTCACCATCAAGAGCCGCTCCATTCGTCGAAAACTCTCGGCCAGAACTGTTGGATCACGCAATCCATGCGCGAGCATGATGCCGCCTTGCCATTCCGTCAGCGCATTGCGTGCAAGCCCCAGTGCAGTCGACGGACGAATGCCGGATCGCCCGAGTTCCCGGCCTATGAAACCAATGAGCAGACTGAACGCCTCAGCCGCCCGGGCGGCTGCCTCGGGTGATTCATGGCGAAAGTCCCGAATGCCAAGCGCAATTGGGCAACCGTACTCCACCCGGCTTCTCAATGATTGCGCCAGTTTTTCGACAAGAAGCTGCAGCCGGACCCGCGGATTCTGGTTTGCTTCGGTGATCTCCGCGAGCATCCCCTCCGTTTCCGCAACAAAGATGTCTGCCACGCCCCGGGCCAGTTCACCTTTGGTTTTGAAATAGTAGTAGATATTGCCGAGCGGAATGCCGGACGTCGCAGCGATATCCGCAAGACTTGTCACAGCGTAGCCCTGGTGCCAGAACAATCCAGCCGCAGAAGCTATCAACGCATCGCGCTTATCACTCTGTTTCGCCATTCCCTACCCATCAGTCATGCAACTGACTCTCATCATGACGCAGTGCTTCACAGGATGGAAGGCGTCAGTCTTCGATCGCACGCCCCTCGGACGGCAACATGATCGGGATGCCGTCTCTCACCGGGTAGGCTAGACGCGCTGACTTGGATATCAGTTCCGACCGTTGCTGATCATAGGTCAGGAGACCTTTGGTCAAGGGGCACACCAGAAGTTCGAGGAGCTTCCTGTCGATCGGCGTCTCGCGTTTCTCGTCCGTCATTGCGTCCCGTCCAGGTTCATTGCAAACTCCCCTCGAAATCATCCTGATCCTTTGCAAGCGCGATCTCGGTGATGGCGATCAAGGTCTCCGCTCTCGTCTTCAAATCGGCGGCCTCCAGCAGCGCCTGTTTTTCCGCGGCGCCAAAGGGCGACATCATCGCAAGCGCATTGACGAGTGTCTCATTGCCGGCCCGCGAGATACTATCCCAGTCTGCCTCAAGATTGTTGGCGTCGAGATAAGCCCGAAAAACGCGCAGCAATGCCAACCGGTCGACGTCAGAATCATCGGCTTCATCAAGATCGGCACGCAATGGCGCGATCTTGCACTGGCGAAAAGGTGCACGTGTCGAGATTTCCTTGACCACGCGAAAGCGGCAAATGCCCTGGAGCGTTATCAAAAGACGGCCGTCGCCGGTTTCCGCAAAAGAGGTAATGCGTCCAAGGCACCCTACCTCGCACAGATCGGCATCAGCCTCGTTTTCCTGATCAAAGCGCGGTTGAATCATACCGATGATGCGTTTGCCAGCAAGTGCAGCATCAACCATGGCAAGATAACGAAGCTCGAAAATGTTGAGCGGCAACTGCCCCCCCGGCAGCAGCAAGGCACCGGGCAGAGGAAAGATCGGCACGCTTTCGGGGATATCATCGAGCGTCCGATAACGAACATTTCCTGCTTGCATCACTTAACTCCAGCCGGGATTCGAAACCCTGATTGCCGGCTATAGTGCCTGATTTTCTTCAGGAGAACAGCAGAGAAGACAATTTGCGGCGCGCAGTAACGGAGGCTTCGTCGCCAGCACCCCACGCATCGAAGAATTGTAGCAGCTGCTTGCGGGCACCATCGTCATTCCACGCACGGTCGGCCTTCATGATGGCAAGAAGATGATCGGCTGCCTCCTTGCGTTGGCCTTTGGCGTTCAGGATCATCGCAAGGTCAAATCGCGCTTGGTGATCTTTCGGATTTTCACTCAATCGAGCTTCGAGCGCCACCGAATCGCCAAGGGTCGCTACTTGATCTGCAAGCGCGATCTTCGCGTCTGCAGCGCGAACGGCCGCATCTTCCTTCTTATCGGCTGGCACACGTTCGAGAGTGGCTCTGGCCTGCTCGATGTCGCCGAGTTCGATCAGACAATTAGCTAGCCCGGCTAACGCCGCAACGTGATCCGGGACTTCTGCAAGAACCGCTGCATAGATTTGGCTCGCTTGCTCAAGATCGCTCGCGTCCACAGCATGTGCCGCTGCTTCGAGCGCCGAACGAATAGCTTCATCCCTGCCGCCATCCGGAGAGGCAATGCGGTCGATGAACTCCTTGACCTTCGATTCGGGCAAGGCGCCCATAAAACCATCGACAGGCTTTCCGTCCGAGAAAGCGATGACTGCAGGAATGGATTGGATACCAAGCTGTCCTGCGATGGCCGGATGATCATCTATGTTCATCTTTACCAGCTTGACGCTTCCACCGGCCGCTCGAACCACCTTCTCAAGCACCGGTGTCAGTTGCTTGCAAGGTCCGCACCAAGGTGCCCAGAAATCCACGAGTACCGGTTGGTTCTTCGATTCCGCAATCACATCCTTGGGAAAGCCGGCTGTCGTAGTATCCTTGATGACGTCGCCGGCGCTTGCCGCCGAACCGTTCGGCGCGTTTCCAAAGGATACGGTGTGGGCGCCGGTAGTCGCGCCGTAGCCGCCGCCAAACGGGTTATCGGTGTTGCTCATCAAATTCTCCCGTCATCGTCGCTGCGCTGGACCAACTGTCGATATTACCAACTATCAGTTTGGGGTCGATCCGTCTAATTTCAAGATCAGAGGCTCGTGCCCGGTAGCCCTGAGAAACACCAGGAGATCCGCAGTGCGGATCGAAGTCGTTGCCTCATTCGTCAACGGATGTCCGTTGATAATGTCATGCGCCATCAGGTCTGCGTCAAGCACCACCTTGACCTGAAGCTGCGTGTCGTTGATTGCTCCAAATACGCTGACGGCACCGGGCGTCAGACCGAGATACTCCAGGAGCTTTTCCGGTTTTCCGAATGAAACCCGGCTGGAAGCGCCAATTTTCGTGTGAATGGTCTTAAGATCGATTTCCGCTTCTTCGTCGACCGTGACAAGGAAGAAGTTATCTTTCTTGTCCTTAAGGAACAGGTTCTTGGTGTGAGCACCGGCAACTTGCCCGCGCAAATCCTGGGCCTCGGCGACTGTGAACACTGCCGCATGCCGGACTGTCGAGACTTCGATACCAAGTTCGGTGAGATATTCCATCAGTTCATCAATTGTCTTGCCCATGACCGCCTACAGAGTGCTCGACCAGATATCATCACGTGTCTCGTAATGCGTAGATCATGCATCCTCAAGGAAAAAGCTGAGCCGGATCGATCACCCCGATCGATTTTTTGACATATCTCACGAAAGAGGAAAATTCCCTGTTGCAATTAGCCGGCGCTTGGGTCATATAGGCCCCGCTTCGCAAGACAGACTGGTGCACGCGGGAGTAGCTCAGGGGTAGAGCACAACCTTGCCAAGGTTGGGGTCGTGGGTTCGAATCCCATTTCCCGCTCCAGTTGTCCGAAGTTCAAAAGGCCCGGTTTTTACCGGGCCTTTTTGCTATTCTCGCCCGATGAATCCAGCACTTTTGACGCTTCGGGCATGTTGGAATTGCAATCTCTGGGCAAACCATTAAACCCGTAAACCATGGCACAGAAAAAAGCGCACGAGGTTGATTCCTTTCTGAAACGGCTGGATCGCGGCTACCCCATTGTGCTGCTCTATGGACCCGACAAGGGACTTGTCAGCGAGCGTGCCGGGCTCTTTATCAAACTGACCGGCCTTTCCCAGGACGATCCCTTCGCGGTTATCCGGCTCGATGCCGATGATATCAACGCCGAGCCCGGCAGGCTATCCGACGAAGCCAATACCATCTCCATGTTCGGCAGCGAGCGCCTGATCTGGGTGCGCAATGCTGCGGGACAAAAAGGCCTGGCGGATGCGGTAGCTTACCTGTGCAAGAATCCACCGGCAGATACATTCATTCTGGTCGAAGCTGGCGACCTGAAAAAGGGCGCAGGTTTGCGCGGCACCGTCGAGCAAAGCGCGAGCGCCATGGCCCTGCCCTGTTACAGCGACGATGCGCGCGGGATCGACAGCACCATCGATGACATGCTCGCTAGGAACGGGCTGCAGATTACCTTGGACGCCCGCAGCCTGCTGAAGGAAAGCCTCGGGGGTGACCGCCTCGCCACCCGCGCTGAGCTTGAGAAGGTCTGCCTCTATGCCCATGGCAAGGACCGTATCACGATCGACGATGTGCGCGACATTGTCGGGGATGTCAGCGCCACATCCTATGAAACCATGGTCGATGCAGTGATGATAGGCAACGTAACGGACTTTACCCACACCTTTGATCGCGTAATCGGAACGGGTTCCGCCAGTTATCTCATCTTGAGCGCCGCAATTCGTCAGTTTCAATCGTTACAAACGTTACGTTACGGCATGGAAAGCGAAGGCAAGCATGCAGCCTCGGCTGTCGCGACAGCGCGCCCACCAATATTCTTTGCGCGTAAGAAGCTTGTCGAGACTGCGCTGCAGCGCTGGACGACCCAATCCTGCGCCCGGGCCATCGAGCGGTTGCAGCGCACTGTTCTGGAAAGCCGGCGCAACGCGCCACTGGCTATCGCAATTATCCGTCAATCGATGATCGCACTGGCGGCAGAAGCCGCCCGCGCTGGGCGTAACGGCCGTTAATCGACCGCTCTTCTAGCTTTGAAGGCGCCGGCAGATCTCGTCGAGCTGCTCCAGCGTCGCGTAATGAATACGAACGTCACCACCCTTGTTCTGATGGTTGACCGTGACACGCATGCCGGTCACGTCTGACAACAGCTTCTCAAGTGCGCGCGTATCCGCATCCTTGCCGTCATCGCCGTCCGATTTGGACTTCGACAGGGCAGGCTTTGGCCCGCCACCTTGCGCCAGGGCCTCCGCCTGACGAACCGAAAGGCCATTCCGAATGATCTTGTCGGCGAGAGCAGCAGGATTCTCTGCAGTGATGAGCGTCCGGGCGTGTCCAGCTGACAGCGCACCATTTGTGATCATGTCGCGCACTGGTTCAGGCAGTTTCAGTAAGCGCAACGTATTGGCAACGTGGCTCCGGCTCTTGCCTATGACCTGCGCAAGGTCTGCTTGGGTATACTCGTGATCATCGATAAGCTGTTGATATCCCATACCTTCTTCGATCGGATTAAGATCTGCACGTTGAACGTTCTCGATGATCGCGAGCTCCAGCGCAACGCGATCATTAACCTCGCGGATGATGACCGGAACGGTCGCGAGACCGGCACGTTGGGCAGCGCGCCAGCGCCGCTCGCCGGCAATCAATTCATAATGATCTGGAGAGTCCTTGGAAGGACGCACAACCACTGGCTGAACGATACCATGCTCGCGAATGGATTGGGTAAGGTCCTCAAGATCCGCTTCCGTGAACAGGCGACGCGGGTTGCGTGGGTTGCGCGTGACAAACTCAATCGGAACCTGACGATCCAGAGTGGCAACGCGCGGAGCACTTTCATCCGGCAGTCGGTCCATCTCGCCGATCAGTGCAGCAAGGCCGCGGCCGAGGCGCTTTTTTGACAGATCTTCGTTCATAGTCATGAGGCTCTCATAATGTTTCGTATTCGAATCGATTAGGCGGCGCGTAAATGCCGCTCTCTTTGGATCACTTCAGACGCCAGCTGGAGGTAGGCCTGACTGCCGGCACATTTCAGGTCGTAAAGAATGGCCGGGATACCGTAGGACGGCGCTTCCGACACCCGGACATTGCGGGGAATGACAGTGCGATATACCTTGTCCCCCATGAAGGAACGCACATCATCGACCACTTGAGTGGCCAGATTGTTGCGCCCGTCATACATGGTCAGAACAATACCCTGGATCGTGAGATTGGGGTTGAGCGCGGTACGAACCTGATTGACTGTCTCCAGCAATTGGCTCAGCCCCTCGAGAGCAAAAAACTCACACTGCAACGGCACCAATACCGAATCAGCAGCCGCCATGGCATTCATCGTCAACAGATTGAGCGATGGCGGACAATCAATCAATATATAGGAAAATGCTGACGATCCCGCGTTGCCTCTGAAACGCCTTGCGCAGACGCGTCGCGCGGTCGGTCGCATTGGCGATCTCCATTTCGACGCCAAGCAAGTCGAGTGTCGACGGAATGAGCGACAGACTCGGTACGGCAGTCGGCACAGCAGCCTCTTCAACGGATGCCGTCTGCATCAGCACGTCATATGACGAGATTTCGCGATTCTTGCGGTCGATTCCGAGGCCGGTACTCGCATTGCCCTGAGGATCGAGATCAACAATCAGAACATTCTCGCCGATCGCGGCCAATGCGGTCGCGAGATTGATCGCTGTCGTGGTTTTACCCACGCCACCCTTTTGGTTGGCTATGGTAATGATACGAGTCTGGCTGTTCATCACTGTTTTCCTGAGCAAAAACCGTTCGTCAGCGACGGCATAAGTATAGAGGGTCTATTGATCTGGGCCAGCGCGTCGCAGATTGCTGATTTGCAAAACGACCGAATCCCTGTCGACCACACTTGCTCGTTCTACCAGATCAAACGACCATCCGTAACGGCTTTCCTCAATTTCCCGGCGGTAATCCCGGCCTTTTTGAAACAGGGCGATCGCGCCGGTTGTAAGCCAGGGCTCCGCGAGCCGGAAAAGATCGCTCAAGGACGCCAGCGCACGCGCCGTAACAATCTCCGAATTCGCTATTTTTCCCCAAACAGCGTCGATTCGAGCAGCATGGACAATACCGGGCGCAGCAAACTGGCCAATCGCCGTCCGTAGGAAGGCCGCCTTCTTGCCATTGCTTTCTACCAGATCGATTTTGCCGCCCGCGCGTTGTTTGAGTAGAATCGCCAATACGACACCCGGAAACCCGCCGCCCGAGCCAAGATCAAGCCACTTGGTTGCGTTCGGCGCCATATCGAACAGCTGCGCGCTGTCGACAATGTGCCGCTCCCATAGATTATCGAGCGTGGAGGGTGAAGCCAGGTTGATGGCCTTGGACCATTTTCGAAAGAGATTTTCAAAGCCCAACAAGTTATCCACTGTTTCACGTGAAACATTGGATAATACTTCTTGCAAACGCTTTTCTTTATCGTTGCTCACGCTACGTCCCGCGCAGCACCACGGCGTATCTGGGTAATAATGAGCGCCAATGCGGCAGGCGTCATGCCATCGATGCGCTGAGCTTCTGCTATCGAACGCGGTTTACGTTGCTTGAGCTTTTGCTTCAATTCGTTTGACAGCCCGGACGTCCCAGAAAAATCGATCGCCGGCGGGATAAGGAGCGCTTCTTCACGCTCCATCGCCGCGACATCGGCCTTCTGCCGCTCAAGGTAGATCGCGTATTGCGCTTCAATCTCAAGAGCATCGCAGATCTTGCCATCGATCTCACCAAGCTCGGGCCAGATCTTCGTGATACGGGCCAGATCGATCTCCGGGAACGCCAAAAGGTCGTAGGCGGAACGCCGAATCCCATCCTGATTGAGATGCAGATCGTGCGCCAGCGCGGCATTCGGGGTGATAGTCAAGCTTTTGGCCAGCACACGAGCAGCGTCGAGATCGCGCATGCGCGCGGCAAATCGTTCGCGGCGTGCCTTGCCGAGAAGTCCCATACGTTCTGCCATAGGCGTCAAACGGTCATCGGCGTTGTCAGCCCGCAACGACAGCCGGAATTCCGCGCGAGATGTGAACATCCGATATGGCTCGCTCACGCCGCGCGAGGTCAGGTCATCGACCATGACGCCGATATAAGCTTCCGTGCGCTGGATGATGATAGGCTCGCTGCCGCCCGCTAGTCGGGCGGCATTCAGACCCGCTAGCAGGCCTTGGGCCGCCGCCTCCTCATAACCGGTCGTGCCGTTGATCTGGCCCGCCAGGAACAAGCCACCGATGCGGCGGGTCTGCAGACTGCGTTCAAGCTCGCGCGGGTCAATATAATCATACTCAATTGCGTAGCCTGGCTGCAGCATGGTTGCATGTTCCAGCCCGGGAATGGTCTTGAGCAGATCCAACTGCACATCTTCCGGCAGCGAAGTCGAAATCCCGTTGGGATAAACCGTATGATCGTCGAGGCCTTCGGGCTCAAGGAAAATCTGGTGACCATCGCGGTCGCCAAACTTGACGATCTTGTCCTCGACAGAGGGGCAATAGCGCGGCCCGATCCCCTCGATCGAACCCGAATACATCGCAGACCGGTGCAGATTGGCACGGATAATCGCGTGCGTCTCCAGCGTTGTACGCGTAATTCCGCAGTCAATCTGTGGATTTCCGATCGAGTCCGTCATCAAGGAGAAGGGCAACGGATTGTTATCCGCAGACTGCATATCAAGACTGGACCAATCAATTGTACGGCCGTCGAGCCGCGGCGGTGTTCCAGTCTTCAGTCGGCCGAGGGCAAATTCATAACGCCCCAATGTATCGGACAGACCGAGGGCAGGGGCTTCGCCCATCCGGCCGGCGGGGATTTTCTTCTCGCCAATATGGATCAAGCCTCGCAGGAACGTTCCTGTTGTCAAGACGACAGCTGCGCAGCCCAACGCCCGTCCGTCCATCAATTGCACACCCGCAATCTTACCCCCCTTTATCACCAGGTCGTTCGCGCCGCCTTCGATAACAGTCAGATTTGCTTGTTCGGCGATGGCCTGCTGCATGGCAAGGCGATAAAGCTTGCGATCAGCCTGTGTACGGGGCCCTCGGACCGCCGGGCCCTTACGTCGATTAAGCAGGCGAAACTGAATGCCGGCTGCATCGGCCACGCGTCCCATCAACCCGTCCAACGCGTCAATTTCCCGAACCAGGTGACCCTTGCCAAGGCCGCCGATAGCTGGATTGCAGGACATCACGCCAATCGTGTCGGCGCGATGGGTGATGAGGGCAGTTCTCGCACCGAAGCGCGCGGAGGCCGCTGCTGCTTCGCAGCCGGCATGACCACCACCAATAATGATGACATCAAAAACGTCTTCCACGCGTCAATACTTTCAGAGATTCGAATCTGCGCCTTGATGGGCAAAACCGCGACAGGAGTCAAGTATAAGCCGATGAACAATGTTTCACGTGAAACATTCTACCATTGTAGTTCACGCAATTCCCCTCACCACGCCCTCATCTGAGTCTGGCCATTGAATGGTTGGGAAGACGGGCGGTCATCGAAGCGCGTCTTTGGGGTAGGAATAATGCGATCCGAAGACCGCCCGTCCGGCGACTTTTCATCCCGTCCGTTCCGCTTGGGAGGCCTCGGGCACGTCTGGTTGCCCTTGCGGGAAACCTTCGTTGCTCAGGCCCCTTTCGAAGTGCTCGTCCAGCACGCGCCGGTCGTAGTACCGGCAGGGGAACCCTTGGACGGAACTTCCCCGGACAGCGGGTCCGTCACCCGCCATCGGAGGCGCCCGGTCCTTCTCCCACTTCGAACGGCTCCGGAAGCAGTTCCCACGGGAAGAACAGGGATAGAATACGTCAGGTTTTGGAGACGTGGATAAGTTGGCGGGAATATTTCTTGAAGCAATTGAAATTGTTCAAGAAGACAACTCCCTGCTGGTGCGCAGCTTCCCTCCCACAAGGGGGAGGGACGGAGTGAAGCGACGGGGGAGGGGTATGAATGCCCTGCAACCAATCCAAAGCCCACTTGGTGAGCTTGTCGAACCACGAATGGAGCTTTGCCGCAATGGGATGGTCAACTATCGACGTAACTTCAATGTTTCACGTGAATCATTTGCCGATACAAAATTGCGAAAACACGACGTCAAGAATATCCTCGACATCGACGTCGCCAGTGATACGCCCAAGCGAATACGATGCACGTCGGAGAAACTCAGCGCGCACTTCGAGTGGAACCGTCTACACCCTCGATTGCTGCATGGATCTCCTGGCTCGTTTCAGTCAGCAACTCTAGGTGACGGCGTCGCGTTGGTAATGGATCCGAAAGGTTGCCGGCAGCAGCCGATGCTCGCTCCGTCAAGACCTTCAGCAGGGCATCGAGCCCGTGATCCGTTCGTGTTGAGATGACCAGATCATACCCCGCAACTGCTGGCGCGAGATCCGATTTGGTACCAATGCGAAGAATTGCGCTATCGTCCACCGCTTGCAGATGTGGTTCAATCGGATCGGTCAGATCGTTAAGAGCAAGAACCATGTCCGCGGTAGAGGCCCGTTCAAGCGCGCGTTCTATGCCTATTCGCTCGATTTTGCCGTCCGTTTCGCGCAAACCAGCAGTGTCCGTAACCAGAACCGGGAGACCGCCAAGATCGAGCTTGATCTCGATCAGATCGCGAGTGGTACCCGGTTCATCCGAGACAATGGCAACGTCGCTGCCCGCAAGCGCATTGAGCAGGCTAGATTTACCCGCATTCGGCGCGCCCACGATCACTACACGATATCCATCACGGATGATCGTGCCGCGCTTGCCATCAGCAACGTGTCTGCGAATACGGTTGGCAAGATCCTCCATGGCGAGCCACACCTGATCGGACACGGAGCCAGGTACGTCTGATTCATCGGCGAAGTCGAGCTCAGCTTCGATCAATGCCCGCGCACGGATGAGTTCCGTTCTCCAGGAAGCGTAGAGCTGCGCTTGCACGCCCGAGGAGATCTGGAGCGCAAGGCGTCGTCTGGCTATCCGTTTCCGCCGCGATGAGATCGGCCAATCCTTCAGCAACAGTGAGATCGAACTTGCCATTGGAAAAAGCCCGGCGAGTGAACTCTCCAGGCTCCGCCATGCGGCAACGCTCGAACGAATACAACGCCGACAGCATGGCATCGACAACCGCCTTGCCGCCATGAATATGGAACTCACCGCAATCTTCTCCGGTAAAACTTCGCGGACCTGGAAAAAACAGCGCCAGACCCCGATCGATAACGTTCCCATCCTGATCCCTGAACGTCTTCAGCACCGCCTGTCTGGATTCAGGAACGTTACCGCAGATCGTTTCGAGAGCGAATCGAGTCTGAGGTCCAGATATCCGGATAACGGCGACTCCCGAGGGCAACCGCCCGCTCGAAAGGGCGAAAATAGTATCGCCATAAACATGGTCCTGTATCATTTCTGTCTATCCAAGCTTACATTGACACCTTGTAGACTGCTGCGGACGGTACGAAAAGAGCACTGGAATCCTGGATGTACAGCCAAGCCAATCTGCTCGGTCACGAATCGAGTCCTTACCTGCGCCAGCACGCTAACAATCCGGTCCATTGGCGCCCATGGGGCAAGTCTGCGCTCGACGAAGCGCGCGATACTGGAAAGCCTATCCTGCTTTCGATTGGCTATGCGGCTTGCCACTGGTGCCACGTCATGGCGCATGAGTGCTTTGAGGACGCCGAAGTCGCAGCGCTGATGAACGCGCTCTATGTCAACGTCAAGGTGGACCGCGAAGAGCGACCGGACATCGATCAGATCTATATGGCATCGCTCGCGGCTATGGGCGAGCAGGGCGGTTGGCCCCTGACGATGTTCCTGACCCCAGAGGGCAAGCCATTCTGGGGTGGCACCTACTTTCCCAAGCACTCGCACTATGGCCGGCCGGGTTTTCTCGATGTCCTGCGAACGATAGGTAATGTCTGGAAGCATGACCGCATTCGCGTCCAGCAGAACGTCAATGCCATCACTACCCATATCAGCGCGCGACTTGATAGCAAAGCCGATGCTTCACCGATCGATCAACGGCTGTTCGACCAGTTCGCCGGTAATGTCTTCGGCATGATGGACCTCGTCAAAGGAGGACTATCCGGCGCACCGAAGTTTCCAAATGTGCCATTCATGGATGCATTGTGGCTTTCGTGGTTGCGAACTGGCACGAAAGACCACAGGGATGCGTTTCTAAAGAGCCTGAGCGCTATGCTGCAAGGCGGCATTTATGACCATCTCGGCGGTGGACTATCGCGCTACTCCGTCGACGACGGCTGGCTGGTTCCACACTTTGAAAAGATGCTTTACGACAACGCCCAGCTCATCCGCCATGCAACATATGCCTTTGCCGATACCGGAGATGAATTGTTCCGGGCACGAATCGAAGAAACGGTCGGATGGCTCCAGCGGGAAATGTTGATCGAAGGGCGGTTTGCCTCCAGTCTCGATGCCGATAGCGAAGGCGAGGAGGGGCGTTTTTACGTTTGGTCTTCGGGCGAAATACCCGACAATCCGGAGTTTGCCAGCTTCCGCCGCGTATACGACGTTCGGCGAAGAGGGTAACTGGGAAGGCAAGACGATCCTCAATCGTCTGCATTCGCTCGAAATACTTGATTCTGAAACCGAAGAACAGCTCGCAAGAGCACGACAGGAGCTGTGGGAGCTGCGCGAGCAGCGCGTTCGTCCTGGACGTGACGACAAGGCGCTGACCGACTGGAATGGCCTGATAATACGCAGCCTCGCCGACGCGTCTCGGGTTTTCCACCGCGCCGATTGGCTGGATGTGGCGTTGAGGTGTTACCGTTCCATATCCGAATCGATGGTTGATGGCCGGCTTCCTCATTCCGTCCTGGGAGAATCGCGGTTGTTTCCGGGGCTTTCGTCCGATTATGCAGCAATGATCAATGCCGCGGTGTCACTCTATCAGGCAACGCATGACCAGGCATTTGTTGCAGACGCGCGCCATTGGCTCGCGGCGCTCGACGCTTGGTACAGCACCGAAGATGGCGGCCATGCCCTGAGTGCATCTGATAGCGCCGACGTGATCATTCGCGTGCGCGGTGATCAGGATGAGGCGATACCAAGCGCGACCAGCCAGATTCTTGAAGCCATGGCCCGATTGGCGGTCGCGACGGGTGATGACAGCTTGCGGCGGCGCGCCGAGACGATTGCCGAGAATGCGCTTGGCCGCGTGCTGCTACAGCAATATGGCCAGGCAGGCGTTCTCAACAGCGCCAGCCTGTTGCTCGAGCCAATGAAACTGGTGCTCGTAACCCCCGACCGGAATCATGAGCTTCTTCAGACGGCGGATCGCTGCCCGGACCAGCGCCGGACAGACATCTGGGTCGAATTCCGCAAGGATGAAGAGATTGAGATTGTTCCGGGCGGAGGCGTGGTGGCCATAAAAAAACCCGCGGCCTATCTGTGCCGCGGGATTGTCTGTCTTGCTCCTGTGGAAACCGCTGCGGAGCTTGAAACCTTGCTCCGCCGCGCTCCCTAAAGGCTTAAGTATTCATCGAGTCGAAGAACTCGCCGTTGGTCTTCGTCTGCTTGAGCTTGTCTATGAGGAATTCGATCGCATCGGTCGTGCCCATTGGCGCAAGAATGCGGCGCAGCACGAATATCTTCTGCAGGTCCTGCCGCGGGACAAGCAGGTCTTCCTTGCGCGTACCGGACTTCAGGATATCCATAGCCGGGAAGATACGCTTGTCGGCTACCTTGCGGTCGAGCACGATTTCCGAGTTACCCGTACCCTTGAATTCTTCAAAGATGACTTCGTCCATACGGCTGCCGGTATCGATTAGCGCTGTCGCGATGATCGTCAGCGAACCGCCCTCCTCGATATTGCGCGCGGCACCGAAGAAGCGCTTGGGACGCTGCAGAGCATTGGCGTCGACACCGCCGGTCAGAACTTTGCCGGATGATGGCACGACCGTGTTATAAGCGCGGCCGAGACGCGTGATGGAATCAAGCAGAATGACAACATCGCGGCCATGCTCAACAAGACGCTTGGCTTTCTCGATGACCATTTCTGCAACCTGGACGTGACGGGACGCAGGTTCGTCGAACGTCGAGGAAACAACCTCACCCTTCACCGAGCGCTGCATGTCCGTTACTTCTTCCGGACGCTCGTCGATGAGGAGAACGATCAGATAACATTCCGGATGGTTCGCAGTAATCGAATGGGCGATGTTCTGAAGCAGAACGGTTTTACCGGTCCGCGGAGGAGCAACGATCAGGCCGCGCTGGCCCTTGCCCAGCGGCGCCACCAGATCGATCACACGGGCCGAAAGATCCTTGGTCGTCGGGTTTTCCAGTTCCATCCTGAAGCGCTCATTTGGATAAAGCGGCGTCAGGTTATCGAAGTGGATCTTGTGACGGATTTTTTCCGGATCTTCGAAATTGATCGTATTGACTTTCAGAAGGGCGAAATAGCGCTCACCTTCCTTCGGGCCGCGGATCGGACCCTCGACCGTATCGCCGGTCTTCAGCGAAAAGCGCCGGATCTGCGACGGTGAAATATAGATATCATCCGGACCCGGGAGATAGTTGGCGTTAGCAGAACGCATGAAGCCGAAGCCGTCCTGGAGGATTTCGACGACGCCTTCGCCGATAATTTCCACTTCCTGTGAAGCCAGTTTCTTCAGAATGGCAAACATCAATTCCTGTTTGCGCATCACGCTCGCGTTTTCGACCTCAAGCGACTCGGCAAAGGCGAGAAGGTCAACCGCGGTCTTGTTTTTAAGTTCTTGTAGTTTCATTTCCTGCATGTGTGCGGAACTCTTAATTGAATAGGTTTGAAATGGGGAAGGGAAATGACGATGCCTGAATGCAGTGCCACTGAAAATGGCTAAAGATGCTGTGGCGGTATTTCCAGAGAGGGAGCCCTTATCTAGCCAATCATGACTGCAAGGGCAAGAGGTTTCATGAGCGGTATTGATATCTGACCGCAGTTTTTGTGATCGTTTAAAATGGCTTTATGATGACCATGATCACGATAATGACCATTAGCACCGTCGGCACTTCGTTCATCATGCGCCAGAACCGCGCCGGCTTTTCGTTCCGGTCCTCGCCAAACAACCGCACAGCCTTAGCAAAATAACCGTGGACGGCGGACATGGTGAGGACTGCTAGAAATTTCACGTGGAACCAACCGTCCATATACGCTGCCGATTGCCAAGCTAACCACAACCCGGCAAGCCAAGTTACACCCATAGCAGGATCGATGATCGCTCTCAGCAATCGGCGTTCCATCACCTTGAATGTCTCAGATTGCGCAGAGCCCGCCTCCGCCGCACAGTGGTAAACGAATAGCCGCGGCAGATAGAGCATACCGGCCATCCACGAAATGACCGCTATCACATGGATTGCCTTCACCCAAAGATAAGCTTCCGCCGGGTAGAGAAATGCCAACAGGATTCCGCCAATCGCGACCAACGCGGCGATCGCCCTCGGCAAGATTGGTACATTGCTGGCACTGGTGTCACCCGATCCCGACATTGTGATGGTTTTCCTCAGAGTCTTATTTGCGCGGTGTGGCCTGTCGAACACGGCTTACCATCTGCTCGACATGCGAGACCGGGGCATCCGGGGTAATTCCATGGCCGAGATTGAAGATCAATGGTCCATGACCAAGTGAATCGAGAATTGCGTCGACCCCTTCGTCGAGAGCACGGCCACCGGCGACAACACGCAAGGGGTCGAGATTGCCCTGAATTGCCCCGCCTCCTTGCAGCGACGATGCCATCGAGAGCGGCACGGTCCAATCCAGTCCAAGCGCTGTTACCCCCGTGCGTTCCCGATAATTGACGTAGAGGGCACCAGCGCCCTTCGGAAAACCAATAATCGGAACGTCCGGGTAAACTGCTCGAACCTTTTTCAAGACGCGCGATACCGGCGCCACGCAGAATTTCTCAAAACAGATTTCATCGAGAACACCGGACCAGGAATCGAAGATTTGGACAGCGTCAGCGCCTGCATCGATCTGCCGAATCAGATATTCGGCAGAAACATCGGCAAGCTCATCTAGCAATTTCTGGAACGCGTCCGGGTTTCGGTAGGCAAAAAGCCGGGCAGGGGCCTGATCCGGCGTACCATGTCCGGCAATCATATAGGTTGCCACGGTCCAGGGCGCCCCGCAGAAGCCAAGCAAGGTAGTTTCATTGGGAAGCTGTTGGCGCAACAGGCGAACCGTCTCGTAGACCGGCTCCAGGCGATCTGCGGCACCATTCGATTCCAGCCAGAATATTCCGTCGACATCGATCGGTGTCATCAAGGGGCCGCGGCCTTCTTCAAAATGAAGATCACGGCCGAGCGCATGCGGCACGACGAGAATATCGGAAAACAGAATCGCTGCATCGAAGCCAAAACGCCGGATAGGCTGTAGCGTCACCTCTACGGCCAGGTCAGGTGAGTAACAGAGGTCAAGAAAGCTCCCGGCATTCCTTCTCACTTCCCTGTATTCGGGGAGATAGCGACCCGCCTGGCGCATCATCCAGATAGGTGGAGGAAAGACAGTCTCGCCTCCAAGGACTTTCATCACTTTGCGAACCATTGTCTATCTCTCCGCCCTTGTCTTACAAAAAAGAAATTCAGATCTATTTGGATTTTCTGATTCTTAGAGTCTGTTTGTATCGGGAATTACCACAATGCCAGCATTTTCCCACAGCATCGAATTTCTGCGAACCCGTTGGAGAACAAAACACCGGATTCCGATAAGAGCGGGAAAGCTTCTATAAATATAATCATTACAATGGTTTAACATAATACTAACTGTGAATATCTCTGTGGAGATCAATGGAATAAAGGACGATGAGTCGCAATAATCCCCAATTTCAGACAGATGCCAGAGAAGCTGCGCACAGCCGAGCGAACTGTGGATGACTTGCCAACAATTCACATGGCTGGCATCAGTTGTGGACGGCTCTGGATTTTGTCCCCAGCCATCAACAGGAGTTCGAAATTTCTGTGACAAAACCCGTAAATTACTTTCATCTTCATATGATTTCTGATGCGACCGGAGAGACTTCTCATCGCGGCGGGTCGGGCCGCCGCTGCGCAATATGCGCATGCAAGGGCGATAGAGCATGTATATCCGCTGATTCGAACGGAAAAACAGATGAAGCGGGTGCTGGATGGGATAGATGCTGAGCCCGGTATCGTGCTCTATACGATCATTGACCAACGGCTCGCTGCAATGATCAATGACGGCTGTTCGGCGATTGGCGTTCCTTGCGTTTCGGTTCTCGAGCCGGTCCTCACGATCTTTCAGTCCTATCTGGGGGCGCCAGCCGGCCGTAGGGTGGGCGCCCAGCATGTTCTCAATGCTGAATATTTCCGGCGCATCGACGCGCTCAATTTCACAATGGAACATGATGATGGTCAGTTGCCGCCAGATATTGAAGAGGCGGATGTCATCCTGATCGGCATTTCGCGCACCTCCAAGACGCCGACCAGCATCTATCTCGCCAACCGTGGGATCAAGACCGTGAATGTTCCGATCGTCATCGGCGTGCCAATTCCAGATGTGCTGGTGCAATCCGAAAGGCCGCTGATCGTCGGGCTGGTCGCATCGGCGGAGCGAATATCGCAGGTGCGCCAGCACCGCGTGCTTGGTGCAACGCATGGCTTCGATGCCGATCAATATCTCGATCGGGCCAATATCATTGAGGAACTGACATACGCGCGGCAAATCTGCCACCGCCACAATTGGCCGATGATCGATGTGTCGCGCCGCTCGATCGAAGAAACTGCTGCTGCCGTCCTTGCCCTGCGCGCGGAGGGGCGATAACCAATCTCTGGCCCAAACTCCGGCAAAGAAGAACGAGATAATGAGTATCATCCTCGCATCCAAGAGCCCATTCCGCGCCACGCTGCTGAAAAATGCCGGGATCGCATTCACCGCGCAGTCGGCTGAAATAGACGAACGTGCCGTCGAGGCGCCGCTTTACGACAGTGGCGCAACGCCGGAGGACGTAGCCTCTGTACTCGCCGAGGCGAAGGCGATTGATGTGAGTGAACGAAATCTGGCAGCCCTGGTGATCGGTTCGGACCAGACGCTCTCGCTTGGCGACGAAGTTTTGCACAAGCCGGAGGATATGGAAGCTGCGCGCCGGCAACTGCTGAAATTGTCGGGCCAGACACACCATCTGAACAGTGCCGTGGTCCTGGCCAGGGATGGGCAAACGTTATGGCGGCACGTTTCGGTCGCGCGCATGACGTTCCGCAACCTTGATCCGGGGTTCATCGGCAGGCATTTGGCACGTGTTGGCGCTATCGCCCTGCAAAGTGTCGGCGCATATCAGTATGAGGGCGAAGGGGTGCAACTGTTCGAAAAGGTCGACGGCGACTATTTCACAATCGTTGGCCTGCCGCTTTTGCCGTTGCTGGCGGAACTGCGTCGCGAAGGTGCGATCGATGGGTAAACACCCCACAGCTTTTGTCACCGGATTTCCCATTCGGCACTCACGCTCGCCACTGATTCATGGCCATTGGCTGAAGAAATACGGCCTAGATGGATCCTACCAGGCGATTGAGGTAGCCCCGGAAGGCTTTGCCGATTTCGTTTATGGTCTGCAAGCGAATGGCTTTGTTGGCGGGAATGTTACAATCCCCCACAAGGAAAACGCGTTTGCATTGTGCTCCAGGCACGATATGGCTGCGATGGAGATCGGGGCTGTTAATACGCTGTGGTTTGAGGACGGTGTGCTTTGGGGTGGCAATACCGATGCCTATGGTTTCGTCGCCAATCTCGACGCCATGAGCCCCGGATGGGACGAGCGCAAAACGGCACTGGTGTTCGGTGCTGGCGGTGCCAGCCGCGCAGTGGTGTACGCGCTGAAACAGCGTGGCTTTACCGATATACGGATCGTGAATCGCACGGTTGAACGGGCGAAGGAGCTTGCAGATCGCCTCGGCAGCGGCGTCAGTGCCCACCAGTGGCGTTTGGTGCCGGAATTGCTCAAAGGTTCGGCACTCATCGTCAACACCACATCGTTGGGCATGGAGGGCAAGGATGTTGACACCATCGATCTTGCGGGCGCAGCCTCCGACGCGTTGGTGACGGACATTGTCTACGTCCCCCTCACGACGCCCCTGCTGAAAACGGCTCGAGAGCGTGGCCTGAAGACTGTCGATGGCCTCGGCATGCTGCTGCACCAGGCGGTGCCCGGTTTCGAGCGCTGGTTCGGAGTAAGGCCGGATGTTACCCGCGAATTGCGCGAATTGATCCTTGCAGACATGGACAACTCCGTCCAAGGCGGCCAAACCAAATGATCGTACTTGGTCTCACGGGGTCCATCGGTATGGGCAAGTCAACCTCGGCGCAGATGTTTGTGGATGAGGGCATACCGGTCTACTCGGCCGATGAGGCGGTGCATCGCCTGTACTCTGGCGCGGCGGCCCCGCTGATCGAAGAGGCGTTCCCCGGCACAACGAAAGACGGCAAGGTCGATCGCACGAAGCTGTCTGCTGCCGTCATGGGAAAACCTGATAAACTGAAACAGCTCGAGTCGATAATCCATCCACTGGTACGTGCCGAGGAGAATAGCTTTCGCGAGGCCGAACAATCCCGGGGTGCAAAACTGATCGTTCTTGATATTCCGTTGCTTTTCGAGACTGGCGCGGAAACACGCGTGGACAAGATCCTCGTGGTGACAGCACCTGCCGATGTCCAGCGTAAGCGGGTTCTCGACCGCCCGGGCATGACGCCAGCCAAACTCGATGCGATCCTGGAACGCCAGACCCCTGATGCGGAAAAGCGGGCACGGGCCGATTTCATCATCGATACACGCCATGATTTTGATGTTACCAGGGGGGAAGTGCGGAAGATTATCGGTCTCCTGTCAGGATAGAGGGGGATAGGCCCTCGTCTGCTCTTGCTCCGCCTGTCCAATTTGTGGAAGCTCGCCCAAAAAAGGTGATTCCATGCGCGAGATCATATTCGATACGGAAACGACCGGCCTAGACAGGCTGGATGACCGGATCATCGAGATCGGCGGTGTCGAGCTCATCAATCGCTTCCCTACTGGGCGGACCTTTCACGTCTATATCAATCCGGAAGGCAAGACGGTGCATCCGGATGCGCTAGCCGTCCATGGCATCAGCAATGAACAGCTTGCGGACAAGCCGCTTTTCGCCGGCATCCTCCATGATTTCCTCGATTTCATCGACGGCGCAAAACTGATCGCTCACAATGCCATGTTCGATATGGGCTTCGTCAATGCGGAGCTTAATCGCCTTGGACATCCGCCGATCCATAATGAACGTGTCGTCGACACATTGGCCCTCGCACGCCGCAAGCATCCGATGGGGCCGAATTCGCTCGATGCTTTGTGCCGCCGCTATGGCATCGACAACAGTCACCGGACGATGCACGGCGCATTGCTGGACTCTCAGCTCCTTGCGGAAGTCTATATCGAGCTGATCGGCGGTAAGCAGGCAGCACTCGGCCTGACGATCGCCGAGCAATCGGGCAACCAGCAAGCGACCGATACGGCGGGATTGATTGTAATCTCGCGGCGGCCGACACCTCTTCAATCGCGTTTGACCGAAGCAGAGAAACTCGCTCACGCAAAGCTGGTGGAAAAGATTGGCGAAAAAGCCCTCTGGAACGAGCGCATCGCATTTCAATAAAAAACCCGGGATCAACCCGGGTTTTCATCACTTTCAACGTGAGACTCAAGCTCAGCTGACTTTGGCCTTGGCCTGTTCTTCCGCCATGCGCTGCTGGAACATCTGCGCAAAATCGATGGGGTCGATCATCAGGGGCGGGAAGCCGCCATTGCGTGTGGCCTCTGCAATGATCTGACGGGCGAATGGGAACAACAAACGCGGGCATTCGATGAACAACAGCGGCAGCAGGTGTTCCTGCGGGAAGCCGACGAGCCGGAAAACGCCGCCATAGACGAGTTCGGCATTGAACAGGACTTCCTTGCCTTCGCCGGCCTTCGCCGAAAGCGTGAGAACAACGTCGAAATCGTTTTCGGCAATCGGGTTGGCATTGACATTGACATTGATGCTGATGCCAGGTGCCTTGTCACGCGGACGCAGCGAGAGCGGAGCGCCGGGGCTCTCGAAGGAAAGGTCCTTCACGTACTGCGCCAGGATGTTCAGCGTTTGCTGCTGGGCAGTTCCCTCGCCATTGGTAACTTCGTTGCCGTTCCCGGCCTTTTCATCAGGCTTTTGAGCCATTGTCTGGAAACCTTCTTCTGTTGCGTCCGCTTTTCGCGGTTATCGAATGAATGATGGCTCGCTAGCATGTGTGCTTTGACGAGGCAAGGCGCGAGCGGTAATCCTATCGTTCAACAGCACCTGCTGGAACTATTGTTTGGGGTTCCAGGGGGAATCCGGGTCGGGCTTGCTCGAGTAATCTTCCGGGTCAAGTTCGATGACACGCTCCTTGATACGGGTGGTGCCGGACGGCGGTGAACGGTGTGCTCCGGAACTGACCACAACGACGCGATCGCTGATGAAGCGCCAGCCAATATCACGCACTGCCGGGATGAACAGGAGCAGGCCGATAACGTCGGTGATGAATCCTGGAATGATGAGCAAGAACGCGGCAAAGACCAGCATCACGCCGTGAACCAGCTCACGCTTCGGCGTCCGGCCGGCTGCCGTCTCCTCGCGGATTCGCTGGATGAGGCCAAAACCCTGAAGACGCAACAGGAACACGCCCAGAAAGATCGACAGGATGACGAGACCGAGCGTTGCCAGGACGCCGATCTTGCTGCCGACCACGATGAAACCGGCTATTTCCAGAAATGGCAGCGCCAGAAGGAAGAGGGGCACGAAAGACGATCGCAAACTAATTTACCTTTCGAAGGAGATATCCGGCTATTATCCATACCCGGCGTCAATTTCATGCCTATATAGGAAGGCAAGATGAGCATTTGTATGATTGCGCTTGGCAATCTATATGTTTTTGGTATTTCGACAAAAGATTGAAGACCGACAACAAAATTCTGGGATGAATGGCAGGCGACATGGAATATCTGGACTTCGGAACGATTTTCTTCTTCGTGGCAGCGGTGGTGATTTTTCTCCAGCTGCGCAAGGTCCTCGGTCGTCGCACTGGCAACGAACGCCCGCCCTTCAATCCGTACACGCGGACGGCCGATGTCGATGACAAGAGCAAGCCCGGCGACAACGTCGTCTCCCTGCCGCGCCGCGGGGAAATCAAGGAAAGCACCTTCGAAAAGGTCGACGCGATTGCCAAGCCTGGGACGCCGCTCAATGACGGCCTGCGGGCTATCCAGAATGCTGATCCGTCGTTCGAACCCGCGAAATTCCTAGATGGCTCGAAAATGGCCTATGAAATGATCGTCATGTCCTTTGCCGATGGTGATCGCAAGACACTGAAGTCGCTGCTTTCCCGGGAAGTTTACGATGGTTTCGTTGCTGCCATTGCCGACCGGGAGTCACGGGGTGAGAAAGTGCAGTCGTCTTTCGTCGGCATCAACAAGGCGGATATCATCGGCGCTGAGATGAAGGGCACAGAGGCACATGTCACGGTGCGCGTCGTCAGTGAGTTGATTTCGGCCACGCTGGACACGAATGGCGCGGTCATCGATGGCGACAAGGAATCGGTCGCCGAGGTCAAGGACGTCTGGACCTTCGCACGCGACACAAGGTCAAAAGACCCGAACTGGAAGCTGGTCGCCACTGAAGCGGAAGATTGATTGCCGATCGAGACCTAGAAGCCATGCTGTCGCCCCTGTTCAAACCGGTGGATTTTTCTGATTGTCCCGGTTGGGGGAACGACAGGCTGCTGGAAGCTTTCCAGGCATTCATCCGTTCCGCGGAACGGGTGCTCGAAAAGCCCTATAAATCCGGTTCTCTCGGTATCAGTTTTGAAGCGCTCGCACCGATCTTTGCTGATTCACGTGAAACACTGGTCAAATCCGACAGCCAAGCACGGCAGTTCTTCGAGAAATGGTTCCGCCCCGCAAGCATTGAAAGTACCGATGCGTCAGACGGATTCGTCACGGGGTTTTATGAACCGGAAGTTGTGGCCTCCGCTGTTCGCACCGACAGGTTCAAGATTCCATTTCTCAGCCGCCCCGCTGATCTGGTCGATGTAGATGACTCCAACCGGCCCGGGGACTTTGATCCCTATTATGCCTTTGCCCGGCAGACACCGGCAGGTCTTGTTGAATATTTTGACCGGCGTGCCATTGAGAGCGGCGCACTTGATGGCCGCGGTCTCGAAATTGCGTTCGTGGAAAGCCTCGTTGACGCGTTTTTCATTCATGTTCAGGGCGCAGCCCGGCTGAAGATGACCGATGGCCCTCTGCGCCGCATCACCTATGCGGCGAAGACAGGGCATTATTTCACTGGAATCGGCCAGATTCTGCTCGATAGCGGCGAGATTGCGCCGCAGAACATGTCAATGCAGTCGATCCGCGCTTGGCTTGCCGATCATCCGGAAAAGGCCCAGGCGCTCATGTGGAACAACCGGTCTTATATTTTCTTTCGCGAAGCTGATGTCGAGGATGCATCGCTTGGACCGATCGCGGCGGCAAAGGTCCCGCTGACCGGCGGCAGGTCCGTCGCCGTCGATCGATTGCTGCATACGTTCGGGACGCCATTCTATATCCATGCGCCTGACCTGACCGCCTTTGGCGGCGACCATTTCGCCCGGCTTATGATCGCGCAGGATACCGGCTCGGCCATCGTCGGCGCCGCCCGAGGCGATCTCTTCGCCGGCTCGGGTGATGCGGCAGGCGAGATCGCCGGCGGCATCCGCCACAAGGCGGCCTTCTACGTGCTGGTTCCACGCTCGCTTCTGATAAACGACCAATGAAGAAGAGGGTTGCGCAAGACGGGTTTGCCACGCTGGAGGACCGGATTCTCTGGGAAACCGTGGCAAAGACAGCGCGCCCGCTCAAAGGCAAGGACAAACCGGTCTTCCTGGAAAAAGAGACCCAAGAGAAGCTGCCACTTCATCCATCGGCGCCCGAAAATCCGAAACCGCTTGCCTCGACGGCTGAAACAAAGCCCGTTCAAGCGCATCGCCTGCATCCGATCGATCGGCCGACGCACAAGAAAATCGCGAAGGGACGTGTCGTCATCGAGGCCAGGATCGATCTGCACGGCCTCACGCAAAGCGAAGCCTATGGTTTGCTGCTCGGCTTCCTGCAACGGGCGCACCTGCGTAAACTACGCCATGTCCTTGTCATCACAGGCAAGGGTTCTTCAGTGGGCAGTGATGGTGTCTTACGACAGGCGGTACCGCATTGGTTCGCCACGCCGTCATTCCGCATTCTTGTCAATGGCTATGAGGATGCGGCACGCAATCACGGCGGTAGCGGCGCGATCTATGTGCGCATGCGCCGGCAGGCGGAGGCATCATGACACCCTTCGGCGAGAGACTGCGCGATCTGCGGACCGAACGCGGCATTTCGCAAAAGGAGATGGCGAAAGCGATCGGTGTGTCCGCCGCATACCTTTCGGCCCTGGAGCATGGCAAACGCGGTCAGCCGACCTGGGACAAGTTGCAACGTATCATCCAGTATTTCAACATCATCTGGGATGAAGCGGAGGAGTTGCAGCACTTGGCAATGATTTCGGATCCCCGCGTAACGATCGACACGAGCGGCCTATCCCCCGCGGCAACGGAACTTGCCAACCTGCTTGCCGCAAAGATCGGCGAGATCGATGCAGAAACGGCGCAAGCTTTCATTCAAAAGCTCAAATCATTGCCAGAACGGCGTAAGCGCTGACTTGAGCAATTCCAGCAAACGCGGGAGCCGGTTTGCGTCCGGAATTGCGGTCAAACAAAGGGTCAGAAAAGCGCCTTCAACTGATCGATCTTTTCATTGACCAGCCAGCCATAATAGTTCTCTTCCGGCAATAACGGCTCCTCGCCATTCGCAACCCGTGCGGCATTGGCAGCAGCAAGCGCATAAGCGCGGGCATCTGCGCCACCGGTATTGTAAAGCGTGGCGGTTATACCGGGGTTACTCGAAATATCGAAATCGGCCACGCGGCGGTAAACGTCGATCGAGTGCTTCAGTGCCGCGGCCATGTAAGGCAGCGTGAGGTCCGGATCCATGATCGTTTTGTAGACATCGGCGGCGTGATCCGCATCGAGCTTCGGCAGGCCCGAATAGCGGTTGACCATGTCGGTCATCTGCAACGCAATCAACGGGCTGAGCTGGCCGAGGCCGAAACTCTGCCCTGCATAGAACGGCTGGAAGAACACCGCGCTGAGGCGATTGTCAGGAAATAGCTTGCCGCCAACAGTCTTGCCGCGGAAATCCCGTTCCCAGACGGTCTTCACGGCATGTCCAAAGGCGCAGGCTGTCCTTGAACTGAGCGCAAGCGGAGAACTCGGGACGCTTGACGAAGGCGCCGATGGTTTCACCTTGGTAATCGAAGCTCAGACCCTGCTTCACGTAGGAAATCGCCTTGACGTAGTAGGTCTGCAGCCGGTCATAGGCATCGACATTGTAGGTATGCTCGCCGATGAGCGCGCCGACAATATGAACGGGATCGATGCCATAGGTGCGGGCGACACTGGCGATTTTGGAGCGCAGTTTGGTATCGCTTTTCAGCAGATTGTAGATTTTCTGATACTTCGCTTCATAGGTTGTGTTCATCTCCCGCGTCCGCTTGGCGGAGGCTGCAGGTACGCCAGGCTGGCTTGCATGACGATTACCTTCGGGGACAAGGGTAACAGCTGCAGCTGGTTGCAAGGCGGCTGAGAGCAGAAAGCAACTCGTCGCGAAAAGGATCAGGTGGCGGTTCATCATTAGTCCAAAGTTTCGATCAGGCGTTCCGAATAGCGACTTGCTCCGCCGAAAGCCAGAAAAACCTGACTGGAACACCGCTCCGAGACAAAAATGCCCCCTCGCAGGTTGAGGGGGCATCACGGATTAAGTGATGTTTTTCAGGTACAAGACCCGGATAGGTTTAGAGAATAAATCGCGACAGGTCGCTGTTCTTGGCGAGGTCCCCTACGGTCTCCCGGACATATTTGGCGTCGATTGTGTGTTCCGCACCGGATTTGTCCGGAGCGTTGAACGAAATGTCATCGAGTACCCGTTCCATGACCGTCTGCAGACGCCGCGCACCGATGTTTTCGACGGTCGAGTTGAGATCGACGGCAATGTCAGCCAGTGCGTCGATCGCATCGTCGGTGATGTTGAGCGTGACCTCCTCGGTCGCCATCAGAGCGATATACTGCTTGAGCAGGCTGGCTTCCGGTTCAGTCAGGATGCGCCGCATGTCGTCGCGTGACAGGGCACTCAGTTCCACGCGGATCGGCAGACGTCCCTGCAACTCCGGCAGAAGATCGGATGGCTTCGAAACGTGGAAAGCGCCTGATGCGATGAACAGGATATGGTCTGTCTTGATCGGACCGTATTTGGTCGCGACAGTCGTGCCTTCCACCAATGGCAGCAAGTCGCGCTGCACGCCTTCGCGTGACACGCCTGCACCCACGCCGCCATCACGGGCAGCGATCTTGTCGATCTCGTCGAGGAAAACAATGCCGTCATCCTCCGCCGAACGCAGTGCTTCCTGCGTGATCTGATCCTGGTCGAGCAACTTGTCCGACTCGTCATTGATCAGCACCGAGTAGGAGTCCTTGACGGTCGTTTTGACGGTCTTGGTGCGGCCGCCCATGGCCTTGCCCAGCATATCGCTGAGATTGAGCACGCCAATATTGGCGCCTGGCATGCCCGGGAGCTCAAACGGCATGCCCGAACCGCTATCAGCGATCTCGACCTCGATCTCCTTGTCGTCAATCAGGCCGTCGCGCAACTTCTTGCGGAAGCTGTCTCGGGTGGCGGGACTTGCGGTCTTGCCCACCAGCGCATCGAGTACGCGTTCCTCGGCATTGACATGCGCTTTGGCTTTCACCTCTTCGCGCTTTCTTTCACGCACAAGACCAATTGCAACTTCGACCAGATCGCGAATGATCTGTTCGACGTCGCGGCCGACATAACCGACTTCGGTAAATTTGGTGGCTTCGACCTTGATGAACGGTGCGCCGGCAAGCTTGGCGAGGCGGCGGGAGATCTCCGTCTTGCCGACGCCGGTCGGTCCGATCATGAGGATGTTCTTGGGCATCACCTCTTCGCGCATCTGGCCTTCCAGCTGCTGGCGGCGCCAGCGGTTGCGCAATGCGATGGCGACGGCACGTTTCGCATCTTTCTGACCGATAATGTAGCGATCAAGTTCAGAGACGATTTCGCGGGGGGAAAATGTTGTCATTGTATTCTCGTTTCATCTGGCCAAAGTTCAGGATTGTCCCGCGCCATCAAAAGGGCAGGACCGTAAATGGATGTGCGGGTGTCAAAAGCGATGAAACCCGCCTTCTTGTATGCCTTGATCGCTTGGCTATTGGCGGGATCCGGATCGACGATCACGCGTGGCACGCCCTCTTCGAACAGCAGCGACACGAATTCGTCGATCAGCCGCGGACCATGACCCTGACCGAGCAGATCCGGCTCGCCAATGAATTGGTCGAGACCGAGCGTTCCGGTCGGCTGATCCTGGTAGGGATGATCATCCTCCAGATGCGGATCATAGGTCTGCAGGTATCCGATGGCCTCGTCACCGAGCATGATGATGAAAGGCTCTACCGAAACACTGTCCATATGCTCGACGATCGATGCGATCTCTTCCTCGGGATCCTTGCCCCACCACTTCGCTACATGCGGTTCCGCCAGCCAGTCCGAAATCATGTTCAGGTGGCGAGGCTCGACCGGAATGAAGCGATAGCGGTAGGAGGGCTCATTCGGCATCGAGGCTCTCGAGTGTGACGCTCGTATTGGTATAGATACAGATGTCGGCGGCAATCTGCATGGAACGGCGCGCAATTTCTTCTGCGCTCAAATCGGTGTCGGCCAAGGCACGCGCGGCCGCTAGCGCATAGTTGCCGCCGGAACCTATGGCCATGACGCCATGCTCCGGTTCGAGCACATCACCGGTGCCTGTGAGGGCAAGCGTGACAGACTTGTCGGCAACCAGCATCATCGCCTCGAGGCGGCGCAGATAGCGGTCGGTGCGCCAGTCCTTGGCGAGCTCGACGCAGGCGCGCATCAACTGGTCGGGATATTGCTCAAGCTTGCTCTCAAGCCGCTCAAGCAGGGTAAAGGCATCGGCGGTTGCGCCGGCGAATCCGGCAATCACATTGCCTTTGCCAATGCGGCGCACCTTGCGGGCATTGCCTTTCATCACGGTATTGCCAAGGCTGACCTGTCCGTCACCGGCAATGACCACCTTGCCATTCTTGCGGACGGTGACGATGGTGGTCCCATACATCGTGGATGGGTTATGTTCTTGCATTCGATTCTCCTTCAAGCAGGCTCGATTATGCCCCAATTGGCAGCAGATCGAACCCCTTCTGTGACACTTATGTATGACGCGGGAGAAGAATTGCAAATGGTCGTGAAATGTTGGGCCATCAAAGCATTTGGAGATTTGCCATTCGTGTTTTAGAAGGCCTCAATTGGAAGCTATCTGAACGCAAGTGGCGGAAACCAGCAATGACGAGCGTCAACACACGCACCGCGAAGATCGAGCGCAGCACGAACGAAACCAGCATTGCCGTTTTGGTCAATCTGGATGGTGCGGGCAAATTCGACATTTCCACCGGCGTCGGCTTCTTTGATCATATGCTAGAGCAGCTCTCCCGCCATTCCCTGATCGACATGGACATCAAGGCCAAGGGCGACTTGCACATAGACGATCATCATACGGTGGAAGATACGGGTATCGCCATCGGCCAGGCCATCGCCAAGGCGCTCGGCGATCGCCGCGGCATCAACCGCTATGCTTCGCTCGATCTTGCAATGGACGAGACCCTGACACGCGCCGCCCTCGATGTTTCGGGCCGGCCGTTTCTTGTATGGCAAGTGGAGTTCTCCGCGGCGAAGATTGGCACCTTCGATACTGAGCTCGTTCGCGAGTTCTTCCAGGCGCTATCGCAGAATGCCGGGATAACGTTGCATGTCGCAAACCTTTATGGCGCCAACAATCACCACATTGCCGAAACCTGTTTCAAAGCAGTAGCGCGCACGCTGCGTAGCGCGATAGAGACCGACCCGCGCCAGAAGGATGCCATTCCTTCGACCAAGGGCACTCTAAATGGCTGAGGGGGAGGGCTGACATGGCCAGTTTCCTGGTATTGGTGCCACGGATGTCGAACGGCGAGCGGGATGACGACGGCACTGTCTTTATTCGCGACGGTTTCTCCGTCCTTGCTTTTATCCTGCCCCTGGTATGGCTGCTTGTGCACCGGTTGTGGTTTGTGGCGGCGCTGGTCCTCGGTGCCACGATCGCCATTTCCATGGTAGGCACATTCACGGGACACGAGGACATGGCGGCGTTTGTCACGGCGCTGCTGTCGCTCCTGGTAGGATTCGAGGCAAATAACTGGCGTGCGGCGGTGTTGGAACGGCGGGGATTTGAACAACTTGCGGTCGTCGACGCGCGCAATGCGGACGATGCCGAAACTGCCTGGTTCCTCGGACCGAATTTCGCGCCCACAGCGAGGCCTGCCGTTTCCTCAGGCGTCAAATCCGATGGGCCTTTGCTCCCGACGAGGCAAAAGTCGGCACCTCAGCCGACCACCGGCATGGTCGGACTGGTCAGCCACCGGGGAGAGAACTGACCATGCGCGTTGCCATCATTGATTATGGTTCGGGCAATCTTCGTTCCGCGACCAAGGCTTTCGAACGCGCCGCGCGGGAAAGCGGCATCAACGCGACAATTGATCTGACCGACGATGCGGCCCGTGTGCGCGCTGCCGATCGCATCGTCCTGCCGGGTGTCGGTGCCTATGCCGATTGCCGCCGCGGTCTGAACGCCGTCGAGGGCATGGTCGAAGCCATCCATGAAGTGGCAGTGGAGAAGGCGCGGCCATTTCTCGGCATCTGCGTCGGGATGCAGCTCATGTCGTCGCGAGGGCTGGAAAAAACCATCTCGACCGGCTTTGACTGGATCAAGGGAGATGTGCGCGAGATGGTGCCATCCGATCCGGCGCTGAAAATTCCGCAAATCGGCTGGAACACCATCCGGCTCAACCGCCCACATCCGTTGTTCGACGGGATCGAGACCGGGCCGCAAGGTCTCCACGCCTATTTCGTCCATTCCTATTTTCTCGACGCCGAGATTGAAAACGATGTGGTGGCTGTTACCGACTACGGCGGAACGGTTACCGCTGCCGTAGCCAATGACAACATGGCCGGGACGCAGTTTCATCCGGAAAAGAGCCAGGCGCTCGGCCTCGCTCTCATCGCTAATTTTCTAAGGTGGAACCCGTGATCCTTTTTCCCGCGATCGATCTGAAAGACGGCCAGTGCGTACGGCTGAAGCTTGGCGACATGGATCAGGCGACAGTCTACAACACCGACCCCGCTGCGCAAGCGAAGACCTTTGAGGATCAAGGCTTTGAATGGCTGCATGTGGTCGATCTGAATGGTGCATTTGCCGGCGTAACGGTTAATGGTGGAGCCGTCGAGGCCATCCTGAAGGCTACAAAAAACCCCGTGCAGCTCGGCGGCGGCATCCGCACGCTTGATCATATCGAGAATTGGCTCGCGAAGGGCCTTTCGCGCGTCATTCTTGGCACGGTCGCCGTTCGCGATCCGGCGCTGGTCATCGAGGCCTGCAAGCGCTTTCCGGGCAAGGTCGCCGTTGGTATCGACGCCAAGGGTGGCAAGGTCGCCGTTGAAGGCTGGGCAGAAGCATCGACGCTCGGTGTCATAGAGCTGGCGAAGAAATTCGAGGGCGCTGGTGTCGCAGCGATCATCTACACGGATATCGACCGAGACGGGGTGCTTGCCGGTATCAACTGGGAATCCACACTGCAACTGGCCGAAGCTGTCTCCATCCCGATCATTGCTTCAGGTGGCCTCGCCTCCATCGCCGACATCGTCCGCATGACGATGCCGGACGCGCAGAAGCTTGAGGGCGCCATTTCCGGCCGCGCGCTCTATGATGGCCGCATCGACCCGGCAGAGGCGCTGCAAGTGCTGCGTGAGGCAAGGGAGCGTGCCGCATGACCCTGAAGGCCCGTGTCATACCCTGCCTCGACGTCAAGGACGGCCGTGTCGTCAAGGGTGTCAACTTCGTCGACCTGATCGATGCCGGTGACCCGGTCGAGGTTGCAAAGGCCTACGATGCGGCCGGGGCGGACGAACTCTGCTTTCTGGATATCACCGCCTCCTCGGACAATCGTGAGACAATTTTCGATGTCGTTGCCCGTACGGCCGAGCAATGCTTCATGCCGCTGACCGTAGGCGGCGGCGTGCGGACTGTGGCTGACATCCGCAAGCTATTGCTGGCCGGCGCCGACAAGGTCTCGATCAATACCGCGGCCGTTAAGAACCCTGAGTTCATCGCTGAGGCTGCTGACAAGTTCGGCAACCAATGCATCGTCGTTGCGATCGATGCCAAGAAGGTGTCTGCGACAGGGGAGACCGACCGCTGGGAGATATTTACCCATGGCGGGCGGCATGCGACAGGCATCGACGCTATCGAATTCGCGCGCCGGGTGGTTGATCTCGGCGCCGGGGAAATTCTCCTCACGTCGATGGACCGCGATGGTTCCAAGATTGGCTACGACATTCCGGTAACGCGTGCCATTGCAGATGCGGTCCGTGTGCCGGTGATCGCATCGGGCGGTGTCGGCAATCTCGACCATATGGTCGAGGGCATTATCGAGGGGCACGCTTCGGCAGTGCTCGCCGCCTCGATTTTCCACTTTGGCACCTATACGATCGCACAAGCAAAAGCCCACATGGCGGCAGCGGGTATCCCCATGCGCCTTGATCCTGTCCGCTGACTGGAGACCTCCTAATGAGCGCATTCACCCTTGCTGATCTCGAGCGCATCGTTGCAGAGCGTGCGGCCTCTGCTGACGTCAAATCCTACACGGCAAGCCTCTATGCCAAGGGCATTGGCAAGGCCGCCCAGAAACTTGGCGAAGAAGCGGTCGAAACGGTCATTGCCGCCATCTCCGGCGACAGGCAGGGCGTTGTTTCCGAAAGTGCCGATTTGCTCTATCATCTTCTCGTCGTGCTCGGCATTTCCGGCATAAAGCTTGAGGAAGTACTCGAGGAACTCGACCGGCGGACGGCGCAGACCGGCCTCGAAGAAAAAGCCGCGCGTGGACATGATTGACCATGTTTAAGGCACCGGCGACTGAACGGCTAACGGCCAACGGGACGGAAAGCGACGTCATGGATCAATTGGCACCCAGCGAGTTTTCGCCCTACCGGTTTTTCAGTGCCGAACGCTGGGCGGAATTTCGTGCCGACACCCCGATGACGCTGACCTATGATGAGGTCAAAAGGCTGCGCTCGCTGGGCGACCCGATCGACCTCGACGAGGTGAGCCGGATCTATCTCTCGCTGTCGCGGCTGCTTTCGGCGCATGTGGAAGCCAGTCAGCTTTTGTTCTACCAGCGCCGCCGGTTTCTCAACACCGACGATGCGTTCAAGACACCCTTCATCATCGGCGTTGCCGGCTCAGTGGCAGTAGGAAAGTCGACAACTGCCCGCGTTCTAAAGGAACTGCTCGCCCGCTGGCCGTCGAGCCCGAAGGTCGATCTGGTCACTACCGACGGGTTTCTCTACCCCAACGAAGTTCTGCGTGCCAAGGGCCTGATGGAGCGCAAGGGTTTCCCCGAGAGCTACGATGTCGGGATGGTCTTGCGCTTCCTGTCGCAGATCAAGGCGGGCCAGCGCAACGTCAATGCTCCGCTCTATTCGCACCTGACCTATGACGTGCTGCCGGGGAAGTTCCAGACCGTTGACGCACCCGATATCCTGATCTTCGAGGGCATCAATGTGCTTCAGGTCCGCGATCTGCCGGAAGATGGCAAGATGGTACCGTTCGTCTCGGATTTCTTTGATTTCTCGATCTATATCGATGCGGACGAGGAACAGATTCACAAATGGTACATCAGCCGTTTCATGCGGCTCCGGGATACGGCCTTCAAGGATCCGAGCTCGTTCTTCCATCGCTATTCGACCATTTCCGAGGATTCTGCGAGGGCAATCGGTGAAAGCCTCTGGGCCAATATCAATCTGAAGAATTTGCGGGAAAATATCCTGCCGACGCGGCCGCGCGCGGATCTGATCCTGCGCAAAGGCGACAATCATCTGGTTGAGGAAGTCGCCCTTAGGAAGCTGTAACCCGGCGCAGCGTCAGGTTGATCCGGCCGGAGCTTTTTAGAAGCGTCGATGTGCCCGGATAGATGCGGTCGACGCCGTGGAATGCCAGACGGCCTTCGCCCCCGAGAACGATCACATCGCCGCTCTTGAGTTTCAGCGACTGGGTCTTGTCGTTGCGGTTGGTGCTGCCAAAGCGAAACAGGCAGGTGTCGCCCAGCGACACTGAAACCACCGGTGCCTGAAAATTCTGCTCGTCGCGATCCTGATGCAGCCCCATCTTTGCGGCTTCGGCATAGAAATTGACGAGACACGCTTCCGGTGGCAGCGGGAAATCTCCGACTTCCTGCCACAGCGCCAACAGGCGTGGCGGGATGGCTGGCCAGGGATTTTGCGTTACCGGATGCAGCGCCTGGTACCGATAGCCCTGATCCTTGTCCGTCACCCAGCCGAGCGAGCCGCAATTGGTCATGCGCACGCTCATTTCCTTGCCGGTTTTCGGCATGGCTGGAACATAGAGTGGTGCCTCGGTAACGACGGCGCGTATGTCTTCCACCAGCGCGGCCTGCGCGGCGGAGTCGAAATGATCCGGGAAATAGCGAATGCCGGGTGCGAGCAGGAGCATCGAATTACCAGCTGTTAAAACGGATTTGCGTCCGGAATTGCGTGGAACAACAACTCTAAGGCAACGGCCCGGCCGCAATGACAGCGCCGGGCCATTTGGCGGTTGGATTTATCAATCGAGTGCCGGTATGCGCAGCACCTGGCCGGGGTAGATCTTGTCAGGATGGCTCAGCATCGGCTTGTTGGCTTCAAAGATGAGCTTGTTCTTTGTACCCTTGCCCTTGCCATATTGGGTCTCGGCGATCTTCCACAGATTGTCGCCCTTCTTGACCGTGTAGAACACGGGGGCTTTGGCGATAGACCCGGTGGTCACATTATCGATTTTCAGCTCGTCGGTCTCGACCTTGGATATACCAAGCGAGTTGCCAACGGCAATGATCGCCTTCTCCAGGATCTCCTGGTCGGTGACATTGCCTTTCAGGACTGCCTTGTCGCCCTCGACCACCACCTGGACGTTTTCCGTACCAAGCTTGTGCGAATCGAGTTCCTTCTTCAGGTCTTCGGCTTTTGGTTCATCATCGCCAATGCCGATCTTCTTGCCTACGGATTTAACAAAATCAAATAGTCCCATGTCTGGCTCCTTGTTGATTGTTCAAACCGACAGATGCTGTTGTGGCATTCCATGAAGGACTTGAAAAGACAAGATTAATGCTTGGGCGTGATATTCAAAACCCGTTTCTAGTCACCCTTCACCTTGCCGCGCATCTTCTTCACATCGGAACGGCCCGATTTTTCTTTGAGGCGGCGTTCGATCGAGCCCTTTGTTGGCCGGGTTTTCTTGCGCGGCGGCGGTGGTGGTTCAGCTGCCTTGGCGATCAGCGCAACCATGCGCTCACGCGCGTCCTGGCGGTTGCGTTCCTGGGTGCGAAAACGGTTGGCTTCGATCAGGACGTCACCCTCCTTGGTCGCCCTTTGACCCGCAAGTTGCATCAGGCGCGCAAACACCTCATCCGGCAGCCCGGCCCGCGCGCCAAGAAACCGCAGCTGAACCGCAGTAGAAACTTTGTTGACGTTCTGTCCGCCGGGGCCGGCCGAACGAATGAAGCTTTCCTCCAGATCGTCCTCGTCGATCGAGATTCGGTTGGTGATCTTGATCCGGCTGCGGCTCTCTTCCATGCATGGATTGGTAGCCCAATCTTTGATTCGCGGAAAGCGCCGCTCAAATGCAAAAGGCCCCGTTGTGATCATGATCAACGGGGCCTTTTGGTTCACATGGTGGGCGACTATTCCGCGGCGATCGGCGTATGTGGGGCCGCCGCCCGGATGTCGCTATCAACGTGGCTTTCGAACTTGCCGAAGTTGCGGATGAACATGTCGACCAGCTTGTTCGCCTGGGCGTCATATCCGGCCTTGTCCGCCCATGTCGAGCGCGGGTCGAGGATCGCACCGTCAACCCCAGGTACCGAAACCGGCACCTGGAACCCGAAGTTCGGATCCGTGCGGAACTCGGCGTTCTTCAGCGATCCATCCAGCGCTGCGGTCAGGAGCGCCCGTGTCGCTTTGATTGGCATGCGTTTGCCGGTACCAAAGGCGCCGCCCGTCCAGCCGGTGTTGACCAGCCAGCAGTCGACATCATGGTCGGCGATCAGTTGGCGCAGGAGATTGCCGTATTCCGACGGGTGACGCGGCATGAACGGGGCGCCGAAGCAGGTCGAGAATGTCGCTTCGGGCTCGGTCACGCCGCGTTCTGTGCCGGCAACCTTGGCGGTGTAACCGGAAAGGAAGTGGTACATGGCCTGAGCCGGGGTCAGCTTTGCGATGGGCGGCATGACGCCAAATGCGTCGGCAGTCAGCATGATGATGTTTTTCGGATGGCCTGCCTTACCGGTCTTCGATGCATTGGGGATGAAATCGAGCGGATAGGCACAGCGCGTGTTTTCCGTCAGAGAACCATCGTTGAAATCCGGCTGCCGGTTTTCATCGAGTACGACGTTCTCAAGCACAGTGCCGAAACGCTGGGTCGTAGCGAAAATTTCCGGCTCTGCCTCGGCCGAAAGACGAATTGTCTTGGCGTAGCAGCCGCCTTCAAAATTAAAGACACCGTGTTCGCCCCAGCCATGTTCGTCGTCGCCGATCAATGTACGGGCCGGGTCAGCGGAAAGAGTGGTCTTGCCAGTTCCCGAAAGGCCAAAGAACACGGCTGTGTCGCCATCCGGACCCTCATTGGCCGAGCAATGCATGGGCATGACGCCCTTTGCCGGCAGAATGTAGTTCAGCGCCGTAAACACTGATTTCTTCATTTCGCCTGCATAGGCAGAACCACCGATCAGCACGATCAGGCGTTTCAGATCGACAGCGATCACGGTCTCTGTGCGCGTGCCGTGGCGTGCCGGATCAGCCCGGAAAGACGGCAGGTCGATTATCGTCATCTGCGGCACGAAGCTTGTCAGCGCCTCGCGCTCTGGACGGATCAGGAGGTTGCGGATGAACAGAGAATGCCAGGCAAATTCGGTGATGACGCGGGTATTCAAGCTGTAGTCCGCATCGGCGCCGCCGATCAGATCCTGGACAAACAGCTCCTTGCCCTTCGCCTGCTCCATGAAATCCGCATAGAGCAACTCAAAGGCCTCAGGAGACATTGGGGAATTGTTATCCCACCAGACGTGATCTTCCGTCGATGCGTCCCGGACGACAAACTTGTCCTTGGGCGAACGGCCGGTATGCTGACCCGTGCGCGCAACAAGTGCGCCCTGGGCTGTCAGCTGGGCTTCACCACGGCGCAATGTCTCTTCGTAGAGCTCTGCGGCTCCCAGATTATAATAGACCGCCGATAACCCCTTCAAGCCTGAGGTGCCGAGCGCGGTCGCCGCGTTATGAATACCGGTCTCTCTAGTCATGTGTCCGCCATTGTTTAACAAGGTTCAAGGGTCAAGCTCAGATTATGCCGCACTTCGCATCTTCCAGCGGGAATGCGGTCATACTAGGTCAAAAGCAGAAAAAATGAGTAGTATCAAATGTTTAATCGATTTAAAGAATTTAAAATTTTTTAAATCGGTTGAAATAAAGAGAATTTCTGCTGTTCTTCCGTGAGCGTAAGAGTTGCGAAATGCGGCTAGGATGACATCACTTGCTGAACTGTGCCACATTTTGTACCTAGTTTGTCCGCACAAGCAGCACTGACGTAAATGGCACAAGGAAAGACAGGGCATGAGGGAAGTACCCGCAATGCAAACAATCGCGCTCGTCGATGACGATCGCAACATTCTGACCTCGGTATCGATTGCGCTCGAATCGGAAGGCTATCGCGTGGAGACATATACCGACGGCGCCTCGGCGCTCGACGGTTTGATGGCCCGCCCGCCGAACCTCGCCATTTTCGACATCAAGATGCCGCGCATGGATGGCATGGAGCTTTTGCGCCGCCTGCGCCAGAAATCCGATCTCCCGGTGATCTTCCTGACTTCAAAGGATGACGAGATCGACGAATTGTTCGGTCTCAAGATGGGCGCCGACGATTTCATCACCAAGCCATTTTCGCAGCGGTTGCTGGTCGAGCGCGTCAAGGCGGTCCTGCGCCGCGTCGCGGCACGAGAAACCGCCGCAAAGCCGGGCAGCCCCCAGGCTAAATCCCTGGAGCGTGGCCAGCTCGTCATGGACCAGGAGCGTCACACCTGTACCTGGATGGGCGAGCCAGTGACCCTCACAGTCACGGAGTTCCTCATCCTGCATTCCCTTGCCCAGCGCCCGGGCGTGGTCAAAAGCCGCGACGCGCTGATGGATGCGGCCTATGATGAGCAGGTCTATGTTGACGATCGCACCATCGATAGCCATATCAAGCGACTTCGCAAGAAGTTCAAGGTCGTTGATGACGATTTCGACATGATCGAAACGCTCTACGGTGTTGGTTATCGCTTCCGCGAAACGTGATATCATTGCGGTGGATGTTGCCAAAGCAATTCCAGGAAAAGTGTGAAGCGGTTTTCCGCCGGGAATTGCGTAAGAATCATGGAATACAGTGACGCGGAACGTGCTGCTGCTTTCACAGCCACGTGATCCGCTGTAAAACAAGTTGTCTCAATGCGGCATGAGTGCAATGAGACAACGCAATTTATGAGTTTTCTGAGGCAGAAATGGTAGCCCAGCTTCAAAGCGGCAGCATAACCCGCAAGAGCGCCGTCATGCGCCGGAAGCGTTCTCTTGCCTTGAGGCGCTTCTTCAAGCCGCTCAATCGCGTCTTCGGCAACTACCTGTTTTCGAGCCTTACCCGGCGCATTCTGTTTCTGAACCTTGCTGGCCTCGCTGTCCTCCTGTCCGGCATCATGTATCTCAATCAGTTCCGCGACGGGCTGATCGATGCACGTGTCGAGAGCCTGATGACACAGGGCGAGATCATCGCCGGTGCGATCGCGTCTTCGGCAACAGTCGATACGAACTCCATTGCGATCGATCCGGAGAAGCTGCTTGAGCTGCAGGCCGGCCAAAGCATCACACCCACACCCGATGTCCTCGACAATCTCGATTTTCCGATAAATCCGGAACGTGTCGCGCCTGTCTTGCGCCGGCTCATCTCGCCGACACGCACCCGGGCGCGCATTTACGATCGCGACTCCAATCTCCTGCTCGATTCCCGCCACCTCTATTCCCGCGGTCAGGTGCTGCGCTACGAGTTGCCGCCGATCGATGGCGAGGAGCCGAGCTTCTTCGAGCGCTTGACCAACCGCATGACGCGTCTGCTGCGTCGTAGCGACCTGCCGATTTACCAGGAGCAGCCGGGCGGCAACGGTTCATCCTACCCCGAAATTGTCAAGGCGTTGACCGGAGCACCGGCAACCGTCGTGCGTATGACCGAGAAGGGCGAACAGATCGTTTCGGTCGCCGTGCCCATCCAGCGCTTCCGCGCCGTGCTCGGCGTGCTTTTGTTATCTACCGAAGGCGGCGATATCGACAAGATCGTTCAGGGCGAGCGTTTCGCGATCATCCGCGTCTTCACCGTTGCCGCACTGGTCATGGCGATCCTGTCGTTGTTCCTGGCGTCGACCATTGCCAATCCGCTGCGCCGTCTCGCCGCCGCTGCCGATCGCGTCCGGCATGGTGTAAAAAACCGTGAGGAAATTCCTGATTTCTCCGAGCGGCAGGACGAAATCGGCCATCTTTCCACATCCATCCGCGACATGACCAATGCGCTTTATGCCCGGATCGAATCGATCGAAAGCTTTGCAGCGGATGTCAGTCATGAGTTGAAGAACCCGCTGACGTCCCTGCGCAGCGCTGTCGAAACCTTGCCGCTCGCCAAAGAGTGAAGACTCAAAAAAGCGATTGTTGGATGTCATCCAGCATGATGTTCGTCGCCTCGATCGTCTTATAACCGATATTTCCGACGCCTCTCGCCTTGACGCCGAACTGGCACGGGAGGATTCCGAGCACGTCGACCTCCGGTATCTGCTCGGTAATCTCGTCACCGCAGCCCGTGAGGTCAGGCGCAACAAGAAGGACACTCGGATCGAATTTGTCGTCGGCAAGCTGCCGAACAACAAGAAGGGCTTCTTTGTTGTCGGTCATGATCTGCGATTGGGTCAGGTCGTCTCCAACCTTATCGAAAACGCGCGCTCTTTCGTGCCGGTGGAGAACGGTGTGATTACCGTAACGCTTCAGCACATGGGAGATCGCATTCGCATCCTCGTTGAGGACAACGGTCCTGGCATCCGTGTTGAACAGATCGACCGGATTTTCGAGCGATTCTATACGGACCGGCCCTCGGGCGAGGCCTTTGGCCAGAATTCCGGTCTTGGCCTGTCGATCAGCCGCCAGATCATCGAAGCCCATGGCGGCACGTTGAATGCCGAGAACATTATCGATCCCAAGGATCCTGACAATTATCTCGGCGCACGGTTCACCGCCATTCTTCCGGTCGAGGTGTGATGATCGATGGCGCCGGCCTGCTTGTGCACGCGACAGCGGTTGTCGTCGGAGACCGCGGCATCCTGATCATTGGACCCTCAGGGTCAGGCAAATCATCCGTGGCTTGCAGCTTGATCGACCGGGCGCTGACCAAAGGAACATTTGCGGCCTTGATCAGCGACGATCAATGCCAGTTGCAGGCGGTATCAGGCCGGCTGATCTGCACGGCTCCGGCTACTCTGCGCGGAGGAATCGGAGGTGCGCGGTTCCGGGCTTCACGCGGTCGATCATGAGGACGGCGCAGTCATACACCTTGTCGCAGAATTGGTGGAACCTGATCGTGCCATTCGGTTTGCCGATGAAGCGGAAATACAACTCGAAGGTGTCTCGATCACCCATGCTCTTCTACCACAACGAGAAATTGAAGCCGCCTGCCGCGCCATTGAGGCCAGGCTTTTCTACCCCAACGTGGAAAAAAAGGTAAGACAATCCAATTGGTTGCTTTATTATGCTGCGAGAAAATGACTGACTGTCTTGTTAACGCCATTTTTCCACTTGCCTTCACGATTCGTCCTGCCAGAATGCGACACCTGCCAAACGGGGCATTCAATGCGCAGTTAAAAGCCTTCTCCCAAGGGGCTGGCGCGACAGGAGCAGTTTCAGAATGATCGGACTCGTGCTTGTGACGCACGGAAGACTGGCTGAGGAGTTTCATCATGCCGTGGAGCATGTTGTCGGCCAGCAGGAATATTTGGAAACCGTGTCGATCGGCGCGGATGATGATATGGAGCAGCGCCGTCGCGACATCGTCGATGCGGTTGCACGTGCCGACAATGGTTCGGGCGTCATCATCCTCACGGACATGTTTGGTGGAACGCCTTCCAATCTGGCGATTTCCGTGATGGAGTCGGGACGGATCGAAGTCATCGCTGGTGTTAACCTGCCGATGCTGATCAAGCTTTCCAGCGTGCGCGTCACCAATGATATGGCCGCGTCTTTGCGGGAAGGCCAGGATGCGGGACGGAAATATATCAACGTGGCCAGCCAGGTGCTGACAGCCAAATAGAGGTTATGAATGCGCCTGACTGCAGAAACGACCGGCACGTTTGATCCGGACAGTGCACTTGTGGAGTCATTCGAGATCATAAATCGCCGCGGGTTGCATGCGCGCGCGTCGGCGAAATTCGTTCAGCTGGTTGATGGTTATGATGCCCATGTGCGCGTCGAAAAGGACGGCATGACAGTTGGCGGAACGTCGATCATGGGCCTGATGATGCTCGCTGCCTCGCCTGGCTGCTGCATCAAGGTCAGCGCGTCCGGAATTCAGGCCCCTGAAGTCATGAAGGCGCTCGGTGCGCTGATCGCCGATAAATTTGGCGAAGAAGCCTGAGCCCACGCACACTCATCAGCGGTCCAGAACACTATGCCATATGCACGCATAAGGATTTCTTTATATCCCATTGTGCGTTGATGCCTAATCTGCTAGTCAACGGCATCTCCGGTCGCCCGATGGATCGAGCGCGGCCAAATTGGAACACTCGAAGGACGGAGCTCGCTTAAAATGGCCGAGAAACAGGATTATATCGTCAAAGACCTTGAGCTGGCCGCATGGGGCCGCAAGGAAATTGAAATCGCCGAAACCGAAATGCCGGGCCTGATGGCCAGCCGCGAAGAATTCGGACCGTCGCAGCCGCTCAAGGGCGCACGCATCACCGGTTCGTTGCACATGACGATCCAGACGGCCGTCCTGATCGAGACCCTGCAGGCGCTTGGCGCCGAGGTCCGCTGGGCTTCCTGCAACATCTTCTCGACGCAGGATCATGCCGCTGCAGCCATCGCCGCTACCGGTACGCCGGTCTTCGCCGTCAAGGGCGAGACGCTCGAAGAATATTGGACTTATACCGACCAGATTTTTCAATGGCCGGATGGCCAGCCGTCCAACATGATTCTCGATGATGGCGGCGACGCCACCATGTACATTCTAATCGGTGCCCGCGCGGAAGCCGGTGAGGATGTCCTTTCCAACCCGGGCAGCGAAGAAGAGGAAATCCTCTTCGCACAGATCAAGAAGCGCATGCACGAAACGCCTGGCTTCTTCACCCGTCAGCGCGAAGCGATCAAGGGCGTTACCGAAGAAACCACGACTGGCGTCAACCGTCTCTATCAGCTGCAGAAGAAGGGCCTGCTGCCCTTCCCGGCAATCAACGTCAACGACAGTGTTACCAAGTCGAAATTCGATAACAAGTACGGCTGCAAGGAGTTGCTGGTCGACGGTATCCGTCGCGCCACCGACGTCATGATGGCAGGCAAGGTTGCCGTCGTCTGCGGCTATGGCGATGTCGGCAAAGGCTCGGCGCAGTCGCTGAATGGTGCCGGCGCCCGCGTGAAGGTCACCGAAGTCGATCCGATCTGCGCATTGCAGGCTGCAATGGACGGTTTCGAAGTCGTGACGCTGGAGGATGCGGCCCCTACGGCCGATATCATCATCACCACGACCGGCAACAAGGATGTCATCACCATCGATGCGATGCGCAAGATGAAGGACATGGTGATCGTCGGTAATATCGGCCACTTCGACAACGAAATTCAGGTCGCCTCATTGCGCAATCTGAAGTGGAACAACATCAAGCCGCAGGTCGACATGATTACGTTCCCCGATGGCAAACGTCTGCTGCTGCTGTCGGAAGGCCGTCTGCTGAATCTCGGCAATGCCACGGGCCATCCGAGCTTCGTTATGTCTGCTTCGTTCACCAACCAGGTTCTGGCACAGATCGAACTCTATAGCCGCGGCGAACAGTACAAGAATGAGGTCTATGTGCTGCCAAAGCACCTCGACGAAAAGGTCGCCCGCCTGCATCTCGATAAGCTCGGCGCGAAATTGTCGGTTCTTTCGGAAGAACAGGCCGCCTATATTGGTGTAACGCCAACCGGTCCATTCAAGTCAGACCACTACAGATATTGATCTGATCAGTATATACCCACCAGATATGGAAGCCGGAGGATTGACAAATTCTCCGGCTTTCTTTTTTGCGCCCAGTTCTTCCCGTCGATTCGCTCAAGGTTTATTGTAGTGATTTGGGATGACGCTGTTTCAGGTGGGCCAACCGATTGAAAAATCGGAAGGATAAGGAACAGCAGCATTCGTCAGGATGGGGCTGATATGACGATTGGTGAAGGTGATGTTCGCAGGAAACATGCAGCATACGGACAATCCGTGCTGAGGAAATTGCGGGCCCTGCTGGCCGGTGCAAGCTCGGCTTTGCCAATCCTGTCGGCATCCACCACTTACGCGCATGCCGAGGATGCGCTCGGCAGGATAAACACGCCGTTTGGGGTCGAAGTCGGAACGTTCGAGGTCGTGCAATTCGCCATGTTCCTCGGCGCCATGGGAGCCGCCCTTCTCTCGGCGGGCTGGCTTATTCGCGAGCGCAGCCGCATCGCCCATGAAAATCGCCAGCTGCGCGACAAGGTTGCGGATCTCAACGTCACCGTTCAGCGCAACGAGGCACTGCTCAATCTCAAGGACCAACGCATCATTGTCTGGGAGGGCGCTTCAAGCACACCCAGTCTGATCGGCAGCCTGCCTCCAGAGATAGGCGTGCCCGAAGCCCGCGCACTGTTCCTGGCTTTTGGCCGTTGGCTTCAGATTGATTCGGCGACCTTGCTGGATCGCTCGATCTCGGCCCTGCGCGAAAAGGCGCGTCCGTTCGACATAGCGATCGAGACCTCGAAGGGTGCGCCGCTGGAAGTTCAGGGCCGTACCTCCGGGGGCTATGCGATCGTCCGATTCATCAATCTTGGCGAGGCACGGGCCGCACAGGCGCTGTTAAAGACTGAAAACTATCAGCTCAACGAAGCTGTTGGCACATTGCGCGGGCTGTTGGAATCGATCGACATGCCGGCCTGGAGCCGTGATGGCGACGGTCGCCTCAACTGGGTCAACTTGGCATATGCCAAGGCCGTCGATGTTCGTGATCCACGCGCCGCCGTCAGCGAAGCGCGCGAACTGTTCGGTGCTCAGGCGCGGGAGCGCATTGAACGGGACAAGGCAGCAAACCGCCACTTTCACGATCAGCTATCGACCGTGGTTGGCGGCGATCGCCATGTGTTCCGGGTAACGGACGTTGCCGGCAGCGCGGGCTCAGCTGGCATTGCAACCGATATCAGTGAAGTCGAGCTCATCCGCGAAGAGTTCAAGCGCACGGTGCTCAATCATTCGGATACACTTGATCAGCTGAATTCCGCTGTCGCCATGTTCGATGCGAACCGCAAGCTGGTATTCTTCAATCAGGCCTTCGCCAAGCTCTGGGGTCTGGATACTGCATTCCTCGAGAGCAATCCTGATAATGGAATGCTGCTTGACCGCTTCCGCAGCGACGGCATTCTGCCGGAGCAGCCTGACTGGCGGCGGTGGAAGGAGCAGGTGCTCTCGGCCTATCACTCGGTCGAATCGCAGGAGCATATCTGGTATCTGACCGACGGCCGCACGCTCCGTGTCATCGTCAATCCACAGCCGAAGGGCGGGGTCACGTGGGTCTTTGAAAACCTGACAGAAAAGCTCGAACTCCAAAGTCGCTACAACACGCTGATCAAGGTTCAGGGCCAGACGCTCGATCATTTGGCCGAGGGCGTTGCCGTTTTCGGCTCCGACGGCAAGATTCGTTTGTCAAATCCGGCCTTCGCCACATTATGGTCGTTGAAGCGCGAACAGATTGCCGAAGGCATGCATATCTCGGCCATCCGCCGTCTATGTGAGCCGGTTTCGGACATGGCGCATTGGGAAAACTTCGTCACGACAGTCACGGGCTTTGATGATGAGCGCCAATCGCTCTCCGGTCATATTGAACTCAGCACCGGCAAGATCCTTTTCTACGCGACGGCGCCATTGCCGAATGGGCAGACCATGCTCACTTTCGTCGACGTCACCGACTCGGTGCAGGTCGAGCGCGCCCTGAAGGAAAAGAACGAGGCGTTGGAGCGCACGGATGAGCTGAAGAACGATTTTGTCCAGCATGTTTCCTACGAGTTGCGCTCGCCGCTGACGAACATTATCGGTTTCACAGAGTTGCTGCAGACGCCGATGACAGGCCCGCTCAACGATCGCCAGCGCGACTATCTCGATCACATAGGCAGCTCCTCCTCGGTTCTGCTGACGATCGTCAACGACATTCTTGACCTCGCAACCGTCGATGCCGGCATCATGGAGCTCGACATCAGCGACGTTTCGGTAACCGATGCGGTAACGACGGCTTCGGAGAAAGTGGCCGAGCGGTTGAAGGAGCACAACATCCTCCTGGACATTCGCGTTGCGCCGGGAACCGGCTCCTTCCGTGCCGATGCCAGCCGCGTCAAGCAGGTCCTCGCCAATCTATTGAGCAATGCGGCAAACTATGCACCCGAAGGCAGCACCGTTACGCTCGCCTGCTGGCGGGAGCGGGCGGAGATGATCTTCAGCGTGCAGGACCATGGTCCGGGTATGCCGGATTATGTCCTCAACAGCATTTTCAAGCGTTTCCAGCCCTATCCGAACGGCGGGCGCAAACGCGGTGCCGGTTTGGGGCTGTCGATCGTGAAGGGCTTCGTCGAACTGCATGGCGGTACGGTCGATATCGACAGCGCTTCCGGTAAAGGCACCCTCGTTACTTGCCGCTTTCCGCTGGAAGCGCGGATATTCAGCATTGCTGCCGAATAAGGCGCTAGGCATTAAACTCATAAATAGGATCGACAATGGCGCCTGAAACGGCAAAAAGATGCGAGGAGAGCTGCGAAGGATGGGGTCGAACAGCTCGACACTGCAGCTTGCCGCCGTTTCGGCGTCCGCAGGATATGGTCTTTGCGCCCGGCTACTATGTCGCAAAGGCTCAAAAATGGATAAGCATTTCCATCGCCCCTGCTCCTCGTATCCGAACGAAAAGCCTCATACCATTTCGATCGAATAATGAATTTATGGCCTAATGTCATCGCTTACCGTTCATCTTGCGACCACCGAAGAGACTGAGCGCCTTGGCCAGGATCTGGCGTTGTCCTTGCGCAAGGGCGATCTCGTCACGTTGTCCGGCGAACTTGGTGCCGGAAAATCGACGCTGGCCCGCGGTCTCATTCGTACGATTGCCGATGACAATGGCTATGACGTGCCAAGTCCGACATTCACCATCGTCCAGTCCTATCCGGAACTGCGCCTGCCTATCAGCCATGTCGATCTCTACCGCCTGTCTTCGGCAGACGAGATTGATGAACTCGGCCTGGACGAGGCACTCGACGATGGTGCCGTGCTTGTGGAGTGGCCAGAACGGGGGGCGGATGCCCTGCCGGCGCCGAACTTGCGAGTGACTCTGCTCAGCGAGGGTGATGGCCGCAAGGCCATCATTGAAGGCGAGCCCGCTGCCGTCGCTAGATTGCAGCGCTCCCTCGCAATCCGCGCATTCCTGGGGCGGGCGGGTTTTCCAGCCGGGACGCGTCGATATCTGCTTGGCGACGCATCGGCGCGGGGCTACGAGACCATTGCGACGGGAGGCACGACACCGCTCATACTGATGAACTCGCCCCATAATCCTGGCGGGCCTGTCTTGCGTGACGGCAAGACCTACATGCAGATCGCTCACCTTTCTCAATCGGTGACCGCATTTGTCGCGATCGACAGGATGTTGCAGTCCAAGGGCTTTAGAGTGCCCGAGATCCACGCAGAGGATCTGGATGACGGGTTTCTGCTCCTCGAAAATCTGGGGAGTGAAGGTGTGTTGGATGCGCATGGCGCTCCCATTCCGGAACGCTACGAGGCTGCCGCTCGGTTGTTGGCGCACTTACACCAGTATTTGTGGCCGCAGGACATCGAAGCGGCGGAGGGTTATACACATCATATCCACAGCTTCGATCGCGATGCGATGATGATCGAGGTCGAGCTCCTGTCCGATTGGTATGTGCCGCGCCTCAACGGCAGGCCGATAGCCCCCGAATTGAAAGCGCAATACGTCGACGCCTGGGATCGTGTGTTTAGTCAGCTAAATAATAGTGAGCAGAGTTTGCTGCTCCGCGATGTCCATTCGCCCAACATTCTCTGGCGTGGTGACGCGACAGGAAAGGGTCGGGTCGGGTTGATCGATTTTCAGGATGCCATGATTGGGCCCTCGGCCTATGATGTCGCGTCATTGATCTTTGACGCGCGGGTGACCATCACGCCAGAATTGCAGGATAGTTTGCTTGCCGCCTATATCGATGAACGCCAGGCCCTGGCGGCACCGTTCGATGAGACCAGATTCCGCAAGGCATTCGCCATCATGGCCGCGCAACGGAACGCCAAGATACTCGGCATATTTGTCCGCCTCGATGAACGCGACGGCAAACCATTCTATCTGCAGCACTTGTCCCGCATTCAGGCCTATCTTAATCGCGTGATCGGACATCCGGCACTGGCGCCGGTCAAGGATTGGTGCGAAAAGGCAGGCATATTAACTTCGGAGATTTGATTCATGGTGGCAAGTCCACGCGCGGCAATGGTTCTGGCAGCCGGTCTCGGCAAACGCATGGCTCCGATCACCAATACAATGCCAAAGCCGCTGATAAAGGTAGCCGGCAAACCATTGATCGATTGGGGGCTTGATGCGCTTGACAATGCCGGTGTCGAGCGCGCCATCGTCAATACACATTACCTCGCTGATCAGATGGACGTGCACCTGGCGGAGCGCAAATCACCCGCGATTCTCATTTCCGATGAACGCGAAGAGCTGCTCGACTCCGCTGGTGGCATCGTCAAGGCCCTGGCGCAGATCGGGGCCGACCCCTTCTATGTTGTCAATGCCGATACTTTCTGGATTGATGGCGCGAGGCCCAATCTTGTCCTCCTGGCGGAAGGATGGGATGATACGCGGATGGACATGCTCCTCATGATCGCAACGAAAGACCAGTCGACCGGCTATGACGGTCGCGGCGACTTCCACATGAGCGTCGAGGGCAGGCTGAAGCGCCTCGGGCAGGGTGAAACGTCGCCCTATATCTATGCTGGTGCCGCTATCCTTCATCCGCGCATTTTTGCCGGTGCTCCCGCGGGCAAGGCGTCGCTCAATCGCTATTTCGATGAGGCCATAGCTGCTGACCGGCTCTACGGACTTCCGATGGACGGTCTCTGGCTGACGGTCGGAACACCCGCAGCCATCGGCGATGCCGAAGCCGCCATCGCTCTACAGGAGAAATATGGTTGAGCGCCCGCATCGCCGGGTATTCTCCATAGCGCCTGGAATACCGTTCCTGCCCGCTCTTGTGGATGCGCTGCAATCCGGCAGGCTTGTGCCCGGTTTTCCCGCAAATGCGGCGGATCCAATGGCGCTGGCGCGCGCGACGATCTACGTTCCGACACGCCGTGCCGCGCGTACCCTACGTTCGCTACTCGTCGAACGAAGCCCGGTCAAATCGGCCATTCTTCCGGTCATACGCCCGCTCGGTGACGTGGACGAGGACGCGGCGATGTTCGACATAGGATCGGACGCCTTCTTCGATCTGGCGCCGCCGATCAGTTCGATGGAGCGGCTGCTGTTGCTAGCGCGGCTTGTTCGACCGTGGCGCGAGCGCTTGCCGGATCATGTTCGCTCCTTGTTCGGAAATGAGGAAATTGCCATTCCGGCCACAACCGCCGACGCGATCTGGCTGGCACGTGACCTTGCCGGCTTGATGGATCAGGTTGAGACCGAAGCCAGCGGCTGGTCAAGCCTTTCCAACATCGTCTCGGAAGACCTGCCGAACTGGTGGCAAGTGACTCTCGACTTTCTGGGCATCGTCACCGGTCTCTGGCCGGACATCCTGGCCGAACGGCATAGATCCAATCCCGCAGCCCATCGTAACCGACTGATTGAACTGGAAGCCGAGCGCCTTATGCGCAGTCCCCCGCCGGGGCCAGTCATTGCAGCCGGTTCCACAGGATCCATCCCCGCTACAGCCAAGCTGCTGGCATCGATCGCGTCACTGCCGCAAGGGGCTGTCGTCCTGCCCGGCCTTGACCGCGACATGGATGCAACAAGCTGGGAGGTGCTGGCCAACATTGCAGACAACCCTTCGATCTTCGGCCATCCGCAGTACGGTCTCCGCAAACTTTTGAGCGAGCTCGGCGTCTTGCGGCACGATGTCATTCCTCTGGGAGACGTCACACCACAGAAGCGTGCCCGTGAGCATTTGCTTGCCGAAGCCATGCGGCCCGCCGACACAAGCGAAGCCTGGAGCACGATTGATCGCAAAAGTGATCCATTCTCTGCCGCCATTGCACCGGTGGCGCTGGTCGAAGCGGTAAACGAGCGGGAGGAGGCGCTGAGTGTGGCGATTGCTTTGCGTGACGCCATCGACCAGCCTGGTAAGACCGCAGCTTTGATTACGGCCGACCGCGATCTCGCGCGGCGAGTCTCGACGGAACTTGCGCGCTTCAACATTGCAGCGGACGATTCCGGCGGTCGTGCCTTGCGCGAGACGCAAGCAGCTACGCTGATGCGGCTGACGCTGGAGGCAGTGTTCAATCCCGGCGATCCGGTAGCGCTCTTGGCGCTCCTCAAACACCCGCTGACACGGATAGGACTGGAACGTTCGGTGGTGCGCCAGGCTGCCGAAACCATCGAGCTTGTGGCTCTGCGCGGCGGGACCGGGCGGGCGTCGCTCTCCGGGCTTGCCGCGTTCTTCGAGAAAAGGCTCGGTGAGGGGTCGAGCGCGCCATTCGAACCGGTCTGGTTGCGGCAGATTTCAGTTGCCCAGATCGAGGCAGCGCGGGCCGCGTGCGACGCGCTGAGCCACTGCATGGAACCGCTCCTGGCCTTCGCAGGCGGGGCAGAGCCGGTGCAAATGGCCGAAATTGTCCATGCGAGCGTTGCCTGCCTGGAAAATCTGGCGCGTGACGACAAGGGGGACATCGCGGCACTCTACACCGGTGCTGCCGGAGAACAGTTTGCAGTCTTCCTGAGGAACCTGGTTTCAGCTGATTCAGGGCTTGATTTTCTACCCTCGGAATGGCCGGGAATGATCGAAGCGCTCATGTCAGGTGAGGTGGTCAAACCGAAGGCCGGTGCCCATCCACGCCTCTTCATCTGGGGTGCACTCGAAGCGCGCCTGCAGACCGTCGATACGGTGGTCATCGGCGGACTCAATGAAGGCTCCTGGCCGGGCAAGACCCGCAACGATCCATTCATGTCGCGGCCGATGAAGTCCATCATCAATCTCGAACCACCGGAGCGGCGCACTGGCCTTGCCGCCCATGATTTCCAGATGGCCATGGGCATGGACCGTGTCATTCTCACCCGGTCACAACGTTCCGACAACGCACCAACGGTGGCCTCCCGTTGGCTGCAACGGCTGGAAACCGTGCTTGGGCAGCCTGCGGCGGCGGAATTGCGGGCCCGCGGCGCCAAGTATCTGAACTGGGCGCGCCAGATCGATCATGCGGCGGATGAGGATTTCGTCAGGCGCCCCGAACCCAGGCCACCACTCGAAGCACGGCCGAAGCATTTCTCCGTGACCGAAATCGAAACGCTCAGGCGCGATCCCTATGCGATCTTTGCGCGTCGCATCCTGCGGCTTCGTCCGATCGAGCCGTTGATCCGGGATCCCGACGTGGCGGAGCGTGGCTCGCTGTTCCACGACATTCTGGCGCATTTCACCGAGGAAGAGATCGATCCGTTGCGTCAGGACGCAGCGGCCCGTCTCCTGGAGATCGGCAGGCGTCATTTCGATAGTTTAGCGCTACCGGAGGAAATCGATGCGGTCTGGTGGCCGCGTTTTCAGTCTCTTGTGCCCGAATTTCTTGACTGGGAACGCACCCGCGCTCCATCGATCGCCGAGCGGCATCCGGAAATCGCCTCGAAGAAAATCCCCGTGGGTACGACGGGTGTCACGCTTTCCGGGCGCGCCGACCGGGTCGACCTCCGACGCGACGGCACGGTGGACATCATCGATTACAAGACCGGCTCGACGCCGTCGAAGCGACAGGCCCATGTACTGCTGTCGCCGCAGCTGGCTTTGGAAGCGGCCCTTCTCGCCCGTGGCGCATTTCATGAAGTCGGCAACCGCGCCGCCGCTGACCTCCTTTATGTGAGGCTCCGGCCGAATGGCAGGGTCGATCCGGAATCCATATTGAAGATCGGCACATCCGCAAACGCCAGCGAGAAAACGGCACCGGAATTGGGCGAACTGTCCTGGACCCGGCTCACCGAACTGCTGACCGCCTATCGCGATCCGCAGAAAGGCTATCTGTCACGCGCCCTGCCTTTCAAGGAAAGCGATCTGACCGGCGATTACGATCACCTTGCCCGGGTGCTGGAATGGTCGGCGGGTGGTGCAGATGATGGCGGTGAGGAATGAAACAAACGCGGATCATTCCTCGGGAAACCGTTCTCGACCAGAACCGCGCGGCTAATCCGCGGGATTCCGTATGGGTATCGGCGAATGCCGGCTCCGGCAAAACCCATGTTCTGACGGAGCGCGTGATTCGGCTGCTGCTCGACGGAACCGACCCATCGAAGATCCTCTGCCTCACCTATACCAAGGCGGCCGCGGCGGTGATGCAGAATCGCGTCTTTGCGCGGCTCTCCGAGTGGGCAACGACCGACGAAGAAAAACTGGCACAGGCCATTGAACAGATTGACGGCAGGTTTCCTGATCAGGAGCGCCTGGCGCAGGCACGGCGTTTGTTTGCGCGCGCCCTCGAAACGCCAGGCGGGCTGAAGATTCAGACAATCCATGCCTTCTGCGAAGCCATTCTCCATCAGTTCCCGCTCGAGGCCAATATCGCTGGCCATTTTGAACTGATGGACGACCTGATGCAGGTGGCTCTCGTCGGCGAAGCGCGCCGCCAGTTGTTGCAGTCGGCTCGCCTCGACACCAACACTGAGCTCGCCGCCGCCTTCGCGGATGTCCTCGATGCGGCGGGTGAATTCGGCTTGCAAGCGCTGCTCGATGAGGCGATCAGCAAACGCCACGATCTGATGCGGTTTATTCACGATATCGGCCACGACGAGTTGCGGCGCGAAACCTTCTACGCGCATTTCGGCTTCGCTAGCACTGATACTGAAGACAGTATCCTGTCGACGCTCTGGCCGGTCCGCGAGTTTGACAGTGTCGTTCTTGGAGAAATCCTCGACATCCCCCGGAGCGCCACGCGGGCACAGGAGTTCGCCTTGATCTTGCGGTTCGCCAAGGTCAACGACCAGATTGACCAGCGCGAAGCCGCCCTTCGAGTGGCGTTCCTGAAGGCCGGGGGCGAGCCGAAGAGTGGCAGCTTCGTTTCGTCGAAGGCAGTGATTGACAGGGTACCGGATTTCATCGAACGCTTTGACCGCGCAGCGCAACGCGTGTTTGAAGGGCTGGATCGCCTCAAGCTATTGCGCCTCGTCCGCTTGACACTTTCGGCCTTGGCGCTGGTAGATGACCTCATCGGACGCTACCAGCAAATGAAGAAGGCGCACGGCCTCCTCGACTTCGATGATCTCATCGTGCGCACGATGACCTTGCTTGGGCGCCAGGATGCCGGACCTTGGGTCCAGTACAAATTGGACAAGGGTATCGATCACATCCTGGTTGATGAAGCGCAGGACACCAGCCCCAACCAGTGGCGTGTCATCCGATTGCTGAGCGAGGAGTTCTTCGCAGGCAACACTGCACGAAACATCCGGCGCACCCTGTTTGCTGTCGGCGACGAGAAGCAATCGATCTATTCGTTCCAAGGGGCCGTACCTGAAGATTTTGCCGAACATGGCAGGGCAACCGAAAGAAACACGCGACAATCCGAGCTGAGTTTTGAACGGGTCAATCTCAACTTCTCTTTCCGTTCCGCACCGGATGTGTTGTCCGCCGTTGACATGGTCTTTGCGAGGCCGGAGGCCAATCGCGGCTTTGGCGCGGATCACCGCGCAACAGTGCACACGGCGATCCGGGACAATGATCCAGGCGAAGTGCAGATCTGGAATATGCTGACACCGGAAACGGTACGCCAAGAGGACGACTGGCGAAGGCCCGTCGACAGTCTGCCGGCGCCACCTGTCCGCCTTGCCGAGCAGATCGCGAAGACGATCGAGCTGTGGTTGAAGAATGGTGAGATTCTGGAGGGGCAGAACCGCCGGCTGGAAGCGCGTGATATCATGGTTCTGGTGCGCAAGCGCGACCAGTTCATGCCGGCCCTGTCGCGTGAACTGAAAAGGCGCCAAGTGCCAGTCGCCGGGGCCGATCGCTTGAAACTGACGGATCACATTGCGGTCAAGGATTTGATGGCGCTTGGCCGGTTCATGCTGCTGGCCTCCGATGATTTGTCGTTGGCGGCTGTGTTGAAGAGCCCGCTGTTCAAACTGGGCGACGATCAGCTGTTTGCCCTCGCCTACGGCAGGGCGGAAAACGAAACGCTCTATCAACGCCTGATTGCTCGTTCCGAGGATGACCTGACCCTCTTTGACGTTGCGAAGCGGCTTCGGGATTGGCGCAGCCGCGCCGACACAGTTCCGGTATTTGAGTTCTATGCGGATATTCTGGGACCCGGCGGTGCGAGACGCGACATTCTGGCCAGGTTGGGCAACGAGGCAGGAGACGTCATCGACGAGTTCCAGAACTATGCCGTTGCGACGGAAAAAACCGGGCTCCCGGGGCTGCAGGCATTTCTTGAAACTCTCGACGCCGCCGCGCCAGAAATCAAACGTGAACTTGATCAGAGCCGCAACGAGGTTCGGATCATGACCGTCCATGCCTCGAAGGGGCTGGAAGCGGCGGTGGTATTCCTCGTCGATTCCGGCAGTGCTGCTTCCGCAGGCGGCCGCACCCCAAACCTGCTTTCCTTCGACATGAAGGAGAAAGACGGCTGGGAGGGGAAGGGCTTCCTGTTTGTTCCGTCCAAAGCCCATGCGACGGAGTTTACCGGCAACATACTCGATAATCTGAAAGTTCGGGCGGAGGAAGAATATCGCCGCCTGCTCTATGTGGGCATGACCAGAGCGGAGGATCGGTTGATTGTTTGCGGCTATCGCGGAACGAGACTGGCACGCGATACCTGGCATGATCTGGTCGATGTTGCTCTGGCTGAGACGAGCGAACCGTTCCTGCATCCCGTCGAGGGTGTTGTCGCCAAGCGCTACCGGGTTACGGAACCCGTGCCCACGGTCATTGTCGAGCGTGGTACGGCAGTCGAAGTCGACAGCGCGCCATTTCCGTCATCCTATCGAATGCCGATGGCGCGCGAGGCAGGCTTGCCACGGCCGCTCGCACCATCTGGGGTCTCCGTCCTGATCGAGCCAGATGACGAGGCGCCCTTGGTGATAGGCTCGCCAGTACTGGGCGATCCGCGCGGCGATCCATCCTTTGCGATCCGGCGCGGCATTGTCATCCACGCATTATTGCAGATGCTTCCCAACCTTGACGCCAATCAACGGGTTGCGGCGGCGAGGCGCTATCTGTCACGAGCCGCCTTTGACTGGAAGCCGGAAGAGTTCGAGAACGCCCTGCGGTCAGTTCTGTCTGTCATGGACGATTCGGATTTTGAGCCAGTGTTTGCGCCTGGATCGCTGGCGGAAGTTGCGATCATGGGAACCCTGCACCTGCGCGGCAAGGAGCACGCCGTTTCGGGCGTCATCGACCGGCTGGCTGTGAGTGGCGACAGGGTGCTCATCGTGGATTACAAGACCAACCGTCCTGCCCCACAAGCGCTCGCCGATGTGCCTGGCGCCTATGTGGCGCAGCTAGCCCTTTATAGGCAATTGCTGGAGCCGCTCTATCCCGGTAAAACCGTGCAAGCGGCGCTGCTCTTCACGGAGGGCCCGTATCTGATCGATATTCCCGTGAATGAGATGCAGGACGCTCTTGCCCGTCTCACCGCATCGTGACAAGACCGAGCTTGACGAGCGTGAGCCGACTCACCACATGATGTGCAACACATCCACCAACACACAAGGAAAAGCCTATGGCTACCGTCAAGATCGACACCAGCAATTTCCAGTCCGATGTAATCCAGTCAGGTCAGCCTGTCGTTGTTGATTTTTGGGCTGAATGGTGTGGCCCATGTAAGATGATCGCGCCAGCCCTTGAAGAGATCGCTTCGGAGATGGAAGGCAAGGTCACGATCGCCAAGGTCAATATCGACGAGAATCCGGAGCTGGCTGCCCAGTTCGGCGTGCGCTCCATCCCGACCCTGTTGATGTTCAAGGATGGCGAACTTGCCGCCAATCTGGTTGGTGCGGCTCCCAAGAGCAAACTGACAGACTGGATCAAGAACTCAGCCGCTTGATCGGCCCCAAGTTCTGACCAAAGCCCGGCCCCGTTGCCGGGCTTTTTCTATTGGGGGGGCGTACCATTGTCCGAAAGGACGTCGCCCGCGAGATAGAGCGAGCCGCCAATCAGGATACGCGGCGCGGGCTCCGATTTATCCCAGCTGTCACGCAGGATTTTCAAGGCATTCTCGACCGAATGAACAGGTTCTGCTGAAAGCCCTGCCTCGTGAGCTGCAATTGCCAGCTCATCGTGCGGAATACCCGCACCACTGGAGCGTATGGGTACCGTATAGACGTGGCGCGCCATGCCGGTGAAGGCCTGGAAATAACCCACCGGATCCTTGGTGTTGATCATCCCGGTGATGAGGAATAGCGGCCGCTGGCTCCGATCTTCGAGCGTGGCGACAGCCTCGGCGATGACGAGTCCAGCACCCGGATTATGTCCGCCGTCGAGCCATAGTTCCGATCCCGGAACTGCGAGATCCACCAGCTTGCCCTTGATGAGCCGCTGCATGCGTGCTGGCCACTCCACGGAAGACATCGCCGTTTCGACCGCGTACTCCGGGACGTTAAATCCGGCGGTCCTGACCGCCTGGATAGCAGCGGCGGCATTAGCCAATTGATGGCGGCCGAGCAAACCTGGCATCGGCAAATCCATCAGGCCAGTATTGTCCTGATAAATCATCCGGCCGCGTTCTTCATAACTGAGGAAATCCTGGCCATAGACGGAATAGGGGCAATCGCGCCGTTCTGCGGTCTCAATCAGCACCATGCGCACGGCTTCTTCTTCCTGCGCGCCGATGACGACCGGGCAGCGCGGTTTGATGATGCCGGCCTTTTCTGCCGCGATCAGCTCGACCCGGTCACCGAGGTAAGGCTGGTGGTCGAGTGAAATGGGCATGATGACGCTGACAGCAGGGTCTGGGATGACGTTGGTTGCGTCGAACCGGCCGCCAAGACCGACCTCAAGGATGACGGCGTCTGCCGGATGCTCCGAGAACAGTACGAAGGTGACGGCAGTCAGGATTTCGAACACGGTAATTGCCTGTCCGGCATTGGCTTCGGCGACGCGCCGGACTGCTTCGGCAAGGACATCATCATCGACAATCTTGCCGCCGCCAGGGCTACCCAGCCGATAGCGCTCGTGCCAGCGCACAAGGTGCGGCGACGTGTGGACATGAACAGTATAGCCCGCAGCCTCAAGGAGGGCGCGGGAGAATGCGACGGCCGATCCCTTGCCATTGGTCCCTGCCACGTGAATGACGGGGGGAAGACGCAGATGCGGATTGCCCAGCGTGTCCAGAAGACGGGTGATGCGGCCCAAAGACAGATCGAAGCCTTTGGGGTGCAGGCCCAGCAGCCGTTCTATCTCCTGTGTCGCGCGCGATGGCGTCAAAGTACATGCCCTCAAAGGTCTGGAGCAATTCCAGGAAAAGTGTAGATCGGTTTTCCGTCCGGAATTGCGTAGAGGAAAGAGTTAGAGCAAGTTCTGGCTACTCAGAACCAGTTCAAGACTCGGCTTCGATGGGAGCCGGCAGTGAAACGGCCAAACCGTTTGGAAGTTCCTCGGGCTTTTCGGTCGCTGGCTCACCCATCATCATCTTCAAGAGGCGTGCGATGGTCGATTTCAACTCCGTACGCGGCACAACCATGTCCACCATACCATGGGTCTTCAGGTATTCCGCGCGCTGGAACCCTTCCGGCAGCTTTTCGCGAATGGTCTGCTCGATGACGCGTTGTCCGGCAAATCCGATCAAGGCACCGGGTTCAGCGATGTGAATATCGCCCAGCATTGCATACGAAGCGGACACGCCTCCAGTGGTTGGATTGGTCAGGACGACGATATAGGGAAGACCAGCTTCCTTCAGCATTTCCACAGCGACAGTGGTGCGTGGCAGCTGCATGAGCGATAGAATGCCCTCCTGCATGCGTGCACCGCCAGACGCTGCGAAGAGCACCAGTGGTTTCTTCTGGGCGATAGCCGTCTCAAAACCCTTGATGATCGCTTCGCCCGCAGCCATACCGAGCGAACCACCCATGAAGCTGAAATCATGAATCGTGACGACGATCGGCAGACCCTCGATTTTGCCGAGGGCGTTGATGATCGCATCGTCCTGCCCGGTCTTGGTACGATGCTCCCTCAACCTGTCGACATAGCGCTTTTCGTCGCGGAATTTCAGCGGGTCGGTAACGACCTTCGGTTGTTCGAGCGTTTCGAATACACCGTCATCGAAGAAGAACCTCAGCCGGTCCTTGGCTGGAATGCGCATGTGGTGGCCCGAAGAGGGCACGACCCACTGGTTCTTTTCCAGATCCGTATGGAAGACCATTTCACCGGATTCGGGATCCTTGATCCAGAGATTCTCCGGCATTTCACGGCGGCCAAGCATCGAATTGATCTTTGGCCGGACGTAATTCGTGATCCAGTTCATGATCGGTCCTGTTCTACTATCAAGAGTTTTGCTGATTTAGGGCTTCTACTCGGCCGCGGCAAGCCTTGACGCGCGCACGCCACTTGATAAGCCCTGCACCATGGTGGCAACCGCCTCGGCCGGGTCAGCCACCAGTGAGCCATCGGGGTTGATCGTATTGGCCACCGCATTGACGATGGCTGTGCCGACCACAACGCCGTCGGCGGCGGATCCGATCACCTTGGCCTGTTCGGCGGTCTTTACGCCGAAGCCGACGACAACCGGCAGATCCGTATGCTTCTTGATCCGCTCCACAGCCGCTGCCACCCGGCTCGTATCGGGTAATGCCGATCCTGTAATGCCGTTCATCGAAACGTAATAAACGAAGCCCGATGTGTTCTGCAGGACTTTCGGCAGGCGCTTGTCATCGGTCGTCGGTGTTGCCAGACGAATGAAGTTGATGCCGGCCTTGATGGCGGGAAGACACAGTTCCTCATCCATCTCCGGCGGCAGGTCGACGACGATAAGACCGTCAACGCCGGACGCTACAGCATCCTCCAGGAAGCGGTCGACACCGTAGATGTAGATAGGATTGTAGTAGCCCATCATCACGATGGGAGTGGTCTCGTCCGTTTCGCGAAACCTCGCGGCCATTTCCAGCGTTCGCGTCAGCGACATGCCCTTTTTCAACGCGCGCAGACCCGCTGCCTGAATGGCAGGACCATCGGCCATTGGATCGGAAAAGGGAACGCCGAGTTCGATGATGTCGGAGCCGGAACCTGGCAAGCCCTTCATGATCTTGAGCGAGGTGTCAAAATCCGGATCGCCGCCCATAAAATAAGTCACGAGGGCCGGCCGGCCTTCTGCCTTGAGCGCTGCAAATTTTCTGTCGATACGCGTCGTCATGATCAGATATCCATTCCAAGCAGTTGACCGACCGTATGCACATCCTTGTCGCCGCGGCCTGAAAGGTTGACAATCATGATCTTGTCCTGGCTCATCTTCGGCGCGATCTTCACCGCATGGGCGATGGCGTGCGCCGATTCCAGAGCGGGAATGATACCTTCAGCCCGCGTGGTGAGCTGGAAGGCATCCAGCGCCTCATTGTCGAGAATCGGCACATAGGAAACCCGGCCGGTGTCACGCAGCCAGGAATGCTCGGGGCCGACGCCAGGATAGTCGAGGCCGGCGGAGACCGAGTGTCCATCAAGGATCTGGCCATCCTTGTTCTGCAGCAAATAGGTGCGGTTGCCGTGCAGAACGCCCGGCCGGCCGGCGCTCATCGAGGCGCAATGTTCTTCGCCGTCAAGCCCGCGACCGCCGGCTTCGATGCCGATGATCTCAACGCTCTTGTCGTCAAGGAAAGGATGGAACAGCCCGATCGCATTCGAACCGCCGCCGACCGCAGCGATGATCGTGTCCGGCAGGCGGCCTTCGCGTTCCAGGATCTGTTCGCGCGCTTCAGTTCCGATAACCGATTGGAAGTCGCGAACGAGCTCCGGATAGGGGTGCGGGCCGGCGGCCGTACCGATCAGGTAATAGGTATCCTCGACATTCGAAACCCAGTCGCGCAGGGCTTCGTTCATCGCGTCCTTCAGCGTGCCGTGGCCGGAAGAGACTGGCTTGACCTCAGCGCCAAGCAATTTCATGCGGAAGACGTTCGGCTTCTGCCGCTCGACGTCCGTTGCGCCCATGTAGACGACGCAGGGCAGGCCGAAGCGCGCTGAAACCGTAGCGGAGGCAACGCCATGCTGGCCGGCGCCGGTTTCCGCGATGATACGGGTCTTGCCCATGCGCTTTGCAAGCAGGATCTGGCCGAGGCAGTTGTTGATCTTGTGACTGCCCGTGTGGTTCAGGTCCTCGCGCTTGAAATAGATCTTGGCGCCGCCATCAAGTCCCTGATCCTTGGCGAGCTGACGCACGTGCCTGGTCAGGCCCTCAGCATAATAAAGCTTGGACGGCCGGCCAGCATAATGGGTAGAGAGTGCCTGGAGTTCTGACTTGAAGGACGGATCGTTCTTAGCGTCGTCATAGGCCTGCTGCAGTTCAAGGATCAGCGGCATCAGGGTCTCGGCGACAAATCTCCCGCCAAAAATACCGAACATGCCCTCTTCATCTGGACCTGTCTTGAATGAATTGGGCTCAACCACCGTGTTCACTGCTCACTCCGTTCGTTGCATTCCCTGCCGCTTCGTTGAAACGACCGCCTCTGGTTCTGGCATTCCCTGTCGTTTCGTTGGAACGAACCGTATTTGATTCAGGCTGCGTCGGCGTTTTTGGCGGCGCGCACGGCCCGGAAAAATTCCCTGATCAGGCTAACATCTTTTACGCCCGGCGCGGACTCGACGCCGGATGAAATATCGATGCCGTTCGGCAAGGTTGCTTTCAGCGCCTCGCCGATATTACCCGCATTAAGGCCACCGGAAAGCATGTAATCGATGGAGGCGTCAAGGCCGGTCAGCACTTGCCAGTCGAAAGATATGCCGTTCCCGCCAGGAAGCTCGGATCCCTTTGGCGGTTTGGCATCGAAAAGCATGCGGTCCGCAACGCCGACATAGGGCGCAATCTGGTCAAGGTCGCTGCGTTCACGCAAGGCGAAGGCCTTGATAACCGGCAGCCCGTAACGTGCCTTGATTTCCTCCACTCGGGCGATGCTTTCTTCGCCATGTAGCTGCAGCATGTCGGGATTCATCGCAGCGACGATCTGGTCGAGGAATGAGTTGTCCGCGTTGACCGTGACAGCAACCGCTTTGGCGCGTCCGTTCGCAGCCTGGCGCAGGCGTCCAGCTTCGGCGGGATCGACATAGCGCGGGCTTTTCGCAAAGAAAATGAAGCCGATATGGGATGCGCCGCCGTCCAGCGCTGCTGCAACGGCTTCGTCGGTTTTCAAACCGCATAACTTGATATCAAGGCTCATAGGCCGCCACTCGCACGAAAATGCGTCAAAGTCGAGGATTTTGCGCATGGATCAACTGTTAGAGATGGTGGTGATAGCCCTCTTTGACAAGGAAATCGAACGCATCCGCGACAGATGCAGGGATGGATTGCGCTATCTGAAAGCCTTTGGCCGGATAGTCGCGTATTCGCTGCACGTCACCAACCATCTCATGGATGAACATCTCGAGCGGGTAGGCTTCGGTTGGCTGATCCTCGAAACGGGTAGGAGGCGCCGTCACCAGAGCCTTGACTTCCGGCCACTGCGCCCGAGCGGTCGCATAGGCGCGGCGCTGCGTCTGCGGCTTTGTGACGATGATGATGCGGCGCACATCACTCCCGGCCATGGCCCGCGAAAACCGGATGTTCTCACCGATATTGGTGGCGGCCGGTTCGATCATGATCGACGCTTCCGGGACGCTCAACTCCTTGGCGCGCGCAGCGAATGCATCTGCCTCGGTTCCTTTGTACAGCGCGCCTGTCCAGTTGCCGGATTTGCCCGTGAACAGAATCCGCTTTGCCAGACCCTGATGAAACAATTCGGCGCAGTGGTCAGCGACCCGCAGGTCATAGCTGCCGAGACCGATAATCAGGTCGGCTTCGGATAGGTCGTCATGGACGAGATGGAAATCCCATAGCGTGCGGGCAGCCTGCAGGACGGCGGGAGTAACCGCCAGTTTCATGAGGCGAAGCCACACATCAGCTGAAATCGATGGCCTGCAATGCGCCGCCATTGCGTTTCAGCCATGCCTTGCAACGCTCCGTATCCGGGCAAAGCTCGCCGCACAGTTTCCAGAACTTTGGCCCGTGGTTCATTTCCTTCAGATGCGCTACTTCATGCGCGACCAGATAGTCGATGATCGGCGGCGGAGCCATCATGATGCGCCAGGAGAACGAGAGTGTTCCATCCGTTGTGCAGGAGCCCCAGCGGCTCTTCGTGTCCTTGAGCCGAATGGCCTTGGCGCGTCGCCCGACCGTCGCCGTGTGCCGTGCCACGAGTATTTCGAGGTCGCGGCGGGCTTCGCGTTTCAGGAAATCACCAACTCGCCGCGCCAGATGCGGACGGTCGCCATAGACGATCAATTGCGGACCGTCTGCGCCGTTCTCCTGCCGGACTGTTCCGCGTTTGGCGGATTCGTGCACGATGAGATGCGGAACACCGCGAACCGGGATCTTGACGCCCGGACGCACCTTCGGCTGGTCCGGCATCTTGGCAATGCGCGTTTCGATCCAGCCTTCATGCCGCGTCAGGAACTTGTCGATCTCCCGGGTCGGCATGCCCGGCGGCACGGTCATGCGCAGGCCCTTGCCACCCGCATCGATGCGCAGGGTCAGCCGCGTTGCCCGCGGATTCTCCATCACGCGCAGCGGCAGGACACGGCCCGCAACCTCGTAGCTACGCTCGGCTTTGAGCGTTGCGGATTTCTTTGGCGGGCTCCGGAACAGCGACAGGATCATGTAATCACATTAATTGATTCGAACAAAAGCAGTGAGACAAAACAAGAAGCGGCGCCCAAAGGCGCCGCCGCTATCTCATAGAACAAGTCAGGACTGGAGGGAACTGACTGCGAGATGGCGTCATTCGCCGTCCGTATCGTTCACTCCGGGAACGGAGCCGGAAGGCTTCTTGGGCGCGGCGTTACGTTCGGCCATGAAGCGGTCGAACTCCTCGCGGTCCTTGGCACGGCGCAATTCACGCGCATACTCTTCAAACTCGCCGCGCATTTCATCGAGCTTGCGGCGTTCCTCGTCGAGGCGCTCCAGCTCTTTTTCACGCCATTCGTCAAAAGCGATATTGCCGGTTCCAAACGGACCTCTGCCGAATTGGTGCGAACGCCGGTTGCGGCGGAACGCTCCGCAGAAATTGTCGGTCGCGTTGCTCATTTCGCTTTTGAAGCCACCGAAACGATTGCCCCAGACGATGTAGGCAAGCATGGCCAAGCCAAGTGGCCAGAACAGCATGAAGCCGATAATCATCAAAGCGATGGTTGCCGGGGTCCAGCCTGGCCGGATCAAAGCAGCATTGTTCATCGAAAGCCCTTCCTTATAAAGAAAGCCCCGACCCCGATTGGTCGATTGATATCGACATGGGAAAGGATTTGCGCCTTTTCAAGAAAGTGTGATTTCAAATGCTACAAGGCGTTGAAATCAGAGATATTTCTTTGCGTGATCGATGAAAACAACGACAAGCCCAGCCACCAAGGCCCAGAATGCTGCGCCGATGCCGGCAATGCTGATGCCAGAAGCGGTGACTGCAAAAGTCACGATCGCTGCTAGCCGCTCCGACTCCATCTTGAGAGCCAGCGACATGGCATTGGTGAATGCGCCGATCAGCGCGAGGCCCGCGACGAGCGCGATAAGCGGGGCCGGCAGGACGGCGAAGAGGGCAACCAGCGACGCTCCGAAAATGGCGAAGATCAGATAGCACAGGGCGTAGAACGGACCGGTCAGCCAGCGTTTTTCCGGATCGGGATGGGCATCAGGTCCGGTGCAGATCGCAGCGGAAATCGCCGCCATATTGCTGGTGTGAGCGCCGAAGGGTGCCGTAATCAGCGAAACGAGCCCAGTGACCTGCAGCGCAGCCGCGGTCGGCGGCTCGTAGCCAGCCGCACGCAACACCGCAAAGCCCGGCAAGTTCTGCGATGCCATGGTGACGAGATAGAGCGGCAATGCCAGGCCAATCATAGCGCTTGCGTCGAAAACCGGCGTGATGATCGTGAGCGTCGAGAGCTCGATGCCGGGCACGCTCGCCACGCGTCCGCTGAGAAAAGCGTAAAGCACGCCGCCAAACAGTACGGCAAGGACGGCCATCGCCGGATTAAACAGGCGGATGACGAAGAACAACGCGATGAGCGGCAATACGAAGAACGGATCGATCGGTATCGTTCGAGCCGCACCGGTGAGGAAGGCGAAGAGAACGCCGGCCAGCATGCCTGAGGCAATTGACGCGGGGATTCTCGCAACGAAAACCGAAATCGGTTTTACCAGCCCGGTGATTATGATGGCGATGGCGGTGACGATGAAGGCCCCGACCGCCTCCGGCATTGTAAAACCTGCCGAGCCGCCGATGAGCGCGAGGCCAGGTGTCGACCATGCGGCGATAATCGGCATCTTGTAGCGCCAGCTCAGGTAACCGGTGGCGAGGAACATTGCGAGGCAGCATGCAGTCACCCAGCTTGCAGTTTCGGCCTGTGTGGCGCCGAGCGCCTGTGCCGCGGCGATGATGAGGGCAAGCGTTCCGCCAAATCCAACGACGGCAGCGACGACGGCAGATGCAATCACGGAGAAGCGCATGGGGCGGGCAAGCCTATTGGAGGGATTGGCTGGTTTTTGACCTGTCAACCATTGAGGACACTGTTCGGTCGAGAAGTTCAAGATCTTGCGGGCGCGACAGGCGATGATCGCCGTCGCGTACAAGCGTTATGGTCACATCGTCGACAGGCAGGTGGTCCACCAGCCGCAACGCGTGCGTGTAGGGTACGTCCTTGTCTTCCATACCTTGCAGGATGTGGACGGGGCAGTCTGTCTGGATCACGCCCTTGAGAACCTGGTTTGTCCTGCCGTCTTCAAGCAGCGCCTTGGTATAGATGTAGGGTTCGGGCGAATATTCCGAGGGTTCTTCCATATAGCCGCGTTCGGCGATTTGCCGGCGCTGATCATACGTCAGTTGCGGCTCCACGAGTTCCGACGTGAAATCCGGCGCGGGAGCAATCAGGACGAGACCGGCGACCCGTTCGCGTTCTCCTGATTTTTGCAACTCCTCGATCATGCGCAGGGCAATCCAGCCCCCCATGGACGAACCGACCAGGATTTGTGGTCCCGATGAAAACTGCCTGAAGACGGCCAGACTCTGTCGCAGCCAAAGCGAGATCGTACCGTCCCGGAATTCGCCGCCGGACTCGCCATGGCCGGAATAGTCGTGACGCAGAAATGCCACTCCCTTATCGGAAGCATAGCGTTCCAGCCATTCGGCCTTGGTGCCCAGCATGTCCGAACGGTAGCCGCCGAGCCAGACAATGCCGGGTTCATGGCCGGCAAGGTGGCGCAGCGCAATACTCGTACCATCGACATCAATGAACTGTGGCGGGGATGTAATCATGTGCGCGACTCCCATCGAAGATCTGCCTTTTGCCACGCCAGATCAAATCGATAAAGCCTGCAACGTTGCACAAATCTGAAATAATCCTATGTTTGATTGGAGTGATTTATCCCGAAAAAGATGATATTGGCATGGGTCAGCGCATAGAAGCATTGCGACCAAGGTCTGACGGTGCTATTTGCGTGACCGAAATAATGCAAGGAGACTACTGCCATTCGCCGACCCTTTAGAGCACAGGTGGTCCAGAAAGATGGACCTCGTTCAAACCGTGATATCCGGGTACCTCAGGTACAGCTCATTGATGCCGAAGGTGAAAACCACGGCATCGTTACCATTCAGGCAGCACTGGCCATGGCCGATGAGGCTGGACTCGATCTTGTCGAGATCGTGCCCAATGCCGAGCCGCCGGTCTGCAAGATCGTTGACCTTGGGAAACTGAAATACCAGGGACAGAAGAAGGCTGCCGAAGCGCGCAAGAAGCAGAAGACGGTCGAAATCAAGGAAATCAAGATGCGCCCGAACATCGACACGCATGACTATGACGTGAAGATGAAGGCCATCAAGCGTTTCTTCGACGAGGGTGACAAGGTCAAGGTGACATTGCGGTTCCGCGGTCGCGAAATGGCCCACCAGGAACTCGGCATGCGGCTTCTCGACCGGGTCAAGGAAGACACGGTCGATATCTCCAAGGTCGAGGCCGAGCCGAAGCTCGAAGGCCGCCAGATGATGATGGTTCTGGCGCCGCGCTAAGAACACCTGCTTCGCTGGACAAAGCCGCCTTCGGGCGGCTTTTCTGTTGAATGATCAAATTCGAGTCCGCAATGGCACTGACCTCTCCCGAAGAAATGTCCCGTTTCCAGCGGCGCAGGCGTATTGTAATCGCGATCATCATCGCGTTGATTCTTTTCGCGCTGCTCACCATCCGCTCTGCCTGGAGCAATGACTGGATCCACGAATACATCGAGGACTTCGGCATCGGGGCGATTGTCCTCGCAATCCTCGGCCGGATGTGGTGCACGCTTTACATCGGCGGTCGCAAAAGTGCAGAGATCGTCCGTCTCGGACCCTATTCGATGAGTCGCAATCCGCTTTACGTGTTCAGTACGATGGGAGCGGCCGGTATTGGCATGCTGACCGGCAGTTTGACTGTCGCATTCGCCCTTGCCGTTCTCTGCTATCTGGCGTTCCATTTTGTCATACTGGCCGAGGAAGGTTATCTCGAGAATACGTTTGGAGAAACCTACACAACCTATAAGCGAGAGGTACCGCGCTTCTTCCCCAATCTTGCTCTTTATAAGGAAGCGGACATCCTGAGCGTCAGGGCATCCATGCTGTACAAGACGTTCTTCGACGGGCTGGTGTTTTTTGTCGCGTATCCGCTGCTGGAGTTCGTTGAATACCTCCAGGTAACCCACGTTCTGCCGGTGCTGCTGCGACTTTACTGAGCTTTTCGCCGGCTCAGACGATTCAACAGTTGCGCTTTTCCTGACTTCTGGTAATAAGCACCCGTTCAAACCGCCCGGCAGGGCATGCCGTGGCGGTTTTGTATGCTTTCAGGCTTTGGTCGGCCTGAAGTGAAAAAACAAGAGGCCCGAAACTCCCAGTGAGAACACGGGGCTCGTAATATTAGGAGTAGCAAAATGCCCAAGATGAAGACCAAGTCTGCTGCCAAGAAACGGTTCAAGATCACCGGAACTGGCAAAATCAAAGCCGCCGCCGCTGGCAAACGCCATGGCATGATCAAACGTTCGAACAAATTCATTCGTGACGCACGCGGCACGATGGTTCTTTCCGAGCCAGATGCGAAAATCGTGAAGAAGTTCCTGCCCAACGGCCTCTAAGCCGACAGCAACGTTACCCCAAGAGGCGGTCATTTCGATTGAAGTGACAGGGATCCTCGAGAAAAGGAGATCATATCATGGCACGTGTAAAACGGGGCGTTACGTCCCACGCCAAGCATAAAAAAGTTCTGAAGCAGGCCGAGGGTTTCCGTGGCCGCCGCAAGAATACCATCAAGACCGCCAAGGCCGCTGTCGATCGTTCGAAGCAGTACGCTTATCGCGACCGCAAGAACAAGAAGCGCACGTTCCGCGCGCTCTGGACCCAGCGTATCAATGCCGCTGTGCGTGAACATGGCCTGACCTACAGCCGTTTCATCGACGGCCTGACGAAGTCGGGTATCGAGGTTGACCGCAAGGTTCTGTCGGATCTCGCGATCCACGAACCGGCAGCATTCGGCGCGCTCGTGGCTTCTGCCAAGAAGGCGCTCGAGTACCTGAAGAACACCACTCCGAACGCTTTTGAAGGCGCTGTCCACTAAACCAGCGCTCCCAAAGCATTCCGGAAATCTAGACTTGGGAAACCCGCGCTGGCTCGGCTGGCGCGGGTTTTTCAATTTTCTGCATGACAACGACCTTATAATCGCACTCGCGAAACGGATGAGAACCATGGACGATCTGGTACAACTGGAAAGCGTGCTTGCCGCGCAGATTGAGGCAGCCAATGATGAAGCGGCCATCGAAGCCGTCCGCGTCGCTGCCCTTGGCAAGAAGGGGTCGATCTCCGAGAAGCTGAAATCGCTGGGTTCGATGTCGCCGGACGAGCGGCAGTCCCAGGGCCCCGCCATCAACGGTTTGAAGAACCGCATCACCGAAGCGCTCACCGCCCGCAAGACCGCGCTCAAGGACGCCGCGATCGCCGTGCGCCTCGAAAAGGAAAAGGTGGATGTGACCCTTCCCGTGCGTGCCGCTCCGGCAGAGCGTGGCCGCATTCATCCGATCAGCCAGGTTGTCGACGAGATCACGGCCATCTTCGCCGATATGGGCTTCTCCATCGCGGAAGGCCCAGACGTCGAGACCGACTACTACAATTTCACGGCGCTAAATTTCCCGGAAGGCCACCCGGCACGCGAGATGCACGACACGTTCTTCTTCAATCCGGACGAGAACGGCGAGCGCCGCGTGCTGCGCACCCATACGAGCCCGGTGCAGATCCGCACGATGGAAGCGCAGCGCCCGCCGATCCGCATTGTCATCCCCGGCAAGACCTACCGCATGGATTCCGACGCCACCCATTCGCCGATGTTCCATCAGGTCGAAGGGCTGGTCATCGACAGATCCGCCAATGTTGCCAACATGAAGTGGGTGCTCGAGGAATTCTGCAAGGCGTTCTTCGAAGTGCCGTCTCTGAAGATGCGCTTCCGCCCGTCCTATTTCCCCTTCACCGAGCCATCACTGGAGGTTGATATCCAGTGCGACCGCTCCGGCAAGGAAGTGAAGTTCGGCGAAGGCACCGACTGGATGGAAATTCTCGGCTGCGGCATGGTGCATCCCAATGTCCTGCGTGCTGGCGGTCTCGATCCGGATGAGTATCAGGGCTTTGCCTGGGGCTTGGGCATCGACCGCATCGCCATGTTGAAATACGGCATGCCGGACCTGCGCGCCTTCTTCGATGCCGATGTTCGCTGGCTGCAGCATTACGGTTTCCGCCCGCTCGACATGCCGACATTGTTTGGGGGCCTGAGCGCGTAACGCGCCATCAGGCTTCACAGGGGACGAAGGCGCTTGCCGAAACCTCTAAACTTCGAAATTTGAAAACGAGTGAAATCATGAAATTCACACTCTCCTGGCTTAAAGATCATCTCGAGACCGAGGCTTCGCTCGATGAGATCGTCGAGACCCTGACCATGATCGGTCTGGAGGTCGAATCCCTTGACGACAAGTCGGCGCTGAAGCCTTTTGTCATCGCCAAGGTACTGACGGCCTCCCGCCATCCCGACGCCGACAAGCTGCAGGTCCTGACCGTCGATACCGGCGACGGCAAGCCGTTGCAGGTGGTCTGCGGCGCACCCAATGCCCGTGCTGGCCTGATTGGCGCCTTCGCTGCTCCCGGCACCTATGTTCCCGGCATCGACCTTACGCTGTCGGTCGGCAAGATCCGCGGTGTCGAGAGCCACGGCATGATGTGCTCCGAGCGCGAATTGCAGATGTCGGATGAACACAATGGCATCATCGACCTGCCCGAAGATGCGCCTGTCGGCACCAGCTTTGCCGCCTATGCCGGTCTGGATGATCCGGTCATCGAGATCAATTTGACGCCGAACCGCCCGGACTGCACGAGTGTCTACGGCATTGCCCGCGACCTTGCGGCTGCCGGTCTCGGCAAGCTCAAGCAGCGGCCGATCGAGCCTGTCAAAGGCGCAGGACCCGCGCTGGTGGATGTTCATCTTGAACTTGGCGACGATACCCATCTTTGCCCCGGCTTCGCCTGGCGCACCGTCAAGGGCGTCAAGAACGGTCACAGCCCGCAATGGCTGCAGCAGCGGTTGATCGCCATCGGCTTGCGTCCAATCAATGCGCTGGTCGATATCACCAACTTTCTTACCTTCGACCGCGGCCGCCCGCTGCACGTCTTCGACGCCGACAAGGTCAACGGCAACCTTACCGTACGCCGCGGCAGGGAAGGCGAGCAGATTCTCGGCCTTAACGGCAAGGAATATACGTTCGGTCCGGACAATGTCGTCATCGCCGATGCCGATGGCGTCGAATCGATCGGCGGCATCATGGGCGGCGAACATTCCGGCTGTGACGAGAACACCACCAATGTCGTGATTGAGTCGGCGCTTTGGGATGCGATGAACATTGCCCGTACGGGCCGCACGCTCGGTATCATCACCGATGCGCGCTATCGCTTCGAGCGCGGTGTCGATCCTGAGTTCATGGTCCCCGGACTCGAGCTTGCCACACAGCTGGTCCTCGATTTCTGCGGCGGCACGCCATCCGAGGCGAAAGTCATTGGATACAAAGGCCACACGCCCAAGACGGTCCAGTTTCCAGCGTCGGAGGTCAAGCGTCTTACCGGCATCGATGTTCCGGCAGAAACCAGCTTCGATATCCTGTCTCGCCTTGGCTTCAAGCCACAGGGAATCGGCGAAGTGGTGGATGTCGTGGTCCCGTCCTGGCGTCCTGATGTCGACGGCAAGGCCGATCTCGTCGAAGAGGTCATGCGTATTCATGGCGTCGACCGATCGATCCGCAGCCCTTGGTTAGCCATGCGGCCGTCAACGGCAAGATACTGACCACCCTGCAGATCCGCACGCGCAATGCCCGCCGGGCACTTGCGTCGCGCGGCATGATGGAAGCGGTCACGTGGTCGTTCATCTCCGAAGCGTCGGCCAAGGCATTTGGCGGCGGTCAGCCGGAACTGAAGCTTGCCAATCCGATCGCCGCCGACATGTCCGACATGCGTCCATCGCTGCTGCCGGGCCTGCTTGCCGCCGCTCAGCGCAATGCCGATCGCGGCTTCAATGACCTCGCGCTCTTCGAAGTTTCCGGCACCTATGAAGGCAATACGCCGGAAGCACAGCGCCGTGTTGCCGCGGGGGTGCGCAGGGGTACGGCGAAGCTCGACGGTTCGGGCCGTCATTGGGCAGGCAATGCGGGACCGGTCGGTGTATTCGATGCCAAGGCCGATGCACTCGCCGTGCTCGAAGCGGCCGGTGCCCCTGTCGACAAGCTGCAGATCGAGAGCGGCGGTCCGGCCTGGTATCATCCGGGGCGTTCCGGCACGATCAAGCTCGGACCCAAGGTTATTCTTGGAACCTTCGGCGAGTTTCATCCGAAGACGCTGGAAACGCTTGATGTCTCTGGCAGCCTTTGCGGTTTCGAGGTCTTCATCGACGCCATTCCGGAACCGAAGCAGAAGGCCACCCGCACCAAGCCGGCGCTCAGCCTATCGGACTTCCAGGCCGTACGGCGTGATTTCGCCTTCATCGTCGACAAGTCTGTGGAAGCAGGTGCCATTGTCCGTGCAGCGCTCGCCGGCGACAAGAAGCTGATCACCGGCGTTCAGGTCTTCGATCTGTTCGAAGGCCCATCGCTAGGGGAAGGTAAGAAGTCTGTTGCGATCGAGGTTGCGATTCAGCCCGTGGAACGCACCTTGAATGACGAGGATCTGGAAGCGCTCACCAAACGCGTTGTCGAGAGCGTCGGTAAACAGACCGGTGGTGTATTGCGCGGATAACGCGGCCGGTACCGCAACACCAACATAAAAAGGGGCGCATCGCGCCCCTTTTTTTTGTCTGGTCGTAACCGCTACTTCTGGATGACCTTCCAGTTCTTGTAGAAGATCGAATTGCTGCCCTTGAGGACGACGCCCATGAACGAAACGATGGCGGCAAACAGACCCGGAAGATAGGACGGGCGCAGGATATCGACGAACAGGCAATAGCGTGTCTGGTCGGTCTGGTTGACCGACTGGTGCATCAGTGTGTCATCGAAGATGAACAGCTTGTCGTCTTTCCAGTAGCTCGTCGTGTCACCGCACCAGATATAGGCCGTGCGGTCGTTCATGTCGTTGATGTTGTAAAGGACGCGGATCGTTGCCCGCATCGGGCCGAAATGCTTCGACGTCGAGTTCTTCTTGTTGAAGACCGACACGCCGATCGTCTTCACGAAATTGTACTTCTCGTAGAAGGACGGCACGTTGGCGAAGCTCGGCTGGTCTTTTCCGTACCACTTGAAGAAGAACATGCTGCGCGCCTGCTGTTCGGCGCGTGCCTGCAGCTGGCCGACAATGTTCTCTTTCTGCGTCGCCGTGATCAGGCGCTTCACTTCGGCCTGATAATCAGCCGGCAGGTCCTGCAGCTTGTAAACACCCTTGTTGACGTAGGGCAGCGACAGGATATCGAGAACGATGTTCAGCGGCGACAGCAGCCAGGTGAACATGCCGTTGCCGAAGAAATATTGTTCGGTCACCTGCAGGTTCAGGTTCTTGTTGCGCGACAAATCATAGATGCCGCAGATCAGGTAGAAAATGACCAGATAAGGGACAAAATAGGCGATGACGCCCAAGAGAACCAATCCGATGGCCCAACGGCGAATGGACTTTTTCGTTGTTTTTTCCATGGTATTCCAGGTTCGGCGCCATCGGTGCGAGGCAAGGCGGCGCGGCTTGTTGAGACAAATTCGATCTTGCGCGGTATAGCGCCGCCGGTGAAATTTTTAAAGTCGCCATTGGCGGTCAGGAATAGGCCTTACGGCGATTAGTCTGTCAAGGGCATGCAAAAGGGGCGGTATGGGACCGCCCCTTTTGCTTCGTCGATGGGTTGGATCAGGCCGGTTTTGCAGAACCAATCGCTTTCAAACCCTGCCACTCGATAAGGGCAAAGCAAGCGACAACAGCTGTGACGGCGAGGCTTGCCGTAATTCCGAGAGCCGTGAATGCCGACGGCACCAGCACCAGAATGGCGGGAACAGCAATCACCCAAAGCAGATCCGCGGCGAAGACTAACCCTACAAGCGGTGCCGATGCGGATTTCCATCGGGCGATCAGACCGACGTCTATGGCAAATACCATTAGGGCAATGCCAAGCGCCGAGATCAGCCAGACGGGGGCGCCGGGGATCAGGTAGATTGCGGAAATTTTCGCGAAGAGTGCGAGGCCGAGGCCGGTAATGCCAGTCAAGATGGCATTGATCATCAGACCGTCTTTTAAATTCAGATTCAGCATGTTTTGGTTTCCCTTGCTCGTGTTGATGATCGAATATTGGAGAGCTTAGGTATGCAAAACAATTACCTCTGAGGTAATGGTCTGGCTGCAACATCAGTGCGATTTGTTTGAATGGAGAATCAGCGCGATGGAATTTGGTGATCAACTGAAACAGTGGCGTGGGTACAGGCATCTGAGCCAGCTGGATCTTGCCCTCGATGCGGGCATTTCCGCCCGTCATCTCTCGTTTCTCGAAACGGGTCGCGCCCGCCCGTCCGAAGGGATGATCGTCCGCATCTGCGAGACGCTGGAACTCCCGTTCAAGATCCGCAACGAACTTTTCACGGCGGCTGGTTTCGCACCACGCTATCTCTCCGCTGAGCGCGCGGGCATTGCAGGCCTTCCGCCATTGATCCGCGACACGTTGCAAATGATTCTCGATCGGCATGCGCCGTGGCCGGCTGTTGCCTTCGACGCCCATCACAATATTCTCGCAGGCAATGCGGGATTCATGGGACTTGCCGATGCGCTCGGGGTGAGCGTTGCGCCGGGCATGAATATCCTTGCGTTGGTGCTCGAACCAGGTCCGGTACGAGCGGCCGTGGCCAATTGGCCGGAGATCGCGTTGCTTTTCCTCAAGCGCGCCCGCAATGAGGCAAGGCTTTATGGCCCGTGCAGCGAACTTGCCAGACGCATCGCCGATTATGAGAATCGGGCGGAACTTGCGGCATTGTTCCGTGCCGACGAAAGCGAACGTAATCCGCCGCCAGTCATTACAGTTCAACTTTGTCTCGGCGACGCCATCACGAAGTGGATCACGACGCTTACCGCCTTCGGCTCGGCGCAGGAAGTACTGACGCAAGGGATCTTCATAGAGCAGTATTTCCCGGCCGATGAAGCGACACGGACGATAGCGGAGAGTGCGGGGCGCTGACCGTAAGCGCCCCGCTGGGGTCAGCCGTTCACGAGCGCAAGGGAGGCGTCCGTATAGCGCTTGCCGGCGACACGCGTCGGCGACAGCGCATCGCCGATCTTCGCAAGGTCCGCAGCAGAGAGTTTGATATCAGCCGCAGCTGTATTCTCTTCCAGATGCTTGATCTTGCGTGCACCGGGGATTGGCACGATAAATTCGCCCTGATGCAGCACCCAGGTGAGCGCCAGCTGCGCCGGCGTCACGCCCTTGTCTGCGGCGAGCCCCTTGAGCGTGGCGATCAGGGCCGCATTCGCGTCCATGTTTTCAGCCTGGAACCGCGGCAATGTCTTGCGCCAATCATCGTGACCGAGTTCGTCGGGCTTGCTGATCGTGCCGGTCAGGAGGCCGCGGCCGAGGGGGCTATAAGGGACGAAGCCGATATTGAGTTCGCGGCAGACGGCGAGAACCTCGTCCTCGGGATCACGGCTCCACAGTGAATATTCGCTCTGGATTGCGGCAATGGGGTGCACCTTGTGCGCACGGCGGATTGTGGCGGCACTGGCTTCGGAGAGACCAAGCGCCTTCACCTTGCCCTCCCTGACCAGGTCGGCCATGGCGCCAACCGTGTCTTCGATCGGAACATTCGGGTCAACGCGGTGCTGGTAGAAAAGATCGATCTGTTCGATTCCAAGGCGTCCCAACGACGCTTCAGCAACGGCCTTTAAATGTTCGGGGCGGCTGTCAACACCCACCATGCGCGATGGGCCTTCGCCCTCGTCGGCGATCTTGAAGCCGAATTTGGTGGCGATCACGACCCTGTCGCGGCGGCCTTTCAATGCCTTGCCAACGAGAATTTCATTGTCGAATGGACCGTAGACCTCCGCCGTGTCGAAAAAGGTCACGCCAATGTCCACCGCGCGATGCAGGGTCCGGATGGCATCGGCTTCGTCCTGCCCGCCATAGGCGAAGGTCATGCCCATGCAGCCAAGACCGACTGCGGAGACGCTGAGTTCCGTTCCGAGTTTGCGTTTTTCCATCACTGATCTCCTTGTCCTGGTGTGGTGAACGCAAGATAAGTCGCAAGACAGTGTTCGATAATTGCCTTACGATTTCACACCTTGTTCTATAATATAGATCAATGGATCGATCTCACCTGCCTCAACTCGCCATCTTTGCCACCGTCGCGGCCTGCGGCGGGTTTCGCGGCGCGGCCAAGGAACTCGGCATTGCGCCCTCTGCTGTCAGCCATGCCATTTCCAGCCTCGAGCAAAGCCTTGGCGTGCGGCTGCTCGCGCGGACGACGCGCAGCGTCGCCGTTACGGAAGAGGGGGCATTGCTGCTCAAGCGGCTCCGTCCGGCTCTCGGAGAGATCGATCTGGCGCTCGACGCGGTGAAGGAAGCCAACAATCGCATCGCCGGCAATCTGCGCCTGAGCGTTCCGCCCTTTGCCGCGCACTGGCTGCTCGCGCCCCGCCTTGCTGCTTTCAGCGAGACATATCCGGGAGTGACGCTCGAACTGCGCGTGGAGGAGCCCTTCAACGATATTGTCGCAGCGGGTGTCGATGCAGGCATGCGGCTCGGCGAGAGCCTGGAGCCGGACATGATCGCCGTGCCGATGAGCGGTTCGATTCGCGCCAGCATTGTCGCTACCCCAGCCTATTTCGAGCGGCACCCGGTACCGCGACACCCCCGTGAACTTCTGGCGCATAATTGTATTCGCCGCCGCTTCTCCAGCGGACAGATCTACCGCTGGGAGTTTGAGAAAGATGGCGAGGAAATCGTCATCGACGTGAACGGGCCACTCATCCTCGGCGATGACCGGCTGGTCATCGAAGCGGCGCTAGGCGGTTGCGGCGTAGCATTTCTGCTGCACCATATGGCGCCCGAAGCCATCGCTGATGGCAGGCTGCGCCGCGTGCTCGAAGACTGGTGTGCGCCTTTCCCCGGCGTCTACCTCTATTATCCGAGCCGCCGCCAGATGCGCCCGGCGCTGCGCGCCTTCATTGATTTCTTCAAGTTTACGATCTAGGGGTTGTGGAGATTCATGTCAGGGCGAGACGAAAACGGTGGTTTTCGAGCACCGGAGCGCAGCGTACATTCTGGTACGTGAGCACCGGAACCCAGAAAAATGCCGTTTGCAGGCTGCCATGGCGTGAATATCGACGAAAAGGAGAAGTCATCATGTTTCGCTGGGGTATTCTGTCGACTGCAAAAATCGGGGTCACGGCGGTCATTCCCGCGATCTGCGATGCGGAGAATTCGGTCCTGTCCGGCATCGCCAGCCGCGACCTTGCGAAAGCCCGTGCTGTGGCTGAGCGGTTTGGCGCGCCGCACGCCTTCGGCTCCTACGAAGCAATGCTCGCCTCGAGCGACATTGACGGCGTCTATATTCCCCTCCCAACCTCCCAGCATGTGGAATGGTCGCTGAAGGCTGCTGAGGCCGGCAAGCACGTCCTGTGCGAAAAGCCGATCTCGTTGCATGCAAGTGAGATAGCCGCCTTGCAGCGCGCCCGCGACTCAAACGGCGTTCTGATCTGCGAAGCTTTCATGGTGACCTACCATCCGCAATGGCTGAAGGTTCGTGAGCTCATCGCCAATGGGGCGATCGGCCAGCTGCGCCGGGTGCAGGCGGCCTTCACCTACTTCAACAAGGATGCAGGCAACATGCGCAACCAGCTGTCGCTCGGCGGCGGTGCCTTGCCCGATATCGGCGTCTATCCGACAGTGGTAACCCGCTTCGTCACCGGCAAGGAACCTGTCCGGGTGGCGGCAACGGTCGAGCGCGATCCGGATTTCGGTACGGATCGCTATGCCAGTGTCCGCGCCGATTTTGACGGGTTCGAACTGACCTTTTACGTGGCGACGCAGCTTGCCGCCCGCCAGTCGATCGTTTTCCACGGCGATGAGGGCTATATCGAGGTTCTGGCACCGTTCAATACGGGCAAGTACGATCACGCCAAGATCACCGTTCACAACAAGAATCATGGCAGCGCCACGGAATACAATTTCAGTGACGTGAATCACTACCGTTTGCAGGTCGAAGCCTTTGCGCGCGCGGCCAAGGGCGAGGACGTGCCGGTATTCACCTTGGAGAATTCCGTGCTCAATCAGAAGCTGATCGACGCGATTTATCGTGCCGATGAAACGGGCAAGTGGGAAACCGTTTGAATTACCAGTAGACACCGCCACGCGTGACGTGCACGCGCGGCTTGCCGTCGGGTGTGTAAAGGCTCTGGGCGCAGGCCTCGCAGTCCGCATCAGCTTCGGCGACGACGGGAATCATTGCCTGCGTATTGATCAGCGACAGGATTTCCAGGTTGCTGGAATTCCAGCGCCCATATTGCTGACCGGTCTGCGGCACTGACCGCGGCCGGGTACGGATATGCTCCTGCGGCTTGAGCGACAGCCCGGCGAGAATATCATCCGGCATGTTGTCGCCGCGCGCTACGACGGCGCAAGCCTCTTTCAGCGTATTGAGCCGCGCCACCCGGTCTTCGGTCAGCGGATGGGTCCGCAGGATCGAAGGGTCGGGAATGCGCCCGCCCGGCAGGATGAGGTTTTCCCAGACCTTGCCTTGCGCCTTCTCGAGTTTCAGCAAAGCACCCGCCAGCCCGTCAGGGTCGCCGGTCAGCATGGCGGCGCCGAGATCGGCATCGAATTCGCGCGTACGCGACAGCGCCATCTGCAGCAGACCACCGATAGTCGGTGCAAACAGAAGCACCAGGACGCCGAGCCATGGAACCTGCGGTGGCGCTCCGCTGGCAAGCCAGGTGATATTGAACAGCAGCGAAACAATCCCGATCGTCGACATCAGCGATGTGAACCGCGACACGGTATCGGCGAGTGCCATCACCTTGAGATCTTCATTGCGGATGTGGCTGATCTCATGCGCCAGGACGCCGGTGAGTTCGCGTGCTGTCAGTGCCCGTATCAGCTGGTCGGTTACGGCAACGACCGCATTGTCCCGCCGCCCGACGGCAAAGGCGTTCATCATGCGCGAGGGGATCACGTGCAGCTTCGGTGCCGCCGGCAGGCCGGCGCGGCGCGCAAGCTCCTCGACGATCGCCAGACCCTGTGGAAACTCGGCTTGCGTGACCGGCCGCGCCTTGTACATCTTCAGCACCATTTGCGGACTGATGCGGCGTATGGCAAAAAGGCTGATCCCGCCAAAGACGAAGGCATAGATGATGCCCGCGGGTCCCGCCAGCGTCCAGGCGCAGACAATAAGCAGGAGAAGGCTGCCCGCCAGGAGCAGCCACGTATGCAGCGTGTTGATCAGCCGGCTTCGCCGGTGTCCGGGTGCATGGAGGTGAAGGGTGCTATCGGTCATGGAGGATTATATGGGGCGAAAAACGCGCTTTGCCGAGTCTTTTAAGGTGATTATGCGTGCAAATGCAGCTTCTTCTGACTTGCATGGTAATTTCCCACTTCTTATATAGCCCCCAACACTGTAAGAACCGCTCGCTTCGGCGGTCCTTTATTGTTCAAACCCCCTAGGGGCTGCTGAATGGAATGCTCGGCAGAGGTCCCGGCAGCCTGCTGAATGGAGATAAAGTAATGGCTAAAGTTATCGGTATTGATTTGGGAACGACCAATTCCTGCGTCGCTGTCATGGATGGCAAGAACGCGAAGGTCATAGAAAATGCGGAAGGTGCCCGTACGACGCCTTCGATCATCGCTTTCACGGATAGCGATGAGCGCCTCGCAGGCCAGCCGGCCAAGCGTCAGGCTGTCACCAATCCGGAAGGGACTGTTTTCGCAGTCAAGCGTCTTATCGGCCGTCGCTTTGATGATCCGACTGTCGAAAAGGACAAGAAGCTTGTTCCCTACCATATTGTCAAAGGCGACAATGGCGATGCCTGGGTAGAGGTACACGGCAAGAAGTACTCCCCTTCGCAGATTTCAGCGATGATCCTTCAGAAGATGAAGGAAACGGCCGAAGCCTATCTCGGCGAAAAGGTCGAGAAGGCAGTCATCACCGTTCCGGCTTACTTCAATGACGCCCAGCGCCAGGCAACCAAGGATGCCGGCAAGATCGCTGGTCTTGAAGTCCTGCGCATCATCAACGAGCCGACTGCTGCGGCCCTTGCCTATGGCCTCGACAAGAAGGAAGGCAAGACGATCGCCGTATATGACCTTGGCGGCGGCACATTCGACGTTTCGATCCTCGAGATCGGTGATGGCGTCTTCGAAGTGAAGTCGACCAATGGCGACACGTTCCTTGGCGGTGAAGACTTCGACATGCGTCTGGTCGAATATTTCGCAGCCGAGTTCAAGAAGGAACAGGGCATCGACCTGAAGAATGACAAGCTCGCGCTGCAGCGCCTTAAGGAAGCTGCTGAAAAGGCGAAGATCGAACTATCGTCCGCACAGCAGACCGAAATCAACCTGCCGTTCATCACGGCCGACGCTTCCGGTCCGAAGCATCTGACGATGAAGCTGTCGCGTGCCAAGTTCGAAAGCCTCGTCGACGATCTGGTTCAGCGCACCGTTGACCCCTGCAAGTCGGCCCTCAAGGATGCCGGCCTCAAGGCTGGCGAGATCGATGAAGTGGTTCTCGTCGGCGGCATGACCCGCATGCCGAAGATCCAGGAAATCGTGAAGGCCTTCTTTGGCAAGGAACCGCACAAGGGTGTTAACCCGGACGAAGTCGTTGCCATGGGTGCAGCCATTCAGGCTGGCGTTCTGCAGGGCGACGTCAAGGACGTTCTCTTGCTCGATGTTACGCCGCTTTCACTCGGCATCGAAACGCTGGGTGGTGTCTTCACCCGTCTGATCGAGCGCAACACGACGATCCCGACCAAGAAGTCGCAGACCTTCTCCACGGCCGAGGACAGTCAGTCCGCCGTGACGATCCGCGTCTTCCAGGGTGAGCGTGAAATGGCTGCCGACAACAAGTCTCTCGGCCAGTTCGACCTCGTCGGCATTCCGCCCGCACCGCGCGGCGTTCCTCAGATCGAGGTGACGTTCGACATTGACGCCAATGGCATCGTCAACGTCTCGGCCAAGGACAAGGGCACGGGCAAGGAGCATCAGATCCGTATCCAGGCATCGGGCGGTCTTTCCGATGCAGACATCGAGAAGATGGTCAAGGACGCCGAGGCCAATGCCGAGAGCGACAAGAAGCGCCGCGAGGCCGTCGAGTCGAAGAACCAGGCTGAAGCTTTGGTCCATTCGACCGAGAAGTCGCTCAAGGACTATGGCGACAAGGTATCGGCCGAGGACAAGGCATCTATCGAGACGGCTCTTGCCGAATTGAAGACGGCGGTCGAAGGCGACGATGCGGAGGTGATCAAGGCGAAGACGCAGACCTTGGCCGAAGTGTCCATGAAGCTTGGCCAGGCCATGTACGAAGCCTCGCAGGCTGAAGCCGCTGCCGAAGGCGAACAGGCCGCCGACGCGACGGCAAAGGCTGACGACGATGTTGTCGATGCCGATTTCGAAGAGATCGACGAAGACGGCAAGAAGAAGTCTGCCTGATTACTTCGCCCATAACCAACGAGAAGCCCGGCCATTGTGCCGGGCTTTTTTGTTTTGGCATCGATCGGTGGCTAATCGGCTTGCCCGGCGGAACTCTAGCCGTTCTCGTTGGTTACATTGTGGTTGGAAACACACGCATCCAGGGAGAGATGACATGGCTGACAAAACGCTCGACACATTGTTTCACGACACATTGAAAGACATTTATTACGCTGAGCGCAAAATTTTGAAGGCTCTGCCTAAAATGGCAAAAGGCGCAAATTCATCAGAATTGAAAGCGGCATTCGAGAAGCATCGCGACCAGACCGAAGTCCATGTCGAACGGCTTCAGCAGGTGTTTGAGCTGTTGGGCAAGCGGGCGCAGGGTAAGACGTGCGAGGCAATCGAAGGTCTCATCGCTGAAGGCGAGGAAATTCTTGAAGACTTCAAGGGACAGCCAGCCATCGATGCTGGCCTCGCGTCGGCCGCGCAAGCTGTTGAGCATTATGAGATGGCCCGGTACGGAACATTGGCACGGTGGGCTGGTGAACTCGGCATGAAGGATGCTCAAAAACTTCTTGCGACCACCTTGGCGGAGGAAACCGCTACTGACAAAGCGTTGACTGCGCTTGCCGAACGATCGTTGAACCAGACGGCAAAGGCAGCCTGAAACGTCGAGCGCGCCGTCGCTAGTGGCAATGGCGCGCTCCTTCATAGTCGACCGAGGGAACATGAGCTGTGGCAACGGGATTGCGATTTGGTCCACTTGGCCCGTCCGCAATGCATCTGTGCGTCGACATGCAAGGTATATTTACCGGGAATAGCCCATGGGCGATGCCCTGGTTCCAGCGCGTGCTGCCAAACATTGACGAACTTGTTTCATTGCATCCGTCGGCCACCATTTTCACGAGATTTGTCCCAGCATCTACGCCGGCAGCCAGTGGTGGTAGCTGGAGCCGATATTATGGAACATGGCATAACATGACACTGGAGCACCTTGAGCCAAACGAGGTTGATCTGGTTCCGGAGCTAGCCCATTACGTCCCGCCGGCTCGAGTTATCGACAAGCGGGTCTATTCGCCTTGGTTTTCCGGTGCGTTGCACACGGCCTTGGCGCAAGCCAATGCCGATACGCTGTTGATCTCCGGCGGAGAAACGGATGTTTGCGTTCTCGCATCGGTGTTGGGTGCAGTCGACCTTGGTTACCGGACAATAATAGTGACAGATGCCGTGTGCAGTTCGTCAGATGCGTCCCACGATGCAATGCAGCTGTTTTTTGGTCAGAGGCTGTCACAGCAGGTGGAAACAGCCGAGACAGCGGAAGTAATCGATGCGTGGCGAGGTCACGAATAGGCGATGAACCTTGATCTCGCGGATTAATCGAGTGTGGGGCGGGGCTTCTGAGTGTGGCACCGGCGGACAAATGCCCCTTTCCCTCATAAGAATCGTGGAAGACTTGCCACATTATCGCAATAATGCGCAAATATGCGCCATTTCGGGCGAATCAATGTAAGTTGGCTATGGCATTCATGGCGATGAACACCTAAATACCGCCTTTAAAAGGGCTTCTGACGAAGCACATGCGATTTTCATGGAACGAGTGTCTGGATGAAGGCTGACTATTACGAAACCCTCGGCGTAACGAGAAGCGCTGATGAGAAAGAGCTCAAAAGCGCTTTCCGTAAATTGGCAATGCAGTTTCACCCCGACAAGAATCCGGGCGATGCCGACGCCGAACACAGATTCAAGGAAATCGGCGAGGCTTATGAGACACTGAAAGACCCGCAGAAGCGCGCTGCCTATGACCGGTTCGGTCACGCTGCCTTTGAAAACGGCGGCATGAATGGCGGTGGCGGATTCAGCGGAGCCGGTGGTTTCGCCGATATATTCGAAGACATTTTCGGCGAGATGATGGGCGGCGGACGCCAGCGCCGGTCCGGTGGACGCGAACGTGGTGCCGACCTGCGCTACAACATGGAAATCACTCTCGAAGAGGCCTATACCGGTAAGACGGCGCAGATCAGGGTTCCGACCTCGATCACCTGCGACGAATGTTCGGGTAGCGGGGCCAAGATCGGCACGCAGCCCGTCACCTGTAACACCTGCAGCGGCTCCGGGCGCGTGCGCGCCGCCCAGGGGTTCTTCTCGATCGAACGTACCTGCCCGACCTGCCACGGCCGCGGTCAGATCATCAAGGATCCCTGCTCGAAGTGCAGCGGCCAGGGGCGTATCACCGAAGAGCGCGCGCTTTCGGTCAATATCCCAGCCGGCATCGAAGATGGTACGCGTATCCGTTTGACTGGTGAAGGCGAAGCCGGTTTGCGCGGAGGTCCATCCGGCGATCTTTATATTTTCCTGTCGCTGAAGCCGCATGAATTCTTCCAGCGCGATGGAGCGGATCTTTATTGCAAGGTGCCGATATCGATGACGACGGCGGCACTGGGCGGACAGTTCGAAGTGGCGACGCTCGACGGCACGCAGACGCGGGTCAAAATTCCCGATGGCACCCAGAACGCCAAGCAGTTCCGTCTGAAGGGCAAGGGCATGCCGGTGCTCCGCCAGCCGGCCATGGGCGACCTCTATATCCAGATTGCCATCGAGACGCCGCAGAACCTCAACAAGCGTCAGCGCGAGCTGCTTGAGGAATTCGAGCGGATGTCTTCCCAGGACAACAGCCCGCAGTCGTCAGGTTTCTTTGCCCGGATGAAGGACTTCTTCGAAGGGCTAAGCGAGTAATTTTATTGATGCTTTCGGTAGGGGCGGCCTTGCTTCCGCCATGGGTTGCGTCATAAACTTGTCTGGATGCGACGGAGGATGAGCATGTCACGACCCTTGGGAAAGAAACTGGCCGAAAAATTCGGCGAGGAAATCCGTTTCTTCAAGGGATGGATGCATGGCCCGAAGGCTGTCGGCTCGATCCTGCCCACAAGTTCCATCACCGCACGCCGCATGGCCAGCGTGGTCAATCCGCACTCCGGCCTTCCCGTGCTCGAACTTGGACCGGGTACCGGCGTCATTACCCGTGCAATCCTCAATCGCGGCGTTGCGCCTTCCGATCTTTACAGCGTCGAGTACTCGCCTGATTTCGCCGAGCATTTGCGCGAGGATTTCCCGGGCGTGAATATCATTGAAGGCGATGCGTTCAATCTGGATACGACGCTCGGTGACAAGCGCGATCAGAAGTTCGATAGTGTCGTCTCCGCCGTTCCGCTCCTGAATTTCCCCGTTGGCGATCGCGTCAAGATCATTGAGGATCTGCTGCGTCGCATCCCGCATGGCCGTCCCATCGTTCAGATCACCTATGGGCCGATGTCGCCAGTCCCTGCCGGTCGCGGCAACTACAAGATCGAGCATCTTGATTTCATTATCCGGAACGTTCCACCGGCACGGCTCTGGGTCTACCGCCGGGTGGATTGAGGATCTTTCCCTCCAACTTTGCGTATTCACACAAAGGGAAATGAATGCTGCCAAAAATTCTGGTTTTTGCGGGCTCCAATCGTACCGGTGCCTATAGCGGGCGGGTGGCCAGTGTGGCTGCGACGACGCTGGCTGAACTTGGCGCTGAGGTTACACGCATTTCACTGGTCGACTATCCGCTGCCGATCATGGATCAGGATCTGGAAATCGAACAAGGCATTCCTGAAAACGCCATGAAGCTGGGGCGGCTGTTCGCAGCGCACACCGGTATCCTGATCGCATCGCCCGAGTACAATTCGTCCATCCCGCCACTTCTGAAAAATACGATTGATTGGGTCAGCCGCATCACTAAGGATGGCGAGAAGCCCTTCAAGCCCTACGCGGGGAAGATCGTTGCGCTCTGTTCTTCGTCGGACGGCAATTTCGGAGGTGCTCGCGGCCTCTATCATTTGCGCTCCGTGATGATGAATGTCGGGACCCAGATCATCACCGAACAATGCTCGGTGATTCACGCTCATCAGGCATTCGCGGAAGATGGTTCATTCCGGGACGATCGTACCGCCAAGTCGATGCAGCGGGTTTGCCAGTCGCTGATTGACCACGCCAGGATGTCCATGCTGCGCAGCTGATAGAGCAAATCCAGGAAAAAAGTGGGAACCGGTTTTCGGTTCGGAGTTGCGGCAAGACAAAGAGATAGATTTCTGTATCCGGTCAGAGAATTGGATGTTTCCTAAAAGGCCCATCTGTGCGATTGGGAAGCGATCAACAGAAAAGGGTGGTTTGTCATGACGGATGCGGCTTTGCGCGAGCGCCTGATCGTCGGCCTCGACGTGCCGACGCTGAAAATCGCCGAGCAGGTTGTCAGCGAGCTCGGGGATACTGTGTCGTTCTACAAGATTGGCTATCAGCTGGCATTCGCCGGCGGCCTTGGCTTTGCCAGCGAGCTTGTAAGTTCGGGCAGACAAGTCTTCCTCGATATGAAGCTGCTCGACATCGACAATACGGTGGCCAAGGGCGTCGAGAACATCGTCAGGATGGGCGTTTCCATGCTTACCCTGCATGCATATCCCAAGGCCATGAGGGCCGCAGTGGCGGCGGCCAAGGGTTCGGATCTCTGCCTGCTCGGTGTGACGGTCCTGACATCGATGGACCAGCAGGACATGATAGACGCCGGGTATGAGCATGATCCCCACACGCTGGTCCTGATCCGGGCCGAACAGGCGCTTCAGGCGGGCATGGGCGGCATTGTCTGCGCGGCGACCGAAGCAGCATCAGTGCGCAAGATCGTCGGCCCCGATCTCGCCATTGTGACGCCCGGCATTCGCCCCGCCGGATCCGACCATGGCGATCAGAAGCGGGTCATGACTCCGGCCGACGCATTGCAGTCTGGTGCGAGCCATCTGGTTGTGGGAAGGCCGATTGTCGGGGCTCCGGATCGGAGAGCCGCCGCCGAGGCAATCCTTGCCGAAATGGCGAACGCCTGACGCCGGGGGCGGTGCAAGCTTTGTATCGTTCTGAACGAAATCGGTACAAGGATTACGGAATCTCGGACAAGAATTCGCTGAAATGGTACAAGATTTTCAACCACATCGGGCAATTTGGTTGTGAAAGGTAGAAAATAGCATGGCCAAGGGATATTGGATTGCGCGCGTCGATGTCAGGGATGCGGAACGCTACAAGGATTACATTTCAACGGCCAAACCCGCCTTTGAGAAGTACGGCGCCAACTTTCTCGCGCGGGGCGGTTCGTACCATGTGCTGGAAGGGCAGGCACGGGGCCGCAACATCGTCATAGAGTTTCCATCACTCCAGGCGGCGGTCGATTGCTACAATTCACCGGAGTATCAGGCAGCAAAAGCAATCCGCATCACTGTTGCAGACGCTGAAATGCTGGTCGTCGAAGGCGTCTAGACAACGATACCGATCAACTACTGCACCATACAACTAAAGATTGTGAACATATTTCTGTTCGCTTATCCTTTTGTTGCATTGCAATATCGCGGAAACCGGCTAGGGTCACTGACCAATCAAGAATATTTTCACCTGTAAGGGTGATGGTCCTTGGATTGTCGTTGTGTTGATCGATCGGAAAATGGAATGTTCTACCAGCTTTATGAACTCAACCATGCCGCGCTCCAGCCCTATCGGGCCTTCGCCGACGCCACCAAGCTGTTTTACGATAACCCGTTGAATCCATTATCTCAAACGGTCGTCGGGCGCTCCATTACCGCCATGTGCGAACTGTTCGAACGTACCACGCGAGCCTATGGCAAGCCGGTATTTGATCTGCCGACAACCTTGGTTGACGGCGTTGAAACCGATGTCCGCGAGAAGATCGTCTGGTCGAAGCCCTTCTGCAATGTAATTCATTTCAAGCGTTCGCTATCGGCGAAGCGACCGGCCGATCCGAAGATCCTCGTGGTTGCACCAATGTCCGGCCATTACGCAACGTTGTTGCGCGGTACCGTCGAGGCATTGCTGCCTCACGCAGAAGTTTATATCACCGACTGGGTCGACGCGCGCACTGTGCCGCTGAGCGACGGCAATTTCGACCTCGATGATTACATCGACTATGTCATTGAAATGTTTCATGCATTGGGCGAAGACACGCATGTCGTCGCTGTTTGCCAGCCATCTGTCCCAGTGCTTGCCGCCGTTTCCGTCATGGAAGCCGGCGGTGACCGCTTTGCGCCATCGAGCATGACACTGATGGGCGGGCCGATCGATACCCGCAAGAATCCGACTGCCGTGAACAAACTGGCTGAGGAGAAGGGCATCGCCTGGTTCCGCGACAATGTCATCATGTCGGTTCCATGGCCGCACGCCGGTTTCATGCGGGATGTATATCCCGGCTTCCTGCAGCTTTCGGGCTTTATGAGCATGAATCTCGATCGCCATATCACTGCGCACAAGGAATTCTTCATGCACCTTGTGAAGGAAGACGGTGATTCCGCCGACAAACACCGGGAATTCTACGACGAATACCTGGCTGTGATGGATTTGACTGCGGAATTCTACTTGCAGACGGTCGACACCGTATTTGTTCGACAGGCCCTGCCCAAGGGCGAAATGACCCATCGTGGCACGCTGGTTGACCCCACCGCCATCCGCAATGTTGCACTTTTGACCGTTGAAGGCGAGAACGACGACATCTCCGGTGTCGGTCAGACCAAGGCGGCCCAGACGCTTTGCGTCAACATACCTAAGGAAATGCGCATGCATTACCTGCAGCCGAAGGTCGGCCATTATGGCGTGTTCAACGGCTCGCGTTTCCGTTCGGAAATTGCGCCACGCATCGTCCAGTTTGTGAATGATCACGCACAGGTGAACCGCAGGAGCAACGTCACGCCGATCGCGAGACGCGCGCAGGGTTAACCCGTTCGAGGTAGGCAGGTTACCCGGTCGCGTGGAATTGAACTCGAACCGTGTTGCGGACGATGCTTCCAGCAGACTGTTCCAATTAACAAATCAAATCAAGGATTTGCATGCTCCACGGCAGAAGATGCGGGCGCTGCTCATCGCCCATGTCGGTATGGCGCTTAGCTCTGACGAGGCGTTCTTGAACGCTCAATAATATTGGCAAATGCGAAATTTCTAATTTTAACCATATATTAACAATGGCGGGACCGTGGCGCCATTGTGATTGACTCATGTCCCCTCCCGCCATTAACGTTTTGTTAACGATGGTTGATCGGGTTTGGAGTGGGGCATGTTCGGAATGGCAAGGGTTGTGAAGTCCATGGGGTTTGCCATGACGGTTTTCGTGGCATCACTTGGCGCAAACTCCGCCCTCGCCTCCGAGGCATTCATGACCACAGGCGGCCTGACGTCACAGCCCATCGGCCATTACGAATTCTGCAAGCGCCAGCCGGATGAATGCTCGATTCGCAGCCGCAATGTCATGCCGGAAAAGATGAATCATGATTTCTGGCAGCTGATCGTCAACGTCAACAGCAATGACAACCAGAAGGTCAAGCCATTGACCGACATGGAAATCTATGGCGCTGAAGAGTACTGGTCCTATCCGGACAAGGTTGGCGATTGCGAGGATTATGTCCTTTTGAAGCGCCGTGACCTGATGAAGGCTGGCATATCACCAGCAAATCTTCTGATTACCGTTGTTCGCAAGCCAGATGGCGAGGGCCACGCGGTTCTGACCGTGCGCAGCGACAAAGGCGACTTCATCCTGGACAATCTTGTCGACGGCGTGAAGAACTGGTCGGAAACGGAATATACCTATCTCAAGCGCCAGGCGACCAACAATGCCGGCCGCTGGGTCAGCATCGAAGCACCTACCAACATTCTGGTCGGCTCGGTTCAGTAAGCAAACACCGCGGGCGAGCCATGCCGGATCAAGGATCCCGAGTAGCTCGACCGTCGCCGTCAAGCCGCTTCATTAATAGTGTCAGCCGCCATGCGATAGGAGATCGACTCGGCCAGGTGGATCCGCCCGACAGTCTCCTGCCCATCGAGATCAGCAAGCGTTCGGGCAACCTTCAACACGCGATGGTAGGCGCGGGCAGAAAATCGCATCTGCTCGCTGGCCTGTTGCAGCAGCGATAATCCAGGACCGTCCGGTTGTGCCACCTGCTCTATCAGGGCAACAGGGCACTGTGCGTTCGTGGTAATGGAGGGAGAGCCTAGTTGCTCAAACCGCCTCTTCTGCATGGTGCGCGCCCGCGCACTCGCTCCGCAACGGAGGCGCTGCTCTCGGAGGCAGAGGGGCGAATGAGATCGGTAGCGCTTACCGAAGGAACGTCGATTCTGATGTCGATCCGATCAAGCAATGGTCCGGAAATCCGCGCTTGATAATCCAGGCGGCAGCGAGGACCGCGAGCGCTAGAGTGGCCGGGTTCTCCAGCCATGCCGCAACGGCACGGGTTCATTGCGGCTACGAGCTGGATTTGCGCGGGGTAGGAAATGCGGTGATCGGCTCGCGTGATCATGCATTCGCCCGTCTCGAGCGGCTGGCGCAGCGAATCGAGTACCTGTGGCGTGAATTCGGTAAACTCATCGAGAAACAGCACGCCATGACGGGCGAGTGAGACTTCGCCGGGTTTTGCGCGGATTCCGCCTCCCACCATCGCCGCCATGGAGGCGGAATGATGCGGGGCCCGGAACGGCCGCCTGTCAGTCAGTTTTCCGCCCATGAGATCGCCGGCAATCGAGGCAATCATCGACACCTCGAGCAGTTCGCGCGGCAGAAGCGGCGGAAGAATTGACGGGAGGCGCTGTGCGAGCATGGACTTGCCGGAACCTGGCGGCCCCATCATCAATCTAATAGGCCAACCCGCTTCTCCCTCCTATGTCGCCCTCGCCAAGCCGCCGTTCGCACGCCCGCTCTTCGCCTTAGGTCCACGCGCACCTGTAAACCATCCGTCGGTTGCTTAGAGCCTTTTCGGCCAGCTCAATTCACGACCGAGAACTCAACACTGTTCGTACGGTAGATCGATCGATATTCGTTCTCTTTCTCACGCGTCCCGGAGGGATTGCGGAAGACCGCACCGCAGGAAGTCAGGGACTTAGGAAAGGCACTGCACAGAAAATTCCCTTGGACCCAGGACTTGCCAATTCTCGTGCGTGAGCCGAACGTCACGGTAATGGAACCGTCGGCGGTTACCCCGCGCCTGTACGGTTCGATGTCAGGCGCGGTGTTGCGGCCGCGCAGTTCGTGGCCTAACACGAGAGACTTGATTTCCGCTCCGGTCAGCCGATCGTTCGGATCGAGATTGACGTCTGCGGGTAGTTCCGGCAAGCCTGCCTTGCTCAGGCCGCCGAGTAGACGCTCGATGTCTGCCTCGTTCTTAAAGACGAAATACTTCTGTATGAGCAGCTGGGTTGGCTCGCCTTCGTTTGTGTCCGCGAGAACCTTCGTCACCTTCTCCCGATAGGCAGCCACCTGCTCGTCGCGTCCGAGATGTCCGTACGCGGAAAGAAGAACCTGCAAACCAAAGAACTTCGGCCATGGATCGGTCGACTGAAAGTCGATTTTCTCAAGAGAACCGATAGCTTCTTCGTATTTTTCCTGACCGAAGTCGGCCATCCCGGCCTGGTAGTGCCGCCAGTCCGTCCAGCCCGGGTCGACCCGCATGGCGGCATCGAGATAGTCACGCGCCTCCTTCGGCCTGCCGTTGAAGTTCAGGGCTTGGCTCAACACCACGTAATTCCAGGGATCGCTGGGATTAAGCGCTACAGCTTTCGGCAGGGCGGCGACCGCCTCGTCAGACCTATGCTCGCGCACCAGCAGTTCGGCGATGAGCTGATAGTAGAATGGCGAGGGATGCTTGGCCGCGGCTTCCAAAGATTCAAATACTTTGTCGTAGGCCGCTTCCCCTGAGAGGCCCATAGCCGCAGCCCGCTTGTCGTCCGCATCCCAATAGGCAAAGGCAAGCGAGGCTTCTGCCGCTCCGAAATTCGGATCGAGCTGCAATGCTTGCTCGAAGTATTTCACCGCCTGGGCAAATTCCTCGGGAGTGTTGGTGCGGTTATAGATGTCCATGCCCCTCAGGTAGGCGTCATAGGCGGCCGGATTTTTGGTACCTCCAGCGAAATCGGACTTGTTCTGACCGCTTACGAGGCGGAGCTTGAGCGCCCCTGCGATACTGGTGACGACCTTGTCCTGCAGAGTGAAGACGTCTGCCCACTGACCGTCAAAACGTTCTGCCCAAAGATGCCCGGCAGTCGCCGCATCGATCAGCTGCGCGTTGATGCGCATATCGCTTCCGACGCGGCGGATCGAACCTTCCAGCAAAAACCGGACACCCAGCGCCGCCGCGATCTCTGCAGGTTTTGTCTCCTTGTCCTTGTAGGCGAAGGCTGCGTTGCGCGAGACGACGAACAGGCCGGGTACGCGCGCCAACTCCGTGGTGAGGTCCTCCGTGAACCCGTTTGCAAGATACTCCTGCTCCTTGTTGTCGCTCAGGTTGTCGAACGGAAGCACTACCAGGGATGGCCGGGCATCGGCCACCACATTTTGAGCGGGCGAGGCAGAGTTCGTCGTCGGCTCCCACGGCCGCCACCATGTCGCCGCAAGGACGATGGCAATGATGAGGACACCCGCCGCTGCGGCCGGAATGTGCCATGATGACAACAGACCTGGTTTGGAAGCTACGGTTTTGCCCGCTGTCGCCGGGTCGAGCACGACGCGATAGACCCGAATTGGTTCGGCTATGCTCTTGACTTTTTGCTCGCCGAGCGTGGCAAAGACGATCGGCAGTTTTCCTTTGACGTGATCGTAGGCCATCCCAGACATGGCGATGCCTCCCGGCTCGGCCAGTGCCTGTATCCGGTCCGCGACGTTGACGCCGTCGCCATGGATGTCGTCTCCCTCGACGATGACATCGCCCGTGATGGATGCCGATGCGGAAATCGAGACGCTGTTCAGCGGCGCATATCTGCATTCCGCTTGGCCTTTTGCTGCTGTACCTCCGACGGCACAGCGCAATGCATCGACGACGCTGTGAAACTCGACCAAGATGCCGTCGCCCATGGTTTTGACCAATCGGCCATGGTCCGCCGCGATCGTGGGCTCGAACACTTCCTTAAGATCAATCTGAAAACGCGCGCGCGTCCCCTCCTCATCGATCTGGCTCAAGCGGCCATAGCCGACGACATCGGCGATCAGGACGGCTGCGAGGTGACGCTCCATGCTCGGTCTTTCGCGGATTGTCTCGCAGTTTACAGCAGGTTGTAAGTTGAAGCCATTACTGGCGTCTTCAGGTGGGCTTGGATGCATGCCACCTCGACATCGCGGACAGCGCATAACTTCGCGCGGGGATCGAGCTACTTTTCCGGCAACCCCGCCTTGGCGAGATCGGCGAGATAGGTTTTGAGAAGCGGCTCAACGTATTGCGGTTGCTTCGTTGTCGGAAACACCGCTTCCTTCTGGACGGTCCAGCCCGGTTTATCTTTGAGAAGCTTTGCAAGGCTAGCCCGTGCCTCCTCCAGCTTGCCGAGGCGCGCGTATGCCGCTGCCAGATTGATGTCCCATGGTGATTTCATTTTCTGGAGCGCTGCCACTGAATCCCCTGGACGGTCGGCGAAATAATAGGCGATAGCCAGACTTCCGAAGTACCAGTCCACGTTCCTGGCATCGCGCCGGATCGAATCTTCCAGGAACTCGATGCCCCGATCTGTTTTGCCCGCGGCGGCCAGATAGATATCCAAGGTCGGCGCGGGCCAAGGCATCATAGGGAACCAGACTGGCCGCCGCCTCGGCCTCGACAGCAGAGCGCGCGAAATCCCCCTCATGGAACTGGTACAAGGCGGCCATCACCCAATGACAAGACAAGGTCTCCAGCCGCGATTTATGGGGAATGGCCTGCGCCTCGATACCAAGCCTCCACGCCAGTTCTGTGTCGTGCCAGGGATCATCGGTGCCGCCCCACGAGATATCATGAATGTAACTAAAAGCTATTTTCGCCCGCAGCAGTGCCGAGTCGGGAAACTGCGCCAACCCTTCCTGCCAGATCGCGCGCGCCTTGGCGTTGTCTTCCTTGGTGAAGCGAAAGTACAACTGGTGGCCACGCAGATAATAGTCGTACTCCCCAAGGCTCGGTGCCGACTTGGTCCAGGCATCCGCTTCCTCCTTCTTCCTGATTTCGCCCCTCAGCCCAGCGATGGTATCATTCACCCTGTTGGCCACGTTGTCCTGCAGGACTGCCACATCGCTGCCCTCTTCGTCATAGCGTTTGGCCCAGACATGTTCTCCCGTCGATGCATCGATGAGCTGGGCGGTGACGCGGACCTTATCGCCCGCCCTTCTGACGCTTCCTTCGATCACGTAGCTGACTTTCAGGTCTTCCCCGACCTGCTGCACCTTCATCGGCTTGTCATAGACGAAGCTCGAGGATGCGGGAGACGACGCGCAGATCGGGAAAGGACGAGAGCATGGTGATGATGTCTTCTGCAATGCCGGAGCCGAGATAGTCCTGGCGCCGGATCGCCGCTCATGTTGGCGAAGGGCAGAACCGCGATCGAGGGTTCGCGCGCCTGGGCTTCTGGGGGTTGCAGAGCATACCAAGCAATAGCCCCCGCGATCAGCAGAACGAGGAGGCCGCTGACTGCTGCGGCGGCCCAATATTGTCCCTGTTTGCCCGCACGTCTCGGCGGTAACGGAATGCCATCGAACTTGACCCGGAAGGCCTGTATCGGCTCGGCGATGTTCTTCACCTTCTGCTCGCCCATTGGCTCGAAGCCGAAGGAGAGTTTCTTCTCCACCTCACGCGCCACCTTGGCCGACACGCAGATACCGCCGGGATCGGCGAGCTGTTCGAGCCGCGCGGCGATGTTGACGCCATCGCCGTAGCAGTCGTCGCCCTCAACGATCACTTCGCCGAGATTGATGCCGATGCGCACCTGAATGCGTTGGTCCTCGGGGACGTTGACGTTGCGTTCCGCCAGGCCCCGCTGCAGGCTCACCGCGCATTCGACCGCATCGACGACGCTGCCGAACTCGGCCAGGAGGCCGTCGCCCATCAGCTTGAAGATGCGGCCATGATGGCGGGCGATTTCGGGTTCGAACAATTCCTTTCGGCCGGCCTTGAGACGCTCGAAGGTTCCCTGCTCGTCCTGCTCCATGAGTGTGGAGTAGCCAACGACATCGGCGGCAAGAATGGTAACAAGTTTACGGTCCATGACCGTTCCCCTTGTTTGGGTCGAATTTCCCGAGCAAACAATATCATAAACTGGGCAAAGGCGCGCTTGAGAACAGGAGGTTGTGGTTCGAGCAGGGTTCAGGGCGTATGCCCCAGCCCCACTCCTCGTCGTCCCTAGCTAAAGATTTAAGTGATGGATGAATGCTCGCTTTGACCAATAGCGGCCGTCGTTAGGACCTTAGCACAACGTTAACCCGCTATAACCTCCTCTCGAGGCAATGGACGCATGCGACGTCGATGTCGTTGGACAGCACATAAATTCGGGCCGAAACGAGCTACTTCTCCGGCAGTCCCGCCTTGGCCAGATCGGCGAGATAGGTCTTGAGAAGCGGCTCGACGTATTGCGGTTGCTTCGTTGTGGGCCACACTGCTTCCTTCTGGATGGTCCAGCCCGGTTTAGCCTTGAGAACCTTTGCAATGCTAGCCCGTGCCTCGTCCAGCTTGCCGAGCCGCGCGTAGGCTGCCGCCAGATTGATGTTCCACGGTGTTTTCATTTTCTGGAGCGTGGCCACGGAATCCGCCGGACGGTCAGCGAAATAATAGGCGTTGGCCAAATATCCAAAATACCAGTCCATAGGGCTGGCATCGCGCCGGATCGATTCCTCCAGCCATTTAATCGCCAAATCGTATTTCCCGGCGTTGGCCAAATAGTATGCAAGGTCCGCGCGGGTAAATGCATCATAGGGGACAAGATTGGCTGCCGCTTGAGCCTCGACCACCGAGCGCTCGAAATCGCCGTCGTGCAACTGGTACAGGGGTGCCATCATCCAATGGCTCAACAATGTCTCCTGCCGCGATTTGTGCGGTATGGCCACTGCTTCGGTACCCATCTTCCACGCCAGTTCCGTATCGCGCCAAGGGTCATCGGTCCAGTCGTTGTAGAGGTTTTGCATGTATGAAGCTGCTATTTTTGTCCGCAACAGTGCGGAGTTCGGGAAACTTCGCTAACCCTTCCTGCCAGGTTGCCCGTGCCTTCTCATTGCTCTCTTTGGTGAATTGAAAGAAAAACTGGTGGCCGCGCAGATAATAGTCGTACTCCTCCAGACTGGGAGCCGATTTGCTCCAGGCGTCTATCTCTTCCTTTTTCCTGATCTCTCCCTTGAGCCCCGCGACTGTGGCATAAATCCTGTTGGCCACGTCATCCTGCAGGACGGCCACGTCGCTACCCTCTTCGTCATAGCGGTTGGCCCACACATGTTCGCCCGTCGAAGCGTCAACGAGCTGGGCGGTGACACGCACCTTGTCCCCCGCTTTTCTGACGCTTCCTTCAATCACGTAGTTGACTTTCAGGTCATTTCCGACCTGTTGCACTTTCACGGGCTTGTCATAGACGAAACTCGATGTGCGCGAGACGACGCGCAGGCTGGGAAACGTCGAAAGCATCGTGATAATGTCCTCTGCGATGCCCGCACCAAAATAGTCCTGGGTCGCATCACCGCTCATATTGGCGAACGGCAAGACCGCGATGGACGGTTCGCGCGCCTGGGCTTTTGGAGGCTGCAGAGCGTACCAGACACCGCCTCCCGCGATCATCAGAGCGAAGAGACTGCCAATCGCCGCGGCCGGCCAATATTGTCCCTGTTTGCCCGTACGTCTAAGCGGTAGAGGAATCCCATCGAACTTGACCCTGAAGGTTTGTATCGGCTCAGCAATGTTCTTCACCTTCTGCTCGCCCATTGCCTCGAAGCCGAAGGAGAGTTTCTTTTCGACCTCCCGTGCTACCTTGGCCGACACGCAAATGCCGCCGGAATCGGCTAGCTGTTCGAGCCGCGCGGCGATGTTGACGCCGTCGCCGTAACAGTCGTCTCCCTCAACGATCACTTCACCGAGATTGATGCCTATGCGTACCTGAATCCGTTGGTCCTCGGGGACGTTGACATTGCGCTCCGTCAGGCCACGCTGCAGGCTCACTGCGCATTCGACCGCATCCACCACGCTGCCGAACTCCGCCAGAAGACCGTCGCCCATAAGCTTGAAGATACGGCCATGGTGCCGGGCGATTTCGGGTTCGAACAGTTCCTTTCGTCCGGCTCTGAGACGCTCGAAGGTTCCCTGTTCGTCCTGCTCCATCAGAGTGGAGTAGCCAACGACATCGGCCGCAAGAATGGTAACAAGTTTACGGTCCATGACCGTCCCCCTTGTTTGGGTCGAATTTCCCCTCACAAACTATACCACAGATTAAGAGAAGGCGCGCTTTCGAACAGAAGGATGCGGTTCGAGTTGGGTCCAAGTCGGCTTCTCGAAATGATGTCGCCCGTTGTCTAATGCCGGATTTGGTCCGATTGCTGCCCGGTAATCGCAACCTTTATTAATGTGGCACAACATCAGCAGATTGTGTCCTCCAGCAGTCTGCGACCTCCAGTGCCCGCCGGGCACTTTCCTGACCCCTGATGTCCGCGAGATCCGACAAACCGCTTGCAGTCGCCTGCATGGACGCGAAAAGCGCGTGAAGACTTGTGTGCAGCTTGTTGAAGCTGCCAATGTGCTGTTTGCCGGACGGGCCGTGGATTCCGTCACGGTCGATGACGGGCCTCCATCGCCGAGCCTGCCCTTCGCATTGCTTTCGGCTGCAGAACGAGGCAGCGATCGGCGAGCACCTCGCCTACATCGACGCACTGTTCAGCGGAGACACGCACGAAATCGAGCGACCTCGGCACGAACGACGTTGGTCCGCTCGCTTTAGGGGGCGGCCTGAGCTTCCCGTGTGCACCGTTCAAATGGCGCGGGCAACGCTCGATTCCCTCCACCCATCGTGGTGGCCAGGTGAAAACAGTCGCCGGCTCCTGGGAAATCGCACGATAGCCTGCGTCACCCTCCCCAACGAAATCAGGCTGCTGCCATTTTCGAATTGACTATATCGTCATTATGACTTTATAGTCAATATTGAGGAATGGGATTGGAGGAGAACCGTCAATGAAGCTGCAAGCCTCGCGCGATATCGCGATCAGGCCGTTTTTCCCGGCCTCCAAATCGAACATTCCGACTCGCGGACCGCCACGACATGTCAGCCATAAGATCGAGAATGAACCGGCAGGTTCTCAGGACCATCCTTTTTGCCCTGCCCAAGGTGCTCAACCTCACCGCCTCCCGCGTCCCGGCGTTCCGCGGAACGGCTGAAGCAGCGCGACATCGTCGCATGGATCGGCCTCCAGGACGGCAGCATCGGCCGCATCGTGGAAATCCGAGACGGCAGATTCCGCTCCCGTGCGGGCACGGCGGCCGAGGCGCGAAGTGACCATGTCGTTCAAGGACGTGGCGACCGCCCTGAAACTGCTGCTGCCCAATCGCGATCAGGGCGAGATCATCCACGCGGCCAAGAACTTCAAGGTGGTGACCACCGGGCCGGACGAGCTGGTGGTCTGGTTCACGCAGACCCTCAACATGAGCGAGACCGCCGGCCTGCCCATGGGCACGCCGATGCCCGACGGCAGCCGCCGCTACACCACCTGCACCAATGGCGGCCCCCTGTTCGTCTACGTCAAGGACGGCCGGATCCTGCGGGTCACGCCGCATCGAGTTCGACGACACCGACCCGGCCACCTGGGTGATCGAGGCCCGCGGCCGCAAGTTCAGCCCGCCCCGCCGCGCCCTGGTGGCGCCGCACGCCCTGACGATGAAGTCGCTGGTCTATTCGGACAAGCGCATCCTTCATCCGATGAAGCGGGTGGATTTCGATCCCGACGGCGAGCGCAATCCCCAGAACCGGGGCAAGTCCGGCTACGTGCGCATCAGCTGGGACGAGGCGCTGGACATCGTCGCCAAGGAGATCAACCGGCAGAAGCGCGTCCACGGGCCGGGTTCCATCACCTTCCCGATGTCGTCGCACCACCAGTGGGGCAACGTCGGCTATTACCTGAGCTCGCTGATGCGTTTCGCCAACCTGATCGGCTTCACCCGGGTCGCCGCCAACCCGGACAGCTGGGAGGGCTGGTACTGGGGCGCCATGCACCACTTCGGCAATTCGATGCGCGTCGGCGTGCCGGCGGGCTACGGCGGGGTCGAGGATTGCCTCAAGGAAGCCGAGATGATCGTCTTCTGGTCCTGCGATCCCGAAAGCACCAATGGAGCCTATGCGGGGTTCGAGGGCACGCCGCGCCGCCTGTGGGCCAAGGAACTCGGCATCGAGTTCGTGCACATCGACCCGCACTGCAATCCGACGGCCCAGCTGCTGGGCGGACGCTGGATTCCCGTCCGGCCGCAGACCGACGCGGCCCTGGCCCAGGCGATCATGTACGTCTGGGTCACCGAGGGCCTCTACGACCAGGACTACGTCGCCACCCGCACCACCGGCTTCGACGAATGGAAGGCCTACCTGCTGGGCGAAACCGATGGCGTCCCCAAGACCCCCGAATGGCAGGAGGCGGAGACCGGCGTTCCGGCCAAGGACGTGCGCGCCCTGGCCCGCAAGTGGGGCGGCAAGAAGGTCTATCTGGCCGTCGGCATGACCGGCACCGGCTTCGGCGGCGCCGGCCGCGGCGCGACCGGAGCCCAGTGGGCGCGCTGCATGATCATGATGATGGCGATGCAGGGCTGGGGCAAGCCGGGCGTCAATTTCGGCGGCCTCCAGATCGGCACGCCCGCACGACCTGCACTTCTATTTCCCGGGCTATGCCGACGGCGGGATCTCCGGCGACCTGGCGTGGACCGGCAACGCGGTGAACAACTACCAGCGCATGCCGCACATCCTGACGATGAATCCGGTCAAGCAGATGGTGCCGCGCCAGCAACTGCCCGACGCGATCATCAACGGCCACGCCACCGGCTATCTCTGGGACGGCATGTCCCAGGAGGCGCAGTTCGCGCCCTTCACCTATCCGATGCCGGGCTATTCGCCGATCCACATGATCTACCGCTACGGCGGATCGGCCTTCAGCACCGTGACGAAATCGGGGCGCTGGGTGGAGGCCTACCGGCACGAGAGCATCGAGTTCGTGGTCAACCAGTCCATCTGGATGGAGGGCGAGGCCCAGTTCGCCGACATCATCCTGCCGGCCTGCACCTCGCTGGAGCGCTGGGACATCGGCGAATGGGCGAATTCCGGCGGCTACGCCCATCACGGCGTCAACTGTCGTCAACCATCGCGTCATCACGCTGCAGCACAAGTGCATCGAGCCGCTTGGGCGAATCTCGAATCCGACTACGACATCTTCACCGCCATCCTGACCCGGCTGGGCCTGGGCGCGGTCTTCACCGAGGGCTGCAGCGAGCTCGACTGGGTCAAGCGGGTGTTCGATTCGTCGGATCTGCCGGACCACATCTCCTGGAAGAAATTCTGCCGCAAGGGCTACTACGTCGTGCCGCCCGAAAAGCCGGAGCTGCGCCAGCCGGTCGACATGCGCTGGTTCGCCGAGGGCAGGCGCAAGGATCTGCCGGAACCGCATCCGCTGCCATCCCAGTACGCCGAAGAGTTCGGCATGGGCCTGCAGACGCCGAGCGGCAAGCTCGAATTCGTGCCCGAGATCCTCAAGCGGCACACGGCGGACAATCCCGACCGGCCGCCGGTCAACCGCTACATCCCGTCCTGGGAAGGGCTGCGCAACACCGAGCTGGTCGGAGCGCTATCCGCTGCAGATGATCGCGACGCACAGCCGCTACAGCTTCCACACCAGCATGGACGGCAAGAACAGCGCGGTCAATCAGGTGGAGGACCACCGCGCCCTGATCGCCGGCCATCGCTTCTGGTTGCTGCGGCTCAACCCGGCCGATGCCGCCGCCCGGGGCATCGCGCCATCGTGACCTGGTGAAGATCTTCAACGACCGCGGCGCGGTGATCTGCGCCGCCGACATTTCGCCCCTGGTGACCCCGGGTGTCGTCAAGTCCTACGAGGCGAGCGCCGAGTTCCAGCTGATCGAAGTTGCGGGAGAGACGGTCGAGATCGGCGGCTGCCTGAACATGCTCACCTCGGACCGGACCGCAGACCGGCGGCACCAGCAGCATGGCCCCCAATTCCTGCCTCGTCGCAGATCGAGAAGTGGCAGAACGCCGAGGCGTTCAAGACGGCGCGCGCAGCGTAGGAGGAAGCCATGAGCAAGTGGAACCTGATCATCAACGTCGGCCGCTGCGAGAACTGCCACAACTGCGTCATCGCGGAGCGGGACGAGCATGTCGGCAACGACTTCCCCGGCTATGCGGCGCCGGCCGCCGCCGTCGGCGACAGCCCGATCCGCATCCTGCGCCGCGTGCAGGGCAGCGCGCCCATGGTGGAGACCACCTATCTGCCGGTGATGTGCAATCACTGCGACGACGCACCCTGCATGCGCTACGCCGGCGACGCCATCCGCAAGCGCGACGACGGCATCGTCATCATCGATCCGGAGAAGGCCCGGGGCCGCAAGGACATCGTCGGCTCCTGCCCGTACCGGCGCAATCGTCTGGAACGAGGAGCAGCAGGTGCCGCAGACCTGGATCTTCGACGCCCACCTGCTCGACCAGGGCTGGCAGCGGCCCCGCTGCCAGCAGGTCTGCCCGACGGACGTCTTCGAGGCGGTGAAGCTCGACGACGCCGCCATGGAGGAGAAGGCGGCGACGGAAGGGCTGAAGGTGCTCAAGCCCAAGCTCGGGACCAAGCCCCGCGTCTGGTACCGGGGCCTGGAGCGCTGGGAGACCTGCTTCGTCGGCGGCAGCGTCAGCGCCGACATCGCCGGCGGCGGTGGAATGCGTCGAGGGGGCGGAGGTGACGCTGTCCCAGGGAGGCAAGGTTCTCGCGACGACGGTCACCGACGGCTTCGGCGACTTTCGCTTCGACAATCTGGCCCGGGATGGAGGCGCGTATCGTGTCGAAGTGTCCCATGCGCATGGCAGCGCCTGGCGCGACTGCGTCCTGTGCGAGAGCGTCTATCTGGGCGAACTAAGGTTGAACCGACTCGAGGAAACAGAGGACCAAGATGGCAGTAAAGCCGGGAAACAAGCCTCGCCCGGTTCTCAATTTGGCAGAGACACTAAGGGCGATCTGGGAACGGAAAGAAGCCGTCGCATCACTAACGTGCAGGTGCCGCCGCTGCCGGAATGAGCCAGCGCGGATTTATAGGGAGGAAGATAACTATGCTCGCAACAACCCCTGGCGACTTCGGGCGCTCCATTGTCGCTCTGCGCGATGTCGAGACATTCGAGCAAATCCCGCTGCGGGAGCGTAACCTCCCGGCAAGCACCTACGAGATGCTTGCGCGCGGCGCTGCTATCGCGCCGGATCAGCGTGCCCTGTCCTTCTTTCTGCGCGCTGACGACTTCCGTGATCCCTTCGTCTGGACGCATGCCGAGCTCCTCGCTGACATCACGAGGACAGCCAATGCCCTCCGGCGGCTGGGGATCGGCCGCGACGACGTCGTCGCCTTCGTGCTGCCCAATCTGCCCGAAACGCATTTCGTGATCTGGGGCGGCGAGGCGGCGGGCATCGCCTTCGCGATCAATCCGCTGCTTGAAGCGGGACAGATCTCCGAGCTCCTCATTGCCGGAAAGGCAAAATGGCTGGTGACGCTGGCGCCCGCCCCGGGGACCGACATCTGGGAGAAGACGATCAAAGCCGCGGCGAATGTGCCGAGCTTGCAGGGAATTCTCTCCGTGAATTTCAGGTCGCTATTTTCGCGGCGCCGCCGATGAGGCGCCGGAGGTCCGGTCGCAGGCTCCGAGTATCGACGGTCTTTCCATCCCGGTTCTCAGCCTGCGAAGAGGAAATGCGCCGCCGAACGTGGCGACGCGTTGACCTTCGAAATGCCCAGACCCGGAGATATCTCATCATACTTCTGCACAGGCGGCACGACCGGGCTGCCCAAGATCGCCGCGCGCACCCATTTCTCGGAAGTGTTCGACGCCTGGTCTACCCAGGCCTTCATCGGGAGTGCGTTCGCACCGGGCAAGACGATCTTCTGCGGCCTGCCGCTCTTCCACGTCAATGGGCAGCTGGTGACGGGCCTCATCCCCTGGTCGCAAGGCGGACATGTCGTCATGGGCACGCCGCAGGGCTATCGCGGCGAGGGAGTTATTCCGTCCTTCTGGGAGATCGTCGAACACTATCGGATCGTGGCCTTCTCGGGCGTTCCGACTGTATATTCGGCACTTCTGCAGGTGCCGGTCGGCGGCCGCGACATTTCAAGCATCGGCTACGGTTTTTGCGGCGCGGCTCCGATGCCCGTGGAACTGTTCCGCGCTTTCGAAAAGACGACGGGAATTCGCATTCTGGAGGCCTACGGCCTGACGGAAGGCGCCTGTGTTTCCAGTGTCAATCCGCCCGAAGGCGAGCGACGCATCGGCTCGATCGGCCTGCGCCTCCCCTACCAGCAAATGGCGGTGGTCAGACTTGACGATTCCGGCGGCTTCGCCGGATTCGCCGGGACGGAAGAGGTCGGCGTGCTCGCGATCCGCGGGCCGAATGTCTTTGCCGGTTACATCAATGCGGAACACAACAAGGGTCTCTGGCTTGAGATTGACGGCGAGCGCTGGCTGAACACCGGCGATCTCGCCCGCCAGGACGCGGACGGCTACTTCTGGCTGACGGGTCGCAAGAAGGAACTCATTATCCGCGGCGGCCACAACATCGATCCCAAGGTGATCGAAAATGCAGTGCAGGATCATCCGGCGGTGCAACTCGCCGCAGCGGTTGGACGACCCGATGAGCGCGCCGGAGAAGTGCCGGTGCTCTACGTTCAGTTGAAGCCGGCGACGACCGCATCGGAGGCCGATCTGCTTGCCCATGCCGTCGGCCGTATTCCCGAGCGGGCTGCGCATCCCAAATCGGTTCGGATTCTGGCCGCGCTGCCCGTCACACCCGTCGGCAAGATCTTCAAGCCAGCATTGTCGATGCTGGAGATCGAGGATGTCGTCCGTCAGGAGGCGGCGTCGGCCGGCGTGAAGCTCGAATCCCTCTCGGTCATTCAAGACGCCCGGCTCGGGCTGCTTGCAAGAATTGCGGCCGAGGGCGATCCAGGTCCCACTCCGCGAAAAACTGGGTCGCTACGCCTTTAAGGCGCAATTCCTCTGAAAATTCGCGAGAAGAAAAGGACGTCAATCATGGCGATCAATCTTGCCCGTTACGAGATCGGGCCGCTAGCATTCTCTTGGGTCAACCAGCAGTCAGGACCTCAGTCATGAATGCTCCAACCCGGATACCCGTCACCAACCTTCAGCACCATGTCTTCTACGTTACCGACCTGGAACGCTCAAAGGCTTTCTATATCAAACTCTTCGACCTGCAGTTCTCCGCTCTCAATCACCCGGACAGCAGCGCCGCAATGCGTTTGTCGCAACAGGAAATGCACTTCTTCTCCTTCGGCTTCCACCATCACGACATCTGCCTGGTGAAGCATCACAAGCTGAAGATGGACAACAATTCGATGCTGCACTTCGCGCTGACTGTGAAGGACGCCAAGGCATTCGACGAGGTGAGGACGCCGCGCACAAGACATGGGATTATCGATCCGCGAAGGACGCATGCTTGCCTCCGCGCGTCCGGCCTCGCGTGCCTTTTTCCTTCAGGACCCGGACAAGCACTGGATTGAGATTATTGAGGAGCCCAGCAGATGAGCAAGACCGCATTCGTTCCCCCGAACGTCCTGCCCCCGTTCAAGCTGCGCTTCGCAGGCCTCCTGAAGCGGAAATGGTTCCGCGAAATGGTGCTGTTGTGGCCGACGCTAACGAAGCGGCGGTTCTCCAACAAGACCGAGGACTACGGCGTCTTCAGGCCTTCGCTCGTTTCTCACATCGGGCAGCTCTCCATCTATGTGCGCGACATCGCGCGAAGCCGGGCCTGGTACGAGAAAGTTGCCGGCATGATCCACAGCCGCACCTGCGCGCCTGAACCGCATCCGTTTAAGGAAGGCTGGCGCATTCGCTGCTGCTACATGAGTGCAACTGAGCACGAGGAATGCCTCGTGCTCATCGAGGAATACGATCCCTCCGGCAGGATTACCGTACCTTCGGGTATGAGCTTCTTCCATTTCGCGCTCGAGGTGAAAGGAAACCAACTGGAAGATGTCGTGGCCTTTGCCAAGCAACAGCAGGCCGACGGATTCCAGTTGAACTACGGTCCAGTCCGCCACAACAGCGAACCGCCTTTGGGCGACGGCGAAACCGGCGGCAACGTCGCCTGCTATCTCTACGATCCCGACTGGCACAATGTCGAGTTCTGCGGCGCGATGGACACGATCGAAAATTATCGCGCGCGATACGGAGACCTTAAGGGCAAGGACCGCGCTTGACCCCGCTCCGACCTACAAACTGCGCTGTGAGCGGACATTCGCGCCGCTTTCGAAGCGGCCCCTCCAAAGAAAGGAATTGAAATGGTAGTTAAAGTGACCCGATTTACGATCGGCGGCGAACCCTTGTGGGGAATTTTGGACGGAGACGAGATCGCGCCGCTCGAGGGCACCTTCGTCTCGACCGCCGACATCCTGCGCCTTCCTCCCGCTGAGCTCAAGACGCGGGCAGGCGCTGAGCGTTTCCCGATCAACTCTGCAAACATTCTGAGCCCCGTCACAGCGCCGGCGCAGATCGTCTGCCAGGGTCTGAATTATGCAGATCACGCGGATCAATCGGGGCATGCGCCACGCCAGAAGAACCTGCTCTTCATGAAGGCCGCCTCCTCGCTGTCCGGAGCGTTCGATCCGGTCATCCGGCCGGCCGAATGTCAGATGCTCGACTACGAAGTGGAACTCGGGCTTGTCCTGAAGCGACCGCTAGGTGCCGGCGATCACGTCACCCGAGAGACCCTCGGCGATTTCATCGGCGGACTCGTCTTGTGCAACGACGTGTCAGCCCGCGACGTCATGTTCGGCGAAGCCTTCTTGCAGTGGTTCCGCGGCAAAAGCGCCCGTACCTTCTGCCCATGCGGTCCTTGGCTGGTCATTCCGGAAGCGGACGAAGTAGCGGATCTGCTCGACAGGATTGAGATCCGTCTCTGGCTGAACGACGAACTGCGGCAGTCGGCCCATACCCGGGACTTCGTCTTTCGCCCGGAAACCTGCCTCAACGACATTGCGTCCCTGATGGACCTGTCTGCGGGCGATCTCGTCCTGACCGGGACGCCGGGCGGCGTGATCCTGCAAGCGAGCGCCCCGCTCGCCCAGATTCTGACGACCAAGCTCTTCAAGGATTCGGAACGGAAGGATGCGATCGTCCAGGAAGCGACCGCGCACACACGTTACCTCGCGCCGGGGGACATTATGCGCGCCGAAATGCGCACCGATGACGGCGCCGTCGATTTTGGCAGGCAGTTGCTCGAAGTCGTGGACGCGTGATCTCGGCGGGACCAGGACGCGCACGCCGTCGCTGACTGCATCACGGCCTGATCGGCGGAGGTGTGAAGGGCTCGAGGCTCGCCTCCTGGTCTAGCCCCGATCTGTAGGCAGCCGGCTGGTTGGAGAAAGGCGCAGGGGTGCGCAGGGGCTGCTGGCAAGGTGAGAAATGCCCATTTCCTTGGGCTTTGCGGAAAACGAGACGTCTCGGAGGAGGGGGACCCGCATGAAAACTATTAATTTGTTGACCATATTCAACTGTCTTCTCGTCGCGCCGGCGATGGCAGGAGGCTTCGATATTCTGGGGCAGCCGAATGACGCACTCTTCGAGGCGGGGCGCTACGTCGAATTCGGGCTCGGCCTTGCCAGCCCGAATGTGGGAGGGCAGATCACAGCCGCCGGGCCCCCGTTTGCTTCGGGGGACACGGCGCCCACATTGCCATTCTACACTGGCGCCTTTAAGGCCGATTTCAACGAGGAATTCTCAGGAGCGGTCATCGTAGACAATCCTTATGGGCGCAAACTCGAGTATGATGGCGGGCCGCTGTCCGGCCTGTCGGGAAAAGTCGAGTCGATCGCGATCACAGGTTTGCTGCGCTACAAGTTCACGGATCGTTTCAGTGTCTTCGGCGGCCCCAGACTGCAGCGCATGGGCGGCAACACCGATATCTCAGTTTTCGTGGGCGGCGTGCCCGCCGGTTTCGGCAACGTCACCTTTGACGACACCTGGGCGGTGGGCTACGTGGTCGGCGCGGCATTTGAAATCCCGGAGGCCCATGTCCGGGCCGCAGTAACATACAATTCCGCGATCGACTACGATTTCGACACCTCAGGCGCCTATGAAGGGACTACGCAGGTCGAGACCCCGCAATCGGTTAACATCGAACTCCAGGCCCCGATCAGTCACTCGACGCTGATCTTCGCCACCGTTCGCTGGGCCGAATGGAGCGAACACACGATCAATCCGCCGGGCTATCCTTTGGGATCGCTCACCCACTTCAACGACACGACGACCTACATGCTCGGCGTGGCACAGATGTTCAGCGAACAATGGTCGGGGTTCGCGTCGCTCACGTACGAGCCCTCGACTGACGTATCAGCTGAAGGGCCACTCGACGCAACGGATGGTTTGTGGGGCCCCACGCTTGGCGCAATCTACACGAAGGACCGGGCCAAAATAACGGCCGCCGTCAGCTATTACCAATTCGGTGATGCTTCGGGTTCATTCGGAAATTTTACGGCCAATGACGTCATCAGTGCCATCGTCAAAGTGGGGCATTCATTTTGACCCTTGCTGCCGGAAATGCATACCGTGCCTACCTCGACTTCTGTTTGACAGCGAATTTCTGCAGGCTAGCGTCAGAATGAACGACATGTCAGCGGAAGCCATCCTGAGACGGCACCCGAACATCATGAAGAACCTCGATCCGCAGGTTTTGATCGATGTTCTGGGCGAGGAACTCGGCAGACAACGTGCTGAGGCTGGCATCAGCACAGTTCACGCCGCATGACAAGAACATTAAGGGAACAAATTTGAAAACGATGCTCAGCTGCGCTTTGCTTCCACCGCATCCCAGAACAGAGCGGCGATATCTGCACCACCGAAGCGCTTCACCTCGCGGATCCCTGTTGGTGATGTGACATTGATTTCGGTCATATAGTCTCCGATCACATCGATCCCGACCAGAATAAAGCCGCGCTCGCGCAGTGCAGGGCCGATGCGGGCGCAAATCTCGCGTTCGCGGGTTGTGAGTTCGGATTTCTCGGCGCGTCCGCCCACATGCATGTTCGAGCGGGCATCGGTTTCCGACGGCACCCGGTTGATAGCGCCGACAGGTTCGCCGTCGATCAGGATAATGCGCTTGTCACCAGCGCGCACGTCCTTCAGATAACGCTGGGCGATGAAAGGCTCGCGGAACATCTGGCCGAACATTTCGAGGAGTGATGTCAGGTTGCGATCGCCGTCGGCGAGGTGGAACACGCCGGCACCGCCATTGCCGTAGAGCGGCTTCAGAATGATGTCGCCGAATTCCTTGCGGAAGGCGGCGATCTCCTGCGGATCCTTGGTGATCAAGGTTTCCGGCATCAAGTCAGGAAATTCGGTGACGAAAATCTTCTCGGGGCTGTTGCGCACCCAAACCGGATCGTTGACGACCAATGTCTTTGGATGAATGCGTTCCAGAATATGGGTTGTCGTAATGTAGTTCATGTCGAAAGGCGGATCCTGGCGCAACAGCACCACATCCATTTCCGACAGGTCGCGTGAAATCGGCTCCCCGAGGGTAAAATGATCGCCTTCGATATCGCTGACGCTGAGTTCTTCCACGCGGGCCGAAACCACGCCGTCCCGCATGCTGAGCCGGTCGGGCGTGTAATGATAAAGGTTGTGGCCGCGTTTTTGCGCCTCCAGGCAAAGCGCAAAGGTGGTATCGCCGCCGATCCGGATCGAATTGATATGGTCCATCTGGACCGCGACTTTCAGAGCCATGGAACGTTCCCCGAATTGATTAGGAATGCTCACATGGCGATGTCACGTTCAGGGATCAAGGTCAATGCCGCATTGGCATCAACGTCATGCTGAAAGGTTAGAGGCGGGCCATGCAGATGTTGGTGTGACCGGCACCGATGAAGCCAAGCCGATTTGCTGCGCCCTTGGAAAGATCAATAACGCGACCTTTGATGAACGGCCCGCGATCATTGATACGCACAACGATCGACTTGCCGTTGCGCTGGTTGGTGACTTTTACCTTGGAGCCGAAAGGCAATGTACGATGGGCTGCAGTAAGGGCGGAAGGGTTCATTCTTTCGCCAGATGCCGTCTTTGAATGCAGGGCATACCAGGAAGCACCGCCACAGGCTGAACCAGCATTTGCTGACCCTGCTCCAAACATCAGGACGAGTATGGATGCAGAGAGTACCGTACGGATACTTGCAAGAGAAACCATATTGAAATTCGCACTTTTCGAGAGCCCTTGGCAGAACTGCCAGACTGAAGACGCACGCAATTAATTGATCTTGGGCAAGTAGATCGTAGCGTGGGCGAGTAGCCTCTTCTATTTTAGAGAAATGTGGCCTTGAGGTGTCCCGGCTTGGAAACACTGCTGAGATCAATTGGCAAGAAAGGCCAAGTTACTCAAAAAACTTGTCTTAATATGATTCAAAACGTGATCGGAGATGCTTCCCAAGGCGGCGGATAGGCCCGACACCAACGCGAAATATGGCCATAATGTGGTCAATACTCACCGAATTATTAAGCGGCCTGCAGCTATACCTGCAGATTGGCCTCGGGATAGTTAATATGGATTAATACTTTAGAATTAGAAAACCCCGACTCGTCGGAGCCAGGGTCTCAACCTCAGAAAAAGTGATCGCGTCACGTCAGCGCGCTGGCGTTCAGGGCGTGGATGATGCCGCGTAGTTCCGCCAGACCGCGTAAGCGGCCGATCGCGGGATAGCCGGGAGTAACTTCCTTGTCCAGATCGTCCAGCATGCGATGGCCATGATCGGAGCGGAAAATTATGCTGTTTGTCCTGTCACGTTTGCTGTCTTCAACCAGCAGCTCGCGCAACACCGCCACCATGTCGACGTCACCTTCCAGATGCGCCGCTTCGTGAAAGCTGCGGCCATCGCCCTCGCGCGTGGTCGCCCGCAAATGGGCAAAGTGGATGCGGGTCGCGAAACGCCGGGCGATCTTCGGCAAGTCATTGTCGGCACGCACTCCAAGGCTTCCGGTGCAGAAGCACATCCCATTGGCCAACGACGGTACGGCATCGAACAGCGCCGCATAATCCGCCTCAGTCGAAGCGATGCGCGGAAGGCCGAACAGTGAGCGTGGCGGATCGTCCGGGTGAAGGGTCAGCTTGACGCCGAGATCATCAGCAATGGGGGTTACAGCTTGAAGAAATTCGACCAGATGCTGGCGCAGCCGCTTTGCGTCTATCCCCGAGTAGGCCTCGAGCTTGTCGCGGAATGCCGGGATGGTCAGCGGTTCCGTAGTCGAGCCGGGCAGGGCGCTCGCAATATTGCGGGTAAGATCCGCGATTTCCTGTGCCCCCATGGCGGCATAGAGATCGCTAGCGATTTCCCGGTCGGATTCGGAATAATCGTTCTCTGCGCCTTTGCGCTGCAGGACATGCAGATCGAACACCGCGAAGGTGTTGTGGTCGAAGCGCATAGCCGTTGCGCCCGTTGGCGTGACGAAGTCGAGCTCGGTGCGGCACCAGTCGACGACCGGCATGAAGTTGTAGCAGATGACTTTTATGTCGTTCGCCGCAACAGCTTCCATGCTGGCGATCCACGCTGCGATTTCGTGTTTCGCAGCTCCGCCAAGGCGTTTTACGGCGTCAGGTATGGGGATGCTCTCGACGACGGACCATGTCAGCGGCATTCGTCCGGCTGGCGTCGATTCGATAAGCGACTTGCGTTCATGCACCTCGGACGTCGTCCATACCCGACCGATGGGGACTTCGTGCAGGGCCGAGACGATATCTGTGGCACCCGCCTGGCGTACATTGTCGAGTGATACCCCGGCCTTCGGGCCAAACCATCGCCATGCCTGACGCATTCATTTCTCCGTAATTGTTCAGCCAGCCTCAGACAAAGGACTTGGGATGGCTCTTTCTCAGTTCATCGATGTCGGGGATGACGGCATTCAGATGCTCCTTCATCGCCGCACATGCAGCAGGCACGTCATGGGCTTCAATCGCGTTGCGAATGATCCTGTGCTCGGCCAACACATGCTCCATGCGCCCGAGTGCCGGCAACGTCATGCGGCGTGCGCGATCAATCTGCACCTTTACCGGTTTCAGGTAGTTCCATATACCGGGATGTCCGGAAATGCCTGCGATCGCTTCGTGAAACGCCTCATCGGCTTCATGAAAAGCGCTCATGTTCTGCCGGTCGGCGAAGAATTGCTGGCGCGCCAGGATTTCATCCAGCCGTTCAATGTCTTTTACCGTCGCCTTGGCAGCGGCACGCTCGACGGTCGCGCCTTCAAGTGCCTGACGGATCACGACGGCTTCCGGAATGAGCGCAACCGGAATACGGGCGACAAAGGTACCAGACTGCGGAAAGACATCGACAAGGCCGTCTTCGACAAGACGGATCAGCGCCTCGCGCACCGGCGTACGGCTTACCCCAAAACGTTCTGTCAGGACTTTCTCATTGAGCGGTGTGCCTGGGGTCATTTCCATGGCAACGATGGCAGCATGCAGTTCCCGGTAGATCGCCGTAGCCGTTGTCACGCGCGCTACCGCAGCACCACGGGATCCAGGCACAGCAGAGCGGGCGTCGCTTGGAGAGCTCGAAACCTGTGCTTCGGGCGATGTTGCTGCCGCCAAACTCTTTTCTCCCCGGTTCTGTGCTGTCATTGCAGCGCTCCATTTCTTCACTGTTGGACCATGTCATCCTGAATGATGGAATTCTGTCCCGATTCATAGTCCAAAGCCAGCGGCGATGCGACGATTTTCGACCACCGTCGATACGCAGTTGACATACTAATATATTATTATTTACTCTTCGCCAAGATCATCGATGCCTAATGTTGACAGGTGGCACGAACGTGCATGCTCGATGATACTCTTGTGAGCACGGACAGAACACGATCACTGACGCAGCAAGGACGCATAAATGGCGCTTCATCCCGACCGACTTTTTCCCATCGAAGCCGATGCACGCGGGATTGCACGCCGTCTGTTCAGAGCGGTCGAACGCTTGCCGATTGTCTCGCCACATGGCCATACCGACCCTTGGTGGTATGCCAATGACGAGGCATTTCCAGATCCTGCCAGCCTGTTCGTGAAGCCTGATCATTATATTTTCCGCATGCTTTACTCGCAAGGCGTGAAACTGGAGGATTTGGGTGTGCCGCGCAGCGACGGCGAGGCGGTTGAGACGGATGGGCGGAAGATCTGGCGGCTTTTTGCCAAGCATTGGTACCTGTTCCGCGGCACGCCGTCCCGCTTGTGGTTCGAGCATGCGCTGGAAACCGTCTTTGGTATCGAGGAGCGGCTGACGGAAAAGAATGCAGACGCTATCTACGACCGGATTTCGGAGCAGCTGACCGAACCCTCGATGCGGCCGCGCGCCCTCTATAAGCAGTTCGGTATCGAGGTTATTTCGACGACCGACGCGGCAACGGATGATCTGGCCGCTCATGATGCCATTGTGAAGTCCGTATGGAGCGGACGTGTTGTTCCTGCTTACCGGCCCGATGCTGTGGTGGACGCATCGCGCGCGGACTTCCGTGCCAATGTCGGGAACTTTGTTGCTCTCGCAGGTACAGCGCTCGATTATCAGGGATATCTTGAAGCCCATCGGGTACGGCGCGCCTATTTCAAGGCGCGAGGTGCGACCTCAACCGATCATGGCCACCCGAACGCGCGCACCGCCAATCTGTCACACTCCGAGGCAGCGATGCTGTTCGATCGCGTACTGAAGGGTGCTTCCCCCGAGGAAGCGGATCTATTCCGCGCACAAATGCTGACGGAAATGGCACGGATGAGCGTTGAGGATGGTCTGGTCATGCAGATCCATCCCGGCTCCTTTCGTAATCATAATGCTGGCATTTTTGGCCGGTTTGGGATGGACAAGGGCGCTGATATTCCGCGTGCTACGGGGTACGTGGAAGAGCTGAAACCTTTGCTCGACGCCTTTGGCAACGATCCTCGTCTGACACTCATCCTCTTTACTCTCGACGAGACCGCCTATAGCCGCGAACTGGCGCCCTTGGCAGGACACTATCCGGCCTTGCGTCTCGGGCCTGCATGGTGGTTCCATGACAGTCCTGAGGGAATGCGCCGCTTCCGTGAACTGACGACTGAGACCGCCGGGTTTTACAATACGGTGGGGTTCAACGACGATACGCGTGCTTACCTTTCGATTCCGGCGCGCCACGATATGGCCCGGCGCGTTGACTGCGCATTTCTGGCGCGGCTCGTAGCGGACCACCGGCTGGACGAGGATGAGGCGCATGAGATTGCACATGATCTTGCCTACCGGTTGGCAAAGGAAGCCTACAGGCTTTGAAATCAGGAATGACACTGCGGACACCAAAATGACTTTAAATGAGCAAAACCGCCTATCTGAAGAAACGCTTCAACGTCTGCCAAAGCAGGTTGAACAGCCGAAATACGATCGAGCTCAGGTCCGGGTTGGTATCGTGCATCTCGGTATCGGTGCCTTTCATCGCGCACACCAGGCGGTCTATACGGATGGCATTCTTGCCGGTGGCGACAATCGCTGGGGAATCCTGGGAGTGTCGTTGCGCAGCAGTGACACGCGTGACGCGTTGGACCCGCAGGATGGCCTCTATACCGTGGCAACGCGCGACGGCGGAGGCGACAGCTTTCGCGTGATCGGCAGTATAGGTAAGGTGCTGGTGGCACCGGAAGATCCACAGGCTGTGCTCAGCGCCATGGTCGATCCGGAAGTCAGAATCGTGTCACTGACGGTTACCGAGAAGGGCTATTGCTATTCCCCGGCGTCGACATCGCTGGATGAAAATCATGCCGATATTATCCATGATCTCGCCCATCCCGCATCGCCCCGGTCGGCTATTGGCTTTATCGTAGAGGCGTTGGCCCGTCGCCGTGCCAACGGAACGAGCCCTTTTACACTGCTGTCCTGCGACAACCTTCCAGCCAATGGTGAAACCTTGAAACGCGTTGTCACCCGGTTCGCCGAGCTGCGCGATTCCGATCTTGGTCACTACATCCGGGATAAGGTTGCCCTTCCTTCGACCATGGTCGATCGCATCGTTCCAGCAACCACAGACGCCGATCGAGCCACAGTGATCGAAGCGACGGGACTGATCGATGCATGGCCAATCATGACCGAGCCGTTCACGCAGTGGGTGGTGGAAGATCATTTTCCTTCCGGTCGCCCTGCTTGGGAGAGCGTAGGTGTGACGTTCGTTACGGATGTCGATGCCTTCGAACTGATGAAGCTCAGGTTGCTCAACGGCAGCCATTCCACGCTAGCCTATCTTGGCTACCTGGCTGGCCATGAAACCGTGTCCGACGTGATGAAGGCGGACGGGTTCAGTGCGCTTATCGAAACAATGATGGACGAGGAAATCACACCGACTCTGCCACCGCTACCGGGCTTTGACCTCGTCACATACAAAGCCGAACTGCGCGAGCGCTTCCGCAATCCAGCCCTCAGGCACCGCACATGGCAGATCGCCATGGACGGCTCGCAGAAACTGCCGCAACGGCTGTTGAACACCATTCGCACCCGTCTGGAGCAGCAGCAGCCGTTTGATCGTCTCGCCCTCGGCGTCGCCGCCTGGATGCGCTACGCGACGGGCATTGACGAAAACAGCCAGCCGATCGACGTACGTGACCCGCTCGCCAATGAATTCAGGCAGCGCACGGCAGGAAAGTCGACTGCAGGTGAACTGCTGACCGCCTATCTCGGCCTTGAGCAGATCTTTGGTCAGGATCTGTCAATGAACAATACCTTCCGGCGGAGCGTTGGTGATGCCCTCGAGATGCTCTTGAAGGTAGGTGCTGCGCGCGCGGTCGTACAGCTGGGGTCGTGACGGCGAAAGCCCTTGCTATCTCGATCTGATAGATTAATATATCAAATCTCGACAAGTTGGCCGGACAGGGAACCCGGCCATGCCTGACAAACGGGATGTTGGGAATCAACAGGGAGGAAATCATGATCCGCATCACACGCAGACAAGCAATCGGCGGTCTGGCGGCGGTAGCCACGTTGCCCGCTACACGTCTTTTCGCTCAATCCAAGCTGGCATTGCCAACATCACCCGTCGCGCTGAATGTTGCTGACGTCGCCGGCAATCTTGCCCTGACGCAGACGGCACTTGAAAATTACGCCAAGGCCAAACCGGAACTTGTTTCCAAGATCACGTTCACCAAAGCCCCCGCGCCGGAACTGCCAGGCAAGTTGAAGGCACAGCAGGCCGCCAACAGGCTCGACATCGATCTGGTTCTGACCGGGACCGATGCGCTCTCCGCTGGCCTCGAGCAGGACCTTTGGGTCAAGCTGTTGCCCGACCATTCCGCTTCCCTGCCAGACCTCGCCGCGATCTATCTCGAACCGGCACATCGCATGCTGGCGCTTGGCAAGGACCATGGTGTCGTCGTCACCTACTACCCTTCCGGTCCGCTCCTCGAATACATGCCGGATCGCGTCAAAAAAGTGCCAACCACGGCAGAAGAGCTTCTCGCCTGGGCCAAGGAAAATCCCAACAAGTTCCTCTATGCGCGCCCGGCCAATTCCGGCCCTGGCCGCACCTTCCTGATGGGATTGCCCTATCTCCTTGGCGATAGTGATCCGCGTGATCCTGTGAAGGGGTGGGACAAGACCTGGGCCTACCTCAAGGAACTGCACAAATATATCGAGTACTACCCGACCGGCACCGGTGCTCTGATGAAGGAGCTCGGGGAAGGCACACGTGACATGACCGTCTCGACGACCGGTTGGGACATCAACCCGCGTGTTCTGGGCGTGGTGCCGAAGGAAGCAGCCGTTGCGACGCTCAAAGGCTTCCATTGGGTTGCCGACGCGCATTATATGTGCGTGCCAAAAGGTATTGCCGATGAGAAGCTTGCTGTTCTTCTCGACCTGATGAGCTTCCTGCTCACCCCGGAACAGCAGGCCTTTACCTACGACAAGGGTTATTTCTATCCAGGTCCCGCAGTCAAGGACGTGCCGCTTTCCATGGCGCCGCAGGAAAGCCAGGATGCGATCGCCGAGTTCGGCCGCAAGGAATACGCCGACTGGATTGCCAACAACCCCGTAGAAATTCCGCTCGAACCATCGTCGATGGTTGTCGCATTCCGTCGCTGGGATGAGGAAGTTGCGGGCAAGAAGTCTTGATCGATCAATGCCTGAATTGGTGCTGTCCGGTCTGCCCGGATGGCACCCAGCCGTGAGGTTGCTGGATGCTGCTTGCGTCATCGCCATTCCGTGAAATTCGACTTGATCGCATGAGCCGTGCCTTCGGCTCCCATAATGCGTTGAAGGACGTCTCGCTCGTCATCGGCAAGGGCGAATTCATCGCTCTGCTAGGCCCCTCGGGCTGCGGCAAGTCTACCGCGCTCAACTGCATTGCCGGATTGCTCGCAACGACGGGCGGCGGCATTTTCATCGACAACAAACGCATAGACACCTTGAAGCCCGAGGATCGCGGCTTTGGTATGGTTTTCCAGAACTATGCATTGTTCCCGCATATGACCGTGCGCCAGAACATCGGCTTTGGCCTCAAAATGCGAAAGGTTCCAAAGGCGGAGATGGAGAGGCGTGTCGAGGAAGCGCTGAACCTCGTCCGCCTGCAGGGCCAGGGACACAAACTACCCGGGCAGCTCTCTGGTGGTCAGCAGCAACGTGTTGCCATCGCCCGTGCCATCGTCATCGAGCCGCCGCTGGTCCTCATGGATGAGCCGCTTTCAAATCTCGACGCGAAGCTGCGGCTTGAGATGCGGGCTGAAATTCGCCGCATCCACAATCAATTGGGTGCGACAACTGTGTACGTCACCCATGATCAGGATGAAGCCCTTTCATTGGCCGATCGCGTCGTGGTGTTGCGGGACGGCGAGATCCGCCAGGTGGGCGTACCGAGCGATCTTTACGAGCGGCCCAATCATCTCGATGTGGCGGAATTTATGGGATACCGTAACCGGCTTGTCGGCAAGGTCGTAGCCAAGAATGGCGAACATGCCAGTGTCGCGGTGGGGAACGCGACGCTGACAGGGACAGCGCGTGACAACCTGAAAATCGGTGATCAAGCCGTGATCGCGGCGCGGGCTGACGATGTTGTTGCCGGCATACGCTCCAATCAGACCGTGGAAGCTATTGTCGAAACCATTGAATATCGCGGTCGGGAGTTCGTTGGCACGGCGCGAACAGCCGAAGGCCTCGAACTGGTCTTTCATGCACCGCAAAGCGCAGAACTTGGCAGCGCGATCTGGCTGTCCATTGATCCGGCGCGTGCGCTGGCGTTTGCGGCGTAACGGCCATGGCGAGCGTTACCTCAGATCCGCTGGACCAACCGATATCCCTGCGTCAGCGCCTGGCGCTCCACGGCATAGACGGTGTCACGCTCCTGGTCCTGCCAGCGGTACTCTTCCTGCTCGCTGTCTTCATCTATCCATTCATCTATGGGTTGATCCTTTCGTTCACCCCGATGGAGGGTGCGGCATTCGCCAATTATCAGAAATTCTTCTCGGATCCGTTCCTCTACGACACGATCCTCACGACGCTCTGGCTGGCGGTTCCGGTCACCATCATCAGCATCCTGATAGCCCTGCCGGTTGCCTTCCGGGTGCGTCTCATGAGGCACCAGCGGCTGCTGACGACGATTCTGGTTCTACCGGTTACGCTGGGCACTGTCCTGGTGGCCGAAGGGTTGCTGAACTACCTCGGACCGCAAGGCTGGTTCAGCCGGACGTTGATGTTGATCGGCTTGATTGACCGCCCGGTGAAGCTGACCAACAATTATTGGGGTGTCTTCTCCTCGCTCATCATAACGGGCTTCCCGTTTACCTTCCTGCTGACGCTCTCCTATGTGTCGGGTATCGATCCGGCACTTGAGCAGGCGGCGGCGACCCATGGTGCCCGAAGCTGGCAGCGCTTCCGTTACGTCATGCTGCCCCTGTTGGTACCCGGCCTTGCAATCGCCTTCTGCCTGTCGTTCGTCCAGGCGTTCGCCGTGTTCCCGTCTGCGATATTGCTCGGCGCGCCGGCTGGGCCAACACGTGTCATTTCGATCGCGGCCTATCAGGCGGCCTTCGAGCAATACGACTACTCGATGGCGTCGGCCATTGCGATGATTATGGCGGTTGTCCAGCTGCTCATCGTTGTGGCGGTCCTTGCCATACGCAACATGTTCTATCGCGGCTCCACTGCTGGCGGAAAGGGCTGACCATGATCCGCGATACGACTATCGGGGCAAAACTCTGGATCACCACTGTCTGGGTTGTGGTCACCTTTTTCGTCATCAACCTGCTGGCGATGATCGCGACGGTGATCATCTCGTCCTTTGCCACGCGCTGGCTCGGTACATGGTTGCCTGTGGGTTGGACAACGAGCTGGTATTTCACCGCCTGGTCGGAGTTTCAGCTCAGTGATGTTCTTATCGTAACCTTCCAGATTGCCTTCACCGTCGTTGCGCTCTCAGGGCTCCTGGGAGTGACCGCGGCCTATGCCTTGGCGCGGCGGGACTTTCCGGGCAAGAAGCTGATCATGCTGCTCTTCCTGTTACCATTGCTGGTGCCACCGATCACCTTTGGCATCCCGCTGGCGACTGTTCTCTATCAAGCTGGCGTCGGCGGTACATTCTGGGGTGTCGTCCTCGCCAATCTGGTGCCGACCGTGCCGTTTGTCGTCCTTGTGATGATCCCGTTCATCGAACAGATCGACCCGAAGATCGAAGCAGCCGCGCGCGTGTTCGGAGCCGGCACCTTCCAATTGTTCCGTTATGTGCTGTTGCCAATGCTGCTTCCTGGCATTCTGGCCGCCCTGCTGCTCGTGCTTGTGCGCACTGTCGCCATGTTCGAACTGACCTTCCTGACCGCTGGGCCGACGAGCCAGACCCTCGTCGTCGCTCTGTATTACTCGGTGTTTGCATCGGGAGTGCGCGCCGTGCAGTCCATTGATGCCATGGCTGTGGTCTATATGGTGACAACACTGATCTGGCTGCTGATCGCCTTGCGCTTCGTCAACCCGACGCAGATCGTAGCCCGCGCCAAGCAGCAGCAGACAACGGGAGCATAACATTTTGTGGGGCAGAGTATAACGTAAGCGCCAAGGGGCATCGTAACCTTAACTTTGAGGAGACGTAACGCTGTCTTTGATTGCTGTGTCATGCGGTTTTCACGCATGCGATCTCTCGCCACACTGTCATGGCAGTCTGACGATGATCACGATGAGCGGATGAAGAGAATTTATTGGGGAAATGATGAAGGTTGGCAATGGGATCATGGATAGTGGTGAACCGCAGAAGCTGACAGGTTGATTTGAAGCGCTTCATGATCCCTTCGCATCGTCGTATCGGCTGATGCGAATTCTCTGCCCGGTTGTTCAACCCTTTATGTTGGCGATGATCACACGACGTCAGTCCGAGCTGCCGACAGGCTGCAGCATAGGAGCCAAGCTTGTCGATTATCATGACCCGAGGAGCGCAGCCGCTTTTCGTGAGCAATTTCCGGATCAAACGCTTGGCGGCCTTTGTGTCTCGGCGGCTTTGTACAAGGACTTCCAGCACGAAACCATCCTGATCGACGGCCCGCCATAGGAAGGACTTCTTGCCACGGGCATGAAGAAGCATGTCGGCGTCCTGGAACAGGCGGGGCTCGTCACTACGGAGAAGGTCGGGCGCGTGCGGACCTGCAAGCTCGGCCTGCGCCGATTGGAGGAAGAGGCGGCATGGATCGAAAGCTACCGCCAGCTCTGGGCCATGCGCTTCGACGAGTTGGACAACGTTGTTGAGGAATTAAAACAGAAGGAGCAAGTCAATGGACGCAAGAAGAGAGAGTGGGCCCACCCCTATGAATAACCGCACGACGGTCGAACGGAAGTCCGACCGTGAGCTGGTCGTTACGCGAATCGTCAACGGCCCGGCGCGCATCGTGTTCGAGGCGTGGACCAAGCCCGAGCTGTTCAAGCAGTGGTGGGTGCCGAAGTCGATGGGCATGTTCCTGCGTTCCTGTGAGATGGATGTTCGTGCCGGGGGCACGTACCGTCTGGTATTCGGCCACGATGCCTCAGACACTCACGAATTTTCGGCAGGTATATCGAAGTGATACCGTACTCGCGCCTCGTCTGGACCAATGACGAAGGTGGTGACGATGGACCCGTCACCACGGTGACCTTCGAGGAAAAAGGCGGCAAGACGCTGCTGGTCGTCTCTATCCCTCGAAGGAAGCTCTCGACGTTGCCGGCACCGGGGCGGCGGATGCGATGCCCGAGCAGTTCGAGCAGTTCGACGAGCTTCTCGTCACGCTGGGCGCGAGCGCGGGAGGGGCATGAAGTCATCGCTCTCGGGGGGCGTCCGGTTGGCTGTGCGGACTCTGCCCCCGATCCGGGGTGCCGTGGCACAACCTCCTTCGCCTATTTCCATAGCAAAATAGCCATTAATGTCCACTTACGCGGTCATTATAGCCGATAACGCTTGCGCAAATGGACGTTGTGGCCCTTTCCTCACTTGAGGCGGTTGCATTAATGTCCACTTTCGCGTACGCTAAGCTGGATAGTGTATGAGTAAGACGACATAAGGTCACAGAATATGCAGCCCGTTTCAGCCCTGCCGATCCCTGCCCGAAAGGCCCTGCGCAAACTCGGGCAGGATATCAAAGATGCGCGCCGCCGCCGCCGTATTCCGATGGCGCTGCTGGCGGAGCGCGCGCGGATCAGCCGCTCCACCCTGACAAAGGTGGAAAAGGGCGATGAGTCCGTGGCGCTCGGCATCTACGCTGCCGTTCTGTTTGCCCTGGGGCTGGTCGAGGGTCTCGGCAACCTTGCCGACCCTGCCAGGGATTCCGTCGGCCAGTCGATCGAGGAACGCAACCTCCCCACACGCGTGCGCCTGCGCACCAGCAAGACGCCTGCACGCACGGGGGGCGGCAATGACTGACCGACTTGCCTATGTTTATGCCGATCTTGAAGGCACCTCGCACCTAGTGGGACGCCTCTACGCGCATAACAACAAGGGCAAGGAGACGGTCTCATTTGAATATGAGGCTGACTGGCTCGCCAACGCGCTGCGCTACGCGCTTGAACCCGCACTGGCCCTTGGCAAGGGCCAATACTATACGCCCCGGAAGCTGTTCGGCTCGCTTGGCGATTCCGCCCCTGACCGCTGGGGCCGGACGCTGATGAAGCGGGCGGAAGCGCGCCGTGCAGAGGCCGACAGAACCAAGGCCCGCACCCTCTACGAGATGGACTATCTACTAATGGTCAATGACGAGACGCGCCAGGGCGCGCTGCGCTTTGCCGATGAGCCGCGCGCTCCGTTCCTTGCGCATGACGGCGCGCCTGTTCCACCCCTCATCAACCTGCCCAAGCTGCTCTCCGCAACCGACGCGCTCCTGGAAGACGCGGAGACCGCGGCCGAACTCAAGCTGCTTCTTGCGCCGGGATCGTCCCTCGGCGGCGCCCGCCCCAAGGCCTCGGTGCGCGAAAAAGACGGCCAGCTCGCCATCGCCAAGTTCCCCAAGAAAGATGACGACTACGCCGCCGTCGAGTGGGAATTCGTGGCGCTCCAATTGGCGGCGCAGGCAGGGATCAATGTCCCCACCTTCCGGCTTGAGCAGATCGCGGGCCGCGCGGTTCTGATCCTCGACAGATTTGACCGCCACGACGGGGCGCGCATCCCCTTCCTGTCAGCGATGAGCATGATCGGCGCTGGCGACAATGAATCCCACAGCTATCTGGAGCTGATGGATGCCCTGCGTCAGTCCGGGGCAGCGCCGGACACTGATGGCGCCGAGCTCTGGCGACGCATCGTCTTCAGCATCCTGATTTCAAACACGGATGATCACCTGCGCAACCACGGCTTCCTGTTTGCCGGACCCGCAGGCTGGCGGCTTTCACCGGTCTATGACGTGAACCCCGTCCCGGTGGAAGTGAAGGAGCGTATTCTCACGACCGCTATTGACGAGGAAGACGCCACTGCCTCGCTGGACCTTGCCCTCTCTGTTGCCGGCAGTTTCGGTCTCAAGACCAAGGATGCGCGCGCGATCGCGCGGCAGGTCGGTGAAGCCGTTGCGAACTGGCGCGGCGTTGCTGCCGATGCCGGTATCGGCAAGGCTGAGATCAACCGCATGGCGTCCGCATTCGAACACGACGACCTATCCCAGGCCCTCTCATAGGCGCCCTACTTTCCTCTTACGGTCACACGCCCCACAGCCGATAGACGGCTGGCGATAACGTCCTGGGTAAGCGGCTCCCGGTTCATTTGCATCTTGTTGCACCCGATTACATTGTCGCGCCGATTTGCCATGGCACGAATTCGGCATCGCCATAACCAAGCTCTTCAGACTTGCTGCGCTCGCCCGACGCGACCTTCAGGATGCGCTCGAAAATCTCGCGACCCTTGTCCTCGATGGACACACCGTCAAGCACGTCGCCGCAATTGATATCCATATCCTCGACCATCTGATTGTACATGGGCGTGTTGGTGGCGAGCTTTATAGATGGCGTCGGCTTGCAGCCATAGGCGGAACCACGTCCTGTGGTGAAGGCCAGCACATTGGCTCCGCCAGCAACCTGCCCGGTCGCCGACACGGGATCGTAGCCGGGCGTGTCCATAAAAACGAGGCCATGCGCCGTGACCGGCTCGGCGTAACCGTAGACTGCTTCGAGTGGTGTCGTTCCGGATTTAGCCACGGCACCCAGCGACTTCTCTAGAATAGTGGTCAAACCACCTGCCTTGTTGCCTGGAGAAGGATTATTGTTCATCTCCATCTTGTTGCGGGCCGTGTAATCTTCCCACCAGGCGATGACCGATTGCAGCCGTCTCCACCGCCTCACGATTGGAGGCGCGCTCGATGAGCAGATGTTCAGCGCCGTAGATTTCCGGTGTCTCGGAGAGGATAGCCGTGCCGCCGTGCTGCACCAGGAGGTCGACAGCAGAGCCGAGTGCAGGATTGGCGGTGATACCGGAATAACCGTCAGAGCCGCCGCATTGCAGTGCAAGCATCAATTCCGATGCGGGGATCGTCTCGCGTTTGACGTTCGCAGCAGTCGGCAGCATATCGCGAATCGCAGCGACGCCAGCCTCCATCGTCTTGCGCGTGCCCCCGACTTCCTGGATCGTCAGGCTGCGGAACCTGTCGCTCTCGACAATGTTGTAGGCTTCTTTCCATCGGCCGATCTGGAAGCCTTCGCATCCAAGTCCGACCATCAGCACGGCCGCGATGTTTGGATTGGTGGCATAGCCCCACTGGGTGCGCTTCAGGACTTCATAGCCTTCGCCCTTCACATCGAGAGCACAGCCGCCGCCATGGACCAATGGAATGATGCCATCAACCATCGGATAGTCATCGAGAATCCCTGATTTCTGTACCGCCTCGGCGATGAAGCGCGCAACGGAGGCCGAGCAATTCACCGAGGTCAGCACGCCGATGTAATTGCGCGTGCCGGCACGGCCATTGACGCGGCGAAAACCTTCGAAGGTTGCGCGCTGGTCGGCGGGAAGAATGCCGGCGGCATTGGCGTCGTGAGCCGCGCCCGCCTCGCGCACGAAATTGCTGTAGCTGAGATTGTGCTCATGTACCCATTCACCGGGCTCGATACGCCTGGAGGCCGAACCGATGATCTGGCCGAATTTGCGTACGGATTCGCCGGCGGCGATCAAGCGTGAGGCCAGTTTGTGCCCGCGCGGCACGCGGTCTGTTACGGTTATCCCCTCAATGTGTTGTCCGGCCTGAAAACTGTCAACAGCGACAATTACGTTGTCGCTGGCGTGGAGGCGCAAATGCCTCGGTGCGTTGTGGGTGTCCATCAAAATCTCCAACTGGTCAATTAATATATTAGTTGGCCAGGCAGGCAGTTGCAATGTGTCAAGTTGAACCGATTTTTGGAAAACCGGGTAATTTTCTCAACGTGGTGGGCAAATTCTGAGATTTAACCACCTGCACCAAAAACTCACGTGCTGATTGAGATTCTTGTTCCGTTTTCGCAGTTTCTTGTACGCGAATCGTTGAAATCTGTCCGGACTCGATCTCATTCCGTTCGCAATCGATGCAGGATTGGTGCGCCGTCGCTTCGAACGTTTCGATCCCGGAGCGACCGGGCCGGTCCAACGATCTCCAGGTCAACAGAGCCGTACCACTTGGTACGATGTACCGCGCTGGGCGGCAAAATGCCAGGCTTGTTCACGCCCTCACAGCTTCCTTGAAGCGTGGCCCGGTAGAGCCCTCGTTGGAAAACAACAATAATTTCAAGAAAAAAGTAATTCAAGTTTTGAAGTATATTGGTATTATATTTAAACAGTACTACGTAATGAAAATTTCATTTGGCTTGTAGATTGTTTTGTAGTTCATTGCCGCACTATAGATAAAATAATCACTCCCGAATACGTTTCCAAATGGAGGCCTCAATGGCGCTGAACGAATCCCTGCTTGATCTCCTCGGTATTCATCCAGGCAATGGCGTCGACCAGGTGATTGTCGCCAGCGACGATGACGACCGGATCTTTGGCAGCAGCGCCAATGACTACATTGAAGGCAAGGGCGGATTCCGACCTGCTGTTCGGCGGCGAGGGCACGGACACGCTGGGGTATGAGAGCTCGCCGGAAGGGCGTCATGGTTCATCTCGGTGGCCTTAACGGCCTTGGTGTGCTCGGCACCTGGGGTGGTGACGCCGAAGGCGACCGGTTGGCGGTAGGCTTCGAAAATCTCGTCGGCTCGGCTTTTGCTGACAAGCTCTCCGGGGACAGTGGTGACAATGTGCTGGTCGGCCTTGCTGGCGATGATGGCCTTGCGGGCGGTGACGGCAACGACACCTTGTCGGGTGGTGCAGGCACTGACTGGCTGGATGGCGGCGCCGGAGATGACACGCTGCTTGGCGGCGAGGGCGAGGACTGGCTCTACGGCGGCGCAGGCAATGACACGCTGGACGGCGGTGCCGGCGAGGACCGGCTGAACGGTGGCGAAGGCGACGATAAGCTGCTCGGCGGCGCAGGCACGGACTGGGTCGATGGCGGTGCCGGTGCTGACTATCTCAACGGCGGTGATGGCGATGACTGGCTGCGCGGTGGCGAAGGCAATGACACGCTTATCGGCGGTGAAGGTGCCGACCGGCTGAATGGCGGCGAAGGTGACGACCGCTTGAATGGCGGTGCTGGTGCCGACTATGTCGCCGGTGGTGCAGGCAGCGACTGGCTGGATGGCAGCGACGGCGATGACCGCCTCGAAGGCGGAGACGGCGAAGACTGGCTCTATGGCGGCGACGGCAATGATACGCTTGCCGGCGAAGAGGGCGAAGACCGCCTGAACGGCGGTGCCGGCGATGATTCGCTCGTTGGCGGTACCGGCACCGATTGGCTCGACGGCGGCGCTGGCGCGGATCATCTGCTTGGCGACGACGGCGATGACTATCTGCGCGGCGGCGACAATAATGACACGCTCTGGGGCGGTAGCGGCGATGACCGGTTGAATGGCGGCGCTGGCGATGACCATCTCCTCGGCGGTGACGGCAATGACTGGCTGGCTGGCGGTGCTGACGACGATGGCGATGACACGCTTGAGGGCGGCGCCGGCGATGATCACCTTGATGGTGGCGCCGGTGATGACATTCTCCTTGGTGGCGACGGCAATGATACGTTGTGGGGCGGCGCCGGCGATGACATTCTCGCCGGTGGCAATGGCGACGACCTCCTCGTCGGCGGTGACGGTAGCGACATTATCGTCGGCGGCGCCGGTGCCGACACAGCCGATTATACGACATTCGCGAATGGGCTGAGCATCGACCTCTCCACAGGTGAGAATTCTGCGGGCGACACGCTAGTGGAGGTCGAGAATCTCGTTGGCAGCCAGTATGCGGATTTCCTCACTGGCAATGCAGGCAACAATGTTCTTGCCGGTGGATTTGGCTTCGACGCGCTGACCGGCGGCGCTGGTGCCGACATCTTCCGCTTCGATTATGCCGAACGGGGCGATTTGCAACAAAATGGACAGGCCTACGCCGATAGTATCGTCGATTTCAGCTCGGCCGAAGGCGACAAAATCGATCTGAGCAGGATCGATGCCGACACCGGCACAACCGGTAACCAAGACTTTCACTTTATTGGCGGTGGCGACTTCACCGGTGCCGCCGGCGAATTGCGGGTCGTTGTTCCGGACAATGCTTCATCCCAGGATTATGTGCATGTCGAGGCCGACATTAATGGCGACGGCACTGCCGACCTTGTCATCCAGGTCAACGGTGATTTCGACCATGATTGGTCGGCTAATGACTTCATGATGTGAGCATAAGGTGACGCGTCCGATCGATTCTGTCTACTCAGGGCTTCTGCTGCCGTCCAGCGAGGATCTGCTGGACGGTCTGCGGCTCAAAGGCGGTGCCGGTGCAGACCATCTTGTCGGCAGCGTCGGCTCGGATTGGATCGACGGCGCCGCGGAAAATGATCACGTTTATGGACTCGACGGCGACGACTGGCTCTATGGCAGCGACAGTAACGATACGCTTGATGGCGGCGACGCCGACGACCGTTTGAATGGCGGCGCCGGCGCCGACACGCTTGTTGGCGGTCTTGGCGGCGATTGGCTCGACGGCGGTACCGGCCCTGACCACCTTCTTGGCGGCGATGGCGACGACTGGCTGCGTGGCGGCGACAACAATGATACCCTCGACGGCGGCTCCGGCATCGACCGGATGAACGGTGGCAGGGGCGAGGATCATCTTCTTGGTGGTGCGGGAAACGACTGGATTGATGGTGGCGACGGCCGGGATATCATCGACGGCGGAGAAGGCGACGACACGCTGCATGGCGGAGGCGGCTACGACGTGTTCATCGGAGGGGCCGGCAACGACATCATCGACGGCGGTGATGATTCCGATCGAATCGATTATTCGGCCAGTGCTGTCGGAATCAACGCCACCATCGATAGTACCAACAATGCCGGCGATACGCTGTTTTCCATTCAACACATACGCGGCAGCGAATATTCCGATGTTATCGACGGGCACGCCAACACAACTGGCATGTATGTCGATGGCGGCGAAGGTGACGACATCATAACCGGCGGCTCCAGCAGCGATTTTCTGGTTGGTCGTGGCGGTGACAATACAATCAGTGGCGGTGGTGGAAATGATTTACTGAGCGGCGAGAGTTCGGGCATTGATATCCTGTCTGGAGGCGCTGGCAATGATTCGCTGTATTTCGGACCGAATGACACCCTCTCGGGAGGCGCCGGTAACGATACGTTCTACTATGGCGGCTGGAATGGCGTGACCATCAAGGATCTCGGCCCCGGAGATGTCATAAACCTCCAGGTCATTGACGCGAACTGGGCCACCGAAGAAGACGATCCATTTAATTTCATTGGCGATGCAGCGTTTTCGCACAAGGTCGGGGAGTTGAGATTCCAGCACGTTGCAGGCCAGGACTACGGTTTCATAGAAGGCGATCTCAGCGGCGAGGGGTATGTCAGCTTCTCCCTGCGCATCGAGAATATCGATCCGTACGATCCTGTGCCGGATGGACTTGATTTGATCCTGTGAGTTCGCAGCGGCAATTGCAGAGTTCTGCTCAACTCACCGCTTCGACTTGCGCCAGCCAGCCTCTCGCGCCTCGGACTCCGAGCAAAACCAGCGTTCGCCATACTTGGGAGATATGACCGTCTGGGGATAAAACTTCTGTCCCGGAAGGTGGTAGATGCGCTCGCCCGTCCCGATGCTGACATTGCCTTTGATATTGCATCCGGTCGCCATCGCCAGAAGCGGTGCGGCGGGATTCCCAGACCCAGCGAACGAATATCCGATTGCAAGCAGGAGACCCGCGGCCAACAATGATCGCAGGAATCTTGAAACTGGTCCGAAGGATGCTCTGCCGTTGTGGTTTTTGTGTTGCCGAAAGTGGTCCATGCGCCATCAGGACATCGCAATCGAGAGTTGCAATTTCTATTTGCCAACGCGGTAAACGCGAGGTGACGAAATTCCCTCCAATTGCCTGCCTGGCGCCTCCATTTAAACAAATATCGCTCTAGACTCATCGCAACGCCGTTGCTGCATGCGGGTGCTTTGCCTGCCGCGATGGGAAAGGATAAGCCGATGCACGACTTCACACTGGTCCTGGCAATCGTGTCGATTGTCCTGCTTGCCTATCAGGGCGAGATTGATGACCGCCCGCCAGTGCAGGATGATGACTGGACTCAGACGGATCAGATCGATCTGGGGTGATTTCGAACGCGATCAGACACTCAGCGAGACCGTGATTGCGACCAGGCTGAGGATCGCAAGGATCGCCCGCGCCACGTGGGAATATTCCCAAACGTCCCGCAGACGTTTCCACTCATCCTCACGACCCGTACCGGCGAAGCGCGAGAAGAACGAGTTTCCAAAGCCGGATAACTTTACGTCCTTCAGCCAGAAATTATTCACCGGGTGGGTGAATATCCAATAGATGGCATGGACGGCGGCAAGCAGTGCGAGTGCCGCTGCACTCCACCAGAATTGGGCTGTGCCATAGGGCTGAAGGAAAAGAAGCGCGACGAGCGTGACCAGCGCGGCGACCTCGCTGAACCCGCCTGCCGTGAAGCCGGGATAATAGATCTGCTGCACGGTCATGTAGGCGTCCTTGTCGAGCCGCATTTTGCCCGGCAGCTCGAGCGCATGCGCCAGTGAAAGGGCCATTGCAAACGAGACCAGCAACAGCGAGACAATATGTAATGCATTCTCCATGCATGGAAAACGCAGAGAACGCGCAGGTCGTTCCCAAGAATCATGGACCTCGATTACGCGAATGCAAACAAAATCACCGCCCGACGGACGGTTGCCGGCGTATGACCCAGCGAAGGCCGGCCGCGATCGCGATGCCAAACAGCGGCCATATCGCCCAGAAAGTTCCATCCCAGGACAAGAGATTGATACCGGCGATGCCAAGGCCGGCTGCGCCCAGCGTGGCGAGCATGCGGTCCGTCCCTTTTGCCGAGCGCAACCAGATCAGCACCGATAACACGGCGAGCGCAAGCAGAGGCCAGGCTGCCCAGAACTCCCCTTGCCAGGAGAGGAGGTTTATTCCCGCCAGTGCAGCAGCAATCACCGCAAGCACGCCATATTTCCGGGTTGGCGCTCTCACTGGTTCGCCGCTGGTCCGCAGCGGTACGTCCGTGGGGGATGGTTGGCGCCCGAAGGCGTTGTGCGGCTGCGCGGACACCAAGTCATCGTCATTGGCGCCAATGCGCACCGCATAGCTCGGCACCCCGCCATCGATGTTCTTGACCTCGAGCTGGCCAAGGAATTCGAAGCCAACAGCGACCTTGTTGCGCACCTGATCGTAGACAGTGTTGGAGATCACAATCCCGCCCGCTGCCGCCGACGCCTGGAGACGCGCGGCAACATTGACGCCGTCGCCATAGATGTCGTCATCTTCAGCAATCACGTCACCGAGGTTGATGCCGATGCGAAACTGCATGCGTGTGTCATCCGGGCGCTTGGTGTTATAGCCGGCCAGCTCGTTCTGCACGTCGACTGCAGCACGCACCGCCTCGACAACGCTTGGAAATTCGGCGATCAGCCCGTCGCCCCAGGTGTTGATGACGCGGCCGTCATGCGCCACGATCAGGCGCGCCATAGCATCGCGATACTGTTTGAGAGTGGCGAGTGTCCCCTCTTCGTCGGCCCGCATCAGGCGACTGTAATCCTGAACGTCAGCCGAAAAGATCGTTGTGAGCTTGCGCCGCGTTTCTGACATCGCATCCGTCCTCGCTCGATCGCTGCGGGCTGCATCCCGGACTTGTCCAGCCTGCCGGACAATTGGTCGCTCCCGCTCGGGGCACGAACATAGGGATATTCGAGCGGTTTTCCAAGGAGTACTGGCGACCCAGAAAGACGAAAATAGCGAAGGGAGGAGATGCGGCATATCAGATGCAGCTAAATGCCAAGACGAAGCAGCGTGCCCGGCGATTGGGCCGGGCACGCCATTGTTTCGGATCAATGCACGGTGAAGTAGCTGTCAGGATTTGCCTGAACATCTTCCGAATTGGTGTTCACCAGTGTGACGGAATCACCATGGCCGAGGTCGACCACGACATTTTCGCCAACCTGTGTGACACGGGAAGCCAAGTCATCCGGCGACTGGATGTCCTGGCCATTGATACCACTGGAGATCTGGAGGATGTCTTCACCAGGGGTAAAATCAAGCACGACGTCATTGCCGCCGCCGCCCGCGAAGACGAACACATCATCGCCTGCACCGCCCGAGAGCTCATCGGCACCGGCACCGCCAATCAGCGTGTCGTTGCCTTCGCCGCCGGACAGAACATCCTTCCCGGCACCGCCGAGAAGCACATCGTCTCCGGCGTCACCATTCAGGATATCAGCTCCGTGATCGCCAACGAGAGTATCGGCTCCGATGCCGCCGGAAAGGGTATCGTTGCCCTTTTCGCCAAACAACAGATCATTGCCGTCATCGCCAAATATCGAGTCGCCTCCCTTACCGCCAAAAACAACATCATCGCCGCCATTGGCATGGATGAAGTCGTCAAAACGCGAGCCGAACAAAACGTCGTCGTAGGCGCCGCCTTCTAGAGTAGCCATATGCTTCTCCTTCTGTCTGCTTTCGAGTTTGTGTCTGCCGGAATGAACCGACGATCGATGCCCCGCGATTATGCAACGCACATATGCAGGGCGGCTCTAACTAAGAATATAAATGTGGCAATCTATAATAACAATTTATTAAATTGTGTATTATACCGGCTAATTTAAATATTATTACGAAATATTGCGATCACTACTAAGATTAATAAAGGTACAGATTGGAATCAATATGTTTCATAATTCAAAACATTATTCACATTACGGTCACATTTGCCGAAGTTGTGCATAATGTTATTATTAAAACCCATAGTTGTATTTATCGATAACGCGCGTCGCCGCTCAAGACCAGATGGTTGAAGAGGCTCCGTGCAGGTGACGTCAAATCCTCTTCTGAGCGCACGCAGACTGACAGCCGCCGTGTGGCCCAGTCGTCGGCAAGGCGAACATATGCGATTTTGGCGGATCTGCCGCAGCGCCGCGCTGCCGTCTCGGGCATGATGCCGAGGCCGACACCAAGAGCTGCCATTTGGCAGATGCCCTCGAAGCTGGCCATCCGCGCGCGTATCCCCAGCCTGACACCCATCCTCGCAGCCTGGGCGTCGATGTGATCCTGCAGTGCGCCCGTCAACCCGACAAACTGCTCATGCAGAATGTCCGCGAACGCGACACGTTTGTTCGCCGTCAGCTCGTGATCGCGCGGAACCACCACGACCAGCCGGTCGATGGCGAAGGGGCGCAGGTCAAGGTTGGTGGTATCGACCGCATCCGAAAGAATGCCGATCTCCGCCAGTCCGGCCGAGACGGATCTCGCGATCTCAATGCTTTGCCGTTGCTTCAGTTCGACGTCGATCTGCGGGTGAGCCGCCATCCACGTGCCGAGCCGTTCAGGCAGAAACTCGGTGAGCGTGGCCGTGTTCACGGCAAGCCGGACGGTCGCACGCAGGCCGCTGGCATGCTCGCCGAGCTCGCCGCGCATCTGTGCGATCTGGCGCTGGATCAAGCGGGCGTGATGCGCCAATGCTTCGCCAGCCGGGGTCGGCCGGATGCCGCGTCGGCCGCGCTCGAGCAGCCGGACCTGGCCAGCGGCTTCCATGTCGCGCAGGCGCTCGCTGGCGGCCGGTAGTGAAAGCCCGACATCCGCCGCTCCTCCAGTGATGCTGCCGGCATCCACTACGGCGAGGAACAGGCGAAGGTCTGTCAGGTCGAAGCGCATGCCGACGAAGATATCCGACTTTCAGCCTTCGGACCAGCCGAAGTCTGATTGCGGATCATCCGCATTGTGCCTGCCAGGAGATGCGTTAAAGCGAATGGCATGATGGACAACCCGATACTGCTCGTGGCGATATCCGCTACCTTCTTCGCCGCCGGCATCGTCAAGGGCGTCACCGGCATGGGTCTGCCGACCGTCGCCATGGGCGTGCTGGGCGCGCTGATATCGCCGCTGGCCGCGGCCAGCCTGCTGATCGTCCCTTCTTTCGTGACCAATGTCTGGCAGCTTTTCGCCGGGCCAAACGTCAGCGCGCTCGTCACCAGACTCTTGCCGATGATGCTGGCGGTGGTCGCGGGGACGATTGCCGGTTCGTCGCTACTTACCAGCGGCGACACCATGCTGACGACAAGCGCGCTCGGGGGAGCCCTTGTCCTCTATGCCGGCTATGCACTCGTCGCCCGGCAGGTCCGCGTGCCGGCGATACTGGAACCCGTCCTGTCTCCCGTCATCGGCGCAGCAACCGGCCTGATCACCGGCGGCACCGGCGTCTTCGTCATCCCGGCTGTGCCCTATCTTCAGGCGCTCGGTCTTGAAAAGGACGATCTGGTCCAGGCACTCGGCCTGTCCTTTACCGTCTCCACGATTGCCCTTGCGGGCGGATTGGCGTGGCGTGGTGCCTTCGAGTTGGAAAATCTCACTATGTCGGCGCTCGCGATCGTTCCAGCACTCGCTGGCATGTGGGCCGGGCAGATAATCCGTAGCCGGGTCAGTCCGTTGGCCTTCCGGCGCTGGTTTCTGATTTGCTTATTGGTCCTCGGTGCCGAAATGCTCGTGCGGCCCTTCCTGTAAGCGCGAAAGTCGGCGGTCATCTGAAAAATTCGATCACCTCATGTCGGATCATGGAAATGCCGTTCGTCTAACTATCGACGCCGGCATCGGCCGCGCACAAAACGAGGAGATAGATCGATGTTACGAACCGCTCTGATTGCCGGTGCCCTGCTTGTCGCCAGCGCCGCGATTGCCCAACCCATACCCGCGGGTAATCGGGTCGAGGTCAATGGCATGCAGATGTATTACGAGGTCTCCGGCGAGGGCAATCCACTGATCGTGCTGCACGGCGCCTACATGAACATTCCGACGATGGGCGCGATCATCCCGAAACTTGCCGAGACCCACAAGGTCTATGCGGTTGAACTGCAGGGTCACGGCCGCACAACGGATATCGACCGGCCAATTACCTATCCGAACCTTGCCGACGACGTCGCTGCGTTCATGGACGCCGTGAACATCGAAAAAGCCGATATATTCGGCTATTCGATGGGGGCGGCCGCAGGCCTGCAGCTTGCCATCCGCCACCCTGACAAGGTGGACAAGCTCGTCGCCGCTTCCGTCGCCTACGATGCCGAAGGCTGGCAACCAGACTTCAAGGCGTTCATTCCGCAGATGACGGTCGAGATGTTCGTCGGCATGCCGTTCGCCGAGGAATATCGCAAGCTTGCCGCCAATCCCGACGGGTTCCCCGCTCTCGTCAGGAAACTCATCGCGCTGGAGCACGAGCCGATGGCGTGGGAGGCGGACGTCAAGGCGCTCAAGACGCCGGTCCTGATCATCAGCGGCGATGCCGATGTGGCGACGCTCGAACACTCGGTCGCGATGTTTCGGATGCTCGGCGGCGGGATCATGGGCGACATGGGCAAGCCGCTACCGGCGTCACGCCTCGCCGTACTGCCCGCGACATCGCACACCGCAGTCATTGACCAGACGAACCTGCTGGTCGGGTTCATCGAGCCCTTCCTGAACAACGAGACGCCGAAGGGAATGTTTGAATAGGTGCAATCTCCCCTACAAACGTGCGGGGCGGGCGACAGGACGCCAGCCCGTCCGCTTCACCTTGCGCCCAATACCGGGACAGGTCAGGGGTGTCATCATACAACCAGAGCCAAACAGACTTCAGTCGCCGCAGCGAATCTGGAAAGCAACCATTCGTCGGCGGTAGCGGGAGTCTAACGACGTGATGTGATTCTGGAAGTTACGAGCATCCGGCTTTATCGGCTCAAAGTTTATGGCAATCGAAAATTACAGTTGTCAGTCATCATACAACATGGTATCGAAGCTGGGAATGGAGCAGATTCGCCAGGCAATTTGCTATGATGCCAGGCGCAGCGAACAAAGCAGAGCATTGGGAGACGGGATCTTGAAAATAATCGATATCAGCGTGCGTCGCTTCAAGCATACGACTTATAGACATGCGGACAGCGCCGGCCATGCCCATCCCGGCCCTGCACACAAGGTTGAACTTGCCCTGCTGACGATTACTGCCGATGACGGCAGCGAGGGCTACTGTTTTTCGCCTGTCGAGATCGTTCGTCCGCATATCATCGACAAATTCGTGAAAAAGGTTCTGCTTGGTCAGGATCCGTTCGACCGCGAACGCCTCTGGCAGGATCTGGCCCACTGGCAGCGCGGCAGTGCGGCGCAGCTGACAGACCGTACACTGGCTATCGTCGACTGCGCCTTGTGGGATCTGGCCGGCAGAAAACTCGGCATTCCGGTTCACAAACTCATCGGCAGCTATCGCGACAAGGTCCCGGCCTATGGGTCCATCATGTGCGGTGACGAGCTCGAAGGCGGTTTGGCGACACCAGAGGATTACGGCCGGTTTGCCGAAAAGCTGGTGAAGCGCGGGTACAAGGGGATCAAACTGCACACCTGGATGCCGCCGGTTTCATGGGCGCCCGATGTCAGGATGGACATCAAGGCCTGCGCGGCGGTGCGCGAGGCAGTGGGGCCGGACATCCATTTGATGCTCGATGCCTTCCATTGGTATTCCCGGACGGAAGCGCTCGAACTTGGCAGGGGCCTGGAAAAGCTTGGCTTTGCCTGGATCGAGGAGGCGATGGACGAGCAAAGTTCTGCCTCTTACACATGGCTTGCGGCAAATCTCGACATTCCGGTTCTCGGTCCGGAAAGTGCAGGGGGCAAGCACTATACCCGCGCCGAATGGATCACCTCGAAAGCTTGCGACATCCTGCGCACCGGCGTGCATGACGTGGGCGGCATCTCGCCCGCGCTGAAGACGATGCACCTTGCCGAGTTGTTTGGCATGAATTGCGAGGTCCACGGCAATGGAGCCCCCAACCTGATCGTCACGGCGGTGTCGAAGAATGTTCGCTGGTATGAGCGCGGCCTGCTGCACCCGTTCCTCGAATATGACGATGGGTTTGAATACCTCAACGCGCTGGCCGACCCGATGGACCAGGACGGCTTCGTCCATCTGTCTGACAAGCCCGGCCTCGGCGAAGATATCAACTTCGATTTCATCAACGACAACCTCGTCGACTGACAACCTTTGGGCAGCGTTGCGAACGCCAATTCCGAAAAAAGGACACACCATGAACTACAACTCAACGAGCCGGCTGGCCTATGATCCGATGGCGCTCAAATCCGTTCTGTCATCCGGCCTGATGTCCTTTCCTTTGACTGACTTCGATGAGCATGGCGAGTTCGACCCCGCGGGCTACCGGGCAAGGCTCGAATGGCTGATGCCCTACGGTGCGACCGTGTTGTTCGCGGCCGGCGGGACTGGGGAAGGGTTCTCATTGACCCTGGCTGAGCACGCACAAATTATCCGAGCAGCAGTCGACACCTGTGGCTCCCATACACCCATCATTGCGGGCGCGGGATATAGCACGCGGCTGGCGGTTGAGATGGCGCGCAATGCCCAGGCGGCGGGCGCTGCCGGGATTCTGCTTCTCCCCCATTACCTGACAGAGGCCAGTCAGCAGGGTCTCGCTGCACACATAGAAGCCGTGTGCAAGTCCGTCGACATTGGCGTAATCGTCTATAATCGCAATGTCTGCCGTCTGAGCGCCGATACGCTTGAACGCTTGGTCGACAGAAACCGCAATCTCATTGGGTTCAAGGACGGTATTGGCGAAATCGAGGCCGTCACTGAGATCCGCAGCAGACTTGGCGACCGCCTCAGCTATCTCGGTGGCCTGCCTACCGCCGAAGTCTATGCCGAAGCTTATAACGCCGCGGGCTTTCCGGTCTATTCATCCGCCGTATTCAATTTCATCCCCAAGACCGCGATGGAATTTTACGGGGCGGTCCGCAGCGGCGACCGCAACACGACAGAGCGGCTCCTGAAAGAGTTCTTCCTGCCCTATATCGCAATCCGCAATCGCGCCGGCGGCTATGCCGTGAGCATCGTCAAGGCCGGAGCACGTCTCGTCGGACGATCGGCCGGACCGGTCCGTCCGCCGCTGACAGATTGCACGGAACAGGACCACCAGGACTTGCAGGTTCTGATTGAACGGCTCGGGCCGCAGTAACGCGGTGAGGGATTCAATCTCGGTCAAACACCGCATCGAGCCACTGGATTGCCGCGTCCTGCTGCGCGGCTCCAAACTCATGACCTGATGGCCAGATCCTGGTTTCCAGATGGCCGGCAGCCTGGGCAGCGCCCCAGCTTTCCGCCAAGTCGCCAAATGCCGCCATGACTGCGCCACGCGGGAAATGAGGGTCGCGATCGCCCGCGTAGAAGAGTGCGGGCCGCGGAGCGATGAGGGCAGCGATATCCGGGTAATCCAGCTTCCCGGCAAGTGGCGGATGCAGCATGTAATAGGCCGATTGCCCTCGGAGTAGATTTGCTCCGGGCTCCATCAACCCGGTCAATCGTCCCATCCAGCTAACTGCCACCGATGCTGAGACTGCCTCGGTAAGTGCAGCAACTTGCCAGGCACGGTAGCCGCCGAATGAGAATCCCAGGCTCGCCACGCAGCGCTCGTCAACTTCCGGCAGTGTGCGCAAAAACAGTGCGGCCTGCACATCTTCCGATGCGACAACCGCGGCAAGTGACGTCCCGAATTGCATCAGATTGGCGGCCAGCGCCTGTTGCGCCTGATAGCCGTTTCCTTCGCGGCTGCCCCAGCCGAGGGCGTCAGCGCAAAGGACAACGTAGCCGCGTTTGACCAGGACCTCGCCAAGATAACGATTGCCGTAACAGCGTTCGGTCCACTCGCTTGCGGAACGCGCCTTGTCATCATTCCATGGCCGAATGAGTTTCTCCTTGCCGATGTCAAAACGCGAGCCATGGTCGTGGAGCAAGAGGACGGCGCGACGTCTGGTCTTGCCGGCGGGTAAGAGAAGGAATGCTTCCGTTGTCTCACCGCTGCTGAATGCGAGTTCGAGCAGCCGGCTCTCATGGGAACCATGATCTCGCCGCTCGATGGTTCGGGCGCTTGCTGCGCGGGTATTGTCGAGGCCGAGTGCCTCCGTGACAAACGCCCTCGTCTTCGACTGCCAGGTCTCGAACGAGGAATTTGCCGACTTGAATGATCTGGTAAATTGGACTGACTCAAGCAGTCGCCGCGACAGACCGGACATGTTGTCCCGGTCTATCATCGACCATCGTCTATCGACTGCTGGAGACGGTCGCGGCTGCCGCTCAAATGCATCCGCATCGTCGCCCGCGCGCCATCTGTGTCACTCCGGCGGATTGCGACGAGGATCTGCCGATGTTCGGAATTGACGCGCGCGAGATATTCCGAAAGTGTGGATTCGTCAAAACGGTGCGTCTGCAGCCGCGCTCTCGGGATCAGGACTTCGCCGAGATAATTGAAGATCTTCAGGAAATGATCATTCTGACTGGCGCGGGCGATGGCCCGGTGAAAATTGAGGTCAGCTTCAATACTGTCGCTCCCCGTTCTGACGGCATCGGCCATCGTCTCGCACGCGCTTTCGATTGCGCGAATGTCGCCGTCACTCCGGCGCTGGGCGGCCAATGCCGCAGCCTCGGACTCTACGGCTATGCGCAATTCCAGGCCCTTGACGATCTCCTCGATGACCGAAAGATCTTCCTCTGCGATGCGGAATGCAGGCAGCGCGGTGTTGTGGACGACGAAAGCCCCGATGCCCTGCTGCGTCGAGACCATGCCATTGGCGCGAAGATTGGCAATGGCTTCGCGAACGACAGTCCGGCTGACACCGAACTCGTCGATCATTTCCTTTTCAGTCGGGAGTTTTGCGCCCCTCGGAAATTCACCCGATTTGATCCTGTCTGCGACTTGCCGGACCAATTGTGAGGTTAGTGTTTCTCTCCGCTTCGTATGCATTCGCTCTCCTTTGGAGAAATCTACTTACGGCCAATCAGGCGCATGCAAGTCCAGTGAGCATTGAGAACTCATGCGACCCGGTCATATTCAATACTCGAGTCGATCAACTGGCGCGCGTATGGATGTTTTGCTCCACCTTTGCACAGCTCCGTGCGATTCATGATCTCGACAATGCTGCCCGATTGCATGACGGCAAGGCGTTCGCACATGTAGTCGATGACAGCCAGATCGTGCGAGACGAACAGATAGGTCAGCTTTCGCGTGCGCCTGATTTCGTTCAGCAAGTTGAGCACCTCTGCCTGAACCGATACGTCGAGTGCGGATGTTGGTTCATCGAGCAAAAGTACGCTCGGCTCCAGGATCAACGCCCTCGCAATCGCCACACGCTGTCTCTGTCCGCCCGAGAGTTCGTGCGGATAGCGTGAAAGGAAGGACGGGTTCAAACCAACATCGATGAGCGCTTTTTCCATTCGCTCTTGCTGATGGTCCAGCCGGTGAATCCGAAGTGGCTCCTGCAACGCGGTCTTGATGGACTGGCGCGGATGAAGTGAACCATAGGGATCCTGGAACACCATCTGTACGAGGCGGCAATATTCAGCGGCAGGGATCTGGTGGACCGGTCTGCCGGCAATTGAAATCTCCCCCGTCCAGAATGTCAAAAGACGCGCAAAGCAGCGCAGGATGGTCGATTTGCCCGAACCGGATTCGCCGACGAGCCCGAACGATTCTCCGGACGCAACTGAAAAGCCGACCTCATTGAGGATTTTCTTCTGGGCGGCACCCATGCCGAGCGAAATGGTGAGACCCTTGATGGTTACATCGCTCATCGGCTTGCCTCCACTGCTGGTATTGTGATGCCGGGATCGCGGCCAAGGACTGGCAAAGGTCCCCTATTGCCCCCGATATGCGGCTGGGCGGCCAGCAATCCTCGCGTGTATGGGTGAGAAGCATGGGTCAGGTCGCGCGCTGCGCAGGACTCCACGATCTCGCCCGATCGCATGATCAACACCCTGTCGCAGAAGTTGCGAACGAGGTTGAGGTCGTGGCTGATCATGATCAAACCCATGCCCTTGCGCGTCACGAGTTCATTGAGAATGTTGAGCACCTGCATGCGGACGGTAACGTCCAGCGCTGATGTCGGCTCGTCGGCAATGATCAGCTGGGGTTCGGGTATCAGCATCATTGCAATCATGATGCGCTGGCCCATGCCGCCGGATACTTCGTGCGGATAGAGATCGTAGACACGTTCGGGGTCGCGGATATGCACGGCCTCGAGCATTTCCAGCGTTTTCTGGCGTGCCTGCTGGCTCGATGCGCGTGTATGCACCCGGTATGCCTCGGAGACCTGATGGCCGACCCGGTGTACCGGGTTGAGCGAGAACTTGGGATCCTGCAGGATCATGGAAATGCGACGGCCGCGAATTGTCAGCATTTCCCGTTCGCCAGCCTTGAGCAGGTCGGTTTCCTGAAACTGGAGCCGGTCTGCGCTGATGCGTGCAGACGGGAGCAGCTTCAACAAGGCCCGGCCGATCGTCGATTTGCCGGAGCCGGACTCTCCCACGATACCCAGTCTCTCACGTCCGAGAGTGAAGGAGACACCCCGCACCGCGTCGGAATAGGTCTTGTCCTTGCGGTAACTGACGCGGAGGTTGGCAACGTCCAATAGTGGTTGCTGGTCGTTCATGTGCCTCTCCTCAACGCTGTTTTGGATCGAGGGCATCGCGAAGACCGTCCCCGAGAAGGTTGAAAGCCAGACTGACGATCAAAATGGCAGCACCCGGAAATGCGACCAGCCACCAGCTGTCAAGCATGTAGCGGCGGCCCGTTGCGATCATTGCGCCCCATTCCGGTAGAGGCGGCTGGGCGCCAAGACCCAGGAAGCCAAGTCCCGCTGCGGTCAGGATGACGGTCGCCATGCTCAGCGTTATCCGCACCAGGACCGAGGGGAGGCACATCGGCATGATCGACTTGACGATGATGCGTAGCGACGAGGCGCCCTGCATGCGTGACGCCGAGATATAATCCGCCGAACGGAAGGTCAGCGTCTCGGCCCGGGCAAGGCGGGCGATCGGCGGCCATGATGTCAATGCGATGGCGATGATCGCGTTTTCGAGCCCCGCACCCAGTGCCGCAACGAATGCGAGTGACAGGATCAGACCGGGGAATGAGAGAAAAATGTCGGTGATCCGCATCATGACGGTGTCGCACCAGCCGCCGAAATATCCTGCGGTCGTGCCCACCAGAAGACCGACCGGCCCGACAACGATCGAGACGAGGGTGATGATCGACAGGGTGATCCGGGTGCCATAGACGATGCGGCTGTAGATGTCGCGGCCAAGCTCGTCGGTGCCAAACCAGTTCGCGGCATCCGGAGACCGGAGCGCGTTGGGCAGGTCCACAAGATTAGGATCATGCGTTGCGATCCAGGGTGCGAGGATGGCGCAAAGCACAAGGATGACGACGACAGCGAGGCCGAAGCAGGATGACGGGTCGGAGGAAAGCCGTTTGAGAACACCTCCCAGTCCCTTCAGCGGTCCGGAGAACCACGGGGAGACACGTGCATTCGCCATGTTTTCGGTTCCGTACAAGCTCTTGATTGTCATCGCGTCCTCGGATCAAAGATTTTGTAAAGGACATCGGAAAGCAGATTCAGACAGATGAAAATGATGCCGACAATGAGCACGCAGGTCATGACGGCGTTCATGTCGCCGACCAGCATGTTGTTCGTCATGTACTGGCCGAAGCCCGGCCAGGAAAAAACGGTTTCAATCAGTACCGCACCTTCGAGCAGGCTGCCGTAGGCGAGCGCCACGATGGTCACGAGCTGCACACGGATATTGGCGAATGCATGGTGCCATACGGTCCTGCTGTTCGAGAGGCCCTTGACGCGCGCGGTGACCACATATTCCTGGTTCAACTGGTCGAGCATGAAGCTGCGCGTCATGCGCGTAATATAGGCCATCGACGAATAACCCAGTATGCTGGCTGGCAGAACGAGATGGTTGACGGCGTCCCGGAACACTTCCCAGTCCCCCGCCATGGCGGCGTCGATGAGGAGAAATCCAGTGGTTTCGGGGACCAGTCCGATATTGTAATCCGACATGCGTCCGCCGCCACCGACAAGACCGAGCGATGCATAGAAGACGATAAGGCCGATCATGCCGATCCAGAAGATCGGCATGGAGTGGCCAAGCAAAGTGACAACGCGGATTGCGTGATCGATAACGGTGTTGCGCCGGACAGCGGCAAGGATGCCAAGCGGAATGCCAAGGCCTGCGCCGCAAATGATAGCGAAAGTCGCAAGTTCGATCGTCGCCGGCATGACGTGGGCGATATCGCTGATGACCGACTGGCCGGTGCGGATCGATACGCCAAAGTTTCCGGTCAGGATGTCACCGAGATAACGCAGGAACTGTTCATAGATCGGCCTGTCCATGCCGAGCCGTTCGGCCACCATATTGTAGGTGGCAGCATCTGCCTCCTCGCCGATGATGGCGCGGACAGGATCGACTGGCATAAGCCGGCCTATGCAGAAGGTAAGGACCAGAAGACCGAACAGCGTCACCAGAATCGTGGCAGCTTGTCTTGCTCCGGCATATAAACGTTCTTGCGTCATCTGGAACATCTCTTGCGGTTGCCTTGCGGCCGCTGCCACACCTTGATGCGGCAGCGGTCGGGTCAGGGGATTCAGCGCGCCTTGGTGACGGCACTGAGATCCGTGGACCAGGACGGATTAAGCGCGAGGCCCTTGATGTCCGCCCGTGAAGCGACAGAATCGACGACTTCGGAGAACGGCTGGATCGATGGCATCATATCCGCATAGTAGGTCTGGATCTCGCCATATTGGGTTGCCTGACGCTTGGTATCGGACTCGATCAGCGCGTCATCGATCATCTTGTTGAGCTTTTCATCGAAGAACGACGTTCTCCAGCCCTGGAAATTGGTGAGCTTTGCATCATCCGCATTGTTGGGATTATAGGCAATCGCGCGCAGGTTTGAGTCCGGGTGGGGCAACTGGCCGCCGCCGCCACGACCGACGATCAGTTCGAACTTCCGCTCGCGCATCGCGCCGTAAATCTGATCGCCGGACCCGGTGATGACTTCGGCCTTGATACCGCCCTGAGCAAGGCTTGCCTGGATGGCGGTGGCAAGGTTGAGGAACGGGGCATCCGACAGGGCACGCAATGTCGTGGAGAAGCCATCGGGATAACCAGCTTCGGCAAGGAGGGCCTTTGCCTTTGCCACGTCGAGCGTGTAGCCGGCATCCGGAAGTACGCCGGGCAGACCGCTCTGGATGGGCCGGTCATGCGGCTTGCCGAAGAACGGCAGCACTGTGGCGTTCAGGCCCTTATAGTCGATGAGATAACGCAGCGCCTCACGCACCTTCGGCTTGTTGAATTTTTCATCCTTCATCGACACGGCGAGGTAGTAGAAGCCGCTGCCGCCGATTGTCTGTACCACAACGTCCTTGTTGGCCTGCAATGCGGTCAAGTCTGCTGCGGCCATCGAAAACGCAATATCGATGTCGCCCTTTTCCAGCATGAGCCGCTGGCTCTGCGATTCGGGAAGGTGCCGCATGATGATGCGGCGCATGGCTGCCTCCTTGCCCCAATGATTGTCATTGCGGGCCAACAATACCCGCTCATTGGACTTCCATTCCTGCAACACGAAAGGTCCGGAACCGGCTGAATGGGTGGTAAGCCAGGCGCCGCCCATGTCGCCGTTCGCTTCATTTGCCATGACGGTCTTGCTGTCGAGCACCGAGCCGGGCCCGACGATGCCCAATGTCAGGACGATGATCTGCGGATCGACCCGCTTGGGCAGTGTGATGACAACTGTCGAAGCGTCGGGGGCAGTGAAGCTCGCGTCGGCATTGGCGGCCGAAAATCCATGGGTCTTCAGGAAGGAAGCCTGGGCAAGATTGAGTTTCATCAGGCGCTTGAACGACCAAACGACGTCCTCGGCGGTCACGGGATTCCCGGATGCAAATTTTGCGCCCTCGCGTATCTTGAAGACGATCTTTGTATTGTCCTCGCTGACAGTCCAGCTTTCTGCAAGCTGAGGATTGGCCTGCGAACGGTTCACCGGGTCAAGCGACACCAGGCCCTCGTAAATATTGGCAAGGACCTGCACGGTTTCCTTGCCGGTAATTGCAGCCGGATCGAGCGTCAGGATATTCGACATCGAGAAACCGACAACCAGCTGGTTAGGCGGCGTTTCGGCAAACGATACGGCTGCAAAAGAAACGGTACTGAGCATTGCGGCCGCTACGGCCCTTGCGAAAACATTCATAAGTAAGCTCCTCCTCGCGGACAATGATGATTGGCGCGTGTCTGAATGATTCAAAAGTTGCCTCCTGCAACTTGATTTCAAACATATGACATCTTACAACTTGTGTCAAACAGGTTAATGCTATATGCTTCGAACAGGGATCATCCAGTGCGCCTCAGAGGATATTAGTCAAATGTATCAATTAGTTACTGATAGAATGTTACGATGAGCTCACCGGGACGCGAGGTCGTATACAATGACAGCGAACCTCAATAGCCGACGTGGCCCGCAGGTCGGGTCTATAGCCAAAGATAGTCGGGGTAGTATGACCTCTTGGAAAGGAAAGATAGTATGACTGGAACACATTTCACCTCGCGCTTTGCAATATCGCCTGCCGAGGCGGCGACGTTCGGAACGAAGGAGCTGCGCGCCAACTTTCTTGTGACGGATCTGTTTGCGGCGGATCAGATAAACCTGACCTATTCGCACTATGACCGCATGATCCTCGGCGGCGCCAACCCGGTTTCGGAAGAGCTGAGGCTGGAGAGCATCAAGCCGACGGGAACGGCGAATTTCCTCGATCGCCGCGAGATGATCGCCGTGAATATTGGCCAGGATGGCATCGTCAGCGTCGACGGCCAGCGCTTCGAACTCGGTCACCGCGACATGATCTATATCGGTATGGGTGCCAGGGATGTGCGATTTGCATCGGTCTCGAAACAAGAGGCAGCCAGCTTTTACCTCATCAGCGCGCCGGCGCATCAGACCCATCCAACCAAAAGCATCAATATCAGCGACGCGAAGCGGATCGACCTTGGCGCGCTGGAAACCAGCAATGAACGTTCGATTTTCCAGTTCGTGCATCCCGAGGGCGTCAAGACCTGTCAGCTTGTCGTGGGTATGACCACGCTCGCGCAAGGCTCGGTCTGGAACACCATGCCGGCCCATGTGCATGACCGCAGGTCCGAGGCGTATCTTTACTTCGGCCTGGCGGAGAATGCACGGGTGGTGCACCTTATGGGTGAACCAGACGAGACCCGCCACCTCATAGTCGCCGACAAGCAGGCCGTTCTGTCTCCCGGCTGGTCGATCCATTCGGGGTCGGGAACGTCGAACTATACCTTCATCTGGGCCATGGCCGGCGACAATGTCGATTATACGGATGTCGATCCCGTCGCGATCGGAGACCTGGCATGACGGAACAGAACCCCTTCAGTCTTGCCGGCAAGCGCATCGTCGTGACCGGCGCAAACACCGGCATCGGCCAGGGCATCGCGGTCTCGATTGCCCGGGCGGGCGGCAGTGTCGTCGGGGTTGGGCGGTCGCCGATGACGGAAACAGCCCGGATCATCGAGGAGAACGGCGGCACGTTCACCGGCGTCCAGGGTGACCTTGGCGATGTGCAAAAGGCGGTCGCGATCATCAACGACATTTGGGATGGGGTCGGGCCCATTGATGGGCTCGTCAACAATGCGGGGATCATAAGGCGTGCCGACGCAATTGATTTCAGCCTTGAAGACTGGGACGAGGTCATGGACGTCAATCTGCGTTCGGTCTTCTTCATGTCCCAGGCCTTCGCCAAGCGACTGGTCGCCGAGGACAGGCGCGGCAAGATCGTCAACATCGCGTCGATGCTGAGTTTCCAGGGCGGCATCCGGGTGGCATCCTACACCGCATCGAAATCCGGCCTGGTCGGCATCACGCGCCTGCTTGCGTGCGAATGGGCGCAAAGGTCGATCAACGTCAATGCGATCGCGCCTGGCTATATCGTCAGCAACAATACGGAGGCTCTGCGCAACGATCCCGACCGCAACAGTGCAATTCTTTCCCGGATCCCAGCCGGGAGATGGGGAGAGCCACAGGATATTGGCGACGCCGCCGTGTTTCTGCTGGCAGCCGCTTCGAATTACATGCATGGCGCAGTCATTCCCGTCGATGGCGGCTGGCTGGCAAGATAAAGGATAAACGATGTCAAACGTGAAACTCTTCGCCCAGGCCGACGAACATGCCTGGACCACTCTCGACAATGGCAATCGCCGCCGGGTCGTCGTCTATACCGATGAGCTGATGCAGGTGGAGTTCGATTTCGATGAAGGAGGCGTTGGTGCCCTGCATTCGCATCCGCACGTCCAGGCAAGCTATGTTGCCGAAGGCCGCTTCGAAGTCACCGTGGATGGCAAATCCGCCATCATCGGCAAGGGCGGCAGCTTCATCGTGCCCTCGGGTGCCGTGCACGGCGTCAAAGCTCTCGAAAAAGGCCGCCTGATCGACACGTTCACGCCGCATCGTTCGGATTTTCTTGCAGGGTGAAGGGGCAGCTAGAGCCTCGAGTTGGTATGCCGTCTGCCGACGCCGTTCGCTACGTGGAGAACTCTTCGATCAGATCGTTTGGTTGCCCGCACGAACACCGCAGTTCGACTTCTGGCGATCCGAGATTTCTGCGGACCTCGTTCAATCAGGCATGGCCGAGCCCTGGCATGGTCAGTGTGGCTCCGGTTAGAGAGATTGCGCTTCCTTCGGGGCAGCAGGAAAAATGATTCTCCAGCGAGCGCGTGCCTGCTAGAGATTGAACGGTTACTAGCCCATAGTAACTATTCGCCCGAATATTGAGAACCACCGCCTCGACTGCAGCGAGCACGGCAGCAACCTGGAACGTGACGCCATGTAATCGGTCTTAAGACGGCGATTGCCGGCGTGCCAGCTCTACCCTTCCGTGAGCTTGGCGAAGCGGACGCCGACACCGCCGCCATTTCCGGGAATAAACTCCATGCCCGCTTTTTGAAACGCGGCGACGATACTGGCAAGATTGTTGCTAATGGGGATGTGTGCCCCGCGTTCAAAGTCCGCGATGGTTTGCCGAGACACGTTCGCTGCTTTAGCCAGTTCCATCTGGCTCCAGCCCAACATTGCCCGCGCCCCACGACATTGTTCTACTGTTAGGATGTCTCTGCTCAAGGAAAACTTTCTGATTGACTTCTATCATTTTGTAGGAGATGCTTTAATGATCAGCGATCAAACAGGTGCGCGAACACCTGTCTGATCTACCACAATCAAGCTGTTGGGAGCTCGGATCATGGCTGATTCTGAGAATAGCAGAACTTTGTCACCAGTCACCTGTAGAGGCTTGCTCTCGGGTACGGCGGTATGGCTGGAAGACCAAATCGCGAATACTACGCCCAATTGTGACGTGACCGCTTCGGGAGGAGTAGATGAGCGGGTGCGTTGCATTTGGCGCGAATGGATGGCGACGCACAGAAAGCTCGAGGAGTTGTGTAAGGCGCAGCAGCGTCTTGAACGCCGTCTGGTTGCGGCTATCCGGCTTCCCTCGCGTTGAAATATCGGCAGCGGACATGGAGCGACCGGTCGCGGCGTTTACAGCAGGCGAGATCAATTCCCTGCTTGGCGGAGGATCAGATGGAGGGACTTCTGAGGGATCGTTATCCCTTTCCGATTCCCGCGCGCGGCCCCGGCGTCTTGGTAAGTCTTACGCCTACACCTTTGTCATTGCTCTCGGGGAGAAACTCTATTCCGGCCCTTTCAAGGACCGCCTGAATGGCGTTCAGATTTGCGGCTGTGACGGAGGGCGTCGTGTCCTCTGCTTCCGCGCGGCGTACCGTCGAAATGCCGACAACCGCCGCACTGGCAAGGTCTTCAGCACTCCAGCGAACAAGAGCCCGCGCTGCTCGTATTTGGGCTCCATTAATCGTTTTCATTTCATCCGATTTTTCAACTTGAATGTTTTTCATTCATATGATACTAAAAGGTTCACCACGACCGCGAAGCACGCTGATGAGAGCGGCGCTGACGGCAAATTCAAAAAGTTGCGGCTGCACAAGGTGCTGGTAACACCGAGAGCAGCCTGACCATAAACCAAGTTATTAGGGAACTCGGATCTATGGCTGATTCTGAGAATAGCAGAACTTTGTCACCAGTCACCTGTAGAGGCTTGCTCTCGGCTACGGCGGTATGGCTGGAAGACCAAATCGCGAATACTACGCCCGATTGTGACGTGACCGCTTCGGGAGGAGTAGATGAGCGGGTGCGTTGCATTTGGCGCGAATGGATGGCGACGCACAAAAAGCTCGAGGAGTTGTGTAAGGCGCAGCAGCGGCTTGGACCATCGTCCGTTTTGAGCGTCAGTTCGATTGCGCTTCCTTCTTCAACCTAACGCCGGGTCCTTCGCCATTCTCTGGAACGAAGATCACGCCCGCAGATTCAAGGACGGCGATAACCGCTCGCAAATTATTTGATAGGGGTATCGGGCGTCTTTCGGCCTCCATGCGCCTTACGGTGGGAGCAGAAATATTGGATTGCTTTGCGAGTTCCACTTGGCCAAGCCCAGTCAGAGCGCGCGCTGCAGCTATCTGTCGTCCCGTAATATGATTAATTTCGCTCATTTTGATAAATTCCGCTTGACTCTTCTCTTGGCCCGCGTAATATATATCGTGGCGAGCGATTCTAATCAAAAGAATCCCATGGCGGCCGAATAGCGTCGCCGATTCTACCATTTTTGGCAGTGTGGTCTTTGTCATACCGGACCCGTAATACGAGGAGACCGGCATCAATGGAAAACGACTAATCAAAATTGACCGAACGTTTGTATTGCATGGCCGGCGCAGGTCCATGCTCTGCAATGCGAGCTCGGTGTTCATCTGACGGTTCGCGCAACAAGGCGGTGGAAACAAAAGGGAAAGGCGCTTGCGGATCCTGATCGGGAGGCATGGATGAAAGAGCGGTAACGGGCAGCAAATTCAGTGAGCGCGGCTGTACAAGGTGCTGATGATGCCGAATACAGCCCTACCATAAACCAGCTTAAGGGAGCTCGGATCATGACCGATTCTGAGAATAGTAGAACTTTGTCACAAGTCACCTGCAGGCGGATCAATCAGCGGCTACCAAGCTTCACGCCGGTGCCATTGAAAAATTCAATACCGGCCGATTCCAATACCAATCGAACGGCAGCGACATTGTTTATCATTCCACTGGCTGGGCCATCGCTGGCCTCCATTCGCTTCAAAGTGGGGACTGAGATATTTGCGCCTTCAGCCAGCTTGGACTGAGACATTCCCAGCAGCGCTCGAGCGGCGGCAATCTGACGTCCAGTGATAGCGATATGATCCATAGGTATCAAAATTATCCAAAGGTGTTGACAAGCGTATCGCTGTGATCTAAATGTATCACATCGACCCAATGATCTAACCAGAATCAAGCTGTTGGGAGCTCGGATCATGGCTGATTCTGAGAATAGCAGAACTTTGTCTCCAGTCATCCGGAGAGGTTCGCTATCGGGTACGGCGTTATGGCTGGCGGACGAAACCGCAATTGTGGCGCCTGATTGTGACCCGGCCGCGGGTGCTTACCGGCACCAAACCTATGACCAATGGCTATCTCGGATAGCTCAACAATTGAGGAAATTATTCAGACATGCAGACAACGAAACCATTTCAAGCTCGCCCCGTTTCTCTGGCCTTGATCATTTCGGCTTCAGCGCTGGCTGCTAGTATTGCGATACATCCCGTGCTTGCCGGTGCTCTCGATGGAGAGAGTATTGGCGGTGGCATCGGCGGCGCTGTCGGCGCGGGCCTCGGCGGTGCAGGAGGGGCTGCAGTGGGCGGTCCAACCGGGGGCGCCATAGGAACGGGCCTTGGAAGTCAGGCGGGAAGAGAAATCGGGGAGCGTGTCGGTAAACAACTCGGCGACACCGACTGGAGCGGAGTGCCCGATGACGCTCACTACGATGCAATGGGCAATTACAACGGGGGCAGTAGTGATACGAGTGGAGGTCGTCGAGATGCCGGCGATCACCACTAATTGCTGAATCAATGGGACTATCGTAAAAGAGCAGGGGCGCTATCGCTTCTGCTCTTTATGCGAAGGAAGATATCGACAATGGAACTTCTGGTATCGGCAAACAACGCAATCATGAGAACGTCGTTTATGGCAAGATTGCTGTTGCGGTGCTTGATTGTCGGTGTGGCCACACTCATTTCCTATCAATTTTTCTCCAAAGATTCATACTACCTATTCGTAATATTGCTCTGCGTTGCCGCTATTGTCGGAGGACTATGGTGGCGCAAAGACGAAACAGGTCTGTGGCGGGGCCGGAATAACAAACAGTAGGATTGTTTGCATCAGTCGCGCCAGGCGTGCCAAGGCAGAGGCGGAAGCCCACCTGGACGAGCTGGCGGAAGCCCTTTGGGCGGAGCGTGCCCGATCGGTCGCGGGAATAGTGGCGAAGCTTCATACCGTTCTATCGAGACATGAGGACGACGGCCCACGCGACGAATCGCCATGGCCGCAAATCCGGTCAATCTTGATGGAACTCACCAGCCTCAATGGCACCAGCACTGGCCGTTCCGAGGCGTGATCTGAGCCAGGATCCGCAGCGTCATCCATCATCGAAATGTCACCCCATCCGGTTCAGAGCCCTGATGTCGTCGGGGCTTTTGACTGGCCATTTGCTCCCCCTGTAGGTGACCCAGGTGGATCGTCTCCCTACAAATTTCGGGTGGCGAGCGCACGAGACAGCACAGACATGTAAACGTTGTTCTCACGGATTCTTTTGGTAAAACGTTTCTAGACCAGTGCGGCGTAGCTGTCGCGACTGAATTTTGCCAACCGACGCCAAACGGGGACATGAAGCATTTAAGCACCCACATCGATGACAGACTGGCCGTCGATGGACCATCGCCGGAACAGGCACCGACGCTGCCCGTCGTCACGGGGCGAGCCGTGCATCTGTCGCTGCGGCTTTCGGCGAGTGACGTTGCGGCGGTAAGGAAGGCGGCGGCAGCGCGCGGCATGAAACCGGCGCAGTGGTTTCGCGCCGTGGTGCGGGTGCGCCTCGGGGGCGGCACGCAATACAGCGCGTCGGAGCTGCACGAACTGCGCGCCCTGACCAACCAGGTGCGCAGGATCGGTGTCAATCTCAATCAGCTTGCCCGCGCTGCCAATGGCGCGCGTCTGGAGCAGGTGCCCTTTGCCGTCGACCACAAGGTTGTTGACACCGCGCGCGGCGAAGTCGAGCGGACATTGGCCGCACTGCATGCGCTGGCGCGCGGCAACGTGCGCTTCTGGGAGGGGCAGGCCGATGGCGAATGACCCGAAGGTCCGCCTGCTTTACGATGATTTTTACAAGGCAGGTCGGTGTGGCGGCGGCGTGGACGCCGCCGTCGAAAATCCGGGTCTATCGCGATGCGCTTGCCGGGGGGCGGGTAAAGCCGGGGCCGCGCAACAGCGCGGCGGACAAGGCGAAGCTGGCCCGCATCGCCAGCAAGGCGCCGGAAGTCTTGATCAAGATCACCCGACGCATCGGTGGTGGCGCGCATCTCAAAGCGCATATGGATTATATCACCCGCAACGGAGAGGTGGCGGCCGAGACCGATTACGGCATAATGCAGGGCAGGGAGGCGATCCGGGATATCTATGACGACTGGATGGACGATGACGTCATCTACGGCGGTCAGCTCCAGGTCCGCAATGCGGCGCTGTCGGTGAACATGGTGCTGTCCATGCCGCCCGGCGTTGACCGGGAGGCCTTCCGCAATGCGGTGCGGGATTTCGTCGATGCCGAACTGCGGCCGCGTGTCGATGTGATGGTGGCGTTTCACGACGACACCGAACACCCGCACGCGCATGTGACGGTGCGCGGCCGTCAGCACGACGGCAAAACCTTCAATACGGGAAAACCGGTGCTTGCGCACTATCGCGAGCAGTTTGCCGGCGCCTTGCGCCATCGCGGTATCGAGGCGGAAGCAACGCCGCGGTATGCGCGCGGGCAGACCATGAAGTCCGAGCGGTCGCATGTGCGCCATATGCGCGCTAAAGGGCAGATGCCCCGCACCGAGAGCGCGGCAATCCTGGAGGCGTTCAGGGATCTTGAGCGCGAGAGGAACGGCGCCTCACATCCCGAAGACGAGGGGAAGGCGCGCCCATGGGTCATTGCGGCGAGGGAGCGCCATGCGGGCGTCAAGGCGGTGTATGCCGCCGCCGTGCGTGAACTCGCTGCAAGCGCAAGCCCGGCCGATCGTCAGCTTGCGCGACAGGTCGAGCAGTTCGTTCGATCGATGCCGCCGCCCATGTTCGCGCACGATCTCTACAAGCAGGCGCTTGAGCGACAACTTGCCGAAAGAACAAAGCCACCCCCAACGACCGTGAAACAGCGGGACGGGCCGGAGCGATGAACGAACTTGGCTACGCAGACGCTCTAAGTGCTGGAATCGAGCCAGTGCTTTATCGTACAGTTTCAATTGACGCGCCCGGTCCAGGCGAATTTCCCGGGATTCTGGACGCTTTGGTTTGGGCAAAGCGGCAACCGGCCTTACTGGCGCTTGTGACGCTGGATAGCGGATTGAAGGTCGTCGTCGTCGGCTATCACCGCAGGGAGGGGGTTTCATACGCCGGTTTGCGTAATTTTACACCCGGTCAGAAAATCAAGGTGAGCGTCGAGGTCGGGCCCCGAAACGGACTGCGCTCCAGATTATCAGCAATCAACGTGTCCTAAAGCTCGGGTCCCGCTAATGCTCGATCACCGACTCCCCGGCTTCGAGCGGGCATACGGCAAGCGTAATGATCTATGCTTCGCACTCGTCACCTGCACGGTCCATAAAGGATGTGACCACTGGTCACTGTCCTGACTGGATTTGTTGTGCTAACTCGGGCCTCCGTATTCGCCAGGCAAGAGAATGAATTTCCATGAGCAAAGTTAAGTCGCGCAATCTGACTGCACAGGAGGATGTGTCCGAGGCACTTTCCAAATTCCGATTGGCGGCGCTTCTTGGGTGGCAGGACGTTGCACAACGCTATCGCCGGTCCAGCATTGGAGCTTTCTGGCTCACGATCAACATGGGTGTTTTGATCGGTGCCCTAGGCTTGGTGTTTGGAACGATATTCAACTCACCAATGTCAGAATTTCTGCCGTTCATTTGTGTGGGTTTGATACTTTGGGGATACTACTCTCAGGTAATAAACGAGAGTTGCGTAAGCTTTATTAGCGAACACAGATACGATATTACAGCTTCCAATACCATTTTTCATATATATTATGAGAACGTGGTGGAGAAATACAATTATATTTTGGCATAATTTGATCATATTCCCACTAATATTGCTGGTCTTTGGGAAATTCGTCAATTTCTATGCGCTTTTGTCGATTCCAGGGTTCGTAATTGTATCGCTGAATCTGATGTGGATTTCCATCAGTTCTGGCGGTCCTCTGCACGCGATATCGCGATCTGACGCAGATCGTTCAAAATATCATGCAAGTCGGTATGTATGTAACGCCGATAATGTGGATGCCCAGTCATCTTCCGGAGCGCGCCTCACGCTTCATGCTGGATCTTAATCCCTTCTATCACCTCGTCAGCATCATAAGAGAGCCGCTGCTGGGTGGGCCGGCGACCAGTATCAACTGGCTTTTTTCGATCGGGATGGCCGTGATAGGCTGGGGCGTTGCTTTATGGTTCCTTGGCCGCTATCGATCGCGGATTGCTTATTGGCTCTGAGAAAGACGCTGAATTTAACTCTTTTATGAGCAGGCAGAATGACTTCAATTACTCTCGAAAATGTCTCGGTTGATTTTCCCATATACAACGCAAGAACCCGGTCGCTGAAGAACCAAGTGATCAGCCTGGCGACGGGTGGAACAATTGGCTCTGACTCTGAAGGCCATGTCGTAATCCGCGGGCTTGATGCCATCAATATCACGCTGAACGACGGCGACCGGCTGGGATTGATCGGGCACAACGGATCCGGCAAGACCACACTTCTTCAGAGTGATGAGCGGGGTATACCATCCTACCGGCGGCAACATAGCAATCGACGGCAACTGTACATCGCTGATCAATATTTCCTTGGGGATCGATCCCGAAGCCACCGGCCGACAGAATATCGCCATTCGAGGCGCACTCTTAGGCTTTACAAAGCGCGAAATGGAAACCCGTCGCCAGGAGATCGAAGACTTCTCGGAATTGGGTGGCTTCCTCGATATGCCGGTGCGCACCTATTCGACCGGCATGCAACTTCGACTGGCATTTGCCATTTCCACTGTCATTCAGCCGGAAATTCTCATCATGGACGAATGGCTGGCGACGGGCGATGAAGGGTTCAAGGACAAGGCCAATCAGCGTCTGCACGAACTTGTCAACCAAACCAAGATCCTGATCATAGCCAGCCATTCGCGGGAACTTCTCCTTAGTAACTGCAACAGGATCATATGGCTGGAGCACGGAAGTATCCGCATGGATGGTGATGCAGCAAGCGTTACCGCTGCGTATTTCGGCCATTGACCATAACGGTGATGTAGGTCTTGACTGTCGCGCTTATGCGATAAATCCGCAGCTCCATGAAACGCTATTTGGAAGGTCCCTGCGCTTGAAAATCACACCAACACATCTCCCCGGCGTCATGATCGTTGAAGTCGACGCAATTGCCGACGAGAGGGGTCTGTTTGCCAGAACCTTTTGCGCCGATACTTTCAGGAACAACGGTTTGATTGACCATTTTCCTCAATGTAATGTTTCCTGGAATCCCTACCGGGGAACATTGCGGGGAATGCATTATCAAGCTGAGCCCTATCCGGAGGTCAAACTCGTGCGCTGTACGCGTGGCCGCATCCTGGATGTTGCGGTCGATCTTCGCGCAGACTCGCCGACTTATTTGCAATGGACCAGTGTTGAACTGGACGCCGATCAGCGCAATGCGCTCTATATTCCGGCGGGTTGTGCCCACGGGTTCCAGACTCTGGTTGGAGATTGTGAAGTGTTCTATCACATGGGTGAATCTTACAAGGCGGAATTTGCCCGCGGCGTCCGCTGGAACGATCCGGTATTTGCAATCGATTGGCCCCTGCCGCCGGAACGCCTGTCGGAGCGGGATGCCAACTATCCGGATTACCAGCCATGAAGCGCGTCCTTGTCACTGGAGCATCAGGGTTCTTTGGGCGGCATTGTTTGAACGAACTGCTGCAGCGCGGGTATGAAGTCCATGCTTGCGCGCGCCGTGTTCTCGATCAGCCGGAGGTGCATTGGCATAGCGTCGATCTCATGCAGCCTGGCGCTGGCGCCGAATTGGTGCAGAAGGTGCGGCCGACCCATTTGCTTCATCTTGCCTGGGATGTAGGTGCTGGATTTTGGTCTGCGCCGGACAATATCTCATGGGTGGCAACCACACTCTCCTTGATGCGCGCGTTTCATCTCTCGGGCGGTGAGCGCTTCGTTGCTGCTGGAACATGCGCTGAATATGACTGGACGAATTTGCCAGATTATGTGCGTGAGGACGCGGTACGCGAACCGGCGACGTTTTACGGCACGGCGAAGGAAAATGCCCGTCGTCTTATCGAGGGCTATTCCCGTCAGACCGGTCTTTCCTTTGCCTGGGGTGTCCTGTTCCTATCGTTCGGACCCCATGAAAGGCCTGAACGGCTGGTCCCTTCGATCATACGCAGCCTGCTTGCAGGGCGCGCGGCGGAAACCACCGCCGGAACACAGTTGCGGGATTTCATGGATAGTCGCGAGGTCGCCGCGGCGTTTTCCGCTCTCGTAGACTGCACGGTTGAAGGTAGTGTGAACATCGCTTCCGGCGAACCAGTAGCACTGCGGGATGTGATTGAACGTCTCGGTGAACTGACCGGACGTCCAGACCTTTTGAACCTGGGCGCTCTGCCAATGCGCCCCAATGAACCTTCGCGCCTCGTTGCCGATGTTACGCGGTTGCGCCAAGAGGTTGGTTTCGCACCGCGCATTTCGTTGGAGCAGGGATTGCAGGATGCAATCGACTGGTGGCGTCAACAACAATAAGTCGTATTTTGGCATTGGATGATCGAGCATCGCGCATCCAGCTTACCAAGCTCTATAGGTTTGAACATTAATGTTGCCCCAACTAACTAAAATTAGCCGCAAGGATCGTGCATCCGCTCCTGAAGAAGTGGACGAATCGACGGGATACCAAGATTTTGGCTGCCAGTGACCTCTTCGACAAGACCTGGTATTTGGACCGGTATCAAGATGTGCGTGCAACAGGGATGGATCCGGCCCTCCACTATGTGGCGAATGGTGCCGATGAGGGGCGCAATCCGAGCCCCTTCTTCGATACCAAATGGTATCTCACTACGTACCCAGACGTTCAGACCAGGGGGGCGAATCCGCTTGTTCACTACCTGAAACGAGGTGCTGCTGAGGGGCGTGACCCTAATCCCGTATTCGACACCAAGTGGTACACCATGAAGTATCCAGAGGTTTCGAAGATTGGTATCAACCCGCTTCTTGATTACACAAGACACGCCTCGAATGGAGAACGGGATCCCAACCTTCTGTTTGATAGTGGTTGGTATCATCGGCAATTCCCGGAAGCCGCTGGTAAGAATCCGCTAGCCCACTATCTCGAACTCAAGGATGCCAGAAAATATGCAACGTTTGACTCAGACGTGCTCACGTCGGGCATAAAGGTCGCGGTCGTTGCTCATCTTTTCTATGAGGACCTCTGGGATGAGATCAGGTCCTATTTTCGCAATATACCGACAAAGTTCGACCTGTATGTAACCATACCCAAGCGGACCGCTACTGCCCTGCGAAATCTGGTTCTCAGCTCATTTCCTGAAGCAACAATATTGGAAGTGGACAATGCCGGCCGCGACATCGGCCCTTTTCTTTCGATTCTACCTTTACTGCTCAACAAAAATTATACCGCGATTTGTAAGGTTCATACAAAAAAAGGGCAGACCGAACCTGCAACATGGCGGAGACTTATGCTCGAAGGCTTGCTGGGAAACGAGTTCTTGGTAACGCGGATACTCTGCAGCTTTCAAACCGATCCGGATCTGCTTCTGGTAGGGCCTAAGGACCTGTACGTCTCCGGACCGACACACATGATGGATAATCAAACCAAGATAGAAGACTTGGTTCAGCAACTATATCCGGGGCGGACACTGCCATCGGAGTGGGGCTTCTTTGCGGGGACGATGTTCTGGATCAGTCCCCGAGCATTGGAAAAGCCTTTGCAGATGTTTCGCGATGGCCTGGACTTTGAGGCGGAGGATGGGACGAACGACGGTCAAATTGCCCATGCGATCGAGCGCTTTTTCGGTCTTATTGCAACAATGGAGGAAGGTCATGTTGGTCTGACTGAGCTCCATGCTGCCGGCCCCTGGGGGGCAAAGGTTGACATAGAGATTGCTCCGGGCAAACCCGCGCAGCACGGCTTGACGGCCTTGTTGCTCAGGCATGCAAAAGATCAACGCGCCGCCTTGTCCATCGTTCCGCCCCCGCCACTCCGCCAGTGGGTTGCAGACCGTGAACAGAAAGGCGGATTAAATCTGATCGGCCCCGTTGGGTTTATCAACGGTGTGAGCATCAGCGCTCGAGGCTATGCTTCCTGCGCGATAAACGCCGGGATTCCCTTGAATGTTATCCGCTGGAGCCAAGGATTTGAACGGCTCCGCTCGACGCCTGTTCAATATCCGTCAACTGATAGGCAACAGATCAATCTCGTACACCTTAATCTTGATCTGCTTGCAGGCGCAGGCTTTCTCGACAAGAGTCCGCTCGATGAGATTGTAGTGCCAAGTCGATATAATATTCTTATCATCTACTGGGAGTTGTCCTCGCTACTGCCCGAGTGGCACGAAACTCTCCACAGGTTCGACGAAGTCTGGTGCGCCAGCACATTTATGGCCAGGTCCGTTGCTGCCGTGACGAAGCGGCCGGTTCGTGTAGTCCGGCCCATGCTTGAACGGGAAAGCGTAGCGCCAACGAGAACGCGGCGGGACTTTGAACTCGCCGATGATCGGTTTGTGTTTTTCTACGCAGCCGATGCTGGCAGCATATTGGGGCGCAAGAATCCAAAAGCTCTGATTGACGCATACGTCGAAGAATTTGGACCCGACGAAGGTGCCTGCTGCCTGGTGAAAATTCACTATTCGAATGTCGATAGCCCAGAGATTCGAGAGATACTTTCGATCGCCGAGCAACGCCCGGATGTCATATTCATGGACCGCCTGCTGGAGGACGCCGAGATGCATGATCTCTTCCAGCTGAGCGATTGCTATGTCTCCCCGCATCGTTCTGAGGGACTTGGACTGACGATATTGGAAGCAATGGGTGCCGGAAAGCCTGTCATAGCGACGCCTTACGGAGGGGCTGCAGATTTCGTGACATCCGAATCGGCACTGCCGCTGGATTATCGGCTTATCGAAGTCGGAGAAGGAAACGAGCCTTATCCAGCCCAATATTTGTGGGCAGATCCCTCAAAGGACTCGCTGCGACAGGCGATGCGTGCATTGTTTGCAGACCGGAAACTAGCGGATGAGTTGGGCCGCAAGGGGCGGATGTACGCTCATGACCTCTTTTCCGCCGAAGCAACCACTAAAACAATCCGCCTCGAAGTGGATCGAATAATGCAAGCTGGTAGCCGGAAGGGCGAGGACCGAGCTGCTTTCAATGTGCGAAAGGCAGTCCAAGCCGGTCTCTGATTGACGATACCCATAAACCTTGAAAGACTCTCATGAGACGGATCCTCCATCTTGCACGCAGATTTCTTGTTGTTGCTCGCACAATGGGACTGCGAACCGCAATTCGTCAGGCTAAGTATATTATTGCCGGGCTAGTATCTCGCTCCGAAATTCCCAGTGATTCACCATCCAAATATCTGCGCGCTTTGACGTCAAGCGACACTCGCATCAGCATTTTGGTGCCAGTTTACAACACTCCACCGGGGATATTGGAAGAGGCGATCAATTCGGTACTTGTTCAGACCTATCCCAACTGGGAACTGTGTCTATGCGATGACTGTTCGGACTCGCGCGAGACAGTGGAGGTTCTGGAAAAATACCGCGGGATAGATCCGCGCGTCAAAATTGTCAGGTCACCGAAGAACCTTCACATCGCCGGCGCTACCAACCTCGCAGCGGAATTCGCAACGGGCCATTTTGTAGCCTTCCTTGATCACGACGACACGCTGGATCCCAACGCGCTTCAATTCGTCGTGCAGGCAATTGAGGACAATGCGGACGTCGATGTCCTTTATACCGATGAAGACAAGATAGAAACCGACGGTAGCCGTAGCGAGCCATATCTGAAGCCAGACTGGTCCCCGGAACACCTGCTCTCAGTCATGTATGTGCTCCACTTCACGGTGATCCGAAAGTCGCTGTTCCTTGAATTAGGTGGCCTTCGGGACGCGTATACTGGTGCCCAGGACTATGATCTGGCATTGCGTGCCACCGCGCGCGCAAGGCGTGTCGTGCACATTCCGCAGGTACTTTACCATTGGCGGAAGATCCCTGGTTCGGCTGCTGCGGTTGTTGATGCAAAACCCACTGCGTTGATCAATGCCAAGCGTGCTGTTGCGGATTTTGTACAGAGCCAGGAACCCGATGCCGAAGTTGTCGATGGTCTGTTTCCCGGAAGCTATCGCGTAAAATGGCCCGTCGATCCAGCGCGGCCGGTAACGCTGCTGATGCTTACTGACAGTCGGATGCGGGAAGTCGAAGGGCACGGCAACATCCTGCTTGTCGAACATTCAGTAATGAGCATCCTCGAACGTTCAACGTTCAGGAATTTCCAGATCATCGTTCTGGACAACGGCCGGCTGCCGATTGATGTCCGTGAACGCTTTGTTGAAGCGGGAGTAACAGTCGCCCAATACGATTCCGAGGGTACATTCAATTTTCCCGACAAGATGAATCATGCCTTCGGGCTTGTGACCACCGAAGACGTCATCATACTCAATGACGATATTGAGGTGATTTCTCCCGACTGGATCGAAGCGTTACTTTCATTCTCGCGTCGCCCCGACGTCGGCGCTGTAGGAGCTCAGCTCCTCTATCCTAACAATCGGCTGCAGCATGCTGGGGTCGTGATGGGTGTGAACGGTCTAACCACGCACATATTTCATAATCTGCCAGCGGCCGAGGTCGGCTATTGCGGCTTTACGCACCTTATCCGGAACTATTCAGCCGTTACTGGTGCCGTGCTGGCCACACGCATGAGTCTCGTCCGGGAAGTCGGCATGTTCGATCGAAATTTGAGGGTGGACTACAACGATATTGATTTCTGTTTGCGACTTGGCGCTGCGGGCTATCGCGTCGTCTATACCCCCTACGCCTCGCTTTACCATTTCGAAGGATCGTCTTTGGCCAGAAGGGCGGTTGATGAATCGGACAGACAGCACTTCTTGGCACGCTGGCAAACCAAGGTCAGTTCCGACCCTTATTACAATCCGCGGCTGCCAAGGAATCGGACCGATTGTTCGGTTCTGCGCTGGTGACCTTCCAGGATTCTGCGATCACCAGCGCTTTATGCGGGCGGCCCGTTAGGGTTGCATCACGGTCAGTTGCGGAACGGCGGTTACGAACTGGCCGCCCCAATCGGCAATTTGCTTTTGCTGTTGCCGGACCTCAGAGGCGATATTCCACGGCAGGATCACCACAAAATCGGGCTTTTTGTCTAACAGAGCTGCTGGTGTCATGATCGGCAGATGGCTACCGGGCATGAATTTGTTCTGCTTGGATGGTGCTGCATCACACACGAATGAAATGAGGTCGCCTCTCACGCCGCCATAGTTTAGCAGGGTATTGCCTTTTGCGGCGGCACCATAGGCGGCCACCGACTTGCCCGCACGCTTTTGCTCAATAAGGAAGGCGACGAAATCGTCCTTGACCTTGTCGGCCTTGGCCTGAAAGTCCTTGTAAACTGCAAGATTCCGAAGTCCAGCGGCACTCTCCAGGTCAAGAATTTTGCCGACACGAGCATCGGTCGGACGCGGATCATCGGCGTGGCAGCCATATATGCGCAGGCTTCCGCCGTGCGTCGGCAGCTCTTCCACATCCCAAATACGCAGCCCGGCAGCCTCAAATATGCGTTGGACGGCCACGAGAGAGAGGTAAGAGAAATGCTCATGGTAAACGGTGTCGAATTGATTCTGCTCGATGAGCCGCATCAAATGTGGAAACTCGAGCGTTATCGTCCCTTCCTTTTTCAGCGCAGTTTTCAGGCCGCGAGTGAAGTCGTTGATATCAGGAACGTGGGCATAAACATTGTTACCGCAAATGAGATCCGCGGTCCGGTCTTCGGTGACGAGTGCACCGGCTGTCGTCACGCCGAAAAATTCGCGCAAGACCGGCACGCCCAGTTTCTCTGCGGCATCTGCCGTGCTCTGCGTCGGCTCAATGCCAAGACATGGGATATCCTTGGCGACAAAGTTCTTGAGAAGATAGCCGTCATTCGAAGCGATTTCGATAACGAAGCTATCCTTCGTCAAACCAAGACGCTCAGTGATCATCTCGGCGTAGCGTGCTGAATGATCCAGCCAGCTTTTCGACGTAGACGAGAAATAGGCATAATCGCTGGAGAAAAGCTCCCCCGCTTCCGCATAATCTTCTGTCTGCACCAGCCAGCATTCATCACAAACGAACAGTTTCAGCGGATAGGTTGTTTCCGGCGCACGCAGTTTGGCAGGGGTAAGATATGCGTTGGATGGTGGTGCAAACCCCAGATCCAGAAATACGTGCTGGAGTTCAGTTGCGCAGTGACGACATTTCATATGGCTCTTCCTAAATAATCCCAAAGAATTCGATCAACATATCGGCGGATAAAGGTCAGCTATGCCCAGGCCAGCTCTCGCTCCTTTGCCAGGGCGTGATAGGCCTTCAGCTGTTCTTCACTGACGATCGTGCGGTCTTCCAGCCAGGTACGGTACCATTGGGCGGTCACATCAACCCCTTCATCAAAGGACCACACCGGCTGCCATTTTAGCAATTGTCTGGATTTACTGCTGTCGAGCTGGAGCAATTGTGCCTCGTGGGGATGCACATCCTGGCTCAGCCGCCATTTGACGTTGGGCCAGTCCCGCGCAAGGGCAGTCAATACAGCCTCGACCGTGCGGTTGCCTTCTCGATCGGGGCCGAAATTCCACGCATCTGCTGCGGAGCTATCCCGCTCAACAAGCGCTTGGCCGAGCGCAAGATAACCTGACAGGCATTCCAGAACATGTTGCCACGGCCGCGTCGATTTGGGCGACCTGATCTCAAGTGCCTGCTGTCCGGCAATGGCACGCACAAGGTCTGGAATAAGCCGGTCTTCTGACCAATCTCCCCCGCCTATCACATTGCCCGCCCGCGCTGTTGCCAGCAATGCACCTCCAGGCGTATTGAAAAACGAGCGCCGGAAACTTGCAGCGACGATTTCGGTCCCGGCCTTTGACGCGCTGTAGGGATCGTGTCCGCCGAGAGGATCGATCTCCCGATAGCCCCAGACCCATTCCTTATTCTCATAGCATTTGTCTGTAGTAACAACGACTATTGCTGCAAGATCGGTGAGGGAACGGCATATGTTTAGTAGATTGGCCGTTCCCATGACATTCGTCGCGAATGTTTCCACCGGCTGAACATAGGATCTGCGGACAAGCGGCTGTGCCGCGAGATGGAACACGATTTCCGGATTTGCCTGCACCACAGCTTGGCGAAGGGCGTTCTCATCACGAATATCGATGAAATGCGTTTCGTGATCGAGTTTCAGCATGGTCCAATGATTAGGTTCCGCCTCGGGCGCCAGCGCCACACCGGTTACATTGGCGCCCAGCTGCTGCAGCCAAAGCGCAAGCCAGCTCCCCTTGAAACCGGTATGTCCGGTTACAAGTATCCTGCGGCCGCGGTAGATATTATTGAACATGCTTTCTACCAGCTCTTCCAGGGAGCCTGTCCGGACGCCCACAGTTCTTCAAGATGGTTCTTGTCTCGCAACGTGTCCATCGGCTGCCAAAATCCATGATGGAACCATGCGTTGAGCTGTTGTTCCTTGGCAAGAGTCTCCAAGGGTTCGCGCTCCCATACGCTTGTGTCGCCATCGATATAGTCGATCACCTTGGGGGAGAGAACGAAGAAACCACCATTGATCCAGCCGCCATCGCCCTGGGGCTTTTCCTGGAAACTTTGGATTTTGTGACCGTCCAGTGCAAGGGAGCCGAAACGACCGGGAGGCTGCGTCGCAGTGAGCGTTGCGAGGCGCCCCTGTTCCTTATGAAAGGCAACGAGGGCGGTGATGTCGATATCGCCTACACCATCGCCATAGGTGAAGCAGAAGTCCTCATCCCCAACATAGTCACGCACCCGCCTGAGCCTTCCGCCAGTCATGGTCGCTTCGCCGGTATCAACCAGGCTGACACGCCAAGGCTCGGCGGAGTTCTGCAAAACCTCCATCTTGTTATTCTGCATGTCAAACGTGACATCGGACATGTGAAGGAAGTAATTGGCAAAATACTCTTTGATTACATAGCCCTTGTAGCCACAGCACACGATAAAATCATTGATGCCATGGTGAGAGTAAATTTTCATAATGTGCCAAAGAATTGGCCAATTCCCGACCTCGATCATGGGTTTCGGGCGAGAACTCGTCTCCTCACTGATCCGCGTTCCCAAACCTCCGGCCAAAATTACCGCTTTCATGTGGGCTCCTCAAACGACTTTGCAGGCTATGCCTATAAGGGAGTTAAATTGGAGATACAACAAAACAGTCATATCTGAGGCATAGGTCCAATTCAAAGCCTGTGGCTCTTATTGCCGCATCCCCGTGCTTTCCAATACGGGTTCGCCAGCAGATCGCATAGTCATTGGCTGGTTCTCCGGCGCTGCGGCGGGAACTCGCACATAGGGTACGCGCATCTTCATGAAGGGCTTTTCAAAACAGAGATAGCTGGCATAGGTAAATGGCACCAATGCGAGGAAACATATGACTGCCCATATCTGTCCGGTATAAAAATAGGAAATGTCCATGATGTTTCGGTGGATGTAGTCAGCCATCGCGAAGACAACAAAAAAATGCAACAGGTACATCGAGTACGAATACTCGCCGATCCTTGCGACAAAGCTTGAGAAACCACCGGCTGGATGTTTGAATGAATGATCATAATAGGCGATCAGCGAACCAAACACAGCGCCCTCAATGGTCGGAATGATGATCCAGAGTGGGGTGGGTGACGGATAACCGTCTGTCTTGTAAAAGCCGCCAATCCTGTCGAAATACCAGTAAAACAAACAAAATCCGGTCATTGCCGCGCCGACGAGCAGGTGCCTGCTGGTGAACATTGCTCGATAATGATAGGCCAAAATACCAAGCAGAAACTGATCTATTCTCCCGACTATTGTCCAGTATGCCGGCCAGAATATCGTGCCATTCCGGCTATACAGATAGACCCGGAAAACGATTGCTGTCAGAAGAACCGCAAGCAGCAGGAAGGGTGAGCGGCGGCACAACAACAACAGCAATGGCAATATCAGGTAAAAATGGAACTCCACCGTCAACGACCATCCGCCATTTGGCAGGGTCGGCATTATCAGTCCAGAGGGAAGGGATCGAACATAGTCAATCACACTGTTGCCAGCCAGGTATTGCTGGACGCCGACGATGAATAACATCACCAGCAACAATGGCACCAGGCGCAGAAATCGGCGCAGCAGAAACGCGCCGTAGTTGATCTGGTGCCCGGCCAATATCTTTGCAAACAGGTATCCGCTGAGAGTCATGAACAGGGCCACTCCGGTATGACCCTCGTCAAAAACGGACAGGAAAAATATGGATGGCGCCCCGTCAAAGGGTACAGGGTAGCCGGTCGCATAATGTGTGAAATGCCAGCTGAATACCATAAGCGCCGCAAGGGCCCTGATATGATCCAAACCAATATGTCGTGTGGGTATGGGTAATGACATTCTCACGCTGCGCGGTTCGATTTAGAGGCTACTGAAAACGCCGATTGTGCCCGCTACCTCATGTTGGCTACAGTGGCAAGGTGGATTTAAAGAGAACCTGCGCACGCGCACGCTACGTGGAATGAACGCGCTCTAAAAAACCGAACAAACAATGTGACACATTAATCTTGGCATTGGTCGATCAGCAACGGGGCGCCCTTGATTAAATGAAGGGCTGTTGTACTTAACCGCATTGCATCACTAAGCCGTACTGCAGTACTCACCGTGGCTGGCTCTGTAGGCACCAAAATGTCACCGTATAATGAGTAAGGGAGTTGAAATGAAAAAACGCGCTCTGATCACCGGAATCACCGGCCAGGATGGTGCCTATCTCTCGCAACTGTTGCTCAATGAGGGCTATGAGGTTTATGGCGTTGTACGGCGCTCCTCCCATCTCGGCGTAGCAGATCATCGCCTGCGCTGGCTGGGTATTGCTGACCAGATCGAATTGATCGACGGCAATCTCTCGGATCTTTCCAGCTTGGTACGGATCATGCGAGACGTAAAACCTAACGAGGTTTACAATCTCGCCGCCCAGTCTTTTGTCGCTTCGTCTTGGCAGCAGCCGATTTTGACCGGAAATATTACCGCTCTTGGCGTCACCAATGTGCTCGAAGCCATGCGTCTTACGGATACGGACGCTCGCTTCTACCAGGCGTCGTCATCGGAAATGTATGGCAAGATCCAGGAGGAAAAGCAGAGCGAAACCACGCCTTTTCATCCCCGTTCTCCCTATGCTGTGGCCAAGCTGTACGGTCACTGGATCACAATCAATTATCGTGAGAGTTTCGGAATGCACGCGTCCTCGGGCATCCTGTTCAACCATGAGAGCCCATTACGCGGTGTGGAGTTCGTGACGCGCAAAGTCACAGACGGCGTTGCCCGGATCAAGCTCGGCCTTGCAAACGAATTGCGCCTTGGCAACATCGACGCAAAGCGCGATTGGGCCATGCGCGGGACTACGTTCGTGCGATGTGGCTGATGTTGCAACAGGATACTGCCGACGATTATGTCGTGGCTACAGGCGTGACGACGACGGTACGCGATATGTGCCGCATTGCCTTTCAACATGTTGGCCTTGATATTGAGAAGCACCTTGTCATCGATCCTGCGTTCTATCGCCCGGCCGAAGTAGAAGTGCTGCTGGGAAATCCAGAGAAGGCGAAGGTCAAGCTCGGCTGGGAGCCCGAAACAAATCTGGAGGACATGATCAAGGAGATGGTCGACGCCGACCTTGCCCGATTGAGTTAGCACTTGCCGAGATCCAGGAAATAACTTTGGAACAATCATGATCGAATACCAGCGTATACTTCTGACGGGCGGCACCGGATTCGTCGGCAGTTATTTTGCTCCAGCATTGGCGAAAGCTTATCCGGAAGCAAAGCGTGCGTTGCTACTGCAGAATTTAGGCGAGCACAACGCTGCCGGTTGGGATGCTGTGCAGGCAGATTTGCAGGACGCGGAAGCGGTTGAAAGGGCAGTTGATGTGTTTCGACCCGATCTCGTCGTTCATCTCGCCGCTCAGGCCTCTGTCGCCGCAAGCATCAGCGACCAGGATCTGACCACGCGGGTCAACTCTGGCGGCAGTACAAATCTGGCACGGAGCCTCTCGCGATACGTGCCTGAAGGTCACTGTCTTGTTTGCCAGCAGCTCCGAAGTTTATGGGGCCAGCTTTAAGAACGGCGCCGTGGATGAAGCCTCGCCATTGGAACCGTTAAGTGCCTATGGCCGGTCCAAGTGTAAAGCGGAGGTGGCATTAGAACAGATTTTAACGGCTAGTATCCAAATTGAGTCACCGCAGCGGCCTTTCACGCATACAGTACCAGCGGGCAGGACGAACGGTTTGTCCTGCCATCCTTCGCTGCGCAGATTGCTCGGATTGAGGCCGGCATCCAGCAGCCCCGGATCGAGGTCGGGGATCTGTCAGCACGACGGGATTTTCTGCACGTTCGAGATGTCATCGCTGCCTATCTGGCGCTGATCGAGGCAAGCACCGGCCTGGGTGAGCGAGTAATTGTGAACATCCGTCCGGGCAAAGCTATCGTCTCTCCAGATCTGCTCGACGAATTGCGACGGTTGTCGACGGCCTCATTTGAAATTCATGTGGCGCGCGACAGGCTCCGGCCATCGGATATCATTGTGGCGACTGGATCGAACGCGAAACTCAACGGTTTGACCGGATGGAAGCCGCACTATTCGATACATGATGTGCTTGCAGACTTGCTCGATTATTGGCGCATACAAGTGAAAGCCAGTTCGATCTAGGAAACGGCAACAGCTGAGAACCATGCGTCACAATCAAAAGAGTTTCAGCGGATACGTCGAATAGAATATCGCGGCCGAACGAGCAAACTGCCAGATGTGCCAAAGACCTTTGCGTGCGGCATGTCCGCCTTCATGCACGATCCGGATCGCTGGTACATAAGCGATACGCGATATTTTCCCTGTGCGCAGCGAAATATCGAAGTCCTCAAAATAGAGCAGATAGCGGGGATCAAAACCATTCAACTGTCGAAAAACATCGCCGCGATAGAGCATGAAGCATCCGCTGACGATCGGCGGATTCCAGGCAACAGTATCCGGCAATGGCGGTCCCGCATTTCATAACTTTGAAGCCGCTCACGAAAAAACGCTTTGACCCAGCCCGGGGCGAACCCGCGCAAGAGCAGGTCAAAAACTGCAGGATAGCGTTTGCAAAGATATTGCTTGCTGCCATCCGGGTTAAATGCCTCGGGGGTCACAAGGCCGCAATCTGGATTGTCAGTCATGAATGCCAGTCCCTGCTCCAGGGCTTCCGGCTCCATCTCGACATCTGGGTTGAGCACGAGATGGAAGTTGCCAATGCGGTCCAGAACCATGTTGTTCGCTGTGCCGAACCCGACATTGCCGTGCCCCGCGACTATTTCATATGTGAAACCCTCCAACATTTGGCGTAACCAGACATGATTGGAAACATCCGGCGAATTGTCGACGATATAGAGCTTGGCCGTGCGCGGTGACAGACGTTCAAGTGCGCTCCGGAGGCTTGCAAGGGTTTTTTCAAGCATCCATCCGGTCAGGCTTGAAGATGACGATACAGATCGAAATTTCAAAACTTGCGTCTTCGCCAGGGCTCCTCGGTTCAATCATTGCCGGCTTTCTTTCCCATCTTGCCCACGAGCCCGTGAACGATGCCGAGCGTCATCATCTTTGCGTGTTTGATGCGGGGAGCAGTAAAGAGGCTATAAAACACGAACTTGCGCAGGAGACGCGCCGCATCGACGACCTTCCAGTTGGTCCTCAGCCAGGACTGACGATAGAGCCAGACTGCATTCCTGAAATGGTAATAGTGCCTCAGCGGACTATGAACCGGAATATATCTGCCACGAAACAGCACGGGATTGTCGCCGAGATCGTGCTGCATGCGGGCCGCACAAACACCAAAGGACCGGTAGCCCTTTTGCTGGGCGCGCAGCCCCCATTCAATATCGACGTAGTCGATGAACAATTCCTCCTGCATTCCACCAACAGCGTCGATCGTTGCCAATGGGATCAGACTGCCCGAAGCGATGAGGTAGTCGACATCCACGACGGAGTCGTCCGATGTGCAGGTCTGGCGCTCGAGGCGAAGCCCTTTGATCCGGATGAACGGAGGCGGATTCTTCTGCCGCGAATCCTCGTATCGTGGGCCGACGCATCCAAGCCGTACGCCGGCGGCAATCTGTGCCTTTGCCGCAGACAGCAGCATGGCAACCATATCCGGCGCTGGCGCGCTGTCCTGGTCGAGCAACAGTACATAGCCCGACCCATTGGCCCGCGCCCGATCGATGCCCACATTCTGTGCTTTGGCAATGCCGTAGTTTTCGCCGAGTGCGACGAAGCTCGCCTTAAAATCCTGCTGGCTGAGCCAAGGACCCAGATCGGCTTTTGATCCGTTGTCGACAACCACCAGATGGTCCACTTGCGGACCGACTGCTGCGAGAAGACGCTTGAGGCCATTGAGGTCGGGATTATAGGTGACAATGATTCCGCTGACTTCCGGCTGGCGCTCAATCTGCATTCAAAAAACCTGTATTGTAATGGCCTCGTCCCGCCGTAGCTATCAGATGGGATGGTGCTGTGGAATCGTTAACGTGAGAGGCAAGCCGGAAAGTGCGCTAGCCTCTGGTGGTTGACTTGTGTTTCCGTTGACGCCAAATGTCTGCCACAATGCTGGGGCGAAGTGCGGCCCGCACTTGGTTGAATGCGTTTCTGGTCGTCTAATACATTATATTTTGGATTGCCCATATTGTTTGCATAGGGAAGCAGTCGAATGAAGGGGATAATACTGGCGGGTGGAAGCGGTACACGTCTCTATCCATTGACGATCGCGGTGTCGAAACAAATTCTGCCCATCTACGACAAGCCGATGATCTATTATCCGCTGAGCGTGCTCATGCTGGCGGGCATACGAGACATTCTCGTAATCTCGACGCCGCACGATCTGCCGCTGTTTCAGAAACTGCTGGGCGACGGCAGCGAATTCGGTGTCAATTTTTCCTATGCCGAGCAGCCGCAGCCCAATGGCCTGGCGGAAGCCTTCATCATCGGGCGTGATTTCATCGGCGACGACAGCGTTGCGATGATCCTCGGCGACAATATCTATTTCGGCGATGGTCTCTCCAAGCTCTGCCAGCTTGCTTCGTCCGGCGAAAAGGGCGGCACCGTTTTCGCCTATCACGTCGACGATCCGCAGCGCTACGGTGTTGTCGATTTCGACAAGGTCACCGGCCGGGCGCTTTCCATCGAGGAAAAGCCGGCAAAACCCAAGTCCAATTGGGCCGTTACCGGGCTCTATTTCTACGACAATGACGTTGTCGATATCGCCAGCATCCATCAAGCCCTCCGCTCGCGGTGAACTCGAAATCACCAGTGTCAACAATATCTATCTCGAGCGAGGCGATCTGCGTGTTCAACAATTGGGACGCGGCTATGCCTGGCTCGATACGGGAACCCATGACAGTCTGCACGAGGCGTCTTCGTTTGTGCGCACGATCGAGCATCGGCAAGGAATCAAAATTGCCTGCCCGGAAGAAATCGGCCTGGAGTGGGGTTGGTTGAATTCCGAACAGGTTCGTGAAAGAGCATCAAGAATGGGCAAGACCGAATACGGCGCTTATCTGCTCCGCCGTGCCGACGAGGTGGAAAATGATTGAAGTCAAACCTCTCGCGCTGGAGGGGGTTCTTGAAATTTCCCCACGGAAATTTGGCGACGACCGAGGCTTCTTCTCCGAAACCTATAATGCGGAGAGTTTCGCCGAGGCCGGTATCACGCTGCAATTTGTCCAGGACAACCATTCCCTCTCGGCGTCAAAGGGCGTCCTGCGCGGTTTGCACTATCAGTTGCCGCCGCGCGCGCAGGACAAGCTCGTGCGCGTCGTGAAGGGTTCGATACTGGATGTGGTCGTTGATATCCGGAAAAGCTCCCCGACGTTCAGGAAATGGGTCTCGCTCGAGGTTTCGGCGAAGAAATGGAACCAGATTCTGGTGCCAAAAGGCTTTGCCCATGGTTTCGTGACATTGGAAGAAAATACCGAAGTCGTTTACAAGGTCACGGACTACTATTCGCCCGAACATGATCGCTCAGTGCGTTTCGACGATCCGTCGATCGGTATCGAATGGCCTTTCGAGGCCTCGGCGATTCAACTGTCGGATAAGGACCGGAAAGCACCCTTGCTCGACGGCGCCGATATTTTCCCCTGAAGGAGCAGTTTATCCGATGAAGATTCTCGTTACGGGTGGCGCCGGTTTTATCGGTTCCGCAGTCTGCCGCCATCTTGCCGCCAATCCGCAAAATCGCGTCATCAATGTCGACAAGCTCACCTATGCGGGCAATCTCGCTTCGCTGCGACAGATCGAGAATTATCCCAATTACAGTTTCGTTCAGGCAGACATCTGCGACGATGCGACCATCCTGGCAATTCTTCGCAGCGAGAAGATCGACGCGGTCATGCATCTCGCCGCCGAGAGCCATGTCGATCGCTCCATCGACGGTCCGGCCGCTTTCATCGAAACCAACATCGTCGGCACGTTCCGCATGCTGAATGCGGCGCTCGCCTATTGGCGCGAGCTGCCTGAGCCTGCCAGATCGGCATTCCGGTTTCACCATATTTCGACGGATGAAGTGTTCGGTGACCTGCCCTTTGACAGTGGTATCTTCACCGAAGAAACGCCTTACGCACCGTCCTCGCCGTATTCGGCTTCGAAGGCGTCATCCGATCATCTGGTCAGGGCCTGGCACGAGACCTATGGTCTGCCCGTGGTCCTGTCGAACTGCTCGAACAATTACGGTCCTTTCCATTTCCCGGAAAAACTCATCCCGCTGGTCATCCTCAATGCGCTGGATGGGCGGCCTCTGCCGGTCTATGGCGCCGGTGCAAACGTCCGTGACTGGCTCTTCGTTGAAGATCACGCCCGTGCACTCGAGCTTGTCGTCACCAAGGGCAAGCCGGGCGAAAGCTACAACATCGGCGGCCGTGCAGAGCGCACCAATCTCAGTGTCGTCGAGACAATCTGCGACATTCTCGACAAGAAGCGTCCACGGACGGGAGGCGCGCGCTATCGTGATCTGATCACCTTTGTCACCGATCGGCCGGGACATGATCGCCGCTATGCGATCGATGCGACAAAGATCGAGCGGGAGCTTGGCTGGACGCCAGCCGAGACGTTCGAGACCGGTCTGGAGCGGACAGTGCAGTGGTATCTCGACAATGAATGGTGGTGGCAACCGATTCGCGGCGAACGTTATGCGGGCGAGCGGCTCGGCGCCGCGCCGGCAGGCAGGACATCGGTATGAGGATCGTCGTTACCGGACGGGAAGGACAGGTTGTCAGCAGCCTGGTCGAAAGGGCGGCGCTTGATCCGTCCGTCGAGATATTGCCTCTCGGACGCCCGGAACTCGATCTGGCGCAACCGGAAACGGTTTACGAAACCATACATGCCGCGCGGCCCGATCTGGTCGTCTCGGCCGCCGCATACACGGCCGTTGATCAGGCCGAGGACGAACCCGATCTGGCACGCAGCATCAACGCGGTCGGTGCCGGAGCCGTCGCGCAAGCTGCCGCCGATATTGGCGCGCCGGTTATCCATCTCTCCACGGACTATGTGTTTTCGGGTGACGGCGAAAAGCCCTACACCGAGGACGATCCGACAGGACCCCACGGCGTCTATGGCCGAACCAAGCTCGATGGTGAGCTGGCCGTTGCCGCCGCCAATCCCCGCCATCTGATTTTGCGTACAGCCTGGGTCTACAGCCCATTCGGCAAGAATTTCGTCAAGACGATGCTGCGCCTCGCGGAAAACCGCGACAACCTTTCGGTCGTAGCCGATCAATGGGGCAACCCGACATCGGCCATCGATATTGCCGACGGAATTCTACGTGTGGCGAACCGGCTTCGGTCAGATCGGCAGTTCGATGCTTTTGGCGTCTACCATCTGGCCGGCACGGGCAGCACGAACTGGAGCACATTTGCGCGCGCAATTTTCGAAGCCAGCCGGAAGCTTCAGGGGCCATTCGCCGAGGTCAAGGATATTCTGACGGCAGAATATCCGACGAAGGCTCGGCGCCCGTTGAATTCCCGTCTTTCCAGCGAAAAGTTCCATGACGTTTTTGACTGGCGGGCGCCAGCATGGGAACAATCGACGATGAGCGTCGTCGAGAGACTCTTGCGGGCATAGCAGCCTCGCCGGGCACTAGCTGATTTTGGCCAGCGCCTCTTCAGCTCGTCCAAGTCCCCACTGCAGCAACTGTTCCGCGCGTTCGTCGCTGGATGCTTCCGCATAACAACGCAATTCGGGTGCATTCCCGGATGCGCGATAATGGACCACTTCACCGGTTGACAGCACGACCCTGACACCATCGATGGCATCACTGTCTCTTATTGTGCCAAGTCCAGCGAAGAAACCGGCCCGATTGTCATCATTGTCGCGCAGGCTTTGCAGGAACGGACCGCTTTGTTCTGCAGAAACATGTTCGATGCGGCCACTGCGCGTAAAGCGCGAAGGAAGTCCATCCAGAAGCTTCGACAGGGCAACGCCGTCCCTTGCAGCCATGCCGAGAACACTGAGGATCGGCAGCATGGCATCACGTGTCGGCAACGCGTCCAGTTGCCCACTGTCTGTGGTGACGGATGAACCAAGCAGGACACCGCCATTGGCTTCGAAACCGACAACGCGGTCGATAGCCATCCTTGACGGCCTGTTCCATGCCCTCGATGACATAGGGCGATCCAACACGCGTGCGGTATACCTTCGCAAACAGACCGCTGAGCTCGATGGCCGTATTGGAAGTCACGGGCGTGACAACCGCATCGGCATTTAGAAAGCGCGCGGTCAAAAGCCCGAGGCTGTCCCCGCGCAGAAACACGCCGTTTTCATCGGCAACAAGAGGCCGGTCCGCGTCGCCATCGGTCGACACCAACGCGTCGAGCTTATATTTCCGGCTGGCTGCGTCGGCGAACGCGACATCTTCCGGCCGCAGAGCTTCCGTATCGACGGGCACGAAAACATCCGAACGGCCGAGCGCGACGGCATCCGCCCCAAGTTCCTGCAAGACGGTCACGATAAGGTCGCGGGAGACAGAACTGTGCTGGTAAACACCAATGCGTCTCCCGGCCAGGGCTTGCGGACCCAGGATCGAGATGCACCGTTCGACATAGTCGTTAAAAGCGGTGGGAGTGACCGCCGATTGTGCGCTGAAGGGAGATGCTGTTACAGCATCAAGCTCAAGAACGGAGAGAATGCCGGCTTCATCGGCCTTGTCGATCTCTCCATCCGGGCGATAGAATTTCAAGCCGTTGCGGTCTGCGGGGATATGGCTGCCGGTTACCATGATGGCCGGAACCTTGAGGCTCATGGCTCGCAATGCCAGTGCCGGCGTCGGCAACGGTCCGCAGTTTTCAACATTCATGCCGATTTCCTGCGCAGCGGAAATGCACGCAGCGGACATCTGCGGGCTGCTCGACCGCAGATCATACCCAACAAGCAGAAGCCCATCGGCGGGAACCGAATGCGCACTTTGCATATGCTTCAGGAACGCGAACGCTATATGCCCTGCAAACCGCGTCAGGCAGTTCTGTGACCAGGCCGCGAAGGCCGCTTGTCCCAAATTTCAAACTACTCATTGGTGTACCAGCGTTCCGGGAAACATCGCGATAGAATCAGCGACGATGAAAGATATAGTCAAGTGAGCACTATAGCGAGCATGTGAACATTTTAATATGGCAACCGAAACGCCATTATCGACGCGGTTCACTGGATGCTCGCAGGGCTGCGCACGCTGTGAAGAACGACCTGCACACCTCCTATTGATCTCAGCATGGTGGCGTAGGGATCTCAATCTTAGTTACATGGGCTTGCTAAAATTGCTAGCCGACCTTGCGAATAAGGAATTCTGGCGGAGTGACCGTGAGGTGTTCAATTTCCCCGAAGCCTATTCCAAAACGATACGGTGGCCTTGAATGAGGAGGAAATAAACGAAAGACGCAGGTCCTGGAAAATATTCAATGTCAGGTTGCTGATCGCACGATGCTTGTTCAGTCCATGATTTATCGAATAGAGAACCGACGCACGGCGGGAGAGGTGCTGAAAATAGCGAATTCCAACGTCGTCCGGCATTTCCGTAATGCTGTCGATGTTCATGGCAACATGATACCGGTCAGAGGTTGCAAAAAGGTTTCAGGAGTAAGCAATCCAATCTTGCCTGTTTGCGTAGTCGATTTACCGTCGATCCATGCAGCATCGTCGCCGAGTGCAGCTGACAGGAAACAAGCCTGACCGATCAGGCTCATGGGTAGAACCACAATCGTGTAATCGGTAAAGCCCATAGCGCGGCAATAGCCGTTCTGCCAACACCAGCCCAATCTCGACAGCCCTCTTCCTCCGCAGAATTCGCTAAATTCTCGTTCCTTCAGTGCATGGTAGAGGGCATATGGTACACGATACCTGATGCCGCCACGCAAGGTTAAAAGTCCATATTCCTGAGGAAAGGGATTATGGACCTTGACAGGAGCGCCAAAGACCGCATCCAGCTCGGGAGAATATCCTCAACGAGAAGGGGATTGTGGTTCGGGTATGCCTCGAAATTCCAGAAACGTCTTGCACCGCCCACTTCCGAAACTAGCACCAGAGTATCGACAATAATGCGCCGGATATCGCACTCTCTGCGAACAGCGGAATGCTGAATCTCGCAAGCGAGTCCATGCCGTAATATAGGTCGTTCTCAGCTGGGCTCGTCAGAAGATTGCGAAGAGATTCCATGTCGCGTGTTGAAAGCGCAGCGCTTTTTTGCTCTACGACGCTCCACATGCCTTCGGTCTGGGCGAAGCACTTGGCCGTCCGCTCGTAGGCATCACAGAGACGGTCGAGGAATGGATCGGACGGCGACCAATTTGAGGCGGTAGTAACGGCAAATTCGAGGTTCCCTAACGCGACCAAGTCAATAGCTCCTCGACGTATCCACACCGCATCCCTGCTCCAATTTCAAAAACTTTGAAATTCGGACTGTTCCTTCATGGGCGGGCTAGGATTGCAACTTCCTGTCCGTCATCAGGCTCAGCATGCAAGCCCGACCAGGCCCCTCGGAGATAAGGTCGAGCGAGTTTGACTCCTGCTTTGCGAATCATCCGTTGAAACGACTCATCCGTAAAGGCGACGGCTCCTGTTGGATAGTCCGCATCGTTGATATAGCAGCCATCGCCGTATGGGTGCTCGAACATTAGATTATTGTGCGTGACGTTGTTCTTGCGTGAAGCCGCGATGGTCTCTGGCGAATAGAGGAACAGGCTCGTGTATGCAAGACCGCCCGGCTTCAGTACGCGGCGGATCTCTTTCATATAGTGGACGATCTCGTCCTCAAACAAATGAGTGAAGACCGATCCCGCGCAGATACGGTCGACCGACCCATCAGCAACCGGCAGGCGAAAATCCATCGACGTCTTCAGCCCCAGGGGATTGTAGAGTTCGTGTTGCGCGTCGAAATGATGGAATTCAAAGTTGGGATATTTGGGCGTGATATTCTTCTTGCACCAATTGATCGAATCCCACGTCACATCGATTCCCACGTAGTGGCCACGCTCATCCAGGATGTTCATGAACTGGAAAGCGTCGCGCCCGATGCCACAGCCGATTTCTAGGACCGTCATGTTCGGAGCCAGTCCCATAAATTTTTTGTAGTTCTCAACATGGGCACGCCCAAAGACATCGAGCGTCGCTGTACCGGCGCCGGTCAGCACAACAAGATGCTCTGGGAATCGGTAACCGTTGTGCTCCGAGATTATGATCTTCTGAGGCACGCGGACTCGCATGTCTCCCGACGCGATATTCACATTTCCATCTGGCGTTCTATGCAACTGCGCAGCGAGCTCAGTAGGCTCGAAGGACACCTCATCTTCGTTTTGAAAGCTGAACTCAGGGAGATCATCCAGGGAGAGCACAATATCTTTCGCATTGCGCCGAACAACGATCTTCAGATCCCCAGAGGGTACCCTACCTCCGCTACTGCGCTTACCGGCTTGATCCGATCCACGAAACAACGTGCCGAGCGCTTTACGAAATTCAAACATACCAATCCCCCACATCGACGATCGATACAGCATAAAGAAGCTTGTGCCGTCAAGGTGAAGTGGTTGTGAGATATTCGATTGCCTTTCATTGGAGGCCCCCGGAATTGCCTAGAAACACAAAAGCCCTCGCATCCAACGGGATCTGAGGGTTTTGCCATATCGGTAGGAAATGAGCGTTTCCTACCGGGGAACGCCGCAGGCCGCCGATGGCATTGGCACAGTATTCCCAACGCTTCTGCGTCCGCCCAGCTTTAGAGCCAAATGCCCCATGTGTTTCCTGCATTCAGGCGGAAGGCTTGGAACGATCGGCGCTGCCCTCGCCTCGCCGATTGCTCGAGCTGCAGTAACAACACGAGCCGTCTGCTTTTGCTCAGTGGTTTGACAGCCACTCAAGATCGTCAGTGCGCCAAGTAGCGCCGCCGGCACCAGTATCGTTATCGATCGGCTTCTCTTTTCATTTGCCAGCCTGTTTGTCATTTCCGCCGCCGTGGCGCGGTTCAATGCATCTTCGTAGAGTTGTGATGCCCGGAGTCTGCCTTGCTGCTCCTTGGCCAATCGCGCCTCGAGCGCTGTCTTTTCGGTAAGAACGGCATATCCCCTCGCGAGCGGCGCTCGCCGCTTGGTGCTGATAGGCTTGGGCCTGCTGCGGATTGAAGTATCGGGGAAAGGTGTTCAGCAAACCTTTGGCAGAGTAGTTCAAGTTCTCCTTGATCGGCTGCATTGTCGCACCAGTCTCAAAGGTGTTGCCAGCATTTGGGCCAGCCATGCGCTGATCGGTGTTGCGCCGCTCGGATTCATCGAGAATAGCGTCGAGGCCAAGGACCTGCGACTGAGAAAGTCTGCCACCGCATAGGCCAGCAGGCGAGCGCCGTGCGGCGTAAAATGCGCTCTGTTCATGATTTTCGCCTTCAGATTGTAAGAGTGGTTAGGTTGCACTCACCGCGTGAGTCCGACTAGTTGGGCATGAAAGCCAAGGCGAATTATTGGTCTTTGTTTGCTTTCGCCGAGATGTTTGATTGCCGCGATCTGATTCATGGTGCTAAGACTTCTTTCCAGATGAAAAGAGGCGCCATTGATGTCGAAAATTGCCGTAATCTACCTGGCCCGCCTTCATGAAGGTTATCCTGCCTTCGAGGCGTTCGCAGATTCGTACCGAGCCCACCCGGCAGGTGAGCCCCATGACCTAATTGTCGTTTGCAAAGGTTTCACCAAGCCCGGCGAGTTCGCAGCAGTTTCAGCGATATTCACTGGCATTGATCACACGATCATTGCGGTTGCCGATGACATCGGAATGGATCTGCACGCGTACCAAGAGGCGGCACGGCAAATCAAGAACGACTACGTTTTCTGCTTGAACACGTTTTCTAGATTGCGGGTCAATAATTGGCTGGCAAAACTTTGGTCCAACATGTCGAGGCCGGGCGTTGGAATGGTTGGTGCAACGGGTTCTTACGAGAGTTTGCATTCCAGCATAAAAGCGCTTGAGTTCCTTGTGTACTCGTTGAGGCAGCCAGCCCGCTTCAATAGCCAGGTGAATCGCGACTTCGCCTGGATGCTGCCAATCTTCGACCAATTCACGTTGCGCGCAACGCAGTCGAAGCAACTCAGAGTCCGGAGGTTCATAGGAGACATCGTTCGGAACAGAATACCGATATCGCAGCTTCTGGAACACATGCCGACTGTCTGGAGTACAGCGATCAATCATATCGGCGGCCATCGTTACTTCCGTGACATTCCGATGTTTCCGAACCCACATATTCGTAGCAATGGCTTCATGGTGCGGCGCAAAGACTTGCTGGCAACTCCGCTACCGGACAAATCAAAATTCTCTTGCTGCCTTTTTGAGAGCGGGCCGCGGGGGCTGTCAATATCACTTCTTAACAAGGGATTGGACCTGATCGTTGTGGGTGCAGATGGAACCGGCTATAGCATGGATCAATGGCCAACCTGCCAAGCGTTCCGATCCGGTGACCAGTCGAACATACTAGTTGCCGACAATCAAACAGAGGCATTCGATCGCTTCTCGAAAGAGGTGAACCGTACTCATCGCATTATGACCTGGGGTGGTTACGACCCGGAATTTGAGGATGATGTTGAATTGTTCGGTGTGCACTTCCCAAAAAAGAGCAGTCTGGACGAGCGAATAGCGGACTTTAAGCCCACACCAAAACCAAAGCGCAAGCCTCTAATCTCTATAGCGATTCCGACACATAACCGTCTCGATCTGGTACTTGACGCCATCAGGACCGTTACGCACCAAAATTACAACAATTGGGAAATAGTCGTCTTCGATAATGCATCCAAGGCGGCTATCGAACCAGCTATTCGTGCGCTGGATGACCCGCGTATCCGCTGCGAGAGATCGGAAGAATTCTTGCCGGTAACTGCGAGCTGGAATCGGGCCATCAATATGGCCAAAGGCGAATATGTTACTATGATCGGTGATGACGATGGGATTGCGCCTGGCTATTTTGAGCGCATCAGCTACCTAATTGACCGTTTTGATAGCCCGGATTTGGTTTTCTCCAATCTTTATCAATTTATGCATCCAGGGGTCATGCCCCATATAAGACAGGGATATGTCGCCAGCCTACAGATGGCTGACTTCCTAGAAGGCGATCAGCCATTTGTGCTCGACACTAAAACAATACGACGTTCCGTTGACAATTCCTTACAGATGCGCCGCTCGTTCATGTTTAATATGCCGGCGTTCTGCTGCAGTAGGGCCCTACTCGAACGCATGCGCGTCGATGGTCAGGTATTACACTCGCCTTTCCCCGACTACTATTTTGCGAATATCGCATTAGAACTCGCTGAAAAGGTTGTCGCAGAACCAAAACCGCTAGCATTTCAAGGTGTCTCGAAAGTCTCTTTTGGGTTCACCCTCCTCAACAAGAAAACTGACGAAGGATTCAAGGTACTCAACTACGAGATATCGGACGATGTTCAATACCGGCAAGTGTCGAAGTACTTTCTTCCGGGCTCCCGCTACCAGACGGAATACATCATAACCATGGCATACGTCGCCAAGATGCTCGGCGATCCTTCCAGACAACCAGATTTCCAACATTATCGTAAAGTTCAGATATGGGAGTACCTCAAATCCCAATCGTCCCTTCTGCGCTGGATGCATAAAGGCAAGGGTCGAGAATTGTGGGGCATGCTGTCAGGAGAGGAAAAACGCTGGGCGTTTTTATCGAACGTCATATACAAACTTTCGTTGAAATACCCACGTTATTTGGGTCAGTCAGGCCGTCGTATTGATCGGGCTGCAAGCGATCAGCTCCACGAGAACCCTCAGACCATTTACCGAGTAGGAGAACACGTGACTCTGTTCGATGTATACCAGGAACTGGAAGATGGCCCATTTTCGGCCGACCCCAATCCCGCTAAAGCTGACAAAGTAATAACAACACTTCGAGCAGCGTCGAGGCCGCGTCGCGTATCGAAGGCCAATGGCGAAAACCAACCTAGAGGAATTTCTGCATGACCATTACCGAAGCCATTGAAGCGTGCGGAAAAGGGGCGGCCCGGAGGCCGCCGCACTGTCCTTGATGGGCTTTCCCGCCTGCTTGAAGCGCCAGTCTCCCGCGAAGTGACCGGAACATCCCGCCATGAACTCGCTCAGTGATGCCGAACTCGCAGCGGTGATGGAACAGCGCGTCCCATCCATCCGCGAGATCGTGAGGCGTTCCCGATCAACGTCGCCGCCGAGCTTTCGAAGCATCGCGAGCTTGGTCCGGGCGTCGTGGGACGCGTGTCGACACCGTATTTGACATCTCGGGTGCTATGCGTTCAAAACGACAACTTGGCGTCGCCACCCGAAGAAAGCGAATTTTGATGACGAGCCTTGACACTATTGATGAAATGCTGGCTGAGCTGAAAGCGGCAGATCCGATCTTCCTGCCGTCTGGCTTATGGCAAGATCTCAATAGCAAAAACAACCGCATGCTCCAAGCCGAAGGCCTTGCCAACTTCAAACGTACAGTGGCGCAAAACTATTTCAATTGGTTCATTGCGGACACTAAACATCCCCTTTTCGAGCACGCGTTTAAGCAATGGCGAAACCAGCCGAACCTGCTCCCGCTTTTAACTCGGCTGCCTGAGACAGACCGATTGCGCTTTACAACAAATGAGAGACCAGCCGTCATCGCCTGGAAGCAACGTCAGCTCTATAAATTCTACGTATGTTTCATCTGGACGATAATGGTAAAGCACGACCGCCATAATCTTCGCCATCGGGTCGAAGAGCCGGAGATCGGTAATCCGTTTCGCGTCAAATATGGTAGGCGTCTTCTAAGCCAGGATCTCGCGACTTCAATAATTGAGTGCAACGTCTTGGCGGATTTGCCACGGCTACCAAAGCCCCGTGTCGCCGAGGTGGGCGCCGGCTATGGCCGATTGGCTTATACCTACGTCAATACGCTACCAGGACAGTACTTCATCTTCGATATTCCACCCGCACTTGCCGTGGCTCAGTGGTATCTTGAGCAGACATTAGGAACGCAGCGTGTATTTCGGTTTCGTCACTTTGATCGTCTTGAGGAGGTTTCCAAGGAGATGGATCAAGCTTCAGTCGTTCTCCTCACTCCTAATCAAATTCCCAAGTTTCCAGATCAATACTTCGATATATGCCTTACCATCAGTACACTCCCAGAGCTGACGCAGGACCAAATTGACTTTTACTTGTCTGAATTTCAGCGACTGTCACGTGGACATATATTCATCAAGCAGTACAAATCATGGAAGAACCCAGTCGATGGCACCGATCTAACAGCCGACAGCTATCGTCTCCATCCAGACTGGCACGTCGCGCTGGAACGAACCGATCCGGTCATTCCATCTTTCTTTAACCGCGTGTGGAGCAAACTTCCCTCTGACGTGGCTCCATTTGAACTTACCCCGCGCTAGCCATATTGAAAATGGTGCTACGACCGGAAGCCACAAGCAAATGGCGACCGCGATATTTATGCTGATAATTCAAACCGCGTTGGCCTGCTTCACTCCGAGGTCGGCGCCGCTCGACACCGATCCCACGTAGCCTGGCCGAGGCAACCACGCGTGACTAAAGGTGTTGTCTGCCTCCTGTCAGCACTTGCGTTCCACGGACAGACCGATCAACTGCCGGGCAGGTGTGGCTCGCCATAGGTCGGAAGGACTGGCCCCGAAACCTGAACGTTATGCCCATTCGCATCGTCCGCTTCACCGAAAGCCTATTCAACGAAAGCGGCGACGCTCAAATCACCGATGTGTGAACCAACACGCATGGGAAAACCAATCCATGACCGGTCAAATCGCCCTCGCTTGATCAGCCGTAAGTGCATGCTCTCGTGTACCGGAAACGATAATCTCGAGAACCTCATGCTCGTCGGTATCTTTGATGTAGCGGTCGCCGACATACTCGCCGCGCTTAAGCACCATGACGCGATCGCCCACGGCGAAAATGTCGACGAGGCGGTGCGAGATGATTATCTGGGCAACACCCTGCTTTTTCAGTTCCAGCATGGTTTCGAGCAGGCGCTCGGTCGCCATCACGGAAAGGTTGGCGGTCGGCTCGTCGAGGATCACAACACGGGGCTCAAACGAGATGGCGCGCGCGATCGCCACGGATTGCTGACGGCCACCCGACAGGCTTTCGACCTTTTGATACACGGAGTTAACATCGACCTTAAGCCGTTTCAGCACGTTGTCAGCGTCCGCATACATCTTCCGCCAATTGACAAAGAAGCCTTTGCGCGGCCAGCGGCCGAGGAAGACGTTCTGACCAACGTCCATGTTTCCGCAGAGCGCGAAATCCTGGTAGATCATCTCGATACCGGCATCACGGCTTTCGTGCGGGCTCTTGAAGTGTACCGGTTGTCCGGCAACGAGGATTTCACCCGCATCGCGTTGATAAGCGCCCGTCAAGATCTTCATGAGCGTCGACTTACCGGCCGAGTTGTCACCTACAAGGCCAAGGATCTCGCCAGGATAGAGTTGAAGGTCAACGTTGCGGAGCGCCTGCACGGCGCCAAAGGCTTTTTCGATGCCCCGCATTTGGATGATCGGCTCGGGTTGCGTTGTGTCAGCCATGGGTGGTTTCCGGTGTTGGGGCGCCCTTTGCGATGCGGTTTCGCAGGCGCCCGAAAATATTGGCATTGCGCACCCAGATATCGATCAGCACCGCTATGATGAGGATGACGCCGATGAACACGTTGATCCAGTGTTGCGGCATGCTGAAGCCTTGGACGTTGAGCTGCAGGAGCGCCCGAACAAGAGTGATCACGGCGGCGCCGGCAAGCGCACCGATGATGGTACCATAGCCTCCGAAGATCGATCCGCCGCCAATGATCACGGAGGCAATGGCGTCCAGTTCGCGATATTGGCCGGCGACCGGGTTAAAGCTACGAAAGTATGCGACATTGATGAGCCCCGCCATGGTTGCGCAGAACGCTGCCAGCATGAGCGAGATGAAGCGCACCCGGCTGATGTTGATGCCGGCATAGGCAGCGGCGCGGATGTTGCCGCCGGTGGCGAAGACCTTTTGCCCGAATGGCGTATAAGCGAGCACGACGCCGGCGATGAGGGCGACGAAAAACATCCAGATTGTCTGAACGCTGACCACCTCGGCTATCGTGCGAAGGATTCCGGGTGGCAGTGAGATTTGGAAGTGCAGGAGGATGTCATTCACTTTGCGGCCGAGCAGGTTATAGCCCTCGGGCCATCCGGTGAGCTGCTGGCCGGCAACGAACCAGGCGGCCAGGCCGCGGGCGATATAGAACATGCCAAGCGTGACAATGAATGCCGGTAACTTGAAACCGACTGTCACGACAGCATTGAAAAGTCCGGCGGCCATCCCAGCGAGCAAGCCCATCGCGACCGAAGTGAAGGGGTCCGCTCCGAGAACCTTCAGGAAGTAGGCGGCGGTGCTCCCGGCCAATGCAAGGACCGCTCCAACAGAGAGATCGATATCGCCGGCCGCGATAACATAGGTTAGCCCGATGGTGATCAACGCCAATTCGGAATAGTTGAGCAAAATGGCAAAGGTGTTCGAAAGGTTCCACCAATAATCGGGCCTGAGAACCACACCCGTAAGCCATAACAACACAGCCAGAATGATGGCGAGCGAATCGCGTCGCGCAAAAAACTTGCCCAGTGACGTCTCTGGTACCGTAACCTCTGTCATACTCCCACCCTTGGTCTGGACGCCTTCGAGCGCCACGCCGCCGGTCTCGAAGGCGGGTGGCGGTGGCCTGCCGAGGAGCCATGACCAGAAGCGCGCGGCAACCTGGCGTCGAATGAGTTGGGGCTCGATCAGTACGGCGATGACAAGCACCAGCCCAAGGAAAACTGGCACTGCGCCAACCGGAAGGGAGAAGACTGCGTTTACTGTCACGTCATCGTCGCCGATCTTGATGACGCGCGTAATGGGCCAGCCCTCACGCAACACCTTGTCGAGCAGGACAACCAGCGTTGCGCCAAGGCATGATCCGATTACACGGCCCCTGCCGCCAAGGATCGAGGCGCCGCCTATGATCACCGCGGCGATGACCGTCAACTCGCCGCTGACGCCGTAGAGCGGTGTCACGCCCTTATCCTGGGTGGCCGACAGCAAACCAGCCAGCGTAGCGCAGAGCGAGGAGAACAGATAAGCACGGATGCGCACCCAGTTCGTCGGTATGCCGGCGTAAACCGCCGCCTGCAAATTGCCCCCGGTAGCGAAAGTCTCGTAGCCCCAGCGTGTCTTGGCCAGCACAAGGGAGCCAACCGCCGCAACAATGACGAAGATCACTATCTGATTGTTGAAGCCGAAGTAGTTAGTCTCGCCGAGGTGGAAAAACAACGGGTGGTCTTTGGCCTTGTCCGGATAATAGATCGACTGGCCATGCGTGAGCGCAAGCACAAAGCCGCGGCCAATGAACAGCATTGTCAGTGTGGCAATAAACGCTGGAACTTTCAGGATCGTGACGAGCACGCCGTTGGCGAGGCCGATCACGATGCCGAGAAGTGTACAGATTGCCACGGAGGTAAACACGTCAAGGTCGAGAAAACTGGGTGCATAGAGCCTGGCAAAAACCACGGCGACCAGGCCATAGGTCGATCCGACCGAGAGATCGAGGTCCTTGTTGATGATGACGAAAGTCATTCCAACGGCAATGATGGCAACCCGCGACGTGTCACGAAGCACTGCATGGAAAGCCTCAGTCGACCCGAAGAACGCGGGATTGACAACAGCGCCGCCAAGATAGAGCAGCAAGAGCAGGGCGAGGAGGCCCGCTTCCCAGCCACCGGCGATTTGGGACGGTGCGGGGCCGAGCCGTGTCATCGCGCCAAGCGCCATAGTTCTTCGATCCGACTTCCTGGTTGCAGCATGTTGCGGGAGCGCGCGTGGCCTCCCGCAATGATTTGCGATTGTCCGAGCTGCATCAGTTCTCGAAGCGCTTGCCGACGGTACCGACTGTCTCCTGTGTCACGAGCTGCGCGCGCGTGTCGAGGTTGGCCGCCGCGATGCCGCGGTCGATCTGCAGATAAAGCTGCATCACCGGCCAGAATCCCTGCAGGAAGGGCTGCTGTCCAAGTGCGCCGGTCAGGTCGCCGCTCTTCAGTGCAGTCTGCTGGGCCGGGCCGAGGTCGAAGCCATAGGCGCAGATCTTGCCCGTCTTGCCGGACTGGGCAACTGCCTTGGCGAGCGCCGGCGTAAAGACATTGTTGCCGGCAAAAGCGCCGACCACATCCCCGCGCGATTCAAACAGCGTGACAATGCCGTTCACAGGATCGTTGGGATTGGTGTCGATGCCGGTGTTCTCCGGGCCCGCGTCGACCTTGAAGTTCTCGAGCTTCCCGGCATCCTTGAGCCCCTTGACGATCGCGTTGAAAGCGGATGTCACGCGGTTGTTGACCTCGATATTACCCATTGCAGTCGACGATGGCAGAACGATTGAGCCTTTTTCGATGCCTTTGTCGGCTAAGCATTTGACAAGCGCTTCGCCGGCAATTGCGGCGGCGGAAGCGTCCTGGCCGGTATGGCTGATGGCGCTGCGGTCGAGGATTGTTCCATCGAATGAATTTGTTGTGGCCACCGGGATGCCTTTTGCTTCGGCCGTCTTGACAATGTCATTGTAGGCACCGGCCTGCGGTGTTGTCATGATCAACCCGTCAATCGTCGGGTCCTGGATGATCTGGTTCAGGATTTCGATCTCGCGAGCGGGATCGTCTGTCGGCGATTCCGAACCGAGCAGCAGTATCTTGGCTCCGATCAGATTACCGGCGACGGTGGCGCCGACGTAGACAGGGTCGAAGAAGCCGTTGCCGGCAGTGTGCGTCACAATAGCAAAGGTCAAGTGACCGTCGGCCGAATGGAAATCCTTCGTACTGGCGGCCTCTTTTGCGGCTTCATCGAAATTGTAGCCGCCGACTGCCTTCTCGACACTGCCGGATTGCGCGAAGGCGTGCGAGACGCCAAGCGATAACGCCGCGGCACTTGCCGCGAAAAATAAAATACGCCGCATGATTGGTCCTCCCTAACAATCAAGGGTCGAAAGCCGTTCGGGCGCACTTATTGAGAGGGCTCCGATTGCTTCCTCCCATTAGCCAATATTCTGCGCAAATCTGATCCAAGTAAATGGGAATAAGAGCCTTGCCGACGAATTTGTCAGAAGCGCTATGCTGGATGAATCGTAAGCAATCCGTTGTTTGCGACAGAAGCGAAAAGTGCGCATCTTACGGCTCTCTCAAATGTTCTATATCCGGACAAACCATAAACAGCGACGACGTGCGCAAAGTACTCATATCCGGGGTCTCCGCACCTCCGGCACGAAGCGAATTTGGCATCGGGTTTTCCGGTCCAAGCGCCTTTCAAATGAGGCCGGCTGAAACCGGACTAGGATCCAAGGTAAGGGACTGGGTAGCTCATCTATTCATACAATGCTAAGGAGGAGGCGATAAGCATTATTCACGAACACAGAGGTAAGGATGGATCTGGGCGACTTATCCACCGGCGTTATTCGCATGCTCGGAATCACCGCGCTGGTTGTCCTGGGCTATTCTTGGGTGATCCGGACCTTTTCAAGGGGCATACCCTTAGGGGCTTCCGTTGGCTGTCTTTTCGGGTTTGGCGGCTTGGCCTCGATGAGTGATCCAATCTCTTTTGCGCCTGGTGTGTTTTACGATGCCCGGACCGCGCTCCTCGTGCTTGCCTATACCTATGGCGGGCCAATAGGGACCATCATTGCGACAGCTATGATGGTTATCTATCGCCTATGGATTGGCGGTATGGGGGCCATGACCGGTGCAGCATCGATTGTGCTGAGCAGCCTGATTGGAGTCGCCTGTGCGATGATTCCGTTGCGGCGCCTCAAGATCGGGCCCTTGCGATCGGCCTTCATCGGGCTTGTCGCGTCAGGCTCCTTTATCACCGTTGTCATGCTACCCCCTGAAATCGCGTCTGCGATCATCGGACCGCCGCTTCTCGCCTTGATGGTGGCCAATCTTGTAAGCGTCATGATCACCAGCAGTTTTCTGGAGCGGGAAAAAGCGCGGCAGAGTGTGATGCGGGCACTGGAACACGAGGCAAGCATCGATCCCCTGACCAAATTGCAGAATCGCCGAGCATTTGAACAGGCCTCACTGAGGGCAATGAATGATAATAAGCTTAAGGCGCGCAAATGTGCTCTTGTCCTGATCGATATCGACCACTTCAAGGGGATCAATGACCGTTGGGGCCATGACATGGGCGATCTGGTCCTTGCCGACGTGGCAGCCCTTATCCGTAGCAATGTCCGCAAATCGGATCTCGTCGTACGCTATGGCGGCGAAGAGATCGCGTTGCTGATGCCCAACACACCGCTCACCGTGGCCACTGACTTTGCCGAGCGTATCCGCAACCTGATTGCCGAGGCTAAGCATGAATTGGGCGGCCACAAGGTCCAGGTCACGGTCAGCGCCGGTGTTGCGGTTCTTGGCGTCAGGATGAACGACATGAGTGAGGTGGTGAAGGCGGCAGACAAGGCGTTGTATCGCGCAAAAAGCAGTGGCAGGAATCGGGTCGAAGTGGCTTAGCCAGGACTTCCCTGAACAGGTCCATGTTTGCGCCCGCCGAAGCCATCGCTGGATTGGTACTCAGCGTGATAGTGGGAGCGTCCCACATTCCGACATTTGAACGCTCGAACGAGTTAATTGGTGGCGCCGCGGGTTGGTACGGTGATGTGCGGATCAGGTCCCAATCTCGTCCGCGAGCACGTCGCAATTGGAAAGCGATAAGCGTGGTCGGCAAGAGCTAACGAGTACAGTCGGGAACCCGGAGGGGTGGTCTTCCGCAACCGCCATATAGGTAGTTCGAAAGCCACAGCGTTATGCCGGGCAAGATGTACATGATGATCATGCAAACGATGACGATCAGAATGTAAGGCATCATGCCTGCGAATAAACGATTGTCTATCCAATGCTCCGCGGGGTTGTAGAACGCGTAGAACCCGAAAACATGCCGAGGCCCATCAACGTGAAGGCCGTCGGGAACCCCATGATGATAACGACCACGATGAGCATGAGCATCGTCAAGCCGAGAACTGGATCACTCACGTGCCGCCCCGCCCAGGAATTTGCGGCGCGAGGTCTTGTCCCATGATTGGGTCTTTGATTTGCTCATTGGTTCCTCCCAGAAGCCCGAGCCATGTGCCCACCTCAATGACTGCACAAGCAAAGACTACTCGATGAGGGCCAAAGCAAAGATTAAAGATCGACCGCATACAAATACTGCAATTCAATATTGCTGGACTTGTGAATTGTGACCCCTCTTTACGGAGGGGTTGCCGAGCCATTGAATGACTGCTCTCGCGGGTCAAAATGGCGCATAGGCTTGGACGCGCGGCGTATCCAGATTTTTGCAATGTACGCATTTGGTCAGAATGCCAGCAATTTCGCCGGATACAGGCAACCGTTGAGGAACGCTAATAGACCTCCAGATAGCAAAAAAGCCCGATATCTCGGACTTTTTTGGTCTATTCAGGACCGTCTCGGACGGTGTGAAACTTGGGAATGGTGCCCAGAAGAGGACTCGAACCTCCACGCCTTGCGGCACACGGACCTGAACCGTGCGCGTCTACCAATTCCGCCATCTGGGCAGCGGGGTCTCATGTAAGGGGCGCGCCGGAGTCTGTCAATCCATTTGTCGGGGAATTGTCACACAAGAGATTTGCCGCCCGTGCGGGCTGGGTTCAGCCTTCCAGAACCTCCTTCGAGGCGATGGTCGAATCGGCGTTGAGCTTGTAGATGATCGGCACGCCTGTCGCGAGTTCCTGTGCGACGATTTCCTCGCCGGTCAGCCCGTCGAGTGCCATGATCAGAGCACGCAACGAATTGCCATGGGCAGCGACGAGCACCGTTTCTCCGCGCAGCACATGCGGCTGCACGTCATGCAGGTAATAGGGCCAGACGCGTGCGCCGGTGTCGCGCAGGCTTTCGCCGCCGGGCGGTGACACGTCGTAGGAACGGCGCCAGATATGCACCTGCTCCTCGCCCCATTTGGCGCGGGCATCGTCCTTGTTGAGGCCGGACAGATCGCCGTAGTCGCGTTCGTTCAATGCCTGGTCGCGAATCGTCTCAAGACCCGTCTGCCCCACTTCTTCGAGAATGTGTTCAAGGGTTGCCTGTGCGCGGGAGAGAACGGACGTATAGGCGATGTCGAAGGTGAGATCTTTTGCCTTCAGCCTTTTGCCGGCGTCGATGGCTTCCTTGTGGCCGAGCTCCGTCAATCCCGGATCGCGCCAGCCAGTAAAAAGGTTCTTCAAATTCCATTCGCTCTGGCCATGACGGACAAGGACGAGGGTTCCGGACATTGCAGTACTCCTGTTGGATCGTATTTAAGGATTGAGACCGAGCACATCGAGCATGGAATAGAGGCCAGGCTTGGCGCGCCTGCCCCAAAGTGCGGCCTTGACTGCGCCGCGGGCGAAGATCGTACGGTCCTCTGCCTGGTGGGACAGGGTGATGCGCTCGCCCTGACCGGCAAGGATGACCGAATGATCGCCGACGACGGAGCCGCCGCGCAAGGTGGCAAAGCCAATCATGCCGTCCTCACGTGGCCCCGTATGGCCATCGCGCACCCGCACGCTGTGTTGTCCAAGCGCAATGTCGCGGCCCTCGGCTGCAGCCTGACCGAGCAGCAATGCGGTGCCGGACGGGGCATCGACTTTGTGTTTGTGATGCATTTCCAGAATCTCGATATCGAAATCGTCGGCACCGAGTGCTTTCGCCGCCTGTTTGACGAGAACGCCCAGCAGGTTGACGCCGAGGCTCATATTGCCGGACTTGATGACGACCGCATGACGGGCGGCGGCGCGGATCTTCGCGTCATCGTCTGCCGAGCAACCGGTCGTGCCGATGACGTGGACAATGCGCGCCTGCGCGGCAAGTTCGGCGAATTCGACGGTTGCCGCGGGGGCGGTGAAATCGAGGACGCCTTCAACTTGGACGAAGACCGAAAGCGCGTCGTCGGTGATGGAAACACCGATCGGGCCGATGCCGGCAAGTTCCCCGGCGTCCCGTCCGATATGCGGCGAGCCAGGACGTTCGATCGCGCCGGCAAGGCTCGCGCCTGGAGTGGCATGAATGGCGCGAATCAAGGTCTGGCCCATGCGGCCAGCGGCGCCGACTACAGCGAGCTTCATCGCCGGTGTGGCGCCGGCCAAACTATTCGGGGATTGTTCGGTTACCGCACTCATTCGGCCAATCCTGCAGCTGCTGCTAATTCACTGTCGTCGATGATGGGCGACTCTTCCCTGCCTTGCAACTGGTAGAAGCGGGCATAGACCCCGTTGGGGCGGGTGAGAAGGGTTTCGTGAACGCCCTCCTCAATCACGCGGCCGGCCTCCATGACGATGATATGGTCGGCATTGACGATGGTGGATAGGCGGTGGGCGATGACGATGGTCGTGCGCCCCAGCATGACGTGCTCAAGTGCCTGCTGCACGCGTTTTTCCGATTCATTGTCGAGGGCGGAGGTCGCCTCGTCGAGCAAGAGGATGGAGGCATTACGAACGATGGCGCGGGCAATGGAGAGGCGCTGGCGCTGGCCGCCAGAGAGATTTGCGCCGTTTTCGCCGATCTCGGTGCCGTATCCCTGCGGCTGCTGGCGAATGAACTCATCGGCATTGGCAAGCTTCGCCGCCTCGATAACCTCGTCATCGGTGGCCTCCGGGCGGCCATAACGGATATTATCGGCGATCGTGCCTTCAAAGAGATAGGGCTGCTGCGAGACATAGGCGATCGACTGGCGCAGCGAACGCTTGCTGACATAGGCGATATCCTGACCGTCGATGAGGATGCGCCCCGCATCGATGTCGTAGAATCTTTCAACGAGGCCAAACAATGTGGATTTCCCGGCGCCAGAAGCACCGACGATGGCCGTCGTCTTGCCGGCCTCGGCGGTGAAATCGATACCGTGCAATACCGGGATCCCACTGCTGTAACTGAACGAAACTCCTTCGAACCGCACCTCGCCGTTTGGGACCGTGATAGGCACTGCGCCAATACTGTCTGCCTGACGTGGTTCGATATCGAGTATCTCGTAGACCATGCGCGTATTGACCAGCGAGCGTTCCAGTCCAACCTGCACGCGCGCCAGCCTGCGCACGGGATCGTAGGCGAGCAGCATGGCGGTCATGAAGCCGAACATGGCGCCGGGCGGTGCAACGTTGTTGACGGCGCGGTAGCCAGTGTAAGCGATCATGGAAGCGATCGCGACACCGGCGATCAACTCGGTAAATGGCGTTATCCGCTCCGAAACCCGCGCGATCTTGTTGGCCCGCTCCTCGGCACGCCGGATCAACTCGCTGATCTTCAAGCGCAATTGATCTTCCATGGTAAAGGCCTTGACGATCGCGATGCCTTGCGTTGCTTCCTGCATGGCGCCAAGCAAGTGCGAATTCAGCGCGACAGACTCGCGGTGAATGCTGCGCAACCGCTTGGTCAGGTAGCGAACCGCCAGGATCACGGGCGGGCCAACGAGCAGGGCAAAGAGCGACAAGACAGGATCGAGGTAGATCATTCCGCCGATGAGAGACAGGAGCGTCGGTATGTCCTTGCCGATTGTGGTGACGACGATGTCGAGAAGTTCGCGAACACCAGCGACATTCTGGTTGACGCGTGCAGCAAGCTGAGCCGACCGGTTATCGTGGTAAAAGTCGAGGCCGAGCCTCATCAGATGATCGAAAATCTTCCGCTGGTATCGGGCGACGATATTGTTGCCGATCTTCGCCATCATGACCGATTGCACGTATGTGGCTATGCCGCGGATGATGAACGCGGCAAGGACGGCGAGGCTGATCTTCAGGATCAAATCCGCACGCCGTTCATAGTAGATACCATTAATGACGTCTTTGAATATGACAGCAACGAATGTGGTCGTTGCGGCCATGGCCAGCATCGCCGCAATGGCAATCGCATAGGAGCCACGATGTTGCCGCAGGTTTTCGTTCAATACCCTGCGGATAACGCGCATCGCCTCCGTCGGATCGATCTTTTTCTTCTTCGTCTGACCACTCATGCAGGCGGCAACTCGCTGGTACCAAGAGCAATTCCAGCAAAGTGTGAAACGGTTTTGCGTCCGGAATTGCGTAATGGGTTTAACAACATTCGGGCAAGATACCTTGCCGCTCGAATTGTCCCTATAACCTTATTGATCCGCCTTGCCTATCGGTTTTGGCCGTGGGCAGGAATGCGGCGCTCGAGTGTTGCAGCAATGCTCTATTAAAGCGGATCTAATCCCGGCGCCAGCGACGGCCTTCAGTGGCAACACCAAACCGGGTGGGTGTGCGCGCAAAGGCGGAGAGGCCGCTCAGTGCCGCAAGCGGATGGGTGATGATATAGACCGGCGTTTCGCGCAGGATTTCCCCGTGCGGCGCCTTGTCCTCGAAAGCCTGGCGGAACGACGGATCCTTCAGGGGATGCGACGATCTTCTGGACGATGCCGCCAGCGAGATAGACGCCGCCGCGCGCCATGAACGTCAAGGCAAAGTCGCCGGCCAGCCGGCCGAGATAAACAACGAAGAGTGCAAGGGTTTCCTTCGCCTCGGCGGATTCGCCGGAAAGGCCGGCCGCCGTGATCTCCGCGGGCGTCTGCAGGCTGGCCGGCGTGCCGTTCACCTTGCAGATGGCGCGATAAATATTCTGCAGGCCGCGGCCACAAAGCAGCTGTTCGCCAGAAATGCGGCCTTCGATATGTTCGATATGCGGGAAGAGTTCGAGATCGCGGGCGGTACGAGGACCCATGTCGACATGGCCGCCTTCACCGGGCACAGGCACCCAGCTGTTGCGTGAACGGACCATGCCTGCAACGCCAAGGCCAGTGCCGGGTCCGAGCACGGCGCGGCTGCCGTGCGGATCGCCGGGTCCGCCGCCAAGCTTTTCGAGATGCTTGGGTTCGAGCGAGACGACAGCGAGTGCCTGCGCCTCGAAATCATTGAGCACGGTAATATCGGACAGGCCGAGCGTTTCCATCATCTGGCGCGGCTTGACCACCCAGGCGCAATTGGTGAGATCGATCTCATCGCCCTCTACCGGACCGGCAATTGCCAGCACCGCCGAGCGCGGCTGGATCGAGGTGTGGTCGAGAATGGCGTTCTGGATCGCTTCATCGATGGTTGGGTAATCCGCGGTCTGGATGATCGGGAATTCCTTCGGCTCCGCATAGGCGTCCACCAGAATGGCGAAACGCGCATTGGTGCCGCCGATGTCACCGACCAGGATCGGAAATTTCATGATGTGGTCGGTATCTGCCTGTGTCACCATTATCGCTTCCCCATTTCACGTATTACTGCGACCTTTGCGTGTCCTTTGGAGCACGCGGCGCAGTAAGTGTATTTTCCACTGCATCATCGCGCAGCAAACCTCGCTTTTGCACCAGAACCTCGGCTGTCGCCCGGTTCAGTGCCATCGGAATATCGTAGACGCTGGCCAGTCGCATGAGCGCCTTGACGTCGACATCATGCGGCATAGGCGACAGCGGGTCGACAAAGAAAATCAGGCCGTCGATCCTGCCTTCGGCAATCAGCGCTCCAATTTGCTGGTCGCCGCCAAGCGGGCCGCTCTTGACGCGAGCGATCTTCAGCGAGGGACATGCTGCCTGAACAAGACCGCCCGTCGTGCCTGTTGCCACGATATCGCATGGCGCCAGCAGGCTTTCGTAATTGCGCGCAAAGTCGACCATATCGTCCTTTTTCTGGTCGTGGGCAATCAACGCGAGGCGAAAAGGCTGTGTCATCAAATCCTGTCGTGGGTCGCGGGACCTAAATCGATTGAAACCCTATACTCAATTCATGACAGCATGAAAAGGCCGCGGGCAAAAAAGACCGCGACGGATTGGCGCGGACGAAAGTCCGGTGCTAGGGCTTTTGCCCGGGAACCGGGACATCCCCCGGAAGACCATTACCTTCCGGTGCATAGGCCGTAGCCGGAACACCGGCTGCTGCCGGCTGGGCCATCTCGGTTCCCACGCCATAGGTCACTTGATCGACCGACTTCGGCCCGGGCGCATTGAGGATCTGCGCGCAGGTTTTCGGCAGGTCCGACAGCATCATGACTTTCGGCTTGACCGGCTTGGCGGGGTCGGGCGCCTTTTTCCAGGGCTCGTCGGTGAACCACCAGGCGAGGGACTTGCCGCAGCCATCATCGGCTCCGATCGGCTCTTGCGGCTTGCAGTTGGGCGAGCCCGGTTGGCATTTGATGCGTACATGGAAATGGTAGTAGTGGCCCCAATAGGGACGGATCTTTGCCATCCAGCTACGGTCGCCCTGCGCGCTGTCACACAATTTCTTCTTGATGCCGGGATGAACGAAGATGCGCTCGACCTCGGGGTAACTTGCAGCGCGCTTCAATAGCGCCGTACGCGCCGGTGTCCATTTGTCCGGATCGACATAAAGCGTGTCGCCCTTGAGCATCGATGCAGCGGCTACGTTTTCGCGCTCCTCGTCGGTAAAACGGTGTTTCGGCATCGGGGTCAGCCAGATATCCGCGTCGAGCCCGACCTGATGCGAGGCATGGCCAGTAAGCATCGGCCCGCCGCGCGGCTGCGAGATATCGCCGACCAGGAGACCCGGCCAGCCATCCTTGGCCGCGGCGTCACGTGACAGTTTTTCCAAAAGGGCAATCATACGCGGATGCCCCCAACGCCGGTTCCGTGAAAGGCGCATCACCTGCCAGGCCGGTCCATCCACGGGCAGGGCGACACCACCCGCGAGGCAGCCCTTGGAGTAAAAACCCGCCGATTGGGGTGCACTGACGGTCGGTAAGCTCTGTGCCCCGAACAATTGCTTGGCAGGTGCATTTTCGGCCATGGCGTCGACGGTGCCGGTAAGCGCAATGAGTGCGCTGAGCGCGAAACGCAACAGGGTTTTTGGTTTCATGATCGCTGTCCCACAAGTGATCCTGGCGAATTTGCGCTGGGGATCGGGGCTTTATGATGGCCAGATTCGCCGGAAAGTCGCAATATGGAATGAAAGTCACAACCTGATTCGAACGGAACCCCTCGCCATGAAAGCAGTCATTTTCGAGCAATTCGGTCAGCCGCCGCGCGTGGCAGTCGTTGCAGACCCTGTGCCAGCCGATACGGGCGTCGTCATCAAGGTCGAGGCGACGGGCCTTTGCCGCAGCGATTGGCATGGCTGGATGGGCCACGATCCAGATATCGTCCTGCCGCATGTTCCGGGCCATGAACTGGCCGGTACCATCCAGGCGATCGGTAAGCATGTCACCCAGTGGAAGATCGGCCAGCGCGTCACCGTGCCCTTCGTCGGCGGCTGCGGCCATTGTTTCGAGTGCAATTCCGGCAATCATCAGGTGTGCGAGCACCAGTTCCAGCCAGGCTTCACCGCCTGGGGGTCCTTTGCCGAATATGTCGCGGTGGATTTCGCCGATACCAACCTCGTCGCGCTGCCGGACTCCCTGGATTTCGCCACGGCGGCAAGCCTTGGCTGCCGTTTCGTGACGTCGTTCCGCGCCATTGTCGATCAGGCCAAGGTCAGGCCCGGTGAGTGGGTGGCAGTGCATGGCTGTGGCGGCGTTGGCCTTTCGGCGATCATGATCGCTACGGCCATGGGAGCGAACGTTGTTGCAGTCGACCTGACCGAGGAGAAACTGGCCTTTGCCCGAGAACTCGGCGCGGTGGCGACGGTCAATGGCGCGCAGATGAAGGATATTATCGGTGCGGTCCGGGAAATCACCAAGGGTGGTGCGCATGTCTCGATCGATGCGCTCGGCCACCCGTCGACCTGTTTCAATTCAGTCGCCAATCTGCGCCGCCGCGGCCGCCATGTTCAGGTCGGGCTGATGCTGGGCGACCATGCACATGCTCCGATCCCGATGGATAAGGTCATTGCGCATGAGCTTGAGATTTATGGCAGCCACGGCATGCAGGCCTTCCGCTACAAGGCGCTGATGGACATGCTGGAAACCGGCAAGCTCCAGCCGCAAAGACTGGTCGGCAAGGAAATTGACGCTGGAGGAGGCACCCGCAGCCCTGATGGCGATGGATCGCTTCGAAGGAACGGGCATCAATGTGATTACGCGGTTTTAGAGCGGTTTTCTCTAGCGCCAGCTGCCGTCGCGCCACATGGTTGCGAAGGCCGTGCCGTAGTCCGGATAACGGAAGGAAAAGCCGAGCTTCTTGATGCGCGCATTGGAAACGCGCTTGTTCTCGCCATAGAACGAGCGCGCCATCGGCGTGAGCTGAGCGGATTCGAAATCGGACTCTTCCGGCGGTTCGATGCCCATCAGCTCCGCCGCATAGGCAACCACATCCTGCGGCGGCGCCGGTTCGTCGTCGGTGATGTTGAAGATTCCGGCTTCGTTGCGGGTGCTGAGGAAACGCAATGCGCCGGCGATATCGTCGACATGGATGCGGTTGAAGACCTGGCCTGCCTTGTTGAGGCGGCGCGCCGTGCCATTGGAAAGGTTGACGAAGGCGTTGCGCCCTGGCCCGTAAATGCCAGCAAGCCTCAAGATGGCGAGAGGGACGTTACGCGCATTGGCCAGTTGCTGCCAGCCCTGCTCGGCCTCGACACGTTCCAGCGAGCGAGCGGAAACCGGATGACATGGTGTCGTCTCGTCGACCCAGCCTCCCGCATGATTGCCGTAGACGCCGACCGTGGAAAGATAGCCGATCCATTGCAGTTTCGGCATGGCGTGTCCGGATCGTGTCGCCGAACTGCGCCAGGACCGGGTCGCCGCTTTGCCCGGGCGAAGTCGAGATCACAAGGTGGGTAACGCCGGCAAGCGCGTCGACAATTTCCTGCGATGCATGGGTGCCGTGAAAAAGGAAGGGCGTAATACCCTCCTTCTTGAGCTCCGAAAGCTTGGCGCTGTCGCGCGTCGTCCCGCCGATGAAATCTGCTTGACCGGCGATAACCCTGGCGAAGGCGCGTGCCGAATAGCCGGCACCAAAGAGAAAAACGTTCATTGTTGATTCTTCACAGCAATACGCCATTCGGTCAAGACATCAGCGTCACTCTCTTGCGCGATATGACGCAGCTTGAGGGCAGCGAAATCTTCCTTGTCCATCAATTCACTTAACGCCCATACGGCGGCACCGCGCACCAACGGCGAGGGATCGGCAAGGTGAGGCTCGATCGCTGCGATCAAGGCGGGTTCGCCCGAATTGCCACACGCGATCAGGACATTGCGCATAAAGCGGTCGCGGCCGATGCGCTTGACAGGCGAGCCGGTGAAGAGGGTGCGGAATGTCGCATCGTCGAGCGTGAGCAGCGACGCAAGCGACGGCGAGCGGAGATCGTCGCGCGCCTGCAGCTTCGCCTCGCGTGCAGTTCCGGCAAACTTGTTCCACGGGCAGACCGCCAGGCAGTCGTCGCAGCCATAGATGCGGTTGCCTATGGCTTTGCGAAACTCCAGCGCAATCGGTCCTTTGTGCTCGATCGTCAGGTAGGAGATGCAGCGCCGGGCATCGAGCTGGTAGGGTGCGGGGAAGGCGCTGGTCGGGCAGATGTCGAGACAGGCATGACATGAGCCGCAATGATCGGACTCGCGCTCGTCCGCCGGCAGCTCTGCCGTGGTGAAGATCGTGCCGAGAAACAGCCACGATCCGTGAGAACGGCTGACGAGATTGGTGTGCTTGCCCTGCCAGCCAAGCCCTGCCGCTTCGGCGAGGGGTTTTTCCATGACTGGAGCGGTATCGACGAACACTTTCAGGTTCTCGCCGGCGGCCCGGGAGGCGAAGCGGCTGGCGACGCCCTTGAGCTTGCCCTTGATGATGTCGTGGTAATCGCGGTTCTGCGCATAGACCGAAATCGCCGCCTTGTCTTTCTGCGCCAGAATATCCAGAGGGTCGCTATCAGGCCCGTAATTCATGGCGAGCACGATGATCGAACGCACCTCCGGCCACAATACCTCGGGGTTGGCGCGGCGCTCTTCCGTCTCCTGCATCCACGCCATACTGGCGTGGCGCCCCAGCGCCAAATACTGGCGCAACCGCTCTTCGGCGAGGGGAATGGCATCGGGGCGGGTGATGGCAACGAGATCGAATCCCGCCGCGCGGGATTCCTCGAGGATGAACTGCTTCAGCCGTTGTGCGTTTGACGGAGAGCGCGATGCTTTATGTGCACCCGCGCCAAGCATCAGAAATCCAGATCGCCATAATGCGATGATGGGGGAAGGCCGCGTACCCGGTCGGCGAGCAGCGGACGGAAGGACGGGCGGGATTTCATCCTTGTGTACCAGTCGCGCGCCGATCTGTATTCCGCCCACTTGATCTCGCCAAGATAGTCAAGGATCGAGATGGAAGCGGCAGCAGCCATGTCGGCATAGCTTGGCGTCGGCCCTGCCAGCCAGTTGCGCGTTGCCGTCAGCCAATCGATATATTTCATGTGCTGGGTGATATTGGCGCGCGCGGCACGAATAGCCGTCGAATCCGGCGCGCCGCCGCCCTGCTCCGGGGTCATGTGAAGTTTGAAGATGCGCTCGCGCGCCATGTGGCGGGTTACTTCATTCTCGAACTTGCTCAGGAACCAGTCGATCAGGCGGCGCACCTCGGCACGGCTTAGCGAATCCTCCGGGAACAGCCTGCGGCTGCGTTTCAGCGCACCGCGCGTCTCGTCGATATATTCGGCAATCACCGTCGAGCCAGAGATCGGAACGTCGCCTTCCGCCAGCAGAACCGGCAGTGTGCCTGCCGGATTGAGCGCCAGAAACTCCTTGCGCCGTGCCCAGCTGTTCTCTTCGATCAACTCCACCTCAATGTCATATTCATTGAGGATGAGTCGGGCATAGCGCGAACCGGTGGACATGGGATGATGGAAGAGCGTCAACATGGCAGGTGTATCTAAATCTTTCAAACTGGCATTTTCGTGGGCGTCAGCGTATTGCTCGATAAGCCTTTGAGTCTGCGCCAAACCTATAGGCGCAACCGCGGCATGAGACAAGAACTACACGTCATTGCCCGGTTCGGCATCACCATCGCGAGCTATAATCATGGAATCACAGACGATTGTCGAAGCCCTTTTTCTTGGACTGCTGGAAGGGTTAACAGAGTTTATACCGGTCTCCTCCACCGGGCATCTGCTACTGGCGGGGCATTTTCTCGGCTTTGAATCCAATGGCAAAACCTTCGAGGTTCTGATCCAGCTTGGCGCGATCCTTGCGATCCTCTCCGTCTATTTCGGCCGTCTCGTCAAGATCGCGAAGAATCTTCCCGACGATCCGAAGACGCGCCGTTTCGTGGCGGGGGTGCTCATAGCCTTCCTGCCGGCAGTCATCATCGGTGTTCTCGCCCATGATTTCATCAAGACCGTGCTGTTCGAAACGCCCATGCTGGTCTGCGTGATGCTGATTATTGGCGGGATCATCCTGCTTTGGGTCGATCGCCTCGAATTGAAGCCGCGTTATACGAATGTCATGGAATATCCGCTGTCGCTTTGCCTGAAGATTGGTCTCATCCAGTGCTTCGCCATGATCCCCGGCACGTCGCGCTCCGGTGCAACCATTGTTGGTGCGCTGCTGCTTGGCACGGACAAGCGATCGGCGGCGGAGTTCTCGTTCTTCCTGGCAATGCCGACCATGGCTGGCGCCTTTGCCTATGATCTCTTCAAGAACCGCCACATCCTGACGTTCAACGACGCGTCGTTGATCGTCGTCGGGTTTATCGCTGCATTCATTGCCGGTGTTTTCGTCGTGCGCTACTTGCTCGACTATGTCTCGCGCCATGGCTTCGGCCTGTTCGCCTGGTGGCGGCTGGCCGTGGGTACTCTCGGACTGATCGCACTGATCCTGATGCGGTGATGATATTCACGCCAGAACGGCCTGCACTCAACGCACAGTGGTCAGACTAGACGGGTGTCTGGCTGGAATATTGTCCATGGCTGCGGAAGCGCCAGAGATAGGACGGCAGGATCGCTTCGATGGTCTGCGGATGGATGCCAATACCTTCGAGCGTGCGCTGCTCTGTTTTGGCCGCGTGCGACACCACATTGTCATGCTGTAGAAGCACAACCTGGTCCTTGGTCAACATTGGCTTCGGCAGGTAGCTGAGGATCGTTCCCTGAATCTTTGCCACCCAGAACGGTATGGACACAAACAGGCGCTTGCGCCCCGTGACGCGCAAGACAGCTTCGAGGCACTGCTTGAAGGTCAGGACCTCGCTGCCGCCAAGCTCATAGGTCTGGCCGGGCATCAGGACGCCATCGACCGACCGGGCGATGACTTCGGCGACATCGCCGACATAGACCGGCTGAAACTTGGTGTTGCCGCCGCCAATCAGCGGCAGGAACGGCGACATGCGTGCCATGCCGGCAAACTTGTTGAAGAAATTGTCTTCGGGTCCAAAGACGATGGATGGGCGGATAATGACCGCCTCAGGGAGGATATCGCGAACGGCAGCTTCCGCCCGGCCCTTGGTGCTGGCATAGGCCGAATGAGAACGCGGATCGGCGCCAAGTGCGGACATGTGCGTCAGAGGCACCCCCGCGGCGCGGGTTGCCTCGGCGACGGCGCGCGCGCCAAAATCATGCACGGTGCTGAACTTCTGGCTGCCACTTTCGAACAACAGGCCAACAAGATTGATGACATGGTCGGAACCTGCAACGGCGCGATCCACCGACCAGCGGTAGCGAAGATTTGCCTGGACGGCCTGGATCTGGCCGACGCCACCGAGGGGCTGCAGATGGAAGGCAAGATCTGGACGGCGCACGGCAACACGAATGCGATAGCCGCGTTTGGCCAGCGCGCGCACGACGTGACGACCGATAAAGCCGGAGCCTCCGAAAACCGTGACGAGTTTTGGCTTTATGATTGTCATCGAGCTCTCCTGTAGACTCTGGCCGGTATGCTTGACCTACCATGAAATGCATGGCGTAGCAGATGGTGTTTAATGCCTTTTCAAGGCAACGCAAAGGGCTGTTGGAAGGCAAATCTCGCGGCGCGTTGCCGCGCTGTCCCAGATTCCGTCAGGCCGACATGCGCAACATGATTTCGGCGTTGAGAAGAATGCGCGCATCCTTCGGCAACTCCAAGTTGGAATCCTGATCCTCGCCAAGCTTGTCGAACAGGAGCCCTATCGCGAGCCGGCCGATCTCGTTGTAGTTTTGCGCGACCGTCGTCAGCGGCGGGCACATGTAGCGCGACAGCGGCTGGTCGTCATGCCCGGCAACACGCAGGTCGCAGCCTTCGCCACGGCCCACCTTGAGCCCCGCCTGATAGGCAGCGGCGAGAACGCCGTAAGCGATCCGGTCATTGGCGCACAGCACCGTCTTGGTGGGAAACCCGCCCTCACGCAGTATTCTGGCAGTTGTATCGAAGCCGTATTTTTCGAATTCCCAGTTTGCATGGGCTTCGGGCTCGATGAAGCGCGGCTCGAGATTGAGGTTCCGCATGGCCTCGCTATAGGCCTCGCGACGTTCAATGGCATTGCTGTTGACCGATGTCATACCGAAATAACATGGCTGGTCACCGGAGCGGGTCAGATAGTCGACGATCAGCTTGAAGCTTTGCCGGTTGTTAGTGCCAACGAATGGCGATGTGTCGTCGAGAGGTGAATCGATATAGATGAGCGGAATGGACTCGCCAAGCTTGGCAAGTTTATCGTGGTGCGACTGCACGCCAAGCGGGCCGATGATGGCGCCGGCGACATTCATCGACTTGAATGTTTCGATGGCACGCTCTTCCAGTTCCGGCTTGCCGTCAGAGCTCAGAACAAAGGCGAGATAGCCGGCCTGCTCGGCAATACCTTCGATACGCCGCGTCAAGGACATGTAAAACGGATCGGTCGAATTGGGGACAATAAGTCCGAGAATGTTGGTGCGGCGCCGATTGAGATTGACGGCGAAAATGTTCGGACGGAAGCCGGATTGCTTGACGGCGGCATCGATGATCTCGCGCGTCTTCTTGCGCACCGAGTTCGGGTCGTTGAAATATTTCGACACGGTCGGACGCGATAGCCCGACAAACAGGGAGAAATCCTCCATCGTCTTGATCGGCTTTTTCACCGCATGCATTCCTCTTCACGATCGCTTCGCACGTTCCAACACCTGGCGGTACCCGGTAGCGGTACAGTGAAAGTCGCTCCGTAATCATCGCTGAATATTGTGCCGGCGCAATACATCTTCCGATTGACAGCATTGCTCCGGCAGTTGAAAATTTACAGGCTCACTCGCACGCGTCAATAATCCATTTTGCTTGTATTAAGTTCCATACTCTGCGTATCGACGTGCCCGGATACGCTTCCATTTGAGCTCTTCGCTGATTGATTTAAGTTTACGCGTGGAAACTTGTGTGAATCTGACTCAGCGGGACGGTTGGACTACAACGGCCGCGACGGGAATTTGCATCGCCATGATACATCAGTAGCATGGCCGCTCTGATCGCAGCTGAAACAATGACAAGGAATGTGCAATGGAAGGCGGTATTCCGAATCCCGAAGTCTTCACCCATGTCCGGGTGATTATCGGTATCGTCCTGGGTTTGAGCATTTCGCGCCTATTGACCGGTGTTGCCCGCATCATCCAGCATCCACAGCGCAAGAATATCTATGCCGTTCATCTTGGCTGGGTATTTTTCATGCTTCTCACGGTGGCGCATTTCTGGTGGTACGAATTTTACCTGCACCAGTTGGTGACCTGGAAATTCGAGGCCTATCTCTTCGTCATTTTCTTCGCGAGCCTGCATTTCCTCGCCTGCGCAATGCTCTTTCCGGATAGCATGGAAGGCTATTCCGGCTATGAAGACTATTTCATGTCACGAAGGGCCTGGCTCTTCGGCATTTTGATATCGATTTTCCTTGCCGACATCATCGACACGGCCATGAAAGGCATGGAACATTTCCGTTCTCTCGGCTCTGAGTACCCCTTCCGCAACCTGTTTCTCATCCTGCTCTTCGGGTTGGGGATCTTTGTTCGCCGGCAAAGAGTACAGCTTGCCCTGGTCGTTGTGGCGCTTGTCACGCAGATCGCGTTCATCCTGATCCAGTTCGATACGATCTGAGGGAACGATGGGTCTTCACAGGAGGCACCACGCCAAAGAAAAACCCGCCGGCTTGCACCGGCGGGTTTCGTCTTTTCGAAGGTGGGAAAGAACTTAGTTCTTTTCCTGCTTCTTCAGAGCGGCACCGAGGATGTCGCCGAGCGAAGCGCCGCTATCGGTAGAACCGTACTGCGCGACAGCTTCCTTCTCTTCGGCGATTTCCAGCGCCTTGATCGAGACCTGCAGCTTGCGGGTCTTCTTGTCGAAGGCGATGACGCGAGCATCAACCTTCTGACCGACCGTGAAGCGTTCCGGACGCTGTTCGTCGCGATCACGGGACAGATCAGCGCGGCGGATGAAGGTGTCGAGGTCGTGATCGACCAGACGCACTTCGAGGCCGCCATCGGTGATGGCCGTGACTTCAACGGTAACAACGGCGTTCTTGCGCAGTTCACCCGAAGTAGCGGCTTCACCGACCTTGTCGCCGGTCAGCTGCTTGATGCCGAGCGAGATGCGTTCCTTCTCGACGTCAACATCGAGAACCTGCGCCTTCACAACGTCACCCTTGTTGTACTCTTCGATGACCTGCTCGCCCGGACGGTTCCAGTCGAGGTCGGAGAGGTGAACCATGCCATCCACATCGCCGTCGAGGCCGATGAACAGGCCGAACTCGGTCTTGTTCTTGACTTCGCCTTCGACGATCGTGCCGACAGGGAACTTGTCTGCGAAGGTCGTCCATGGGTTGTCGAGCGTCTGCTTGAGGCCGAGGGAGATGCGGCGCTTGACCGGATCCACTTCGAGAACAACGACTTCGACTTCCTGCGTGGTCGAGAGCAGCTTGCCCGGATGCACGTTCTTCTTTGTCCAGGACATTTCGGAAACGTGGATAAGGCCTTCGATGCCTGGCTCGATCTCGACGAACGCACCGTAGTCGGTGATGTTCGTAACTGTACCGGTGATCTTTTTGCCGATCGGGTACTTTGCACCGATACCATCCCAAGGATCGCTTTCGAGCTGCTTCATGCCGAGCGAAATACGATGGGTTTCCTGGTTGATGCGGATGATCTGAACCTTGACCGTCTGGCCAATCGACAGGATTTCCGACGGATGGTTGACACGGCGCCATGCCATGTCGGTCACATGGAGAAGACCGTCGATACCGCCGAGGTCAACGAACGCACCGTAATCGGTGATGTTCTTGACAACGCCTTCAACGACCTGACCCTCTTCGAGGTTCTGGACGATCTCAGAGCGCTGCTCAGCACGGCTCTCTTCAAGAACGGTACGGCGCGAGACAACGATGTTGCCGCGACGCTTGTCCATCTTGAGGATTTCGAAAGGCTGCGGATTGTGCATCAGCGGAGTGACGTCGCGGATCGGACGGATGTCGACCTGCGAGCGCGGCAGGAAGGCTACGGCGCCGTCGAGATCGACGGTGAAACCACCCTTGACCTGATTGAAGATGACACCGTCGACGCGTTCGCCGCGGTTGAATTTCTCTTCCAGACGGACCCAGCTTTCTTCGCGACGTGCTTTTTCACGCGACAGAACTGCTTCGCCGAGGGCGTTTTCGATGCGCTCGACATAAACTTCGACGAGATCGCCTGGCTTGAGCGAACCGTCCTTGGCTTTCGCGCCGAATTCCTTCAGCGGAACGCGGCCTTCAACCTTAAGACCGGCGTCAATGATCGCCATGTCTTTTTCAATGGCGACGATACGGCCCTTGACGACATAACCTTCAGCGAGGTCATTGGTGGCAAAGGACTCTGCGAGAAGAGCTTCGAAATCTTCGCGCGTTGGATTGGCTTGAGACATAAATACTCCTGGAGTGTCCGGAAAACTCGTCGGACACAGCACCGGTGGTTGGTGTTTCGGTTCATCTGCATGCCAACCCGCCCTTTGAGGGCAATCCGGTGCTTGGGCTGACGGCAAATGTTTGCGGCTAGTCTAATGCGTGTTCTTCGCCAATGCCTGGTCAATCAGGGTTTTGGCATTAAGAAACGCGGTCTCTATATCCATTTCCGTCGTATCTAGCAAGTGCGCGTCGGCAGCAGGCTTGAGCGGCGAGTCCGTGCGGCCCATGTCGCGGGCGTCGCGGCGGGTGAGATCCTCGAGAATTTCCCCGTAATCAGCGCCGCCACCATTCGATTTGATTTCTTCATAGCGCCGCTTGGCCCGTGCTTCGGGTGATGCCGTTATATAGAGTTTCACCGGTGCGTCAGGGCAGACGACAGTGCCGATATCGCGGCCGTCAAGTACGGCCCCTGGCGAGCGCATGGCGAAGGCCTGCTGCGCGGCAACAAGCGCACGGCGCACCGCGGGCATGACTGCGACCTTGGACGCAGCCTCGCCGACATCATGCGCGGACAGGACCTCGCGGTCGAGTTTCGACAGGTCGACGGTGCGTGCTGCCTTTTCGGCGAGAAACGCATCGTCGAGTGGCATGTTCTGGTCCATGAGCGTTTTGGCCACCGCGCGATAGGTCAGGCCCGTATCAAGATGATGATAGCCGTAAGCATCGGCGATGCGCCGGGCGAGCGTGCCCTTGCCGGAGGCCGCGGGACCATCGATGGCAATGGTGAAATGGGTCGGGGGTGTCGGACGATCCTTGTCCTCGCGGTCGAAGAACCACTGTCCGAGCGCGAAGAGCAGATAGGCAGCGGCCAGCACCAGGGTGATGATCGGTGTAATGCCGATGGTGACAAAGGCGAAGCCGCCCAGCGTCGTCAGCATCGACTCCAGCCATCCGGGTAAGGCCGTTGCCAGATTCTGCAGAAGTGCGTCGATGGCCAGAATCAGGATGAACTGGAACACGAACAGCCAGAACAGGAGTGCAAACAGGCCGAAGCGAACACGTAGGCCGATACGCTCGATCGCGTAGGGAATGGCAATGATGGCGAATGACATCAGCAGGAAAAACATCTAGCTCCGTGCCCTCTTGCCCATGAAAAAGCCTATTACGTATCCGGCAATCGATCCGAACGCCGGTGGCAGCAGCAGAAACTGATAGGGCATCCATTCGCTGGTGCCTACGGTACTGGCGCTCAGTGCACCGGATGTTGCGCTGTCTGAGGTATTCCACGCATAGAGGAAGATCAGCAGCAAAGGAAGAAGGACCCGCGATATTGTGCTCAACATGCCCGGCCAAGGCCGAGGCTCCTTGCTCGCAACAGTCCCGTTATAAGCGCTCCGCCCGGCCCAGACAATGAACGGCACGCTAGACATCGCATAAAGAAAATACACGGTGAGAACGGAAAGCAGTGCGTTCATGCCTGATATCTGGTTTCGCTTCAGTTTGCCGTGTGGTGTTCGGTAATCTCCGCGCCCATGCCCGTCATCATATCCATGAATTCCGGAAAGCTTGTGGCGATCATGGTCGAATCGTCGACACTCACCGGCTTTTCCGCAGCGAGGCCCATGACCAGGAAACTCATGGCAATGCGGTGATCGAGATGCGTTTCGACGGTACCACCACCAATGCCCTTGCCGTCCGGACGGCCGCGAACGCTTAAGCTTTCCGTGCCCTCAGTGCAATCGACGCCGTTGGCCTTGAGGCCATTGGCAACAGCGGACAAACGGTCAGATTCCTTGACCCGCAGTTCCTCAAGCCCGTTCATGACCGTCTCACCGCTGGCAAAACAGGCGGCGACGGCGAGGACAGGATATTCGTCGATCATCGATGGCGCGCGTGCTGCCGGCACGTCCACGCCCTTCAGTTCCGAGGTGCGCACGCGCAGATCTGCGACATCCTCGCCGCCTGCCAGGCGGGCATTCAGGATCTCGATATTGGCGCCCATCTCCTGGAGTGTCAGGATAAGTCCGGTGCGTGTCGGGTTCATCAATACATTGCGGATGGTGATGTCAGAACCTGGCACCAGCAGTGCTGCAACCAACGGAAATGCTGTGGACGAAGGGTCGCCAGGCACGTCGATGGTCTGGCCCGTGAGCTTTCCCTGGCCTTCGATGCGGATGTGGCGGACATTGTCCCTGCCGGTCTCTACGGAAAGGTTTGCGCCGAAGCCCTGCAGCATCTTTTCCGTATGATCGCGTGTCATCACGGGCTCGATCACCGTCGTGATTCCTGGGGTGTTGAGGCCGGCGAGCAGCACCGCGGACTTCACCTGCGCCGAAGCCATGGGCACGCGGTAGGTAATCGGGGCGGCGACCTTTGGTCCGCGCAGCGTCAAAGGCATGCGGTCGCCCTCACTGGCCGTGACCTGCACGCCCATTTCGCGCAAGGGATTAAGCACGCGGCCCATTGGCCGTTTCGATAGCGAGGCATCGCCGATGAAAGTCGTTTCCATATCATAGGTGCCGACGAGACCCATGGTCAGGCGCGCTCCGGTTCCGGCATTGCCGAAGTCGAGTGGCGCTTCCGGCTGCAGCAGACAGCCATTGCCGGTACCCTGGATGACCCAGACATCGCCTTCCTTGGCGATCTTTGCGCCCATCGCCTGCATTGCACGGCCGGTGTTTATGACATCCTCACCCTCGAGCAGTCCGGTGATGCGCGTCTCGCCGGCGGCAAGCCCGCCAAACATGAAAGAGCGGTGTGAAATCGATTTATCACCGGGAATGCGGATGTCGCCGGAAAGTGCGTTCGAACGGCGGGCGGTGGCAGGTTTTGGCAGCGCGGAGTGGGACATGGACAGAGTCAATCGCGTTAAATAGCTGTGGCGGGGATACGGCGCTTCTCCTAACACAGCTTGCCGTGCGGTCATCTTGCAAATGCAAGCTTTTTCGCTTTGACAAATGCGCTGAATTGCGTTTATGGGACCTCAAATCCATTTTGATCGTGCTTGCATAATCGGCTGGTCGATGAAAGACCTTAGTATGAGCCGAATGCAGGCGCAGCCAGAAGACGAGGCAAAACGTGGCAAATCCAAAACTTGGCACCAAGCGAGTTGACCCGGAAACCGGGCAGAAATTCTACGATCTGAACCGCGATCCGATCGTATCGCCCTATACGGGCAAGAGCTATCCGCTCAGCTACTTCGATTCGACCGTTGTATCGGCACGTGAGGAAGAGGAAGAGGTCGAGACGGAAGAACTCGACGTTGCTCTGGAGAAGCCTGAATTCGTTTCGCTCGAAGATGCGGACGCCGACAGCGACAGTGATGTGCCGGATATCGGCGACGATGATGTCGAGGTCGATGATGCGGACGATGACGATACCTTCCTCGCCACCGACGAAGAAGATGAAGATGACGACGTTACCGATATTCTCGGCGGCGGCATCGGCGAAGACGACGAGAACTGAGTCATAACGGCGCCTGACCGCGGGGTCATGCGCCGAATAATCCTGTTCGCTGAAAATAACCGGCGAAGAGGACTTGATCTTCGCGCAAGCGGGAGATAAGAACCCGCCCGGGCAAGGTTCCAGACCTTGCCGGACAGTTTGCCGGTTTATCCGGACCAGGCCTTTGGCGGCCTGTTGGAATGGGGCCATAGCTCAGCTGGGAGAGCGCTTGCATGGCATGCAAGAGGTCAGCGGTTCGATCCCGCTTGGCTCCACCAACCAACAAAATCAATCACTTAACACCTGAAATCCACCCTTGAAAGTGCCCCAAAATAGCTGGCGAAAAGCTGTTGGGGGGAAACGCAGGGTAAACAATAAGCCCGGCTGGGCGGACCATACCGGGCTTATTTCAATTTGCTTACAAGGCAGTTGGAGGCCTGATATCTAACGGCTGCTGCTTTTCGAGCATTCGGACGCCGTGTCCATCAGTCACACCGGCCACTCTATTCATATCCGCCAGAATATCGTCGCACGCATCGCGGAGCGCTCGAACGGCTGATTTGGCGCGGCGAAGGTTGCTGTCGTCATCTCTGAAGCGGATAGACATTTTAGGGGTTTCTTCCTCCCTATAGACTGGGGCAATTTCAATTTTTGCCTGCAAGCCCTTTCCATCCTGCCCAGTGAACTCATTGAATACGAGATTTTTCATTGCCATTGCTCCTTTGCAATTGCTCCCAGCTTTCGATTTCCGCAAGCTTCCACAGCGGATGGCTGCTGGGGCCACCGAGGTAATAGGGCTGGGGAAATGGCTCCGGGGATGGTCTCCTAGACGCTTGAGGTACATCCGGTTTGTATCTGGGCTCTTGCCGAAACGGATCAGTAATTGCCCTCCAGTGAGAAAATCCGCGTCACTGGTCGCTGGCCGTATGGCCGTTAGACACTAGCGGCAGACAAGGCGTCTGCGGTGCTCTCCTTTTTGCTCATGTTTGTCTCCAGTGGTTCGCGACGCGATGTTGCGTGTTGAGCACAAATGGTGCGTTTCGGGATAAGTACAAGTGGCGTTAATTATGAACTAACCTACTGCGTTTAAACGCAAAAAGGGCAGATCAACTACCCCTTTGAATGCATGATAGATAGGAGGGATGGAGGTGTTATCTGACCCTTACCGTCACCAATGTAACGACGCTATCTGCCCCACCGACTACCACACCCGGACGGACATATCTGGGCGTCTCTTGTGCCGTGTTGATCTCTGACGCTGTGGCGTCAAGGGAGATAGCGGTGTTCGCCCTGTCACGGATCGCGGCAAAGTTCACATTGTTATTCGACCCTTCAATCTTCAATCGGGATGGCGGTTGCGGTGCCTGTCGCCTGAAAGGTCCAGATGGGATAGTGCGCGATTGCTACAGGCTGACCTGTGTCGCCTACGTCCAGATCACTCCATGTAATGACCATGGTGTTATTATCAACCTGAGACCATATTTGCGTTTTTGACGGCCATGATTTTACTCCTGTGTCCTGTCAGCTTCTCAAGGAGGGTTTTCGCCGTAGACGCTGGTAATGCGAGAGCGAACAGAAAAGTGGCTCGCAGAGAGGGACAAGAAAGCCTATCCTTCCCCGCCGCGCGGCGTCGGGTGGGCTTCTCTATGAGTAATCGCCAGCTGTAAGGTTTGTGACCTCTTTTTCCGTCACGAACGCTGGTTCAATGGTGGCCACTCCATGGAGCATAAGAGTTATCTTGGTTTTTTTATCGCGTTTGATTTGGTCTGTCGTCCAGTAACCTAGGTCAGCCAGCTTTATGCCAATGCCATCATGCTTCAGGCTATCGTTGACAATGATCCTTTCGCCCGTCGTTAGCGTAACCATGGATCGCGGCATGTGTCTTCTCCCTTAATTTTTGGAGCACAAAGACACGACCCTATGAGTATCCGGCGACGGTTACGCTGGCGTCTCCCTGCAAGGCCCCATACAGCACTAGCGCGAAGACCAGCGCAAGGCCTAAGCCTATTGCAAAAAACACAGTTCTGTCGAGCATGATACGCATCCCTCCAAAAAGTGGGAGGGCGCGAGGAAGCCGGTGGGGCCACAAGGATCATAATACACCCAACGGCAACGCGGGTCTGTTCCATCGAAAGGTTTAGCTGGATCGAGGGCTGGCGGGTCGGAAGTCCAAAAAGGGGAGGAGCACAAAGTTTTGGGGCTATGTGTCCGCTCCTCCCTAATGGCTGAACTACGAAAGGCGAGGCGTCTGGGTCTTAGGGTTGCCTTCGCGGTTAGCTGGCTCAGAGTACACCCATGGGGAGTGCCGGTCTGTCCATAAATGGGCTTACCGTAAGCGGGTTAAATCGGATTTTGGACCACCGATTTTGGAACCCTGAAAGCTCAATAAACTCAATAGGTTTCTCCCATGTTGAAGTTGTCACAACTTCCGGGCGGAGAAGGCGTAGGGCTTCACAACTTTGCTCCTTTGCGCCACAACTTCACCGCTAAGGTTTTGTTTTTATTTCTATTTTTTTGGATTTTGTTGGCAGCCTACTGGGACCCACTACGCCAGCCAACAGCTACCCAAGCCCTTGGGGGAGAGTGCCGCACCTCCGGGTAGGGTAAGACCTTAGAGCTGAGCCGCATTGGGCGAGCATCTTTGCGTCAAGGCGCGTCTTGGCCCTACTGAAGCCACTGACATACCCCTTATGCTACAAGGGTATTTTCGATCAAGATGTTTTGTAATGGTGCGGCTTGTGACGCCATGACTTTTGCATGGCATGCAAGAGGTCAGCGGTTCGATGCCGCTTGGCTCCACCAATCAACAAAATCAATATGTTATCCCGGAAAATCAGCCTGAAGTCCTCGCAAAAGCGGGCTGCTAGGCGCTCAAAATCAACTCGTGGGTAAACGCAGGGTAAACAACAGCCCGGCTGGGCGGACCATACCGGGCGATTTTGTCGCGCTTACTGTGAAGGCTGACCGGCCATGAAAATATCTAGGTCACCCTTGCGCCATCTTTTATGCCCGAGCGCCATGGAGGGCTTCGGAAAGCCTTCTAGCGGCGGATGGTACTTGCCGCGCTCATCCGTGTAGCGCCCTTAGCGAGAAACGCAAGAGAACGCGGTAATGCAGCCCCGGAACCTCCTTAAATATATAAAAAACTGTATGGAAAGGAGCGTTTTGGTGCTGCCTTGCTACCCTCAAAATTCCTGCACCCCCGATAGGGGCGCTATCTCCACTACCGCGTTGTAATTGTTACAGAAAATGCCGCTACCGGGGTGCTACCTTTTCCGCTACCCCCGCTACCGTAGCGGCGGGATCGGAGGAAGGGCTAGAGACCGCCGCTGGGACCCGGATGTGCGTGGGGCAAAAGAATGATTGGGACAGCACTTTGGGACAGGGAAAACAAGGCCTTTCCGCAGCATGTCTCCACAATTGTCTAAAAAACCCTATTTATAGGGGTAGGGAGAGTGGACAACGGAAGGGAGCAGGGGGCCAGTGAAGCAGGAGAGAGGACACCCAATGGGAGTTCTCGGTATGAACTACAGACAGATGAAGGCATTGAAGCCCGGCGAAATCGTGTATCAGAAATTAGGGCCGCCGTATGGACCGCAGCAGGACATGGGGAATTTGTGCGTCGTGCTGGAGGTCACACCTTTGGGCGGTGTGAGGCTGGCCGACACCCTGACCAACGCGCGGTACTGGAGCCCGTATCAACGGCTCTACCTCTACACGGCGACGGAGCAGCACCAGGAGCTTTTGTGGCGTCGGGTGGGCTTCTCCCAACCGCTAACTAGGGCTTAATACCAGTGGATGCGGGGCAGGGCTGAAAACGGAGGGATGCGATATGGGTTTGCGCGAGGATTTGGTAGCAAGGTACAAAAAGGATATTGAACGGCTTCGAGGTAACATTCCATTGATGCGAGCAGGCACTTTCCAATTCCGCAGCTTCGAGAATGGTCAGTGGGTCATAAGAACCGAGGAGTGCATAGCGCGTGATCTCAAGACCATTGAAGAATTGGAGGGGATCATAGCGCGTATAGAGGCGGAGTTGGCCGACGAGAAGAGCGGATCAGGGATACTTGGCGCAACAATGGAATAGTCTGGGAGGGTTAGAACATGACCGATGATGACGAACTCATGGCGGAGATCAAGGCGCAGGCTGAAAATGCCGAAGAAGCACGTCCTGAGACGATTGATGTGTCGGCTTTGGCGATGACCCTTGGAGCCAAGTTTCCACACCGTAGCGTTGATGAGATCAAGCAGAAGATTATTGACGTGTGGCGAGCCAACGACCTGTTCTACACAGAATAGAAAGGCCCTAGTTCTTGCGTCAGCCGCTCCGCCCCCTTGGGGCCTGACCACTTTGCTATCTAGTAAGACCTTTTCCTTTACTACATGTCGATATGGGCCCCGGCCCCGGCAGGCGGCGCAGGAATAAGAATACCCCCTCAGCCTTTGCAAAAGTTGGGAGGAAAGAGAGGCGTTTGCGTGCACACCTCGGTCTCCTCTCAAATTAGGCCGACCGCTTAAATCGGGGATGATTTGGTCAAGGTTGGTCACCTCGCGGTCAGTACTGCGAGTATATACCCACTCCGGGTTGCGGTATGTGTGGCAAAATGGTCAGCCGAAAAAGGGGGGCACAAAACGCTGCTCTATGTGTATCCGCTTCTATCGCGTCGCGTTAGGCTACGCTGGCGGCTAAAGGACGATTGCATACCGTCCGCCGTATGACCCTGAAAGAGCCCAATACATCAATAGCACGAAGATCAAGACAAGGACTAAACCTACTGCAAGAAAAACGGTTTTACTGAGCATGATGCATCCCTCCTTGGGAGGGCGAGGAAGCCGGTGGGGGCCACAAGGATCATAATACACCTATTGAAAGCCCCGTCTTTCCCCCTGAAAGGCGTAATCGGATCATCTTTTTTGAGGGGTGAAGTGGTGCGTAGCGGATCGCTCCAAAAAGGGGAGGAACTTCGATGTTGGGTTTTGGGGCCCGTTTCCCCGCTCCTCCCAGAAGAGCCGCGAAGGTTGGAACGGACTTCCGGCCTTCGCAGTCAGCCCGGGCACAGTACACAGGGAAAGTCCCCGGGTCCCTCAGTAGAATTGCTTACCGCTGTGGGGTTAAACCGCAGCCCGTAACCAGCCTAAGTATTTGTTTTTATTTTATTTTTTACCTAACCCATCATGCAAATACCTTCGTCCGTCAGTGCCTTGGGACCCACCTCGTACCCACCCGGGCGCGCGCTACCCTTTGGGAGAAACCCCGGACCCTAGGGGCCTCCTTGAGCTCCGAGCCCCACCGGGCCCGGGCTGCGGATCGGCCTGCGGATCGGGCTGCAAGTTTACCCTTATCGTTTACCCGGAGCCGAAAGCCGACTAAGCTATTGAAATCATTAGATGAGCGCTTGCAGGGTAGGCAAAGGCGCAGCGTGGCCGCTGGCATTCATGGCCGACGTTGGCCGCGACTGGGTGGCTGGGCTCGGGATTTGCAGCGCCAAGATGCTGACTCCCAAGTGCGGTTTGGGGCTATTTCGCAGAATTGCGAATTATCCTGCTTGTTGTCGCGGACATTGGAGCAAAATGCGTTTCATGGTAGGCTGGTTTTTAAATTCGCTTCTGACAAAGCCTGCCGTTCGCTCCCGAAGAAAAGAGCGCCCATGTCCCGCCTGAAATTGTTGCAGATCGCTCTGTTAGCATTCGGTGTCATATTCTGTCTGGTCTATCCGCTTGCGATTATCTGGCCCTCAGGTTGGTCTTGGCATGATGGCCCGCCCACCGCTTCGCACTATTTCATGATGATCGTGGGCATATACGCGACGCTTGGGATATTTTTGGTCCGTGCGTCGCGCGACCCCATGGCACATCGGTCGCTAATCGACTTCACGATCTGGTCAAGTGTCGTGCACGCGCTGATCATGGCGATCCAGTCCTACAGCCCCGGCGCGCATATGGGTCATATGCTGGGCGACGTGCCGGCCTTGCTGCTCGTGGCGGCGGTGCTCGGCGGGTTAACCTATTCCAGCGGCGCAAAGAACGACGGATAACGGCCCGATCTTTCCTGAATGATTCACTTCATTTACGTGAAAGCAAAAAAGCGGGTCCACGAAGTTCGGCGATCAATTGAAATACCGCTGCGTAGGGCGTCTAGAACCTTGGCGGCCGGTTTTTATAGGTCTGCTTTCTGAGCGATGATGTCATAATCTCTCAATCTTGGCCGCGCCGTCGTATCGATGCGATCCGAATGGCTCGTTACCTAATGCTCCCCCAACGGACATTGCCGACAGCAAAAGCAAGTAGATGAAAATGGAACCGGGGCGGCTGTAGGTGATGAAATGGCCAGACAACGGCCCCGCCAGGAAGCCCCCGGAAGCGATGTTCCAGAGGACCAAGCCGAATAACAGATATATTGACGATCCATGAGCGCTCTTTTCCATAGCCTCATACTCTTCTTCAAACATATTCAGCAACGCGCCCCCTCGTTTGCGAAACTCGATAAGTTGAACTTGTGCAGCTCAAGCTTTGAATTACTATCGCCCCATGTGCAACCTTTACAACATCACCACCACCCACGAACTGATGCGGCAGTTTTCGCAATGGCCGTGATCCCTGACCCATCAGTTTCCGGTGGATAGACGGAAAACAACGGTTAGTGGGTGTTCGCCTTCAGGTGTATTCTGGTGCCCTGACTGCACATTTGCCGCCAAGGCCCGCGGTCAGTTTTGGGAGGGGCCGCAGAACGGTAGCAACTCCCCACGCCGTTCGCGCTCCTCCCGCTCTTTTCCCATGGGCAAAACGGGATAGTGTGCCGTGCGGCATGCATTGCTGCAGTATCGCTGCTGGCATCGTCCTTATAGGTCTCGGGACCGAACCCGCAAAGTAACCGTTCGAGTACCTAGTCCCCGAGTCTGCAATGGGCCCCACAAGCAGTCATCGCCTGAATTTGAAACGGGTTGCAAATTTTAGGCAGATACTAACGATCCGCGTGCCGCAGATCGGCCGCTTCAAATTCCGTAGTGGTACATATCGCTGGTACACAAACGCAATAAAAACTTCACGAAATCGTTGTTTTTATTAAATAAAATTCACTCGAGTTAGTCCCCGCTTGGCTCCACCATTATCCACTTATGTCGTTGTTGTGGTTATCTGGATGCGGGCGATGTCCGACGATACGCCCCGCTTCCACACTCCGATTTGCCAAACGTACCTAGCGCAATGACCGGAATGCTGCCCGGACCTCCTCAGCTTGGCATATGCGCGCTCCGCCCAGCTCCTCGGCGCCTGGTATATTTCATCCGGGAAAGCGCTGACGGCGACCGGAATTTTGACCCCTTTCGCGTCGAAGAAGCCTCCCTTTGCTACCTGCGCATTCTCCCAGAAGAACCGTGCACCCAAAGTACGACGTTAGCCTCATGTCCGAAATATAATATATACAGCAATTTAGGACGTAACCGAATGATCTTGTCCTTGTTGGGGCCGGCCTGGGCTGACGTTGTCCTGCACTCGGCAAACTAACTGTGGGCAGCCAAGTACCATTCCGCCGTGTCGTGGATATTTCCCGCTGGCATCAGGAAAACTAGTCCCTGTGAGCAACTTTCCACGCCCTGACAGCGTTCTATAATGACGGGAGTGCATAGAGGAGGAGCTACGATGGGAGGAACGTCACAGCATTATGTCCGCAGGATGCCAACTGCGCCGGACCACCTGATGGAATCGATCAAGAATCACATGCCGAAGATCAAGCCCAAGCCCAATCACGGTCCGGAGAGGTTGTCCGACGTGCTCAAGCGTTCAAAGGGCGCGTATTCAATCGGCAAATACAAACCATCGAAATGACGCGGTAAGTCGGAAGACCACACTACCACAACAAGGATCTCGCTGTAGGCGCCAGCCGGACGATTTTCGGACGGGCGATGAGATAGCGTGAGACCTGTTCTTGCGTTGCAAGCCAGGCCGGATTGTTGGAAAGGGTGCGGGTGAAAGCCGCGTGAGCTTCGACATTGTCAAAGCGCGAGAAGGCGACGGCGACATTTTCGCCAAGACGAACGGGTAGCCGCGTGAAGGTGTTGTCACTGCGCTCGGAGGCAAAGAGAGCGATGCGACTTTCGCCAGCATTGCGCAATATGGAGGCAAGTGTTTCCTCGTAGAATACGAGAAATCCTGATTCGGCAGGCGATTTGAGCTTGTAAGTCACAGCCTGAATGATCGCGTGTGACAGATCGGTCGCATCTCGTGCCGGGCGCCGGGCGGGAAGCTCGAAGCCATCCGCTTCACCTGCTGGGTGCAGCAGCAGGACATCGTCCGAGTCGATCATCGTCGCGTTGGCGGCATTGCAGTGCTCACCCCAGACCGGCCCATCATAGAAGGCGGTGAGTGCGTTATGCCGGGCACGCATGTCTTGAAAGCCGCGCAACCAGACAAAGGCGTCCGGATCGTCCAGATCGCGGAACTGGCCGATAATCTTCATGCCGCAACTTTCCTGACTTTCCAGAAAATGCCGGTCGAACAGGGTGATCAACTCGTCGCGACGCCCGGGATGCAGCGTGTATCGCCGCAACTCGGCAATTGGGCTGTAGTGCGAAATTGCCTGCGGCCGAGAAATGCCTTCTTGTAAAGCGCGCATGGTTCGATCCTCTATAAACAAACAGGTCACCCGGTTTTTATTAAGACCGGTTGTCCTGTTTTGTCAATTTGTTATTGTAGGAGAAGAGGAGGAAGGCGAGCGATGACGAACGATAACAGCCAAAAGCCCAAGCGCACCAACAATCCGCAGGCGATGCGTTCGCGGATACTCGATGTTGCTGCAGATCTCTTTCAACGGCATGGCTATAACGGAACCAGCATGCAGGACGTCGTCCGTGCCGCAGCAACGACAGGGGGCGCGCTGCATCATCATTTTGCGACCAAGAAGGTGCTGGGTCTCGCCGTTATTGCCGAGCGAGTAGCGCCCGAGGTCGACGAGACGGCCGTACAACCTATTGCCACTGCTCCGTCGGCAGCAATCGGTATTCGCAAGGTGTTCAATGGAGTCGCCGATACCCTGGAGCGCAAACGTGCCGTATCAGGCTGCCCGCTCAACAACCTGGCGCTCGAACTTTCGCTGGCGGACGCCGACTTCCGCGAGGCGGTCAATGGCGTCTTCGAGCGATGGCGGTTAGCATTGTCGCTTAGATTGCATGCCGACAGGCCGGAGATGGACGTTTCGCGAGCGCACGATCTGGCCACGTTGATCGTGGCGAGCTACTCCGGTGCGATGGCGATGGCGAAGGCCAGCCAGAGTGCCGAGCCGCTGCGCGCTTGTGCCGTGCAACTGGAAGCCCTCCTGAATTAGCCGGGCTCGCCGCCGGGCGCCTGTGAGAAAATCTCAGTGAGCCAATCGGCGAAAGCGCGTACCCGTGCCGAAAGCTGGCGATTCTGCGGATAGAGCACCGACACGCTCATCGGCGGCGGCGAGTATTCGGAAAGCACGACGCGCAGCTTGCCTCCGGCAAGTTCGTCGGCAATGCGATAACGCGGCACCTGGATGAAACCGAGGCCGGCGACCGCCAATGCCGTATAGAGGTCGGCTCCTGTTACCGACACGATCCCCGGCAAGGTCACCAATTTCAGACCCTCGCTGGTGCTGAACTCAAGCGGATATGGTCTGCCGGTGGTGCTTGAAACATAGTTGACTGCCATATGCCCAGCAAAATCCTGTCCAGTGCTTGGGCTCGCCATGGCGGGCGAGATAGTCTGGACTGGCGCAGGTAACCTGCTGCATCCGGGCGATGCGGCGCCCGACCATGGAGGAATCCTCGAGGTCGCCGGCTCGCAACACGCAATCGATGCCTTCGCGCACCAGGTCAACCAGACGGTCGCCATCGCCGATGCTGAGCTCGATGTCCGGATAGCGCCCAAGAAAGGCGGGCAGTGCGGGAATGACAAAATGCCGTGCCAGGGTGCCTTGCAGGTTGACACGCAGCAGGCCTTTAGGAGCAGAATTGCGAAACGAACCTTCGGCTTCCTCCATATCGGCCAGAAGCCGCAGGCAGCGGCTGTAATAGGCTTCGCCGTCCAGGGTCGGGTTGACCTGCCGCGTGGTCCGGTCAAGCAGCCGCGCGCCGAGCCGTTCCTCCATGCGCTTCATCGCATTGGTAACGGTTGCGCGGGGTATGTTAAGATCATCCGCCGCCCTGGAAAAGCTGCGGCGTTCGACGATCCGCGCGAAGATCTGCATCTCCTGAAACCTGTCCATGGGACGACCTCGATTGTTATCAATTATCGAATAGTGATGTCAGATACTGACTAATTATCCGGATATTCATCCGTAGCATAGTGTGATCATCGTCAACACACCAACATGGAGTTGAGAGCAATGACACAGGTTCAAAAGCAAGTTGCCATCGTCACTGGAGCTGCGCGCGGCATTGGTGCCGCAGTCGCACAGCGTCTCGCCGCCGACGGCTTTGCCGTAGTGATCAACTATGCCAGCAGCTCGGCCGAGGCCGATGCGATGGTCGAAACCCTTGAAAGTGCGGGCCACACGGCAATTGCCGTCAAGGCCGATGTGTCAAAGGCAGACGATGTCCGCCAGATGTTCGACGTCACCGAACAGAAACTCGGCAAGGTCGATGTCCTTGTCAACAATGCCGGCGTCATGAAGGTCATGCCTTTGGCCGAAACAAGCGATGCGATCTTCGAGCAGACATTCTCGATCAACGTACAAGGCACATTCAACACGTTGCGCGAGGCAGCAATGCGCATGAACAATGGAGGGCGGATCGTGAATTTCTCCACCTCGGTCGTTGGAACCAATCTGCCCGGCTATGCGATCTATGCTGGTACCAAGGCTGCGGTTGAGACATTCACCCGCATCTTCGCCAAGGAAATGCGGGGCCGCAATATCACCGTCAACGCTGTTGCTCCCGGACCGATCGCCACGGATCTTTTTCTCACCGGCAAGAGCGATGAACTTATCCAGCAGTTCAGCAAGGCTGCGCCGCTCGAACGGCTCGGCCAGCCCGAGGACATCGCCAATGCCGTCTCGTTCCTCGCAGGTCCTGATGGCGGCTGGGTCAATGGTCAGATCCTGCGCGCCAATGGCGGCCTCATTTGACATTCGTGGCACATTCACAGGCGATCACATGACAGAATAAGGGTCCGCGTCACGCGGCCCTTATGGCTACCACCTGTGTTGCGACGGCTTCGATGTGGGTTCGCGTTATTTTCCCTGTATCTCGTAGATATAAATGGTCGATTTATCATCTTCAGGCGCGAAATAAGCCATGAGACCATTGTCTGTCGGTTCAATCCAGAACGGATTTTGTGTCATGGGAAGCCCCGCGTCTGTCCAGAGCTGCACTGGAATCTGATAGACAGGCTGATTGCTGACGAGATTAACAATCTCGAGACCACCCAACGCAAATTTGGGACCGTCCTTTTTGGGCTGGTAATTGGTCAGACCACCGCACAGCATTTCGCCTTGGCCAAGATATTTGCAGTCTTGATAATCGATATAGTGGGACGGGTTGAGCTTGGCTAACTGTCCCCGGTCAACTTCGGCGTTGGCCACATGGCCGTTGTCGTCAAGTGTGAAGGTATAGAAGCGACGCGATCCCCAGCTGACCGCATTCAAAGTCTTTTTCTCCGTATCGTGGACCAGGCCGCCAAGATGATCCTTGTAGCGAAAGACTTCCTTCGACTTCATCGTTGCAGGATCAACGCGGTAGACAATGGCCGCGCTGTTCGGCCGGTATTCGGCGACCGGAACGAAAATCGCTTCTCCGTCGAAGTCGATCCCGCCCGGGTGATAGATCGAGCCCTCGCCGAGGAGCACGTCCGCGATGAGATTACCCTTAGCATCGGCCTTGAACAGGTGGCCTTTTCCTGCTCCCGTATCGCGATCGTAACCACCCTCCGGCTTATCGAATTTCTTGGTGGGCTTGGTGATCTCCACTGAAGAGATATAGAAGAAGTCACCGATCTTCACCATTCCCTGTGGATGGAACGTCGGAAAGGACAATGGGATTTGCGCGACGGGTTTCCAGACAGCGCCGCGGTCCAAAGTCTTGATAGTCTCGCTAATCGTGCGACCGGTATCAGCAGTTTGCGAGTAGGCGGGGGAGGTAACAGCCAATATCAAGGCTGCAATCATGGTCGCCAGATTGCGGCTCGTGTACATCTCAGAACTCCGTCTCTGTCATGCCTTTCCGCGACGTACAACGGATCTGTGACAGCCACATGAAAAAGAGCCAATCCACACCACAGAATGTTGCGACCAAGTGGCGATGCCGCCGGTTCTTCAAAGTAGACATGTCATCCTGGCAGGTACCGGTCAGGTGGCAAGGATAGTGCACAGGGTTTGAGTCATCTGGAGCGATGAAGACTAAATGGCCGCGCTATGGCCCTTTTGGAGTGCGTGGCGCTACCCACTGCATTGTGACTGCAGCAAAACGCCGCTTGTTGCGGCGTTTTATGGTTTTTAGCTGGATTGGCGGCTGGAAATAGCACAAAGCAGTAAAAACTCCCCATCTCTGGAGACGTACTCATGTCCATTGCTCCGGCATCCGCATTCAGCGCATCCGTTCCCTCTGCCGCCCGCCGCGGTGTGCTGCTGATGCTGCTCGGGATGCTGATGTTCTCGTTGAATGACGTCATGGGCAAGTGGCTCGTTTCGACCTATTCCGTCGGGCAGGTCGTTTTCATCCGCAGCGTCGCGGCGCTGATCGTTCTTGCGCCGTTTCTATGGTTTGGCGGAGCAAGGAAGCTGGTACGGGTGGAACGTCCCTCGATGCAAGCCGCACGTGTCCTCATGTCCACTGCGGAAGTCTTCGCCTTCTACTTCGCCGTTTCCTACTTGCCGCTTGCCGATGTCATGACCTACTGGCTGGCCGTGCCGATCTATGTGGCAGCGATTTCGCCTTTCGTGTTGAAGGAACCTGTTGGCTGGCGGCGCTGGAGCGCCATCATTGTCGGCTTTGTCGGCGTGGTCATCGCGCTTGAACCGTCGTCGCAGGCGCTGACGCCGCAAGCGCTCATTTCCATTCTCGGCAGCATGACGTTTGCGGCCATGCTGCTGCTTGGCCGCACCTTGCGCAGCACACCGGACACGACTTTGGTGTTTTGGCAGATTGTCGGCGCCGGGCTCGCTGGACTTGCCTGGATTTACGTCGAATGGACCCCGGTGAGCTTGCGCGACTTTCTCTTGCTGGGATTACTTGGCGTCGTCGCCATGCTCGCTCACGTGCTGGTTAGCAGGGCACTGAAACTGGCGGATGCCGCAACCGTGGCACCGCTGCAGTATACGTTGTTGTTGTGGGCGATCCTGTTCGGCTGGCTGGTCTTTGGCGACGTACCGCGTGTGACAATGCTGATCGGCGCGGGCTTTATCATCGCCTCGGGCCTTTTCATTCTCTTCCGCGAACAACAGCTGAAACGTCAGGGCCGTCTCAAGGAGCCGGCGGAAACAGTCGTCACGGGTTCAGGCGAGGGCGTCTGAACCCGTGACGCTTTCTCAGGCGTTAATCGGGGCGTCCGACGTCAGCGACGCTCCCAAAGCATCGAGCAGGTCTTCGGTACCCTGTCTGCGCATGGATGGCTCATCGAAATCGTCGAGATATGCACCCTGCTCGGTAAGGATGAGCTTGGTGCCGGTGCCCTCCGGCTTCAGTTCGATTGTGGCCAACGAGACAGAAATGCGCTTGTCATCGAGGTGCATGTCGTAACTGTAGACGATGCGCTGTTCCGGCACGATATCCTGGTACAGAGCTTGAAAGGTATGTACTGGACCGCCTTTCGGTCCGCCGCTGTTGATTTCGCGGCCACCGACGCGGAAATCCATTTCGTATCTCTCCTGCCCCCATTCATCGGGGCCGACAAACCATTTGGATTTTGCCTCCTTGTTGCTCAATGCAAAGAAGACACGGGCAGGGGCTGCCGAATAGCTGCGCTCGATGACGAACGTATCGTGCTTCACGGATCGTTTGGTCATTGATCTATCCCTTTTCCTGTTCCGCCAGAAAGTCGCCCAGTCTGTCGAGGCGACGCTCCCAATTTTTGCGCCGGTCCAATATCCAGTCTTCGGCCGTTTGCAGAGCCACCCAATCGATATGGCAGGTGCGAACGCGTCCGACCTTCTCCGAACGAACCAGGCCGCTCGCCTCGAGAACCTGCAGGTGCTGCACAACCGCCGGAAGCGACATGGTCAGCGGCTTGGCGAGTTCGCTGACCGAAGCAGGTCCGCGGCTCAGCCGTTCCACCATGGTGCGTCGCGATGGATCGGCCAGAGCCTGGAACATGAGATCGAGTGGGGTCGATTGGTTAAGCATATGCTTAAGTATAGCGATTCAAACCCAATGTCAATCGAATTGCGCGCGATGCACGGACTGCGCGAAAAAAAATGCCTAAATACCCGCCTGCGAAACACGAGCGAGCGCGGCCTCGAAATGGTTGGTCGCTTTCTCAAATTTGTCGCGGCAACCGGGATTGCAGAAGCCGACGACGGCGCCCTTGTAGAGGGTCAGGCTATCCTCCTTGATGGGATCGCCCGACCAGGGGCAAGTGGTGTTGATCGCATTGCTGAGCTGCAGATCCGACATGGTGTTTCCTCCGTATTTTCAAACCGGTTCTACCTCAATATGGGTGAGTACCGAATTGGCGATGAAGCACTGCTCATGCGCCTCATGGTGCATATGTTCCTCCGTCGCGCTATCGGGCGTTGCACCCGCATAGGTAACATGTGGTCGCAATGTCACGCGACTGATATAGAGCTTTCCCTTGTCATTCTTGGCAAGTTCACCTTCGGCCGCATCCCGATACTCGTCGATCACGAAGCCTGCTTTCGCCGCACCTGCCAGAAAGAACAGCATGTGGCAGCTTGAAATCGAAGCGACAAACGCCTCCTCCGGATCGACATTCTCAGGCGCGGAAAAGGGTACGCGGACGATATGCGGCGACGAGGAGGCAGGCACCTCCGCGCCGCCGTCAAACTGCCAGATGTGGGCTCTGCTGTATTTGTTGTCGGTGAAGGCCGTCCCTTCTGGTCGAGTCCACAGGACCGTCGCGCCGAATGTCGTCATTGTCCTACACATCCCGTATTTGTTGTTTTACTTGATCTGGTCAACCAGAGCTTGTCAAAGTGGGACAGAATTGTCGATAAGAGAGCCCGGCAAATCAATCGGCGAGGACACCATGGATCTGGGCATCAAGGGAAAACGAGCGATCGTTTGCGCAAGTTCGAAAGGACTGGGCCGCGGCGTTGCGGAGAAGCTGGCGGAAGCCGGCGTGGACCTGACGTTGAACGCGCGTACCGAAGAAACATTACGCGCGACGGCGAACGAAATTGCCGGCAAGTACGGTGTGAAGGTTCAGTTCGTCGCTGAAGATGTGACGACGGAGGCCGGCCGCAAGGCGCTTCTCAAGGCTGAGCCGCAGCCCGATATCCTGATCAACAATGCCGGCGGACCGCCTGCCGGTCTCTGGTCCGATTGGGGCGAGGAAGAATGGCTGAAGGCGATTAATAATAACATGCTGACGCCTATCCTTCTGATGAATGCCATCCTGCCCGGCATGATCGAGCGCAAATGGGGACGGGTGGTCAACATCACCTCGGGCTCGGTCAAGGCTCCGATCGCGCAGCTCGGGCTTTCCAACGCGGCTCGCAGCGGGCTCACGGGTTTTGTCGCCGGAACGGCGCGTCAGGTGGCCAAGCACGGTGTCATCATCAACAGTCTCCTGCCAGGGTCGCACGATACGGACCGCACCAAGGGCTTTATTGAACGCACGGCCAAAGAAAAGGGCATCTCCATCGAGTTAGCCCGCGCCGAAGCTTATGCGGAAAATCCCACGCGCCGCTACGGCACTGCTGAAGAATTCGGTGCGGCGGCGGCTTTCCTGTGCAGTCAGTATTCCGGCTTCATTGTCGGCCAGAACCTGCTGCTCGACGGGGGCGCCTTCAATTCGACGATGGGGTAACGCACTAACAGATGGGGAGGCCTCGCAATGTACAGGAATAGTATCGCCTACGTCTGTGCAGCAATCTCATTAATTCTGTGCGGTGCTATTTTCGGGTTTTTCTACGCCTACTCGGCTTCCGTCATGCGCGGCCTTGATTATGTCGACCCAACGGTTGCAATTCCGGCCATGCAGGGCATCAACGCGACAGTGCGAAACGCTGTCTTCGCCCCGGCGTTTTTTGGTACGCCGGTTGCGCTTTTCCTAACGAGTCTTATTGCGTTCGCAATCCGGCGCCGTGCAGCTTCTGGCCTGTTCCTGATGGCAGCCATCGTCTATGTTGGCGGGGCATTCTTGCCGACACTCATCGTAAACGTTCCAATGAACGATGCGCTTGCTGGCATAACGCCTCCTTCCGACCCGCTTGTGGCCGAGCGCATATGGCGCGACTATTCCGGTCCATGGCAACTTTGGAATCACATAAGATCGGTGTTCAGCGGGTTCGCCCTCCTGATTGCCGGGGCGGGAATTTGGTATCTGCGTGCGGGATCAGAGATCGCTTGGCGCCCGGCATCGTGACAGCCCGTCGCGCCTTGGCGCCATCACTCCGCAATAAAGCGATATCCGACGCCGGGCTCAGTGCGGATGAATTGAGGATTGTTCGCATCGTCCTCGATCTTGGCGCGAAGTTGACCAACGAAGACACGCAGATATTGCAGGTCTTCGACATGCGCTCCGCCCCAGACTGAGGCGAGGAGCTGGCGATGTGTCACCACCATGCCGGCATGCAGTACGAGATGCACGAGCAGCTGATATTCCTTGCGCGTCAGGTGCACTTCTTCACCGTTTCGGGTGACAATCCGCTTGGCCATGTCGACGACCAATCCATTTGCCTCGAACCGTGATGGCACGCTGGTACCGGCCGCCTTCTGCCGCAACGCCGTGCGAACGCGCGCCAGCAATTCACCAATGCCAAATGGCTTCTCGACATAGTCATTGGCACCGAGGTCCAGCGAGGCGATCTTTTCTGTTTCGCGATCGCGGGCCGACAGAACGATGATGGGCACATCGGAAAAAGCCCGAACGGTCTCGATCACTTCCTTGCCATCTTTGTCGGGAAGGCCAAGGTCCAGAATCACAAGATCCGGTGCACTCGTGGCAATCAGTTTTTCAGCCTCGGCGGCGGTGGAGGCGAGCAGCACCTCATAGTCGGAGGCAGTCAGGGCCGGCTTGAGAAAGCGCTGGATCTGCGGTTCGTCGTCGACGACGAGGATACGATGCTGGTTCATGCTGCGGTTGCCTCGTTGTCGGGATTGGCGACGGGAAGCCGGACAATGAACCGCGTTCCGCGCTTGCGAACGGCAGGGCTTTCCGCCTTGATAGTCCCGCCCATGGATTCCACAAAACCGCGGGCTATCGATAGACCGAGGCCAGTTCCGGGCGCCCGACCGTCACCTTTCGCACGCCGGTAGAATTTGTCGAATATCTTGTCAAGATCCTTGGGCGGAATGCCCTTGCCCTGGTCGGTGACGCTGATGGCCACTTCCGTATCCTCCTGCCTGGCGTAGATGGCGATTGGCGCGTCACCAGCATATTTGGCGGCATTGTCGAGCAGATTGAACAACACCTGACCAAGCAAAGAAGGGTCACCGTTCACCGCTGGAAGGTCGGGAGCGATACTGATCTCAATGGCGATTTCCGGCTTCAGCTTGTTCATGCGCTCGATTGATGAGGCAATAGCGTCGGCCGCGTCAACCGGTATATTTCGGACCTTGAGCGTACCCGCCTCGATCCGCGTCATGTCAAAGAGGTTGGCGACGAATCGTGTGAGGCGCCCGGCCTCTTCCTCGATGGACAGCAGGAGATCCTCGCGGCCCTCCGGTTTGATGCGTTCGCCGAGTTGACGCAAGGTGGTGACGGCGCCGGTAATGGACGCGAGCGGCGTCTTCAAATCGTGTGAAAGCGAGGAGAACAGCGCAGTGTGCAGCTTTTCGCTTTCCTGCAGGGCAGCGGTCTTGGCGTTTTCACGAACGAGCTGCGCGCGATCGATAGCTATCGCAGTCTGGTCGAGAATTGCGGTCAGCATCCGGTCTTCTTGTTCGGTGAAGGCGCCATGATCCTGCATCGACAGGCCAAGTACCCCGGCGACCCCATGTGAAGTGAGTATGGGAAGAAATTGCCAGTCGATCAGTGGCAATGTCGCCGTGTCATGACCAGCCCGCTCATTCTTTTCGAAGGCCCAACGAACGGCCGTCATATCCGTGCCATCAAGCGTCAGATCCGGCGGCCAGACTGTCTGTACGGCCAGGTCGCCATCACTGGGTAACAGGATGGCAACGCCGGTGCCAAAGGTCGAATGCAGGTGGGTGGCGGTCGAAAACAGCACGTCATCAAGCCGGGCGGTCCCCGATAATTTGCGCGAGAATTCGTAGAGCGCCTGGGTATTCTTTGCCTGATTGCGTGAACGGGCAACCTGATCGCGCAGGCGTCCGGCAAGATCGCCGATCATCAACGCAACGGCGAGGAAGATGACAAGGGAGAACAGCTGGTGCGGCTTGGCAATGCTGAGGTCGTGCAGCGGTTCGAGAAAGAAGAAATTGTAAAAAGCGAAGGAAAGCCCTGCTGCAATCACCGCGGCAAGCCGTCCGCTGTACATGGCCGAAAGAATAACCGCTACCAGGAACAGCATCGATAGATTCTGCGGATGGACGATCGTGCTGGCGCCAAGTCCAAGCAACGTCGCCACAGCCGTTGCTGTAATAGGGATAGCGATGGCCGTTGCAAGCTCAAGCCGGGTACGCTTGCGCAGGGATGGCGGAAGGCGGGGCGCGCCCTGTTCTTCTCCGGTGACGATATGCACGCCTATGTCGGTAAAGCGTTTGATAATCTCGTCAGGCAGGGAACGCCTGAACGGATTGGCAAATCGTCGCGATTTGGGGCGTCCGACAACAATCTGAGTAACGTTTTCTCGCCGGGCGATGCGGAATATCTCTTCGACAAAATCCTGTGCGATGACACGGCGCGTTTCGGCGCCAAGGCGTTCGGCGAGGTCGAGCAGTTCATCGATGCGTTTGGTCGTCTCGGTTCCCGCGTCGTTCGTCTGGGTAAGCGAAACAACCAGCCAGCGCGCGTTGAGCCCGGAAGCCAGCCGGCTCGCCGTACGCACAACCTTGTCCGACAGACTATCGGGACCGACACAAACCAGAAGGCGTTCGCCGGTTGCCCATGGACCTTCGATCGCGTTCTGCCGCAAGAGGTCGATCATCTGATCATCGACGCGGTCGGCCGTGCGCCGCAGTGCCAGTTCACGCAGGGCAGTCAGGTTTGCCGGTTTGAAGAAACCCTCGGCCGCCCGCTCGGCATTGCCGGGCAGATAGACCTTGCCCTCCTTCAAACGTTCGATCAGTTCCGCGGGGGGCAGGTCGACGAGCAGGACTTCGTCCGCGCGCTTAAGGACGGTGTCGGGCACGATCTCGCGCACGGTCACACCCGTGATCTTTGTCACCAGATCGTTCAGGCTTTCCAGATGCTGGACGTTCATCGCAGTCCACACGTCGACGCCCTGCCAAAGCAATTCTTCTATGTCCTGATACCGCTTCGGGTGGCGGCTTCCTGGGGCATTGGTATGCGCAAGCTCATCAACAACCAGGATTTTCGGCTTGCGGACGATTGCGGCGTCGAGGTCGAATTCCTCCAGCTGCCGGCTCGCGATAACCGACCTGTTTGCGCGGTATGATCTCAAGGCCTTCCAGCAATTGCGCGGTCTCGGCACGGCCATGGGTCTCGGCCAGGCCGATAACGATGTCCTCGCCATCATCCTTGAGCCGGCGGGCCCGCAGGAGCATTGCAAAAGTCTTGCCAACGCCGGGCGCCGCTCCGAGGAATACAGTCAGCTTACCGCGTGTTTCGCGCGTAGCCAGCTCGAGCAACTTGTCGGGATCTGGTCGATTTTTTTGACCGTGATCGGTCATCCATGCCTCAATTATTCGTGTTGCCTATCGAGGACCAGACGTTTAGCCCACCTTGTCTGCAATTGCCAAGGGCAGACTGCGACAGCGCATCTATTGACGGCAGCCGCCTGAATATGAAAAGTCCGGCGCAGTCAATGCAGCAGGAAATCAGACAGTGATCCGCCATATTGTATTCTTTAGCGCCCGTAATCCGGCAGATGTCGAGGCGATTGCCGCAGGCCTGAAACGCCTGGCCGAAATTCCTCATTCAGACGTCTTCGAAGTGATGACGAATACCAAAACGGATCCGATATCCGGTGAGATAGATGTGGTTGTCTACGGGGAATTCAAGGATGCCGAGGCGCTGGCCGCCTATAAAGCGCATCCGATCTACAGCGAAACGACGGCGGTCGTCCGCCCCTTGCGTGAGCTGCGCATTTCCGCTGACGTCGTCTCAACGGTTCGTTAAGCCAATTGCAAAAAGCCCGGCAAAAAGCCGGGCATTTTGCTTGGGAAGATGCAAATTCGAATTCAACCCGTCTGGTCCATCGCGGAATCCGCACTCAGTTGACCAGCTTCCCATCCGAGAATGGCGCGTTTGCGGGTCAGGCCCCAGTGGTATCCGGTCAGCGCGCCCGACTTGCCGACGGCGCGATGGCAGGGGACGACAAACGAGACCGGGTTGGCACCGACTGCGGCGCCAACTGCCCGTGACGCAGCGGGTGATCCGATCTCGGCGGCGATGTCCGAATAGGCCACGCATTTGCCCATCGGGATCTTGAGCAGAGCCTCCCAGACGCGCAGTTGGAAATCCGTGCCAATAGTCACAACCTTGAGCGGCCGGTCTGCACGCCATTCCGCCGGGTTGAAGATGCGTGCCGCATAGGGAGCGGTTGCGGCTATATCTTCGACATAGGTGGCATTCGGCCAGCGCGATGTCATATCGGCCAGCGCATCGCGTTCCTTGCCCGGATCGGCGAAGGCAAGACCCGCCAGCCCGCGGTCCGTGACCATGATCAGGGCGAGGCCGAATGGCGAGATGAGAAAGCCGTAGCGGATGGTGAGGCCGGCGCCGCGAGTTTTGTAATCGCCCGGTGACATGCCCTCATGGGTGACGAACAGGTCGTGCAGGCGGCTTGGGCCGGACAGTCCCGTCTCATAGGCGGTTTCCAGGAGCGGCATGCCCTCGTCGAGAAGACGGCGTGCATGGTCAATGGTCACCGCCTGAAGAAAGCCTTTGGGTGAAAGACCGGCCCAGCGCGTGAACAATTTCTGCAGCGCGGTCGGAGACAGACCGGTATCGTGGGCCAGATTTCTCAAGCGATGGCTGGTCGCGATAGTCCTTGCTGATACGCTCGATGATATGGCTGACGATTGCGTAATCGTCGCCAGTAGGGGTGATGTCTTTCTGGAGTATTGCTTGGGGTGTCATGAGTTTTACCTCTCTGTTGAGGCTATATGAACATTCCGGTGTCTGATCTGCCACCCGATTCTTGCGCAACGGGAATCAGCGGCCTTTGGCCGTCGCAAGCGCAACCTGGAATGCAGAGGCGAAGCTTTCGCGGTCGTCAGGATTGAGAAACGAGCCGATTGTCACGATCTTGCCCTGCCCCTCGATCTTCATCGAGGTAATGCCGATCTCCGCATGGCGGGCGACACTGAATCGCGCCCAGAACGGATTGAATTCATGCAGCTTTGAACGGCCGGACGGTGCAACCTGGCGGATCTGCAGCGCAATACGCGAAATACTCACCTCCTCATGGACCTTTCCTGATGCGTAGTTCATTCGAAACGCGATGTAGATAATCAGAACGTCGAGGCCAAAAAAGCCGAAAACCGGCCAGGCGCCGAGCGACAGGAAAAACAGGCCGGTAAAAAAGCTGCTTACACCAAACGTGCCCATGAGGATGAGGAAACCCGTCTTGCCAAGCGACCGGTGTGGCACGAGAAGCGCGCGAAAGATTTCTTCCTCGTTCATGGCCGCTGGGTCGATCGGGTTCATTGTTTGGCTCATGGCAATTAAGTATAGAAGGCAAATGGAAAATCCCAAGCGCAAAATTGACCCGATCGATGTGAGCATTGCCAAGCCCGCCAAGGTCCGCAACGTTCCCGGTACCCGCTATACAGCAGCGGAAATCCATGAAATCTTCCGCCGGTTCTCCATCCAACGGCCTGAGCCGAAGGGCGAACTTGAGCACATCAACCCCTTTACGCTGCTAATCGCCGTGGTGCTATCAGCGCAGGCAACCGATGTGGGCGTCAACAAGGCAACCCGGGCGTTGTTCAAAGTCGCGGACACGCCGGAAAAGATGCTGGCTCTGGGTGAGGCCAAGGTTGGCGAGTACATCCGCACAATCGGCCTCTGGCGCAACAAGGCGAAGAATGTCATCGCCCTGTCCGCGGCCCTGATCGATCAGTATGGCAGCGTGGTACCGGCAGATCGCGACGCGTTGGTCAGGCTGCCGGGCGTTGGCCGCAAGACGGCCAATGTCGTGCTCAGCATGGCGTTTGGACAATCGACCATGGCGGTCGATACGCACATCTTCCGAATTGGCAACCGGCTCGGCCTCGCCCCCGGCAAGACGCCGGAAGAGGTGGAGGCCAGGCTGATGAAGATTATTCCGTCAGAATATCTCTACCACGCACATCATTGGCTGATCCTGCATGGGCGATACATCTGCAAGGCCCGCAAGCCGGATTGCCCCGCCTGCGTCATTGCCGATATCTGCAAGGCGGCAGAGAAGACCTCGGAAATTCCGGCGCCGCTAGCCGCTCTCCCGCCACAGGTTTTCTAGACCACTGCCGCCGGTGGTTCGGAGCGCGTCAATGCCTTGTGCAGATGAACCATCATGGCGGCGGCAAAGAGCGGCGTCAGCAGGTTGAGGATTGGGACTGCCATGAACGCGGCAATAATCAGGCCAGCGAGGAATACCGTCGTCGAATGTTTGGCACGCAGCGCCTTCGCCTCCATTTCCGGGCGAAAACGCATGGCGGCAAACTCGAAGAATTCACGTCCGAGCAGATAACCGTTGACGACGAAGAAAGCGATAATGTTGACGCCGGGGATGAGGAGCATCAGCAGCGCGACGATATTGCCGGCGATGACAACGCCCATGAACTTGACGGACAGGATGAACGATCGAACCGCGGGAAGCGGCTTGCCCTTCGGATCAAGGGGATAGTCCTCCTTTTCCACCAGCTCAGCCACGTCGTCGAGGAACAAGCCGGCAACGATTGCCGTGACCGGCGCAATCAACAGCGCAAGACCGAGAGCAAGTCCAATACTTGCAAGGATGCCGGCGATGAAGCCGATCCAGCCGGTCCAGGAGGGCAGGTCCGGCATCATCTGATCGAAAAATGGCCAGGCCAGAAATTCGAACACTTCACGCAGGCCGAACCATATGCCGATAAGCAGCAGCAGGGTCAGTCCAAGCGATTTCCACAGGACAGCGCGGAACTCGGGACGGAACAGATGACTGGCCGCTGCGCGGGCACTTTCTACGATCATTTGTTAACTCGCTTCCATAGGTATCGGAACCCGACATAGGGGCGTCGTGCCACCCACGCAAGACGAGACATGAAAGAAGGGGTGGTCATTTGCCCGCCTTTGCTCTAGAGCAAGGGCAAACTGACAACCGCCAACCGGCACCCCAATACCGGAGTTTTCATGTCCAGCTATGACGTGCTTTGCATCGGCAATGCCATTGTCGATATCATTGCCCGAACCGATGACGACTTCATCGTCAAGAACGGCATCATCAAGAACGCAATGAACCTGATCGATGCCGAACGTGCAGAATTCCTCTATGAACGCATGGGGCCTGCGATCGAAGCGTCAGGCGGAAGTGCCGGTAATACCGCAGCAGGGATCGCCAGCCTTGGCGGACGTGCCGCTTATTTCGGCAAGGTGGCCGACGATCAGCTCGGTCATGTTTTCACCCATGATATCCGTTCCCAGGGCGTTGCTTTCGACACGCGCGTTTTGAATGCGCCACCACCCACCGCCCGCTCGATGATCTTTGTGACGCCGGATGGCGAACGCTCGATGAACACCTACCTCGGCGCCTGCGTCGAGCTTGGACCCGAAGACGTCGAAAGCTCCAAGGTTTCCGAAGCCAAGGTGACCTATTTTGAAGGCTATCTCTGGGACCCGCCTCGGGCCAAGGAAGCTATCCGCCTCTCGGCGAAGATCGCCCATGAGCACAAGCGCGAAGTGTCGATGACCCTGTCCGACCCGTTCTGCGTTGACCGTTACCGTGAGGAATTTCTTGATCTGATGCGCTCCGGCACGGTCGACATCGTCTTCGCCAATGAAGCTGAGCTGAAATCGCTCTATCAGACGCACGATTTCGAAAAGGGCCTTGAGCTCATCCGCAAGGATTGCAAGCTTGCCGCTGTCACACGCTCTGAAAAGGGCTCGGTCGTGGTTTCTGGCGATGAAACCGTTGCAGTCCCTGCAATCGAGATCGTTGAACTTGTGGACACGACAGGCGCAGGCGACCTTTACGCCGCAGGGTTCCTGTTCGGGTATACGACTGGCCGCACCCTGACCGATTGTGCCCGTCTTGGGTCGCTGACTGCAGGCCTGGTAATCCAGCAGATCGGTCCGCGCCCGCAGCTTAATCTGAAGGCCGCGGCGGAGCAGGCGGGCTTGCTCTGATTACGCCTTCGCGCTCCAGCTCGTCCGCGCTGCGGCCGGGCTTGTGGTAAGTGGGCAGACACCAGCCAAAATAGAGCGCGCCACCACGCACCGCAAAGGCGGTGAGTGCTGCGGCAAGAGCGGACAGCTCCAGCCCCGCGGCAAGGGCATGCATGATGATGTAGACGAGTGATCCCGCAAGGGCGGCCGTCACATAGATTTCGCGCCGCAAGAGCACCGATGGCTCGCCGGAGATGATGTCGCGCAATATGCCGCCGAAGGTTGCGGTCATGACACCGGTGACGACAGCAATGCTTGAATCAAAACCCAGGGCCAGGCTCTTGGCTGCACCCATGACGCTATAGGCAGCAAGGCCGACGGCATCAAGCCACAGCAATACGAGATAACGCGATTCAACCAGGTTGGCGGAGAAATAGACGACAACAGCGGCTGCGGCGCAGACGAGCAGATAGTCCGGATCCTTAACCCAGAACACCGGTACGTCAAGGATAAGATCCCGCAGCGTGCCACCGCCGATACCGGTAACGGCCGCAAGAAAAATGAAGGCGATGATGTCGAGCTGGCGGCGCGACGCCGCCAAGGCACCTGTCGCGGCAAACACGAAAATACCGGCATAGTTGAACAGCTGGATCGTCGTCATCGGCAGTTCCCCCTCGCCGTTACCCACACCACGATAGAGCATGATCGGAAAATGAAAAGAGCCGCATTTCGGCAATGAAATGCGGCTCTCCCAAAAGACAATTTATTGAGATCAGGCGTCTTTTTCGGCCTGGGGATTGATGGGGCCGGGTTCTGGTTGGCCTTCACCTGCCGCCTGCTTGGGGCCGCCCTTGGACACGCCGACAAGCGCCGGCCGCAGCATGCGGTCGCCAATGACGAAGCCAGCCTGCGCCACTTGAAGCACTGTATTGTGCGGCACGTCGGCATTCGGAATTTCGAACATCGCCTGATGGAAGTTCGGATCGAATTTCTGGCCCTGCGGCTCGATCTTCTTGACGCCGTGCCGTTCCATGGCGACCATCATGGCCCGCTCGGTCATCTCAACGCCGTCGACAAGGCTTTTCAGCCCCGCATCGCCATTGATCAGCGCTTCTGCGGGGATGGCTTCCAGAGCGCGCTTCAGATTGTCGGAAACCGAAAGCATGTCGCGGGCGAAATTGGCGACCGAATAGGCACGCGCATCGTGGACGTCGCGGGCGGTACGCTTGCGCAGGTTTTCCATGTCGGCAGCGAGCCGGAGCAATTGGTCCTTCAGGTCGCCATTCTCGGCGCGCAGCCTGTCGAGCTCGGCCCAATTTTGGGCGTTGGCCTCGACCTCATCCTCTTGGGCGCTGGCATATTCCTCGGCCTTGCGTGATTTCAGAAAATCATCGGCAGCGCGCTTCAGCGCATCGCGATCGCGCGGATTCTTCAGGTCGCGCTGGTCGAGATCGGGTGTGTCGTGATTTTTCTTTTCGTCAGCCATGTATCCTGTCCGTTCACTATTCGTAAGTTGCGCTGGATATCGAGGTTTAGGCCATAAAAATCAAGTGCAAATGACTATCTCAGCAGGCGCGACACAAGCTGGGCGGTATAATCCACCATCGGCACGATGCGTGCATAGTTGAGCCGCGTCGGTCCGATGACACCAAGCGCACCGATAACCCGCTGCTCCGAATCCCGATAAGGAGCAATGACCAGCGAGGAACCGGACAGCGAGAACAGCTTGTTCTCTGAACCGATGAAAATGCGCACGCCGGGTCCCGCCTCGGCCAGATCGAGCAATTGCAGTGTGCCCTCCTTGGTCTCGAGATCGTCGAAGAGATGACGCAGGCGCTCAAGGTCGGCTTCGGCATTGACCTGCTCAAGCAGATTGCCGCGTCCGCGGACAATCAGTCGTGCGGGCTGCCCGCCACCGGCTCCGCCCCAGATGGCGAGGCCCTGTTCGACCAGATGCTGCGACAGGGCGTCCAGCGCCTGCTGGGTTTCTTCCTTGAGCCGGCCGATTTCCTGCCGTGCCTCGGTGATGGTCCGTCCCTGAATGTGTGCGTTGAGGAAATTCGATGCCTCAATCAGTTGTGACGGGGTGACCCCGACGGGAAGGTCGATCACCCTGTTTTCAATGTCCCCGCTTTGGGTGACGAGCACGGCCAATGCTTTGGTTGGCTCAAGCCGCACGAATTCAATGTGCTTGAGCGCACCTTCCGCCTTGGCAGCAAGAACAAGGCCAGCTCCACGCGACATGCCGGACAGGATTTGACTTGCCTGAGTCAGGACGCTCTCCGGTGAATGGGTTTCGCCGGAAGCTCGAACCTGAGCCTCGATCGTATTGCGCTCGGCGGAGGAGAGATCGCCAACCTCCATGAAGGCATCGACGAAGAAGCGCAGGCCAAGCTGCGTCGGCAGACGTCCCGCTGAGATATGCGGCGCATAGACCAGCCCGAGATGCTCCAGATCGCTCATCACATTGCGAATGGTCGCAGGCGACAGCGATACGGGCAGAATTCGTGACAGGTTGCGCGATCCCACCGGCTCACCATCGCCGAGATAGCTCTCGACAATGCGCCGGAAAATATCGCGCGACCGCTGGTCAAGCGACTGCAATGTTTCCGGAACCACGGCTTTGTTCATCGTACCACGTACTTCTGTTTGTCAGGGGCTTGATATAAGCACTGTCCGGCCAATCATCAAAGCCTTTGCTTCGCAAGCCCTTTGCTCTAAAAGGCCGGACCAACATATTTTCAAAGAGGTCTTTCAATGCGTCCTTCCAAGCGAGCCCCCGACGAAATGCGCGCCATTTCCTTTGAGCGCGGCGTTTCCAAACATGCCGAGGGATCGTGCCTGGTCAAATTCGGCGATACCCATGTCTTGTGCACCGCCAGTCTTGAGGAAAAGGTACCGGGTTGGATGCGCAATACCGGCAAGGGCTGGGTTACGGCCGAATATGGCATGCTGCCGCGTTCAACCGGCGATCGCATGCGCCGCGAAGCTTCTTCCGGCAAGCAGGGCGGGCGAACGCTGGAAATCCAGCGGCTGATCGCACGCTCGCTGCGTGCAGTGGTTGATCTGCAGGCGCTGGGCGAAGTGCAGATCACCGTTGACTGCGATGTCATCCAGGCCGATGGCGGTACGCGCACGGCGGCCATCACCGGCGGCTGGGTTGCGTTGCACGAATGCCTGAGCTGGATGGAAGCCCGGCAGATGGTCAAGGTTGATAAGGTTCTGAAGGACCACGTTGCCGCGATCTCCTGCGGAATTTCCGATGGTACTCCGGTCATCGACCTCGACTATCACGAGGACTCTACGGCCCAGACTGACGCCAATTTCGTCATGACCGGCAAGGGTGGTATCGTTGAGGTGCAGGGAACCGCGGAAGGTGAACCTTTCTCAGAGGAAGAGTTGCTGTCCTTGATGGGCCTTGCGCGCAATGGTATCAACCGGCTGGTTTCCCTGCAGAAAATGGCGATAAGCTAGAGATCGGACCATGCAGCCATCGGGAATATTGGAAACAGCGCTCTATGTGACCGATGTCGAGACGGCTGCGCGATTCTACGGCGATGTGCTCGGGCTTGAATGCATTCTGCGTGCAGGCAAAGAATCCGTTTTCTTCCGCTGTGGTCCCGGCATGCTGATCCTGTTTGACGCGGAAAAACTGAAAGAGCGCCCGAAAGGTGGTTTGCCGATACCCTCCCATGGTGCCACCGGTCCGGGTCACGTATGTTTTCGCGCGACGCGGGATGAAATTGCGGAGTGGAAATCCCATCTGCAGTCGCATGGGATTGCCATCGAGAGCGAATTCGACTGGCCGAATGGCGCCCACTCCCTGTATTTCCGCGATCCCTCGGGAAACTCGATTGAATTTGCGGAACCAAAACTTTGGAATCTGAAATGAGAACACTCAAAAAGGGCAAGTTGCTCGTGGCCAGCCACAATCAGGGCAAGATCAAGGAAATGATCGACCTGCTCGGACCGTTTGGCTTCGAAGTCGTGTCGGCGGGCGACCTTGGCCTGCCTGAACCCGACGAGACAGGCACGACGTTTGAGCAAAACGCCTATATCAAGGCCTTCGCAGCGGCCAAGGCAACGGGTCTCGTCGCGCTCTCCGACGATTCCGGCCTGTGCGTCGATGCGCTGGGTGGCGATCCGGGTGTTTACACCGCCAATTGGGCGGAACTGCCCGACGGGAAGCGTGATTTTGGCCACGGCATGCAAAAGGTAGAGAAAGCGCTTCAGGAGAAGGGTGCGAGCAGGCCAGAAGACCGCAGCGGCCGCTTCGTTTCCGTCATCTGTCTAGCCTGGCCGGATGGCGAAGCCAATTATTATCGCGGCGAGGTCGAAGGCGAGATCGTCTGGCCACCGCGCGGCACTGCCGGCTTCGGCTACGATCCCGTGTTCAGGCCGGAGGGCTACGATGCGACCTTCGGCGAGATGACCGCAGAACAGAAGCACGGCTGGAAGCCTGGAGACACCGATGCGCTGTCGCACCGCGCCCGCGCATTCCAGCACTTTGCCAGAGATTGCCTGGACGCCGGATGATCCACCCCGACCAAGGCGAATCCGGCTTCGGCGTCTACGTCCATTGGCCATTCTGCATGGCCAAATGTCCTTACTGCGACTTCAATTCGCACGTGCGGCATGGTGAGGTCGATCAACCGCGCTTTGCCGCGGCCTTTGCCAGCGAAATGGCCACGATGCGCGAGCGTAGCGGCCAGCGCACCGTTTCCAGTATCTTTCTCGGCGGGGGTACGCCGTCATTGATGCAACCGGAGACTGTTGCGTCGGTTCTCAATGAAATTGCCCGCAACTGGCATGTACCCGATAATATCGAGATTACGCTGGAGGCGAATCCAACGAGCGTCGAGGCGGACCGGTTTCGCGGCTATCGCGCGGCTGGTGTCAATCGCGTCTCGCTTGGGGTGCAGGCACTCAACGACCGTGATCTGCGCAGGCTTGGCCGCATGCATAATGTCGACGAAGCGTTGGCTGCGATCAAACTGGCCCGCGAAATATTCCCGCGGCTGTCATTCGACCTTATCTATGCGCGACCGGACCAGACCATCGAAGCGTGGCGAGAGGAACTGGCCCGGGCGATATCCTATGCTGCCGACCATCTGTCGCTCTATCAGCTGACTATCGAGGAAGGCACGCCTTTCTACAATCTCTGGAAGGCGGGCAAGCTGGTGACGCCGGACGGCGATCATTCGGCTGCGCTCTACACGGAAACCCAGGACGTGACGGCACAGCATGGTTTGCCGGCCTATGAGATATCCAATCATGCTGCGCCCGGTGCGGAATCGCAGCACAATCTGGTCTATTGGCGCTACGGCGAATATGTCGGCGTCGGCCCTGGAGCACATGGACGCTTCATCGAAAACGGCACGCGGGCCGTTACCATCACCGAACGTCATCCCGAAACCTGGGTACAAAAGGTCGAGGCAGGGGGCCATGGTGTGGTCGAGGAAGAGCTTCTCACTCACGAGCAGGAAGGGGACGAGTTCCTGCTGATGGGGCTGCGGCTCGTCGAAGGCATCGACCTTGCCCGCTATGAGCGTTTGACGGGGCACAGCGTCAAGGAAAAGCGTGTGATCTCGTTGGCCGAACAGGGTCTTATCGAATATATAGGCAATAGCCGTATCCGGACGACACCCGAGGGCGCGATCGTGCTCAATGCGGTCATTGCCGATCTCGCGGCCTGAGAGGATCGATCGTGTCTGACGGCGAAGCAAAGGAACGAGGCTATCAAATCGGCAGCGCTTCGTTCCGGGCCCGGCCGCTCGAGCCGGCGCTCTATATCGTGGCAACGCCCATTGGCAATCTTGGCGATATGACAATACGCGGCATCGAAACCTTGGCAGCTGCGGACATCATTGCCTGCGAGGATACGCGGGTGAGCCGCGTACTGCTCGATCGCTATGGCATTTCGCGGCGTCCCTATGCCTATCACGAACACAATGCGGACATGGCGGGGTCAAAGCTGATCGAAGCTCTGGTCAATGGCAAAAGCGTGGCATTGATTTCCGATGCGGGCACGCCGCTGGTCTCCGATCCGGGCGGGCGTCTGGTGCCGGAAGCCAAGGCGGCAGGCATTCGCGTCGTCCCAATTCCCGGTGCATCGTCGGTTCTTGCAGCATTGACCGCTTCGGGATTATTCAAGGACAGCTTTTATTTTGCCGGCTTTCTTTCATCAAAGCAGGGCCAACGACGCGCCAAGCTTGAACAATTGAAGTCGCTCGATGCTGCATTGGTGTTCTTTGAATCGCCCAACCGGGCGGCAACGACACTGGCGGATATGGTCGATGTGTTCGGCCCGGAACGACAGGCTTCGCTCTGCCGCGAGTTGACCAAGACCTATGAGACGGTCGTCACCCTGCCACTCAAGGACCTTGCGGGCGAATTTGATGGCGAAGACCGGATCCGCGGTGAGGTTGTGCTGGTGATCGGCCAACCGCAGGCGGACGAGAACGTGCCGCGCTCCGACGACGATATTGATACCCTTTTGCGGGCGCTCGTCCTTGAGATGTCGCCAGCGAAGGCGGCGGGGGAGGCAGCGCGCATGACCGGGCGGCCGAAAGGCGAACTCTATCAACGGCTGTTGGCGATGAAATGAACGAGGCGGGCAAACGGCATAGGGCATACCTTCGCGGCCATTCCGCCGAACGCCTTGCTGCCCTTGCCCGGATGCTGAAAGGTTATCGCATCATCGGCCGCCGCTATCGCACCAAGCTCGGCGAGATCGACCTGATCGCGCGACATAGAGATGTCGTGCTTATCGTCGAGGTCAAGGCTCGGACAACACTCGAGCAAGCGATGGATTCGGTCAATGCGCTGACCATGCGCCGTATCGAAGCGGCCGAGGATCAGTGGCTCGCCCGCCAACCGGACCATGCCAGACTATCGTGGCGCTTTGACCTTGTCGCCATCCTGCCCTGGCGTTGGCCGGTACACATACCCGGTGTTTTTACGACCTGACGTGCGCGCCGTCTCAATGTGAAGGAGGAATGATTGTGCAAGCACACCTGTCCCCGCATGAACTGAGAAAACAAGCGCTCAAGGGGCAGCTCAAAGGCACAGTCGGGCTCTTGCTCTTGCTCATGCTGCCGGCCTGGTCGCTGAATTTCTGGCAGGGATGGCTCTATTGGCTGCTTTTCACAGTGAGCACGACTGCAATCTCGCTCTATCTGCTCAAACATGACCCGGCCCTTGTTGAAAGCCGGCTGAAAGCAGGTGCAACAGCCGAGCGGCGGCGAAGGCAGAAGATCATCCAGGCTATAGCCAGTGTAACAGGCTGCGCCATGTTCCTGGTACCCGGCATTGAACGCCATTTCACCGGCCTGCCAATGCCGGTGACGGTGGTCGTTGCAGGGAATACCCTCATGCTTGCGGGGCTATGGATTGTCTTTCTGGCGTTTCGGGAAAACAGCCATGCCTCAAGTATCATCGAGGTCAAGTCAGACCAGAAGGTGATCTCGACCGGGCCGTATGCCGTGGTGCGGCATCCGATGTATTCGGGCTGCGTCCTGGCATTCCTGGCAACGCCGTTTGCCCTGGGTTCACTCTGGACGCTGCCCTTTGCCATAGCCCTGAGTGTGATCATCGCCATACGGTTGCTGGATGAAGAGCAATACCTCAAGGCTAATCTCGGCGGTTATGTCGCGTATTGCCGGAAAGTCCCGTACCGGCTCATGCCCGGGGTCTGGTAACCGTTGGAAGAATACGCCCTCCTGACCCGTACAGGAGAGCGTTTTTACCGGCCTATTCTGCGGGCATATCCATATGCATGACTTCCCAGACATGACCATCAAGATCCTGGAAACTGCAGCCGTACATGAAACCCATGTCCATAATCGGCTTCCATGCCTTGCCGCCGACAGCAAGTGCCTTGGCCAGAACGTCATCCACTTCCGCTCGACTGTTGGCGGACAAGGCGATCAGAACTTCTTGCGCACTGGTGGCGTCGCTGATGTCATTGTTGATGAACTCCCTGAAACGCTCCTCAACCAGCAGCATCGCGTAGATGTTTTCCTCGATAATCATGCAGGCGGTGCTGTCGTCGGAAAAATCCGGGTTGAAACTGAAGCCGAGGGCGGAAAAAAAGCCTTTCGATGCTTCCAGGTTCTTGACCGGAAGATTTACAAAGATCATGCGCATTCAATGGTTCTCCTCTCGATATGATGGTACTGTCTTACAGGAACGGAGCTGGCTTAGCGACGTTCCGGCGAGAAATCGCTTGCATTTCTTCCTTAACACTATAAAGGTAGTCGTGTATTGATCGGCCATTGCTGATCAAATGTGGATGACTTCGTACGTCTCGCTTGCCTCAAAGGCGATAGCGACACGTGCATCTCTTTGCGTACTATAGAAAGAGAATCCGCTTGCTCCCGTTATTTCAGAAATTCCATGCTCCTGCTTGGAGTTCGGCGCACTTCTGTTCCTTATAAACATATGCCGTATCATGGATAATCCCGTTGAACCTCGGGATGACCTCACTCATGTCCATGCATGCCAACCAGCTTTCTGTCTTTCCAGCCTTTTTCCGTGTGCGGAATGAGATCCTTGTGGTTGTCGGCAATGGCGAAGAAGCACTCAACAAGGTGCGGCTTCTGGCGCAGACGAATGCGGCCATTCGCGTTGTAGCGTCCAGGCCCGAACAGGAACTGGCCGACTTTCTTCAGACCGGCCCATACGATCATATCGCAGAAGATTTTGCTCCCAAGCACCTGACCGGCGCAAAACTGGTCTTCGTCGCCACCGGCGATGAAGACCAGGACAGTGCGATTGCCGCTGAAGCACGCAGTCAGGGTATTCCTGTCAACGTCGTGGATCGGCCGGACCTTTGCGATTTCTTCACGCCCGCCATCGTCAATCGAGCACCGCTTGCCATTGCCATCGGCTCGGAAGGCACTGGCCCCGTTCTCACCCAGATGATCCGCGCCCGCATCGATGCGGCCTTCTCGCCGCGGCTTGGCGACCTGGCTCGTCTTGCCAATTCCTACCGGCCGGTCGTCGAGAAATTGGTAAAGAAGGGGCTGCCGCGCCGCCTGTTCTGGCGTTCCTTCTTTGCCGGCGACGTCGCCAGCAATATCTACAACAATGATTTGACTGGTGCACATCAAGCCGCAGCTGGCCTCCTGGAAAACCAGGATGAGCCGAATGGCTATGTCTGGCTGGTCGGTGCCGGCCCAGGCGCTGAAGACCTTCTGACGCTGCGCGCGCATCGCGTGCTCATGGAAGCCGACGTCATCGTCTATGACGCCCTTGTGCCTGAAGCCGTTGTCGCCATGGGCCGCCGTGACGCGACCCGGCTTTCCGTCGGCAAGCGCAAAGGTTGCCACTCCAAGAGCCAGAGTGAGATCAATGATTTGCTCGTTTCGCTCGGCCGTGAAGGCAAGCGCGTCGTGCGACTGAAATCGGGCGATCCGCTGGTCTATGGCCGCGCCGGTGAGGAAATGGCTGCGCTGCGTGATGCGGGTATCGCCTTCGAAATCGTGCCTGGCATCACATCGGCTTTCGCAGCGGCGGCCGATATGCAATTGCCTCTGACCCTGCGCGGTGTCGCATCCTCCCTCGTGTTCACCACAGGTCACGACATGGCCGGCGAAGTGCTTCCTGACTGGGCGCGCCTAGCTATCTCGGGTGCAACGATCGCGGTCTATATGGGCCGCAGCGTTGCTGCATCCGTTGCCGAGCGCCTGATGCAAGCGGGCCTTCATGCCGATACCGGCGTTGCGGTCATCGAAAATGCGGGTCGCCCGGAGCGGCGCATGTTCCATGGCACACTGAGCGATTTGCCTGCGCTGGAACAGCGCAGCGATCTTGATGGCCCGGTCATGGTCGTCATCGGCGATGCTGTCGCTGGCGCTGCCATCGACAAGGCCGAGCCACTTGCCGCCCAGAACAAGAACTCGGTGGTGCTGCGCCACATGGAGCAATTCCAGGAAAAGTGCAAAGCGGGTTTCCGTCCGGAATTGCGCAAAACCAAAGTAACAGAACCAATGCTGCCTGAACGCGAAGGATCACGATCATGAGTGTCAAAGTTCTCACCGCAAACCGCCTGACCGATGGCGAAGCTGTTTGGCTGGGAGCCAATGGCGAGTGGCTGGAGCATATCGATGGCGCGCTGATCGCACGTCACGCGGAAGCCGTGACAGCTCTCGAGGAGGCAGGCAAGGCAGCGATCAAGTCCAACCTCGTCATCGACGTCAATGTGATCGACGTTGAAGAGCGTGGCACCAATCTTTATCCGCTGCGCCTGCGCGAACGCATCCGCCAACTTGGCCCAACCATCCGTCTTGATCTCGGTAAGCAGGCTGAAAAGCCCAAAGCAACCGCCGCTTAATATTCAAAGGCTCGCAGAATGTATCGTTACGATGAGTTTGATCACGCATTTGTTTCGGCCCGCGTCGATCAATTCAAGGACCAGGTTGAGCGCCGACTTGCCGGCGAGTTGACAGAAGACCAGTTCCGCCCGCTGAGGTTGATGAATGGCGTCTACCTGCAATTGCATGCCTACATGCTGCGCGTCGCCATTCCCTATGGCACGCTCTCAAGCCGCCAGATGCGCAAGCTTGCTCATATCGCCCGTCATTATGATCGCGGCTATGGCCATTTCACCACGCGGCAGAACCTGCAGTACAACTGGCCGGCGCTGAAGGACATGCCGAAGGTCCTCGATGAACTCGCATCCGTCGAGATGCACGCGCTGCAGACGTCGGGTAATTGCATTCGCAACGTGACTGCCGATCATTTCGCCGGTGCTGCCGCCGATGAGGTCGCCGATCCGCGCCCCTATGCGGAGATACTGCGCCAGTGGTCGTCGATGCATCCGGAGTTTTCCTACCTGCCGCGCAAGTTCAAAATCGCCGTGACCGGTGCCGAGCGCGACCGCGCTGCCATTCAGGTGCACGATATCGGCCTGCATTTGAAGAAGAACGAGGCGGGCGAAATCGGCTTTGCCGTCTATGTCGGCGGGGGTCAGGGCCGCACGCCGATGGTCGCCAAGAAGATCAGAGATTTTCTCCCCGTCGAGGATTTGCTGTCCTATACGACGGCAATCATGCGGGTTTACAATCTGAATGGCCGCCGCGACAACAAGTATAAAGCCCGCATCAAGATACTGGTGCATGAGACAGGTACGGAAGAACTGACGCGTCAGGTCGAAGCAGAATTTCGGGTGCTCAAGGAAACCGATCTCAAGCTGCCGCAAAAGGATGTCGACGCAATCGACAGCTATTTCGCTCCGCCGAGCCTGCCGGTGCGCCCGGAAGGCTGGTCTGAGCTTGCAGCTGCACGCAAGGCAGATCATGCCTTCTCCGCATGGGTCGACCAGAACGTGACCCCGCACAAGAATCCGGATTACGGCGTCGTAACCATTTCGCTGAAGCCGATCGGCGGCATTCCGGGTGATGCGACTGACGCCCAGATGGATCTGGTCGCTGACATTGCGGAGAAGTTCTCGCAGGACGAGATCCGTGTCAGTCACGAGCAGAACCTCGTGCTGCCGCATGTGGCGATCGCCGACCTGCGTATCGTCTATGACCTGCTGCTGACAGATGGCCTCGCAACGGCGAACGCCGGCTTGATCACCGATATCATCGCTTGCCCCGGTCTCGACTATTGCGCCCTTGCCAATGCCCGGTCGATCCCCGTTGCCCAGCGCATATCGGAACGTTTCGGCAAGCCGGAACGCCAGTCAGACATCGGCGAACTCAAGATCAAGATCTCGGGCTGCATCAATGCGTGCGGTCACCACCATGTCGGCCATATCGGCATTCTCGGCGTGGAGAAGAAGGGCGAGGAGCTCTACCAGATTTCGCTCGGCGGTTCCGGTGATGAAATCTGCACGATTGGTGACATCACCGGTCGCGGCTTCTCCTCAGAAGAGATCGTCGATGCGGTTGAAACCATCGTCGACCGCTATCTGGAAATCCGTACCGACAAGGAAGAAACGTTCCTTGCCACCTACCGGCGTGTGGGCGCTGCACCGTTCAAGGATGCGCTCTACAGCGAGGCTGCAAATGCTGCTTGAGTTCAACGAGAAAACTGTAGCGGACGAGGCGCGTGCGCTCGAAGCCCGCTACGGCAATCTCGAACCATTGGATGTTATCGAGCTTGCGATCGATCATCTCTTCAACGAAGAGATCGCCGTGGTCTCGTCGTTCGGGGCGGAATCATCGGTTTTGCTGCACATGATCGCGCATGTAGACCGCGCAACCCCGGTGCTGTTCCTGGAGACGGGCAAGCATTTTCCGGCGACGCTGCGCTATCGCGATCAGCTCGTCGGCGATCTCGGGCTGACCGATGTTCATGATATCCATCCACTGAAGCAGAGCCTGAAGGACGAGGATCCGTTCGGCGCACTGTCGATGACGAACAAGGACCGCTGCTGCTATATCCGCAAGGTCGAGCCAATGGCGCGTGCCGTCGCCCCCTACCGGGCATGGATGACGGGCCGCAAGCAGTTTCAGGCATCGACGCGTACGGCCTTGCCGGTATTTGAATCGGTTGGGTCGCGTGTCCGAATCAATCCGCTGGCCCACTGGACCTCGGCCGATCTGAAAGCCTATATGAGCGCGCATGAATTGCCGCCCCATCCGCTGGTCGCCGAAGGCTATCGGTCGATTGGCTGCATGCCCTGCACGCAGCCGGTCAAGGATGGTGAGGATGATCGCGCCGGCCGCTGGGCGGGCACGGACAAGACCGAATGCGGTATCCATCTGACGGGCCTCACCGATCAATTGAGCAATATTTCTCTGACGGATTCGAATTTATGAGTGACATTTCCGAAAAGCTACATGGAGAACTCTGGAGCCGCGAAGGCTTCCGCGAGGATCCCTATATTACAGCCGAGACGCTGGAGGAGGCGGGCGATGCGCCAGCCGTCATCCTGCCTCTGGCGGTGTGGCTCGGTCTTGAATTGGAAGTGCGCAACGCCACCAACCGGAAAATCGGCGTTTCGGTTGCTCCGGGCGAGAGCGTCGATCTGCTGCTGCCTTTGCTCGACACAATACCGGTTATTGCCCTGCAGTTCCCGGCATTCAACGATGGCAGGTCTTATTCGAAGGCCGAAATGCTGAAGAACCAGCATCAGTTCAAGGGCGAGCTGCGCGCCGTAGGCGACGTGCTGATCGATCAGGTCGCCTATATGCTCCGCACGGGCTTCGATACACTGAAGGTCACGCATGCGGTGACGCTGACCCGTCTGGCTGACCATAATTTGCACGATACGCCGGTTTATTACCAGCCGGGCCGGGGCTCGCATACGGCACCCGGAACCTATAGCTGGCGCCGCGTTCCCGGCGCTTGATCCTCACAAGACTTCACGACATTACCTGGAAAGAACCATATGTCCGACATTATTGAAACAGATGTGGTTATTGTTGGCGCGGGCCCCGTCGGCCTCTTTGCCGTTTTTGAACTTGGCCTGCTCGATCTGCGCGCCCATGTGATCGATATTCTCGACCGTCCCGGTGGCCAGTGCGCCGAACTCTATCCGGAAAAGCCGATCTACGATATTCCTGGCCTTCCCGAAGTCACAGGTCAGGCGTTGACCGATAATCTCTTGAAGCAGATCGCGCCTTTCGAGCCGCAGTTCCATTTCTCGACGATGGTAACGGCGCTGGAGAAGCTTGAGGACGGCCGCTTCCGCGTCGAGACCGATGCGGATGAGGTGTTCATCACCAAGGTGATCGTCATTGCAGCAGGCGGTGGTTCCTTCCAGCCGAAGCGTCCGCCTGTGCCGGAAATCGAGCACTACGAAGGCACGAGCGTTCATTATGCCGTGCGCAAGATCGAAGCTTTTCGCGGCCACGACGTGGTCATCGTCGGCGGTGGCGATTCCGCACTTGATTGGACGCTCAATCTGGAACCCGTGGCAAACTCCGTTACCCTCGTCCATCGCCGTCCCGAATTCCGTGCCGCGCCCGATAGCGTCAACAAGATGTGGGCACTGGAAAAGGAAGGCCGCGTCAAGTTCCGTATGGGCCAGGTATCTGGTCTTGAAGGCGAGGGCGGACAATTGTCCAAGGTCATCCTCAAGGGTGCCGAAGGTGACGAAGTTCTTCAGGCCGGCCGACTGCTGCCATTCTTTGGATTGACGATGAAGCTCGGGCCGATTGCCGATTGGGGGCTCAATCTCGATCAAAATCTGATCGCCGTCGACACTGAGAAATTCGAGACGTCGGAACCAGGCATCTTCGCTATTGGCGATATCAATACCTATCCCGGCAAGCTGAAGCTAATTCTGTCCGGGTTCCACGAGGCGGCACTCATGTCGCAGGCCGCAAAACGTATCGTTGCCCCTGGCGAACGCATCATTTTCCAGTATACGACGTCCTCCACCTCCCTGCAGAAGAAACTGAAGGCGGCATAGGTACACCCGGATGAGCTCAGAAGTCCCTCTATATCCACGTCACCGATCAGCACGGCAAGCGCCATACGCTGGAAGCCCTGGAAGGTTTCCGCGTCATGGAGGTCATCCGCGATTGGGGTCTCGACATCAAGGCGGAGTGCGGCGGCGCATGCGCCTGCGGCACCTGCCATGTCTATGTCGATCAGGATTGGGCGGAAAAACTCTACGAGCCGCAGGACGAGGAAATTGACCAGCTCGACGTGACTTTCCACGTCGAGGACAATTCCCGGCTCTCTTGCCAGCTGATCATGTCCCAGGAGCTGAACGGTCTGGAAATAACGCTGGCGCCCGATACCCAGCGGGATAGTGTGGCCGCCTAGGTTCTAGATAACCACGACACGTGCGCCGACTGGCACGCGGGCGTAAAGATCGACCACGTGTGAGTTTATCATGCGAATGCAGCCGTTTGAGACGGCTCGCCCGATGGTCCAGGGCTCGTTCGTCCCATGGATCCGGTAATAGGTGTCGCGACCGTTCCGGTAGAGATAAAGCGCGCGCGCCCCGAGCGGATTGCGAGCTCCGCCGGCAACCCCATCGGCGTACCGCGCGTATTTTTCCGGCTGGCGCCGGATCATGTTCTTGGTCGGCATCCAGCTCGGCCACTTTTCCTTGCGTCCGATTTTGGCGCTGCCGTGGAAGGCGCGACCGGCTCTGCCTACGCCAACGCCGTACCGCCGCGCCGTGAACTCGTCCTCGACGAGGTAAAGGAACCGTCCGCGCGGATTGATGACGACCGTACCGGGCGCGTAGGATGAATCGAACGGCACATATTGCGGCTGGAACACCGGATTGATGACGAATACTTTTTTCCGCGGCTTTGCCAGCGCGGCTTGCGGCGCCAGCACCGCCGCCAGAAGACCCGTCAGAACAACACGTCGTGTCAGCATAGCAACCCCCCGAGTTTCCTGCTGTCCGTCATTCGGACTGTACGCTCGTGGGGTAGTTTTGTCTGGAAATTACTGATTGATGGTTTACGCCGACTCAACTTTTCGTGATGAAACAAGGAGATAGGCCAGGCGGTGCTGCACGCCGGGCCACTTCTTTCCGTTCGGAAACTACTAGGGCAGCCGAGCTACACGTTCGATTAGAAGATCGAAGAAGGCCTCATCATCTACGTCGCGAATATAGAAGGCGTTCTTTGGACGGTCCGTGACACCCCACCAGTCGGCAATAGTCATGCCCAGCGTCAGTTCGTTCGACGCATCGACGGTAACATTGCAGTGTCTGCCGCCATAGAGCTCCGGCTTCAGTACATAAGCGATGACATTCGGGTCATGCAGAGGACCGCCATCGCGGCCATATTTCTCCTCGTCGAACCGCTCGAAGAACTCGAGAAGCGCGACCGACGCATCGCCTGATTTCGTTCCCATAGCGCGGAAACGGTCAACGCGCTTGGCCGTTGTCAAAGCCTTGTGGGTCACATCAAGCGGCAGGATGACAACGGGCACACCCGATTGCAGCACCACCTGTGCGGCTTGCGGATCGACATAGATGTTGAATTCGGCCGTAGGGGTAATATTGCCGCCTTCGAAGAATCCGCCGCCCATCAGGACGATCTCGCGGATCCGGGGGGCCAATTCCGGTGCGCGGATCAACACATGTGCAATATTGGTGAGTGGCCCCAGCGCGCACAGGGTAACACTTCCCGGTTCTTCGTCGCGCAATGTTTCGATGATGAAATCGACGGCATGCTGCTCCTGCAGCGGCATCACCGGCTCCGGCAGGTCCGGACCATCAAGGCCTGTCTTGCCATGCACATGTTCCGCGGTGATCAGCGGGCGCATCAAGGGGCGGTCGGCGCCGGCGAAGACTTTCGTGTCAGCGCGCCCCGCCAGTTCGCAAATCTTCCTGGCGTTCACCTCGGTCAAGGCCAGCGGCACGTTGCCGGCAACTGCGGTAACACCGAGAACTTCCAATTCCGGACTGGCAAAGGCCAGAAGGATGGCCAGGGCATCGTCCTGGCCAGGGTCGGTGTCGATGATGATTCTACGCGTCATGTTTTACTTTCTCATGGCCCGGATCAGGCGCTCTCTTGAACTCTGAGGTTCGATCGACCATATCAAAGGGCAGAAGTGAAATGCCATCATTGATCAGACGAGATCACGGGTTTTGCTTTTAGGTCGCTTTTCTCAAGGACTGCACAAATGACACGAATGACACCATTTTCAAGCCCTTTGCTGCTTGGTTTCGACACGATGGAAAAGACGCTGGAGCGCATTGCGAAATCCGGCGACGGTTATCCGCCTTACAACATCGAGCGCATTCGCGGCGAAAACGGCTGTGAACAGCTTCGAATCACGCTCGCGGTGGCTGGATTCGGCAATGACGATCTTGAAGTCACCACGGAAGACAACCAGTTGGTCATTCGCGGCAGACAGGCCGAGGAAGGCGAACGCGAATACTTACATCGTGGCATTGCTGCACGTCAGTTCCAGCGCATTTTCGTACTTGCCGATGGAATGCGCGTCAGCGTCGCCACCTTAAGGAATGGGCTTTTGTCGATCGATCTCGACCGGCCGGAACCCGAACGATTGGTCAAACGCATCAACATTGCGGTACAGGACTGATCGTAGCTCTAACAGGACGGGGCCTAGGAATGGACTGTCCGAATATGGAGGCTGATATGCAAAACTCTGTTCACAAGAATCTTTTGAGCGAACTCGAATTCGCGCGTCTCGGCGCCGGACAGGTAGCCTACATGCGCAAGGTAAAGACAGACGATCTCGCCCACAGCTTTCCGGCACTTCCGCCGATGACCCCGGGTATCGAGCTCTGGGCCCTGTTTGCGGCCAATGGTGACCCGATCGTGCTTTCTGACGAGCGCGACAACGTCCTTGTCGGCGCGCAGGAACATGAACTGCGCACTGTTATGCTGCAGTAAGATGATCAAATCGCATGGTTCAGACCTTGACGGTCTGTTCCACGCGATCTTCCGCACCGAACAACTCCAGATAACGTTTGATTTCGGCCGGGTCGCCGGTGGCCTTCTTCGGATTGTCGGATAGCTTGACCGCGGACCGGCCATTCGCCTCACTGACCTTGCAGACCAGTGATATCGCGTTGAGTTGGTCATTGTAACGCGGCGCGCAATCCTCGAAATCATTGGTGAGATTGGTTCCCCAACCAAAACTCATACGTACCTTGCCCCTGAAGTGGTGGTACGTCTCCTCGATCGTGTCGACGTCAAGACCGTCCGAAAATACCAGGAGCTTCTGGCGCGGGTCCTTGCCCTTCGACCGCCACCAGGCAAGGATTTTCTCCCCACCTTCGATCGGTGGTGCACTGTCCGGACGGAAGCCTGTCCAGTCGGCCACCCAGTCGGGCGCATCACGCAGGAACGCGGCGGTACCGAACGCGTCGGGAAGAACAATCAGCAAGTTGCCGCCATAATAGCGGTTCCAGTCCTGCAGCACCTTGTAAGGGGATTTTAGCAGTTCCGCCCTGGTCGTGCTCAAAGCGGCCAGAACCATTGGCAACTCGTGCGCATTGGTGCCGAGTGCTTCCAGATCATTGTCCATCGCCATAAGCACGTTGCTTGTGCCGGTGAAAGCGTCGCCGATGCCTTCCTTCAGCGCTTCCACGCACCAGCGCTGCCAGAGGAAGGAATGACGGCGGCGCGTGCCGAAATCGGAAATCCTGATGTCGGGAAGCGTACGCAGCCGCTCAACCTTCGACCACATCTTGGCCTTGGCGCGTGCATAAAGCACGTCGAGTTCGAAGCGCCCCAGCTTTTTCATGGCGGCGCGCGAACGCAACTCGTTGATGATGGTCAGCGCCGGGATCTCCCACATGGTGGTGTACATCCACGGCCCGTAGAAATTCAGGTCATACTGCCCGTCGCGCCTCGTCAGCTCATATTCCGGCAACTGAAAATTCGACAGCCATTCCAGAAAATCAGGTTCGAAAATCTGCCGCTTTCCGTAGAAGGTGTTGCCACCAAGCCAGATCATCTCCTTTTTGGAGAAGCGGATCGTCCGGGCATGATCGAGTTGTTCCCGGAGCTCTTGCTCGTCGATTTCCTCGGCAAGTCGTACCCTTGTGGTACGGTTGATCAGCGTAAAGCTTGCATCCACCTTCGGATAGACACCCCAGATCATCTGCAGCATCAGCAATTTGTAGAAATCCGTATCCAACAGGCTGCGAACAATGGGGTCGAGCTTCCACGTGTGATTGAACACGCGCCGCGCAATATCGGTCTTGGTCGCCATTGCCTGCTTCCCTGCGAACTATCCGACAGCCATGTTGCACGGCACAGGCACACCATCAAGCAGAGAGAGGTGAATCCGGCTAAAATTCGACCCCATGTGGCCGCCCCGCCGCCTCCATTAAATCTTTGTAACCTCACCGAATTGTCATTAACGGTGGCATCAAACCACCTTATCCTGAAGTCCACTCACTTGTTCGCGCTGCAACGCGCGTTGAGGTATAATCAATATTGACGCTGGCTCTGCTTTGGATGCGGAACCGGCCGTTTTGGAGCGATGTATGAAGGTCTGGAAACAACTCGCTTTGGCATTGGTGATCCTGGCTGTTGCCGGGGCTGGCTGGCTGTACCTGTTTCCGGGCGGCAAGAACCTGCTGAGCAAAGTCGGTATCGACCGCAATGCAACAGCTGCCACCGAGCCTGCCGGAGGCCGTCAGGGACAACGGCAGGGCGGGCAGGCGCTGCCGCTGGTCGTCGTCCGTGCCGCAGGAGAAGCCAAGATCAATGACAGGCTGACGGCGATCGGGACCGGCAAGGCGAAGAGTTCTGTTGCCGTCACCCCGTTCACAGCTGGGCGCATGACCGAGATATTGGTGACCTCAGGAACCAAAGTGCAAGGCGGCGATGTGATTGCGCGTCTCGATTCAGAGGCCGAAAGCATTGTCGTCGACAAAGCGCGTGTTGCATTGAAGGACGCTCAGACCAAGCTTCGCCGCGCGGAAAGCCTGCGCCTGAGCAATACTGTTTCTGCCGTTCAGCTTTCCGAAGCCGAGCTGGCAGTCGATAATGCCGCGCTAAACGTTCGTGAGGCGGAACTCGCACTTGATCGCCGTGCTATCAAAGCGCCAATCGGAGGCATTGTCGGTATCCTGCCGATAAACGCCGGCAATTACGTCACGACATCGACCACAGTCGCAATGATCGATGATCGTTCCGACCTGCTGGTCGATTTCTGGGTGCCGGAACGTTTTGCGCCAGCGATCACCATCGATCTGCCGGCGACAGCCACATCGATAGCCCGTCCGGGCGAAACATTCAACGGCGCGATCAGCGCTATTGACAACCGTGTCGATCCCGCCAGCCGCACCCTGCACGTTCAGGCCAAGATTACCAATCCGAAGGACACATTGCGGGAAGGCATGGCGTTCCAGATGTCGATAGGCTTCCCGGGAGAAACCTATCCAACGGTCGATCCCCTTGCCATCCAGTGGGGTACCGAAGGCGCCTATGTATGGCGGATAGCCGATAACAAGGCGGAACGGGTGCCGGTGCGCATCGTGCAGCGCAATACAGCGACTGTGCTGGTGGACGCGGCCATAGAGCCAGGTGATGAGATCGTGGCAGAAGGCGTGCAGTCGGTTCGCCAAGGCGGCCTTGTCCAGGTTCAAGGTCAGCCCGCACCCGAAACCAATACAAAGGCAGGTCCCCTGGCCGCCGCCGGCGAACAGGGGTAGGCCGGTGAACACCTCCCAAAGCAAAGCCGATTTTACCGCTCTCTTCATTCGCCGCCCGGTCATGGCGCTGGTGCTCAATGCTTTGATTGTCGTAGCCGGCCTTGCCGCCTATTACGGCGTCGATGTGCGAGAGTTGCCCGATGTCGACCGCCCGGTCGTTACTGTTTCTACGGATTTCGAGTCGGCTGCGGCAGAGACCGTCGATCGCGAGCTGACATCCGCCATTGAAGGCGCTGTTTCGCGCGTTTCAGGTGTCAAATCCATCTCGTCCAGTTCTTCGTTTGGCAACAGCCGCGTCACGGTCGAATTCAACGATGATGTGGATCTCAATGTCGCCGCGGCCGACATGCGCGATGCGATCAGCCGCATTTCCAATACGCTGCCGGACGACGCGGATCCGCCCCGCATCGTCAAGGCCGATGCGAATTCCGACGCGGTCATGCGCCTCGCCGTTACCTCCGACACGATGGCGGTCGAGGACATGTCCGTGCTCGTCGAGGACCAGATTGAGGACGTGCTGGCTTCCGTCCCTGGCGTCGCTGACGTGCAGATCAACGGCGATCGCAACAAGATTTTCCGTATCGACATCAATCAGGGTAAAGTCGCTGGCCTCGGCATGAATATCGCCGACATTCGCAATGCTCTGAACACGATGGCCTTTGATACGCCAGCTGGACAGCTCAACAGCAATGATCAAAGCATCGTCGTGCGGGCGCAGGCGCCGGTGACGACACCCGAAGACTTCGAAAACATCATCATCAAGGGTCAGACCAAGATCCGCGACGTTGCCACCGTGACAATGGGCCCTGACATCGGGACATCGACGCTGCGGGCCAACGGCAAGACCGGCATTGGCCTTGGTATTATCCGCCAGGCACAATCAAATACGCTCGATATCTCGAAAGGCGTTCGCGAGGCCGTTGCGGGGTTGCAGAAGACTTTGCCGGAGGGCGTGGATATCCGTGTCACCAGCGACGACGCCGATTTCATCAACGGCGCAGTCCACGAGGTCGAGATCGCGCTTGGCGTATCCGTATTGATCATCATCATGATCATCTACCTGTTCCTGTGGGACATCCGCGCAACCCTCATCCCGGCTGTTAGCATGCCCGTCGCCCTGATTGGTACCATCTCCGCCATCTATCTGGCCGGGTTCTCAATCAATATCCTGACGCTGCTGGCCCTGGTGCTTGCAACAGGCCTCGTCGTCGACGACGCGATTGTGGTGCTTGAGAACATCGTGCGCCGGCGCAATCAGGGCATGGGTCCGCGAGCGGCCGCGGTCCTTGGCACACAGGAAGTGTTCTTCGCGGTTGTCGCTACAACCGTGACCCTTGCCGCCGTGTTCGTACCGCTTTCATTCCTTCCGGGTCAGACCGGCGGACTATTCCGTGAGTTCGGCTTCGTGCTTGCAATCTGCGTGCTCCTGTCGGCGGTGGTGGCGTTGACCCTGTGTCCGATGCTTGCATCCCGGTTGCTAAGTGTCAGTGAAGAGCGGCATGAGGATGTGACTCACGCGCCGGGCATGGTTGGCCGTGTCGGCAGATGGTTCGGCGGGCTGTATCGCCGTATGCTCCATGCCTGCCTTGCCGGCCCGTGGATTGTTGTCCTGGTCTCGCTGCTGTTCGCGGGCGCTGCTTTTGGCGGCTTTTCCCTGCTCAAGCAGGAACTCACACCATCGGAAGACCGCGCGGCCGCCTTCCTGCGCATTACGGCGCCGCAGGGTGTCAGCCTCGAATATCTCAATGACGAGATGCGGAAGATCGAAGCTCTGATTCAGCCCTTGCGCGATTCCGGCGAGATCCAGAACACGTTCTCCATCGCCGGACAAAACGGCAATACCAACCGCGGCTTCATGGTGCTTAGCCTGGCAACGTGGAAGGAACGCGAGAGAAGCCAGCAGGAGATCATTGCGGATGTCTCACGGCGCGTTCGCAACATTCCTGGCATTCAGGTCTTCGCCGCACAACCCAACTCCCTCGGCATTCGTGGTGCGGGCAACGGCCTGCAATTTGCGGTGGTTGGTACGAGCTATGCGGAGCTCGGTACGGTGGCTACGAAGCTCGTCGCGGAGCTGGAAAAGGACAGCCGCTTTGATCGCCCGCGCCTGACAAACGAACCAACGCAGCCGCAATTGGCCGTGTCGATCGACCGTGAGCGCGCTTCTGATCTTGGCATCGATATCACGGGCCTTGCCCAGGCTCTGCAATCAGTGCTCGATGGCTACAAGATCGGTTCTGTCTACATCGAGGATCGCAGTTTCGACGTCAAACTCGTCTCGACTACTAATCCGATCAACGATCCGACCGATCTGGAAAACGTTTTCTTGCGTACCGGCGACGGGCGCTTTGTTCCCATGTCGACGATCGCCAGATTGACGGAAGTTGCCGTGCCACCGGCCTTGACCCGTGAACAGCAGATGCGTTCGGTCGCCATCACTTCGGGTCTCAGTCCCGACTTCGCGCTTGGCGATGCCTACAGCGCGGTACAGGAGATCGCTGCGCCAATGCTGCCGCCCGGATATCGCATCATACCGCTCGCCGAAGCTGCGACGCTTGGTGAAAACTCATCCAGCATGGCAATCACATTCGGGTTCGCACTCCTGATCATCCTTCTCGTTCTGGCTGCCCAGTTCGAGAGTTTCATCAGCGCCGTTATCGTCATGGCCACCGTACCGCTTGGCCTTGCCTGCGCGGTCTACGCAATGCTCATGACGGGAACGAGCATGAACGTCTATAGCCAGATCGGCCTTGTGCTTCTCGTCGGCATCATGGCGAAGAACGGTATTCTGATCGTCGAGTTTGCCAACCATTTGCGCGATCAGGGCAGAAGTGTCCGTCAAGCAATCGAGGAGGCCTCGAATATCCGGCTTCGTCCGGTTGTGATGACCATGCTCTGCGCAATTCTCGGCGGTGTTCCGCTGGTGCTCGCAAGCGGGGCCGGTGCCGAGGCCCGTATCGCACTCGGCTGGGTCATTGTTGGCGGTCTCGGCATGGCGACCGCCTCGACCCTATTCCTGACCCCCGTCGCCTATCTGCTGCTCGCCGGGTTCTCCAAGCCCAAGGCCGAAGAAGAGGCGCGGCTCAACCGCGAACTGCTGGAAGTCATTTCCCAGCCGCCATTGGCAGCGGAATAACCATTCGAAGCATTCCGCTGCGTGTTCAATTTCCTACCGAATTATCAAAGTCCTGGACTTTCGGATTATTGACGAACTTCCGACCAACCTGTTAGCCAAAGGTTGGGAGGAACTCCCCAAATATCTGCTCTGCGTGATGTTGCCGTTTCATCAGGTGACACACCGGGCCGATGATTTACGCATACGAACGATTTTTATGAATGCTTTTTTATGTATTTCCGGGAGGACATCATGGTCTCACACCGATGTCTGTTTGCCGCTTTGGTCAGTTGTACAATGCTCGCAGGTTGCAACGGCTTAAATAACGTAGCGGATACGGACAATGCGTCAGGAACTTTCGCCGCTTGCCAGGGAGGGTACTCTCGTGGGTGGCCAAATGCATTGTCACGCCTGAAGTGGTTACGAGTGCATGCGAGAAAGGTTCATTGATAGACGGAAAATGCGTTGTCACGCCCGATTTGGTTGCCGCCAAGTGCGAACAAGGCACATTCGTCGGCGATGAATGTGTAGAAGTCAAGATTCCGCCGGCGACAGAACCCGTCAATCTGGATGACGGCATGAAGCGTGTCGACTGGAAGGGCAGCCATGCAGAGATCACGACTACCGAAGCGGCTTCAGCTCTGCGCCACTACCAGCTGACGACCACTCAGAACCAGCGGAAAGCGGGAAAGAGCAAACAACTCAAAATTACTGAGCACACGGACGCCCCGACGATCCGCACTGGCAGCCTGGTTTCTCAGGCGACCATGGCGATGGCTCGGCAAGTCCGGGCCATTTCTTTTGGATTCGCAATGGCAGCCAAGTCACTTTCTTGACCGTTTGATAAAAAATTTGACCTTTCATGAAAATCTGCCATTCTTTTCGTGAGAGGTGCCGGACGAACCGGCTCATCACAAATGGCTGCAACCCAAGGGAACCGGGGTAGTCAACAAGAGGAGATGCGATTTCATGGGATCGATCGATTCTGGCATCCGTGACGTCCGGGCAGGACGCCTTGCTTCCGACGCCTATAGCGACGTATTTTCCGATCTTCACCCGCCACTCTCGCGGCACGAGGCTTTTGTCGAATCGGACCGGTGCTACTTCTGTTACGATGCGCCTTGCATGAATGCCTGCCCGACAGGCATCGACATTCCATTGTTCATTCGTGAGATCAACGCGGACAATCCCACCGGTTCTGCCAAGACCATTCTTTCCGAGAACATCCTTGGCGGTATGTGTGCTCGCGTCTGTCCAACGGAAACCTTGTGCGAACAGGCCTGTGTCCGCGAAGTCGCTGAGGGTAAGCCGGTTAAGATTGGACTGTTGCAGCGCTACGCCACGGATCACTTGATGGCGAACGGCCAGCACCCGTTCAAGCGCGCTGAGCCCACCGGCAAATCCATCGCGATTGTCGGCGCGGGCCCTGCGGGTCTCTCCGCAGCGCATCGCCTCGCCATGCATGGCCATGATGTGACCATTTTCGATGCGCGGCCCAAGGCCGGTGGCCTCAATGAATACGGCATCGCCGCCTATAAGAGCGTGGATGATTTCGCCCAGAAGGAAGTCGATTTCATCCTCGAGATCGGTGGCATAACCATTCAGAACGACAAGGCGCTTGGACGCGACGTCAGCCTGGATGCGCTGCGGGCGGGATTTGACGCGGTCTTTCTGGGCATGGGCCTGCCGGGTGTCAATGAACTCGGCCTCGAAGGCGAGGATGCTGCCGGCTGTATCGATGCCGTGGACTATATCTCCGTCTTGCGCCAGAGCGACGATCTCTCACAAATTGCGGTGGGTCGCGATGTTGTCGTCATCGGGGGCGGCATGACCGCCATCGACGTGGCTGTACAGACCAAGCTGCTCGGCGCTGAGAACGTCATTATTGCCTATCGCCGGGGCCCGGAAAACATGAACGCCAGTGACTTTGAACAGGAACTTGCATTGAAGAACGGTGTGATTATCCGCCATTGGTTGCAGCCGCGGGCACTGACACGCAATGAACACGGCGAGGTCTGCGGCATCACGTTGGACTATACAGTGATGGCCGACGGCCGTCTTGTTACGTCCGGTGAAAGCATCACGCTGGCCAGCGATCAGGTATTCAAGGCGATAGGCCAGACCCCCGCCGAAGCCATCCTTGGCGAGGCTGGCATTGCGTTGTCGCGCGGCCGGATCAGCGTCGACGACGAAGGTCGAACTTCGATCCCCGGCATCTGGGCCGGAGGCGATTGCATTGCTGGCGGTGAGGACCTAACCGTCGCGGCGGTACAGGACGGCAAGATCGCGGCCGAATCCATCCACCGTACGTTGATGCAGCAACCCGACAAGGTCAGCGGATTCGCTGAAGCCGTCATGGCAGAGAGTTCCGAAAACGGACCGGCATCGGCACCGCAACCCAGTCACTCAAGCCCTATTGCCGGCTGAAGGAGATCGATATGGCTGATCTTTCATCGAATTTCCTTGGTATCAAGTCACCCAATCCATTCTGGTTGGCCTCCGCGCCGCCGACCGACAAGGCCTACAATGTCGAGCGGGCATTCAAGGCGGGCTGGGGCGGTGTGGTCTGGAAGACACTGGGCGAGGAGGGACCTCCCGTCGTCAACGTCAACGGTCCGCGCTACGGCGCGATCCATGGTGCGGATCGGCGCTTGCTCGGCTTCAACAATATCGAACTCATCACAGACCGCCCGCTTGAAGTGAACCTGCGGGAAATGACGGAAGTGAAGAAGAAGTGGCCCGATCGAGCCCTGATCGCCTCGATCATGGTGCCATGCGAGGAAGAATCGTGGAAGGCCATTCTGCCGCTGGTCGAAGCCACCGGTTCCGATGGCATCGAGCTGAATTTCGGCTGTCCACATGGCATGTCCGAACGTGGTATGGGTTCCGCCGTTGGCCAGGTCCCGGAATACATCGAAATGGTCGTGCGCTGGTGCAAGCAATATACGCGCATGCCTGTGATCACCAAGCTGACGCCGAACATCACGGACATCCGCAAGCCCGCGCGTGCGGCAAAATCCGGCGGCACGGATGCCGTATCCCTGATCAACACCATCAATTCCATCGTTTCGGTCGATCTCGACAATTTCGCCCCAGTGCCTTCCATCGACGGGCGAGGTTCCCATGGCGGTTATTGCGGCCCTGCGGTAAAGCCGATCGCACTTAATATGGTGGCGGAGATTGCCCGTGATAGCGAAACGCGGGGACTACCGATCTCGGGCATTGGCGGCATCACCACCTGGCGCGACGCGGCAGAATATATCGCGCTTGGCTGCGGTAACGTGCAGGTCTGCACCGCCGCGATGACCTATGGCTTCAAGATTGTGCAGGAGATGATCTCCGGCCTCTCCGACTGGATGGATGGGAGAGGCTTCCGGACCATCGAAGATTTCCGTGGTCTTGCAGTGCCGAATGTCTCGGACTGGCAATACCTCAACCTCAACTACATCACCAAGGCCAGGATCGATCAGGACCTCTGCATCAAATGCGGACGCTGCTACATTGCCTGTGAGGACACATCGCATCAGGCCATCACCTCCGTGGTCGATGGCGCAAGGCACTTTGAGGTGATCGATGAGGAGTGCGTCGGCTGCAACCTCTGCGTCAATGTCTGTCCGGTCGACAGCTGCATCAGCATGGTGCCGATGACCTCGGGTGTCGATCCGCGCACCAAGCTGCCGATCCAGCCGGACTACGCCAACTGGACCACTCATCCGAACAATCCGATGGCCAAGGCGGCAGCGGAGTAGAATTCGTCTATGAGGCGATGCGCGGGCGGATACCGTTGAGAATGATGCTCAATACCGCCTGCGCTGTCTGTTCGCGGAAGCCGGGGCGGCCAACCTGGCTGCCCATGATCGCCCGTACCTGCACGTCGAAATCTGCATAGTGCTGCGTCGTTGCCCAGATCATGAAAATGAGATGGTAGGGATCGACCGGCGCAAGCTTGCCTTCGCCGACCCAGCGGCGGATGACCGCGGCCTTCTCATCCACGAGTGGCTTCAGATGCTTGGTCAGAAAATCGCTGATCGCCGGAGCGCCATGCAGCACTTCGTTGGCAAACAGCCGCGACGCTTCGGGATGGCTTTCCGACATGTTGATCTTCAACGTGATGTATTTGCGCAGTTGCTCGATTGGGTCGCCCTCGGCGTCGATTTCCGCCAGTGGAGCCAGCCACTCAGCAAGCGTCTCCTCGAGCAGCGTCACATAGATGTTCTGCTTGCGTGGGAAATAATAGAGAAGATTGGGCTTGGACATGCCGGCCTTCTCGGCGATCTGGTCGATCGTGGTGCCGCGAAATCCATAATTGGAAAACACATCGAGAGCCGCGTCGAGAATAAGACGGCGATTGATCTCCTGTATCCGGGTCGTTTTTTCCGGCGCTTCGTTCGCCTTTTTCTTTGCCGCCCTCGCCATGCCGCTCATCCCTTCGCAATTGGCCCGACAGGCCCTTTCGTCGCATCCCGGAACTGCTCTAAAATCCCATAAAGCGCTTGACCACTTTCCTATGCTCTTCTAGCCTGCATTTTGACCAAGTAGTCAAGTTTTTGATTGTGCCAGAGGTTCAATCATTCGGGAACACAAAACTAGCGGTAACATCCGCAATCAGGAGGCGAAGTCACATGTCGAAATCGGCATTTGGGACCAACAATCTCGACGCGTTCTGGATGCCGTTCACGGCAAACCGGCAGTTCAAGCAGAACCCCCGTCTCCTGGTCAGCGCCAAGGATATGCATTACAAGTCGCATGATGGCCGCGAGATCCTCGATGGGACGGCAGGTCTGTGGTGCTGCAACGCCGGGCACGCTCGTCCGAAGATCGTCGAGGCCGTGCAACGCCAAGTCGCTGAACTCGATTACGCACCAGCCTTCCAGATGGGCCATCCCAAGGTTTTCGAACTGGCAGCGCGGCTTGCTGCAATGCTTCCATCGCCGATCGACCACGTCTTTTTCACCAACTCCGGTTCCGAATCCGTCGATACAGCGCTGAAGATCGCGCTTGCCTATCATCGCGCCAAGGGCAATGGCACCAAGGTCAAGCTGATAGGACGCGAGCGCGGTTACCACGGCGTTGGATTTGGCGGCATTTCCGTCGGCGGCATCTCCGGCAACCGCAAGACCTTCGGTAATGCACTCGGCGGAATCGACCATATCCGCCATACGCACGATCCGGCACGCAATGCCTTCGCGCGCGGCGAACCTGAGTATGGAGCGGAGTTCGCAGATGACCTCGAACGGGTGATCGCCCTCCATGATGCTTCCAATATCGCTGCAGTTATCGTCGAGCCGGTGGCCGGTTCAACCGGTGTTCTCATTCCGCCGAAGGGCTATCTGCAACGCCTTCGCGATATCTGCACCAAGCATGACATATTGCTGATTTTCGACGAGGTTATCACCGGCTTCGGCCGCCTCGGCACACCCTTCGCTGTCGATTATTTCGGTGTCGTTCCCGATCTTGTGACGACGGCAAAGGGCATCACCAGCGGCGTCATTCCGATGGGCGCAGTATTTGCGACGCGGCAGATCTATGAAGCCTTCATGACCGGTCCGGAAAACATGATCGAGCTGTTCCACGGCTATACCTATTCCGGCCATCCGATCGCCTGTGCCGCCGCATTGGCAACGCTCGACACCTACGAAGAAGAGGGGCTGATGACCCGCGCCTCCGAGCTCTCGGAGTATTGGGCCGACGCATTGCATGCGCTGAAAGGCCTGCCCCATGTCATCGATATCCGCAATCTTGGTTTGATTGGCGCCATCGAACTGCAACCGATTGACGGCGCGCCGACCAAGCGAGCCTTCCAGGCGTTCCTTGATGCCTATGAGAAGGGTCTGCTCATCCGGACCACAGGCGACATCATCGCATTGTCGCCGCCACTCATCATCAGCAAGGGTCAGATAGAACACCTGTTCGACACGCTGGCCGATGTTCTGAAGAATCTCGCATAGAGAGGGTATGGCCATGACGCTCACGGGAAATCTCAGAATCAACGGCGACCGTCTCTGGGACAGCCTGATGGAAATGGCGAAGATCGGACCGGGTGTGCGCGGCGGCAACAACCGGCAGACGCTGACCGACGAGGATGGCGAAGGCCGCCGTCTCTTCCAGTCCTGGTGCGAGAAGGCGGGTCTTTCCATGGGTGTCGACACCATGGGCAACATGTTTTTCACACGTGCGGGAACGGATCCTGATGCGTTGCCGGTTTATGTGGGCAGCCATCTCGACACGCAGCCGACCGGCGGCAAATTCGATGGCGTTCTCGGTGTTCTGGGCGGGCTGGAGCTGGTCCGTACACTGAATGATCTCAACATCCAGACCAAACATCCCATCGTCGTGGTCAACTGGACCAATGAAGAAGGAACGCGCTTTGCACCGGCCATGCTCGCCTCCGGAGTCTTTGCCGGCATCCATGAACAGGATTGGGCCTACAATCGCGAAGACGCCAAGGGCAAGAAATTCGGTGATGAACTGGAGCGTATTGGCTGGAAGGGCGATGAGCAGGTCGGCGCACGCAAGATCCATGCGCTGTTTGAATTGCATATCGAGCAGGGTCCCATCCTCGAAGCCGAAGGCAAGGACATTGGCGTTGTCACCCACGGGCAGGGCCTGTGGTGGCTGCAGATCACACTGACCGGCAAGGAGAGCCATACGGGCTCGACACCGATGCCCATGCGCAAGAATGCCGGACTTGGCATGGCGCGCATCACGGAGCTCGTCCACACCGTCGCCATGGCCAATCAGCCGAGTGCCGTCGGTGCAATCGGCCACGTGGATGTTTATCCTAATTCGCGCAACGTCATCCCGGGCAAGGTGGTTTTCACCGTCGATATCCGCTCGCCCGACCTTGCGACGCTGAGCGCTATGAAGGCCGAGATCGAGAATAAGGCACCGAAGATCGCCAAGGAACTCGGTCTGGAAATCCTGATCGAAGAGGCCGGTCATTTCGATCCGGTAACTTTCGATGAGGGCTGCGTGACTGCGGTGCGCAACGCGGCGGAGCGGCTTGGTTACACCCACCGCAACATTGTCTCCGGCGCGGGGCACGATGCCTGCTGGATCAATCGTGTCGCTCCGACGTCGATGGTGATGTGTCCCTGCGTCGATGGACTCAGCCACAACGAGGATGAGGATATCTCGAAGGAATGGGCCGCTGCCGGTGCAGATGTGCTTTTGCACGCAGTTCTGGAGACGGCGGAGATCCAGACCTGAGCGGCTAACCCAATATTCAGCAACATGTTCGGCAAAAGACCAAAAAGGGGAACGGACACATGGCTACGAAAGTGATCAAGGGCGGCACCATCATCGTTGCCGACCGCACCTACAAGGCGGATGTGCTGATCGACGGCGAAACGATTGCAGCGATCGGACCTGACCTTTCCGGGGACGAGACAATTGATGCAACTGGCTGCTTCCTGATGCCGGGCGGCATCGATCCGCATACCCACCTCGAAATGCCTTTCATGGGCACGCATTCCTCCGACGATTTCGATACGGGGACCGCTGCGGCCTTGGCCGGCGGGACGACCATGGTTGTTGATTTTGTGTTGCCGGGCCAGGACGGGCTGCTCGTTGCGCTGCAGGACTGGTTCCAGAAGGCGGGCAAGGCGCGTACCGACTATTCCTTCCATATGGCGATTACCAGCTGGAACAAGCAGGTTTTCGATGAGATGCCCAAGGTGGTCGAGCGCGGTATCAATACGTTCAAGCATTTCATGGCCTATAAGGGCGCGCTGATGGTCGACGATGACGAGATGTTCGCATCGTTCATGCGCTGTGCAGAGATCGGCGCCATGCCGCTGGTCCATGCGGAAAACGGCGACGTGGTTGCACATCTGCAGCAGAAGCTGCTGGCAGAAGGCAATACCGGTCCGGAGGCCCATGCCTATTCGCGCCCGCCGGAAGTAGAGGGTGAGGCAGCCAATCGTGCCATTATGATCGCCGATCAGGCCGGCGTTCCGCTCTATGTCGTGCATGTCTCCTGTGAGCAGGCTCATGAAGCCATTCGCCGTGCCAGGGCAAAGGGCATGCGTGTCTATGGCGAACCCCTCGTGCAGCACCTGACGCTCGATGAGAGCGAATACAAGAACGAAGATTGGGACTATGCCGCACGACGGGTCATGTCGCCGCCTTTCCGTGACAAGGTCCATCAGGACGGTCTGTGGGCTGGCCTCGCTTCAGGCAGCCTGCAGGTCGTCGCCACTGATCACTGCGCCTTCACAACCGAGCAGAAGCGCTTTGGCGTTGGTGACTTCACCAAGATTCCCAACGGCACAGGCGGGCTTGAAGACCGCTTGCCGGTACTTTGGACCAAGGGTGTGCGCACCGGCCGCCTGACGCCAAACGAATTCGTGGCTGTCACGTCCACCAATATTGCTCGCATTCTCAATATGTACCCGAAAAAGGGTGCAATCCTGCCGGGTTCCGATGCGGATATTGTCATCTGGGATCCAAACGCATCAAAGGTCATTTCGGCGAAGACCCAGAAATCGGCGATCGACTACAATGTCTTCGAAGGTATCGAGGTAACGGGTCTGCCACGCATGACGCTGTCGCGCGGCCAGATCGCCTTCAAGGATGGCGAAGTGTTGGCGCCGACCGGCAGTGGCCGCTTTGTCGAGCGCGAAGCCAATGCGCCGGCAAATCGTGCACTTTCCACTTGGAAGGAATTGACGGCACCGCGTAGAGTGGAACGCGATCCGAAGAATATTCCGGCAGGCGTCTGATGACAGTCGTCGCGCTCCGATCCAAGGCGAAGACGATGGCAGATGCGGCGCCGAAGAATGTGATTGACGTCAAAGACCTGTCGCTGGTCTTCCAGACCAATGATGGTCCGGTGAACGCACTGTCCAACATCAATCTTGCAGTGGATGGCGGCGAGTTCGTCTCCTTTATCGGGCCGTCCGGCTGCGGCAAGACCACACTGTTGCGCGTTATCGCTGACCTCGAGCAACCGACATCCGGCTCGATCTCCGTCAACGGCATGACGCCGTCCGAGGCACGGCAGAAGCGCGCCTATGGATATGTATTCCAGGCCGCGGCGCTTTACCCGTGGCGTACGATCGCCGGCAACATTTCCCTGCCGCTGGAGGTGATGGGCATTCCCAAGGCGGAGCGGAAGGACCGTATCGCCAGGAATCTGGCACTGGTCAATCTTTCAGGTTTTGAGAAAAAGTTTCCATGGCAATTGTCCGGCGGAATGCAGCAGCGCGCCTCCATCGCCCGCGCGCTCTCGTTTGATCCCCACCTGCTTTTGATGGACGAGCCTTTTGGTGCGCTCGATGAGATCGTCCGTGACCACCTTAATGAAGAACTGTTGAAGCTGTGGGCGAAGACGCAAAAGACCGTGGTCTTCGTCACCCATTCCATTCCGGAGGCAGTATTCCTTTCGACGAAAATCGTGGTGATGAGTCCGCGGCCAGGCCGCATTCACGAGATCATCGACTGCAATCTCGGACCGGAGCGCACACTTGATATTCGTGAGAGCCCGCAATTCCTCGAAATTGCCCATCGCGTCCGCGAGGGCCTGCGCCATGGCCATTCCTATGACGCAACGCATTTGTGACGTCGGCAGGGGACGCATGATGATCATCCGTGCGGCCAAGCTGCGGGACATGGCGGAATGCGCCGATATCGTCAATGACTGGATCGATGCCACGGATTGGATGCCCCGCATCCATCCAAGAGAGGCGGTGTTCGATCACTATCGCGACACGGTCTTTACGACGCTTGAGGTTTTCGTCGCTGAGAGCGGTGATCATATTGCCGGGATGGTTGCCCTGTCCCCAGACAATATGGTCAGTGCGCTTTATGTTCACCGCGACCATCGCGGCAAGGGCATCGGCAAGCTGCTGCTCGATCGGGCGAAGCGCGAGGCGACGGGCCAAGTCGAACTCTGGACGTTCGTCGCCAACCGCGGCGCGCAATCATTCTACCTGCGGGAAGGGTTCAATGAGGTCAGGCGGACGGATGGCGATAATGAAGAAAAGTTGCCGGACATTCTCTACCGCTGGCAGCGCGACGATGCGGGAGTGAAACCGTGAATTTCATCCGCAACAGCGTTATCCCGGTCGGTACTGTTCTCCTCGTCATTCTCGTGCTTTGGTATGGGTTCGCCGTCATCCTCAATGCGCCGTTTGAACGGGATCAGGCGGCACGGGCAGGGACGACGATATCGACCGGACAGCTGATCGCCAACACGATGAAACAGGAGCGTCCTGTTCTTCCGGCACCGCACCAGGTAGCGGAAGAAATCCGCAAGACCGTCTTCGACATCAGCCCGACATCGAAGCGCAGCCTTGTCTATCACGGCTGGGTGACACTTTCGTCTACCCTGCTCGGATTTGCGCTCGGCACACTGCTCGGCATTCTTTTGGCGATCGCCATTGTCCATTCGCGCACACTCGACAAGAGCTTGATGCCCTGGATCATCACGTCGCAAACTGTGCCGATCCTTGCCATCGCACCCATGATCATCGTCGTGCTCAACGCGGTCAACATCACCGGCTTGCTGCCGAAAGCGATGATCTCGACATATCTGTCATTCTTCCCGGTCGCCGTCGGCATGGTGAAAGGTCTGCGCTCGCCGGAGATCATGCATCTCGACCTTATGCGCACCTACAATGCTTCCAAGGCGCAGGTGTTCTGGAAACTGCGCTGGCCGGCCTCGATGCCCTACCTGTTCACGTCGATGAAGATCGCGGTCGCGATCAGCTTGGTGGGCGCCATCGTTGGTGAGTTGCCAACGGGCGCCGTGGCAGGCATCGGCGCGCGCTTGCTTGCTGGTTCCTATTATGGGCAGACCGTGCAGATCTGGGCGGCGCTGATTGCGGCAGCATTGATGGCGGCGGTGCTTGTCAGCCTGATTGGGCTTATCGCGAATTTGGTCAACCGGCGGATGGGGGTGCGGACATGAGGCGCTCCCCCCTTGCTGTTGTCGCCTTCGCACTGGCCGCGGTCTCGCTTGTGCTGCCGACCGGTGCGGACGGCCCCAGTTTCTTTTTCTTCTCTGCTCCCGCCATATTGTTCGCGGCAGCCGCTGTCGCGTTGTTCGTACCACCCTCGCGAGCCTCTTTGATCGCCCTGCTCATCCTGGTTCACATCGCGGCATTCTGCCTGATAGGGCTTCTGAGCTCTTTTGCGACAAGTGGCCCCGCCATCGGTTACTGGTGCCTCGTCGTGGCCGCATGGCTGCTCGCCTGGCTCGCCGTGCAACGACTTGCGGCCTTGCGCTTCAATTCTCCCGATCTGCAGCGGCTCGCCAATCTCGCACTACCCCTGCTGTTTGGTGCGTGGCTGCTGATCCTCTGGGAGATCATTGTCCGCGGATTTGGCGTGCCCACAATCCTGTTGCCGCCACCCTCGATGATCGCTGCGCGCATTGCCGCGTCGGTACCCACGCTCTGGGCGGACTTCCAGCAGACCTTCCTCAAGGCGGCCATTGCCGGCTATGCGATCGGCTGCGGCTCCGGCTTCATCGCAGCCATCATCGTCGACCGCGTGCCTTTCCTGCGCAAGGGATTGCTCCCCATCGGCAACCTCGTCGCCGCTCTTCCCGTCGTCGGCATCGCGCCGATCATGGTCATGTGGTTCGGCTCCTATTGGGAATCCAAAGCGGCTGTTGTTGTCATCATGACCTTCTTCCCCATGCTGGTGAATACTGTCGCGGGGCTTGCCGTATCAGGTGCCATGGAGCGCGACCTGATGCGCACCTATGGTTCAAGCTATATCCAGACGCTGCTGAAGCTGCGGCTGCCCGCGGCGATGCCCTTCATCTTCAATGCACTGAAGATCAACTCAACCCTGGCGCTCATCGGGGCAATCGTCGCCGAATTCTTCGGCTCACCCATCGTCGGTATGGGATTTCGCATATCGATGGAGGTCGGCCGAATGAATGTCGACATGGTCTGGGCCGAGATCTTCGTCGCGGCGCTGGCCGGGTCCCTTTCCTACGGATTGATCACTCTCATTGAGAGGGCGGTCACCTTCTGGCATCCTTCCTACCGAACATAAAAAAGAACAGAGGAGAACTAAAAACATGAAGAAGACCATTGCACTCACTCTTGCCGCCGCAGCGACCCTCATGGCGAGTTCCGCCCTGGCCGCTGACAAACTGGTGCTGCAGCTCAAATGGGTCACGCAGGGCCAGTTCGCTGGCTACTATGTGGCCAAGGATAAAGGTTTCTACGAGGAAGCCGGCCTTGACGTCGAGATCAAGCCGGGTGGTCCTGATGTCGCCCCGCCGCAAGTCATCGCCGGTGGCGGAGCTGATGTGGTGATCGACTGGATGCCGTCAGCCCTGGCGACACGCGAGAAGGGCCTCCCTCTGGTCAATATCGCCCAGCCCTTCAAGCGTTCCGGGATGATGCTGACCTGCCGCAAGGAAACCGGCATTGCCAAGCCCGAAGACTTCAAAGGCAAGACCCTCGGCGTCTGGTTCGGCGGCAATGAATATCCGTTCCTGTCCTGGATGAACCATCTCGGCCTCAAGACCGATGGTGGGCCGAATGGCGTGACCGTACTCAAGCAGGGCTTCAACGTCGACCCGCTGATCCAGAAACAGGCCGACTGCATCTCGACAATGACCTACAATGAATACTGGCAGGTGATCGATGCGGGTATTCCCGAGGATCAACTGGTGACGTTCAAGTATGAAGACGAGGGCGTCGCGACCCTGGAAGACGGGCTTTATGTCCTGCAGAAGAGCCTCGATGATCCGAAGATGGTCGACAAGCTCGCCCGTTTCGTCAAGGCTTCCATGAAGGGCTGGGAATACACCCGTGCCAATCCGGACGAAGCCGCGACCATCGTGCTTGATAATGACGCCAGCGGGGCACAGACTGAAAAGCACCAGAAGCGCATGGTTGGCGAAATCAACAAGCTGACGGAAGGCTCAACGGGGGTGCTGGACGTGGCAGCTGCTGACCGGACAGTAGAAACATTGCTTGGCGGCGGTTCGGATCCGGTCATCACCAAGAAGCCGGAAGGCGCGTGGACGACCAAGATCACCGACGCGGCGAAGTAACTCGGTTCCTAAGCAAAAGGCGGGGTTCGAACCCCGCCTTTTTTCATTTTGTTGAAGCTGCAAGCTCAGTTCCACTCATCCGGTATCTGCCGTACCGCACCCTTCGCGGCACTCGTCGCCATGGCACCATAAGCGCGCAGGGCAGTGGTAACCTTACGCTTGCGCTTCTCGGCCGGCTTCCAGGCCGCAGAGCCTTTGGCTTCCATCTGAGCTCGTCGCTCGGCGAGGACAGCATCGTCAACGGCAAGGTGGATCTTGCGATTGGGAATGTCGATATCGACGATATCGCCTTCCTCGACGAGGCCGATCAGACCGCCTTCCGCCGCCTCGGGCGAGACATGGCCGATCGAAAGACCAGACGAACCTCCGGAGAAACGGCCATCGGTGATCAAAGCGCAGGCCTTGCCGAGACCCTTGGATTTCAGGTAGCTGGTTGGATACAGCATTTCCTGCATGCCCGGTCCACCACGCGGACCTTCGTAGCGGATCAACACAATATCGCCTGGCTTGATCCCGCCATTGAGGATCCCGAGAACAGCGCTGTCCTGGCTCTCGAAGATGCGGGCAGGGCCGGAGAACTTCAGAATGGATTCATCGACGCCTGCCGTTTTGACGATGCAGCCGTCCTCGGCGAGATTGCCGTAGAGCACCGCGAGGCCGCCGTCCTTGGAATAGGCGTGTTCCGCATTGCGAATGACGCCTTTTTCGCGGTCGAGATCGACATCGGCGAAGCGGCGTTCCTGGCTGAACGCAACCTGGGTTGGCACGCCGCCTGGCGCCGCCATGAAGAAATCATGCACCGACTTGTTCTTGGTCCGAACCACGTCCCAGCGGTCGAGGGCCGCGCCAAGATTGGCCGAGTGCACAGAATAGACCGATGTGTCGATGAGCCCGGCACGGTCGAGTTCGCCGAGAATGCCCATGATGCCACCGGCGTGATGTACGTCTTCCATGTGTACGTTGGCAACGGCAGGGGCGACCTTGCACAGAACCGGCACGCGGCGGGACAAGCGGTCGATGTCGCTCATGGTGAAATCAACCTCGCCCTCATGCGCGGCAGCGAGCAGGTGCAGAACCGTGTTCGTCGAACCACCCATGGCAATGTCGAGCGTCATCGCGTTTTCAAATGCCGCAAAGGAAGCAATCGAGCGCGGCAGGACCGTATCGTCGTCCTGTTCGTAGTAGCGGCGGGCGAGATCGACCACGAGATGACCGGCCTCGACAAAAAGGCGGCGGCGATCGGCGTGGGTTGCCAGCGTCGAACCATTGCCTGGCAGTGAGAGGCCGAGGGCTTCGGTCAGGCAATTCATCGAGTTTGCCGTGAACATGCCGGAGCACGATCCGCAGGTCGGGCAGGCCGAACGCTCGATAACATTCACTTCCTCGTCCGAAATGCGATCATCAGCTGCTGCCACCATCGCATCGACCAGGTCCAGCTTCTTTTCCTTGTCTTCCCAGACAACCTTCCCGGCTTCCATTGGGCCACCGGAAACAAAAACGACCGGAATGTTGAGGCGCAGCGCAGCCATAAGCATGCCCGGGGTGATCTTGTCGCAATTGGAGATGCACACCATCGCATCGGCGCAATGTGCATTGACCATGTACTCAACGCTATCGGCGATGATCTCCCGGCTGGGGAGCGAATACAGCATGCCGTCATGGCCCATGGCGATGCCGTCATCAACGGCAATCGTGTTGAATTCCTTGGCAACGCCGCCGGCGCTTTCAATTTCACGGGCCACAAGCTGGCCAAGGTCCTTCAGATGCACATGGCCCGGAACAAACTGCGTGAACGAGTTCACCACAGCGATAATCGGCTTGCCGAAATCCTCGTCCTTCATGCCGGTTGCACGCCAGAGCCCGCGGGCACCGGCCATGTTGCGGCCATGTGTGGTTGTGCGTGAACGATAGGGAGGCATTTGCTAGATCCTGATGGTGAATTGCAAGAGAGGCAGCATCTCTACAGAAAAACTGCTTCTAAGGCAAAGAATGGAATTTTGTTGCCCGCATGCGGGCATTTTATTGCATTGATTACATAGGGGACTTCATTCCCGCAGGAAACGGGACGGAATGTCTCGGTCCTCAAAATGCCGTGAACGTCATTGTTGTCAGCGAACGTGCAATGCCCTGAATGTCGAGCACATTGTCGTTGATGAATTTGCCGATATCCTGGTCTTCTGGAATATAGATCTTCATCAGGAGGTCGTAGTCGCCGCTGGTCGAATAAAGTTCCGAGACGATTTCGCGTTCGAAAAGCGCAGCTGCCACCTCATAGGTTTTGCCGGGGAAACATTGCAGCTGCAGGAAGACGGGTTTCATGAATTGACTCCACAAGAACAGGTTTATGCTCGCCAACATAATGGGTTGAACCGTTCTTAGCCAGTTGTTCTCTTCTCGCAACTGCGATATAAGCGGCACCGTTCGCACAGGCTATCTGGGAGAGACCGGTAAAACCGGCGCCGATGGAGCAACCGCCCCGGAAACTCTCAGGCAAAAGGACCAGACTAGCATCGAACATCTGGAGAGAGGCGCGATCAAGCGATTTCGCCCACCGAAGGAGAAAGCCCTGCCGGTGCTGCACCGGTAACGCTGCCAACGACACGGGTGAGAAACATCCGGCGGGCGCGTGAGGGCCAAACTCTCAGGTCCCGTGACAGATGGGGTTTCGTGCCGTTTTGAACGGCGAAACTGAAACCATGTGTTGCTGAAGGACTGCTGCTGTCATGACCCATATCGCCATTATCGGCGCCGGAATTACCGGCGTTACGACCGCCTATGCGCTTGCCCGTCAGGGCTACGCCGTTACCGTGTTCGACCGCAACCGCTATGCCGCCATGGAAACTTCCTTCGCTAATGGCGGCCAGCTTTCGGCATCCAATGCCGAGGTGTGGAACAGCTGGTCGACGGTTTTGAAGGGCATGAAGTGGATGCTGCGCAAGGATGCGCCGCTTCTGATGAACCCGAAGCCGTCCTGGCACAAATATTCCTGGATGGCGGAGTTCGTGATGAACATTCCGCACTACGAGAAAAACACCATTGCGACCACGAGGCTGGCTATCGAGGCTCGCAAGCGCATGTTCGAGATCGCTGCGGAAGAAAACATTGACTTCGATCTGGAAAAGCGCGGCATCCTCCACATCTACCGTTCGAAGTACGGCTATGACCACGCGGTCAAGGTCAACAAGCTCCTCGAAGAGGGCGGCCTTGATCGCCGCGCCGTGACCAATGAGGAAATCCATAGCATCGAGCCGGCACTTGATGGAACATTCCATGGCGGGTTTTTCACCCCGTCGGATTCCACGGGCGATATACACAAGTTCACTCGCGGACTTGCCGACGCCTCCGTTCGCCGCGGCGTGCGCTTTGTCGGCGATGCCAATGTGCAGACGCTGAAGCATGGTACGGATGGCGTCGTTGTGTCGTGGAACAAGGCTTCGGCTGCACTATCGGAGGCCGAGATGGAACGCTTCGATGCAATTGTCATTTGTGCCGGTATTGCCAGCCGCAAATTCGCAGCGCAGCTCGGCGACCGCGTCAATATCTATCCGGTCAAGGGCTATTCGATCACCATCAATCTCAACGATGATGCGAGCCAGAAATCTGCGCCCTGGGTCAGCCTGCTTGACGATGACGCGAAAATCGTCACCAGCCGCCTTGGTGCCGGGCGACTGCGGGTTGCCGGCACGGCCGAATACAACGGCGAGAACCGCGATATCCGCCACGACCGGGTGAAGCCGCTGGTCGACTGGAGCCGAGATCTGTTTCCCGGCATGGATACGTCCAATGTCGTGCCTTGGGCCGGCCTGCGCCCCATGATGCCGGATATGCTGCCGCGCGTCGGCAGCGGTAAGCGCCCCGGCGTCTTCTATAACACGGGTCATGGGCATCTCGGCTGGACCCTGTCGGCAGCCACCGCGGAGATCGTGGCGAGCCATATCACTGCGTCCATGCCTGCCGGCGACAAGCCACAGACCGAATGGCTGGCTGCCGCGGAATAGGCAATACAAAGCAACAGTCCGCCCGGATCCGGGCCGACTGTTGCATGCTCCATACAAAAAGTGATAGCCGCTGCAGCCGCGTGCACGGCAATTCTGTGGCTATACGGCCACAAACGGCAGCTTGCGCACCGCTGCAATAGTCGTAGCGGGTTGGCCGGGTTTCCCCACCATGTTATCGTTTTCTTAAGCTCGGGAGGGGAATTTCAGTGATCGCAGGATATATTGTCTCCGTTCCCGCGGCGTATTTGTGTGTCTTCTTGAGTAGGGAATTTGCTGGTTGATGGACTTGAGGCGCCCACAGGCCAGTTTTTTTGGCGCCGCTTTGCTGGCCTTTACCGCCCTTGTTTCGCCAGCGCAGGCCTTTGACCTTTTCGGCATCCATCTCTGGGGCGAAAGAAAAGACGCCGACGCGGATTCCGTTATCGCCGACCCGCACAAATACACGGTTGAAATTGCTCAAGATGAGAACAAGGAAACGAAGAAGCTCATCGAAGGCGCGTCGAGTCTCGTAGCCGACAAGGACAAGCCAGCGTCGGGCGCGGCCGGCCTGCTCGCCAAAGCGAGAGGCGATTATCGCCGCATCCTCGGTGCGCTCTATGCGGACGGCCGCTATGGCGGCACGATCAGCATCAAGGTTGACGGCCGCGAAGCAGCCGATATTCCACCTGATGCAACTCTCCCAAACCCAGCACCCGTCACGATCTCTGTCGATCCAGGTCCGCAGTTTCTTTTCGCCACCGCCCGGGTCAAGAACATGGCGCCGCCGCCCGTCGATCCCAAGGACGAGGTCGACAGGCCGGAAAACCAGGGGTTTGCGCCCGGAGACATTGCCCGGTCGACGGCTATCGTGAAGGCCGAACGCCTCGCCGTCGACGCGTGGCGCGAGCAGGGCCACCCCAAGGCAAGGATCGTCTCGCGTGAAGTGCTTGCGGACCACGACAACAACAGGGTCGATGCGACAATCGAGGTCGATCCGGACCGGCGCGCTGCTTTCGGACCGGTGCGGGTAACCGGCACAGAACGCATGGATCCGGAGTTCGTCGCTTTCATCACCGGCCTGCAGCCTGGAGTCGAATATGACCCCGATGAGATCGAGCGCGCCAAGAAGCGCCTGTCGCGCCTTGAAGTGTTCCGATCAGCCCGGATTGAAGAGGCGGATGCAATCACCAACAATGGCCTCTTGCCGATTACCGTTGCTGTGCAGGAACAGAAGCTGCGGCGATTTGGTTTGGGTGGCTCCTATTCGACGCTGGATGGTGCCGGGTTCGAGGCCTTCTGGCTGCACCGCAATCTGTTTGGCAGGGCGGAGCGGCTGCGCTTTGACGCAAGGATCAGTGGCATCGGGGACCAGTCCTATGACCCGCAGGACTATAGCTACCTGCTTGGCGTCAGCTTCACCAAGCCTGGCGTCTACACGCCCGATACCGATTTCATTTCCTCGCTAATCGGAGAGCGTAAGGTTCTCGACGCCTATACCCAAACATCGGTCACCGCCGATGCTGGCTTCACCCACACTTTCTCCGATGAATTGATCGGAAAGATCACTGCGAATATCTCGAAATCCCGTTTCGACGATGATTTCTTTGGCGACCGGGATTTCCTGACCGCTGGCCTGGTGGGGACGCTCACCTACGACAGCCGCGACAGCAAGGTTGACCCGTCGCGCGGCTATTTTCTCGAAGGGCTCCTGTCGCCGTTCTACGAATTCGAGTATGGCAATTTCGCCACGAAGTTCACCGCGGAAGGCCGCACCTATTACAGTCTCGACGCCGACAATCGCTACATTCTTGCCGGGAGACTGAAGCTTGGCAGCATCGTCGGCGCCGAGGTGGCCGAATTGCCGCCGGATCAGCTGTTTTTTGCCGGCGGCGGTGGTTCGATCCGCGGGTATGCTTATCGGAATGTCGGCGTGAACGTGACAAGAGATGGCGAGGATTTTATCATTGGCGGACGCTCGCTGATCGAAAGCTCCGTGGAGGCGCGCATACGTATGACGGAAACGATCGGCGTCGTAGGCTTTGTCGACGCGGGTTATGTTGGCGAGGAGTCCTTCCCGGACTTTGCCGAGAACATGCGAGTGGGTGTCGGCGCCGGTCTACGCTATAATACGGGTCTCGGCCCCATCCGGCTTGATTTCGCCGTGCCGCTCGATCCGACGGACGACGATCCAGATTTTGCTTTTTACGTTGGCATAGGACAGGCGTTTTGACCCGGTTTCTAGCATTCATATTCCTCCTTTTGTCTGCAGCCCCGACCATGGCACAGGATAGTGCTGAGGCGGAGAAGTCCTATTTCCTGAGCTTCGTTCAAAATCAGCTTTCAACGCCCAATCGCCAGATCGTCATCTCTGACATTCAGGGTGTTCTGTCCTCCGAAGCCAGCATCGGCAGCATCACGGTTGCAGACCGCGAAGGCGTATGGCTCAAGGTCACAAATGCCAAAATCGTCTGGAGCCGCCTCGCTTTGCTCCGCGGTCGCCTTGACGTCAACACGCTGGCAGCCGAGCGCATCGACATTCTGCGCAAGCCGCTGCCGGATGAAAGCCTTCCTTCACCGGAGGCCAAGGGGTTCAGCCTGCCGGAGCTGCCATTGGCAGTGATCCTGCAGGAATTGCAGATCGGGCGCATAGCGTTCGGTGATGGCGTATTCGGCCTCAGATCTGAAATCTCACTGGCAGGCAATTTGCGGCTGGAAGGCGGATCGCTCGATTCCAATCTGCAGGTGCGGCGTCTCGATGGTCCGGGCGGCGAGTTCCAGATCAAGGCGGCCTATGCTAATGAAAGCCAGCAACTCGATCTCGATCTCACGCTGAACGAACCTGAAAACGGCATTGTCGCCAATCTGCTCAACATCGAAGGCAGGCCGCCCGTCGCATTGGCGCTGAAGGGCTCCGGCCCGTTGGGCGATCTTGCCTTGCAATTGACACTCGATGCAGCGGGCAAGCGCGTGCTAACGGGCGAAACCCGGCTTGACCGCCAAAGCGACGGACTTCAGTTCAACACCACGCTTAATGGCGAGATTGCCGCGCTGATCCCCCCGGTGTTTCGCGACTTCTTCGGCAACGAAACGGCGCTCATCGTCAACGGTACGCTGCGCGATGCCGGCGGAGTGGCGCTTGACCGCCTGAACATCAAGAGCAATGCACTGGCCCTTGATGCGACCGGTGAGACCACCAATGACGGATTCCTGCGTCAGCTCAAAGTCGATGCAACCATCGCCGACCCGACCGGCAAGAAGGTCATCCTTCCGGTCAAGGGCGGCCAGACGACGGTCGACAAGGCAGTGCTGGCCGTCGCTTTCGGCACCAGCGCCAACAATGACTGGACCAGTAGTATCGAGGTAACCAACCTCACGACTGATAGCTTCGCGGCCAAATCCGTCAATATTCTCGGCAAGGGTTTAGCCGAAAATATCGACAATCCGACGGCCCGCTCGCTCACCTATGACGTTACTGGCGACGTTTCCGGCATCACTGCCAAGCGAGCCGATATCGCCGAGGCGCTCGGGGAAGTGATCCAGCTCAAGATCAATGGCGACTGGAAGGCCGGAGCCCCGGTCAATCTCAGGCAGGCACTTATCGCTGCCAATGGGTTCAGTGCGGCGCTGGCGGGCACGATCAATGACTTCGCCTACCGCGGCGATATCCTCGTCAAGGCGTCCAGCATCGCACCATTCTCGGCGCTGGCCGGGCGCGATCTTGCCGGCTCGATCGATCTCAAGGCCAATGGACTTGTCGAAGCTTTGACAGGCGGTTTCGATCTCATGCTGGATGGCCACGCCACCGGCATGCAGCTCGGCATCGAAGCTGCCGACAAGGTACTTGCCGGCGAAACCCGCATCACCGGCGGTCTGGCGCGCGGCGAAGCCGGGCTCAGTGCCAAGGACTTCAAGGTCGAGAATCCGCAGACACTTTTAACTGCCAATGGTACCTTTGCCAGCGGCGCGGCGAATTTCGATTTTGGCCTCGACCTGACCGACCTTGCGCTTGCTCTCCGAAAAGGCCGGAGGTGCGCTCAAGGTAAAAGGGAGTGCGCGTGGCCAGGATGATATCATCGCCCTTGCGTTCAATGCAGGCGTTCCCGAGGGCACGTTGTCGGGCCGAAAACTGACACAGGGTGATCTGACCTTCAATGGAACGCTCTTCAAGGGCATTGTAGATGGCAAGGTCTCCGGCCTCGCCTTCCTCGATGGCATTCGTGCGGATCTCGCGACGGAGATTGCACTGCACAAGGACGAGAAGCGCCTCAGCAACTTGTCGTTCATTGCGGGCGGAACGCGACTGCGTGGTGATGTAACTCAAGACAAGAAAGGTCTCCTCCAGGGCAACCTCACACTGGCCTCCAGCGATGTGTCGACAGCCGCCGCGCTGTTCCTTGTCGAAGCAACCGGCAGAGCCGACGCCACCATTGCGCTGACCCACGATGAGGAGAAACAGAATGTTGAGATCAATGGCCAGATCGACGGTCTGAAGGCGAATGATATCGTCGTTGGCAAGGCGGCAATTGCGCTGGCGGCGCAGGATATTTTCAGGGTTCCGTCAGCCAATGGTTCAGTCACCGCCTCCAACGTATCTGCCGCCGGAATCGACGTGACCAACCTCGATGCGCAGGCGACGCAGGAAGGCAAGACCACCAATTTCACGATGAATGCTGGCCTGAAGAACGGTGCAAGAACGTCGGTTGGAGGGTCGCTGCAGCCGACGGACACAGGCTTTGTCCTGTCGCTGGCCAATGCTGATCTGGCGCGCGGCGCGTTGGCCGCCCGGCTGGTGCAGCCGGCGACCATCAACGTTGCAGGCAGCAATTTTTCGCTTGGCGACATCATTCTCGACGTTGGCCAGGGCAGGGTGACGGTCAGCGGCGAGGTTGCGGAAGCGCTCAATCTCGCTGTCGCCATCCAGAAGCTGCCGCTCGACATCGCCAACACGATCAAACCGGATCTCGGTCTCGGCGGCGAGATCAACGGCACGGCCAAAATCGGGGGTACGCGGCAGAAGCCGGATATCAATTTCGACGTGCAGGCCCGTGCGATCACCGCTGCCGCGCTGAAGCAGGCCGGACTTGATGCACTCAATCTCGATGCCAAGGGTACGTCCACTACCGACCTTCTCAATGTCGACGCGCGTTTGACCGGTGCGGGCGGCCTTGACGCCTCTGCAAGGGGATCAGTGCCATTGGCACAGGGCCAGCTCGGTGTCGATTTCGACCTCAGGAGTTTTCCGCTCACCGCCCTGAACGGTGTCGTCAAGGGCCAGAACCTTGCTGGAAACATCTCGGGGAGGGGGCGCGTCACCGGCACATTGCAAAGGCCCAATGCGGAGTTCGACCTGAAAGGCGCTGGCCTTTCCGCGCGGGCGCTTCAGGAGGCTGGGCTCGCGCCATTGCAGCTTGCGGCGGCGGGCCGCTTTGCCAACAACACGCTGTCGCTTTCCTCCGCCAAGGTGGATGGGCCGCAGGGCTTTACAGTATCCGCCAATGGCAATGTTCCCGTGTCTGGCACGGGTCTCGGCATCAATGTTACGGGCAAAATTCCACTGTCGCTTGCCAACCGTTTCCTTGCCGATCGTGGCACACAGGCAAGAGGCGTGATCGATGTGAACGCATCGGTCACTGGAACCTTCGCAAGGCCGCAGATTCGCGGCACGTTCTCGGCCAATGGTGCAGAGGTGATCGACCCGGAAGCCAACATAAGGCTGCAGCGTATCACCCTGCTTGGAAGTATGGAGGGCACCACTGTTACCATCCGGACGCTGAACGCCGCGCTCTCGACCGGTGGTACCATCAGTGCAACCGGCACGATCTCCACTGATGCGGCCGCCAATTTCCCAGCGAACATCGATATCCGCCTCGACAGGGCGCGCTACGCTGATGGCAATCTCGTTGTCGCAACAGTCACAGGCGCGCTTGCAGTCAAGGGCCCGCTGACGCGCGATCCTGTCATCTCTGGCAACATCAACATCGACCGGGCTGAAATCACCGTACCGGAAACCTTCGGCGGTTCGTCGGCAGTCATTGACGTCAGGCATAAGGATCCATCGAAAGCTGTTGCACAGACGCTCAAACGCGCCAAGGCGGATCAACCTGCAGTGGCAACCCCGACAGCCCGCCCCAGCGTGGTGCGCCTCGACATCAATATCACAGCGCCCAACAAGATCTTCATCCGTGGTCGCGGTCTTGATGCCGAGATCGGCGGATCAGTGCGTATCACCGGGCCGGCAACGAACGTCCAGCCTGTTGGTGCCTTCGATCTCATCCGTGGCCGCCTCGGCATTCTGGGCCAGCGCATCACTTTCACCGAGGGTCAGGTGACGCTGGTCGGTGATCTTGATCCCGAGCTGAATTTCGTCGCCAGCACGCAAGGTACCGACATAACCGTGAACGTCGCCGTCAGAGGGCGCGTCTCGGACCTGCAGATCACGTTCTCGTCGCAGCCGGAATTGCCGCAGGACGAGGTTATGGCACGGCTGATCTTCAACCGCTCCATCAGTGAACTGTCGCCGCTGCAGGTGGCCCGGCTTGCCGCTGCTGCGGCGGAATTGGCGGGAGGCTCGAATTCCTCCCTGCTCGAGAGTCTTCGCAAGAGTACGGGCCTCGACGATCTTGATGTCGTGACGGACAGCGAGGGCAATGCAGGTGTGCGCGCCGGCCGCTATATCCGCGACAATGTTTATCTTGGGGTGGAAGCCGGTGCGGCCGGCAAGACCAAAGGCACGATCAATCTCGATATCACGCCCAATCTCAAGGCCAAGGGTTCGGTGGGCAGCGATGGCGATTCCGGCGGCGGCCTTTTCTTCGAGAAGGACTACTGATCGGTAGCCCTTCTCAACAGACTTTAACCCTGCACAACCTCCTGCCGCTGCTCGCCCAGCCCCTCGATGCCAAGTGTGATCACATCGCCAGCCTTGAGGAATACGTTCGGCTTCTGGCCGAGACCAACGCCGGGCGGTGTCCCGGTCGAGATAATGTCGCCAGGATGCAGGCTCATGAACTGCGATAGATACGAAACGAGGTATTTTACCCCGTAAACCATGGTTGCAGACGACCCGTTCTGGTAACGATGGCCATTGACCTCGAGCCACATCTTCAGGTTCTGCGGGTCCGCGATCTCGTCCTTTGTAACGAGCCAAGGCCCGGTCGGCCCGAACGTGTCACAGCTCTTGCCCTTGGTCCACTGACCTTGCCGTTCTGCCTGGAAGGCACGCTCGGACACATCATTGACCAGACAATAGCCGGCTACATAATCGAGCGCCTCGTCTTCGCCAACATATTTTGCGTGTTTGCCGATAACGACGCCAAGCTCGACTTCCCAGTCGGTCTTGAGCGATCCACGTGGGATTTCGACATTGTCATTCGGACCGACGATTGCCGACGTTGCTTTCATGAAGATGATCGGTTCCGGGGGCACCTTGGCACCGGTTTCCGCCGCATGATCCGAATAATTAAGGCCGATGCAGATGAACTTGCCCGTTCCCGCAACGCAGGGCCCATAGCGAGTGATCTCGACCAGCGGCAGGGAAGCGGCGTCGATCGCCGCAATCTTCCTTAGTCCTTCCGGAGAAATTGCGTCACCAGCGATGTCTTTCACATGACCGGACAGATCGCGGATATTGCCATCCATGTCGACAAGACCGGGCTTTTCTTGCCCGGCTGGACCATAGCGTACGAGCTTCATGGGGTAACCTTTCTAGCTTGGGATCAGTATGTTGCGCGGCCGCCTGAAATGTCGAAGACGGCGCCGGTCGTGAACGAGCATTCCTCGCTGGCAATCCAGGTGATCAGAGATGCGAGTTCCTCGACTTTGCCGAAACGCTGCATGGGTATCTTCGACAGCATGTAGTCGATAAAGTTCTGCTGCAGCTGTTTCAGGATCGGTGTCTCGACCGTTGCCGGAGTGATCGCATTGACGGTGATGCCGTCATGCACCAATTCCTTGCCAAGCGATTTGGTGAGGCCGATCACAGCAGCTTTCGACGCACTGTAGGCAGACGCGTTGGGATTGCCCTCCTTGCCGGCAATCGACGCGACATTGACGATGCGCCCATAACCGCTCTTCTGCATGATCGGTACAACGTAGCGGTTGCAATAGAACAGGCCGTTGAGGTTGATATCGAAGACGCGCTTCCATTCGTCGATCGGGTAGTCGGCGACTTTGGCATTCGGTCCGGTGATCCCGGCGGAACAAACCAGCACGTCGATCTTACCGAAGACCTTTGCTACTTCCTGCGCCGCCTTCTCCACCTGGTCGGGATCCGCAACGTCGAGCCTCACTCCGTGAGCTGCTGCGCCAAGTGTATGCTTCACCTCGTCAATCTTCGAAGCGTCGACGTCCCAAATGCTGACCGTACCGCCCTCTGACACGATCCGCTCCGCCGTCTTGAAGCCGATGCCAGAGGCGCCACCGGTTATAACCGCGTGCCGCCCCTCATAGCGCCTGATCGAGTTCGCCATGCTGTTTCCGTTCCTCCCTTGGACAGATCAGTGGTTGTCGCGCGGCAATCCCTTGGTTTGGGCGATCCGCTGGAAGTCGACGGCGGGCTTTAGAACCATGCCTTCGTCCAGCTGGCCGACCATGCCGCGTTGGATCTCCTGCCACGGCGTCTGGCTCGCCGGGTATTTGTACCCGCCGGCCGCCTTGAGATCGTCCTTGCGCTTCTGCAGTTCTTCGTCATCAATCAGAATATTGGCCGTGCCCTTCCTGAGATCGATGCGCAGATGGTCGCCGGATCGCACAAGTGCCAGACCGCCACCCGCCGCGGCTTCAGGGGACGCATTGAGAATGGAGGGGGAGCCGGATGTGCCCGACTGGCGTCCGTCACCGAGACAAGGCAATGCGTGTATGCCCTTTTTCAGCAGATACGCAGGCGGCTGCATGTTGACGACTTCCGCCGCACCAGGATAGCCGATCGGGCCCGTGCCGCGCATGATCAAGATGCTGTTCTCATCGAGAGCAAGCTTGGGATCGTCGATGCGGTGATGGTAGTCTTCCGGTCCGTCGAATACTTCCGCAATGCCTTCGAACGCTTCGGGGTCTTCCGGATTGGAGAGGTAGCGCTCGCGGAACTCCTCGGAGATCACGCTGGTCTTCATGATGGCGCTATCGAAGAGGTTGCCCTTCAGATTGATGAAGCCGGCCCTTTTCTTCAGCGGGGCATCGTAAGGTTTGATGACGTCGGTGTTGAGGTTTTCAGCGTTTTCGCAATTGGCTCCGATGCTCTTGCCGTTGACCGTGATAGCACTCGGATGCGGTAGTCTGCCTGCCTTCAGCAGCTCGGCAACAACGGCCGGAACACCGCCCGCGCGGTGGTAGTCCTCACCGAGATACTCGCCTGCCGGCTGGAGATTGACCAGCAGCGGCACGTCGTGGCCGATCGCCTGCCAGTCGTCATTGTCGAGCGGGATATTGAGATGGCGAGCAATTGCGTTCAGATGGATCGGCGCATTGGTCGAGCCGCCGATTGCCGAGTTGATGACGATCGCGTTCTCGAATGCCTGCCGCGTCATGATATCCGAGGGCTTGAGATCCTCGCGTACCATGTCGACAATGCGCTTGCCGGTATCATAGGCCGTCTGCCCGCGCTCGCGGTATGGTGCGGGGATGGCCGCGCCACCCGGCAGTTCCATGCCAAGCGCTTCGGCCAGAGAGTTCATCGTCGTTGCCGTGCCCATCGTATTGCAATAGCCGACCGAGGGAGCGGAGGAGGCAACGATGTCCATGAACTGATCGTAATTGATCTCACCGGAGGAAAGCTTCTCGCGCGATTTCCACACGATCGTGCCGGAGCCCGTGCGCTCGCCGCGATGCCAGCCATTCAGCATCGGTCCGACCGAAAGCGCGATCGCCGGGATATTGACGGTTGCCGCACCCATTAGCATCGCAGGGGTTGTCTTGTCACAGCCGATCGTCAGCACAACGCCGTCGAGCGGATAGCCGAACAGGACTTCCACAAGACCGAGATAAGCAAGGTTGCGGTCGAGCGCGGCGCCAGGGCGCTTGCCGGTTTCCTGAATGGGATGCACAGGGAACTCGAAGGGAATACCGCCTGCCGCCACGATGCCGTCGCGCACGCGTTTTGCGAGTTCAATATGGTGACGGTTGCATGGAGAAAGGTCAGAGCCGGTCTGGGCAATGCCGATAATGGGTTTGCCTGACTGCAGCTCCTCGCGGGTCAGTCCGTAGTTCAGATAGCGCTCCAGATAGAGCGCCGTCATCCCCGGATTGTCGGGATTGTCCCACCATTCCTGCGAGCGAAGTTTTTTCGGGGTGTGGGAAGTCGTCATTTGCAAGGAACTCCTGGGTGTCCGCTATTCCTTGACCGCGCCGGTCATGGAAGAAACGTAATAATCGACAAAGAACGAGTATAGGATGACGACCGGCAACGACCCGAAGAGTGCGCCTGCCATCAATGAACCCCACTCGAAAACATCTCCTCGCACCAGCTCCGTCAGGACACCGACCGGGACAGTCTTGTTTTCCGAGGATTGGATGAAGGTCAGTGCATAGATGAACTCATTCCACGATAAAGTGAAGGCAAAAATGCCTGCCGAGATCAATCCCGGCACCGCCAGCGGCAATATGACCCTGATGAGGATTTGCCAGCGCGATGCACCGTCGACGAGGGCGCTTTCCTCGAGTTCGAACGGGATCGAGCGGAAGTAGCCCATCAGGAGCCAGGTGCAGAACGGAATGAGGAATGTCGGGTAGGTGAAGATCAGCGCCAGCTTGCTGTCATACATGCCGAACTTGAAGACGATCACCGCCAGTGGAATGAACAGGATCGAAGGAGGCACGAGATAGGCGAGGAAGATCAGGAGGCCGACAGGCCTCGATCCCGAGAAACGTACGCGTTCGATGGCGTAGGCAGCAAACACTGACGCCGCCAGCGACAATACTGTCGCACAGACCGCAACGACCACGGTGTTCCACAGCCAGCCCGGATATGAGGTCTCGAACAGGAGATACTTGATATGGTCGAGCGTGGGGCCAACCACCCAGAATGGGCTGTAATTGTTATAGTCAGTCAGCTGTGAGTTCGGCTTAACCGCTGTGATCGCCATCCAGTAGAATGGGAACAGCAGCACGAAGACGAAGACGGCAAGCGGCAGGTAAAGGACAACGATCCGTCTCGGCAGGCGATTGAGATAGCTCATGCCCTGCACGTCGTCGGTGAGTGGCTGAACTGTGGTTTGCTCGGATATGCTCATGATTTGTACTCCTTAATCCTGTCCGCCCTGTTGCCATTTGCGGCGCTGAAGGCCGAAGAATGAGAACAGGATCGAGGCAAGCAGGAAGGGGATCATGGCGACGGCAATTGCCGCGCCTTCGCCGAGCTGGCCGCCTGGGATACCGCGCTGGAACGACAGTGTCGCCATCAAATGGGTCGCATTGACCGGTCCGCCCTTGGTCAGAACATAGATCAACTGGAAGTCGGTGAAGGTGAACAGCACCGAGAACGTCATCACAACAGCGATGATCGGCGTCAGCATCGGCAGGGTGATGAAGCGGAAGCGCTGCCAGCCCGTGGCGCCGTCCAGTGAAGCTGCCTCATGCAGCGACTGCGGAATGGTCTGGAGGCCTGCGAGCAGCGAGATTGCGACGAAGGGAATGCCGCGCCAGACATTGGCCGCGATTACCGAAGCGCGTGCATTGTTGGGATCGCCGAGGAAGTTGATGGGGCCGCTGATCCAGCCGAGTTTCATCAAGGACCAGGAGATGATCGAGAACTGCGCATCGTAGATCCACCAGAAGGCAAGGGCAGACAGCACCGTCGGAACCACCCAGGGAAGGAGAATGATGGCGCGGAAGAAGGATTTGAACGGCAGGTGCTCATTGAGAATGAGCGCGAGCCACAGACCGAGGATAAATTTGAGGATCGAGGCGATCAGTGTGTAGAAAATGGTATTCGAAACCGCCATCCAGAATACGGAATCGCGGGCCAGCGCCTCGTAGTTCTCAAGTCCAATGAAGAAGCCATCCCTGCCGATCGTGGCATCGGTAAAGCCGAGCCATACTCCGAGACCCAGCGGGTAGGTCAGGAAACACAGCAGGAACACCGCCGCGGGCAGCATGAAGAACAGGCCGACGGCAGTATTGCTTCGGGCCATGGAACCGAAAGCCGTGGACTGTTTCGCGGGTGCCGTCATTGTCATCGGATGTCCCTTTCTTCATCTGAGCCTGGGTGGCCTTCCGCTGCCCGACAGCGGAAGGCCGGCTCGTACCTAGACTGCGTAGTAGCGATTGGCCCGCTTTTCGGCCTGGGCGATGGCATCTTCCGCCGTCATCTGGCCCGTCACTGCAGTTGCATACATGTCGACCAGGACGTAGTCGGCCATCACGCCGGCGGAGGCGGCTCCGAGTGGTCCCGCATAGCCGTTCGGGCGCAGCGTTTCGGAGGCCTTCGCATAGGCGGCATGGATGGGGTTGGACGTCCACACCGGATTGGAGGCAAATGCCTTCAACGGCTGGCAGCAATAGGCGCTGGCGCCTTCGATCCAGGCGTTCATATTATCGGCCTGATACATGAACTGCAGGTAAGCCTTGGCGGCCTCCGGGTACTTCGTGTGCTTGAAGATGGAGATCGTCGATGTCTGGTGCAATTCGACCGACTGTCCAACCGGTCCGATTGGCAGGTTGGTCGACCGCATGTCCTCGGCGATCGCCTTCATTGCGGGATCCTTTACGGCAGCGTAGTAGACCGAGACGCCGTTGGCGGTCAGCGACACTTGTCCGGCCAGGAACGCGCGATTGTTGTTGACGTCCTGCCAGCTTTCCGTGCCCGGTATGAAAGTCTTGTACAGCTCTTGCGCATACTTGACCGAGGCCAGCGTCTCGGGGCTGTTGATGACAACCTTGCCGCTCTCGTCGACCATTTTGCCGCCATGGCTCCACAGCAGCCAGTGCGCGTAGTTGTTGCCATCACCCACGGCCTTGCCATGCGGGAAACCGGCGGGCGTGCCCTTTGCTTGCATCGCCTTGCAGAGTTCAAGGAATCCTGCGGTATCCTTCGGGAACTCGCTGAACCCGGCCGCCTTCATGTGGCTGTCGCGATAGACGATCGCATTGCCGATGGCGCAAAGCGGCACAGCGATGAATTTGCCATCGCGCTTTGCGTAGCCCTCGAGACCGGGATACCAGCCGCCGTTTGCCTTGCCGAGATATTCACCGAGTTCGGTGACATCGACAAGTTTGTCCGGATACTGCTGCGGATCGTCGAACCAGCTCATGACCATGTCCGGGCCCGAGCCGACATTGGCGGCAACGGCGGCTTTCGGACGAACGTCTTCCCAGCTTTCCTTGTCAATGCGCACCTGGACACCGGTGGCGTCAGTGAACTTCTTGGTATTGGCAAGCCATGCCGCCTCTTCCGCTGGGACAAATGGTACCCAGCGCAAGCAGGCGAAGGGTTGCACCCTCTTCCGGCTTGTATGCCGGCGCGGATTGGGCGAAGGCTGGGCTGAGGCCGAACCGGTTCAATCCGGCGGCGGCCACGAGACCGGCGGATGCGCCTAGAAGATGTCTTCTATTGATGGTCATTGATACTCCTCCTGGGTTTCCATCGACATATGGCCGATTCAAAACGCTCCCACATTTTGGGCCATGCTGTTCTCGGGGATCTAATGACCGGACCTGCTCCCCGACTGGCAGATGCGGCTTAGGTAACCTTCAGACGAGCCGCTTGCCTGTTTCGGCGTCGAACAGGTACGTCGCCTCCGCATGGATCGACAGTCCGACAATCTCACCAGGCCGCGCGCTGATGCGCTGATGGAAAACGCCGGTGATGTCGTCGCCGCCAACCCGCATGATCATTTGGGTTTCCGAGCCCGTCGGTTCGATCACAACAACTTCTGCCGGAATGCCACCCTGCGGCAATTGTCATGTGCTCGGGACGCAATCCATAGATCAGTGCTAGGCCCTTGGCGCTCTCCGGGTGCCTTGGCGACCGGCAGGACGATGCCCTTTTCGGTCACGAATTTCTGCGTGTCGTTTGGATCTAGCCTGCCTTTGATCATGTTCATCGCGGGTGATCCGATGAAGCTTGCCACAAAGAGATTGGCCGGCTGATCGTAAAGTTCGAGCGGCGCACCGATCTGCTCGACGACGCCGTCATGCATGACCACGATCTTGTCGGCCATGGTCATGGCTTCGATCTGGTCATGCGTGACATAGACCGTGGTTGTCTTCAACCGCTGATGCAATTCCTTGATTTCCGCCCGCATTGCCACGCGCAACTTGGCGTCGAGATTTGACAATGGTTCATCGAACAGGAAGACCTGCGGGTCGCGCACGATCGCCCGTCCCATGGCCACGCGCTGGCGCTGGCCGCCGGAAAGCTGGCGGGGGAAGCGGTCGAGCAGATGGGTGAGGCCCAGGATTTCGGCTGCAGGTTTCACCCGTTTTTCGATTTCGGATTTGGCTGCACCCTTCAGCGTCAGCGAGAAAGCCATATTGTCAGCGACAGTCATATGCGGATAGAGCGCATAGTTCTGGAACACCATGGCGATGTCCCGTTCTTTCGGCGCCAGGCCATTGACTACCTGCCCGCCGATGCGGATTTCGCCAGCCGAGATGTTCTCTAGCCCGGCCAGCATGCGCAACAGCGTGGACTTGCCACAGCCGGACGGCCCGACAAGAATGACAAATTCGCCGTCGGCGATCTCGATATCAACGCCCTTGATGACCGGATGCGTCCCGAATGATTTCCGTACGTTGGCGAATTCGACTGATGCCATGCCTTTTCCTCCAAAATGTCACTAAGACCGCAATTCTCCCAATTGCAGTCGGTCAGCTCTTAACCGCGCCCGACCAGCGGCATTTTCGTCGCCATGATCGTCATCGTCAGCACATTGGCCTCCAGTGGCAGGCTTGCCATATGAACCACGGCATCGCCGATGTAATGAGCCGGAATCGTTGGTTCGCTGGCCGTCTCGCCATTGGCCTGCAGCACACCGCTCGCCATCTTCGAGGTCATCTCGGTCGTTGCATTGCCGATATCGATCTGGCCGCAGGCAATGTCGAATGGCCTGCCGTCGAGCGCCGTCGATTTGGTGAGGCCGGTGACGGCGTGTTTTGTTGCCGTGTAGGGCGCGGAGTTCGGCCGCGGTGTCTGCGCCGAAATGGAGCCGTTGTTGATGATGCGCCCGCCGCGGGGCGACTGCGCCTTCATCAGCTTCATCGCCTGCTGTGTGCACAGGAAGACGCCGGTAAGATTTGCGCCGACAATGGCGTTCCAGTGGTCGAAGCTTAGCTCTTCCATCGGAATGTTCGGTACATTGATCCCGGCATTGTTGACGAGCAGGTCGAGCCGCCCGAATTGCGATTTGATCGCCTCAAACAGATCGGCCACCGATTTAGGATTGCTGACATCGGCAGCGATCGACTTGATGACTCCCGCTGTCCCGGCAGCGAGTGCCGCCGCAGCGTCATCGAGTACATCCTTGCGACGGCCGGAGATAATGACGGTGTATCCCGCGCCAAGCAGCGCACTGGTAATGGCCTTGCCGACTCCGGTACCGCCACCTGTAACGAGCGCGATCTTGCCTTTGCCTGTATTTTCCCTGGTCATACTGGAATGTTCCCGCCGAGTTCGTCTTCGATATGCGCCCGGATAATGTCATCAAAGGCCGTTTCTGCCCTGAAGCCAAGCCTTGTTGCACGAGTCGTGTCGAAATCTGTCGCCCATCCTGCGACGATTTTCTGGATGGTCGCATCCGGTTCACGGCGGATCAGCTTGACCGCCTTTTCACCGGCGACACGTTTCAATGCAGCAATCTCCTCACCTACCAGGGCTGACAGGCCCGGCATCGAAAGATTGCGCCGGGCGCCGACTTGGTCCAGATCCAGTTTGGCCGCATGCACGAAGAATCCGACCGCCGAGCGAGGGCTGGCAAACCAGTGACGAACACTTTCGTCGACCGGCAAGATGGCTTCTTCGCCAACAAGGGGCTCGCGCAGGATATTGGAAAAGAAGCCGGAGGCCGCCTTGTTTGGCTTGCCAGGACGAATGCAAATAGTCGGCAAACGAATACCAATACCATCGAAGAAGCCGCGCCGGCTGTAGTCGGACAGAAGAAGCTCGGAAATCGCCTTTTGCGTCCCATAGCTGGTCAGCGGCGTTGTGAAGAACTCGTCGCCAATCTTTTCGGGGAAGGGTGTGCCGAACACGGCAATTGATGAGGCAAATACCACTCGGGGCCGGTATGACGCTTTGTTACTTTCCAGCCGGATGGCTTCGAACAGGGCCCTCGTTCCGTCAAGATTGACCTTGTAGCCCTTTTCGAAATCCGCCTCCGCTTCACCGGAGACGATTGCAGCCAGATGGAAGATCATGTCCGGACGACCGGCGATCAATGCTTCGGCCACGCCGGCATCCGAAAGGTCGGCGGCTCGGGTGACTGAAAACGTGGCTAACGATGGAGGTGCGACAGGTTCGACCACGTCAACAAGCGTCAGCTTGTCGATCTCCGTACCCAATGCGCCCGGCTCGAACGCGATTCTGTCGAGTAGCTTGCGGCCAACCATTCCGGCTGCGCCGATAACGAGCACGTGCATATGCGATAGACCTCCCTGCAAGCCTCTCCCGGGCTCATGGACAGCGGCGTCAGGATGACAATGACAGCGCTGTCATAAAGTTATGCACACTGACTAGCGTTCATCAAGCCTTTTATGGTAGCGCTGTCATTATTCTTGTCAGATGCACTGGATGTGGCCGATGCCGCGCAAACGCAACACTCGTCGAAGTCCGGACATGCCGACCTTGGCCGATGTCGCGCGGCTGGCGGGCGTCAGCGAAATAACTGCCTCGCGTGTTGTCCGGGCACAAGGGCCGATTGCCGATTCGACCCGATTGCGCGTGCTCAGTGCGATTGCGGAGCTCGGTTATATTCCCAATCGTGCCGCCGGGAGCCTTGCTTCTGCCGGATCGACATTGATGAGCGTGCTGCTGCCATCGCTTTCCAATATTGTTTTTCCGGATGTCCTGCGAGGCATCCATACAGCCCTTACGCAAACAGCATTCCAGCCGGTCATTGGCGTAACCGACTACGATCCGCTGATAGAAGAGCGCATTCTGATCTCGTTCCTGGCGTGGCAGCCCGCAGCTGTCATCCTCGCCGGCCTTCATCATACGGCGGTCGCACGGCGCTATCTGGAACAAGGAAGGTTTCGCGTCGCCGAGCTCATGGATATTGACGGCGATCCCGTTGATATTGCTGTTGGTATGTCGCATCGGCAAGCAGGTTATGAAACCGGCCGGCATCTCATCGAGCGCGGTTACCGCCGCTTCGGCTATGCGCAGCACAACATCCTTACCGATGATCGGGCGCGCGCACGTTATGAGGGACTTTGCACGTCGTTGCGGGAGGCTGGCCTGTCCTTGATCGCCGAGCATCGTTATCCAGGCCCGAGTTCTACCAAGGCCGGGCGCGATACACTCGAGATCCTGCTGTCCGCCCATCCAGAGCTCGATGTCGTGATCTTTCCCAATGACGATATGGCCATGGGCGGAATTTTCCATTGCATGCACGCCGGGATCACAGTCAGGGAACAACTCGCAATATTTGGTTTCAACGGCCTCGACATCGGTCAGGCGATGCCCATGCCGCTGTCGACGATCCTGTCGAAGCGCTTCCTGATTGGCAAAACCGCAGCGGAAAAGCTGCTCGAGAGCCGCGAACGGCCTTCCGAAAAAACCATCATAAATACTGGCTTCGACATCATCGAAGGGGCGACGGCGTAACGCGGAATCACCCGGTTTCGGTTTTCCACAGATTGACATCGCTCCATTTTCGTTTTCGAATAGTGTGACAGAAAACGAAAATGAAGGCTGATGCTATGTTTCTTCCGCCCAGACACGCCGAAATTCTGGAAATGGCGAAGGAGCATGGCCGCGTTCTGGTGGACGATCTCGCCGTTCATTTCAATCTGACGCCGCAGACAATTCGCAAGGATCTCAACGATCTGTGCGACCAGCGCCTGCTCACCCGGATCCACGGCGGCGCGCTGTTTCCGTCCGGCGTGCAGAACCTGGAGTATGAGGCGCGCCGGCTGATTGCTGCGAACGAAAAGGAAGCAATCGGCCGCGCAGCCGCGAACCTCATTCCAGACAATGCCTCTCTTTTCGTCAACATCGGGACCACGACCGAGGCGGTGGGGCAGGCGTTGCTGGACCGCAAGGGCCTGATGATAATCACCAATAATATTAATGTTGCCAATAAGTTACGTGTATACCCGGATATCGAGGTGGTCATAGCTGGCGGTGTGGTGCGCGGCTCCGATGGCGGCATTGTCGGCGAGGCAGCCGTCGATTTCATCCGCCAGTTCAAGGTCGATTTCGCCGTGATCGGCACCTCCGCCATTGATAGCGATGGAGCATTGCTCGACTTCGATTTTCGCGAGGTGAAGGTAGCTCAGGCAATCATGGCAAATGCTCGTCACGTGATTCTCGGTCTCCAACTCCACAAAGTTTGAACGCACCGCACCCGTTCGAATCGGCCATCTTTCGCAGGTTCATACCTTCATCACCGATCGTTGCGAAAGCGATGCGATCCGGCAAATCTGCGTCGATGCCGATGTCAGACTCATTGAAACATCGATTTGATTGGGCTCTTGTGCCGGTTCGCAATGAGCGGTATAGTTCATTTTAGTTTCGTATTGCTTTCGTAATCGTTCCGTGTATCTTTCGCAATTGCGAGAAAATGGTGCGTTGCGAAGTGGGAGGATAGGATTGCCGGGTTTGCCTGAACAGGTTTACGACATCTTCGTGATCGGCGGTGGCATCAATGGATGCGGCATCGCGCGTGACGCTGTCGGCCGTGGCTATTCGGTTTTTCTGGCGGAGATGAACGATCTCGCCAGCGGCACATCTTCCGGCTCAACGAAGCTCATCCACGGCGGCCTGCGCTATCTCGAATATTACGAATTCCGCCTCGTGCGCGAATCGCTGATGGAGCGCGAAGTGCTGTGGGCGAACGCGCCGCATATCATCTGGCCGATGCGCTTCGTCCTGCCGCACCATGCAGGTTTGCGTCCGGCTTGGCTCCTGCGGCTTGGCCTATTCCTCTATGATCATATCGGTGGCCGCAAAAAACTCCCGGCTACGCGCACGCTGGACATGACCCGTGATCCCGCGGCCAAGCCGTTGAAGTCGCTGTACACCAAGGCGTTCGAATATTCCGACTGCTGGGTCAATGATGCTCGCTTCGTGGCCCTGAATGCCCGAGACGCCGCCGATCGCGGTGCTGTGATACGCACCCGCACAAAGGTCGTCAGCGCCCGCCGCGACGCAAATATCTGGACACTGACCCTCCGGGACGGTTTGACCGGCGCAACCGAGGAGGTTCGCTCCCGGCTTGTCGTCAATGCGGCCGGGCCGTGGGTGGATGAAGTGCTGACCGGCGTCGTCGGCAGCAACAATGCCCATAATGTCCGCCTCGTGCAGGGCAGCCACATCGTCGTCAAGAAAAAGTTCGATGATCCCCGCGCCTATTTCTTCCAGAACACCGATGGCCGGATCATTTTCGCCATTCCCTATGAACAGGATTTCACGCTGATCGGCACCACCGATCAGGATTATCACGGCAATCCAGCCGAGGTGAAAATCACTGACGCCGAGATTGACTACTTGTGTGCTGCGGCCAGCGAGTACTTCGTCGAGCCGGTCAAGCGCGAACATGTTGTCTGGACCTATTCCGGCGTGCGCCCGCTCTACGATGATGGTGCTTCGAAGGCGCAGGAGGCCACGCGCGACTACGTACTGAAGGCCGATGCACCGGAAGGACACGCACCACTCCTCAACATATTCGGCGGCAAGATCACCACCTACCGTCGACTGTCCGAACATATGCTGGAAAAGATCGAAGACCAGCTCGGCAAGCGGGGCAATCCCTGGACGGCCGGCGGTGTTTTACCTGGCGGCGATTTTGCGGCGACTGGCTTCGATGCCGAATTGCTGAAGCTGAAGGCGGATTATCCGTTCCTGGATGGCGCACATGCACGCCGCCTGTTCCGGCTCTACGGCACGAAAGCGCGTGTTTTGCTTGGCCGCGCGACTTCCATCGAGGATCTTGGCAAACATTTCGGGTCTGATCTTTACGAGGCGGAAGTTCGGCACCTGATCGAGCATGAATGGGCGGTGACGGCGCAGGATGTCCTGTGGCGGCGAACCAAGAAGGGTTTGCATTTGTCCGCCGAGGAAGCGGTCGCACTTGATCGCTTCATGGAAAGTGCGGTTGACCGGCGGCGCAAACTCGCGGCTGAGTAGATTGAATTGAAGGAGAGCCGGTGCGGACGTAGGTTCGCATTGTCTCAGGGAGGCGGTCTCGAGGAGGCCCCTCAGGGAGGAGCTGGAATGCTGGAATTGCGGAATGTATCCAAGGTGGTGGGTGGCAAACCCCATCTCAGCGATATTTCGCTGACTTTGGAACATGCAACGCTGAATGTCCTGCTTGGACCCACCCTGTCCGGCAAGACCAGCCTTATGCGTATCATGGCGGGGCTCGATGTGCCCACCGCCGGTTCAGTCTGGTTCGACGGCAAGGATGTGACCGGCATACCCGTGCAGAAGCGCTCCGTTGCCATGGTCTATCAGCAGTTCATCAACTACCCTGCCTTCACCGTCTATGAAAACATTGCTTCGCCGATGCGGGTTGCCGGCGCTGACAAGGCGACCATCGACCGTGAAGTGCGCAAGGCTGCCGAACTCCTGAAGCTCACACCTTATCTCGACCGCACGCCGCTTAGTCTGTCGGGTGGCCAGCAGCAGCGCACGGCACTGGCACGCGCCATCGTCAAGAATGCCAAGCTCGTACTGCTCGACGAGCCACTGGCCAATCTCGACTACAAATTGCGCGAGGAACTGCGGCAGGAACTGCCCAAGATCTTCGCCGAGTCCGGTACGATCTTCGTCTATGCCACAACCGAACCGCATGAAGCGCTGCTACTGGGCGGCAACACCGCCACCCTGTCGGAAGGCCGCATCACCCAATTCGGTCCGACCATCGACGTATTCCGCAAACCGGATGACCTGATCACGGCGCAGACTTTTGCCGATCCGCCGCTCAACACCATTGCGCTGGCGAAGTTCGGCAAGGCATTCCAGCTGGAGGGCGGCGTTGCGCTGCCAGTACCCGCGCATCTCGCTGAATTTGCCGATGGCACCTATACGATCGGTTTCCAGCCGCACCACGTGTCCACGACACGAGCCCACCCCGATGAAATCGGCCTGAAGGCTACGGTTACCGCAACGGAAATCACCGGTTCGGAAAGCTATGTGCACCTCTCTTTTGCCGATGCACGCTGGACCATGCTGGCGCATGGTATTCACATCTACACACCCGATGAAGAGATCGACATCTTTATCGATCCCCGCAACCTCATGATTTTTGACGCGAGCGGCAATTCCGTCACGCGCCGCCAGAAGCTGGCGGCATAGGAACGATTATGGCACGCATCGACCTCAACCATATTCGCCACGCCTACGGTCCCAATCCGAAATCGGACAAGGACTATGCGTTGAAGGAAGTCCACCATAGCTGGGAAGACGGCGGCGCCTATGCTCTGCTCGGTCCATCCGGCTGCGGCAAGACCTCACTTCTCAACATTATCTCCGGGCTGATTCACCCCTCGCACGGTCAGTTGCTGTTCGACGGCCAGGATGTGACCAACCTTTCTACCCAGGAACGCAACATCGCGCAGGTGTTCCAGTTCCCGGTCATCTACGACACGATGACGGTCTACGACAATCTTGCATTTCCCTTGCGCAATCGCGGCGTGGCCGAGGCCGAAATCGACCGCAAGGTGCGCGAGACGCTGGACATGATCGATCTGGCCAGCTGGGCCAAGCAAGAAGGCACGCGGCCTCACCGCCGACCAGAAACAGAAGATTTCGCTCGGCCGCGGCCTCGTTCGTTCCGATGTCAACGCCATTCTCTTCGACGAGCCGCTGACGGTCATCGATCCCCACATGAAGTGGGTGCTGCGCTCGCAGTTGAAGCAGCTGCATCAGCGCTTTGGCTACACGATGGTCTATGTCACGCATGATCAGACGGAAGCGCTGACCTTCGCGCAGAAGGTTGTCGTCATGTATGACGGCGAGATCGTGCAGATCGGTACGCCAGAAGAGCTGTTCGAGCGCCCAAGGCACACATTTGTCGGCTACTTCATCGGCTCGCCTGGCATGAATGTCATGCCGGTCACCGTTTCCGGCGGCATGGCCCAGATCGGCGGTCACCAGATTCAGCTGCCGTCGCCGGCCATGCCAACCGCTGCCGGCAAAATCGAACTCGGCATTCGTCCGGAATATGTGCGGCTTGGACGTCAGGGCATGCCCGTCAAAATCGCGAAAATTGAAGATATCGGACGGCACAAGATCGTGCGTACGCGCCTTGAGAACCAGGAGATCGCCGTCATTGTCGGCGAGGGCCAGGATATCCCGGCCGAGCCGCATATCGCCTTCGATCCGAAGGGCATAAACATCTACGCCGATTCCTGGCGGGTGGGAGGACAATAACCATGGAAAAAACCTGGAACAACAAAGCTTGGTTCATGGTCCTGCCGGTTCTGCTGCTGGTAGCGTTCTCGGCCATTATTCCGCTGATGACCGTGGTCAATTATTCGGTTCAGGACACATTCGGCAACAACCAGTTCTTCTGGGCGGGCACGGAATGGTTTGACGAAGTTCTGCATTCCGAGCGGTTCCACGCCTCTCTCGGACGCAATCTGATCTTTTCGGCGATCATCCTGCTGATCGAGGTTCCGCTTGGCATCATCATCGCGCTCAATATGCCGCGCAAGGGCTGGGGCGTTCCTGTCTGCCTCGTGCTCATGGCTTTGCCTCTGCTCATTCCGTGGAATGTCGTCGGTACCATCTGGCAGGTATTCGGCCGCGTTGATATCGGGCTCCTCGGCCGCACGCTGGCAAATCTCGGCATCAACTACAACTATGTGCAGAACCCGATGCATGCCTGGTTCACAGTCATCATCATGGATGTCTGGCATTGGACGAGCCTCGTCGTTCTCCTCTGTTATGCTGGTCTCGTTTCAATCCCCGATGCCTTCTATCAGGCAGCGAAGATTGATGGCGCGTCGCGCTGGGCGGTTTTCCGCTACATCCAGCTGCCGAAGATGAACCGCGTGCTTCTGATCGCTGTGCTGCTGCGCTTCATGGACTCGTTCATGATCTATACGGAGCCGTTCGTCGTCACGGGTGGTGGACCCGGCAATTCGACGACGTTCCTGTCGATCGACCTGGTCAAGGTGGCTGTCGGCCAGTTCGACCTTGGTCCGGCGGCAGCCATGTCCATCATCTACTTCCTGATCATTCTCTTGCTGTCATGGGTCTTCTACACCGTCATGACCAATTACGATGCGGAGCGCTGAAATGTCGGTGCAACAAGATACACTTGCTCGCACAAGCGAACGTCCGGAAGCCGAGCAGCACCGGATCGATAAGGCGCTTGCCCGCAAGATGCGCAAGCGCGGCGATGAATCCAAGTTCTGGTGGTTGATACCGACGATCTATATCATCTTCCTGATGCTGCCGATCTATTGGCTCATCAATATGAGCTTCAAGACCAACCAGGAAATCCTCGGCACTTTCTCACTGTGGCCGCAAAGCCCGACGCTGCAAAACTACGCGGTCATCTTCACCGATCCGTCCTGGTACAAAGGCTATATCAACTCCATCATCTATGTGGTGATGAATACGGTGATCTCGGTGCTGGTGGCATTGCCTGCCGCCTATGCGTTTTCGCGCTACCGGTTCCTCGGCGACAAGCATCTCTTCTTCTGGCTGTTGACCAATCGTATGGCGCCGCCCGCCGTATTTGCGCTGCCGTTCTTCCAACTCTATTCGGCATTTGGCCTGATCGACACGCACATCGCTGTGGCGCTTGCGCATTGCCTGTTCAACGTGCCCCTCGCCGTATGGATCCTTGAAGGGTTCATGTCGGGCGTTCCGAAGGAGATCGACGAGACCGCCTATATTGACGGCTACTCTTTCCCGCGCTTCTTCGTGAAGATCTTCGTACCGTTGATCGCCAGCGGCATCGGTGTGGCAGCTTTCTTCTGCTTCATGTTCTCCTGGGTCGAACTGCTGATTGCCCGCACGCTTACCACGACTGCGGCGAAGCCGATCGCCGCCATCATGACGCGCACGGTTTCGGCCTCAGGTCTGGACTGGGGTGTGCTTGCCGCTGCCGGTGTGCTGACCATCATTCCGGGCGCGATCGTTATTTACTTCGTCCGCAACTACATCGCCAAGGGCTTCGCCCTGGGGAGGGTATAATGGAAACGACAAGGCGTTGGCCTGTGGTGCTGGCGGTCGTCACCGCCGCTTTCGCAATCATGATCGGGCTGCTTGTTGCGCAGTGCCTGTCAAGGATGGCGCGCGTGATTGGTTCGCGCCTTTGGTTGCCGGCGGATGGATGGCTTGGACCTTCCCGACAGCGCTGTTTTTCCTCACTATTTTTGCGCTCATGTCACTGATGGCCGTTTGGGAGTACGCCTCCCCGGGTGGCAATCCGCGCGTCGGCATATTGCGCTTCGAAACAACGCGCGGCGACCGCCTGTTCGTGTCGCTTCTTGGCAGCGCATTCATTCATCTCGCCTGGCTGGGCCTTGTCGGTCCCAATCTGTGGTGGGCTCTGGCTCTCTCTGTGGTCTACGCAATCGGCGTATTCCGCTTTGTTTAAAAAGAAGGTGCAGGGCATTCCGCCATGCACCTGACGATGCAATCGCAACTCTGGGAGGACTAAAAATGCGAACGCGAATACTGACGACAACAACAGCTCTCGTACTGCTGTTCGGCGCAGGCAGTGCCTATGCCGGCATGGATGAAGCCAAGGCTTTCCTCGACAAGGAAATCGGCGACATGTCGGCGCTCGATCGGGCGGCGCAGGAAAAGGAAATGCAGTGGTTTGTCGATGCGGCAAAGCCCTTTGCTGGCATGGACATCAAGGTGGTGTCGGAAACGATCACCACACATGAATATGAGTCCAAGACCCTCGCCAAGGCGTTCACCGATATTACCGGCATCAAGATCACCCATGATCTGATCGGTGAAGGTGACGTCGTGGAAAAGCTGCAGACACAGATGCAGTCGGGTGAAAATGTCTATGACGCCTACATCAACGATTCGGACCTCATCGGTACGCACTGGCGCTACCAGCAGGCACGCAGCCTGACCGACTGGATGGCGAATGAAGGCAAGGACGTCACCAACCCCGACCTCGATATCGACGACTTCATCGGCAAGTCCTTCACAACTGCACCGGATGGCAAGCTCTATCAGTTGCCGGACCAGCAGTTCGCCAACCTCTATTTCTTCCGCTACGACTGGTTCAACGACGAGAAGAACAAAGCCGACTTCAAGGCCAAGTATGGCTACGATCTCGGCGTGCCGGTCAACTGGTCGGCCTATGAGGATATTGCCGAGTTCTTCACCGGCCGCGAGATCGACGGCAAGAAGGTCTACGGCCACATGGACTACGGCAAGAAGGACCCGTCGCTCGGCTGGCGCTTCACCGACGCCTGGCTGTCGATGGCCGGCAACGGTGACAAGGGCATTCCGAACGGCAAGCCGGTCGACGAATGGGGCATCAAGGTCGACGAGAACTCGCGTCCGGTCGGCTCCTGCGTGGCGCGCGGTGGCGACACCAACGGCCCGGCGGCGGTCTATTCGATCGAGAAGTACCTGGAGTGGATGAAGAAGTACGCACCGGCGGCGGCGCAGGGCATGACCTTCTCCGAATCGGGCCCGGTCCCATCGCAGGGTGAGGTTGCCCAGCAGATGTTCACCTATACGGCGTTCACTGCCGACTTCGTCAAGCCAGGCCTGCCGGTCGTCAATGAGGACGGTACGCCGAAGTGGCGCTTTGCTCCGTCGCCCCATGGCGTTTACTGGAAGGACGGCATGAAGCTCGGTTATCAGGACGCCGGTTCCTGGACCCTGCTGAAATCCACTCCGGACGATCGCGCCAAGGCCGCCTGGCTCTATGCCCAGTTCGTGACGTCCAAGACTGTCGACGTGAAGAAGAGCCATGTCGGCCTGACCTTCATCCGTCAGTCGACACTCGACCACAAGTCCTTCACCGACCGCGCACCGAAGCTTGGCGGCTTGATCGAGTTCTATCGCTCGCCGGCTCGCTTGCAATGGTCGCCGACCGGCACCAACGTTCCGGACTATCCGAAGCTGGCTCAGCTCTGGTGGCAGGCGATCGGCGATGCATCTTCGGGTGCAAAAACGGCTCAAGAAGCCATGGACTCGCTGTGTGCTGAACAGGAGAAGGTTCTCGGTCGTCTGGAACGCTCCGGCGTTCAGGGCGATATCGGTCCGAAACTGGCCGAAGAGCATGACCTTGCTTACTGGAATGCCGAAGCTGTCAAGGCGGGCAATCTGGCACCACAGCTGAAGGTTGAGAACGAAAAGGAAAAGCCGCAGACCATCAACTATGATGAGCTGGTCAAGAGCTGGAACAAGTAAGCTTCAGACAATTGGAGCGGGGAAGGGGGTGGCGCTTCGGCGCCGCCCCTTTTTCGTTTATGTAGCCAAAAACGTCATCCTCAGCTTACTCATTGACAAGCAGACCCGGCTCGAAGGAATATTCAAGAGCTGCGTAGGGCGCATCGACGCAAGGTCGAAAGGGCAATGCCCGCCTCCATGATGTAACGATAGATGCGCCTATGCCGAATCTTGAAAATCTAAGGAAGCAAGCCAAGCAGTATTTGCGCTGGCATCGGGAACGATACTACCCCGTGGCTGCTGAAATCAGGGCTGTTTTGCCACGGTATCAGCACCTTGATGACGGTGAGATACTGGAAGCGAGCTTCAAACTCACTGACGCGCAGGAACTCGTTGCACGTCAAATGGGGTTCGAGGGATGGCTGGCGCTCAAGTCAGGAGCCCAATCCATGAGCACGCAAATCAAACGGACTACGACTCGTCCCGTCCTTAGTTCCACCGCCGCGCAACTCTTCGTGACCGACATTCAGGCATCGTGCAACTTCTTCACCAATAAGCTCGGATTTACGGTCGACTTCGTCTACGGCGAACCACCATTCTACGGACAGGTCAGTCGCGACAAGGCACAACTCGCGCTGCGGCTGGTGTGCGAACCAGTATTCGTGCGTGACATCAGGGAGCGTGAGCACCTGCTCTCCGCCTCGATCACAGTCGACACAGCCGATGAGATCAAACAACTTTTTCTGGATTTTCAGGCAAATGGTGTACCGTTCCATCAGACAATCAAGAAAGAACCGTGGGGCGCCCGAGACTTCGTTGTGCTGGATCCAGACGGGAACCTCATTCTTTTTGCAGGCCCAGCAGGCTGAGTTCCCGTCTGATCTTCAAACGCCATAAACCTGCAGCAGGCTCTTCATGCGATTAACCGCGAGCTCGGGCTTGTCGAGGACATTGGCTTGGTCGGCCAGCCGGAAGATCTCCGCATAGTGGATGATGCCGCGGGCGGACTGCATGCCGCCCGGCATGGTGAAGTGGCTTTGGTGGCCGTTGAGCCAGGCGAGGAAAACCACCCCGGCCTTGTAATATTGCGTCGGAGCCTCGAAAATCTTGCGCGACAGCGGCACGGTCGGCTCGATCACGTCGCGGAAAGCTTCAGTCTCGCCTTTCGCAAGAAGCGCCAAGGCCTTGGAGGCCGATGGCGCGACAGCGTCGAAGATACCGAGCAGCGCATGGCTGAATTGCTGGCCGTCGCCTTCGATGAGTTCTGCATAATTGAAATCGTCGCCGGTGAAACAGAGCACTCCTTCCGGCAGTCGCTTGCGCAACTCCACTTCCTTCTGGTTGTCGAGCAGTGATATCTTGATGCCTTCGACCTTGTCCCGTTTGTTGTCGATGATGGCAAGAACGGTTTCCAGTGCCTCCTCGAATGTGTGGGAACCCCAGTAGCCGGCTAATTGCGGATCAAACATATCTCCGAGCCAGTGCAGAACGATCTTGTTCCTGGTCTGGCGCAGGATCTCGCCATACACCGTGCGATAATCGTCCGGGGTGCGGGCAATGCGGGCCAGAGCCCGGCTCGCCATCATCACCGCCCGTCCACCCTCGGCTTCCACAAATCCGATCTGCGTCTCATAGGCATCGATCACGTCCTGGAGGCTCTTGGCATCCCCCGGTGCCAATTGGTCGGTACCAGCACCGCAGGCAAGGTCTGCACCATCAACCGTTCGGGACTCGGCCAGCGAGCGACGAATGAGTTCCTGGGCACCCGCCCAGTCGACACCCATGCCGCGCTGAGCGGTATCCATGGCTTCGGCAATCTTGAAACCAAGCGACCACAGGTGATGGCGAAATGCCATGGTCGCATCCCAATCGATGGCGGTAGCGCTCGATGGGTTCACGTCGCGTGTAGGGTCGGAAACCACATGAGCCGCGGCATAGGCAATGCGATTGAAGACCGGAGGGCTCGCCGGTACAGCGATGGGCTCGCCCACGAGGCGATAATCGCAAGTTGTACCATCTGTGTTGGGCAATCTGAGGGTGAGGGTCATTCGTATCGCTCCCAATCGAATGAACGGTTAATAATTTGGAACGATCCAAAATACAAGAAAAAAGACAGAAATGGACCAGAATGGTACAAGAAGTGCCGAAAATGAAAAACAAAATTCGGGATTTGGTACAGAAAAATCAACAATGACGTGCATTCTAGCTGTGTTCGGTTGCGTGAAAGAAATCACTTGACTAATTTGGAACGTTCCAATTAAGTGGGCGGGAAGAGGAGAATTTTCATTTTGAACCGGACCCGGACAAGCATTGTGGACATTGCGCGCGCCGCTGGCGTGTCGAAATCCACTGTGTCGCTGGTTCTCCAGGGAAGCCCTCTGGTCAACGAAAAGACCCGCGAAAAGATCAGTGCCCTCATCAATGATCTTGGCTACGTCTATAATCGTGGCGCTGCCAATCTTCGTCAGGCGAAGTCCAAAATCGTTGGCATCGTCGTCAATGATCTGACCAACAGTTTCTTTGCGGAACTTGCCGTCGGCATGGACCTCGTCGTGCAATCGGCCGGCTACGTGCAGTTCCTCGCCCATAGTGGCGAGAGCATCGACCGGCAACGTCAGGTCATTGCCTCGATGCGCGAGAACGGCATTGCCGGGTTGATCCTTTCGCCGGCGCGTGGCACAGAAGTCAATGATATCAAGCCTTTGGCTGACAGTGGCATTCCTGTAGTCGTCGTTGTCCGCAACATGCCGGGTGCGAAAGTATCGACGCTCCTGTCGGATAATTACGCGGGTGCCAAGACGGCGGTGCGGCATTTGGTCAAACTTGGCCACCGCCGGATCGCTTTTATGGGCGGGTTCCTCGATACGGCTGTCTTTGCCGACCGTGCTCGCGGCTACCGTGATGCGCTGGCCGAAGCTTCTATCCCCCTCAACGACAGTTTCATTTTCCATTCTGCACCCTCCCGCGCAGGCGGTGTGGCGGGCGTCGAGCGCATGATGACCTTTCCCGAACGTCCAACTGCAGCGCTCTGCTTCAATGACGCCGTTGCCTTCGGCGTTTGCGATGGTCTGCGCGCGCATAATATCGAGCCAGGAAAAGGCTTTGGAGTCATAGGCTTCGACGATGTCATCGAGGCGAAGACAGCCGTCCCGGCGCTGACTACTGTTTCAGTGGACCCGCAGGGCATGGGCCAGCGGGCGGCGCAACTGCTTCTGAAACAGATCAATTCGGGACAAATCGACCAGGAAACCATCGTAACGTCGGTGCGCCTCGTCGTGCGGCAAAGCTGCGGCGCACCCGTCAAGCAACCGGAGGAAATCGCATGACACGCTGGGGATTGATCGGGGCAAGCACCATTGCGCATGAATGGGTAATCGACGCCATTCGCGCCAATGACGGTGACATTGTGTGCGTGATGAGCACGAACGCCGAGCGTGGCAAGAAGTATGCGGACGACCACGGCATCCCTCATTCGGTGACGGACATTGGCGCGTTACTCGATCAACCCATTGATGCTGTTTATGTTTCTACGACCAATGAATTGCACAAGGATCAGGTTCTTGCGGCGGCAAAGGCCGGCAAGCACATTCTGTGCGAGAAGCCGCTGGCGACCAGCCTCGCCGATGCAAGGGCCATGGTCGAAGCCTGCCGCGCTGCCAATGTCGTCTTCGCGACCAATCATCACCTGCGCAATGCCGCAAGCCACACTGCGATGCGCGACGCGATCGCCGCAGGCAAGATCGGCAAGCCGCTCGCTGCCAAGGTGTTCCACGCCGTTTACTTGCCGCCGCACCTGCAGGGCTGGCGGCTTGATCGGCCCGACGCCGGCGGTGGTGTGATCCTCGATATCACTGTGCACGACACGGATACGCTGCGTTATGTCCTTGGCGATGATCCTGTCGAGGCCACTGCCTCTTCGCAGAAGAGCGGTTTGGCCAAGGCGGGCCTTGAGGATGCGGTCATGGGCGTCATGCGTTTCAAGTCCGGAGTGATCGCCATGTTCCATGATGGTTTCACAACCAAATATTCCGAGACCGGCTTCGAAGTGCACGGCACCGAAGGTTCGCTCGTCGGCCGCAACGTGATGACGCAACGGCCGATCGGCACCGTCATCCTTCGCAATGCCGACGGCGAGACCGAGCTTGAAGCTCGACCACAAAAACCTCTACGAAACCGGCATCGCCAACCTTCCATGCCGCCATTGCAGGCAAGGGTAAGCCGGCGGCCAGTGGCGAGGATGGTGTCTGGTCGCTGGCCGCCGGCCTCGCCGTCGCTGAAGCGGCGAAGACGGGTACTGTCCAACAAATCAATCCAGGCCTTTGAGAACAGAAATACAAGCATGAACAAGCACATCACCCCCGAAGAGGCCGCAAGCCTCATTCCCGACGAAGCCATCGTTTCGGTCTCGTCTTCGAGCGGTCTTGGCTGTCCGGATCTGATGCTGAAGGCCATCGGCGCTCGTTTCGAAGCGACGGGTCATCCGCGCGATCTGACGACGCTGCACCCGATTGCTGCTGGTGACATGAGCGGTATCAAGGGCGTCGATCACATCGCCAAGAAGGGCTTGCTGAAGAAGATCATCGGCGGCTCCTATCCGTCCGGCCCGTCCAGCGCCGAACCGCCACTGATCTGGCAGATGATCGGCAATGATGAAGTTGCTGCCTACAACATTCCGTCGGGCATTCTCTTCGATATGCATCGCGAGGCCGCGGCCAAGCGTCCGGGTGTGTTCACCAAGGTCGGTCTGGATACATTCGTCGATCCGGACCGGCAGGGCTGTGCCATGAATGCCTCTGCTGCCAGGGAACCGGTCGTTCGCAAGGTCGAATTCGAGGGCGAGGAGTGGCTTTTCTTCAAGCCGATCGTTCCGCACGTCGCCATCATCCGTGCCACGACCGCGGACGAGCGCGGCAATCTCACCTATGAACATGAAGGCGCTTATCTCGGCGGCTTCGATCAGGCGCTCGCGTCCCGCAACAATGGCGGCATCGTCATTGCGCAGGTCAAACGGATCACCAAGAGCGGCTCACTGAAGCCGCACGATGTCCGCGTTCCGGGCATTCTTGTTGACTACGTCGTCGTCGATCCAGACCAGAAGCAGACCACGCAAACTGTCTATGACCCAGCTATTTCCGGCGAGATTTTCCATCCGCTGGAAGACTTCGCGCTGCCGGATTTCAATATCCAGAAAGTCATTGCGCGCCGGGTCGCAATCGAACTCGAAGCTGGCAGTGCCGTCAATCTCGGCTTTGGCATCTCGGCGAATGTTCCGCGAATTCTGCTTGAAGAGGGCTTGCACGGTGCGGTCACCTGGGTGATCGAGCAGGGGCCTGTCGGCGGCATACCGCTGCTCGACTTCGCGTTCGGCTGCGCATCCAATGCGGAAGCCTTTGTGCCGTCGCCGCACCAGTTCACCTATTTCCAGGGTGCAGGTTTCGATGCCTCGCTCCTGTCCTTTCTCGAAATCGACAAGACCGGCTCCGTCAACGTGTCGAAACTGAGCTTCCGCCCGCATGTCACGGCCGGCGCGGGTGGTTTTGTCGATATCACCGCAAGAGCGCGAAAGATCGTGTTCTCGGGCATGTTCAATGCCGGCGCCAAGGTGCATATCGAAGCTGGAAAGCTGGTGATCGAGAAGGAAGGCAAGTTGAAGAAGCTCGTCAATGAAGTCGAGCACGTAACGTTCTCTGGCCGCCGCGCTATCGAACAGGGTCAGGACATTACCTACGTCACCGAACGCTGCGTCATGGTTTTGCGGCCGGAAGGTCTGGTGCTCACGGAGATAGCTCCAGGGGTCGATCTGCAAAGCCATATTCTCGATCAATCAGACTTCCCGCTCGTCGTCGCGCGCGATCTCAAGCTGATGGATGCCCGCCTTTTTACTGCTGAGCCATTCGGCCTGGAACTGCCGCAAAAACCGCAGAGGACGCTCAATGGCTGATTCCCGTATCGAAGTGACCTTCGCCGGTCCGGTCGCCACGATAACCGTATCGCGTCCGGAGAAACTCAACGCATTCGACATCGACATGCTAAAGGAGCTAAGTGCTGTCTGCGATACCGTAGAAGCCAATGCGGACGTACGCGTCACGATCCTGACGGGCGCCGGCAAGGCCTTTTCGGCCGGCGGTGATATAAAAGCGTGGGCGGCCATGACGCCGAATGAGTTCGGCCACGCCTGGGTCCGCTTCGGTCATCGCGTGTTCGAGCGACTGGCGACGCTGCGCATGCCGCTGATTGCGGCACTCAATGGTCATGCGCTGGGTGGCGGACTGGAACTGGCAGCGGCGGCCGATATTCGTATCGCGGAAACCCAGATCAGGCTCGGTCTGCCGGAAACCGGCCTCGGAATGGTTCCCGGCTGGTCCGGCACGCAGCGTCTCGTCCAGCGGTTTGGCGCTCAGGTTGTCCGCCGCATGGCGCTTGGCGGTGAAATCTTCAGCGCGACAGAAGGCCTTGGGCTTGGCCTGGTCGACCACGTGGTCGAAACCGGCGCCGCGGTCAAGGCCGCGCAGGCCTATGCGGAGCGGATTGCCAGGCGCGGTCCAGCAGCCGTCGAGGTGGCAAAGCTGATGATCGCCGTGGCCAATGGCGAAGACAATGGTACGGCGGTAGAGGCACTTGGCTCGATACTCGTCGCAAAAACAGCGGACCTGAAAGAAGGTGTTTCGGCATTTGCCGAAAAGCGCGAGCCCGTGTTCAAGGGAGAATGGTAATGACGGTTCTTGTGCGCCCAAAGGCACTCGACAATTTCAAGGTACGCGAATTCCAGATGCTGATCGACGGTCGCTGGGTGAGTGGCGCCGAAGGTGGCATAATCGAGCGCATGAGCCCCGGGCATGGCGTGGTGGTTTCGCGCTATCAGGCGGGAACCAAGGTGGATGCTGAGCGCGCAATCGTGGCTGCCCGCAATGCTTTCGACAATGGGCCCTGGTCGCGCATGACCGGCGCAGAGAGGTCGAATATCCTCCTCAAGGCGGCGGATATCATCGCCGCACGCTCAGACGAACTTGCCTATCTTGACTGTATCGAATCCGGCAAACCCATCAGCCAGGCGAAGGCAGAACTCGGGGGTGCTGTCGATATCTGGCGCTACGCGGCTGCGCTTGGACGCGATCTGCACGGCGAAAGCTACAACACACTGGGCGACGGCACGCTGGGTGTTGTGCTGCGGGAGGCGATTGGCGTCGTCTCTATCATTACACCCTGGAATTTTCCGTTTCTTATAGTCAGCCAGAAGCTGCCCTTTGCGCTTGCTGCCGGCTGCACCACCGTCGTCAAGCCGTCTGAACTCACCTCTGGCTCGACAGTATTGCTCGGCGAGATCCTGATGGAAGCTGGCGTCCCGGCGGGCGTGGTCAATATCGTCGTTGGTACTGGGGCAGAAGTCGGTGCGCTAATGACGACCCATCCCGACGTTGACATGGTGTCGTTCACTGGCTCAACGCTTGTCGGCAAGTTGACCATGGCCAATGCCGCGCAGACACTCAAGAAAGTGTCACTCGAGCTCGGCGGCAAGAACCCGCAGATCGTTTTCCCGGATGCCGAGCTCGATGACTTCATCGACGCCGCTGTTTTCGGCGCCTATTTCAATGCCGGCGAATGCTGCAATGCCGGATCCCGCCTGATCGTCCACCGCGATATTGCTGGCGAGGTCGTGGAGCGGGTCGCGGCGCTCTCCGCCACGGTGAAGGTGGGGGACCCGCTCGACCCGCAGACCAAAGTCGGTGCGATCATCACGCCGGAACACCTAGCGAAGATCGACACATATGTGCGCAACGCCGCGTCAGCCGGTGCCAATCTCAGTCATGGCGGGGCGCCACTTAACCTTGGCATGGGACAATTCATGTCGCCAACGATCCTTTCATCTGTCCAGCCGGATATGGCTGTAGCGCGCGAAGAAGTATTCGGACCGGTCCTGTCCGTGCTAACGTTCGAGACACTGGAAGACGCCATCAGCATTGCAAATTCCATTGACTATGGCCTGTCAGCGGGCGTGTGGAGCCGTGACTTCGACACGTGCCTGACAATCGGCCGGCGGGTGCGCGCCGGAACGGTATGGATGAACACATTCATGGATGGCGCATCGGAACTGCCGTTCGGCGGGTACAAGCAATCCGGGCTCGGCAGAGAACTCGGCAGGCATGCAGTCGAGGACTATACGGAGACCAAGACGTTGAACATGCACATAGGTAGGAGGAAAGTAGTATGGTCAGGGAATTAAATCGATTGTAATGGCCATTCCGCATATTGTAGAAATGCCCCGGACCTGGGGAAACTTCGGTCGGGAAACTGTCAAATTTTTATCTCTTTTTTCTCGTGGGAGGCTGAAATGAAAAAGTGGATGAATACGGTTGCTGCGGCAGCCATGCTGCTCGGCACGGCAACAATGGCCCGTGCGGCCGAGAACGTCGAGGTCCTGCATTGGTGGACGTCCGGCGGTGAAGCAACGGCGCTTGAAGTGCTGAAGAAGGATCTGGAATCCAAAGGCATTTCCTGGTCCGACATGCCGGTTTCCGGCGGTGGCGGCACGGAAGCCATGACGGTTCTTCGTGCGCGTGTCACTGCTGGCAATCCACCGACGGCTGTGCAGATGCTCGGTTTCGACATTATCGATTGGGCAAAACAGGGTGCTCTCGGCAATCTCGATGACATTGCAGCGAAGGAAGGTTGGGATGCTGTGATCCCGACGGCCCTGCAGGGCTTCTCCAAATATGATGGTCACTGGATTGCAGCACCCGTCAACGTACATTCGACCAACTGGATCTGGATCAACAAGGCCGCCCTCGACAAGGCCGGTGGTAAGGAACCTGCAAACTGGGACGAGCTGATTGCCCTTCTCGACAACTTTAAGGCGCAGGGTATCACTCCGGTCGCTCATGGTGGGCAGCCATGGCAGGACGCGACGATCTTCGACGCCGTCGTGCTTTCCCTCGGCAATGACTTCTACAAGGCGGCTTTCATCGATCTCGACCCCAAGGCTCTGGGCAGCGACAAGATGAAGGAAGCTTTCGATCGCATGACCAAGCTGCGCAGCTATGTGGACGACAATTTCTCCGGTCGTGACTGGAACCTTGCCTCCGCCATGGTCATCGAAAACAAGGCAGGTCTGCAGTTCATGGGCGACTGGGCGAAGGGTGAATTCGTCAAGGCCAAGAAGGAGCCAGGCAAGGACTTCGTTTGCATGCGCTTCCCGGGCACCCAGGGTTCGGTCACCTTCAACTCCGACCAGTTTGCCATGTTCAAGGTCAGCGATGCACAGCGTGCACCACAGCTCGTCATGGCATCAGCCATTGAAAGCCCGACTTTCCAGTCAGCCTTCAACGTCGTGAAGGGTTCGGCCCCGGCACGTACCGACGTTCCGGACACGGACTTCGATGCTTGCGGCAAGAAGGCGATCAAGGATCTTGCCGAAGCCAACAAGGCAGGCACGCTCTATGGATCCATGGCTCATGGCCACGCCAATCCGGCAGCCGTGAAGAACGCGATCTATGACGTCGTGACTCGCCAGTTCAACGGTGAGCTGAGCTCGGAAGACGCAGTCAAGGAACTCGTTTCCGCTGTTGATGCAGCGAAATAATCCTGGCTTTCTGTCCGGGGCGTCATCGCCCCGGACAGGTTCCCGCGACGGCTCGCGGCAACGATAATAATTCGAAATGAATCAAGGGGTGAGGCTATGGATACCCGCAGCCGCATACAGGACCTGATACCCAAATTGGTATTGGGACCGAGCTTTCTGATCGTTCTGATCTTCGTTTACGGCTTTATCGCCTATACTGGCCTATTGTCGTTCACGGACAGCAAGATGCTGCCATCCTATGGCTTTGTCGGTCTTGAAAACTATCGCAAGCTCTGGGCTCTGCCGCACTGGTGGCGTGCCATTACCAACCTTGGCATTTTCGCGTCACTCTACATCATCATTTGTACGGTGATCGGTCTCGGGCTCGCCATTTTGCTGGACCAAAAGATCCGTATCGAAGGCTTTCTGCGTCCGATCTATCTTTATCCCATGGCACTGTCCTTCATCGTGACCGGTGTCGCCTGGAAGTGGTTTCTCGATCCAGGTATCGGACTTGAAAACACGATGCATCAATGGGGTTGGGAGAGCTTCACCTTCAACTGGATCAAGGACCGCAACATGGCCATCTATACGGTCGTGATCGCCGCGGTATGGCAATCGTCCGGCTTCGTCATGGCCATGTTCCTCGCGGGTTTGCGTGGCGTGGACAACGAGATCATCAAGGCAGCACAAATTGACGGCGCGTCGACCGGAATGATCTATCGCCGCATTATCATTCCACTGATGCGCCCGGTATTCCTCTCCGCCTTTGTCGTGCTCGCTCACCTCGCCATCAAGGCTTATGACCTTGTGATTGCGTTGACGGGCGGCGGACCGGGGCAGGCCACGGAATTGCCGGCGACGTTCATGTACTCCTATACGTTTACGCGCAATTCGATGGGTATCGGCGCCTCTTCGGCGATCATCATGCTTATCATGATCTTCTCGATCATCATCCCCTACCTCTACTCCGAAATCAGGGGAGGCAGCAAATGAGCGCTCCAAGTCCGGACAATGTGATTACAAGCGGCAAGTTCACCCGAATCCTTATCTACGTCGCGCTGTTGGTCTTTGCGTTCTACTACCTGCTGCCACTCTACGTTATGGTGGTGAACTCGCTGAAGACGCTCGATGAGATTCGTCAGGGCGGCATGCTTTCGCCACCGCACGAATGGACGATCGAACCCTGGCTTTCGGCATGGTCCACCGCGCAGATCGGGGTACAGCCGACGGGTTTGCGTCCCTATTTCATCAATTCGATCCTGATGGTGATCCCGGCAGTTGCCATATCAACGATTGTCGGAGCTCTGAATGGTTATGTCCTGACGAAGTGGCGCTTTCGAGGCTCAAACATCATGTTCGGCATGTTGTTGCTCGGTTGCTTCATCCCGTTCCAGATCGTGCTCATTCCCATGGCGCGCATGCTCGGTCTGCTCGGAATGGCCGGCACGATCCAGGGCCTGATCTTCGTGCATATCATTTATGGTCTGGGATTCACTACGCTCTATTTCCGCAACTACTATGAAGCGTTTCCAACCGAGCTGGTTCGCGCGGCCCAGATCGACGGCGCCAGCTTCTTCCAGATTTTCAGGCGGATCCTCTTGCCGTCGTCGGGACCAATCATCGTTGTGTCCGTCATCTGGCAGTTCACCAACATCTGGAACGACTTCCTGTTTGGTGCGTCTTTCTCCGGCTTTAACAGCACGCCCATGACAGTTGCCTTGAACAATCTCGTCAACTCATCGACGGGCGTGAAGGAATACAACGTGCATTTCGCCGGCGCGATCCTGGCCGCGTTGCCAACTCTCATCGTCTACATCGTTTCCGGACGCTATTTCGTCCGCGGCCTCATGTCCGGCGCCGTGAAGGGATAAATCAATGTCATTTCTTAAGATCAAAGACCTGTATAAATCCTACGGCAATGTGCCGATCCTCAAGGATATCAACATCGAGATTGACGAGGGCGGGTTCCTCGTTCTGGTCGGCCCATCCGGGTGCGGCAAGTCTACATTGCTCAATACCATTGCCGGACTTGAGCCGATCACATCCGGCGATATTTCCATCAAGGGCAAATCGATCAGTGGACTGCATCCCTCCAAGCGCGATATCGCGATGGTGTTTCAGTCCTATGCGCTCTATCCGAACATGACCGTTGGCGGCAACATCGCCTTCGGCATGGAAATTCGCGGCGTCCCGAAACCGGACCGGGAAAAGGCCATCAAGCAGGTCGCAGACATGCTGCAGATCGGCCATCTGCTCGACCGCAAGCCCAGCCAGCTTTCAGGCGGCCAGCGTCAGCGTGTCGCCATGGGCCGCGCGCTGGTGCGCAACCCGCAGGTGTTCCTGTTCGACGAGCCCTTGTCCAACCTTGATGCCAAGTTGCGCGTTGATATGCGCACTGAAATCAAGCGCCTGCACCAACGCATGAAAACCACCATCGTCTATGTGACGCATGATCAGATCGAGGCAATGACCCTCGCGAGCAAAATCGCAGTCCTCAAGGATGGCGTTCTTCAGCAGTTCGGCACGCCTGCGGAGATTTATAACAATCCGACCAACCTCTTTGTCGCGGATTTCATGGGTTCGCCCGCCATGAATTTGCTGAAGGCCAAGATTGATGGTGATGACTCAGCTTTGCAGGTCGTGCTTGAACGTCCCGATGCGTCGCCTTTGCGTCTGCCAATCAAAAATACCAACAATGCGCTGGTCAGTTTTGCTGGCAAGGATGTGATTTTCGGTATTCGCCCAGAGGCGTTGACCGATCCGGATGGCGCGGATCGCAATGCGGGTTCGATCGTCGAAGGCGAGTGTCTGATCGAAGTTGTTGAGCCAGCGGGCTCGGACACTTTTGCGGTGACCAAGCTCGGCGGCAAGGAGGTTGTTGCCCGCCTGCGCGCCGATGCTCCCATCGTTGCCGGGCAGAAGACACAGCTTGCCTTCAATCTGGACAAAGCTGTGTTTTTCGATCCGCAATCACAACTGCGTATCGGCGCCTGAATGATCGAATGTTATGAACTCAGATCTGCAACCGAGTACAGCCGCTGATATTGTAATCATAGGCTCAGGCATTGGCGGCTCTACGGTAGCAGCCGGACTGGCCGGTTCTGGCGCGCAGATAGTCATTCTGGAGGCGGGCGATCATTTGCCAGATCGCCCCGAAAATCGCGACCCGCATGCGATCTTTCAACGGGGTTTTTTCCGCCCGAAGGAAAGCTGGTACGACGAGACCGGAAGCGCTTTCAACCCAGGCAATTATTACAATGTCGGCGGCAATTCGAAGTTTTACGGGGCAGTTCTGACACGCTATCGCGCCGAGGATTTTGCGGAGATGCACCATCTCGAAGGGGTCTCTCCGGCCTGGCCTTTTCCTTACGAGGAACTTGAACCGTGGTATGGCAAGGCAGAGGCTCTGTTTCAGGTACGAGGCGCGCTCGGGGAAGATCCCACTGAACCGCATCATTCTACGCCCTATGTCTTTCCACCAGTTCCGGATGAACCGCCCATTGCAGTTCTGCGTGAACGGCTGAAAGCTGTCGGCGTTCACCCGGCATCCTTGCCCCTGGGCGTCGACATAGATGCCTGGCTGTCGCATGGTGAGACGCCGTGGGATGCGCACCCCAATAGTTTCAATGGCAAGATGGATGCCGAGACCACCGCGCTCGCCGCGGCTCTCAAGCATAAGAACGTCCGCCTCCAGACCAATTCGCGCGTTGCACGCCTTGAAACCAGCCCTGATGGAAAGACCATTATAGGGGTTCACTACGAAAGGGACGGCGTCAGCCACGTTCTGAGACCGAAGCTTGTCATTCTCTCTGCTGGCGCAGTTCAGTCTGCCGTTCTGCTGTTGCGATCGGCAAATGCCGCCAATCCAGCGGGACTCGCCAACGGTTCCGATCAGGTCGGGCGCAACTTCATGAACCACAATCTGTCGGCTGTGGTCGGTTTCGATCCTCGGTTCAGGAATAACTCAGTCTACCAGAAGACCTTCGGCTTCAACGACTTCTATTTGCCCGATGGCAATGGAGGTGCGCCACTGGGTAATGTTCAACTGCTTGGACGGATCAGCGCTCCGGTGTTGAAGTCAGACCTCAAACTCGTACCTGAATGGCTTCTCAGCCGCTTCTGCGCCCATACTGTGGATTTCCTCGCCATGAGTGAGGACGTGCCGAAGCCGGAAAGCAGGGTTCGCGTCGATGGTAGCAAGATTATTCTGCAATGGATTCGCAGCAACTGGGCTGCACACCAGAAACTGGTGACGCAAATCAAGAGCACTTTGCGTGACGCCGGTTTCCCCCTGGTCTTGTCCAAGGCCTTCGACCGCAAGACGCCTTCACATCAGTGTGGCACGGTTCGCATGGGAACAGATCCGGCGCAGGCGCCGCTCGACATCTTCTGCCGGGCCTTTGAGCACCCCAACCTGTTTGTCGTCGATGCAGCGTTTTTGCCCACCTCCGCTGCCGTCAATCCCGCCCTTACCATTGCTGCACAGGCGCTGCGTGTGGCCGACCACATTGTGACGAAGGAACTAGGCCGATGAAGCCGGTCGCACTCATTACAGGGGCCCGGCGCGGAATTGGCCTTGGCATCGCCAAGGCATTGGCAGCAAAGGGATATGATCTCGCAATCACCGATATCGTTCGTGACGAGGCCAGTGCTTCTGCCGTCCAGGCGCTGGAAGCACTTGGAGCGAAGGCACTGTTCCTTGAAGCGGACATTGCCGACCTTGCCGGACACGACAAGACAGTCCAGTCCGTCATAGCCTGCTATGGCCGGATTGATTGCCTTGTCAACAATGCCGGTATTGGCTCCAAGGTGCGCGAGTGATTTTCTAGAACTTAAGCCGGCTAATTATAATGTGATCTTCGATGTAAATTTGCGCGGTACCGTGTTTTTCACACAATGCGTGTTGAGGACGATGCTTGCTCAGCTCCACAATCCCGCAGCGCGGACGATCATCAATGTTACGTCCGTTTCCGCCGAAATGACCTCTCCGGAACGCCTTGATTACTGCATGACAAAGGCGGCTCTTGCTGCCTTCACGCAGGGACTCGCGTTACGGCTGGCCGATGAAGGTATCAGCGTTTTCGATGTGCGCCCCGGCATCATTCGTTCGGATATGACATCTGGCGTCGCTGCCAAATACGACAAGCTGATCGCCGGACGGACTTGTGCCAATGAAACGTTGGGGCGAGCCGGACGATCTTGGTCGCATCATAGCGGCACTTGCAAGCGGTGATTTCAATTTTGCAACGGGCTCGGTCATCAATGCGGACGGCGCCCTTTCGATAAGCAGGCTTTGAAATGAACTACGACTACATCATCACTGGCGCTGGGCCCGCGGGCTGCGTACTCGCCAACCGCCTGAGCGAAGACCCTGCCGTGACAGTACTTCTGCTGGAAGCGGGCGGTGGGGATTGGAATCCGCTGTTTCACATGCCGGCAGGCTTTGCCAAGATGACAAAGGGTGTTGCGAGCTGGGGATGGGAGACGGTGCCGCAAAAGCACATGAAGAATCGTGTTCTCCGCTACACCCAGGCAAAGGTCATTGGCGGCGGTTCCAGTATCAATGCTCAGCTTTACACTCGCGGAAATGCAACCGACTACGACCTCTGGGCGAAGGAGGAAGGCTGTTCGGGATGGAATTATCGCGATGTATTGCCCTATTTCAAGCGAGCCGAGGACAATCAGCGTTTCGCCGATGATTATCACTCCTACGGTGGCCCCCTCGGCGTGTCGATGCCAGCTGCGACATTGCCCATCTGTGACGCTTATATTCGGGCAGGACAGGAACTTGGCATCCCTTACAACCATGATTTCAATGGCCAACAGCAGGCGGGCGTTGGTTTCTATCAGTTGACGCAGCGGAATCGGCGCAGGTCCTCGGCGTCGATGGCATATCTGAGCCCGATCAAGGAGCGGAAGAACCTGACAATACGCATGGGTGCGCAGGTATCAAAGGTTGTGGTCGAGGGAAAACGCGCCACCGGTGTCGAAATCATCAATGGCAATACGCGCGAGGTTGTTTCCGCAAACCGCGAGGTGCTGGTAAGTTCGGGTGCCATCGGATCGCCGAAGCTTTTGTTGCAATCGGGCATCGGCCCCGCCGATCACCTGAAAAGTGTCGGCATACCGGTAACGCACGATCTGCCGGGCGTGGGCGAGAATTTGCAGGATCACCTTGACCTGTTCGTCATTTGCGAATGTACCGGAGATCATACCTATGATGGGGTGGCCAAACTGCACCGGACCCTATGGGCCGGGCTGCAATACGTTCTCTTCCGCTCCGGACCCGTGGCGTCGAGCCTGTTCGAAACCGGTGGGTTCTGGTACGCCGATCCAGACGCACGCTCGCCCGATATCCAGTTCCATCTGGGGCTTGGCTCCGGCATTGAGGCGGGCGTCGAGCGATTGAAAAATGCCGGCGTGACACTCAACTCTGCCTACCTGCATCCGCGGTCACGAGGCACGGTTCGGCTACAGTCGGATAATCCCGCAGCAGCGCCACTGATCGACCCGAATTACTGGAGCGACCCGCATGATCGCAAGATGTCGATCGAGGGGTTGAAGATCGCCCGCGAGATCATGAGTCAAGCAGCGTTGAAACCCTTCGTCATGGCCGAGCGCCTGCCTGGGCCGAAGTATAATTCAGATGAGGCGCTGTTCGACTATGGCTGCGCCAATGCCAAGACGGATCACCACCCGGTTGGGACGTGCAAGATGGGTACGGATTCCATGGCCGTCGTCGATCTTGAGCTCAAAGTTCGAGGGCTTGAGGGCTTGCGCGTCTGCGACAGCTCGGTAATGCCGCGTGTTCCGTCGTGCAATACCAATGCTCCGACGATCATGATGGGCGAAAAGGGCGCTGATATCATTCGCCAGCTGACGCCGTTGCCGCCGGCGATCTTCAGCCATGAAATGAACGAAAGACGTCCACGCGCCCGCGCCAATATTCGTTGATCGGGATAGAAGGGGCGGCGGTCGACGCCGCCCAGGTGTCATTAATGCAATCTTGTATCGAGGAAAATGCCCGCTTCGCGTGCGGCACTGATGAAGGCATGCCTGGCCTTGTGCGCGGGTTTCCAGCCATCAAGTGCATCTAGACAGGTTTGGAGTGCTCGCCTGTAGCTTGGTCCTTTCTTTGAGGGCCAATAGGTTCGCAGGCATTCTATCGCTTCCCAAACGCTGGAGACCGCTCGTTGGCCGGTAGCTCCAAGGGTAACCATAACGGGGATGGGGAAACGCTTGTCGTTCATTACTTCCTCCATGAATGTCGGACAGTCCAACTTCGCTCGGATGCTCGCTGAGCTGATCACAGTAATGCGTCGGGAGTCAGTCTGGTTCCATGACAATTTGGCGAAATATTCTTGATCGTCGTTAGTGCGAATCACATAACATTCGCGAGAGTATCACCGATCTTGCGGACGCACCAACCACCCGTACACGGCTCCCGCCGCCAAGAGCATGCATGTGCCGAGAAACACTGCGCGCATGCCGATGTGACCACCTATGAAACCGCCAGCCATTGGCCCGATAACCTGACCAACATATTGGGACGAAGTGGCGTAGCCGAGGATATTGCCGGCGACATTGTCGGGGACACTATGCCGGATCACGGCAGTAATGCAGGGCAACAGCCCGCCGAGCGAAAGTCCCATCAGAAAACGCAAAATGATCAGCTGCCAGCCTTGTGTAACGAAGGCTTGTGGGATCAGCAGCAGCGCCGATACGGCAAGAGCGGCAACGATTACGTTCCAATGGCCAATACGATCGGCCAGCTTGCCGAGGCGCGAAGCTGAAAGGATGCTACCCAGTGCCGCCGCTGACATGACGACGCCGGCAACAAGCGTTATGCGCGAGGGATCGTCGACCAGCTGTGCGACATAGACAGTGATAATAGGTTCGATTGACATGTTTGCGAGCATCAGAAGCATGCCAGCCAGAAGCATGACAATAACCGGCCGCTTGTCTGGGATGGACGCCCATCCGCCACCTTGGCGGTCCGCAAGTATCTTGGGCGGGCGGCGCTCTTCCTTGATGAAAAAGCTCGTCGCCAGAAAGGTGATGAATATGACCGCGCCTGCGAGCCAGAAGGTCTGGCGAATACCGATCAGTGGTGGCAATGCGCCGCCGATGAGCGGGCCAACAAGATTGCCTGCCATGATACCTGAGGAAAGTGTCCCGAGCGCCCACGCGGTGCGCGCCTTGGGTGTCTGTGTGGCAACGAGCACGGTGGAGCCTGAGGCGTAGCCTCCAAGCAACCCGGTCAGCAGGCGCAGAAAGACCAACTGCCAGACATCCGTTGCCATGCCCATTAGCGACATTGCAATGGCCATTCCCAGGCTGGCGCGGATGAGCATTAACTTCCGCCCATAGAGATCAGCGAGCCGCCCCCATAGCGGGGCCACAAGTGCAGCGGAAAAAAATGTAGCGCCGTAGGCAACACCCGACCATTGCACAATCGCTGCATGGTCCTTGACGCCCAACTGTTCCACATAAAGTGGCAGGAACGGGAGGATCAGCGTCATCGCGACGATCGTGGTGAACGAGCCAAGAAAGCAGACAACGAGATTTTGCCGCCAGTAGGAAGATTCCATCGAATGTTCAGCCTCACCAGTGCCGGTCATGGATTAATTAGCCGGACGTTCGGGTGATGAAAGATGGCCATGAAGATTGGATGTCCGTATCGGCAGCGTCCGATACGCCTCTCATTGCAAGAGCGCGGGTATAGCGGTACTTTTTCACCAGTATGCTGCAATAGCAATGTCGCTTGGTGCAGAAAGCGGCAACTGGTCGCGGCGAGGTGCGTGAGGAGAGAGCGCATGCTCAGAGCATTATCATACGCGTTGGCGATCGGTGGATTCCTGATATGGGTCGGGCCGGGCAATGCCGATGAACCAGTCGATACGGCGCAATCGATAATCAGGAGTCAGATCAACGCCTTTCTCAACGATGATGCATCAGCGGCGTATTCGTTCGCATCTCCCGCCATTCAAGGGAAGTTTCCTAACCAGAATCTGTTCTTTGAAATGGTCAAACGTACCTATCAGCCAGTTTATCGGCCCGGCAATTTTGCTTTCGGACGAAACAAGGTTGTCGGCGACCAAGTGATCCAGGAAGTGTTGATTACTGGACCGGACGGCAAGGACTGGACTGCAGTCTACCAACTCATAAAGCTGCCTGACGGCACTTACAAGATCAACGGAGTGCAGATACTTCAATCAGCCCCTGGTCCGGCAATCTGACACTGGCGGTGCGGGTGGAAGCGTTTTTCAGCTTGGCGGTGTTGGTAATAGGAATAGCCCTACCAATTCGATCCCAGCCGGCGGAGTTCTGCGACTGCCGTGCGTAGTACCGGTACGAGGTGCTTGACCAATCCTTCACGGAATTGCTGCGACTATCAAGAATAAGGTCGCCAGCCGACGTGCGTGCGGTAAGCACTACATGACCTTCATTGCTGAAGGGCAGACGCGCTACCGTGAGCAACAGCGATGCAGCTGGCCAGCCACGTTTCATCAGCTCGCGTTTTTTCAGGATTGCGAAATCTTCGCAGTCTCCCGCTTTTGTCGGGATGGTCCAGAGATCTTCTACCCCATTCGTCTGCATGTCGCTTTGCTGCCTGATGCTCGAATTGACAGCCATGTTAACGGATTGAAGCTGTTGTCTTTTGTCGTCCGTCAAGTTGCACCACCCTGGCTCCAGATCGGGTGTTGCAAAGGCTTGCGAGGCGTCCGCAGAACGAACGAAAGGCCGGTGGACCGAAGCCCTTCCCTTTGAGCTGCATCTCGGTGCCTCCGGCATAAGCTGAGGCCGGCACTATGGCGGTCAGAGACAATGCTATCACAACCAACAAGGAATATTTGCGAATCATGCGCGTTCTCCGACAAAATGGGCAGGACGAACTTGCGCCTTAATTCGTTAAAATCGTGTTCTACGCAGTGAACTTATGAATCGATTATTAACATGCTGTTACAGCATGGTTCCACGACTTTTGACGCTTGCCGTCACAATTGAAGGGTATGAAAGTATCCACTGGAACAAACTGCGCCCTGCACCCCGGCGCGTACTCTCGAATTAGATCATAGGATATATCCAGGAATATTGCATCAATCTTTTTATACGAGTTCTAAGCAGGATTTCTAAGTATGAAGCAAATATTATTGCCGCTACATATTCATCAAGCAATAAAGCCATCAATGGCTAAGTGAAAAAACAAAACATTTTCCTAGTATGGTGAGTTGCTTGTGTAAGTAAACTCTTGGGGAAATGTAAAATGCGTAAAACAATCAATAATAATAATAGGGGAAGGCGCAGTGGTTTCTTCGCAATAGTAGCGATTTCCACCTTGGGTCTTATAGCAACAGTCAGTCAGAGTGAAACGGCCTATGCTCAAACCAAGCGGTCACTGTTTGCCAGCGCCGCCCAATGCCGAAAACTGACGGAAAACAATGCGGCACAATGCTGCTTCGCTCTGAACAAGCGGGCGGTCCTTACCAAAAAGCAACTCGAAATGTGCCCGCCTCTGACCACCGCGGCGATCAGCAACCCGCTCAGCAAAAACAGTGACCACGAAGGGGGTAGAAACAGTCGCAACGGAAGTCGCTCGAACAACGGAAGCTCCGGCGGTAGCGCCGCTGCTGGAAATACCGGCGCTGGCGGTGGCAGCGCAGCTGCTGGAAATACCGGCGGTGGCGGTGGCAGCGCAGCTGCTGGAAATACCAGTGCTGGCGGCGGCGGCAACCAGCGTGCTGGCAGTACCAGTGCTGGCGGCGGTGGCAACCAGGGCGGCGGCAACCAAGGCGGCGGCGGCAACCAGGGCGGCGGCAACCAACGGCGGTGGCAACCAGGGCGGCGGCAACCAGGGGCGGCGGCAACAACGGCGGCGGCAACCACGGCGGCGGCAACAATGGCGGCGGCAATCACGGCGGTGGCAACCATGGCGGCGGCAACAACGGCGGTGGCAATCACGGCGGTGGCAATCACGGCGGTGGCAATCACGGCGGCGGCAACCATGGCGGCGGCAACCACGGCGGCGGCAACCACGGCGGCGGCAATCCACGGCGGTGGCAACCATGGCGGTGGCAACCATGGCGGCGGCAATCACGGCGGTGGCAATGACGGCGGCGGCAACCACGGCGGTGGCAACCACGGCGGTGGCAATCACGGCGGTGGCAATGACCACGGCGGTGGCAACCACGGCGGCGGCAACCATGGCGGTGGCAATGACGGCGGTGGCAATCACGGCGGCGGCAACCATGGCGGCGGCAACCACGGCGGTGGCAACCACGGTGGCGGCAATGGAAACAACGGCCACGGCAACGATCCAGACGGCAACGATAGCTCCAATCCCGGTAACAGTAATAACGGAGACGGTACCGATGCAGACGGTTCCAACAATGGAAGCGGCGGCAACCAGGGTGGCGGCAATCAGGGTGGTGGCAACCAAGGCGGCGGCAACCAGGGTGGCGGCAACCAGGGTGGCGACAACCAGGGCGGCGGCAATCAGGGTGGCGGCAACCACGGTGGTCCTGGCGGCAAGAACAAATAGGCTCGTTGCTTGACTATCGCCTGAAAAGGCACGCGAACGACAACAGGCTCCGCTTATTCGGCGGAGCCTGTTTCTGTTGCAGGGCTGAGAACTACCGGCTGAATAACCAGCCCGCAAAGAGTACCAGCACCGTGACGACCACAAAAAGCACGACATAGGGCCGCATCGGCGTGAGGTACGGTTCATATTCGGTTTTAGGCGGGGTGCGGTCGTCCGAGTCCATTTAATGACCATATGCCAGTGGTGGGGAGAGAGGCCCGGCCGGGCACTGGCGGTTAAGAGGGCGCCGGGCCTCTGCTGGGTCAGTCAGCGGCCCAAGTTTGCATAGATGTCGCAGTCGCTTCAATAACCGCTTTCTCGCTATAATTTCTTAGGCGGAGTTAGCGTTCGCGCGCGGGTCAATGGCGGTAGCAGGTCGCGATCGGTCCTGCTACTCCCTTTCGGCCAAGCAGCAACTAGGAGAACTGGCATGTCACAAGGTGATTCCTTCGATCTCCAGCGGTTTGTCGTGGCACAGGCCCCAGTCTTTGACACCGTGCTGAAAGAGCTACAAGGTGGCCGCAAGCAAAGCCACTGGATGTGGTTTGTCTTTCCGCAACTGCGTGGCCTTGGCCGTTCCCCTATGGCGGAGTTCTACGGCATTGCATCACTGGACGAGGCGAGCGCATATCTGGCGCATCCACTGCTTGGAATGAGGCTCGACCTGTGCACTAGAACGGTTCTGCACAGTGAGGCGAATTCCCTGCATCCTATCTTCGGTTCACCTGACGACATGAAGTTCAAATCGTGCATGACGCTTTTCTCGGTGGCTGCCGGTAACGCAGACAATATATTCCTGCATAGCCTGAAGCGCTGGTGCGAAGGACGCCCCGATGAAAGGACTCTGGCGCTGATTTCACCTTGAAGCAGCCGATCGGCCCTGTTGCCTTGAACGTACAAGTTCGTCCATTATGCCAAGAGCGAACAGATCATATTGAACGGATAGAATCAGGCATGTCGACGTCAGCATCCCCCCGTAAACGTGTTTCGAGCGAGCGGAGTCGGACCAACGATCCGGATCGCACCAAGGCCGACATACTTGCAGTGGCAACCGAAGAATTTGCGACTTATGGTCTTAGTGGTGCCCGCGTTGATGCGATTGCCGAGCGGACGCGCACTTCAAAGCGCATGATCTACTATTACTTCGGCGGCAAGGATGGGCTTTATCTGGCTGTCCTCGAGAAGGCGTATGCTGACATCCGGGCGATCGAAGCCGCATTGGAACTCGATATGCTTGACCCGGTCGACGCGTTACGCCGCGTGATTGACCAGACGTTTGAAAATGATGATAGCCATACGGATTTTGTGCGGCTCGTTACGATCGAAAACATAAATCAGGGCAAGCACCTCGCCGAGGCATCGTCCATTCGTGAGATCAACCTTCGCATCATTCAGATCATCGAAGCCATCCTCGAACGCGGCCGCGCCTCGGGCTTGTTTCGCTCGGACCTGGATCCCGTGGATGTCCACATGATGATCAGCGCCTTCTGCTTCTTTCGCGTTGCAAACCGCCACACCTTCGGTGCGATACATCGTGTCGATTTGTCCGAGCCCGGGCGGCGGCAGAAACACAAGCAGATGATCGCCGATGCGGTCATCGGCCTGCTTCTGAAGAAGTAGCGGGCGGAAGTGTTACCTCCCGACCCGCTTCCCTTGATCAGGCGGGTACGCTGATTCTCACTGGCCTCTTACCGAGGTCCTGCATCGGGGTGCGGTAGGTTTCAACTGCGGTTGCAGCGGCAATTGCGGCGATAATTGCAGTTATCGAAGTGAATGCAGCGACCGGAATCCAGCCATTCGGACCGGTGCCGAGAAGAGCTGCGCTGATGGTCGGGGCGAAACCGCCAAGGGCAAAGCCGATCTGTGTGCCAATCGCCATGCCCGATAGCCGGACGCGCGTATCGAACATCTCCCCATAAAGCGCGGGCCAGACGCCATTGGAGGCGCTGTAAACGATACCTGAAAGGAGAATACCAAGAGCGAAGATCAGCGTGAGATTGCCTTGGCTGATTGCCCAGATGTATGGCCAGATTAGCACGGCGCAGCCAAGCGCTCCGAAAATGAAGACCGGTTTGCGCCCGATGCGGTCGGCGAGCGACGCCCAAAGGGGGATTGCGGCAAGTGCCACGAGGTTCGCAAGAACCAGAACGGTCAACATTGTCGACCGGTCGATCTGCATCGTATTGACTGCGTAAGAGAGCGTGAACACACTGAAGATCGTGCTGACCACCGAGATCAGCGCGGCAAAAATGATCCGCAAGACGTCTGCCCAATGATTGCTGAACAACGTAATAAACGGCACTTTGGCGGTCTCGTACTTCTTCGTCTCTTCGAGGAAGACCGGTGTTTCCGGCAGGGTGCGGCGAACCCAGAATCCGACGACCACAACGACAAGGCTTAGGAAGAAGGGAATACGCCACGCCCAGGACAACAGGTCCGCCTCGGGCAATTTCGAAATCGGGATGAACACAAGCGTCGCCAGAATAAGGCCTGCCTGCGTGCCGCTGAGCGTAAAGCTGGTGAAGAAGGCGCGGCGGTTGGATGGCGCGTGCTCGAGCGTCATCGAATTCGCCCCCGCTTGTTCGCCGGCTGCGGAAACGCCCTGAAGCAGGCGTGCGATGACGAGAAGGATCGGTGCCAGGATGCCGACATGGTCATAGGTCGGCAAGCAGCCGATGATGAAGGTAGAAAATCCCATCAGCAGCAGGGTGAAGGTCAGGACCTTTTTCCGGCCGAACTTGTCGCCGATATGCCCAAGGATGACAGCGCCAAATGGCCGTGCAATATAGGCAACGCCAAAGGTTGCGAACGACGCGATGGCAGCTGCCTGTGGATTGGCAGCCGAAAAGAAGATCTTCGGAAAGATGAGCGCGGCGGCTGTGCCATAAATAAAGAAATCGTAATATTCGACAGCACTGCCGATCCAGCTCGCAAGCGCAGCTTTCCCGGGTGCTTTCACACCTGCTATTGGTTGATGCATTGACGTCTCCTCTTCGTCTTGGAAATTGTCAGGTTGACCCTGCTCAGGTCGTGGCCTCCTTCGCCTCTGAGCCGAGCTGAACAAAATGGCGCAACATGCGCTCGTGATCGGGTTTCACGCCTGTAAACAGCCGGAAGGCCTCAACAGCCTGGAAAACCGCCATGCCGCCACCGTCGAGCGTGCGGCAGCCGGTGCTCCGAGCCGCTCGAAGCAGCGCAGTTTCAAGGGGAAAATAGACGATCTCTGCGACCCACAATTCCCGCCGAAGCAATTCGGCCGGCAGCGGTAGGCCGGGATATTTGTCCATTCCGGTCGGGGTGCAGTGCACCAAGCCATCGGCGGCGGCCATCTCTGCGGCAAGATCTTGTGAGACGCGCACGCGATGCCCTCCAAACCGCTCGAAACGATCGTTGAGCGAGGCGGCCACATCTTCCGCCCGAGAATGGTCCCTGTCTGACAGGACGAGTTCGCGTACGCCAAGAGTTATGAGAGCGTGGGCAACAGCCGTGCCCGCGCCACCTGCGCCGAGCTGCACGACCGAAGACAGACCAGCTCCGGGCAAGCCACGCTTGAAGCTTTCCGAAAAGCCCCACCAGTCGGTGTTATGGCCGAAGCGGCGGCCATTGCGCAAAACGACTGTATTGACAGCACCAAGCGCCGCGGCGTCGGCCGAAAGCTCATCAAGATAGGGGATGATAGCCTGCTTGCACGGGTGCGTAACATTCAGTCCAGCGAATCCCATACGTTCTGCGGACACCAGCAGTTCGGAAAGTGCCTCGGGGCCAATCCCGAGTCGCTCAAGATCGATGGTCTGGTAGGTGAGGCGGAAGCCTTGCTCGCCTCCCTCGCGCTCATGCATTGGCGGCGTGCGCGATGCCTGGATTCCCTCACCGACGAGGCCGAGCAGAAAGCGGGGGCGCTCCGGAGCGATCTTTGCCGGGTGGATCATGGAGCAACCTTTTCAAGAAGCGTGGCGAGCCGGCGGAGGGCGAGCGTATACCCTTGCGTACCGCAGCCGCAGATGACCCCGGTTGCTGCATGCGAGACATAACTGTGGTGGCGGAAGGGCTCACGGCGATGGATGTTGGAGATGTGCACTTCGATGATTGGGCACGGACACGCCGCAAGGGCATCCATAATCGCGACCGATGTGTGCGAATAGCCTGCAGGATTGATGATAATGCCGGCAACAACCTCGCGCGCCTCATGTAGCCAGGCGATGAGCTCGTGTTCGGCGTTACTCTGACGAAAGTCTACTGACAGGCTCAACTCGCCTGCAACGCGCCGACACTTTGCCTCCACATCGCCAAGTGTCTCATGGCCGTAAATATCCGGCTGCCGCTTCCCGAGTAGATTTAGGTTGGGCCCGTTAAGGATAAGGATCTGGCGAGCCTTCAGCATGCTGCCGATCGCCCCATCAACGGCTGACAATGCCCTGTGTGAGCACAATTCGTTTCCATGTTTCCTCCCAATTTCCCCGATGGCCCAAACGTATCCGTGCAGCCGCTGGTATTGACGTATAATGTACGAACTGGTACGTTCATGTCAACATGGCCGAAGAAATCACCCCGGCAAGGTGGCGCAAAGACGGCCTTCTGCGACGGTATCCAGTACAGCCAGAGGAGAGGCCAGGATGAATCCAGTCGTCATTGCAGTTGCAATCACCGGTTCGGTGCCACGCAAGAAGGACAACCCTGCAGTTCCCATCAGCACTTCTGAGCAAATTGAATCAACGCACGAGGCTTATGAGGCCGGAGCGTCGCTCGTCCATATTCACGTCCGCAACGACGATGAGAGCCCCTCATCCGACCCTGAAAGGTTTGCAGCAGTGCAGGCCGGCATCATTCAGCATTGCCCGGAGATGATCGTGCAGTTCTCGACCGGTGGCCGGGGCCGCGACCCCGGTCAGCGCGGCTCATCGCTGTACCTCAGGCCTGACATGGCTTCGCTGTCGACGGGTTCGGTGAATTTTCCGACAATCGTCTACGAAAACCACACGGTGCTTGTCAGAGACCTTGCAAGCAAAATGCGCGAGAACGGCGTCCGGCCGGAGATCGAAATCTTCGATCTGTCCCACCTGCACGGTGCGCGCCGGCTGGTTGAAGAAGGCATGATGGACGACCATCCGCATGTCCAGTTTGTCATGGGCGTCGGGAACGCGCTACCCGCCGATGACCATGTTCTCGATCTTCTGCTCGGCGAACTCCGCCGCCTGTTGCCGAAGGCGACCTGGACTGCCGCAGGGATTGGTCGCAATCAGGCTCCGGTAATGGAATGGGCCCTGCAGCGCGGTGCAGACGCCGTGCGTACAGGTCTTGAGGACAATATCCGTGTCGCGAAGGACCGGTTGGCTCGCAGCAATGGAGAACTAGTGGAAATTGCCGCGGAGGCCATCGCACGCCATAACCGCAGCGTAGCCACCTGCTACGAGGCGCGCAACATTCTTGCCCTTTCAGGGGTAGGAGGAGGTACATCATGAAAACGTCGATTGCCACGGTTTCGCTCAGTGGTGAACTGCCGGAGAAGCTCGATGCGATCGCGCGGGCGGGATTTGACGGTGTTGAGATATTCGAGAACGATTTCCTGGCCTTCGACGGCAGCGCGCGCGATGTGGGCACGATGGTGCGCGACTACGGGCTGGAGATCACGCTGTTCCAACCGTTTCGCGATTTTGAAGGCATGCCCGAGCCACAGCGATCACGCGCCTTCGACCGGGCCGAGCGCAAGTTCGACGTGATGCAGGAACTCGGCACCGATCTGGTGCTCGTCTGCTCCAACGTGTCGCCGATTGCCCTTGGCGGGCTCGATCGCGCCGCCGCGGATTTCCATGAACTCGGTGAACGCGCTGCCAGGCGTGGCCTGTGTGTCGGCTATGAGGCGCTCGCCTGGGGCCGGCACATCAACGACCATCGCGACGCCTGGGAAATTGTCCGGCGTGCCGACCATGCCAATATCGGCCTTATCCTCGACAGCTTTCATACACTGGCCCGCAAGATCGATGTCAACTCGATCCGCTCGATCCCAAAGGAAAAGATCTTCATCATCCAACTGGCGGACGCGCCGCTGATCGACATGGACTTGCTCTATTGGAGCCGGCACTACCGCAACATGCCGGGCGAGGGCGATCTTCCGGTGCTCGAATTCATGCGCTCGGTGGCCGCCACTGGCTATGACGGGTATCTGTCTCTCGAGATCTTCAACGACCAGTTCCGCGGCGGCTCGCCCAGGTCGATCGCCATCGACGGTCATAGATCGCTGATCTATCTCGGCGACCAGGTGAAGCGGAGCGAGCCGGATATTGTCATGACAGTGCCCGCCAATGCCGGCGCCGATCGAGGTCACCGGCGTCGAATTCGTGGAATTTGCCGCCAATGAAGAAGAAGCCATGGAGCTTGCATCCCTCTTGCACACGCTGGGATTTCGCAAGACCGGCAAGCACAAGACCAAGCAAGTGGCGCGCTACAGCCAGGGCGGCATCAACCTTGTGATCAACACGGAACGGGAAGGCTTTGCCCACTCGTCCTACGCGGTTCATGGAACGTCGGCCTACGCGCTCGGCCTCAAGGTGGCCGATGCGCATGCAACGGTTGCGCGCGCCCGGGCGCTTGGCGCAGAGCCGTTCGCGCAGGCCGTTGGACATTCCGAGCTCGGTATGCCGGCCATTCGCGGCGTCGGCGGCGGGGTCCTCTATTTTGTCGATGACAAGTCGGACCTCAAGAACATCTGGGCAATCGAGTTCGAGCCTGTTGCAGATGATGCTGCGGGCGAGGATGCCGGTCTGCTGCAGTTTGACCACGTGGCCCAGACCATGAACTTTGATGAAATGCTGACGTGGCTACTGTTCTACACATCGATCCTCAGGACGAAGAAGACGCCGATGGTCGATATCATCGATCCGGCCGGCATCGTGCGCAGCCAGGTTGTCGAAAACGACGCCGGCTCGCTGCGCATCACCATGAATGGCGCCGAAAACAGGCGCACCCTTGCTGGCCATTTCCTCGCCGAGAAGTTCGGATCGAGCATCCAGCACCTCGCCTTCAGGACCGACAATATCTTTGCTACAGCCGAGGTGCTGAAAGCCAACGGCTTCGTGCCCTTGCAAATCTCACCGAACTACTACGATGACATTGAAGCCCGGTTCGGCCTGGATCCTGATTTTTCGGACAGACTGAAGGAAGCCAATATCCTTTATGATCGTGATGACAACGGTGAGTACTTTCAGCTTTACAGCCCAAACTACGGCGAGGGGTTCTTCTTCGAGATCGTCGAGCGCAAGGGCTACAAGGGTTATGGTGCTCCCAACGCCATCTTCCGCATCGCAGCCCAGAAGCGCTACATCCGCCCCCAAGGCATGCCAAGACGGCGTCCATAGTTCATTTTCAATAGCATGAGGCCCGCCGCTCGCGCGGCGGGCCTCACAATGTCCCAATACTGGGTCTAGGCGTGAGCGTGGGGGTGGTGATAACCCCAGACAGCCCAAGCCGATATAGCGGCGACAAGCAGCCCAAGAACCACATGGGTCCACATCGCGTTGACATTGGCGGCAAAACCGAGCAGCCAAGGAGACGCGACAAGCCAAAGACCAAGTACGAGATTTGCCCATTCTTCCCACTCAGCAAAAGCTGAAATAGCGGCAACCGCCAGCGCACCCAACAGGATGGCAACGGCCCACGCATTCCAGGTCGGCGTATTCTCAATTGCAAAGCCGACGACCCAAGGGGAGATAAACAAGCATACCGCCAAGACCAGGTTGAGCCAATCCTGCGGCTTCTTTCCTTCCATAAGTGCGTTTGCCATAACAACCTCCTTAGACGAAGCTTAAGCAAAGCATTATCATCCGCGTGTGTTGCACGCTTAAGAATAAAATAATCCTGACCAAGACGACATTCAAGAGGATTCGCGCAAAGGGGCGCAAAAGTTTTCAAGTGAACATTTGCCAAAAGCTTAGCTTCGCAAGCACCGGTTCGCGAGGTTAAGATTTGTACTAAGTCTCGCAAACAGATGGCGGTTTCGTGCGTGGGAAAATGTTAGCAGCGAGCGCGTCGTAAACTTGAGCTTTACTGGGGCGGCGCCAAGTGAAACTCGCACATCCGTTCACCGCCGCAGCCATGCCTCCATTCCGCGGGCAGCCGCCCTTCCAGTCGCGAAGCAGGCGGTAAGGAGGTAACCTCCGGTGGGGGCTTCCCAATCGAGCATCTCTCCAGCGACGAAAACGCCGGGAAGTGCCTTCAGCATATATCGATCGTCAACACTTTCCCAGCATACGCCACCCGCTGACGAGATCACCTCCGCAATGGGTCGTGGTTTGACCACTGGCAGAGGCAAAGCCTTGATAGTTTGTGCGAGACGTTCGGCATCGGTAATATCCGCGGCATCTGCGAATGTCCGCACCAGGGCGGCCTTGACGCCATCCAAACCGGCTCCCTTGCGAAGGCGAGTGGAGAAACTTGCCTTGGTGCCCTGCCGTGTGAGATCCCGTGCCAAGCGCTCGGCAGTTCTGCCAGGCCTGAGGTCGAGCAAGAGCATTGCCTTTCCCTTCTTTTCAAGGCAATCGCGCAAACTGGCTGCATGGGCATAGACGAGGCTGCCTTCAATGCCGGTTCGTGTGATCACGAATTCGCCTGGGATCGTACCCGAATCGGATGTAGCGGTAACCGATTTCACCGGTTCGCCGGCGAAACTTTCCCGGAAATTCTCGGACCATTCAACGTCAAAGCCGCAATTCGCGGGTCGGAGATCGGCCACCGCCACTCCCTTAGCCCGCAGCGGAGCCAGCCAGGAACCATCGGAACCCAGACGCGGCCAGCTTGCACCGCCTAGCGCCAGCAGGGCGGCATCACATTGAACGAATTTCACACCCTCTGGGGTGTCGAAGGTGTAGCCGCCATCCTTAAGACCCGTGAAGCGATGACGGGTAAGGATTCGAACACCCTGCGTTTCCAGCCTGCCAAGCCATGAGCGCAGGAGCGGTGAGGCCTTCATGACTTTTGGAAAGACCCGCCCGGACGAGCCCACAAACGTTTCCGTGCCGAGCTCTGCTGCCCAATCGCGCACGTCACTTGGCGTGAAGGCATCGAGAGCTGGACGCAACGGGTTGGAGGCAGAGCCGAACCGTTGCACGAATTGAGCGTAGTCTTCGGCATGCGTGAGGTTCAGGCCCGACTTTCCGGCCAGCAGGAACTTGCGACCGACTGTCGGCATGCTGTCATAGATCGTTACCGAGTGACCCGATAGCGACAACAATTCAGCCGCCATCAAACCAGCAGGGCCACCGCCGACAATTGCAATCTGTTTTCTATTCATATGTTGGCCCGGCATCGAGAATCCTTTGGACCAACTCATGGCCCGCCAGAACCCCGAGTTCAAGATGGCTTCAACTGTCCTGTCGATTTAGACATTCGAAGAGTAGATCGCGTCGACAACAGCGTTGGTAACGTCTCTCGTCGTCGCCGACCCACCAACATCGGGTGTGAGGATGCCAGCGGCCGAGACGTGTTCGACGGCGCGCATCAATCGAGCGGCGGCTTCTCCTTCGCCAAGATGATCGAGCATCAGTGCCGCAGTCCAGAATGTTGCGATCGGATTGGCAATGCCTTTCCCTGTAATGTCGAAAGCGGAACCGTGGATTGGCTCGAACATAGACGGGAAGCGCCGCTCCGGATCGATATTGGCTGTCGGGGCCACGCCGAGGCTACCTGCCAAGGCACCGGCAAGATCTGACAGAATGTCAGCGTGGAGGTTCGTGGCGACTATGGTGTCGAGGCTTTTCGGATTGAGCGTCATGCGCACAGTCATTGCATCGACCAGCATCTTATCCCAGGTCACATCGGGGAATTCCGCCGCGACTTCAGAGGCAATTTCATCCCACATGACCATGCCGTGACGCTGGGCGTTGGACTTGGTGACGACCGTCAGAAATTTGCGTGGCCTCGATTGCGCCAGCCGGAAAGCATAGCGCATGATGCGTGTGACACCGACCCGAGTGAAGATGGCAACTTCGGTTCCGACCTCTTCAGGCAGTCCCCTGTGCGCCCGTCCGCCGTGACCGGAATACTCGCCTTCGGAATTCTCGCGCACGATAACCCAATCGAGGTCTCCCGGACCGCAGTTGCGTAGTGGAGGGGTGATACCCGGAAGGATTTTGCTCGGGCGGACATTGGCATACTGGTCAAATCCCTGGCAGATGGGCAGGCGCAGGCCCCAGAGTGTGATGTGGTCCGGAACATCGGGTGCGCCGACGGCTCCGAAATAGATGGCGTCGAACTTGTTTAGTTGGCTCAAGCCATCTGCAGGCATCATGACGCCATGCTTCTTGTAGTAGTCCGAGCCCCAGTCGAAAGTTTTGATGTTAAACTTGATGTCACCAAGGCGTTTCTCAAGACTTGCAAGCACCATCGTTCCGGCTGCAATTACCTCAGGGCCGATCCCATCTGCGGGGATCGCGGCGATTGCATATTCTCGCATTTCTGTGCTCCGTTCTCTGGCGCCGCCGGCAGAGCTCATTGTGACACAATGATCGAAGCAAATCAGGGACGCGCCTCGGTTGGCGCGCCCCTGTTTTGCAACTACTTCTGGATGCAGGTATCAACCGTGTCCTTGGTGCATTCGTCAAGGCCCGTGAAGACTGGATCTTCGACTGGCTTCCCCTCAATCAGATCAATCATCACCGACGGAGCCTTGTATCCCATTTCGAACGGCCGCTGTCCGACGAGCGCCGTTACCAGGCCTTCCTTGGCGATCGCGACTTCTTCACCGATTGTGTCGGCGGCACCGATGACGAACTCATTGCTGGCGATCTTTTCAGCCATAGGCTTGAACAGATCGCGGTAGGGTTGAGGCGCACCGAAGAGTGGCCACCCACCCATAATACCGAAGGCGTCCAGTTTTGGATTGGCGGCAAGAATGTCCGTCATCGCCTGGACGCCCTTGGCGCCGTCATCATTAGTAAAGACGGGGCAGCCTGCAACTTCGGTCCATCCACCTTCACCCTTTAGCTCTGCGAGGCCCTTTTGGCCGGTCAAAGCATCGCGCATCCCTTGGGCGCGGCGCAGGATGTTGTCAGCACCCGTATTGCCTTCGATCGTGCAGATCGTACCGCCGTTGGGTTTGGCTTTCTTGATGTACTCGCCGATCTTGAAGCCCATCAGGTAATTGTCGGTGCCAAGGTAGGTCTTGCGAAGCGCGGAGTCTTCGGCCGCAAGGTCCGCGTCCAGCGTCATCACCGGCACAGAAGGGTTAGCCGTCTTGATGGTTTGAGCGATCAGCTTGGCATTGGACGGCGAGATAGCAATCGCAGCCGTGTCAGCCTTGCCGAGAACATCCTGCACGATTTGCGCTTCGCCGGCTTCGTCTGACGTTGATGCCGGACCGGTGTAGAAGCACTCATAATCCGAGCTGGCGTTTTCCTTATTCCACTTCTCGCAGCCCTGATGGATTGCCTCGAAGAATGGATTGTCGAGACCCTTCACGACGATCACGAGCTGTTTTTTTGCAAGGGCAGGTCCAGCGCCAAGCGCCAAAACCGCCGCGGTGATGAGCAGTAGTGATTTCCTCATTTGTTCCTCCCTTGAAACGGACGGACACTGGGTGTCCGTCACACCAGATTACTTCGGATACGGTGCACGACGTCGCCATTGTGCAAACGCTTGTATCGCCCGGTCGAGTCGAAAAGCATTTCCAGTCCATAGTGCGAATACCAGCCCAAGAGGTGTTGGCCTTGCTTATGTCCACCCAGTTCTCGAACGGAACCGGTCGCAGAGCGCGCGGATGTGAGCCTTGGAAAATCGGTGTGATCGGGCGTCCTCCCCCGACCTTGCCTACCGCGCTGGTGACAAGGATTTTCCTCCCGACACTAGCTAATATCGCCAAAGTTCCCGCGTCAACGGCTATTTGTCATATAAAACGATTTTTGGTGCATGCGGACTTGAATTCACCTGAAAGTTGATTGATGCTCGGAATTGAACGCCTAAATAAGCTCACCGTTTTTCGTGGAGGAGATTGGAAAACGGGATCGCGACACGTTCGCTTTTAATCGGCGAACGATGCCAGACGACACCGAGCGTGCAAGAGACGGGGAGGCAGAACGACGGATGGCAGTTCTTGAGCTTATCAACATCTCGAAACATTTCGGCGCCATCCAGGCTGTCAGCGATGTTTCACTTTCCATAGAGGCCGGCGAGGTCGTCGGCCTTATGGGGGACAACGGGGCCGGCAAATCGACCCTCGTCAAAATGATTGCCGGCAATTTTCGCCCAAGCCATGGCTCAATGCGCATGGATGGCACCGAACTCGTTCTTCACAAGCCGGTCGAGGCGCGCCAACACGGCATTGAGATCGTTTACCAGGATCTTGCGCTTTGCAACAATCTTACTGCGGCGGCAAATGTATTTCTCGGTCGGGAGCTCCGACGCGGCTTTGGCCCCTTTCGGATTCTGGACTATGCGACCATGTATCGACGCGCCGGCCAGATATTTGCCGAACTCAAGTCTGAGACGCGCCCGCGGGATCTCGTCAAGCAGATGTCCGGTGGCCAGCGGCAGGCAGTTGCGATCGCACGCACCAGGCTGTCCGAGGCGAAGATCGTGCTCATGGATGAGCCGACTGCGGCGATTTCTGTGCGGCAGATCGCTGAAGTGCTCAACTTGATCCGGCACCTTCGCGACCAGGGCATCGCTGTGGTCCTCATCAGTCATCGTATGCCGGACGTCTTCGATGTTGCCGATCGCGTGATTGTGATGCGGCGAGGCAGGAAAGTAGCGGACAAACGTATTGCAGCCAGTTCGCCAGAAGAAGTGACCGGGCTCATTACCGGCGCCATCGAACAAGTAGTATAATCGGCGCCTTAGCGGAATGTTAAAGAAATCGAAGGTCGACAATGGCAATTACACTTGACCAGACGATTGGGCAGAAGCAGCAGAGCTGGCTCTCCGAAAAGTTGGGCAGCCAGACATTCTGGGTTCTCGTCGCAGTCGTCCTCGCTTGCATCTTCCTGTCGTTCGCTACAGATTCGTTTGCGACGGCGAAAAACCTCTACAACATCACCCGCAATGTCACATTCGTTGCGATCATTGCGCTCGGCATGACCCTTGTCATCATTACCGGCGGCATTGATCTGTCGGTGGGTTCGGTGCTTTGTCTGTGCAGCATGATACTCGGAGTTGTCATGCATGCCGGTTACAGTATTGAGATCGGTATCGCCGCCTCGATTGCCACCGCTCTCGTTGTGGGGGCCTTCCACGGACTGTTGATCGCCTATATCGGTATGCCGCCATTTGTTGTTACGCTCGGCACGTTGTCGATCGCGCGAAGTCTGGCGATGGTTGCCTCCGGAAACACGGTGGTGTTCCAGTTTGGACCGGATCACGACAAGCTTCTTTCGCTCGGCGGCGGCGCATGGTTTTTTGGCATTGCGAACCCCGTTCTCTACATGATCGTACTGGCTTTGCTGACCGGCTTCGTGCTCCGTTGGACGAAGTTCGGGCGCCATGTCTATGCGATCGGCGGGAACGAGCATGCGGCAACACTCACTGGCGTTCCAGTTCGCCCGATCAAAGTCGCGGTTTACATGATCTCGTCTCTTTCCGCGGGCATTGCCGGCATCATTCAAACCGGCTGGCTTGGCGCGATCACCACCAATATTGGTACCGGTCTCGAGCTTCAGGTTATCGCCGCAGCAGTTATCGGCGGTGCCGCATTGGCCGGTGGCGTTGGCACGGCTTTCGGCGCACTTGTCGGCGCGGCGCTCATCGAAGTCATCCGCAACAGCCTCGGCTTGCTCGGCATCAATGCATTCTGGCAAGGTTGTTTTATTGGTGGAGCCATCCTGCTGGCAGTCCTGTTCGACAGGTTGCGCAAATTCCGTCAGAGCGAGTGAACCGGTTCCGTGCCATGACAGTACGAGCGCGCTCAAGCGTCGCGCTAGGGATATTCAAGGAGATACCGAATGAACAAGCGGATTGTATTCACCGGCGGCGCCGGCAAGGCCGGACGGCATGTTGTCCCTTATCTGGTCGATCGGGGTTACGACGTGTTGAATGTCGATCTCGTGCCGCTCGAATACCCCGGCGTAAATACGCTGATCGCGGACATTGCCGATAGCGGCGAAATGTTCAATGCATTGTCCAGTCATTTCGGTTTCGAAGGCTTCGAGACCGGGAAGGGACCCGAGCCGATCGATGCCGTCGTGCATTTCGCAGCGGTGCCGCGTGTCCTGATCAAACCGGACAACGAGACGTTTCGGATCAATACGATAGGGACGTACAATGTCATTGAGGCAGCTGTTAAGCTTGGGATCAGGAAGATCATCATCGCCTCCAGTGAAACGACTTACGGCGTCTGCTTTGCGGAAGGCGACAAGGATTTTCACCATTTTCCGCTTGAGGAGGATTACGACATTGATCCCATGGACAGCTACGGTCTGTCCAAGCTTGTGAATGAAAAGACAGCGCGTGCCTTTGCAATGCGGACAGGAGCCGATATCTACGCGCTCCGGATCGGAAATGTAATCGAACCTCATGAATATGATCGTTTCCCCGCGTTCCTCGCCAACCCGATGTCACGCAAGCGCAATGCGTGGAGCTATATCGATGCACGGGATCTCGGTCAGATTGTAGATCTGGCAATTCGCAAGGACGGTCTTGGTTTTCAGGTTTTCAACGCTGTCAACGACACGATCACCGCTACATTGCCCACTCGGGAATTTCTGGCAAAATATTGTGCCGGTGTGCCGGTCCGGCGGCGCGCTAGATGAATTCGAAGCACCATTATCCAACCGCAAGGCGCGCGAGATCCTCGGATTTCGTGAGGAACACGATTGGCGCAAGTACGTACCGCTCAATTAAAGTTGGAATAGCGACGGCACGATACGTGAGGACGCTGGACCGGTAACGGTCCAGCGGACGACGCGCCTTGCCGAAGATCCCGAGTTGCAATCGCATGGTAAATAAATTCTACTTCTACGGGAAACATTGGCAAATCGTTCTGCGACTTGCCGCCCGAGATGACTAGCATGCGAATTCGACAACGAAACCAGTAGGATACCAAACTTCCTACATCAGCTTGCAGGGAACATCATGATCTTCAAGAGTGTCGCCTCAATTGGGCTCGGCGTATTGGTGGCATTGACGGCGGCAACGTCGGGCTTTGCCCAAACGGTGAAAATTGGCAGCAAGAACTTTACCGAGCAGTTTGTGGTCGCTGAAATCTACGCTCAGGCGCTGGAAAAGGCAGGAGTCACCGTTGAACGCCGGCTTAATCTCGGTGCAACGCTGATCGCCCATTCGGCACTGACGAATGGTGAGATCGACCTTTATCCGGAATACACCGGGACTGCGCTCGCTGCTGTCGTGAAGGGTGACCTCTCCGGTTCTGCCGACAAGATCTACAAGGACGTCAAGGATTATTACGAGAAGAACTTGCAACTGACGCTGCTTGAGCCGACGCAGATCAACAATGGCTACGCGATCATCACGCTCCCGGAGACTGCCGAGAAATACAAACTCAAGACGCTGACCGACCTCGGACCGGCGTCAAAGGAACTATCCTTCGGTGCTGAAGGCGGCTTTGGCGAGCGCAAGGACGGTCTGCCCGGCTTGAAGCAAGTCTATGGCATTGAATTCAAGGATTTCCGCATCTTTGCCAAACTGGGCATTCGCTACAGCGCGCTGACAAGCAAGAACATTGATGTCTCCTATGGCTTCAGCACCGACTGGCAGATTGCCGACAGCAATCTCGTCGTGCTTGACGACGACAAGCATCTGTTCCCGCCCTATTATCTTGTGCCGGTCGTCCGTCAGGACGCTCTGGCCAAGAACCCGAAGATAGCGGAAGTCCTCAACAAGGTAAGCCCGCTGCTTACCAACGAGATCATGCGCGACCTCAATGCGGCGGTGGAACGGGACAAGAAGGAGCCGAAGGAAGTTGCGGAAGAATTCCTGAAGGCCAAGGGAATTTGATCGGGTTGCGGTGAAACCTGATGGTTCCACTGTCATGGACATGCTGCGCGGAGATGATTCCATCTCCGCTGTTTCGTTACGGATGAAGACGACGCAGGCAGGACGACACTTTTGAACTGGGCTCCCAAGAACATTCCGGAAATTCTGACGGCGACCTGGCAGCATCTTGTCCTGTCGGTTTCCTCGGTGCTCATCGCATTGGTGATCGCGCTGATCCTTGGGATACTCTGTGCCCGTCGACAGAAGCTCTATGCTTTCGTCCTGACGATCACCGGCATCATATTTGTCATACCAAGTCTCGCATTGTTCGCACTGCTTATTCCATGGCTTGGCCTGGGAACAAAGCCGGCGCTTGTCGGACTCTCCTCCTATTGCCTGCTCATACTTCTGCGCAATGTCGTCACCGGTCTACGTGGTGTTCCGGCGGATGTGCTGGATGCAGCTGACGGTATGGGCTATAGCGCCTGGCAGCGCCTTGTCCGAGTAGAGCTGCCATTGGCGCTGCCGCTGATAGTTTCGGGAATTCGCATCGCCCTTGTTACCGTCATCGGCATTGCGACGGTGGCGGCCTTCATCGATGGTGGCGGCCTTGGCACCATCATCCTCATGGGGATCGATCAGAGCTATACCGAGAAAATACTCGTTGGTGGCATCCTGACGGCACTGATGGCCACATTCTTCGACATTCTTCTCAGTCAGGTCGAAAAACTGTTGGTTCGGGGACAGTGAGGCTATGTTGAGCGCCGCTTTCAACTGGATCATCAATAACCAGCCCGAATTTTACGAGGCGCTCGGCCGGCATCTGGTCATGTCGGGCGTTTCGTTGGCGTTTGCTTTGGCGATTGGCCTGCCGCTCGCCGTCTTGATTATCAATCGTGGAGGGCTCGCCGTTATCGTGATCAACACGATCAACGCCATGCGGACAATTCCGAGCCTTGCTATCCTTGCCATAATGATGCCGTTGCTCGGCATTGGCCTGTGGCCATCGATTGTCGCTCTGACGATTCTCGCCTTGCCGCCGATTCTTCTTAATGCGTTCATTGGTCTGCGCGATGTGGATCCGGATGCCGTGGAGGCAGCGACCGGCATGGGCATGAGCCGCCGCCAGGTCCTGCACAAGATCCGCGTCCCGCTTGCTGCGCCTGCCATGTTTGCCGGCGCGCGCACGGCGGCTGTTCAGGTCCTGGCGGGTGCGACACTTGCGCCATTCATCGGTGGCGGCGGACTTGGCGACTTCATTGCCGTCGGCATCAGCATGATGGATATGTCACGCCTCCTCGTGGGTGCTGTTCCGATAGCGCTGCTGGCCCTCGCCACCGAGTTCATTCTCGGCCTTGCTGAAAAATATTTCTTTGGGGAAAGAGCCTCCGCATGATCACGATGGAACATGTCACGAAACGCTATACCGAGGGTGGTGCGGCTTCGGTCGACGATCTGTCGCTCATTGTGCCAGAGGGGACGACGACAGCACTGATCGGCCCTTCCGGTTGCGGCAAGACGACGACCATGCGGATGATCAACCGGCTGATCGATCCGACCGAAGGCAAGATCATTGTCAACGGCGAGGATATCACGAGGGTTGATCCCGTGAAGCTGCGTCGCCATATCGGTTATGTGATCCAGCAGGTCGGCCTTTTCCCGCACATGACAATCGCGCAGAACATTGCAGCGGTGCCAAAGCTGCTTGGCTGGACCGAAGCAAAGATCAAAAGCCGCACGGAAGAGCTGCTGCATCTGGTTGGCCTGGACCCCAGCGAAATGCTCAAGCGCTATCCGCGGCAACTTTCGGGCGGACAGCGCCAGCGCATTGGCGTGGCGCGCGCGCTGGCAGCTGATCCCCCAGTTCTGTTGATGGATGAACCGTTTGGGGCGATCGATCCAATTGCCCGGAACCCGGCTTCAGGACGAGTTTCGCCAGATATTGCAGCGCGTACGCAAGACAGTCGTGCTGGTCACTCACGATCTCGACGAGGCCATCAGGCTTGGCGATCGTATCGCTATCATGAAAAGTGGGAAGATCATCCAGTACGATACACCAGACACAGTGCTTTCGCATCCCGCGGACGCTTTCGTGGAAAACTTCGTCGGCATCGATCGCGCGATCAAGCGGCTCAGTTTGTTTACGGTCCACGACGCCATGAACAGCGAAGCGCCGCATGAAGGTGCCACCAAAGTGGCTCCGACCAGCAATCTGCGTGACGCATTGGCATTGATGGTCGCTGCCAACAGCGACGTTCTTGCCGTCGTCGATGACGGCGGTATTGTTAAGGGTCAGCTGACGCGGGACGCAATCTTCTCGGTGTGATTTTGCTCAGATTGGGAGAGCCAAAATGTCTATCGCCTATCGTTCCTCGGAAATACCTGCTGTATTGATTGAGCCGGTTAGCCGGCGGATTCGCCTGAAGCTTGGTGACCATTTCATCGCCGACACCACCCATGCCGTGATCATCTACGAGAATGACTCTCATCCGACCTATTATTTGCCGAAGGCTGATTTTGTTGTTGGCGTACTGGCAGCTACCTCAAGAAGTGAACCGGCCTCCCTCTTCGGTACCAAGACGTTCTGGTCGCTGCAGTCGAATGGCACATCTTGCCCGATAAGGCTTGGAGCTATGATGGAGCAAAGCTCGGCATACCAGAACTCAGCGACTATGTGACGGTCGATTGGCGCTCCGTGCGCTGGTTCGAGGAGGATCAGGAAATCTTCGGTCATCCGCGCAATCCCTACCATCGCATCGACACTATCCCGAGCTCACGTGTTGTTGAGGTCATTGTCGACGGAAAGCTGGTAGCGCGGACCAGGCGGGCGATTTTCCTGTTCGAAACTGGAATGATTGCCCGTTATTATTTTCCGGTTGATGATCTGGTGGCGGGGACGCTCGTTCCAAGCGATCACAAGACGTATTGCCCCTATAAGGGCGAGGCGTCCTACTACCATTTCGAACTCGACGGGAAACGCCACGAGAATATCGTCTGGTACTATAGCGAGCCCTTTCCGGAAAGCAGCAGAGTCGAGGGGCTGATCTCATTCTACAATGAGAAGGTCGATGAGATCCGAGTCGGCAGCGGCACGGAATAATGCACATAGGAATGTCGATCACGCCCTTCGGTCACCATTCTGCAGCATGGCGCGCCGGCAGATCAGTAGAGGCGATTGACTTCAATCATCTGGCGGCGCAGGTCACCAAGGCGCAGGCAGGAAATCTTGATTTCGTTTTGCTCGCGGACCGCTTCGCACAAAGACCTGTCGATGATTTATCCCCGCAGGCTGTCCCCTTCGAACCGACGACGCTGGTTGCCGCGCTCGCGACAGTGTCACACCAAATCGGTATGATCGCCAGTGCAGCAACCAGCCAGCACGAGCCCTATAATCTCGCCCGGCGCTTTGCGTCGCTCGATACGATCAGCAAGGGAAGGACCGGCTGGAATCTTGTGGCTTTGTCGGAGTCTTTCGAACGTGATGCGGAATATGTCGAAGTCGTCAGCGGGCTCTGGGACAGCTGGGAGGACGACGCTTTTGTCTATGACAAGGCGGCTGGGCGCTTCTTTGTCCCGGGGAAAATGCACGTACTCAATCACGAAGGCGAACATTTTGCCGTGCGTGGTCCGCTCAACGTCAATCGTTCCCCACAGGGAAAGCCGGTCATCACCCATAAGCTGACGATCCCGACATTGGACCTTGCGGCGCAACATGCCGAAGTGATCCTTGTTGATACACCAACGCTGCAGGAGGGACGTGAGCTGGTTTCTTCGTTGACGCGTCGTCTTCACCACTATGATCGCAACCGATCTGATGTGAAAATACTGGCCGATGTAATCCCCTATGTCGGTGCGACGATCGCCGAAGCACAGGAATTCCAGGGCAGGCTCGAAAGGCTGGGTCACGACAAGCTGCAAGCTAGCGCACTTCAACTGTCAGGTGATCCCAGTGTAATTGTTGATCACATGCAGAATTGGACCGAGACGGGAGTCGTTGACGGGTTCACAATTCTGCCGCCGCTCGTGCCCGAAAGCATCGACATGGTCGTCGATCAAATCGTTGCCGAACTGATAAACCGGGGGCTGTTTCGGGAGTCCTATGGTGGCTCAACCTTGCGTGAACATCTGGGACTCCTGAAGCCGCCGTATCCAGCCCGCCAAGTGGTGACACCATGAACAATGGCAGCCAAATGAAGCTTGGTGCGTTTTTGATGGCGGGCGGCCACCATATCGCCGCCTGGCGCCATCCGCACGCCGTAGCGGACGCTGGTGTCGATATCGATCATTTCATCGCGCTCACGCGGATGGCCGAGGCTGCGAAGTTCGACATGATTTTCATCGAGGATGCCGCTGCCATCCGCGAACGCAATGCCAATATCGCGAGTCAGGCCGCCCGCTCGACGATGTTCGAGCCACTCAGCCTGCTGGCAGCGTTGGCAGTGAACACATCGCATATTGGGCTCGTGGCGACGGCATCGACTACCTACAACGAACCCTACGGTCTAGCGCGAACATTGGCGTCGATCGACAATCTTAGTGGCGGACGCGCCGGCTGGAACCTTGTCACGTCGGCAAGCGAACTTGAGGCGGAGAATTTTGTTTCAAGCGGCTTGCGACCGCATGCGCAGCGTTACGAGCGGGCCGAAGAATTCGTCGCCGCGGCAACCGTGGTTTGGGATAGCGTCGATGCCGGCGCATACGTGGTTGACGATGCGTTCTATGCCGATCCAGCCAAGCTACATCCCGTGGATTTGCAAGGAACGCATTTCACCATCAAAGGGCTTCTCGACGGTCCGCGCTCACCACAGGGGCGCCCGTTGATGGTACAGGCGGGAGCGTCCGACGCCGGTAAGAACTTGGCGGCCCGCACTGCCGACGTCGTGTTCACAGCAGCCCAGACGATGCAAGAGGCACAGGATTATTACGGCGATCTGAAATCGCGCATGGCTGCTTTCGGACGCAATCCGGACGATCTGAAAATACTGCCCGGTGTCCTGCCAATTATCGGACGCACCGAGAGCGAGGCTCGGGAAAAATATGAGGCGCTGCAGGAGCTCATACCCGACGAGGTTGGCGTGGCGCTGCTTGCCAGCTATCTCAGCATTAACGGCCTGTCACAATATCCGTTGGAGGGGCCCTTGCCGGAGATGCCGCAGACAGAAGGTATCCAGAGCCGCCAACAATTGATCATCGATCTTGGGCGGCGCGAAAACCTTTCAATCCGGCAGCTGGCGCGTCACTTCGCCGGGTCGCGCGGTCACTGGCAACTTATAGGGACACCGGCACAGATTGCCGACGAATTGGAACAGCGCTTCCATGCCAGGGCGGCAGACGGCTTCAATGTCATGGGTGCCTATTTCCCGGAGGGGCTCGAAGATTTTATTACCCTCGTTATTCCGGAGCTACGCCGCCGTGGCCTCTTTCGCGAGGATTACGAAGGGCGCACGCTGCGCGAAAATCTCGGCATCAAGATACCGACCCATGGCACATGAGCAGAAAGAACAGCATGCAACCCATCTACATTGATTATCTGAACGCCCTCGATGTCGATGCGTTGAGCTTAACCGACGCCGAGATTCTGGCAGCTATCGAAACCTCGCTTGCTGCGCAGGGTAACGACGAAACCGTGATAGAGCCGCGTGTTCATCTCGAGCCTGATCCTGCGTTTCACGGCCACTTTAACGTGCTGCGTGGCTATGTTGCGCCGTTGAACCTGGCTGGCGTGAAGATCGTTGGCGACTTTGTCGACAACTACAAGCTGAACTATCCATCCGAATTCGGCGTACTAAACCTGTTTGACCCGCGCACCGGTGCACCACGCGCCATCCTCGACGCCACTGTGATCACCGATATGCGTACCGGCGCTATCACAGCGCTTGGCGCAAAGTATCTTGCCCGTAAGAACTCCAATATCCTTGGTCACATCGGTGCACGCGGCACTGCCTATTGGAACGTTCGGCTGCTGGACCATCTCTATGATTTCGATGAGATCCGCGTTCATTCGCGGCGGCCAGAAAGCCGAAATGCCTTTGCCGAGAAGCTGTCGAATGATCTAGGCAAGAAAATCGTTGTAACGGATGATTGGCGGTCCTGTGTGGAGGGGGCTGATATTGTCGTTGAAGCATCGCGCCTGCCAGAGCCGCTGCCAATGCTCGAGACAGAGTGGATCAAGCCGGGAGCCTTTGTTGTGCCATACGGTACGATGAGTGCGGTGGAATTATCACTGACCGATATCATGGACAAGCTCGTGGTCGACGACTGGGGCCAGTGCAAGGGCGGCAAGTTCGGTTCGCTCCGGGCACATGTCGAAGCTGGCAAGCTATCTGAGCAGACCTTGCATGCGGAACTCGGTCAGATCGTTGCGGGCCGCAAGACTGGGCGCGAGAATGATGACGAAACGATCCTGTTCTGGCACCGCGGCCTGTCGCTCAGCGATATCGCGCTCGGCCACGCTCTGCTTGAAAAAGCCAAGGCGGCGAACATTGGCCAAAGGTTGCGCTTTGCATGAGCACGATCGTTTTCAACGGAAAGGGTGTGACGATCGCAGATGTCGCAGCGATTGCCCGCAAAGATGCAACCGTCGAGGTCAACGCCGATGTTTATGATCGTCTAGCTTGGGCTCGTGTGCTTCTCGATCAGGCCGCCGCGTCTGGCCAGCAGATCTATGGACTGAATACCGGCCTTGGGGCCAATCTGAAAACTGCGGTCACTGAAGACATCGATGCGTTCCAACAACAACTTGTGCGCGGTCGCGGCGTGGCTGTTGGTCCATCCTTGTCGCGTGATGTCACACGTGCGGTCATGGCTGCGCGACTATCGATGTTTTCTGTCGGAGGGTCTGGCATTTCTCCGGCGGTTTTCGATGATCTGCTCGCTTTATTAAACAAGCAAGTTCATCCGGTCATCCCGTCTATTGGCTCGATCGGCGCCGGAGATCTCGTGCTTCTGTCATCGATCGCCCAAACGCTGATCGGTGAGGGCAATGCGGAATTTCAAGGACAAATCTATCCATCGGGACAGGTGCTTGCAATGGCTGGTCTCGGGCCCTCCAGACTTGGTCCGAAGGATGGATTATCGCTGCTCAATGCGTCAGCGGTCTCGGTGGGTCAGGGGGCATTGGCCGCCGCGGATGCGACCAGGCTGCTTGACTTCCAGCGCCAGGCCGCGGCGTTGAGCTTCGAAGCACTCGGCGGCAATCCACTCATTCTGACACCAGCTATTCAACGTGCTCGGCCCGCCACAGGTCAGGTCGATGAGGCGGAAATCCTGCTTGCATTGCTCCAGGGGTCCTCGCTGTTCGAGGCAAATTCCGCCATCCAGGATCCATTGAGCCTGCGCTGTGTTGCGTCGATCCAAGGTGCATGTGCCCGCGCGTTGAGTGCGGCGAGGGACACGATCGAGATCGAACTGAATGCTGCGGCGGACAATCCGTTGGTGGTTCTTGAAGAAAATCGGGTGTTGTCGACAGGCAATTTCCACACGCCAGCATTGGCCCTTGCTTTTGAAACTCTCGGCGTCGCAATCGCACAGGTGGCTACGGCAAGTGCAGCGCGCTTCATCCAGCTAACCGGATCTGGCCGGAACGGTTTGCCACGCTACCTTTCGCCAATTGGAGAAGCCTCTGCAGGGTTTGTGCCATTGCAGAAAACGGTCACAGCGCTAATTGCACAGATACGCCACAAGGCCAATCCGGTTATGCTCGACTTTCTGCCGGTCTCGGAAGGTGTGGAGGATCATGCCACTCAGACACGCTTGGTCGTCGCGAAGTGCGCCGAGATTGTCGAGCTATGGAATTATGTTATCGCTTGTGAACTACTGGCCGCTGCCCAGGCGATTGATCTCAAGCCCGGTCACGTTTGCGGTAAGGGATCATCACAATCGTATGGATTTGTGCGAGGCATCTCTGCGAGGCTGGAGGAGGACCGGGCACTGGGAGAAGATGTGTCAAAACTGGCTGGCCGTCTTCGCGACGAATATTGAACTCGCTTGCCCTTGGCTGGCCTGGGTAGCCTAATCGTTCCCTGACCACGAGGGGCGGCGTAAAATGCTGTCGCCATCAGGCGGGCTAGTGGACACGCAGCCGCTCAGCGCCACCAAAATCAAAACGAGAAACAGTCGCATCTTTGCCCTCCGCACGAGGTGACACTTATCCTCAGCCCAGGGCAATTACGCTGCACCAATCTTGTTAGCGCCGTCAATTCACAATGATGTCTAAGATAAGTGATCGCTGGCCCAATCTGCAGAGGAGTCAATGGGCGCGCGAATCCTGAATTAATCTATTGATTTTCAATTAGAACAGCTTGGCTGGGGAACCTGGATTCGAACCAGGACTAACGGAGTCAGAGTCCGTGGGTCTACCGTTAACCTATTCCCCAATGGTCGCCTGTATGCGGCAGCGGCAATGGCCTGTGCGGGTCGTCATATAATTGAATTATCCAAGGATGCAAACCCCTTGTTGCTGGTTTTGCCAATTCTTTTTGCTTTGGCACAGGCACCCGGCCAAAAAGCCCTACCGTTTACCATCGTTATCAATCCGTCAGACTGCGTGCCCCAGACGATGGCCCTTTTCGTTGAAGACGTGAAGAGGTGCCGTCGAGAGCGACAAGTGAATACCCGCGCCTGACATGAGGTCGTGTTGTCCTGGAGCAACCACCAATACCTTCTGCCCGGCGACGTCCGCATGGAGCACTGTTTCGGAGCCGAGTGCTTCTACGAGTTTGATTTCGGCAGGAATACCTTGCGTGTCGCCGATCGAGATGTGCTGCGGACGGACGCCCAAGGTCACGCGTGCACCTGAGGCAACGCCGGCTCCATCAACTGGAACTTCCACGCGGTGTCCGCCGGTCAATGCCACGACAGCCTTGCTCGATCCGAGCAGATTCTATCGTGCCGTCGAGGAAGTTCATGTGCGGTGAGCCGATGAAGCCGGCGACAAAGCGGTTGGCTGGCGAATTATAGAGTTCCAGCGGCGTGCCGACCTGTTCGATGCGGCCGGCACGGAGCACAACGATCCTGTCGGCGAGCGTCATGGCCTCGACCTGATCGTGTGTGACATAGATCATCGTGGCTGACAGCCTTGCATGGAGCGCGGCAAGCTCCGCGCGCGTGGAGCCGCGAAGTTCAGCGTCCAGGTTGGAAAGAGGCTCATCAAGCAGGAAGGCGACGGGCCGGCGAACGATCGCCCGACCGATGGCGACACGTTGGCGCTGACCGCCCGATAGCTGGCCTGGCCGCCGCTCGAGGTACGGCTCGATCTCGAGCATCCGCGCTGCTTCCGCAATACGCTCGGCTATCTCCGCCTTCGGCATTTTTGTGTTTTCCAAGCCAAACGCGAGGTTCTGGCGAACGCTCATGTGTGGATAGAGCGCGTAGGATTGAAACACCATGGCCAGCCCGCGATCAGCGGCAGGGACGTTGTTGACAAGTTTTCCGTCAATCGTAAGTTCACCTCTGCTCGGACGATCAAGACCTGCAATCATGCGGAGCAGGGTGGATTTACCGCAACCTGAGGGACCGACGAAGACGACGAATTCACTGTCGGCTATCTCGAGACTGATGTCATGAAGTACATCGACACTACCGAAGGACTTCGCGACGTTGGTGAGCTTGATATGACCCATGAAGATCCCCTTTATTTCAGCCCGGTTCCGGCAATGCCAGTTGTGATGAAGCGCTGCAGGAAGATGAAGACCAGGACAACCGGGATCATGGTCACGACAGTCATGGCAAGGATAAAGTGCCATTGCACGTTCAACTCGCCAGAATAGATGCTGAGCCCAACCTGCAGGGTGTAAAGTTCCTTGCGCGACAAAACGATCAGCGGCCAGAGGAAGTCGTTCCAGCGCCAGACCACAGAAAAGATCGCAAGGACTGCGAGCGCCGGCGCCGTTAAAGGCAGGATGATGCGCCAGTAAATCTGCCATTCGGATGCCTTGTCCATGCGAGCCGCATCGATCAGTTCGTCGGGAATGGTCAACATATATTGGCGCAGGATAAAGACGCCGGTCGGTGTCGCGACCGTCGGCAGGATGACACCCCAGAGGCTGTTGAAGAGGCCGAGCGCCGACACAATCGAATAGAGTGGTACCATGATGACCGACAGGGGCACCATGAGCGTCGCCAGGATGAGTAGCATCGCTATCGTTCGGCCACGAAACTCATATTTGCTAAGCGCAAAGGCGGCCATGGAGTTGACGATCAGCGTGATCAGGGTAGCCACCACCGTCACAAAGACTGAATTCCAAAGATACTGCACGAAATCGAAGTGCGTAAACGGTCCCGTGTAATTTTCTGAAGCGAACGACATTTCGCGAACTGGCTTGCGCTGGGAGATGTTCACTTTGATAACCTCTCCCGGATTGCTCGGATCGACCATCTGGCTGACAACACCGATGCGCCGCACTTCGGCGAGTTTCACTGTTTTTCCGCCCTCGAGCGTGACCTCATAAAGATCGAGCGGCTTGTCGATGCCACGAACGGTCACCTTCTGTGTGACATAGGGCAATATGGTCGGGGGAAACTCTGCCAGCGCCGCTGGTGACTTGAACGACGAACCGACGAGCCAGACCGCCGGTCCAAACATGACGAATAGGCCCCCGACAAGCCAGAGCCAGGTGACGATGTCCGTCCAGTGCCAGCCCTTGCCTCCTTTGCGACGGAAAAGAAACTGAGCAACGCGGCTCATTTGCGGTCTCCTTTCTTTTCACTGGACCGGCCGAGGCTGAGCTGTAGCAGTGTCAGAACGACAAGCACCGCGCCCATGAGGATTGAAGCGGCGGCAGCGAGCCCTGGGTTGCGAAGCTGGGCGGCGAAGCCGGTTTCGTAAATGTACTGGGTCAGGAATAAGGTACTGGTGCCGGGTCCACCGCCCGTGAGCACGTAGACTTCGTCGAAAATCTGCACGGCGCGTATCAGCACCAGGACGATGACGACAAGGAGGTTGGGCGCCAGCAGTGGCAGGGTGATCCGCAGGAAGACGCGGGTCGGCTTTGTGCCGTCCATGTCGGCGGCTTCGTAAAGGTCCTTCGGGATTGCCTGGAGTCCCGCCAGCAGGATCAGAGTGTAGAACCCCATATGTGCCCAGATCGACACCCCGACCGCCGCGGCAAAAGACCAGTTACGGTCGTTCAGCCAGGCATTGGGTTCAAAGCCGAGGCTGTAAAGACCGAAATTCAGAAGGCCCTGGCGCTGCAGGATCCATTTCCAGATGAGGCCGACCACCACCGGCGACAGCAGCACTGGAAAGAAGAACACTGCACGCCAGAAACTGCGCGCCCGGAGGTCGCGATTGAGGATCAGAGCAGTCACCAGTGAGACGCCGATCATCAGCGTTACCTGGAGGAGGACAAACCACCCGGTATTGCCCACGGCTGTCCAGAATGTGTCTTCGGCACAGCTGTTTGGGTCGAGATAGTTCGAGCAGTCAAAGAGCCGGGCATATTGATCCGTACCGACAAAATTGCGATCCGGCAGAAAGAGGGCAGCGCCGCCCGTCATCGAATAGGCAAAGTTGATAAAAAACGGCAGAAGGACAAAGATGCCAAATATCAGCATATTGGGTAGCAGGAAGAAGGTCGCCATGCCGCCCAAACCTGCCGTCCTCTGAAGCCATCGCAACGGCGGGTCGATAAGTTCCATAGCAAAGCGGACCGGGACCATGACGGCATCGCCAAAGTTGAAACCAGGCTTTCCAGGAATGTCTGCTTTCATTGTTCGCTTCCCTCCGCCTAACCGAAGTAGGCCGCATCCCCTGTTGCTGCTTCAATACGCGAATTGTGCCTCAAAGTTTCGGCAATCCCAGGCGCTGGACGCCGGTTTCCAAAGTGATACTGGTTGCGACCAAGGACAGGTAAGACGGGGACATTGGTCCCCGTCAAACCTTGTCATTGCAATCGTGATCAGTGGTCATTTCACGCCCGAATCCTTGACCTTGGCTGCAATGTCCGCGTCGATTCGCGAGAACGCCTCATCAAGCTTCAATTCGCCGGCTGCCGCCTGGCTCACACGCGTGACCAAAGCACCATAGACCGTATCCGACCAGAACCAGCCGGGAAGCTTTTGCGCGACATCGGAAAGGGAAGAGGTGGACGCTACAAAGGTATTCAGAGCCGCCTTTGCCTGCTCGTCATCTGTCTTGAAATCCAGCCCTTTCTCAAGCAGGCCCTTGTGCGCCGGCAGGAACAGTGTGCGTTCCGAGAACTCCTTCACGATATCTTCGCGTGCCAGGTAGTCCATTACCTTTGCGACTTCTTTCGGGTTCTTCGTGTATTTGATCGCCACAAGACCAGCACCACCGGGCATCCCGGTGCAGTTGGCGGAGCCGCAAGGGCTGCCGGTCGCCACCCAGTCGAAGTTCGAGCCAATCTTCGTCGAGAAGTTTGGCACCTGCCAAGAGCCCGAATAGTAGTAGACGAGCTGGCCGTTGATGAAATCGTCTGCACCGGCACGATAGGTCGATCCAGCAGCTGAAACCCAGACGTCCTTGCTCATCGTTCCGTCGGCGACCCATCCGACGAACTTGGTAATGAAGTTCTTGGCGCCTTCATCAAGCGGCGCCGGCTTTCCATCCGCACCAATGTAGTTGGAGCCATAGGAAAGGTTGGGCCCGGTCAACCGGTGGCCAGAGCGGTCGAGTGCCATGGGGAACGGAACTTGTTGGCTTTGAGCGACTTGTTTTGCTGCCTTGGCCCAATCGTCCCACGTTGCATCTTTCGGCGGGAGGGGTACTCCCGCCTGATCGAACAGCGTCTTGTTCGCAAAGCCGCCAGTCAGCGTAATCTGGGTCATGAAGCCCGAAATCTGGTTCGACCCGTCGGGGCGCATCCAGTCGGCTTGCCCACCAAAATTCTTGTCCCAATAGCTCGCATCTGCGACTAGCGGACGTAGATCGAGCCAATGTTGGCTCAACGCCTTCAGATTGGTCACCCGGGCTATGTCTGGACCATCGCCCGCCTCCAGCTGGACCGGCAATTGTTCACGCACCACGCCATAGGCAACGTTGTCGAGAACCACATTTATACCCGGGTTTTCCTTCATGAAACGGTCGAGGAGATCCTTCAGAACCTCGCCTTCCACACCGTCGGAATACCACATGACGCGGACATCTCCGGCGATGGCAGCCGTCGACGCCAAAAGTCCGACGGCGAATGCTGCGAGCATCGTACTGGTCTTGTTCATTAATCTTCCTCCTCTTTAGGCGAGCCCTATTCCCGCTCGCAGATGGACGGTGGGCCGGCTTACAGACCGGCACCCGTCCTTATTTGGCCGCCAGCATAGTAACCTCGCCAGCGACCGTGAAATGCTTCGGCGAAACGACCCGGCCTTCGGCCTGCACCGACCCGTCTGAATGAAATTTGACGATACCGTAGTCTGGATCCGTGATCACGAGAGCGCCGTCGGTTTCTTCGTTTAAGGCGATGCTTGCGAATCTTGATTCGACCGCGTCCAGATTCGACGCCTTGCAGACACGGACGATCCAGCGGTTCTTGCGGCCGTACTGGCGCAGTTCCGCATTGGCGGATGGCCCATCCTTGACGGCAACCAGTTCAGTGCTGCCGCGCAACAAGACCGCGCCCTGGCCGCTGCGGGCGAGCGCCAGACTGCCTCTGACAATGGTTTCGTCGAACTCGGTTACGGGAAACCAGGCGTGCGTGAAATCGGGTTGCTCGTCGAAGGTGGAGAACTCGAGTACGGCCAGTCCTCGATACTGGTGCACGCGGGGGAGGGTACCGCTGCCTCCCCAAAACGAGGGCCGGCCGTATCCGAACTGGATTGACTCGCCGGGATGATTGATCCAGATGGCGGCCTCAGGACGCTCTCCAATGCGAAGATGCAGGACTGTTTCCTGATAACCCCATTCATTCCAGCGATAATGAGCAGCCGAGCCCATGGCGAAATCGCGGCTCTTGTAATGGTAGAGCGCGGCAAAGCTGTTCTCACCCTGCGCGAAACACCATTCCTGATGATTGTCAGCTTGGTGGCAGGCGATCATCTGCAGGGATTCTGGCACGACCAGACCGTGATCGCGCAGGCAGACGGCAAGCTGCGGCAAGGCGTGAACGCGGCGTCCGTACCACCCCTTGCCCCAGAGCAGGCGCGCAACACCGGAAAGCTCCAGCGAGCGACCGGCGCAAAGTGTGTGCTCATAGGAGCGGCCCTGAGCTGCCGTCACCATACCGTGATGAGCCGAGCGGGCGATGATCTCGCACAGACGAACGATGCCTTTTCTGGCTCGCTCCGCGATATCGGTGTCGGGCGACAGGGCGGCGAGGGCGGTGAGGCCCTTAAGATCGATCGGGAAATAGGGTGCGGAGTTGAACTCCGCCATTTCCCAGGCCTCAAAATGGTCAAGCCAGGCACGCACACGAGCAGCACCCACCGCGCTCTGTTCGTTGCCTTCACGGCCGGAGCGCACGAACGTCGATCCGGCGAGAAGGTGTCCGGCAAGATAGGCCGAGGTATGGAACAGGAGTGCATGGTTCTCGGAGAAATACCACTGCACGTCATTGCCCGGCTCATCCATCCAGTAGCGATAATTGAGGATCGCCTGGTCGATGCGGTTACGCGTCTTCTCGCCGATATCCGCGCCCCAGACCGTACGTGCCCAAATCAGCGGGACGAGCGAGAAATCGGCGCAGTCGTGGCAATCTTCGATAGAGGGCAGGATTTCCTCGATCATCGCATCGGTGTCGGCACCGGCACGGCCACTTGCCAGCCGGGCGAAGGCGCGAACCGTGTCGCGTTCGGAAAATTCCGAGATTTCGTCCAGCGTTTCCTTGATACGGTCGGCAAGCACGGCGGGGGCGGTACCCTGGCGTCCGGTATGACAGATCTCTACGCCCAACGAGCGGGACGCGATGAAGCCATCAACATCAAACGTTATGCGGAAGTGCCGAAAGTCGGCGGGGGCCTTGACGGCGGAGCCAATGTTGAGACGGGCTTCGCCTGCCCTCAGCTTGAAGTCGTACTCAAAACGTTCGGTGGACATGAAGTCACCTTCGACTGCAACATTCACACCCACGTCGACGGGCAGCGGCGCGGCCAAAAGCAGCGTGATGTCGCCATCGAAATAAGCAGTCCGGTCAAAATGCATGCCGTCGAGCGCGGCTTCGATGTCCTCCGCCACCCCACTGGCACATGGAACCGGCACGACGACGTGTGCGGCGGGGCCGCTCAAATAATCGAGCTGGAAGAAATAGCGGGCGTCCCGCTCCGCGAGATCATCGAAGAAGACGATGATCTCGTTCAATCCTGCCTCGAGCGGCAGGTCGAACTCGGATTTCTCCTCGAGATTGCGGCTGTAGGGCGCCGACCAGCCGATTTCCGCACCATTCAACCAGAGGACCGCGCCACCGCAAGTTCCGAGCCGGACCTTGGCAGCACCGGCCACATCGGCGTGCACGAAGGTGCGTGCCCAGGTGGCAATGCGCGCCGGGCGGAACCAGAAGCCTGACAGATCGAGCCGGGGCGAGCCGAAGGGCAACCACCACCGCACGGCGTCGAAAGCACCCCGCACATCCGGGCGCCGGCCTCGATGCTGCTCGGCAAAAATCGTACGGCAGGGATATTCATGCGGTATGAAATTCTTGTGCTTGGTCAGGAAGAAGAAGGGATCCATTTCCCCTTTCATCGGGACGTCCGGAACGTCAAAACGCTCTTCGGCAGTCGTTCCGATCTGCCAGTATCGAATTGCTTGGCCCGGTTTCAGGTCTCTCATCAAGCGGGATTTTGTGTCAGTCATTTCAGATCTGCCAGTGCTACGGGGGCCACGTCGTTGTATTCCTGGTTTTCGCCGGTCATACCCCATACGAAAGCGTAAGGACCTGTTCCGGCACCCATATGAATCGACCAGGCAGGGGAGAGCACGGCGTCGCCGTTCGCAACCAGTAGATGCCGTGTCTCTTCGGGTCGGCCCATCAGGTGGACAACCCGGTCTTCAGCCGCCATATCAAAGTAGCAATAGGCTTCCATCCGCCGCTCATGCAAATGCGGCGGCATGGTATTCCATACGCTCCCTTCGGCAAGATCGGTTATACCCATCAATAACAAGCAGGACGGTGCCACTTCCGGATGGATGTACATGGCAAGCCGGCGTTTATTTGATCGGCGTGCATCGCCAAGGTCGAGTGGTTTGGACTCCCCCTTGGTTATCAGTCGGTTGGGGAAGTCAGCGCCGGCTGGAACTGAGTTCATGTAGAATCGTGCAGGGGCATCAGCGGCGAGACTAGCGACGCTGATTTCCTTGGCGCCCCGTCCGACATAGAGCACGTCGCGGTTCTGTAGCGTGAAAAGTTTGCCATCGACGATAACGGTGCCCGTTCCGCCCAGATTGGCAATTCCCATTTCCCGTGCCGACAAGAGGAATGGCGTGCCAATATCGTTTCCGGATCCGAACGAAAGGCTCTCAGCAACCGGCATGGCGCCGCCGATGATGAGACGGTCGACATGGGTATAGGTGAAATTGACGGCATCTGCTGTAAACAGCTCGCTGACGAGAAACGCACTGCGGAGCCGTTCTGTGTCATAGCCCTTAATGTCCTCGGGACCCGCCCCGTACAAAACCTTCATCGTCATACTGCTTGTCCTTCTGTCCCGACGTGCTGCAGGGCTTCTGAAAGGCACAAGATCGCCAAGGCCTGTCCGTAGCCCGTCGGCTGTATTGGAATATCTCTATAGAACTGGAGATCGTGGCCCATGCGCGTGCCATAGGAGACATTGAGCACGGTGCCGGTCTCGTCGATATTGTTCATCACTGCTTGCAGCGCCCTAAGACCTGCGGCCCGCCACGCTGGCGTCCCAAGACCAAGTCGGTAGCCCTTCAACAAACCATAGCCAATACCGGCAGTCGCGGAGATCTCTTCGTACGAGGTGGCGTCGTCGAGTAGCGTACGCCATGCGCCGGAGGCTGTCTGAAGCAGCAGGAGCGCATCAACCTGCGCGACGAGAACACCTTGGAGATAGTCCTTCACGGGTTTAGCTATCTCGGCCAGGTCGAAGAGATCGAGAATGCCTGCCGTGATCCATGCATTGCCGCGCGCCCAATGCGCTCGCGCAAAGTTGTGCCGGCCCTCGAATGTCCAGCCGTGAAACCACAAGCCGGTATGAGGGTTGGCGAGATAGCGTGCATGAACAAGAAACTGCCGCGACGCTTCATCGATCAATTCCTGTCGTCCGCTCGCCTGGCCATAGGAGGCCAGGAACAGTGCGACCATATAGAGAGTGTCGTCCCAAAGTTCGTTATCATTGATCTTGTCAGACACGTGATGCTCGAAGCCGCCTTCCGGCGTCCGTCCCATTTCCGAGATCACGCGGTTCGCCCAGTCGTCCAACAGCGAATGCCAGCGCGGGTCACCTGTTTTGGCCCAGAGAACGGATAGGCCAAGCATCGGCGCGGTCGTGTTGACATTGAGTTGCGGTAATCCCGCATCAAGCCTGTCCACGTACCAATTCTCCACAAGCTGGCGAAGATCATCGCGTCCTGTGAACAGCCAAAGCCGGATCAGCCCGTAGAGCCCGACACCTTGCGGCCATTCCCAGCTGGCGAAGCTGATGTAGTCACCGGCGGTACCATCGAGATTCGGTTCATGGAAGCGACCTTCATGCTTGAGGCCAGTCATTCCGGCGACAAGTCGATCGAGGCCAATACGAATCTCTTGGCCAGTCGGGCCCATAGCACTCCTCCCTATCGTCCCACTCTTACGGGGGGTCTCATGGCTATTAGATGCATGATGAATTCATCTTGCGCAATATGAAAATTTTTTTCATGATTGTGATAAGGGAGTCCACAATGGTTGCTAAACCACTTCCGGGTAAGCGCGGAAAGAAGAGTCGACGCGTGCGGCTGGCCGACATCGCCGAGGCTTGCGGCGTGTCCCTCAGCACCGCGTCGCGTGCCTTGGCGGGTGAAAAAGGGGTACGGCTGGAGATCCGCCAACAGGTTCTCGAAGCGGCCAAGATAGCCAACTATGTGATACCGACGGCTGTCGCGGGGCAGAAGGTCATCCTGGCGGCATCCAGTGCTGCCATGATCGATTATGTGCGCAATCAGTTCACGCTCTATGTCCTGGAAGGGCTGAACGAACGGGCTCATGCGCTGGGACTTGAGATCGTTACTCGCCCGATCGCTGACAAGAGCGAGGAACTGGGAGTGCTGAGGGAAGCGCGCGAAGATCCTCAAGTTGCTGGCGTACTTTTTCTCACCGTGGACGATGAGGGCATGCTGGAGGCAACCCGCGGCTTCGATAAGCCGATCGTCCTTCTGAATGGCGACGATCCATTTATGAGGCTTTCCAGCGTGACGCCCTGCAATCGATCCAGTGCGCGACTGGCGGCTGAACACCTGATTGATCTCGGTCACCAGCGTATCCTGTTTCTGATGCGGCCGGGCCGCCGAACGATCGAACGGCGCTACGAGGGCTGGCAAGATGCTTTGCAGGATCACGGACTCCCTCTTGATGAGGATCTCATCGTTTCGGTTGACGACTGGTTACCGGAACTCGCGGCTCAGGCCATAGCTTCGCGTATCAGCGCACGTGGTCTGGATTTCACGGCGGTCCTTGCCGCCGGCGACAGTCTAGCAGTCGGCGCGATGATGGGCGTTCAACAGAAGGGTTTCTCGGTGCCCGGCGACGTTTCCGTCGTGGGTATCGACGATCTTCCACAGGCAGCGTTTCAGAACCCGCCGTTGACCACCATGCATATTCCCATGCGTGAAATCGGCTCTGTGGCGCTTGATCTCCTGCGCGACAATCTTTCCGGCATTCCCATACCGCCGCGCCGGGTGGAACTCGCCTGTCACCTCGTCGAACGCTCTTCAACCGGCCCGCGCGCACGCTAGCCGGTCAGTCCGATCGGGTGGGTTTTGCACGTGCCTTTAAGACCAAGGGTGCCAGATGATTGCCAGGCGCCTCATGAAGAAGGCAATCGCGTGAGCATTGATGACTCAAAAAAACCCCTCCCCACGAGAGGGAGGGTCAGATGCAGGAGACGGCCCCCGTTCGCTCCCAATGGCGTCTTTTTCTCTAAAACGACGCTCTAAACCATTTCGTCAAGCATGGTGTTGATCTTGTAGATTGCTTCCGCCCGGTTTGTCGCCCGAAGCTTCTTGAGTATATTTCCTACATGAACTTTGACAGTGTTTGGTGCAAGCTGAAGAGTATAGGCAATCGTCTTGTTTGCCTTTCCCTGCCGCAGAATGTCGATCACGTCTCGTTCCCTTGGTGTAAACATTCCTTCGCACTTGGATTGAGAACGTCTGGTTCCAAGCATGCGTTGAAAATCATGCAGGTTTTCTGCCGCGACAAAAACACCTCCGGCCAGCGCCATCGATATTGCTTCGATGCAAACAGACATTCCCGCATTGCCTGGAACGTAACCACGCGCACCTTGCTCGAGAATGCTCAGGATTTGCTGAGATCCGCAGAGTTCTGCCTGAACAATGACCGGAATACTCGAAAATCTCCGAACAAGCGCCTCAATCTCGACCACAACGGAATTATCCATGGATCTGGAGTCGTCAACGCACACAAGAATGACCGAAAATTCCGCCGCTTCATATTCCTCGATCTCTTCGATTGAGCCATATGTGGCCATGCGCAATCCAAGCCCATTCGAAAGAAGCCCCCATGAAAGCTGCTGTCGAGCAATGGGACGTCCGTCAATAATGGCAAGGGTCCGTTGTGGACGGAGTTCTGTCGATGCAATGCGGAACTCTGCACGGCGCGCCGCCGCATGCCGATTAAAAACGGCATGATTAGCATCCGGTATTCGTTCATACATGATTCCTGACATTTTCTTACCCCCAAAACGTACTCTCTGACACGCTCCCAACATTGAAATTCAATTGCACCACGTTTGACTATCGTGATTTCGCGCGCGGCTAATGCGTGCCATGCGTTCGATCAAGAGCTGCATTGCAGCGTAGGAGAGCTCTATTTCTCCTCTCCTCCTTCGTAGTGCGCCGATATCTGTCAGGCGTTTGACCGTCTGACCGTTTATTCGCCGCATCGTATCGCCCTGTAATAGGCTTTTCAGTGCGTCCCATTCGTCTTTCGATAGATCACTCATTACCATGTCCGTGGAACTCCGAGTGGTTTGTCGTCGGCGCAAGCCGGCGACATTTGTTTGATCCAATTGACGCGCTCATCGAAAATAACGGGAGCTGCCGCGGCAGGTTCGTTGCACATGGGATTGCCCTCTCAAGTTGTTGACGATTGGACATGGCACAAAAGCCGGCCTATGCACTGGCGTTAAGATCGACGTATGAATAACGCGGATCTCCTGCTCCATTGATGCCTTGAGGCTCTTGTAAGATAGGCGCAAACCGGCGGGCAAAGTCGGCCGCTTGATCAACTTGGCAAATGATGACCACCGGTATTTTCTGGTGAGAACTGTTGACATCGGTTTCCCTCCTATAGTCTGGTGAAATTCTATTGATCGACTGTCATCTCAGGATCGATCGGGTGCTGGTGTATTTGTTGAATACTACCGAGAGGGCGTCTCGCGAACGCTGCCTGGCCGTCAACGCACCGTCAAAAATGAAGGGAAATACGAAAAAAAGGACCCGCAGGCGGGTCCTTTTTCTCTGTTTAGTCGGGTCTGAGTCAGCTGTTCAGCACAACGTCCACAGCAGCGGCTGCATTGAGTAGGCCCGCTCCAAAAAAGTAACTGGGATCGATGACGTCTTCGTTGTCGGCATTCATGCAATCGGGCGTGAGAGGACGCACACCCGGCTCGACATTACGGTTTCGGTTTGACGCTTCCTCAAGGATATTCTTCACGGCTTTACCGTTCAACTTTCCCGATCCACCGTGAACGGCCCGATGGGCCCGTTGCAAGAGAGCTGCAACACCACCGACTAAAGCTGCGGCACCTGACGTGCCGCCAAAGCTTGTGTAGTAACCACCACCAACGCCGGGATTATCTGCAGATGGGAGCAGGGAAGACCAAGGTGCCTTTCCTTCATCATAACCAAAAACACCCGGAAGGTCCGTGCTGAGAAGGCTGAAATAGGAATAGCAATATTCCTTTCCAGTATCGGCACTATACTGATGCTTTGCGGTGAAGGGAGACAGGCGATCGATCCGCAATTGGTGGCGATTGAAAACCTCACTATCATCGGAGGGTGCGACCAGAGTGAGTCCTTCGCCATAATTGCTGTAGCCGGCCCGGAAACCTTCAACCGTGACAGCGCCGACTGCGACAATACCATTGTCGGGAGCTGCGAGGCTCGCTGGATAGATGAGCTGGCTTTCACCGCTGTTGCCGGCGGCGCAGATTACCGGGATCTTTCGGCTCACGCCAATAATCAACTGTTTCAGGATCGTCCACAATCGGTCCGGGTTGGATCCTGTTTGGGATGATTTGGGCTCGAGTTCCGCCGGCCCCTGTTCGGCCACGGCAATACGTGCAAATAGATCCGCAGCATCTCGATTGGCCCAACGCTCGAGGTCAGCCTTCAGTTCGTTTTTGGGCTCAACGGCGCTTCGCTTCGGATCAGGTATCCCACGGGGCATAACGATGACGTCAACATCTTGCAAATACGCATAAAGGAAAGCCGCAATGAACTGCCTGGCATCCTCTTCGAATGATGTCGTGATGTTTACAAGGCGCGAAAAAGGATCAGCGCCAAAATAAGGTAACAGGTTGGGATTCTTGTTGGGATGGCTCGCGGTCGAATTTGGATTCGTAAGGATCTCTTCTGGAGGAGATGGGCTTTCGCCGTCCTCCGATGGCAACGCGGCAGGCTCGCCCACGATTAAGCCGGCACAGGCAGTGCCGTGAGATGCGAACAGCGTGTTCGAGTCGAGAAGGCGGCGCGACACGCCATACGAGGCAGCATATTCCGCCACGATATCATCCAAGTACTCCTTGTCATCAACCGATAGCCCCAGGTTTCCAAGACCGGATATGTCTAGTCCTGAGAAGAACAGCTGTTGTTCTTCCTTGAATGAGCTGGTCGTACCGTCGACGATCTCCAGAGAGCGCGCACCATATCTGTGCGTTGCAAGGTCGATCGAAGCGTTATGTTCGATCCGAGTAGTCAGGTTCGGATGATCTGGAGAAATTCCGACGTCAATGAGGGCCACCTTTGCAGGCGAGACCGCACCCAGATCGGCAATAGTGTCCCAGACAGAACCAGAAATAACAGGCGCAGCGGCGTGTGCGCAGCGCACTTTCATTGTTTGGAGGGAGCGGCTCACTCGCGGGTCCGAAGTCCGCAGTAATTACTCCCAAAGCAGCCAAATGCCAGAGATAATAATAACCAGCAGGTACAGGCTTTGTGTCGTCCGATCGGGGGGCCATCTACAACCTCGTTTACGCTAGAGGAACCACTGAAGATGGATGCGTATTCTTCACACCCATTCCTTGTGTACCGCGTTAAACGTCGCGGCGAACGCATCTCTCAGATAAGGAGCAAACCGGCGGGCCAGATCACGTCCTGCTTTCGTATCGCTCGGATAATGAAGCCCCGCCCACTCACGATTTTCCGCAACATTTTGGGCAACTCGCACCAACTCTTCAGTCGCGGGATGCTCGGGAAGGATCGTGTTGAATGCAAACGCAATGGAAAAACATTGGAATGCATGATTGCTTGGGAAAGCTTCGTGCGCTGGAACTGCCAAAAGAGGTCGCAGGCGCGGTTCGAACTGATTGGGCCGCAAGCGATTGAACTTGCTCTTGTAAATGAGCCCAACATACTCGCACGCTGTCAGGATACTCTGAAAAAGCCCCTCGGTCTCTTCAAACCCGGCTATGTTCTCGACGTAGAGAGGTCGTGTAAACTCGGCGACAGTTAGCGAGGCTTCCTGTTGAATATCCGGCAGTCGTCGGGCTCGTTCGCGGTCGCGCTTCTGCATTGACAGAAGCACTTTGGTTTCAAGGCGACTGAAGTCTGGCCCCGGTGGTGGAGCGATGTCGAGCATTTCCCATGTGAACCGCGCAGCAGCCGTAAAGGCGTTTCGCGAGGGTTGCTGGTGTAGCCTGCGCAATTGGAACGCCGGTATCAATTGTGCGTCGCCGGTGCTGATTCCGCCGAATGCCATTTTATTCTTGTTCTTATTCTTGTTTTTGTTCTTGTTCAGCGAGGATTTGTTCAATACCGCTTTGTTGGCAACGCCGCCACCTGCGGCAGCGCCCGCCGCCGGCAAACCCTGGGCCGTCGATACCGGGACCATCCGCCGGGTCAATTGTAGCGAACGGCAAAGGGGGGCAGGGCGATACATGATCAGCATCGATCTCAAATCGAAAATTGTTCAAGAACTGTATCAGTGGTGATTGCGGCGCAACGTCGATCATCTTCGCGTATCCTTCATCTGCTCGAACCGAACTTGATTAAGGGAAAAACTACCGGAGCTTGACGCCGGCCTTCGTAAGGCCGGCGATCAGCATCTTGCCTCCCCCAGTTTTTAACAGCGGGTAGCGATTGTCCTGTAGGGACTCGATCGAGAAATTCGGTTCGACAATCTCGAGTCGCTCTACATATTTTCTCGCCATTTCCATCTCATCGCGATGTGCATGACTTGCTGCCAGATAGCGCAAGAGAGAATTGAAATCCGGCCGCATCTTCAGGGCCTCTTCACCCGCAGCAATGGCCGCGGCGTGATCGCCGGCCAGAGCGGCACTGATGCACTTCGTAGTATCGAAATAATATTTATGGGCGCTGTAAAAGCCCAGGTTCTGGACCCAATTTGCCATGGCCATCGCCTTCTCAGGCTGTCCCGCATAGCAATGTAACATCGAATAAAGATCCCAACCGAGTGGTTGTGCGGGATTGAGTCTTATCGCTCTCTCGAACAGTCCGGCGGCATAGTCGTATTCGCAAAACAGGAATGAATGGACATGTCCAACGAGGGCAAGCGCGATGGAATTGTTGGCATCCAACTCCAGTGCTTTGCGGGCGTAGAACTGAGCTTCTTCGACTATTGTTGAGTCATAGGCATTGAAACGCTGACCAACCCGAAAGGTTCTGATAAAGGCGAGCCATGCATACACAGAGGAGGAGGGCCGCTCAGCAGCAATGTTGTGAAGGATGCGTTCCGCTCTATCAAGGTCTTCCCGAGACAATCGAAAGACGGCGTTGACCGCCTCGATCATTGTGATTTCGTGCTCCATCTTTCCGCCTTCGGCGCGGAAAAGAAAGCAACTATGGACTTCATCTATCAAGTGATTGATCAGCGCATGCAGCTGATTGCTTTCGCCTTTTTCGAGGAGTCGCCGATCGGCGATGCAACTGTCTTTCCAAATCAGGCTGTAATCGGCCAGACGCAGAATGCTCACCACGACAAGGACGGTTTGACTGGAGAGCGTTAGTTCCAGCTGTATGCCGATTGGCGTTGCCAGTTGGCTGCCCAGTTGATTGTCATTCGGCGAGTTCGCCCAAGGTCCTCCGCCGAAGGAAAAGTCGCTGACACGGATATCCGTTCCCTCAACAAGTGATTTTGCGATGAGGCTCGTAATTTCAGATGCCAGAATGGGTCCATTGTCGCCTTGTCCGGCGATGCGTGATGGCAGGATCGCGACCACCCATTGTCTCGAACTGACGTTGGTACTATGGCCAACAGCTGCATCATCCGATGGTCCATTGGCGGTCCCGCCACTATCTTTACCCGGATTGATGGCCGTCAAAGGCACGAGAGGCGTTGGTTCCCGCTGTTCCCGCGCCAACTCGAGCTTTGGTTCAAATTTTTGCTGAAGCTGTCCCTCATCGTAACGACGCTGCCAGACCTGTCGCTCAAGTGTGAGCCATTCCTCGAATTCAGGGTCTCTGACGTCGACCCCTTCGAGAAAATGTTCAGCAGCAAGTTCGTCATCGCCTGCTCTATGGCCCTCGGTGAGGATTTCGTCGATATCCAATCGTATGCGGTCCATGCGAAGCGAGACGGTGTATTTGTCCGCCACCAGGATATCGCGTGCATCACCCAGACATTTTCGGATATCGAGCAATGCTTGCCGAAGGCTGGCAGATGCCTGGTCTTCAGGCCTGTCGCTCCAAAGCTTGTCGCGGAGCCAAACTCTTGAACGAGATCCCCTTAGGGAAAGAGCCAGCATGGCAAGGATCGCTTGAGATTTTTGGGATTTTGGCGTCAGAAGCTTGCCCGACGGATCAGTGATCGCGAAGGGTCCAATTAGATACATGCGAAAAGCAGCTTCCTGCTGCTGACTATCCATCAGAGTTCGGCCCGGAGTAGCGTCGTGGGTTGCTTTGTCTTTCTTCCAATCAGGCTCTCGCCCCAAGTGTGGCACAAAACACGACTTAAGCAATATGTCTGCGGGCATTGGGAGCCCCCGTGGGTAGACAGGGACGCTTATTCCCGAAAGATTATGCACCATTCCGCTCCCATTTTTGATGCCAGATGGTCTGGCTGAATTGTAGGGAATACAGCTCATCTGTCATTCCAGCGTGAAACCAGCGTGAATTTTTGATCGAAAAGTGAATAAATGCGACGGTGGCAAGCTTATCCCCACGTCGCTTACGATCGTATTGTGGTGGAGATGCCTACATATTCCTGATGTTGCGAAAGGCAGGCGAGGGACATGGACGCAACCTACGAGGTGATCAGAAAGGCATTGCCGACTGAAATTGGCCGCCAATTGCAACGCTTAGCCACTAATTTCGACGTGCTAAGAGCGTGCTGCGATTATCGGCATTTTCAAATGAACGTTTTTTAGCAGCCATTGGCATTGAACAAACGCCCAAATTTTCGCGTTTATGGGCCGCAGCAACGAAATCACACGGTCTCTCGGCCAATGCGACGAGAACAAATACAGGTCCTGGTATATCTGCATGGCCGCGCATCATTTCTCCGCAGGCCCAGCTTGTATATCGTGCCGTGGGCTTTTTCATCTCTAGGCTGCTTCCGACGCCGTCTCGGCCATTCCCACAACTCGACGAGGTGCTGATAGGACGGCGCTTGACCCATCCAAAAGTGGCGGTCGTTCGCACTAGCAGATTGCTATATTGTGAGGATCGAAGATGCTCAGGTATCGGCATACTCGGCAAGACGACGGGACCTGGCAGGTGTGGAGGGATGCCAATGAGATTTGCGCGTGATATTCGAGTGTGGTCGGTCCTGGTTCTGTTGGTCGTGTATGCGCCCGGTTCTGACGCCCAAACTCCAGACGAAGTGATCCAAATCCCTTCGCTCACTCTTTCGGACGACCAGTTTCTGCAGGGCGATATTGCGGGGGGAACAGTGGTCACGGTGACGGGCAGACTACAGGTTCCCACTATCGACGCACGCTTGCCTGTCGTTATCCTTTTGCACGGGTCTGGTGGCCCTGCGAGTTCGGGGCCATGGAGCTGGGCCAATTTCCTGGAACCGCTCGGCGTGGCGACGCTTCGAATCGACAGCTACACTGCCCGTGGTTACAGCGAAATCTACACGGATCAGTCGCGGGTGGGCGAGTTCAACCCCATCTACGACGTCTACAGGGCGGTGGAAATGCTTGTGGCCGATCCACGCCTTGATGCAAACCGCATTGCGATAATCGGCTTTTCGCGGGGCGGATTGGTTGCCCTCTACGCCAGCCTCAACCGCTTCCACGCTCTTTACGGTCCCAAGCGCGGAGGTATCGCCGCTTATCTGCCGTTTTATCCGCCCTGCAATTTCGAGCTTGTCGGGGAGATGGAGGTGGTGGATGCGCCGATCCGTGCTTTCCACGGTGCAAAAGATGAATGGAATCCATTGCCGCGCTGCCTTGATTACATCGAACGTCTCGCTGCTGCTGGCCACGATGCGCAAATCACTGTGTATCCTGACGCGCGCCATGCTTTCGACCATACCAACAGTCCGGCCTACAACGAAATGAGCGATGCGCAGACCTCGCGGAGCTGCATGCGGCGCGAAGAGAATGGCCGGCTAATGAATGTCGCAACGGGCAAGCCGTTTTCATGGAGGGATGAGTGTGTCCAACTCGGACCACCCGTTCAATACAACGATGCCGCAAATTCTCAAGCTCAGGCGGCGGTCAAGGAGTTCCTGACCAAACTGTTCCACCTGAATTAGGGCAACACCTGAGGCTATAGCAACCATTGCTCATGCTCGAGGGAGGCTGGATCGCGTGGTGTCAAGTTTTTGACCTACAGTTACTTGTGGCGGTTCTCGTAGAACGATACATAGTCCGAAAGGGCGAAGTCGTTCCTCCCTTTGACGTACTGTAATTGCATCGCACAATGATTATTGTGCCATCTTTCGGTATCGATCGGGCTGAGGGCAATGCACAATCTATCGCGGACCGCTCTGTCAGCCTTGACGGGGTGCGGAGAAGGTCAGCTTCTGGAATTTGAGGCGGCTGGCATAATCGGGAGAAAAACGGATTATCTCCTTGAAGACGCGGACAGGATTCGCGTTGCACTTGCCTTGCATGAAGCAGGCATACCCCTGGACACATTGGTCAAAGCAATTCGAAACAAGGTATTCGCGCTCGACTTTGCTGCGCAGATCATGTTCGACCCGGTCTACCTGTCGACGACATCGATGGAGAGGGAGCTCGAGGGTTTGGATGTCACTCCTATAGCACTGAATAATTTGAGGGCTGCGGCGGGCCTTCCTCGCTTGTCAACAGAGCAGGTTCTGCGCGAGGACGATGTCGAGCTGCTCAAACTCATTGCTGAATGCCGCCGACTCGGCATTTCCGACCTGGCAATGACGAGAGTATTGCGGGCCTTCGGGCAATCTACCCACCGCGTTGTGGAAACAATGCGCGATTTGTTCCGCAGTGAAGTCGAGGAGAGAATGCTGAATGCTGGAATTTCACACTCTGAGATGCTTGCTGCTGCAGCTGCCAAACGACTCGAGCTGCAACGGATCGGGTTTAGGGTGTTATTCATGCTCCAGCGTCGCCTCCTGGAAGAGTCGGTCTTCGATAATATTGTCTCACGTATTCAAGAAGCCCTTTGCGAGAGCGGTTTGGAGACAGGGCCCGATGTCGATTTACCAACCGTTGCTTTCGCCGATCTCTGTGGTTTCACGGAATTGACACACGAACTTGGAGACATAAGAGCAGCCGAACAGGCAGCTCACTTTGAAGCCTTTTCACAGCAAATTGTCTCTCATGTTGGGGGGAGATTGGTTAAGGTCCTTGGTGACGGTGTGATGATACTTTTCCCAGAGCCAACATCAGGACTTAGCGCCTGTCTCACATTGGTGGAATCGGCTGAAAAGGCTGGTCTCCTGCCGGTGCGCGTTGGATTGGTTACAGGCCAGGTTGTGCCACGAGACGGTGACATTTTTGGGCAGACGGTGAACTTGGCCGCGCGGATTACCAGCGTGGCAAATCCCGCACAAGTGGTCGTTTCCGAAAGTGCTATGGCAGCCGTCGCTACCAGCAATCCGGGAATGTTTAATTTCGCGGCCATCGAACCCACCGTTCTAAAAGGTCTGCCAGGTCGCTTTTGCTTGTTTTCGGCCGAAATCGCCTCGTCATACGAATCGTGAGCGGACGCATACTTGCACGGCAGTGGACCGTAGGCGGATGCCGCGGTGTCAAATGCTTCACGTAGTGTTGGATAGGTATCCCATCCCTTGTCGCCACATGCTCGGAAGAACCTTCTGCGAGATCTCGGAGAGGTGCCCGTGAAGGGTGAGATATATGACCTGCCCGATGAACGCCTCTTCAGACCGCGGCTCGTCAAAGGTCTCCATGATGTCATCGGCAATGAAGGGTACTGATGGGCGAGCCTTTGCAAACTCCTGATAACCGGCGGGCGGCAGCGCAAGATGCGTTAGCTCGTTTCACCGGGCAAAATCGCGCCGGTGGATGGTCGTTGGCAGCCCTCAGCGGTGAAGCTGCGCGCCAGTCTTCTGCCCACGAAATGACCGAGAGCCTGCGTAAGATCCGCTCCGAGTTCGGTGGGAACGGGCCTGCGATCATCTCGATGAAGATCTGGCGTCGGGTTACGTTAGCGTTCTGCACGAAATGTTCGCTGCCTGCTGGCCGTGTGCCGCGATTTACGCGGCTGGATTGAATTCGTCACTGGAATGGCCAAGGGAGCCGGTAAAAGGTTCGGCATTCTCGGGCGGTTTTCTTTCGCCGAAATTGCCTGCCTGGCCAGTACGGCAGCGAGATGATGATCCTCCTGGATATCGAGAGTGAACATGTTCCAGTCAAGCTGGCCTTGCGTCGCTGCGGCGATGTTAGCCGTCAGATGGAGGAAGCACCGCCCTCGACATGACCTCACCTTCCGCCTTGCCATGCGCCGAGGTCTTGTCGCATCTGCAACTTGGGGATGACGTCTAGTTGCTCCACCTACCGCGCAGCAGGAGCAAAGATTAGCTGCGGGGCTGTAGCAGCGCCAGTACGGCTGTCGATGCGGCAAGGACGGCGGTAAGGGTTAAGGGTGCCGTGGCGCCATAGGTGTCCACGACATAGCCGCCGACCACCGCGCCGATAGTGATGGCGACCTGGAAAGAGGCGACCATCAAGCTGCCCGCTGCTTCCAGCGCATCAGGTGCCGCGCGGGACAGATTGGTCGGCAGCACCACTGGCGCCATGCCAAAGGCGAAGCCCCAAAGCGTCGCGAAGCCGAAGGCAACGCCGATATGCGCGCCCCAAAGCACCAAAGCGAGCGCAGCAAGCGCCATTAACGCGGCGGTAACCGCGAGGGCCACGCGGATATTGGCGTCGGCCATGCGGCCGCCGGCAATATTACCGACCACAGCGGCGATGCCAAACCCGAGCAGCGCCAGGGCAATCGGCCCGGTTGCAAGGAGCGTCACGTGTTCGAGGAAGGGGCGCACATAGACCGAGCCAGCAAAATGCCCCGTCATCAGCAAAAGGATAGCAAGCATGCCAAGTTGAATACCGCGCCGCCGTGTCAGCCGAAGGACATCGGCAAGACTGTTACTTGTGGTTGCAGGCAAGGTCGGCAGGCTGAGAAACTGCAGCAGCATGGCAAGCGCGGCCAGTCCGGCTGTCATGGCCATGGCGCTGCGCCAGCCCAGCCAGTCGCTGATCAAAGCGCCCATCGACGGTGCGGCAATGGTGGCGAGCGAGACGCCGAGGGTGACGACAGCCATGCCACGACCTGTCGCATTGGCGCCAACCAGCCTCGCTACGACGGCAACTGAAAGCGCCCAGAAAGCGCTGAGGGCGATTCCCAGCCCGGCCCGACCCAACAACAATAGCCAGAAATCGGTCGCTACCGCCGCAAGAATATTGGAGCCGATCGCCAGGGCGCTGAGACCAACCAGCACCGTCTTGCGGTTCAATCGGCCGATGAGAACATTGCTCAACAAGGCCGTCACGGCGCCGACGGAAGCGGTGGCGGTGACGACCTGTCCGGCAGTTCCCTCGCTGATGCCCAGATCGCGCGCCATTGGCGTCAACAGACCTGCCGGCAGGAACTCGGCTGACACCAGCGCAAAACTGGCGGCCGCCATTGAAAGGACAGCGAACCATGTGGCCGCGCTCCATTCGGCTGGCGCAGCGGCATCAAGGTCTATCACCGCGCCATCAAGTTGTATTGTTGTGTCCGTCATTGAAGTATCTCCAAAGGTTTGGAGATCTTCATAGACGAGTTTTTTCGGATGATATGTGTCCTAAAATCCGAAATCCATGTCTATTCGTCCGGAAATTGTGCGACGCACAACGCCCGGCGAGACATTGGTGATGCGCTTGAACGCGCGAGCGAAGGATGCCTCGGATTCATAGCCCAAACGGGCGGCGACCTCAGCAACCGACATGCCGCTTTGCCCCAACAAATCACGGGCAAGCTGCATACGCAGACGGGCGAGATAGCGTGCCGCACCTTCCCCTAAAACAGCGCTGAAGCGCTCGGCGAAAATCGAGCGCGATTGGCCTGCCAGGCCGGCGAGGCTTTCGAGTGTCCAGTTGCGGCCGGGGTCTCGGTGCATTGCTGCGAGGGCGCGGCCAATATGGGGATCGCGGATGGCAGCGAGCCAACCGGAAGTCGAGGCTCCGGTGCAATTGACCCAGCAGCGGATGAGCCGCGCTGTGAGCAGGTCCGCCATACGTGATAAGATGGTGGCGCTGCCCATCTGCGGTTGTGTGGCCTCCGCCGTCATAGCCGCTAGCAAGGGACCAACGATCGGGTCATTGCCGGCCACATCGCAGCCTTTGATAATGGGCGGCATCAAAGTGATCAAGGGGTTAAGCGCACAGGCGCCCAAAGCCATGGAGCCACAGAACAGGGTGCTAGTCGCGCCGGTTCCTTCGCGTACCACCTCGCAAACGTTGCTCCCCAACTTGGTCACCTGGCAACCCTTGAGCGAATTGCCCACAACATCCGGCGCGCTGGCCAGCCGATGGGCGATGCCTTGCGGCAGCAGCACCAGATCGCCACCGCGCAACTCCTGCCAGCCTTGCGCTTCTGTATGTATCCAGCATGGACCTTGGCTGACAAAGTGAAAACGAAGCAGCGGTTGTTGCGGAAAGGCGATGCTCCATGGATGTCGGAGCTCACAGCGGCCATAGTTGACGCCACTCAAGCGAAAGTCTTGTAGGACTTCGCTTAGCGCATCCATCGGCATATGTGGCGGCGAAGACGGTCGGGACGAATGGTCAAGCATTTGGCCAATATAGATGCCGAGCGTCCGGCAGGCAAGTGGAGCCGTTGTTCTACACAACCGCCATTCCATCCACTTTCAGCGCGAAGGTATAATATGCAAGTTCGGCGGACTCTTAACAGGCCGCCGCTGTTGATTTCTACAAGCAATCACCAACACGACCAGGAACCGAAGGCTTCGATAGCCATCGTAAATGAACTGGCCAGGGAGGTCAGCTGACCAAGTCCAGGAGTACATCGTAAGCGGCATCGAAATCTGACTGTATGGCTATTTTGACCGCGTCGCCATCGTGAGCATACAGAGCTGCAAACATTGCCCGATGATGTTCGTTGGCTTTCGTGTAATTGCCGGAATCGTGCAGCATCTTGAAGTAGGGACTGACCTGCAGCCAAAGGTTCTCGATAATATTGAGAATGCTCTCTGAACCGGCAGCCCGATAAATGGAAAAGTGGAACGCATAGTTAGCGCGCAAATAGGATTTGATGTCGCCTGATGCAGCGTCCATTGTCAGAGACATTCGTAAACTCGGCGAAACATTTGGAGATGTTCACTCGCTCTTTCTGGATGGTGACGGCTTCATTCAGGCGCGTATCGCCATTGAGGATCATCTGCACCGCTTACGATGGCACAGCGACGGGCTATAAAACGCTATCGTCTCCGCAACCAGTCCAAAATCACTTCCCAATCTATTTTCGACCTGGTCCTTTTAGGACAACGTTCGGTATGAGTGGTTCGTAACAATTTCCCAAACTGACCGTGCTTTCGCAGTTCAGCAACTCGTTGATCGGGCCGTCGCCTCGACTGAGATCATCGACGTCCTTCGTGCCGCTGGAATGGAGAGCCCAGACATCTCAGTTCTATCTGATGTGTTCCTTGCCGAGCTTCAGGGAATGGAGCAAAAGAATCTCGCGTTAGAGACGCTCCGTAAGCTTCTGAGTGGAGAAATCCAAGGCCGGTCGCAATCCAATATCGTAGAGAGCCGCGCGTTTTCGAAACGGCTTGAAGAGGCCGTTTCGCGTTACCATTCCAATGCCATTTCGGCCGTTGAAATGATCAACGAGTTGATCGTCCGATCGTCCTTGCCAAGGACCTGCAAGCGGCGAGGAGCAAGGGCTGTCGGGTGAGGAGATCGCCTTCTATGATGCTTTGGCGCAAAACGAGAGCGCTATTGAAGTGCTCGGGAACGAAACCCTGCGCGTCATCGCCCATGAGCTTTTGGAGCAGCTTCGGCAAAACGCTACTGTTGATTGGCATAAACGAGAGAGCGCTCGCGCGAGAATGCGTGTGCTTGTGAAGCGCATTCTCAAGAAATACGGATACCCACCTGACCTTGCCGACGATGCTGTGAAACTCGTCCTCGAACAGGCGGAAGCTCTTCTACGACAAATCAGCTAGGCCAAAATGTTTCTATCTGCCATTGAATGCAAAAGCAGTCGTATGAGGTGGAAGCAGGGAAACCGCCAAATTTCAGACAATGGCGTTTGCATTCGTCAGTGATAGAGAGATTTGAGCTTGCTGGCGTTCTGCATCATGATGATCTTAAAGCCTACCGGCCGGAAGGTTGAAGACACATCAATTGGTATCGTCGCTTTATGAGAAAGCGAAGGTGGTCAATTGATTCCGCGTCGGGCTGTTCGCCCGAATAGGCGTACACTCAGGAATGCGTTCATACAGGATGCTCAAAAAGTTGTATGATTGATCCCAAGCGTTCCGGAACGCACACCCCAATTTAGAAGTGTTGAGGAATATGCGTTATGCAGATCATGCCAAACAAGACGATTGTGGAAGGGAAAGTCAAAAGCGTCGAACCATCATCCGATGGTTGGGGAGCGGACGTGGAGCTGCTTGTCGAAGCGAGTGAGGCGGCGGCCGGATTCTTTGATTTTCTACATCCTGAGCCCGGGACAGTTCTCAGAGCGTTTGCAGCACAACCCGAAGGGATTCAACCAGGGCGAACCTACAGTCTGACGACGTCAGTTCTTGGCGGTCCACAGGGTGAACGAGTCGTCATTGAAGATGCTCAGGCCAAACCATAGTCGGTATCGTGGCAATCAAACAATGATGTCTGCTGTTACATCACCGTTTACGACCTTGATACTAGATATGGCAATTCCCGTCGCTGTGCCGTCGTTCTTGCGTGTGTGCGGATGGCTGGCGCCACTGTCATCTACCTTTGTCACCCGTTGCGACCCCGGGAACAGGTGTCCCGGGTCGCCCGCGTTTTTGTTGAATTCCAGATCGCGTCGACCGTTCGCCTGAACAAGTGCTACGCGATAGGCCAGCGGGTTGGTATTGTCGGACTGTGTCTCGTCGATGTGCCATACAGCCAAACCGCTCCCCGGTAATCCAGCGTCGCGTCCTGATTTCTGCCGATTCTCAATAAGTAAATATTCTTTGGAAGCCCTGCCGCCTGTCCACAGCCGGTGGCATGCAGTCTTGTCCGTCTCCAGCGGCTTGAGTACGAGTGAAGCTGCAGCAGCAACATTGTTTGGCTTGATCCAGCCGAGCGTTGAAAGACACCACGCCGACATCCGCGCCGGTAGATCTCCTCCCCCATTCCAGGATCCGGCTGCCATCAGACACCACTCGCCGATGCCATGGCTCCGGTAACTGGTATCGTACAGATCGGGCAAACCTAAGAAATGGCCGAATTCGTGCGAGAAGACGCCAAGTTTCCCGTCTTCCGGAGCAGAGAAATAGGCGAAGGCCTTTACTCCGCCATTCACAAGCGCTGCCGGGAGCGTCCACTTGTGTGACCAGATCATGTTTTTCCGCAGAACAGGGTTCTGTTCTGCCTCGGCGCCGCCGCCGGCGTGGACGAGAAACAACCCGTCAACAAAGCCGTCACCGTTCATGTCAAAAGGGGCAAGACTATTCGCCCTGCAGTACTTCTGCAGCACCTCGGTGAGGAGCCCGGGAGTGTTTTTCGGGAAAGTGCCTCCCGTGCCGCTTTGTCCATCCGTGTAAAAGCTGTAGGGCTTTCGTGCCCGGATCCAGTTCGTTACCTGACCTGTGACGTTCAGGGTGCCGAATGACATCTCTTTATAGAAGCTGTGCATTGAATCGGCATTTGCCGGATCGAACAGCAACTGCTGGAAATGGGCCGGCGTTTGTGTTCCTGGATTGTCTGAAAAGTCGACGAGCAAGACGAGGCAATTCAGTGTTTGTCTGCGAGAGGATCTTCTCATCGAGAAACGCGCGCTTGGGGGCCGGGTAGCGGATGGCGCCAGTGCCGGACCTTCCATTGCGGCAGGGGGATAGATGACACCGTCATTGAATCCTGTCCTTCCTATGGTCGGGATGTCCAGCATTCCCGACAGGGTGGCCAAACGCGCATCGGCCACCGAGAGAACTCGGCCGGATGATATCTGGGACTTTATGCTTGCCATTACCCCCGGGCTGGCGATGCAGGCCGTGGGCCCATCCAGATATTCATCGGCCGTATTACCGCAAGAGCAACGTGAATGCACAGCCACGACGATCCCCTCCGCATCCGGTTTTCAAAGTCAACGTGATTTCAGCTTTGCTTACAAGCTTCACACGGCAGTTCTTGGCTGCTACTCCATTACGACCGCAAACTTCATCCACTTGGCGATGGAGTCGATCGGGCTGTCATCGTTCATCCTCGTGGACTCTGGCCGGGCGTGAATTCCCGTGAAAGCGCAGAATCCGGGTCCGACAGCAGCACGCCGATGATAGTCGAGGCGACGAGCCAGCTGCCGACTTCGCCGAGCGAGCCGCCGCCCCCCTTTTCCGCCTCGGCCAGACAGTAGAACCAAAGCGGGGTGCGCTCGTGAAACTTTGCACCAGAATTCTTGAGGAAGTCTCGCATGTTGGGTTTGCCGGCAAATATCGCGCTCACGTCTTCGATCGGGGCAGAGGTGACCGCGCCATGCTGCCTCAGGTAGCGGTGGACAGCCTGTCCTGTGGGAAGGCGCAAATTGTAGCCTCGCCGGAGATTACGGCGTGCCAAATGCTTGAAAAGGTCCTGCAATTGGCCTGGGGGCAGATTGTTGCCCTCCTTCTGCATCACCCCTAGTGGCGGTGCCAGCTCGGTGTCGATCTTGCGTGCAACCCTCTCCGCTAGCCCGTCATTGATTTTGGGCGGATTGGCAACCACAAAGCGTTTCCAGTCAATGACCCAATTTTTCGGAAGTTTGGGGCTGCCGAACATCCCGCCGCCGCCCGTGAACGTAAACAGAAGGTCAAAAGCGGCCGGTTCATTCGGGCGGCCGAATGTCCGATTATGATCGTAGGCGGCTCGAACCATGGAATGCCCAAATCTGTAGGCCGCCGCAGAGAATTCGAGTGGCATGGCGTTGCCAAGTCGCACGGCAGGCTGGCGTGCATCATATTCTGCCCGGAACTTGAAAAAATGCGACGCGCGGCTGTCGATGATCCTGCTGACGACTGCCGGTTGGCAGACACCTTTCAGATAGCCTTCCACGATCAGCCATTGATAGTGCAGACGCGTCAGGAGTTGTGCCGAATGGAAATCCGCGATCCAGCCGGTATCGTGACTGGCCAAAAAGTCCACTGCCTTGTTGTGGAACCTGAGAAAACTCAAATGGAATTGAGCGACGATAAGGTTTTCGTCATTTCGTTGGTCTCCAATCAACGCCCGGAGCGGAAGTGTCGCCTCGAATGCTGTGAAGTCCTCGTTCGACATCGATGCCTGAGCTAGCCGAAGGGCGGCTTGCCTGACGCTGTCCTGAACCTGAGAATAGCGCGGAAGGTCACGATGTTCGTCGAGATTGTCCGGCAGGGGTCCAGGTTCTATCGCGGTGCCGACCCGCATCTTGTTAATCTGGGTGGGGTGGCGCATGCCGGAAATCACCGTTGCCACGTCGGCCGAGAGCCCGTCACCGGTAGGAATACCGCCATAGACACTGTCGAGATCGAAGCGGGGGGTGCGTGCATTCCGGAGCTGCGCCTCGACAACCGAAGAGGATTGTGGTGGATGCGCATCGCTCACACTGGTAATCAGGCTTTCCCGATCGGTCCGCGCTGTCAGTTCATGATCTAGAAACTGTCCCCAATATGTCAAAACGGGAGGCAGCGTCGAATCGGTTTCTGACGTCTCACTTGCGGCCTGATCAATCATCAGGTTACCGAGTTCATCCAGCTCGCCGAGTGTCTCGCCAGTCTCAGGAAGATAGTTTTCCGGGGCGTCAAGCGGAGGGATCAGATAACCAAAATCCGCCTGTTCATCGACAGCGATGTCCGCGCCAGCGGGCCGTGCGGCCGGGGACAAGCTTAAGCCCGGCGCGCCTTCAGATTTCTCTTTGCCACCGTGAGATTGAAACATAACAGTCATTATTAATCCTCCCTGTATGACCTCATTTGCGAATTACCCATGAAAACGGAAGTAGGTATGAGCTGAAAAACGCACAGCACGCTGCCGCTCACTCTGATGGCGCCGGTAACACCAAAGAATGACGAGGGTCGTTTGTACCTGCCAAAATATCTCCACCTGGAGTGGAACACTGCGTGGGCAAAGAGGCTATTGCCGTTTATGCCCGGGGATCGTTCTGATTTGCGACGAGAAAGAAGATTTCAAAAACCTTCTATGCAGTTTCGACGACTAACGGTCACGGGTATCTCTTTTATGAGAGTAGAAATCAACACACCAATTGGTATTACGTTGGATATTGGGTTAGGAGCTCAGGGTGAACTCTTTGCAATCCGCAGTAGGCGACGATCAAAGGAACGGTAACTCGACAAAATCTGCCAATCGTCATTCCTGAACGTTGATAGAACTTGCCAAAGAAACCATAGTCGATGCCTAAGACAATCCTGCAACGGTCATTTCTTCGTGGCGGTTCGCAGCCTGAGCCGTTTCGTTTATGATCCGTCGCATTAATAGCCACCCAGTAGCACGGGCGCATTTTAGTCCGCCTTGCCTAGTTCTTGGCATTCGTGCTCTCGTTTTCGAAATGCAATCTGAATGCGTCCTGCAGTTTGCCCAAGGTGCCGTCTTTGCGGAAACGTGTACCGTTTACGACAAACGTGACATACGCGTCGCTAGCGTACAGCGTAGTGCCAGTTACCAAAAGTCGCAGGAGGCGGCCGGCATTCTCAGTCGTCACGATATCCCCTACTTCGATTCCGAGAATCGATTGGGCGAGCCTCGAAAGCGTGAACGTGAAGCGTCGTCTAAGAGAGGTTTTTGTCACGGTGGGCGTTAAGGTGGGTCTGTTAGCTGACAATTTCGTATTGAAATTTATAAATAATTTGGAAACAATGGCGGAGAGAGCGTCCGCAGTACCTATCATTTGCCTGCCTCCGTCAGTGTTCGTCTAAGTGAGATAAACCCATTGTTTTAATTGACACTTACCTCCTAGTTCGCCTTTCCGCTTCCGCTGACATGTGCTATCAACCGGCGACAAAGGTGCAGGAAAAGGTGCAGGACGATGGCGAGGCCAATTCACAAATTGTCAGATGCTGAGGTGAAGGCCGCTGGCTCGGGACGGTTGGGTGACGGCGGTGGGCTTTGGCTCGAGGTCGCTGCCTCGGGCTCGCGGTCGTGGCTGTTCATGTGGAAGGCTCGAGCAAGCGCCGGTCTGTCATGGGCCTCGGCGGCTACCCGCGCATCAGCCTCGCCAAGGCGCGAAAGCTTGCCAGCGACGCGCGCGATGTCCTCGCCAAGGGCGGCAACCCGCTGGCCGAAAGCCGCAAGGAGGCCGAGCCGACTTTCGGCGGAGGCCGTTGACCTGTTCCTTGCCGACAACAAAGCCGCATGGCGCAACGACAAACATCAAGCGCAATGGGCGATGACGCTGGGCGATGCCTATTGCCGCCATCTGCGGCCCCTGAAGGTATCGGCGATCACTACTGAAGACGTCCTCAAGGTGCTGAAGCCCATCTGGCGAGCCAAGGCAGAAACTGCCTCTCGGCTGCGTGGACGGATCGAACGGGTGCTGGCTTTCGCCAAGGTCAAGGGCTGGCGCTGCGGCGAGAACCCGGCGCTATGGCGCGGCCATCTCGACGCAACTCTTGCCCGCCCGCAGGAAGCTCATGCGCGGTCACCATGCCGCGATGCCCTATGCGGACGTTCCCTGCCTTCGTCGCCCGGCTGCGCGATGTCTGACGGCATGGCTGCGCGTGCGCTGGAGTTCGCGATCCTGACCGCAGGCCGATCGGGCGAGGTGCTCGGCGCGAAATGGGACGAGATCGACCTCGATCGCGCCATCTGGACCGTTCCCGCTTCTCGCATGAAGGCGGGAAAGCAACATCAGGTGCCGCTGTCGCCGCGTGCCGTCACCATCCTCAAGCAGTTCGATGAGCAGCTCGAAACGATTTCGTCTTCCCCGGGCAGCGCAAGGATCGGCCGCTGTCCGGTCATGTCGATGGAAATGCTGCTGCGCAGGTTCAAGGTGAAGGACGCGACTACTGTCCACGGATTTCGCAGGTCGTTCAGCGATTGGACAGGCGACAGGACACCGTTCCCACGCGAGATCGCCGAGGCGGCGCTGGCGCATACGCTGCAGGGGGTCGAAACCGAGCTTACCGGCGCGGTGACGCCCTCGAGAAGCGCCGCAAGTTGATGCTGGCATGGGAGCAGTTCATTGCGGGCGGCAATGCGAAGGTGATCGAGCTGCGACCTCGCAGAGAGCGCTGAACAGCGCGGAGCATGAGCGGCAAGTGATACAATGCGGAGTAGGGCGACGGCCCGAACACTGGCTCTGCACCCGCCAGTTTCCCCTGCGCCTTTCACGGTGTGGCGCGAGGCGCAGCGCGATGACCGACAACGACTTCCGGACACGCCACAGTCGATCCCGGCAATCTCGACGCCACTCTGGCCGCTGTTGCGACGGGCTCGCGCGAACGCACATTCACAATCCCGCACGTACTCACTCCATCGCGGCGCGAGATCGAGGCGTTGCCTGTCGATAAACGGCGTGCCCTGATCGAACCTCGTCTTGCGCTTCGTCGCGACATCGACAGTGCCAAATCCCGCCTCGAAACAGTTTCGATCTCAATCGTACGCCATGGAGTGCCATCGAGGCACGGGGGAAAGAAATCAGAGGAAAGCCGAAATCTTTCTCTGAGCTTTTCACAAAGGATGCCGCTGGCAAAGCGTGGGCGAGACAGTTGCCCGAAGTCGCAGCACTATCGGTAAAACAGCGGCCCGACCACGTACCACTGTTCAGCAGGGTCGACGCAAAGGTCGCGAAACTGCTCGATGGCCAGACGGTTATCCGTGACACGGAGGAAAGCGCGCTCGACCGGTTCGTGTTTGACCTTGCTGCTGCTTTTGAGGCCCATCTTGGGAAGGCCGCCAAAGGGCGTGCGTGGTTCGGTCCGGATGGCGACGAAATTTATGGCCCCTTCGTAACCTTCGTTCTGGAGGTCGCAAAGGAGGACAACATCAGCATAAAGCCCGCGACAATCCATCGGATCATGACGGCGAAACCGGGTAAGGGCCGCAGAACCAGAAAAAAATAGCTCTACGGCGCATGCGACAGTCCGTCGTCGATTGCGGCAATCATCGGGCCTCTGGTTCAATGTTGTTTCGATGAAATGGGCGCTGCCAACATTGGGTCTCTAGTTCAAATGGAGGTTTCAATGGAACAGGGCGCGATGACAATCAAGCAGTTCTGCGCGTGGGCCGGGATCGGCCTCAGCAAGTTCTACGATGAAGTCAATGCCGGGCGGCTGCCGATGCGCAAGCTTGGCCGCAAGTCGATCGTTCGTATGATCGATGCCGAGGCATGGCTGGCGGGCCTGCCGGAGGGCAAGGGGCCAGCCCTAAAATCGTCAGGTTGAACGGTCCCAAAGCAAGCGATGCAGCCCACCGAGCCCAGCGGCACTCGCTGGTAACTGAAAACCCGCCGTGCGGGCACACGGCGGGCCGGATGGGTGTTTCCAAGTTAGGGCCTGAAGAAAATACCACATCTTGGTCTTCCGTACAAAGCCAGCCCGCACGGCCTCTCTCAACGAGGCAAGCGCAATGCAAGACACGATACTTTATGATCCGCATACAGAGGCCCGCATCTACTGGGCGGCCATGTGGCTGCTACGCCATCCTGAAGTTACGGGCATCGATCTCTATCGACACCTTGGCGACCGGTTCGGCCTGAGTGCCGCCGCCGCTGCCGAGGCCCGCGAACTGACGCAGGAAATACGCGATATCTGGCCACCGCGCAGGCGGAAGTTCTGGTGATGAACGACAAGCCCGACGACAACAACGCCGACTTCGGCTTTCCCGGCGATCGCGACTTCATCGGCTCGAAGGTCAAGGCCAAGCCGCTCGGCCTGCCCTTCCGGCTCTATCGTGACTTTCCCGAAACCAGCACCAAAGACTGGCTTGTCTCCGAAATTCTCGGCATCGACGAGTTTTCGGTTTTCTTTGGCGAACCGGGCAGCGGCAAGTCGGTGCTGATCGAGGATTTGCATCTGCATGTCGCCGCCGGGATGGACTGGCATGGAGCGCGCCACGAAAAGCGGCCTTGCCGTCTATGTCGCACTCGAGCGGCACAAGCTCGTCGAGCGGCGCGCAATTGCCTTTCGCCAGCGCCACGGCTACCACGATATCCCATTTGCCATTGTTCCGGGACCTATCAACTTCCTCGACAAGGCGACGGCGTCCCATATCATCGACACGATAAGGCGCATTGAAGACATGTTCGGCAAGCCGCTGGCCCTGCTCGGCATCGATACGGTTTCGGCGGCATTGTGCGGTGGCGACGAGAACAGCCCGAAAGATATGGGCCGCTTCGTAGCGACGGTGCGGCAAATCGAGGAAGGTATAGAGAGACACGGTGGCCATGCTCATATCCTAGCCTGCCATCACCAGCCGCACGATGCGGTGCGCATGCGCGGGCATGGCAGCCTACTCGGTGCAGTCGACCTGACAGTCGAGGTCAATGGCAAGGCACAGACAACGCGCACGGCGACGGTGCGAAAAACGAACGACGGCGAGGAAGGCGTTCGCATCAACTTCGTTCTGGAAAGCGAGACCATTGGAGAGGGAACGACCGCGCCTGTCGTCGTCCCCGTCGACGGACCGGCGACGGCACCGCCGAAGGGCAAGCGCGAAGCACTGACGCCCGCCGCCACCATCGCACTCGACGCCCTCGGCGAAGTCATTGCCGAAAGCGGCAGTGTGCCGCCTGCCAACAACCACATCCCGGACAACACGCTGACGGTGCCAATCGCCCTCTGGCGCGAGATGAGTTACCTGCGCGGCATATCGCAAAGCGAGGAGCCTGACACCCGCAAGAAGGCCTTCCAGCGCGCCTCGGAGGCCCTCGTAGCCCGGAAGCTCGTCGGCACCTATGGCTACGAGGTGTGGCTGATAAGAAAGCAGGTTTTGGTGCATCCGGGTCAGGCGGGACAAACGGGACAGGTCTAAAGACCAATGTCCCTTTTGTCCCCCTACCTCTGACCCCGGTTATGCACGCGGAAAATGTCCCTTTTGTCCCTTTTGTCCCGGTACGGGACCTTGCGGACAACCGACGCCAGCATCGCCGCCGCGTTCGCACCGGTCTTCAAGGCATTTCCGCTATTATCGGCAAGTTTCCCCGGAGGAGATCGTCTACGCGTTCGCACATCCCGAGCGGGGCTTCCTCGGCACGAACCATGCCAACTATCGGTGGCACCATCGTTCCCACCAGTCAGGAGCCCGGGACGCCGAACTGCCGCCGCCACTCCTCCTCACTCAACTCCAACAACTGGGTCGGAAGCGGTGCAGGTCGGTTCATGATGTCAACCTGATGTCGATCGACGAGGAGGCCATGTATTTTTGCAATCAACGCCAGCGCGCTGACAGCGGCGGCATATTTCCCCTCCGCCATGGCTTGCCTTCTGATCTCGAAAAGGTCGCGCGTCAAACCTTCGACAGTGACCATGGTTCGGATCTGCACCTGTTCCTGAAGCTCCGCAACCCTGCTTGCCACCTGAGTTTTTCTGAGCAGTTTTGCAGCATTCACCTCGGCGGCATTGCCTGTGGCGCTATAGGCCTTGCTGTAGGCGCGCGATGCCGGGCCGCCCTGAACGACGGCCTGAGCGAACGCTTCCCACTTGAGATTTGATAGCGTTGGCATGGCTCGAAGATACAACACCAAGCCAACCTCGCCAACAAGTGGATCGTCATTACCCGGCCAGTGGGGTTAGCTGATTTAACTACCTTCCCGCTGGGTAACACACACCTGAACGTAGCAACTGTGTGTATGCAAGCCAAGTGCATTCACGAAATTGGCAGCATTGTTATAGGCATTGTCGTCTGTTCCAGCCTATTATCGAATTCGCTCATTTAGTACTTCCATCATTCGCAGGTTGCTTGGGTTACTGATCATCGGGCTCAGGTGGAAAGTAGCTTTTGAAAAACAGGCGAAAATTTATTTCACTGACAAGAATGCCGCATGGCACTAACAGTATGTATACAATATAATTCGGAGGCTCTAGAATTGAAACAAGTAAGATAATTGCGATAGTATAAATTATAAGCTGTTTGATTGCTCTCTTATGTAACATTTCATCCGGTGTGCGCGGCCGTCGAAACACCATCCCTTCGGTTGACCTCTTCGGAAACCAACGACGATACATGTTCAACATTTCAAACACCTCGGACACAATTGAAGTTTTCGCCAAGCTATATTGATCAAGCAAACGAATGGAGGGTCAAGCAGTATCGCGTATACCTTTGTTCTTTCACAAAGACCAGAAGATCGCCGACTACTTTGCTTTCCCTCACGCCTCTTTCCCCTACCCATTTCGACATGTCTTAAAGAAGGGTCTTAATAGGTATCGAAGGTGGTCCACTTGGGGCTGGTCCCAGCGTGTGGCACGTGTGAGGGGTGGGGCGGAGCGGCTCAGGGCAATAGTGGGTAGCCCGTAAGGGGCAGAGTGGGTCAGTCGTCGTCCTCTACACCCGCGCGTAGAAACCACTCCTCGTCCAGCAATGATCGAATGTTCCTGATCGTGGACCCATACCCATATCGCGCGGTATCGTCTGCGGCATAGACCTGCCGATCTGCGTAAGAGGCAATCCGCGCGTTCATTTCCCAAACAAGACCGGGCGGCAGTTCAAGGGTGGTCTCGGAACCGTCTTCAAATTCCCCCCAGAGGAGCATCCGCCGCGTAAGTGGGAAAATAACTACCGTTTCCCGCGTACCGTATCCAATCGGACTGAAATCCGGATCGAGGTCCCCCTTTGTCAAATAGGGATACCGGATGATCCGAGGTGATGAAGTCACCTGCCTCTGGCGAACCTTTGAAGAGGGTCCACTTGCGACTTCCGAAAAGACGGATAAATTTCGGATAACTTCGCACTTCCATCCCTGCATGGCCAGTTGTGGTTGTGACGATATCGTACTCGCCTCGGTCAACAAATTCCCGTAGCTCCTCATACGTCGTGTTTGACCTGATCGCGCTACCTTCCTTTTCCATGCGACGCGTCACGGCATCCCAGCGCTCCTTCGATGCGAGCGACAGGTCCATAACTCGTTTGTAGACCCCACTCAGCCCGGTCGCCATGTTCTTACGAAAGCGTGGATTGCGGACCGCTAAGATCATGATCAACGTGATGACGTTTTCGAGATCGGAAGTGTTTTCAATCGCACCGGTAGCGTCGATACGCTGTATTGATTGGACGGTCTCGCTTTCAATACGACTGTAGAATTCGTTCTCGAGATGGTTTGGTTCCACACCCTCGATCTCAACGCGGTTGAAGTCCCGTTTGGCTGCCACATCACGGACCCTAGCGCCGAACGTCGTTTTCGTGGTGCGGTCCACTACAAAGAGGCCAGCCTGCCTTTTGACCCCATGCGAGAAGCCGCACAGGTAGCCTTTGGGTACAAAGTGGTGATTTCGAGCGTCCGTCATTGGACAAAATTATGTTGAGTTGTGGCATGTGGAAATAGCCGGAAGCATTTCATCCCCGATCTATTTGCGGGCGGAGGTCCATTCGCCCATAGCGGGCCACTCATGGGTTTTGGGGCTCGACCAGAGTGACACCGGAGCGAGTTTAAAAATTGAGTTCTGGGCCCGGATTTCGGTTTTCTCGAGTATGGGGAACGGGTGGGCGCGCCTCTTTGCTACCTACCCCAGCCTGCCGATTGCACACCCAGCCTCAGCAAAACGAGACCTTCATACCTTGGAAATATGGTTAGCATAAGCGACCATGCCGATGGCTGCTATTGGCCAAGGTCTCGATGACGCGGCATTCAGCCACCCGGCCACAGGCGCATTCCTCGAGCATCCGCTGCAATTCCGTTCGCAGGGCGCTGAGGCTGGCAATGCGTTCCTCGACTTCAGCGAGGCGCGCTGATGCGATCCTGTCGGCAACGCTGCAAGATTGATCCGGATTGTCCTGCAGCGAGAGAAGCGCGCGGATTGCCTCGATGTTGAAGCCGAGTTCACGCGCATGCCTGATGAAGGCAAGTCGCGCCATGCTCTTCTTATCGTAGCGCCTTTGCTGCCCTTCCGTGCGAGGTGGCGGCGGCAAGAGGCCAATCTGTTCATAGTAGCGTATGGTTGGCACCTTTACCTGTGTGCGCCGCGCGAGTTCACCAATCGAAAAATCCATGAAAAAACCTCTTGAACCTCTAGTCACTATAGGGACTAGAGTGCCAACATAAAAGGAGGCACCGCATGGCTGATCACTGCTGCAACCACGAAACGAACACTTCTTGCGCACCGGCCGCCGTTGGTCTTTCCAGTGGACAAGGCAGCCGCTCGTCCACAAGGTTGAAGACACTTGCTGTTCCGGTGGAGTGCCAATCTTTGACGGCGTGGACCCGCGTTACAAGCGAATACTCTGGACTGTGATCGCCATCAACGGGGCGATGTTCCTGACGGAGATGGTAGCTGGTCAGCTGGCGGGTTCGCAGGCGCTAAAGGCGGATGCTTTGGACTTTCTGGCCGACACCGTCACCTACGGGTTGAGCCTTGCCGTGATCGGGGCAAGCCTGCGCACCCGAGCGACAGCCGCCCTGTTCAAGGGTCTCTCGCTTTCCGTCATGGCTGTCTGGGTCTTTGGTTCGACCGTCTATCAAGTCTTTGTCCTTGGACTTCCGAGCGCTGAAGTGATGGGCGTCATCGGCTTTCTGGCGCTGGCGGCAAACCTTGGCTCCGTTCTCCTGCTGCGGCCCTATAAAGATGGCGACGCGAATGTTCGATCTGTCTGGCTCTGCTCTCGCAATGACGCGATCGGCAACGTTGTGGTCATGGCTGCGGCTTTTGGAGTGTGGGGCACATCGACCGCATGGCCTGACCTGGCGGTTGCAGCGCTGATGGCAGGTATCTTCCTTACATCTTCGGTGCAAATCCTGCGACAGGCGTGGAGCGAGTATCACGAGGGAAAACGCCACGCTCCTCCGGTTGCCGTGGGGTGACAGGTAAATCTGCCATGTCGCCAGCCAAACCACAGGTCTTTATAAGATTTTGATATTTCCGGACCAAAGCTCCAATCGATTTCATATGTCGTTCCGGCTAATCTACGAATGTCTCCGCAAGGGGGCTCGTTGCTGGCTGGACTTCAGATGAACCGGCCGGAAATGATCATCAGACAAAATGGCCTGCGCGGGTTCGACGCGCGGTCCATTCGCATTTGGAGGTTACGGTTATGCGTGATCTTTCTATTCTGCTCGCCGTCGCTGTCGTCCTGATCCTGGCGTTCCAGACGCAGCGCACACATCGCTAGACGGCTTTAAGGCTTCACAGTTTCAGCCATGCCCTTGCGGGCATCGAGGCCCGGCTCGGCCTTGTCCCCTCAAGTTTTGTGAGGGCCGGGGCTCGTTCATTTACCCGCTGGCAGAACGTTACGAGCAGATTTGGCAGATACCGACAGCGATCGAGACAGCAAAGCCGAAGATGAGCAAATGGCACCACATTGGCGTGGTGTAATGCATGATGTTGTCGTCTTCTTCATCGTCGTGCATGGAGCCCATGCCCTCTTGACGTTGAGCCGTCCCTTATCAATTCAATGTGAACGTTGGATGTCAAGAGGCAAGGGAAGTTGTCGGCAGCCATGTGCCGTCAGATTGGACATCGTTACAGTTTCAACTATCCTTTGCTCTGGGCACCGGAAAAGGATGATGAAATGACAGTCCATGCCTCATTTGCGGCGATGGTGCTCGGTGCCATGGTCGTCGCTATTGCGCCGGCGCGTGCCGAGCCCGCAGTGCCGGTTGCAGTGGCAAATTTTGATTTTCTCGACACCTCCGGTGAACCGGTCGATCAGAGCGACACGCACAAGCGCAGGCTGAAGGCGCTCTCTGATTTTCTGCGTGAGCAGTTGGCTGCCAGCGGCAAGCTCAAGCTCGTGACGCTTCCCTGCGAGGCGTCGCAATGCACGGCAGCGGATCCGGGCTTCGAACCGCTTGCCCGGCAGGCCAAGCAGGCGGGCGCACGTTTTGTCGTTATCGGTGCCGTCGAAAAGACCAGCACATTGATTGGCTGGGTCAAATATTCCGTGCTCAATGTCGACGACCAGCGCGCGATTTGTGGGGAGTTGATCACCTACCGCGGTGACACGGACGAAATCCTGGCGCCGCGCCGCGAAGTTTTCGGCGGGACAGATCGTCAAACGCTGTCAATTCGGCGGATGATTATCGCCCGTCACTCTCAGTTGTACACGAGTTTCGGAGTGGGCGGCGCGTTGGCGTATGCCTCTTTCTGGCGAAGCTCCGCAACCTTCAGCTCGGCCGCAGCCGCAAGGTCTGAGAATATCCTGTCGAGCGCATCGGCAGCTTCATGCAGCGCAACGACAAGATCGACCGCGCCGATCTCCCTTGCCAACCTGCGCATTTCTTCCGCGTGATTTTCCAGAAAGATGTGCAGCCGTGTTGCCTGATCCAATGTCAGACCTTCATAGGCGAGAAACCTCGGTATTTTTTCGCTCAGCTGCCCCGCAAGATCGTTTTTCTCGCGAAGTATATCCAACCATAGTGCCATGCAAGGTCTCCGATGTGCCGGATGAAATCCTTACAGATGAGTGACGGAACGTCAATTAATCGTCAAGGTTAGACACCTGTAATGCAGATGTATTATGTGACTAAATCAGAAAGAAGTCGATATCGGCGCAGTTTTTCTTGGATAGATGACGCCATCTCATGAAATACTTTGCCTATTAACAATCCTGACCCTACGAGCCCGCCCCTTGCGGCCCGGCCGCCGATATCGCTTTTTCCCACGCGCAAAAACGGATATGTCTCGGACCTTGACACACGCATTGGCGTTATCGTCTGGAGGCTCTATATTTGGATGCGACTAGGGTCAGGACCTATTAATATGATCGAAATGGCGCCTGAAACGGCAAGAAGATGCGAGGAGAGCTGCGAAGGGCGGGGGCTTCCCCCCGGCCGAGCGGTTCGACACTGCAGCTTGCAGCCGTTTCGGCGTCCGGAGGATAGGGAATCTTTTCGCCCGGCTACTTTGTCGCAAAGGCTCGACAATGGATAAACATTGCCATCGCCTTTGCTCCTCGTATCCGAACGAAAAGCCTCATACCATTTTGACCAGATTAACAGGTCCTGACCCTACAATATCGGAAGCTTTGATGAACAATGACTTTCAGGCCGACATCGATGCGATCGGCCGGATTGATGCCGTACCAATGATCCTCGATGTCGTTTGCCGCAGCACCGGCATGGGCTTTGCCGCCGTTGCGCGGGTAACCGACGATCGCTGGATCGCCTGCGAGGTTCTCGACGCGATCGGTTTTGGCCTGACGCCGGGCGGTGAACTGGCTGTCAAGACCACGATCTGTGATGAAATCCGCGATAGCCGCGAAGCGGTGGTTATTGATGAAGTCGCGAAAGATCCAGTCTATTCCACTCATCACACGCCGGCCATCTATGGTTTTCAAAGCTATATTTCCATGCCTATCATCCTCCCGGACGGCTCGTTGTTCGGTACGTTATGCGCCATCGACCCAAGGCCGGCGCGTCTCAACAATCCCGAAACCATCGGAATGTTCAAACTGTTTGCCGAATTGATCGCCTTTCATCTGCATGCGAATGAGCGTCTGGCGATGACGGAGGCGGCGCTTCTCGACGAGCGCAAGATTTCCGAATTTCGAGAACAATTCGTCGCCGTGCTTGGCCATGATCTGCGCAATCCGGTCGCGTCGATCGATTCCGGAACGCGCATGCTGCTTCGCTCGCCGTTGGACGAGAAGGCGACGAACATCGTCAAATTGATCCGTGGCAGCGTCGTTCGCATGTCGGGCCTGATCGACAACGTGCTGGATCTGGCGCGCGCAAGACTTGGCGGCGGCGTGGTGCTGGAACTCGACGATGAGGAACCGTTGAAGCCGACACTGGTTCAGGTCATCGATGAATTGGCTTCCGTTCGGACCGGCCATGTCGTCGAGGCGCATCTCGACTTCGAGGATCCGGTGAAATGCGACCGGGTCAGGATTGGCCAGCTCCTGTCGAATCTTCTCGGCAATGCCCTGATGCACGGTTCTGAGGATGGTCCCATTCGCGTCAACGCATCGATCGATAATGGCGTCTTTGAGTTGTGGGTCTCCAACACAGGAGAACCTATCCCGCCGGAAGCGATGGCGCAATTATTCCTGCCGTTCTTTCGGCGTGAAGCGCGAGCCGGCCAGCAGGGACTGGGGCTCGGGCTTTATATTGCCTCGGAAATTGCGCGAGTGCATGGCGGAACCCTGGACGTTTCCTCGACCTCTGAAGAAACGCGGTTCACCTTCCGCATGCCGCTGGTGCAATAGGGTCTGTCGAGGTTCATGTCAGGGCGAGTCGAAAATGGTGGTTTTCGAGCACCGGAGCGCAGCGTACATTGTGGTACGTGAGCACCGGAGCACAGAAAAACGCCGTTTGCAGGCTGCCATGGCATGAATCTCGACAGACCCTAATGGCGTTCGAGCACAGCCACGCAGCTGTCGAGATCATTGGTCGCGAGATGAGCGTAGCGCATCGTCATCGACAGGGTCTGATGGCCGAGCCAGATCTGTACGCGCCTGATATCGATGCCGCCGCGCACCAGCCGTGAAGCGCAGGTATGGCGCAGAATATGCGGGACCACCTGATCGTCCGTCCCAAGTCCGACTTCCGCCTTGGCTTCGTTCCAGATCGCGCGAAAACGCACTTGCGTGTGCATGGCGAAGGGACCCTTCAACCGGCCATGCGGGATCTGGACGACCTCCTTCACCCGGGTGGTCAAAGGAACCGTGCGGCTGCGTCCGGACTTCGTCAGCCAGAAGGTCGAGCGCGAGTCCTGCAGGTCGTTCCAGTTGAGGCCGATTGCTTCGCCAAGCCGGCAACCCGTATCTACCAGAAAGACGCTCAACCTGTAGCTGTCTTCGCAACGCATGCGGATCGCCGAGAAAAGCCGCTGTTCCTCTTCGGCTTCAAGGAAGCGGATACGTCCCTGCCGTTCCTTTTGGCGCCGGAACTCCGGCAAATTGTAGATGTCGCCCATTTTACACGCCTTCCGCAGCAGCTTGCTCAAGGCAGCCATCTTTCGATTGATGGTTGCATTGCTATTGCCGCGCTCGCGTAGCGTGCCGATCACAGAATCGAGCATTTCCTGCGTGAAAACGCTGAAACGCTCGCCGCCCAATATTTCGCAGATTTCTCCAAGGAAAGACCGGACATTGGTTTTGTGCGAACCTTCATCCCAGAGAATACTGATATATTGCGCAGTCAGATTGTTGAGAGAATGCTCCTTGACCAATCGTTTGATCCCATGATCCGCCGAAGCATAGCTGAGATCGTACTGGAACCGGACCGGAAACGCCGTTTCGGGCGGGGAGGGGGCGATACCCAAGGCAGAGATCGTCATAATGATTGCGCTCTAATCGATAAAACAAACATCGGAAAAATATCTGACGAGTTGTACCCGTCTTTTCCGAAAGCGCAATCCAGAAGCCCATGCCACTTTAGGCTAATAAACTTCCGTTTGATAAAACCATCACCGGCTTCATCAACGTCCAACCTTGCTGGTTGCTGTCCAAACATGTCACCATCTCCTCGGTCCACGACCGGTTTAAAATCCTCTCTCGCTAAATGTCTGTGCGTTGCTCTACGAACGCTGAAAATTGAATGGTGAATATGGTTTGAGGGAAGGCCAACGCCGAAAAAACCCGGCGTTGGTTGTTCAGTCGACCAGGATCAGAAGTTGCGCTGGAAGCGGACGATACCCTGGAAGGCATCATCCTTGGCGCCGCGCGTGCGGGCCTGGCGAGCATCATCAAACTTGGTGTAGTTGACTTCCGGCGTGATAACGAAACCTGGAACCAGCGTGTAAGCCACGTTCAAAGCAGCAGCGATTGTGCCTTCGTCTTCGTAGCCAACCTGTGCATTGACAGTTGCCTCGGCGGAAACCTTGGCAGCAATACCGCCCCAAACAGCATATTGTCCATTCCAGGTACCGTAGAAGTCTTTGACATCATTAGACTTGTATCCGCCCATGACCCAGGCCGAAACAGTGTCATTGAACTTTACGTCCAAACGAGCCTTGCCGGCCCATTCTTCAGCCTTGGAGTCGTAACCGACAACACCGGTAACCGAACCCCAGCCCTGCTTGAACTTCGCGCCACCAAGAATATGCGGAAGATAGTCGTCGATCAGGTAGGCGCCCTTACCCTGTTCCGCACCAACGAATGCCGAGAAACCGTTGTCCGCGGAATAGGTGTAGCTGATCTGGTTGGTGACGTAGCTGCCTTCGGCGATAACGTCATCGGAGATGATGCCGCCGCCGAGATAGCCGGTCCAGCTTGTGAACTGCGAATCGGCAGCACCAACGCGGAAACCGCCAAGCTCGATGGTTGCCTGGTTCAGATCGACCGTTTCTTTGTCTGCGCCATTGTTGAAATTGTAGCGAAGTTCGGCATAGGAGCGCAATGTGCCGAGCTCGGTTTCCGAACGGGCATCGAAGCGGGTAACGGCACGGGCGCGCCAGTCATAGGTGTCGAGCTCTGGACCCTTATATACGTCGTCACCGGCATGAATTTCCGCACGGACATAGCCGCTGACCTTCAGGCAGGTCTCGGTGCCGGGAATATAGAAGAAGCCGGCGCCATAGGCGTCGCAGATGCGTACATATTCAACAGGTTCTGGTTCAGCGACGACGACTGCGTCTGCAGCGCGCGCGCCGGATACTGCAACGAGAGCCGCAGCGGAGCCGTACAAAAGGCTCTTGATGTTCATTTCCGATCTCCAATCAAATAAAAAATGGGTTTGGGCGTTTAAAATCTGGCGAAGGGATAGCTCTCCCCGATCCCCTCGACCGGTACCTGCAATTCAAACAACGAACGTCGAATTGGCTTGTTGAGGACGAAAAACCAATGCCGGAACGCCCGGCATTGGTTTGTGTCAGCCAATCAAAGGATTAGAAGTTGCGCTGGAAGCGGAGGATCCCGCCGAAGGCGTCGTCGTTGCCACGGATACCGTCAAAGCTGGTGTAGTTGATTTCTGGTGTGATTTCGAAGCCTGGAACCAACTCGTACTTAACGTTCAGAGCAGCAGCGAGCGTACCGTCTTCTTCATAGCCAAGTTGACCGTTGACGGTTGCCTGGCTGCTAACCTTGGCAGTGATACCGCCCCAGAAAGCATAGTCACCGTTCCATGTTCCAAAGAAACTGGTGGAGCTCCTGTAGTGGACCCCGGTAGGCGATGTTTGGATCTCGCCATCTGACTGGTAACCGCCCATAACCCAAGCAGAAACTGTCTCATTGAACTTCACATCCAGGCGTACCTTGGCTGCAAATTCTTCACTGTTGGAGTCGTAGCCGCCAACAGCTGCGATGGAACCCCAACCCTGTTCAAACTTGGCACCAGCGACAACATGCGGTGTATAGCTATCGATAACGTTGCTGGTGGTGACGTCATTGCCGTCATCATCAAGAATGGGATCGCCCGTTACTGTATCGATGAGGGTATAGGAACCGCTGCCTTGCTCAAGACCAAGGAATGCCGAGAAACCATTGCCGCCAGTGAACGTATAGCTGATCTGGTTGGTGACATAACTGCCTTCAGCGATCACGTCGTCATTGATGATGTCGCCGAGATAGTTGGTCCAGCTCGTGAACTGCGAGTCGGCTGCGCCAACCCGGAAACCGCCGAGCTCGATTGTCGCCTGGTTCAGATCGACAGTTTGAGCGTCTGCGCCATTCTTGAAATTGTAACGAAGCTCGGCAAACGACTTCAAGGTGCCGAGCTCGGTTTCCGAACGGGCGTCGAAACGGAGAAGGGCACGTGCACGCCAGTCATAGGTGTCGCGCTCGGCACCGGAATAAACGTCGTCACCGCCCTGGATGTCGGCACGCACATAGCCGCTGATCTTCAGGCAGGTCTCGGTGCCGGGGATATAGAAGAAGCCCGCGCCATAAGCATCGCACACTTTGACGTATTCGACGGGTTCTGGTTCGGCGACGACGACGGCATCTGCAGCGCGTGCCCCTGATACTGCAACGAGAGCTGCAGCGGAGCCGATTAGAAGGCTCTTGATGTTCATTTCTGACCTCCAGTCAAGATTCGACGGGAGGTTCCTGGAAAATGGATAGCTGGCGCACCAACTGGCCAGCAAATATTGACCCTAATGCCCGACCGAGCTCGAGAAGAGATTGACGATGAGCACGCCGGCAACGATCAGGACCAACCCGACGATCGCAGCAATATCCAGCGATTGCTTGAACCAGAACCAGCCAACGGCGGCGATCAGCACAATTCCCGCACCCGACCAGATCGCATAGACAACGCCGACGGGCATGGTTTTGAGCAGTATCGAAAGCAGATAGAACGCCGCTCCGTAGCCGGCAATGCAAACGAGCGATGGCCAAAGCCTGGTGAATCCATCCGCCTGTTTGAGGGCGGAAGTGGCCACGACTTCGCAGACTATGGCGATAAGGAGGTAGAGATATGTCATGTCAAATCACCATTCAGGGAGAGCGGAAAATCGTTGATTCGATTCAGCGATTGGCCAGCAACACCGCTGTAATGGCCAATTCTTCAGGTGTTTGCAGTTCCAATCCCGCCACGTTCCGGCAAGATTTTATTAAAAACCGGGTTACCAATATTAATGAGGCGTAAAGATATTGCAGGAGCCGAGGCGATTTCGTGGCTTTTGTGCAACAGCGCTCTGGCATAGAGCCCTAACAGGGTGCCGATCCGGACATTCATGGTTGAAACCCCGGCGCTGGCGAGTATGGTCTGTCGGGAGGAAGGGCGTTCATCGCATTTCTTCTTGGACTTAGGGGATGGGGACAGGTTGTCCTTCAGCCAAATTGGAATGCCCAGACCCATTTTTAACTTTGACTGGAGGTCAGAAATGAACATCAAGAGCCTTCTAATCGGCTCCGCTGCAGCCCTCGTTGCAGTAACCGGCGCACGTGCTGCCGACGCCGTCGTTGTCGCTGAACCAGAGCCCGTCGAATACGTTCGCGTTTGCGACGCATACGGCGCTGGCTTCTTCTATATTCCGGGGACCGAAACCTGCCTGAAGATCAGCGGCTACGTCCGTTACGATGCGCAGGCGGTGACGATCCTTATGACGGCTCCAACGTTGGCGCCAAGGACAACGAAACCTGGTACAAGCGTACGCGTGCAGAAGTCCGTTTCGACGCTCGTTCGGAAACCGAACTCGGCACTCTGCGTTCGTACATCCAGGGCCGTTTCCAGTTCACCAACGGCATCGATGATGGCGCTTCGCTGCCGACAGGCCTTCATTGAACTCGGTGGTTTCCACATCGGTGTTGCTGACGAAATCTTCGGTTCGTGGACCGGTTATGCTGGCAACGTCCTCAACGACGACGTGATCAACTACCAGTCCGGCACGACCAACCAGGTCAGCTACACCTTCACTGGCGGCAATGGTTTCTCCGCAATCATCGCTGCTGAACAGGGTCAGGACGATGTTACCGGCCTCGGTGGCAACTATGTCATCGAAGACTACATGCCACACGTTCTTGCTGGTGCGAAGTTCGAACAGGGTTGGGGCGGCGATCTCCGGTGTTGTTGGCTATGACTCCAACGTTGAAGACGTTGCTGGAAAGCTGCGTTTGGACGTGAAGTTCACCGACACGATTCTCTGCCTTCGTCATGGGCGGCTATCAGTCTGACTATAACAACTTCGATCCGGCACGTTCGACCCGAACGATCGTAACTTCTTCGGTGCCTGGGAAGGCGATTGGGCAGCTTGGGCAGGTTTCTCCGCCAAGCTCACCGACAAGGCAACTCTGAACGGTCAGGGCGCTTACGAAGAAGAAGGCACCTACGCTTTCGCTCTTAACGTAGCTTACGAGCTGGTTCCTGGCTTCACGATCACGCCGGAAATCAACTACACCAAGTTTGATGGCGCGCGTCAGGCAGCTTCCGAAGCAGCGGCGGCGGCGACGACGCATTCGGCGGCATGATCCGCTTCCAGCGCAATTTCTAATCCTTCACGGATTGGTTGATTTGGACCCGGCAGCGCAAGCTGCCGGGTTTTCTTTTGCCGGAAATCCGGTGCTGTAGAATGTTTATGACACGCGGACACACCACTGTGTTGAAATGGCCATAAATAGCGGGCAGACATGTTCCGGGTTAAGATAAGAAAGTATTGAATATATGCAGACGATCAAAAGCTGGTTCTGGCCGGGCGTCATCACCATTGCGCTGCTGACGGCCTTGGCTGTGTGGTTTTTGACAGATCCGATCGACCGTGAGCTCACAGAGACCGCCAACAATGCGCTCGAGACCGGCAATCCATGGGCGAGCGCCGAAATCGATGGCCGCGATCTGGTCCTCAAGGGAATTGCACCATCCGAGGAGGCGCTCGCGGAGGCGCTGAAAATTGTGAGCGAGACGAGGGGCGTTCGAGTCGTCGACAATCAGGCGACACTTTTGCCTTTGGCTGTTCCGTTTTCCTTCGCGGTCACCAAGTCCGATGAAGGGATCCTGCTTTCGGGCAACGTTCCCTATGGCGATGCCCGCGCCAAGATCCTCGCCGCTGCGGAAAGCGCCATGCCCGGTATCGAAATTCTCGATGAAATGGCTGTGGCGCGCGGCGCACCGCCGGGTTTCTTCGATCTTGTCGATTTCGCGTTGGCGCAAGCGGCGCAATTAACCAATGGCGAAGTGGAAATTTCAGGTGAAACCTACAACATCAGGGGTACCGCTGCCAATTCGAATGGTTATGATAGCTTGAATGCTGCTCTGCACACGGCGCTTCCGGGCAATGGCAAGCCGGGCGAGGTGAAACTGGAAGTGCCGGCCAGCGCCAGCAACAACTAGAGTAATTTTACGAAAAGTGGGAACCGCTGCTCCAGGGTCTGTTGAGATTCGCGATCATGGCGAGGCGAAAACGGTGTTTTTCGAGCAACGGAGCGCAGCGTACATTCTGGTACGTGAGCACCGGAAGCGCAGAAAATCGCCGTTTGCAGGCCGCCATGGCGTGAACATCGACAGACCTGCAGCAGCCATTGGGAGGACAACGGCGTGTGGTATTTGATCAGCGAGCTCTGGCTCTTTCTTCTGATTGCTGTTCTTGTCGGTTTCTATGTCGGCTGGTCGACCCAGGCCTGACTTCGATAGCGAAGGTGGGATAACGAATCATGGTGATGTTCATTTTATCGTCGCTGTTCCTCATTGCCGCCGCCTTTATCATCGGCGCGATTTTAGGCAATGTTTCCAAGAGGTTCTCGGCAAAAAGAGATTCTGTTTCTGAAAGCTCGACGAGGGCGGCCGATGCGCGGCTTGCGTCCCTGTCGCTGCTCGGTACACCTGCGAATGACGATGTGAAGAAATCTGCCAGAGAAGCCGCCGCCATGATTCCGCCGGCGGAACCGGTTCCCGCGCCAGACCCTGCGGGTGCGGGCCGCAGCAGATCAGGACGCAAGACGGCCGCGCCAAAGAAAAGCCAGGCAAAGGCCGAGGCGAAGATCGTGCGAAGCCCAAGGCAGGATGACAAGAACCGCCCGGCGTTGCTCAAGACTGCGCGCCGCGGTAAGCCGGACAGCCTGACCGCCATCGATGGCATTGGTGCCGTGATTGAATCGAAACTCTTTGCGGCCGGCATTTTCCACTACGACCAGATTGCTGGCTGGACTTCCGACGAAGCCGCCTGGGTCAGCGAGGAAATCGGCTTTCCCGGTCGCGCGCATCGCGAGGGCTGGATCAAGCAGGCCACAGGTTTGGTGAAGCCTGTGGCGAAGGCAAAGCCAAAGGCGGCGCCGAAAAAAGCTGCACCGGCGAGAACTGGCAAAAGCGGCTGAACATTTTCCGTTTGGCAATGCTGCTGTGCGTGGTTCGACAAGCTCACCATGAGGGAGTGGGTTGATTGCATGGAGTGGGTTGATTGCAGGGGTTGAATTTCTGCAACGTCGGTGATTGTCGTTGCAATTCTCTATCGCCCTCATGGTGAGCTTGTCGAACCACGCACAGCAGCATTGCCATCCGGCAAATCAGCAACCTAAACCGCCCGTAGATCCACCCCGGCGGCAAATGCTGCGATCAGCTCGGGCAGGCGCCCGGTTTCCAGCATTGGCGCGTGGCCTTGACCCGCCACGTTGATCACCTGCAGCGCTGGATGCCTGCGTGTCATTTCCTCGACCGTTTCCGGTGCCAGTAGCGGCGTGTTTTCCCCGCGGATGACCAGCAGCGGCAGTTCGCGCCAATAGATCGAACTGCGCCCACAGGTCAGGCAATTTCTGCGTGAAATCGACGCCTGTCCAGCGTCTTCACCAGGTTCGGGTCGTAATCCGGGCGGATAGTTCCATCGATCTCGCGGTAAATCGCATGGGCGAAGCGCTCCCAGTCCGCATCTCGCAGCGCCGGGAATGCGGCCCCATGCACGGCACGCTGGATCTCCGCCGCTTCAGTCCAGCTCTTCGGCAACCGCGGATTGTTCAAATACTGGCTGATTTGCAATAATCCCGCCGGCGCGATCTCCGGGCCGATATCATTGAAGATCACGCCGGCCAGAAGCTGCGGCGCAATCGCTGCGAGGATGTGGATGATCAGCCCGCCGCGCGACGTGCCGAGAAACACGGCGCGATCGATCCCGAGCACGCCGAGCCCGGCAATCACGTCGCCGGCTTCAATGCCTATATTATAATGCGTGAAATCGGGATCGTAGGCCGACAGCCCACGTCCGCGATAATCGAAGCTGATCACGCGCCGCGGCGTTTGCGGATGCTCCGAAAGCACCAGCGCCAGTTCATGGAAATCCCTGGCGTTACGCGTCAGGCCGGGCAGGCAGACCAGCGGCAGGTTATCCACGTCACGCGCTGATTCGTACACCCGCGCGTAAAGCTTCAACCCGTCCGGTGCGTCGTAGGTGATTCACTCGGACCATTCTCGCGTTGTTCCCATTTTGTTTGAACCGTCTGCCTGGGGGGCTCCAATCAACACGTGAA